>NZ_JAHWXJ010000001.1:0-1931258 GCF_023091185.1 Microbacterium sp. KSW4-4 | reverse complement strand
AGGAGCGAGATGGCGTTGCCGCCGACGCTGACCGGGGCCGTCACCGGGGCGACGACCTGGGTGCCGCTCGCGGTGCCGTCCTCGCCCGAGGTGCTCGACCCGGTCGCCGGGGCAGGCGCCGGTGCTGCGGCGCTCTCTCCCTCAGCGGCCGACTCGGAGTCACCGAGCAGCGAGATGGCGTTGCCGGACACGGTCACCGGGGCGTTGACCGCCACCAGAGCCTGGGTGCCCGAGAGCACGCCATCCAGGCCGTCCGTGTCGAGGGAAAGCACCCCGGCCGCGTCAGGGGCCTGGGGAGCCGCGCTCTGGGGAGGAGCGGCGGCCGGGGTGCTGGTCGTGGAGTCTTCGGTGAGACTGATGGCGTTGTCCGTCACCGTGACGGGAAGGTTCACGGTCACCACGGCTTGGGTGCCGGATGCCGTGCCCTCCGCGCCGTTCGTCTGCGGAGCGGGGGCGGGCGCGGCTGCGGGAGCCGGGGCCGGAGCGGGAGCCGGTGTGGTGGATGCCGCGTCGCCGAGCACGGAGATCGCGTTGTCGACGACCGTGATCGGGGCGGTGATGGGCGCTACGGCCTGGGTGCCGGAGAGCAAGCCGTCGTCTCCGGATGTCTCGGCCGCATTGGCGGCCGTCGCGCCGAGCAGGGTGATCCCGCCGGCGATGAGCGTGCCCCAGAGGACGCGCTTCGCGTAGGTACGCATGATGGTTCTCCTGACGTGACTGGTCTGTCTGATGGGATGCACGCGAGGAAGTGCGCGCGCAGCACGGCATCTGTCATCCGGGTGGGATGACGCGACAGTCCGTCAGTCAGGCGAGACGTCGGTGTCGGCGACGGGGGCGCCCGGAAGGGCGTCGTCCCGTGCGCCGGCGGCCCGCTCCCAGGCACGGAGCGGGGTCGCGCCGATCTCGCTGAGGCGAGCGGGGGCGCTGGTGGAACCTCCGGCCGAGGCGGCGGAGGAAGAGGCGGGGGCGGCCGGGGCGCCCGCGGGGGCACCGAACGGCACCGGAGCGGTGTCACCGGCACCGGCGTCCGAGGAGTCAGGCGCGGAGACCGGGCCTGCGAAGGAAGCCACGGTACGGAGCGCAGAGTCCTGGCCCGTGCTCGGCGGGGCCGACGGTGCGGAAGCACGCTCGGGAAGCGCGGCGATGTCGTCGCGCACAGGGGGGACGCCCGCGGGGACGGAGCCCTCCGGGGTCTGCGGTGCGGCCGGCTCTTGTGGCGTGAGCACCTCGACGACCGGCGGAACGGTCTCGTCGACGACGCCGCCGATCAGACCGGTCGTGCCGTCGACGACACCGACGACGTTCTCGACCAGGTCGATGGCGCCGGAGTCGACGACGATGCCGCCGACCAGCGGAAGGCCGCCGACGAGGTCGAGCACGGGCGCGGTGATCTGCGAGACCGGTGCAGAGCCGAGCACGTCGGTGACGGGCTCGACGACCGTCTCGGTGGTCTCGGCGACCGCCTCCAGCACGGGAGCCGCAGTGTCTCCGACGACCGGGACCTGCGTCACCGTCTCGGTCACCGTCTCGACGACGGCGGGAGCGGCCTCCTGCACGGGAGCGACGGTGTGAGTCACGACCGGAGCGACGACCTCGTGCACCACGGGCGCGACGACCTCCTGGACCACAGGCGTCGCCACCTGGTTCACCACCGGAGCGACGACGTTGTTCACGACCGGCTTCGTCACGGCGGTGACGGTCTCGGACACGACAGAGGTGAGGCCGTCGAGCGGACCCTTGGGCTGCTCGTCCGCGTGTGCAGAGCTGCCGCCGGTGAGGACGGTCAGAGCCGCCCAGGCGAGCGCGCCGATGCCACCCCAGAGGACGGCGTGGGGTACGCCGCGTCGGGTGCTCCGAGCGTCCACGTCGTCCTCCCCCTCCGAAGGTCCACGGGTGTGTCGATGGGAGGCAGAATACTCGCGGAGCCCCTGTCTGTCCAGGGGCGTTTACATCCGATTCTTCTCGTGTCAGATCGTGACGCGCCCGGCGGATTTCCGGCTTGACTTTCCCCAGGTTCTACACATGCCCCCTCCGGAGGGGAAACCTTCAACGCGCAATTTAAACTCGTTTTCATCCACAGGGTGGGGAAACGATAAAACCCCGTTCAGGGTAGATAAAAAAGTTCGGTGTTCACACCGTCCACCGGGTTATCCACACCCGTTCTGCACAGACACTCCGAGATTGTCCGCACGCTGTCCACATGGTTATCCACAGGCCGTGTTGCACCGTGTGGAGACCGCTCATAGCGTGGTCGAGCGACCGAATGTCGGGGGCACCTGCTTGTCTGGGGATGGCCGCCGCGCGGCCGCGGTCCCCCGCACCGGCATCCGCGGATGCGCGCGCGGGGTCCGCCTCAGAACCGTCGCATCGAAGGGAACACAGTGTCGATCGCCGACATCTCCGAGGAGCGCCTGGGAGGGCAGCGTCCGCCCGAGCGCACCCCTCCGCACGACCTCCTCGCCGAGCAGAGCGCCCTGGGTGGCATGCTCCTGTCGAAGGACGCGGTCGCCGACGTGATCGAGACGCTCAAGGGCGCCGACTTCTACATCCCCAAGCACGAGCTCATCTTCGAGGCGATCCTCTCGCTGTACTCCCACGGTGAGCCCACCGACGTCGTCGCGGTCACCGACGAGCTGATCAAGACGGGGGAGTTGAGCAAGGCCGGCGGCGCCGACTACCTGCACACCCTCACGTCGATCGTCCCGACCGCGGCCAACGCCGGCTACTACGCAGGCATCGTCTCCGAGCGCGCGATCCTCCGCCGCCTCGTCGATGCCGGGACGCGCATCGTCCAGCTCGGCTACGACGGCCAGGGCGACGCGACCGACATCGTCAACAACGCGCAGGCCGAGATCTACTCGGTGACCGGCTCGGAGACGGCCGAGGACTACGTGCCGCTCACGGTCGCCGTCGACGCCGCGGTCGAGGAGATCGAGGCGGCCAACGGCCGCGACGGCTCCATGACCGGCATCCCCACCGGCTTCCGCGAGCTCGACGAGCTCACCAACGGCCTGCACGGCGGGCAGATGATCGTGGTCGCCGCGCGACCCGCGATGGGAAAGTCGACCCTGGCTCTCGACTTCGCGCGCGCCGCCTCCATCGGTCACGACTTCCCCTCGATCTTCTTCTCCCTCGAGATGGGCAAGAGCGAGATCGCGATGCGTCTGCTCAGCGCCGAGGGGGCGATCCCGCTGCAGAACATGCGCAAGGGGACGCTCGACCCGCGGGACTGGACGACGGTCGCCGCCACCCGCGGCCGCATCAACGACGCCCCGCTCTACATCGACGACAGCCCGAACATGACGCTCGTCGAGATCCGGGCGAAGTGCCGACGGCTGAAGCAGCGGGCGGGTCTGCGCATGGTCATCATCGACTACCTCCAGCTCATGACGTCGGGTAAGCGCGTCGAGTCCCGTCAGCAGGAGGTCTCGGAGTTCTCCCGAAGCCTCAAGCTCATCGCCAAGGAGCTGCAGGTGCCGGTCATCGCGCTGTCGCAGCTGAACCGTGGTCCCGAGCAGCGACAGGACAAGAAGCCAGCCATCAGCGACCTGCGAGAGTCCGGATCGATCGAGCAGGACGCCGACATGGTCATCCTGCTGCACCGCGACTCGGTCTACGACAAGGACGTCCGCCCCGGCGAGGCCGACCTGATCGTGGCCAAGCACCGTAACGGTCCGACCGCGACCATCACCGTCGCCTTCCAGGGGCACTACTCCCGGTTCGCCGACATGGCGCCGGGCGGCGACTTCAACTGAGCCTGGGCGTCACCGTCCTGCGTCGGACGCCGACTCCTCGCGGAGGCTGAGCCGGACGTGGCAGGAGTGGGACGTCGTGAACGGGATCACGCGTTCGATCTCCACGGGGCCGCCCGCTCTCGCCAGCACCGACTTCATGAGCTCCTCGTGCACCCGGCAGACCACGGTCTGGTCATCGGTCAGAAGCGTGTGGAAGCGGCAGGGGGAGAGGTCGACGGTCATCGCCTTCTCGTCGATGTCCGGCTGCAGGCCCACGTCGTCGAGGTGGTGGAACAGCGCGTCGAGCTGATGCGTCGCGGCCTCCGGGAGCCCGGATCGCGTCGCCGGGAGCACCGCGCGCATGAGGTCGCCGTGGCGGATCGCCTCCTGGACCCGCCGTTCCTCGATCTCGTTCGGCTCGCTGGGCAGCACGGGGGAGAAGCGCAGCCGCGGTCTTCCTCGCCGACCGGTGTGCTCGACCTCGGACCGGGCGAGGCCCTCACCCTCGAGCACGCGGAGGTGGTCGCGCAGCGTGTTCACGTGGAGGCCCATGCGGAGGGAGAGCTCGGCGAGGCCGATTCCCGGAGTGTCCATCAAGGCGGCGAGGACCCGCAGCCGACTGCTCTGCATGAGCCCGCGATAGGCGTCGGTAGGACGTGGCATGTTACCCATTATCCCCCGATCGCGGAATGAGGCGCTATTTCCACGGTCACCCGCCGCTGGGGGTGCGGACCGGCCGGTTAGCCTGAGGCCATGACGGGTGGACGCACGGTGACGGCGCTGCGCCTGCTGCTGCCGGCTTTCCTGCTCGGGGCGATCGTCGCGATCTCGTTCCTGGAGGCGCCGCTGAAGTTCCTGGCTCCCGGAATCACGATCCCCCTAGGGCTCGGCATCGGTCGTCTCGTGTTCACCGCCCTCAACGTCCTCGCGGGAGCGGTGCTCCTCGTGCTGACGGCGGTCAGCGTCCGTGCCCGTGCCGGGCGTTCCTCGGCTCTGCTGCTCGGCGGGCTGTGGCTGGTGTTCCTCGTCGAGGTGGTCGTCATCCGCCCGATCCTCAACCTGCGGAGCGACCTGGTCATCGCAGGGCGGGAGGCGCCGGGAACCGATGGCGCGCACTACGCCTACATCGTCGCTGACGTGATGATGGTGGTGCTGCTCGTGGCGTTCCTCGTGGTCACGGTGCGGGCGGTGCTCCCGCCGCGCGCGTCCTCTTCGACGACCGACGTCTAGGACGCGTAGGACGCAGTGGACTCCAGCAGTCGGCGCGCGCTGTCCCGAGCGGTCGCGAACGGCTCCGCGAACGTCCCCATGCCGACGGTGACGATCGCGCCTTCATAGAGGAGCATGAGCGTCTCGGCGAGCCGGTCCGGGTCGTGGAACTCGGCCTCACCGCAGAGCTCCGCGAAGACCGCGAGCAGCCACTCCTTCTCGCGACGGGCCTCGGCGAGCACCAGTGGGGCGTCCCCGGGGCCGTCGATCTCGGCGCGCGCGTTGATGGCGCTGCATCCCTTGGTGCTGTGGTCCGGCACCCAGGAGATGGCGGCATCGAAGATCGCGAGCACGCGGGCGGGTCCCGGCTCCGGGACCCGTGTGAGGTGAACCGCGACGTGATCGCGCCAGCGGGCGTCCCGGTGCTGCAGGTAGGACACGACGAGCGCTTCCTTCGATCCGAAGCGGTCGTACAGGGTCTTCTTCGTCACTCCGGCCGCAGCGGCGATGGTGTCGACCCCGACGGCGTGGATGCCGCGTTCGTAGAAGAGGTCGGAGGCGGCGTCGAGCACGCGGCGCGCCCCGGGGGTCAGGGGCGGGAGCTCCGGCACGGTTGTCGACATGCGGCGAGTATACCAACCTGTATAGTGACGGGATGAGTAAACAGATCGGTATACTCTCTCGAGTCGTGACCGTGGGTGCGGCGGTGGCCTTCGTCCTCACGTGGAGCTCGGGCTTCCTCATCCCCGCGGTCGCCACCGCGGACGTCGACCCGCTGACGCTCCTGGTCTGGCGGTTCACGCCGCTCGCCGTCCTGCTCGTGGTCCTCGCCGCGACGTCCGGAGCGACGAGGGGGATGACGGCGCGGGAACTCGGTGTCCAGGCGCTCATCGGCGCGCTCGCCCAGTTCGGATACTGCGCTGCCGTGTACGCAGCCGTCGCCGCAGGGATCGCTACCGGCACCGTCGCGCTGATCGACGCGGTCCAGCCGCTGCTCGTCGCCGTGCTGGTCGGGCCGGTGCTGGGCCTCCGCGTGCGCGGCGCCCAGGTGGCGGGGCTGGTGATCGGGGCGGTGGGGGTGCTGCTCGTCGTGCAGTCGCAGTTCGGTGCCGGCTCCGCGCCGCTCGTCGCCTACCTGCTTCCGGCGGCGGCGATGGTCTGCCTCGTGATCGGCACGCTGGTGCAGCGACGGACGGCCGTGCGCACGGGGGTGCTGCTGACCCTGACCATCCACGTGAGCGTGACCGCCGTGCTGCTCCTCGTCATCGCCGCGCTCGCCGGGGCACTCGTGCCGCCGGCGCGACCGTCGTTCTGGATCGCCGTGGTGCTGACCGCCGTCTTCCCCACGCTCGGCGCCTATGGCCTCTACTGGTGGCTGCTGCGCCGGGTCGGCATCACCGCACTGCAGGCGCTGCTCTTCCTCGTCGCCCCGGCGACCGCGATCGGCGGGGCGCTGCTGCTCGGTGAACCCCTCACGGCGATCACGGTCGGCGGGTTCGCGCTGTGCGGCGCCGGGGTGACCATGGTGCTCGTGAGCGAGGCACGGAACCGCGGCCCGGAGGCGGCGGAAGGCTCCGCGACGCCGGGTCAGGGCCGGACGCGGACCGCCCGGCCCTCGAAGGTGACCACATCGCCGTCGCGGAGCTGACGCCCGCGGCGCCGGTCCACCTCGCCGTTCACGGTGACGTAGCCGTCGATGATGACCTCTTTCGCGTCGCCGCCCGAATCGAGCAGTCCCGCGAACTTGAGGAACTGCCCGAGGCGGATGACCTCGCCGCCGATGGAGACCTCGTCGATCGGATCGGAGTTCGTCATCCTTGCATGCTAGCCGTCAGGGACGCGGTCACTCGTCGACGTCGGTGCCGACGACCGCGAACGAGGCGTCGAAGGAGATGTCGATCGAGCGGTTGTCCGTCGTGAGGACGGAGGCGTCGTAGGGGCTCACGTCGTCGGAGTCCACATCGAGGTCGGTGATCATCCCCTCGGCCTCCGCGAGGGCGGCGTCGACGAGAGTGCGGATGGTCTCCTCGTCGAGCGTGAGCGTCGGTCCCTTGTCGTCGTCGTCCGCGGCGTCCGTCGACACCACGGTCGCGGTGAGGTCGTCGTCCACGCGCACCTCGGTCTCGTCCCCGGCGGACGTGGTCAGCTGCACTTCCCACGTTCCGTCGCGCTTCGCGTCGATCGAGGTGACCTCGCCCTCGGCGGCATCCTGGGCTGCGGCGGCGATCGCGAGGAGCTCGTCGATGTCGTCGGTGCCGATGCCCGTGACAGGGCCGCGGTCGCCCCGGTCTCCGCTCGGGCGGGCATCCTCGTCGCCGCGGTGGTCTCCGCGCGGGCCGCGGTCGCCCTCGTGTCGGGGGCCCTCCATGGCGGGGCGGTCGTCGTCGTCACCGAACTCGTCGCCGATCGCGGCACCCACCGCGACGCCACCGCCGGCGAGCAGCACCGCGGCCGCGATCCCGCCGCCGATCAGGAGCGCGCGCTTACGTCCGGGCTTGGCGGGGGTCGCGGCGGCCGGTGCCTCCGGGGCGGCGTTCGGGGCAGCGGCATGGCCGGAGGTCGGGCCGGGGGTCGGTGCGACCGGGACCGTCGGGGCGTCGGCGCTCGCGTCGGCGGTGGTGCCGGGGCCGGCGGGGGAGTCCTGTCCGGCGTGCTGGTCCTGGCCCGCGCTCGGGACCGCTGGTACCGCGTTCTGACCCGCGGTGTCGTTCTCGTCCGGCGTGGGGTTCTGGTCGGGAGCAGGAGTCTTGTCGTTCATGTCTCGATGGTCTCCCGACGCCGCTGAAGCCACCCTGAAGTCTCCTGAAGCCCCGTTCAGGAACCGATATCTCGGGCACGACCTCGGAGCTCGGGAACGACACGCCGCCGTGCGTCGGCCATGACCGGGGTGTCGTCGGGGATCTCCGAAACTCTGCCCGGGCGGTCGGTCAGGAGAGAGGGCCGGCGAGGGGGAGGGTCACGGTGAAGCGGGCGCCGCCCCACCGGGACGTGTCCACCGTGATCGCGCCGTGGGCGGCGGTGGTGATGCCGTGAGCGATCGCGAGACCGAGCCCGCTGCCGCCAGCGTCGCGACTGCGGGCCTCATCGAGCCGGACGAAGCGCTCGAAGATGCGGTCCCTCTCCTCCGGCGGGATGCCGGCGCCGTCGTCTTCGACCGTGAGGACGACGTGCGCCGTCTGCGGCTCCACCCCGATCGCCACCCGGCCGTTGCTGTGCCGCGCGGCGTTGTCCGCGAGGTTCCGCAGCAGCTGGCCCAGCAGCCGGGGGTCGCCGACGGTGCGGGCCGCACGGATCCCGGAGCCGTCGACGTCGAGCCCGGTGGCCCGCAGCCGACGCACCTCCGCGAGGGCGAGGTCGTCCAGGTCCACCGGTTCGGTGCTCCCGGTGACACCCTCGTCGAGGCGGGCGAGGAGCAGCAGCGACTCCACGATGCCCTGCAGCCGCAGCCCCTCCTCGGACACCACCTCGGCGAGCTCGTCGATGCTCGTCACCTCCGGGTGCGCCTGGGCGAGCTCTGCGTGCTGACGGATCGTCGCCAGGGGGGAGCGGAGCTCGTGCGAGGCATCGGACACGAAGCGGCGCTGCGCGGTCGCCGCCGCGTCGAGCCGGTCGAGCATCCCGTTCATCGTCACGGCGAGGGAGTGGATCTCGTCCGCGGTGTCGGGAACGGGCACCCGGTGATCGAGGCGCTCGGCGGTGATGCCCTCGACCTCCTGGCGGATGCGGGTGACCGGGCGCAGCGCGCGCCCCGTGACGAGCCAGGTCGTGACGGCCACGAGCAGCAGCAGCGCGGGGACGGCGATCACGAGCAGCGTCGCCACCGTCGACAGGGTCTCCGCATCCTCGTCCAACGGCACCGCGAGGACGAGGGTCTGGTCGCCCTCGACGTCTTCCGACACCACGACCATCGGCTCGCCGTCGATCCGGACGACCTGCGGATCGTCGTCCACGGGCAGCGGCGTGGCGCCGAGCGCATCGGCGGCCTCCTCGCTGGCGGCGCGCACCGCTCCGTCCCGCCCGAGCAGCTGCACGAGGTCATCGTCGAGCTGGTCGGGGCCGCGGCGTCCCGGACCGTCGAATCGGCTGACGAGCTCCTCCAGCCGCTGCTCCGCCGCGCGTTCGGTGCTGCCGTGGATACTCGCGCTCAGCACGCCGTAGAAGGAGAAGGCCCCGAGGAGCAGCGCGACCGCGACGACGAGGGTGGCACCCAGGGTCGTCCGGCCGCGGACCGACCGCCAGAGCCGCCTAGCCACCGTTCGCCGCCAGCCGGTAGCCCGCCCCGCGGATGGTCTCGATCGCCTCACGTCCGAACGGCTTGTCGACCTTGCGGCGGAGGTGGCCGATGTACACCTCGACGATGTTCGGGTCGCCGTCGAAGTCGTCGTCCCAGACGCCGGCCAGGAGGTCGCGCTTCGACAGCACCTGCCCGCGGTGGCGCATCAGATGCTCGAGCACCGCGAACTCGCGGGCCGTGAGGGAGATCGGGGTCTCGCCGCGCCACACGTGGTGTCCGGCGGGATCCAGTCGCAGGTCGCCGGCCTCCAGGATCGTCGGTCGCGCCACGGCACCGCGGCGCACGAGCGCCCGGAGCCGGGCCACGAGGATCGCGAAGGAGAACGGCTTGGTGACGTAGTCGTCGGCGCCGCTCTCCAGCGCCTCCACCTGATCCCATTCGCCGTCCTTGGCGGTGAGCATCAGCACGGGAGTCCAGTTCTCCTCGGCGCGCAGGGCCTCGCACACCTTCCACCCGCTCATGCCGGGCATCATCAGGTCGAGCACGATGGCGTCGTACCGGGTCTCGCGGGCCCGCCAGAGGCCGTCGATGCCGTTGTGGGCGACGTCTACCGCGAAGCCCTCCGCCTCGAGTCCGCGGCGCACGCCCTCGGCCAGACGCACCTCGTCGTCCACCACCAGGATCCGCATCCCCCCAGTGTGGCGGGTCATCGCTGAATCGGGGCTGAAGCGGTCGGGCCGCATTCGAATCGCGCACCTGGTTCCATTCCGGGCTCAGATACAGCCAGTTGCGCGATTCGAAGGAGGGTCCTAGCCGACGGCGGACGAGAGGTGTGCCTGGATCTCGTGGATCACCTCGCCGAGGGGGCCGGAGGAGAGAAGCCCGGGGCCGAGGGGGCCGGCGGGGTCGGTGCCGAGGAGTGGGAGGGTGCGCAGGGCTGCAGCGGCCTCGGGCGAGAGCTGCGCGAGTTGCCAGCGCACTTCGGCGGCGCGGGCGTCGGGAGCGTCCGGGTGTGCCAGCTCGATGGCTCGCGCGGCGTAGGCGGCTGCCCCGAGAGCATGCGCTCCCATGTGCGCGACCCCGGCGGCCTGTGCCGCGGAGCGAGAGGCCGCGGTGCCGGCAGGGGTCACGGCGCTGCGGGCGGCCCTGCCGGCCACGAAACGACGACGGATCTCGCCCGCAGCCGTGAGCTCGCCCCGCGCGAAGGCGCGCGTCCTGGCGATGGCATCACGCGCGCGGTCGTCGTCCGGGGCCTCGCTCTCGAACAGCGGCAGGACGCGCTCGGCGCAGTCGGCCGCCCATACCGCGACGATCCGACGGTCGGACTCGGTCATGCCCTGAGGAGTCGACACGGGACTCATCTCGCCCGTCGTCCGCTGCGCGCACGTGCCGCCTCGTGCGCCTCGCGGAGAAGGGCGAGGACCGTACCCGACGTCGCCTCCGCGGGGTCGATCACGCACACCCAGCCGGCGGCGCCGTACAGGGGGTGAGGTCGGAAGACGTCGACCGCCGTCGGGTCGGTGTCGTCGCCTGCGCGCGACCCCGCCGCGATGATCGACTCCGCGCGCTCGCGTCCGACGTGGATGTTCACCCGGAAGCGCCCTGGAGCCTCCAGCGCGGAGGACGTGTCGTCGGGATAGTCCTTGGTGATGATCGTCCCGTACGGCTGCGTGCGCTCCGGCATCCGGCCGTCGGGCGCGTGGTAGAAGTACGCGTCTCCCCATGACACTTCGGGGAAGTCGCTGCCCGCCTCCGGGGCGACGACGAGCGCGCCGTCGAACGAGCGGACCTCTGCGATGATCTCCTGCATCTCCATCCTTCAATGCTGAGGCTGACGTGCTTATGTGGACTCAAGGACCGGAAAGACGAGGAAGCACGTGCACAACCCTCAAGAGCAGGTGATGACGACGGCGGCGCTCGGACGGCTGGTCGACTACTCGACGCAGCAGGTGCGCGACCTCGAGCGCCTCGGTGTCCTCCCCGCCGCCGAGCGCGGTGCAAACGGGTACCGGCGGTATCGGACGTCGCATGCCCTGGCGCTGCGCGCCTATCGCGCGTTGGCGACGGCGCTCGGTCCGGTGCCCGCGCGTCGACTGATGCCCGCTCTCATCGGCGGATCGGTCGAGCATGCGGCGGAGCGGATCGATGACCTGCACGCGGATCTCGCCCTCGAACGCTCACGGGTGCGCGCGGCCCTGCGCGGACTCGAGGATGCGGTGGCGGAGGCCGACGATCCGTTCGTCGAGGACGATGCGATGGCCATCGGCGAACTCGCCCAGGCGCTCGGCGTCCGTTCCTCCGCACTGCGGCACTGGGAGCGAGAAGGGTTGGTGCGCCCCCTTCGTCGTGCGGGATCGGTCCGCTCCTATGACTCCCTCGCGATCACCGAGGCGCGGATCGCCGCCGCCCTGCGCTCGGGCGGCTACGGCATCCCCACCGTTTCGCGGATCATCGACGAGGTGCGCGCGCACGGTGACACCGAGCAGGTGCAGCGCATGCTCGCGGAGCGGCTGGCCGACCTCACGCGCCGCAGCGTCGCGCTTCTCGCGGCGGCAGGTCACCTGCACGCCCTGCTCGCGGAACGCCTCGCGGGAGAAGACGGATCGTCGCTCACGCCCGTCCCGGGATCTGCGCCAGCACCTCCGGGATCAGCGGATTCTCGTCGAGCGGGTCGGTGATGACCGCGGCGATCGCCTCGAACGGCAGTACCGGGTAGCGCGAGGCGGCGCCGATCTTCTCGTCGCTCGCGAGCACGATCGTCGCGGCACATCGGGAGGCGATCGCTCGCTTGGTGACGGCATCGTCGAGCTCGCCCGTCGTGAGGCCGTAGCCCGGGTCGACGCCCGTGACGCCGACGAAGAACACGTCGGCAGCGAGGTGCTGGATCGCCTCCATCGCGAGTCCTCCACCGGCGACGAGGGAGTGCCGGGCCAGCTCGCCGCCGATCATGATCACGCGCGCATCCGAGTGCTCGGCGACGGAGAGGGCGACGGCGGGGCTCGGGGTGATGACCGTGATGTCGGTGCCGGAGGGCAGCAGCCGCGCCATCGCGAGCGTGGTGGTTCCGGCATCCAGCACGATCGTCGATCCGGGGAGGATGGTCGTGACCGCCTGGCGGGCGACCCGCTCCTTGCTCTCGGTCGCCAGATCGTGGCGCTCCCGCACCGGGCGATCGGCCGCGGCGATGGGCAGCGCGCCGCCGTACACGCGCTGGAGCCTGCCCTCCTCGGCGAGCTCGCGGAGGTCGCGGCGGATGGCGTCTTCCGAGACTCCGAGATCTGCGGCGACGTCCTTCGCCACGACGCGCCCCTCGCGGTCGAGGAGGGCGAGCAGGTGGTCTTTGCGCTGAGCAGCGAGCATACATTTCCTCACGAAGTTGAAGGTTTATGCATGATTCAGACTACAGTCATCTTCATGATGAAGCCACTCCTGATCCTGATCGCCGGCCCCTACCGTTCCGGCACCAACGGCGACCCCGCCCTGATCGCTCGCAATCTCGCGCGCCTGGAGGAGGCGTCCGGTCCGATCTTCCGGCTCGGTCACGTGCCGATGATCGGGGAGTGGGTCGCATTGCCGGTCCTGCGCACTCTCGAACCGGCCGACTCCGGCGAGGGCGACGTCATGTACGAGACCGCCCGGCGACTTCTCCTGCACTGCGACGCGGTGCTGCGGCTGCCGGGAGAATCTTCGGGCGCGGACAAGGACGTCGAGATCGCCCAGGAGCTCGGGCTGCCCGTCTACCGGTCGGTGGAGGAGATCCCGGCCGTCGTGACTCCGTAGGCTGGAGGCATGACCAAGAACATCTGGACCGTCCTCGGCGTCATCCTCGCCGTCGTGATCGCGTGGTGGATCGTCAGCGCGCTGTTCTCGGTGCTCTGGTTCATCGCGAAGCTCGCCATCGTCGCGGTCGTCGCCGTGGTGGTCTTCCTCGTGCTGCGGAGTCTCTTCACCCGCGACGCCGACTGACCTGCCTTCGAATCGCTCACTTTGCGGCAAAACCGGCCGTTTTGCAGCAAAGTGGGCGACTCGAACGGGGTCAGAGGCGGTACTGGGCGGCGCGGTGCGTGGGCTGGACCCGGTCGCCGCGGCCGTGCAGCTTGTGGCGGAGCGTGCCGGGCACGTACTCCTCGGGGTAGGCGCCGCGCTCTCGCAGCACCGGGATGACGTGCTCGATGACGTCCTGCCACGTGCCGGGGGTGACCGCATACGCGAGGTTGAAGCCGTCGATGTCGGTCTCCTCGACCCAGGACTGCAGCTCGTCGGCGATCTCGACCCCGGAGCCGACGATCGTGGGGCCGAGCCCGCCGATCGCGTTATGGCGGCCGAAGTCGCCCACGGTCCACTCGCGCCCGAGGTCGGCCTCCTCCTTGAGGTGCTGCAGCACGGACTGGATCGCGTTCGACTCGACGTTCCCGACCGGCTCGTCCTCGGCGTACTGCGAGAGATCGACGCCCATCCACCCCGACATGAAGGTGAGTGCGCCCTCCGGACTCGCGTAGGAGAGGTACTCGGCATGCTTCGCGGCCGCCTCCTCGCTCGTCGCCGCGGTGATCACCGTCAGCAGCGTGTAGATGCGGGCGTCATGACGGTCGCGCCCCGCCGCCTCGAGGGCGTCGCGGATGCGCTTCACGGTCCCGGCGAGCACCTCCTTCGACGGCGCGGCGACGAAGATGGCCTCGGCGTTCTCCGCCGCGAACCGCACCCCGCGCGGGCTGGCGCCGGCCTGGTAGATCACGGGAGTCCGCTGCGGCGAGGGCTCCGAGATGTGGATGCCGGGCACGGAGAAGTGCTTCCCCTCGTGCCGGATCGGATGCACCTTCGACGGGTCGGTGAAGATCCCGCGCTCGCGGTCCTCCACCACCGCGTCGTCCTCCCACGACCCCTCCCAGAGCTTGTAGAGCACCTCGACGTACTCGTCTGCGTGGTCGTAGCGGTCGTCGTGGGCGAGCTGGTCCTCCTGGCCCATGTTCCGCGCGGCGCTGGGCAGATACCCGGTCACGACGTTCCAGCCGACGCGGCCCTGCGTGAGGTGGTCGAGCGTGCTGAGTCGCCGAGCGAACGGGTAGGGGTGCTCGAACGCGGTGCCGGCCGTGACGCCGAACCCCAGATGCTCGGTCACCGCGGCCATCGCGCTGACCAGGAGGATCGGGTCGTTCACCGGTACCTGGGCGCCGTTGCGGATGGCGGCCTCGTTCGTACCGCCGTAGACGTCGTAGGTGCCCAGGACATCGGCGATGAAGATCCCGTCGAAGGTCGCGCTCTCCAGCAGCTTCGCCAGGTCGGTCCAGTACGAGATGGTGTTGTACTGCCGCGACCGGTCGTCGGGGTGCCGCCACAGGCCGGACGACTGGTGGGCGACGCAGTTCATGTCGAAGGCGTTGAAGCGGATCTGCCGGGTCATGCCCCCATGAAACGGGACCGGACGGGGCCGGGGCGAGCGACGGCGACACGCACGGAAACAATCCGCGGTGCGGCTCAGGCCTCCTCGTCCGGACGGCGGGGGCTCGGGTCGGGAGGGAGGATCTCGATCGGGCGCGCGGCCTGTCGCTGCGCTCGCCACCAGATCACGAACCCGACCGCCGTGAAGACGCCGTAGAACACGTACATGAGGCCGGTCGCGTAGTAGCCGGAGCTGAACAGCAGCGGCACCCCCACCACGTCCACGGCGATCCAGATGAGCCAGAACTCGGTCCAGCCCTTGGCCATGCCGTAGGTCGCGAGCAGTGACCCGACGAAGGTCCAGGCGTCGGCCCAGACCGGCTCCCACGAACCCAGGGCGCGGAACAGGGGGGTGAGCGCCACGGTTCCGACGACGAGGACCACGACCAGACCGATGCGGGCCCCGGTCGGCGCCCACCGCGGCACGATGCGACCGCCGTCGGCATTCCGCCAGCGGATCCACCCGTAGATCGCGACGGCGATGAACATGATCTGCCGCCCGGCCTGACCGAGGAGATGCGGCAGCGACGGGTCGGGGCTCAGGGCGGATCCGAGGAACACCGTGAGCAGCAGGACGTTGCCGACGATGCCGACCGGCCACGCCCAGACCTTGCGCCGCATGCCCCCGAGGGCGCTCGCGAGTCCGAACGCGTTCCCGACGACCTCACGCACCAGGAGGGTCTGCCCACCGGGAAGCACCCAGGACGAGGAGAAGGCGTCGACGAGCCACTGCAGGAAGTCCATCGCTAGAGCGCCGCGTCGGGGGTGGGGCGCTCGTCGAGCACGAGCTGCAGCATGCTGAGGTCGAGCCACCGGCCGAACTTCGCGCCGACCTGGGGCATGCGGCCCACCTCCCGAAACCCGAGGCGCTCGTGGAGGGTGAGGGAGGCGGTGTTGCCGCTCTCCACACCGCCGATCATCACGTGCATCCCGGCTGCCCGGGCCCGGGCGATGAGCTCCGTCATGAGGAGCGTGCCGATGCCGCGTCCGCGCTGATCGCCGCGCACGTAGACGGAATGCTCCACGGTGAGGCGGTAACCGCTGTGCGGGCGCCACTGGGCATAGGACGCATAGCCCACGACGCCGCTCTCGTCAGCGGCGACGATGACGGGACAGCCGCGCGCGGTCCGGTCGGCGAGCCACGCTTCCCGGTCGGCGCGATCCACCGCCTCCTCGTTCCAGATCGCGGTCGTGTGCAGGACGGCGTGGTTGTGGATCTCGGTGATCGTGTCGAGGTCGGCGCTCTCGGCGGGCCTGAGGTGCACGGCGGTCATCGCAGGTTCTTCCTTCTTCGCGCTTCGGGTGCGCACGCCGACGTTAGCAGGATCGACGGGGGCGGCACCTGACGTCAGCGTGCGCCGCGGCGTCCGAGCTCCTCGCGCACGAGGATGGCGCGATGCATGTCGGCCATGATCGGGTCGAAGAAGCGCTCGCGGTACCGCGCCTCGCTCACGGCCGAGAAGACGAAGGGCAGCGCCGCGATCACCGCCAGCAGCGTGGCCGCCTTGAGGAGGTTCACTGTGAGCGGGAGCTTCTGCCCGAAGAACTCCAGCGGCTGCACGGCGAGCGGTTGCGCGGCGCTGCCGGAACCGAGCCAGATCCCGATGATGCCCGACGGCACGGCGATCCCGCCGATCACGATGAGCAGGGCCGCGATGAGGCCGGTGAAGAAGAGTGCCTGCACGAGCTGGGCGACGGTCATGGCGAGCAGGATGTTGATGCGCTGGGGTGCGCGGAGCGGGAGGCGGCCGCCGTCGGCTGCCGTTGCGCCCTCCGCCGGCGTGCCGACGAGGAGTGCGGTGCGCTGCTCCGCGGTCGGGGGTGGGGATCCGTCGTCGATCTCCGAAGCACTCACCCGCAGCACGACGATGCCGGCGAGGACGGCGACGACGAGCCCGACCTGTGCGATCGACCCCAGGAGAGGGCGGACGCCATCTGCCACACCTCCGCCGAGAAGAACGCGAAGACGACGAGCATCAGGATCACCGGCAGAGCGATGGAGGCCATGTGTCCGATCGCGGAGGCGTTGCGCACCGCGAGTCGGGAGGCCCACCCGAGCAGGGCGCCGCCGCCCATGCCGGTGACGAGCACGCAGACGGCGAGCACGAGGAGCGCGCGGAGGACGGGCCCCACGGTGGCGCCCGGGTGATCGACGTACCCGGAGGCCACCAGGAAGGCGAGTGCCCCCGCGATGACGAGAATCGCGAGCGTCGTGCCGGCCGGCGGACGCAGCCGGCGCAGCACCGTGCGCACGAGGTAGTACGCCCCCCACGCCAGGCTCACCGCGATCACGAAGATGACGAAGGCGAAGACGGCCACGAAGGCGGCGTCCTCGGCCGCATCGTCGAGCGCGACCTCGTACACCGCCTCGATGCCGTCCTGGAAGAGGTAGGCGGCGACGGCGACCCAGGCGATGAGCGGGGCCACGCGGCGCGGCAGATCGGTGAACCACCGGCGCAGCGGCACGAAGGTGGGAAGGCCCTGCTCGCGGAACCATCGATCCGCGTCACGCGTCGAACGGTGCAGGGTGCGACTCGCAGGCATGGCGTCGAGACTACGTCACCCCCGCCGCGACGGACTCAGACGTGGATGTCGGCGGGAGAGGCCTCGCCCTCGTGGAAGCTCGGCTTCCTGCCGAAGAGCTTCGCGACGCCCAGGACGACCCCGACGATCACGAGGCCCCAGGCGAGACCGGCGATCGCGGAGATGATCGTGTCGACCACCCACACCACGAAGCCGCCGAGGGGCTCCAGCGCGTGCTCGACCGCATGGAGAACGTCGGCCGGGGCGTGCAGCCCGACCTCGCCGAGGTTGATGAGCACGAGGTGCCCGCCGACCCACAGCATGGCGACGGTGCCGAGCACGCTGATGAAGCGGAAGACCGCGGGCATGGACCGGACGATGCGGGTGCCGGTGTGCCGGACGCGCTGCGCCGGGTTCTTCGCCATCTTCAGGCCGATGTCGTCGATCTTCACCAGGAGCGCCACGGCCCCGTACACCGCGACGGTCATGACCAGCGCGATCACCGCGAGGATCGCGAGGGTGGACCAGATGCCGAGTCCCTTGTCGAGGCTGGCGAGGGAGATGAGCATGATCTCCGTCGAGAGGATGAGGTCGGTGCGGACGGCGCCGAGCACGAGCTTCCTCTCGTCGCGGGCGCCTTCGTCGGCGTGGCCGTGCTGCACGCCGAACCACTCGAGCACCTTCTCCGCGCCCTCGAAGCACAGGTACGAGCCGCCGAGGATGAGCAGGTAGGGCAGCACCCACGGCGCGAAGGCCGTGAGCAGCAGCGCGATCGGGATGATGATGACGAACTTGTTCACCAGCGACCCGAGGGCGATCTTGCCGACCACGGGGAGCTCGCGGGCCGGGGTGAGGCCCTGCACGTACTGCGGGGTCACGGCGGCGTCGTCGATGACGACTCCGGCGGCCTTCGCCGACGCCTTCATCGCGGCGCTCAGGATGTCGTCGACGACGGCGAGCAGTCCAACGGACATGCGGGTCCTCTTTCCGTGGTGGGAAAGTCAGACTACCGACTCCTCGGCTCAGGCCCGCACGTCCTCCGCGGTCGCCAGCACCCGCTGCAGCGGCTGGTAGTGCTCGATGACGGCCTGGCGGTAGCGCTCGACGTCGCCGGAGCGCGCGGCGTCCAGCATGTCGCCGTGCGCCTTGGCGGTCTTGTGGATGTCGTCGGGCTGCGCGATGCCGAGCTGCGGGAGCACGGCGGTGTGCACGTCCCAGAAGGCTCCGACGAGCTGGCCGACGAGACGGTTGTCGATGGCGCCGAAGAGGCGGGTGTGGAACGCCCTGTCCTCGTCGAGGAAGTACTCGCCGCGGCCGGCCTTGTCGACCATCTCGGCGACGAGCTCGTCGAGCTCCGGGTCCGCCTGCGCCTGAGCGGCCTCGACCACGCGCTCGGCCATGGAGAGGTCGAGCGCGAGGCGCACCTCGACGACCTCGCGTAGGGCCTGCAGCGACCCCTCGGGGGACAGCACACCCCGGAAGACGAGCGCCTCGACCATCGGGTCCAGCGACATCGGGCCCACGTAGGTGCCGTGTCCGTGCCGGACGTCGACGATGTCGAGGGTGGAGAGCGTACGGATCGCCTCGCGGACCGAGGAGCGCGACACGTCGAGCTCCTCGCAGAGCTCGGCCTCGGTCGGCAGGGGATCGCCGGGAGTGAGTCCGCGCGTGAGGATGAGCTGCTTGATCTGATCCGCCGTCGTGGCTCGCCGCATCCGCGACGCCCTCCCCGTGGTGGACTTCATAGGGTCCCTCTCCTGCCTGCCGGAAACGCTCCGATCCTCTCACTCTTGTGATCCGGTCGAACGTGTGTTTAGAGTACATCAGACGTCTGATGTCCTCAAGGCGTCGCCCCCCACCACCTGGAGCACACATGAACCGACACAGCACCCGCCGCCGCGCGGGTCGTCTCGCGATGGCGGTCGCCGGCACGGTCGCCGCGTCCCTCGCCCTCGCCGGCTGCGGCGGCGCCGCCGGCACCGCCGAGAGCCCCGCCGCGAGCGACATCGACCCGGACGGCATCATCGAAGCCGGGATCTCGTACACCCTGAACGGCAGCTTCGACCCGATGGTCGCCTCAGGCGCCGTGACGGTCTCGGCGAACTGGCACATCTTCGAGGGACTCATCGACCTCGACCCCGTCACGCAGGAGCCCGCCCCCTCTCTCGCCGCCGACTTCCCGACGCAGGTCGACGAGACGACCTACGACATCGACCTCCGCGAAGGCGCGACGTTCCAGAACGGAGACCCGGTCACCGCCGACGACGTGGTCTTCAGCTACGAGCGCGTCCTCGACCCGGCGAACAACTCCCTGTTCCGCTCGTTCGTCGACTTCATCGACACGGTCACCGCCGTCGACGAGGACACCGTCCGGATCACCACCGATTACCCGTTCTCCCTCATCGACGATCGACTCGGCGTCGTCAAGATCGTGCCGAAGGCCGTGGTCGAGGCCGATCCCGAGGAGTTCGGCGCGAACCCGGTCGGCTCCGGTCCCTACGCCCTCGTCTCCGCCGTGCCCGAGGACAAGATCGTCTTCGAGCGGTACGACGACTACAACGGCCCGCGTCCCGCGCTCGCCGCAGGCATGAACTGGAACCTCCTCGCCGACGCCTCGGCCCGCGTCACCGCGATGTCGACCGGCACGGTGCAGGCGATCGAGGACGTGCCGTACATCGACGCCGACGGACTGGCCGCCTCGTCCGAGGTCGAGAGCGTGCAGTCGTTCGGCCTCCTCTTCATGATGTTCAACACGAAGGCCGAGCCGTTCGACGACGTCCGCGTCCGCCAGGCGCTGCACTACGCGCTCGACATGGACAAGATCATCGAGACCGGCATGCTCGGCAACGCCACCCCGGCCACGTCGTTCCTGCCCGAGGACTACCCGAACTACCACGAGGCCTCCACGGTCTACTCGTACGACCCGGAGAAGGCGGAGGAGTTGCTGGCGGAGGCCGGGGTCTCCGACCTCGCGATCACGTTGCGCATGACCGACACCGGATGGGTGAAGGAGGTGGCCCCGCTCATCAAGGAGTCCCTCGACGCGATCGGCATCGACACCACCCTCGACATCAGCCAGTCGGCGTCGATGTACGAGAAGGTCGACTCCGGCGACTACACCGTCGCCATCGCCCCCGGAGACCCGTCGGTGTTCGGCGTGGACCCCGACCTGCTCATGAACTGGTGGTACGGCGAGAACGTCTGGACCCAGACGCGCACCGCCTGGGCCGACTCCCCGGAGTACGCCGAGCTGCGCACGCTGCTCGACACCGCCGTCACCCAGGAGGGCGAGGAGCAGCAGGAGTCCTGGAACCAGGCGTACGACCTGATCTCCGACCAGGCCGTGCTGTACCCGCTGTTCCACCGCAAGCTGCCCACCGCCTGGAGCTCGCAGGAGCTGGTCGGCTTCCAGCCGGTCCCCACGACCGGACTGTCGTTCCTCGACGTCGGCGTGGCCGCGAAGTAGCACCTGCCCGACAGGGCGGGGGCGCGCTCGCCCGAAGAGCGCGCCCCCGCCACCCCACCCCCGGAAGGAGCGGCACGTGTCCCACACGCTCCGCCTCGTCGGCCGGCGACTGCTGCAGTTGCCGCTGATGATCCTCGGCATCACGTTCCTGGTCTTCTTCGTGATGTCCTTCTCGCCCGTCGACCCGGCACGCACCGCGCTCGGCGAGACCGCCTCCCCCGAAGCGCTGGAGGCGTACCGCGAAGACCACGGGCTGAACCTCCCGCTGTTCGTCCGCTACGTGAACTTCCTGATCGGCCTCGTCCAGGGCGACCTGGGCACGTACTCCGCCCGCAGCCTGCCGGTGGTCGACGAGGTCGCCAGGGCCTTCCCGGTGACGCTGGCCCTGACCTTCCTGGGTCTGGTGATCGCGGTCCTCGTCGCGTTCGTGATCGGCGTCCTCGCCGCCGTCTACCGCGACCGCTGGCCCGACCAGGTCATCCGCGTCTTCGGCGTCGCCGCGTTGTCCACGCCCTCCTTCTGGCTCGCGATCCTGCTCATCCAGGTGTTCACCCTGGCGCTCGGGGTGCTACCGGCCTCGGGCCCGCTGCCGGCCTTCGCCGACGACCCGTCCGGGTGGCTCGCCCGGATGACCCTTCCCGCGGTCGCACTCGCCGTGCCCGTGATCGGGCAGCTCTCCCGGGTCGTGCGCACCTCGATGGTCGAGGAGCTCGATCGCGACTACGTGCGCACCGCCCTCGGCGCCGGAATCCCGCGGGTGATCGTCGTCGGCCGCAACGTGCTGCGCAACGCGCTCATCACCCCCGTGACGGTGCTCGGTCTCCGCATCGGGTACCTGCTCGGCGGCGCCGTGGTGATCGAGATCATCTTCGCGATCCCGGGGATGGGCACCCTCATCCTCAACGGGGTCACCAACAACGAACCCAACCTCGTGCAGGGCGTGACGCTCGCGGTCGCGCTCGCGTTCGTCGTGATCAACATCATCGTCGACCTCCTGTACGTGCTCATCAACCCTCGAATCCGGGCGGTGTGACATGCGACGCAGACTCACGGAACGGCTCTCCGTCCCCGGCCTCCGCTGGGGCCGTCTCTCCCTCGGCTCGATCATCTGCCTCGCCGTGCTCGCGATCATCGCGCTCGCCGCGATCCTCGCTCCGCTGATCTCGCCGTACGACCCGCTCGCCTCCGGCTCCCCGGTGCAGCCGCCGAGTGCGGAGCATTGGTTCGGCACCGACCGGCAGGGTCGCGACATCTTCTCCCGACTGGTCTACGGGGCCCGCTACTCCCTCGTGATCGGGCTCGGGGCCACCCTCGTCGCCCTCGCCGTCGCCTGCGTGCTGGGCACGATCGCCGCGACCGCGCCGAAGTGGATCTCCGAGACCCTCATGCGGGTCATGGACGTGATCATGTCGTTCCCCGGCATCGCGCTCGCCGCGGTGTTCGTGGCGGTGTTCGGCAAGTCGCTGCCGGTGCTCGTGCTCACGATCGCATTCCTCTACGTGCCGCAGCTGACCCGCATCGTCCGGGCGAACATCCTCGACCAGTACGGCGAGGACTACGTCTCGGCCGTCCGCGTGATGGGCGCGGGGACGCCGCGGATCATCGTGCGGCACGTCGCCCGCAACGCCATGGCACCCGTGCTCGTCTTCGCCACGGTGCTCGTCGCCGACGCGATCGTGTTCGAGGCCTCGCTGTCGTTCCTTCAGGCCGGTGTGCCCGATCCCGAGCCGTCCTGGGGCAACGTGATCGCCGCGGGCCGGAACCTGCTCATGAGCGGGGCGTGGTGGGCGACGTTCTTCCCCGGCATCCTCATCATGATCACCGTGCTGTGCCTCAACATCCTGTCCGAGGGGATGACCGACGCCATGGTCTCGCCGCGCGCCAGGAAGATCACCGCCGACGCCGCGAACACGGAGGAGTCGACGCACGACCTGGAGGAGGCCGCCGCCCCGGACGACACCCACGTCATCCCGACGGTCGACACCGCGGTCAACCTCTCGGTGCCCAGCGGCGTGCCCGACGTGCTCGTGCCCACCGCGGAGACGGTGCCGCTGGCGGAGCGCCTCGCCGAGCTGCGTGTCCGCGAACTCTCCCGCACTGACCGCCTGGTCTACACGGGAGACGCCGCGCCGCTGCTCGAGGTGCAGGATCTCTGCATCTCCTTCCCGCGCCACGGCGACGTCGACGTGGTCGACCACGTCAGCTTCACCGTGCGCCCCGGCGAGACCATGTCGCTCGTGGGGGAGTCGGGGTGCGGCAAGTCCATCACCTCGCTGGCGATCATGGGGCTGCTCGATCCGAAGGCCGACGTCCGCGGGCGCATCCTGTTCGACGGGAAGGATCTGCTGCGGATGACGCCGAAGGAGCGCAACGCGCTGCGCGGCCACGACATCGCGATGATCTACCAGGACGCCCTGAGCTCGCTGAACCCCGCGATGCTGATCCGCGCGCAGATGAAGCAGCTCACCTCCCGCGGCGGCACCCGCACGGCCGAGGAGCTGCTGGAGCTCGTCGGTCTCGATCCGAAGCGCACGCTCGCCTCGTACCCGCACGAGCTCTCGGGCGGCCAGCGGCAGCGCGTGCTCATCGCGATGGCCCTGACCCGCGACCCGCGGCTGGTGATCGCCGACGAGCCCACCACGGCCCTCGACGTGACGGTGCAGGCGCAGGTCGTGGAGCTGCTGATGCGTCTGCAGCGGGAGCTCGGGTTCGCACTGGTGTTCGTCTCGCACGACCTCGCCCTCGTCGCCGAGCTCTCGCACCGGATCACGGTGATGTACGCGGGCCAGGTCGTGGAGCAGGGCACCACACGCGAGGTGCTCACGCAGCCCGTCCACGAGTACACCCAGGGCCTGCTCGGGGCGGTGCTCTCGATCGAGGCCGGTTCCGACCGCCTGCACCAGGTGTCCGGTGTCGTCCCCTCCCCGCGGGACTTCCCGCAGGGCGACCGCTTCGCGCCGCGCTCGACGGACCCCGCCCGGTACGCCGGGGTGGAACCCGTGCGGCGGCACATCGACGGCACCGAGCACTACTACTCCGCGCATCCTGCCGATGCGCCCGTCGAGCCGATCGGAGCAGGGCGATGAGCGAACCCGTCATCCAGCTGCAGGACGTGCACGTCCGCTACCGGGCCCGCAGCTCCTCGTTGTTCCGCCCGCACTACGTCGACGCCCTCGCCGGGGTCTCGCTCACGGTCCGCCGCGGACAGACGCTGGGCATCGTGGGTGAGTCCGGCTCGGGCAAGTCCACCTCCGCGAAGGTGCTGATCGGCCTCGAGAAGCCCACGAGCGGTCAGGTCGTCTTCGACGGGGAGACCGTGCGCTCCTTCACCCCCGCGGTGCGCAAGCGCCTGGGACGCATCCTCTCCGTGGTCTTCCAGGACCCGGCGACGGCGCTGAACGCCCGCATGACCGTGCGGGACGCGCTCCTGGATCCGCTGCAGGTGCATCGCCTCGGCTCCCCGGTGAGCCGGGAGCGCAAGGTGCGCGACCTCGTCGGGCTCGTGGGGCTGCCGTCGTCGGCGCTGGAGGCGCTGCCCAGTCAGCTCTCCGGCGGCCAGCGGCAGCGCGTCGCGATCGCCAGGGCCCTCGTCCTCGACCCGCAGGTCATCGTCGCCGATGAGCCGACCTCGGCCCTCGACGTCTCGGTGCGCGCGCAGATCCTGAACCTGCTGACCGACCTGAAGCAGCAGCTCGGGCTGGGCATGGTCTTCATCTCCCACGACATCCAGACCGTCCGCTACCTCTCCGACGAGATCGCCGTGATGAACAAGGGCCGCGTCGTCGAGCACGGCGACGCCGCCCGGGTCTTCGACGACCCCGCCGACCCCTACACCCGCACGCTGCTGGGCGCCGCGCCCTCGCTGCTCGAACCCCACCACTGAAAAGACGGAACCCCTATGCCTTCCCCCGCTCCCGCCCTGTCGTTCTCCGGCGTCGTCCCGCCGGTCGCCACCCCGCTGCTCCCCGACGGGACGATCGACCACGCGTCGCTCACCCGCCTCGTCGAGCGCCTGATCGGGGAGGGCGTCTCCGGACTGTTCGCGCTCGGCTCCACCGGCGAGACCGCCTACTTCACCGACGACCAGCGCGTCGAGCTGCTGCAGACGATCGTCGCCGCGAACGCGGGACGCGTGCCCGTCATCGCCGGCGCCATCGAGCTCACGGCCCCGCGCATCATCGAGACGGCCCGTCGGCTCGCGGCCGCGGGCGCGCAGGCGATCGTGACCACCGCGCCGCTGTACACGTTGAACTCGCCGGCCGAGATCGCCGCGCACTTCCGCACGATCGCCGCTGCGATCGACGTGCCGCTCTGGGCCTACGACGTGCCGGTGCGCGTGCACTCCAAGCTCGGCCTCGACCTGCTCGTGCAGCTCGGCCGGGAGGGCGTGGTGCAGGGGGTGAAGGACTCGTCCGGCGACGACGTCGGGTTCCGCCGACTGATCGCGGCGAACGAGGCCGCCGGTCGCCCGCTGCAGCTGCTCACCGGGCACGAGGTCGTGGTCGACGCGATGGCCCTCGTCGGTGCCGCCGGTGTCGTCCCGGGCCTCGCGAACGTCGAGGCCGCCGGCTACGTGCGCCTCTGGGAGGCCGCGCAGCGCGGTGACTGGACGACCGCCCGGGCCGAGCAGGAGCGCATCAACCGGCTCTTCGACATCGTGTTCCAGCCGCAGGGGCTGTCCGGCGACGCGACCGGCGTCGGGGCGTTCAAGGCGGCGATGCACGCGCGCGGCATCATCGACCACGCGGCGATGGCCGACACGGTGGAGCCGCTCACGCCGGAGGCCGTCGCCGGCATCCGCACGATCCTCGACGAGCTCGGTCTGCTTCCGGTCGCCGTCTGATGCGCGAGGTCGTCCTCGCCGTCGACATCGGCGGCACCAAGACGGCCGCGGCGCTCGCCGATCGGGCGGACGCGCTGCTGCGCACCGCCGCGGCGCCGACCCCCGCGAGCGCGGGACCCGCCGCCGTCGTGGCGACCGTCGCCGCGCTCGCGCAGGAACTGCTCGACGAGGAGTCCGCGCTCGTCGGCGCCGGCATCGGCACCGCGGGCGTGGTCGACGCGAGGACGGGAACGATCGTGTCGGCCACCGACACCTTCGCCGACTGGCCGGGCACCCCGCTGGCCGCCCTGATCCGGGGAGCCCTCGGGGACCGCCTCCCCGCCGATGCGCCGGTCGCCGTGCAGAACGACGTCGACGCGCACGCCGCGGGGGAGCACCGGCACGGAGCCGCCGCCGGAGCCTCGAGCGCCCTCGTCGTCGCCGTCGGCACCGGGGTCGGCGCAGGGATCATCCTCGACGGCCGTCCGGTGCGCGGCGCCCATCACGTCGCCGGCGAGCTCGCGCATCTCCCGATCCCGGGTGCCGCGCACCTCCGCTGCCCCTGTGGCCGCAGCGGACACCTCGAGGCCCTCGGCTCCGGCATCGGCCTGCACCGGCACTACCTCTCGCTCGGCGGCGATGCGGCGCTGCGCGATGCGCGCGGGGTCGCCGTCGCGGCCGGCGCGGGGGACCCGCTCGCCGCCCGCGCCATCCAGGACTCCGCCGCCGCCGTCGGCCGCGCCCTCGCGGGAGCCGCGACCCTCCTCGACCCGGAGCGGATCGTCGTCACCGGCGGTGTGCCGCGCATCGGCGAGCTGTGGTGGGACGCCCTGCGTGCGGCCTTCCACGCGGACGCCATCGACGCCCTGCACGACACCCCCATCCTGCCGGGAACCCTCGGCGACGACGCGCCGCTGCGAGGAGCCGCGGCATCCGCCTGGAGGCGACCATGACACCGACGCCCATCCTCGAACGCCTGCGCGGCGGCCTGATCGTCTCCTGTCAGGCGTACCCCGGGGAGGCGATGCGCGACCCGCGCACCATGGCGCAGGTCGCCGACGCCGCCCTCGTCGGCGGCGCCGCCGGGATCCGCGTGCAGGGGATCGACGACATCCGCGCGGTCGCCGAGCTTCCGGTGCCGATCATCGGGCTGTGGAAGGACGGCGATGCCGACGTCTTCATCACGCCGACACTGGAACATGCCGTGGCCGTCGCCGACGCGGGCGCCGACATCGTGGCGATCGACGGCACCCGACGCCCCCGGCCCGACGGCCGTACACTCGCGGAGACCATCGTCGGGCTGCGCGCGCACTCCGACACGCTCATCATGGCCGACTGCGGGTCGCTCGACGATGCGATCGCCGCCGAGGCCGCGGGCGCGGACATCATCGGCACGACCCTGTCCGGCTATACCGGGGAGCGTCCGAAGGGCGACGGCCCCGACCTCGAGCTCATCGGCCTCATCGCGGCACGCTGCACCCGCCCGATCGTCGCAGAGGGGCGCATCCACACCCCGGCGCACGCCGCCGCCGCGATCGCCGCGGGAGCCTACGCGGTCTGCGTCGGCACGGCCATCACCCATCCGGCCACCATCACGTCCTGGTTCGCGCGGAGTCTTGCCGAGGCCCGTCCGTGACCCCCGTGCTCCTCAGCGCCTATCCGCTGTCCCCTGCGCACGCCCACTGGGATCCGGCGCTGGAGGCCGCGCTGCTGCCGGATCTCTGCGCGCTCCCCGGGGTGGCCGGGCTCGAGGTGCCGTGGATGGGGGCGGTGCATCCGCACGACCCGTCCTGGCTCCTGGGCCACGTGTCGGCGGTGCCCCTTGCGGTCACCGCGGTGCCGTTCGTGATGCGGCGGCTCGGGGAGGATTCGTCGTACGGACTCGCCTCGCCGCAGGAGGAGGGGAGGGCCGCGGCGGTGGCGGATCTGCGGCGCGTGGCGGACGATGTCGCGCGGCTCACCGCCGAGAGCGCCGCATCGGTCGCGGTGGTGATGCTGCACACCGCGCCCCGCGGGAGCGGAGACGGGGACGCGCTCGCCCGGTCGCTGGAGGAGGTCGCGGCGTTCGACTGGAGCGGAGCCCGGCTCGTCATCGAGCACTGCGACGCGGCCGTTCCCGGTCAGACGCCGGAGAAGGGGTTCCTCCCGCTCGCTGCCGAGATCGCGGCCATCCGCTCCGCCGACGCCCCGTTCGGCCTCTGGCTCAACTGGGGGCGGTCGGCGATCGAGCTGCGGGACGCGGATGCGGTGACCGCGCAGATCGCCGACGCAGCGGCTTCGGGGCTGCTGACCGGGCTCGCGTTCTCCGGCGCCGCGCCGGTGGAGAGTCCGTACGGCCCCGCCTGGGTGGACGCGCATCTGCCCATCGCGGAGACCCATCCCGCGTCCGCGTCGCTGCTCGACGCGGCGCACGTCCGCTCGGGGCTCCGCGCCGCAGGCGCGGTGCCCTGGCTCGGCCTCAAGGTCGCGCGACGGCCGGAGGATCGCACGGTCGCGGAGATCGTCCGCACCGCGGAACGGAACCTCGCCGTCGTCCGAGACGCGGGCTGAGCGGAAACTCCCAGCCCGCTCCCAGCCCCGCAGGACCAAAACGGGCTCGTTCCTGGTTCTCCTCAGTGACGCCGCAGCCAGCGGCGTCGGACAAGGAGCCACTCATGTCGAACGACTACGGCAGGACCCCCGAGGCCGTCAGCGGTCTCACGAACCTGCAGTACGAGGTCACGCAGCAGGACGCCACCGAGCCGCCCTTCCGCAACGCCTACTGGAACAATCACGACGACGGCATCTACGTCGACGTCGTCTCCGGGCAGCCGCTGTTCTCCTCCCGGGACAAGTACGACAGCGGCACCGGCTGGCCGAGCTTCACGCGCCCGATCGACGCCGACGCCGTGACCACGAAGACCGACCGCACGCTGTGGATGACCCGCACCGAGGCGCGGTCGTCCGGCGCCGACAGCCACCTGGGGCACGTCTTCGACGACGGACCCCGCGCCGAGGGCGGCCTGCGCTACTGCATGAACTCGGCGGCCCTCCGCTTCATCCCGGCGGAGGATCTCGAGAAGGAGGGGTACGGTCGCTACAGCCCCCTCTTCACCACCCACACCTCTGAGGAGCAGTCATGACCGACACCGGAACCATCACCCGCACCCCCGGGACCGAGACGGCCGTCCTCGCGGGCGGCTGCTTCTGGGGCATGGAAGACCTCATCCGCCGCCAGCCCGGGGTGATCGACACCCGCGTGGGCTACACCGGCGGGGAGAACGACCACGCGACCTACCGCAACCACCCCGGTCACGCGGAGGCCGTGGAGATCGTCTTCGACCCGAGCGCGACGACCTATCGCGACATCCTGGCGTTCTTCTTCCAGATCCACGACCCGTCGACCCTGAACCGCCAGGGCAACGACATCGGGTCGAGCTACCGGTCGGCGATCTTCCCGCTCACCCCCGAGCAGGAGCAGGTCGCCCGGGACACCATCGCCGACGTCGACGCCTCCGGGCTGTGGCCGGGGAAGGCCGTCACGACGATCGAGCCCGCCGGTCCGTTCTGGGAGGCCGAGCCCGAGCACCAGGATTACCTGATCAAGTACCCGAACGGCTACACGTGCCACTTCCCCCGCGCCGGTTGGGTCCTCCCGAAGCGCGAGGACGCCACCGCCTGATCCCCGAGACCCCGCTTTCGCGCCGAGACCCCCTCCTGCACACGCATGCAGGAGGGGGTCTCGGCGCGGAGACGGGGTCTCGGCGGGGTCAGGACTCGGCGAAGAAACCGAGCGCGGCCTCCTTGAAGTCGCGGGAGCCGGGGGCGTTGAAGTGGTGGCGGTTCGGGAGCTCGACGAAACGGGCATCGGGAGCCGCGGCGGCCAGTGCCCGGGAGCCCTCGATGATCGCGTCCTTCGATCCCGTCGCGAACAGCAGCGGCACGACCGGCGCGTCCGCGGGATCGGGATCGATCGTGCCGGAGCCTCGAAGTCCCTCCGCCAGGGCGATGAGCGCGCGCAGATCGTTCCCGGGCACCCGCTCGGTCAGCGCGATGTAGTTCTGCGTCGTGCGGTCCTCCACCGGGGTGCCGTCCGCGATGTACGCGCGCACCTGGTCGAGGTCGAGACGTGCGAGAGGGATGCCGTCGGGGACACCGCCCAGGACCGCCCGGCCGATCCGATGCGGGAGCTCGCGGGCCACCTCCCACCCCACGCGGGCGCCGAGCGAGTAGCCCAGGTAGAACGCGTCGTCGACGAGGTACGTGTCCATGACGGTCTCGACGTCGGTCACGAGGTTGCGGATGGCGTAGGCGTCGGGCTCGTGCGGCTTGTCGCTCTGCCCGTGGCCCCGCTGGTCGAGTGCGAGCACGCGGTACCCGGCCCTGGTCAGCTCGCGCACCCAGCCGGTGAGCACCCAGTTGTCGCGCGCGCCCGAGGCGAAGCCGTGCACGGTCACCACGACCGGGGCGTCGAGCTCGCCCCACGTGTAGGTCGCCAGTCGTGTGCCGTCCGCCGCGTAGACGTGCTGCGGGTCGGGCATCTCGGTGAGGTCGGAGAGGGGAACAGCCACCCCACCATCCTCCCCCCACTCCTCCCTTCCGGGGCGCCGAGACCCCGGTTACACGCCGAAACCCCCTCCCCGCGGTGTCGCGGAGAGGGGGTTTCGAGGAGAACCCGGGGTCTCGGGTCAGACGCGGTCGCGCAGCGCGGCGCCGAGCTCGGCGTCCACGTTCGTCCAGTACTGGAAGAAGCGCTCGCGGATGGCGTCGACCGTGATCGAACGGCCCTGACCGGTCAGGACCTCCAGGAAGCGGGCGCGCTGCGGGCCGTCGAAGACCTCGCGGTACAGCGTGCCGGCCTGACCGAAGTCGTCGTCCTCGGCGTGCAGCGTCGCGGCGGAGCGGGTGAGCTCGCCGTCCGCCGACCAGTTCACCTCGATGCCCTTCGCCGGGTCGGCCGCGGGGCCACCGGGGGTCCCGAAGGAGTTCGGCTGGTAGGTGCGGTGCGCGGCGTCGTTGTACTGGTACCGCATCGAGCCCTCGTGCTGGTAGTTGCGGGTCTCGGCGGCGTGCGGCTGGTTCACCGGCAGCTGGTTGTAGTTCGCGCCGATGCGGTGCCGCTGGGCGTCCGGGTAGGCGAACATCCGGCCCATGAGCATCTTGTCGGGGGAGATGCCGGTACCGGGCACCTGGTTCCCCGGCGCGAAGCCGGCCTGCTCGATCTGCGCGAAGAAGTTCTCCGGGTTGCGGTTGAGGGTCAGCGTGCCGACCTTGATGCGCGGGTAGTCCTTCTTCGAGATCGTCTTGGTGAGGTCGAAGGGGTTGAAGCGGTAGTCCTTGGCCTCGTCGTACGGCATGATCTGCACGTACAGGTCCCACTTCGGGAAGTCGCCCTCGGCGATCGACTGGAACAGGTCGCGACGGTAGTGGTCCGCGTCGGAACCGGCCAGCTGCTCGGCCTCCTCCGGGCTCATCGCCTCGACGCCCTGGTGGGAGATGAAGTGGTACTTCACCCAGAACACCTCGCCCTCGGCGTTGATCCACGAGTACGTGTGCGAGCCGTAGCCGTTCATGTGACGCCAGCTGCGGGGCAGGCCGCGCTCGCCCATGAGGTAGGTGACCTGGTGGGCGCTCTCGGGCGAGAGGGTCCAGAAGTCCCACTGCATGTCCGCGTCGCGCAGGCCGGAGTCGCCGAGGCGCTTCTGCGAGTGGATGAAGTCCGGGAACTTGATGGCGTCGCGGAGGAAGAACGTCGGGGTGTTGTTGCCGACGATGTCGAGGTTGCCCTCGGTCGTGTAGAAGCGCAGCGAGAACCCGCGCACGTCGCGCCAGGTGTCGGGCGAGCCCTGCTCACCGGCGACGGAGGAGAAGCGGAGGAGGGTCTCCGAGGTGGCGCCCGGCTGGAACACGGCCGCCCGGGTGTACTTCGAGACGTCCTCGGTGACGACGAACTCGCCGAACGCGCCGCCGCCCTTGGCGTGCGGGTTGCGCTCCGGCACCCGCTCGCGGTTGAAGGAGGCGAGCTTCTCGACCAGGTAGTGGTCGTGCAGCGCGGTGGGGCCGTCGGGGCCCACGGTCAGCGAGTGAGTGTCGCTCGCGATCGGCGCTCCGGCCTGCGTCGTCGTGGCCGGACGGCCCGCGTCGGTGGGGTTGGTCATGGTCTTCTCCTTCTCCGCGCGGACATGCCGAACGGACCCTCGGGGAGGGGATCGGTGGATGCGCCTACGCGGCGTTCTGGCAGCTGGGGCAGAGGCCCCAGAAGGTGACTTCAGCTGTCTGCACGGTGAAGCCCCCCGTCGAGGACGGGGTGAGACACGGCGCCTCGCCGACGACGCAGTCCACATCGCCGACCGCACCGCAGGAGGTGCAGACGACGTGGTGGTGGTTGTCGTCGATGCGCCGTTCGTACAGCGCCGCGGAGCCTGCCGGTTCGATCCGGCGGATGAGGCCCGCCGTCGTCAGGTCCGCGAGGATGTTGTGCACCGACTGGATCGACGTGGTCGGAAGCACGTCGGACACGGCGCGGTAGACCCGCTCCGCATCCGTGTGGGCCATGGAGCCGAGAGCCTCGAGAACGGCGACGCGGCCCGCAGTCGCACGCAGCCCGGCGTCGCGCAACGCCGAGTCGAGTTCCGTCTCCATGCCCTCGACTCTACACGTGTTTTGAGTGATTCAAAAGAGCATGCCGGGATGCCGGGCGCGTCGCCGTCAGACGAAGCGGACCGTCTGCTGCAGACGGGTGCGGATATCGAACAGCTCGTTGCCGCCGATGGCCCGCGCCCCGGGGACGCCCTGCCGCAGCACCATCGCCAGCGCGCTGCGCCGCACCACCACGACCGGGACGCCGCGGTTGCTGCCGAGCGGGGTGACCGCCTGGGCGAGGTCGTCGTCGGGGAGCACCACGATCGCGCCGCCGAACTTCACCTTCGCGGCCTTCGCCACCGCGCGCATCCGGGCGAGAGCCGCCGTGACCGGGGCCCGGGTGCCGAGGCTCGGGCCGGTGATCTCCCCGCGGCGGAACCCCACGACCCCGCCGAAGTCCTCGGACATGAGGCCGTAGAGGCCGGAGGGACTGAGCACCACGTGGTCGAGCTTGTCCTCGGGGGTCTGTCCGGCGGCGACGTCGTGCCAGACCGTGAAGCCCATGCCGAGGTCGGAGACCGTGCGGGCCGTGGCCTCCTCCGCGAGCGCGTCGGCGAGCAGCCGGCGGAGCTCCCGCGGGGCGGCGCGGACGAGGGCCGGGGCGTACGGATCGGGGACCTCGACCCCGTGACCCGCCCACTCGCGGATCAGGGAGAGGTAGCGTTCGCGGCGCCAGCCGCCGGGGTGTCCGTAGGAGCGGGCGCGCGGCCGGGTGTCGGTGCGCACGGTCTGGGGGCGCCAGCCGCTCCATTCGCCGCCGTCGTCGGTCAGGCCCGCGCGGCGGTCGTAGGCGGCGCGGTCCTCCGCGGTGCCGATGAGCTCCCACGCGCGCTGGACCTGGATGAACACGGCCGCGTCGCCGCCGGTATCGGGGTGGGTCTGCCGCAGTCGCAGCCGATACGCCCGCCGGAGCTCGGCGTCGTCGACGGCCGGATCCACGCCGAGGATCTCGTACGGCGAGGCCGAGAGCGGACTGTCGAACATCGCTCTCCTTCCGCGACCGCGGCGTCCAGGATATCCGTCGGACGGTGTGCGACTGCCGGGAGGTCTCAGTCCGCGACGTCGACGATCCGCTCGATCCCGGCGACCGGGGCCACGGCGCCCCCGGACGCGGCGGCGAGGTCGGCGCTAAGGCGCGGAAGCGCGGCGGCGGGCACCCACAGCTCCAGCTGTGCGGAGGCCCCGTAGGTCGGCGTGCCGAGCGTGGCCCCGTGGGAGGCCGCCCAGTCGCGGAGCAGGTTGTCGTAGCGGCCGGCCTCGGCGTGCGGGACCTCGACGGTCGCCTGGGTGAGCGCCGCGCGACGGACAAGGGCGGCGCGGTCGAGCGTCTCAGACACCGCGGTGGAGTAGGCGCGGATGAGGCCGCCCGCCCCGAGCTTCACCCCGCCGAAGTAGCGGGTCACCACCGCGACGACATCCGTGAGGCCGCGGCGCCGGAGGACCTCGAGCATCGGGACCCCGGCCGTTCCGGAGGGCTCGCCGTCGTCCGAGGAGCGCGCCTGATCCCCGTGCAGCCCGGTCACCATCGCGGTGCAGTTGTGGTTCGCGTCCCAGGCGCGCTTCCGGACCGTCGCGATGACGGCTTCGGCCTCGGCCACCGACGACACCGGTGCGACATGGGTGAGGAAGCGCGACTTCCGGATCACGAGCTCGTGGTCGACGGCCGCCGCGATCGTCGCCGGGAACGGGTGCGGTGTCGACATCGGCCCCACGATACCTCCGTTCGAATCGCCTGATTGGTCCCAAATCCGGGCCGGATGCCGCCAATCGGGCGATTCGAACCGGGTCGACCGAACGATGGAGGCGCACACCGGCCCGGCGGACGAGAATGTCAGCATGCCGACCGGAGACACCGCCGAGACCGACCACCCGGGAGGGCGGACGGGACGCACGCGCTCCTGGGGGCGCCTGGTCACGTCGCTCCGTATCGGCCAGGCCGTCATCACGGTCGTGCTCACCGTCGTCGGCGTCGTCCGCTCCCTCGCCGACGGGGTCCCGGTGCCGTGGCTGCTCGCGACCGCCCTCGCCTTCCTCGGCTGGTACGGCGGCGGACTCCTGCTCTCCTCCCGCACGGACGACCGGGCGCTCGCCGCGGGCTGGCTGCTGGGGCTCACGGCCATCTGGCTGGGGGCGGTGGCGCTGTCGCCGGAGTTCGTCTGGCTGGCGTTCTCGCTGTGGCTGCTCGCCGGCTTCCTGCTGCGACTGCGGTGGGCTGTGCTGCTCAGCATCCTCATCCTCGCCGTCGTCATCGTGGCGCCGCTGCTGCACACCGGGACGACCACCTACGCGAACGTGATCGGGCCGCTGGTGGGCGGCATCTTCGCCCTCGGGATCTCCCGCGGCTACCTGGAGCTCGTCCGCGACGGGCGGGAGCGGCGGCGACTCATCGCGTCCCTCGTCGCGACGCAGCAGGAGATGGCGGCCCTCCAGGACGAGCTCGCACGGACCCAGCGGGAGTCCGGCGCCGCCGCCGAGCGCACGAGGGTGTCGCGCGACATCCACGACACGGTCGCCCAGAGCCTGTCGTCCATCGTCCTGCTGGCGCGGTCGGCCGCCGAGCACGAGGACGGCCGGGAGCGGGCGCTCGGGCAGATCGGGGCCCTCGCCGCGGAAGGGCTCGCCGACGCCCGACGCATCGTCGACGACCTCATGCCCGCCGAGCTGGACGGCTCCGCGCTGAGCGACGCCCTCGCCCGGATGCTCGAGCGCCTGACCGCCGAGACCGGGATCGCGGCCACCCTCCATGCCGACGAGGATCTGCCCGCACTCGGCCTCGACGCGGAGGTCGCCCTGCTGCGGACGGCGCAGTCCGCGCTCGCCAACGTGCGCAGCCATGCCGCCGCGACCCGGGTGGTGGTGACCCTCGCGGACGCCGGCGACGCCGTGCGGCTGGACGTGGTCGACGACGGTCGCGGGTTCGACCCGTCGCGGCTGGACGCGGCGGGGCCCGGCGGCGGCTACGGCCTGCGGGCGATGCGCGCCCGACTGCGCGAGCTCGGCGGCGGTCTCGACGTGGAGAGCGCCCCCGGCGACGGCACCGCGCTGTCCGCCCACCTGCCCCTGGGAGGCCGGTCGTGACCCCCGTGCGGATCCTGCTCGTCGACGACCACCCCATCGTGCGCGCGGGCGTGCGCTCGCTGTTCGACCGCCGCGACGACGCCGAGGTCGTGGGCGAGGCCGCGTCGGGGGAGGAGGCGGTCGTGCTCGCCCGGCACCTGCGTCCCGACGTCGTCCTCTGCGATCTGCGGCTGGGGGCGGGCATGGACGGTGTGCAGACGACGGCGGCGCTCCGGGCGCTCGACCCGGCGCCGGCGGTGCTCATCCTCACGACGTTCGACCGCGACGCCCAGATCCTCGGCGCGATCGAGGCCGGGGCGGCGGGGTATCTGCTCAAGGACATCGCCCCGGAGGACATCGTCCGGGCCGTGCGACAGGCCGCATCGGGTGGGCAGGCGCTGACGCCGGAGCTCACGGCGCGCGTCGGCCGCGCCCTCCGCGCCCCGCGGGTGCAGCTCACGGGGCGCGAGCTCGACGTGCTGCGGCTGCTCGACACCGGGGCCTCGAACCGGGAGATCGCGAAGGCGCTGTTCGTCACGGAGGCGACGGTGAAGACCCACCTCGTGCACGTCTTCGAGAAGCTCGGGGCCGACAGTCGCGCGAAGGCGGTCGCGATCGCCAGGGAGTCCGGACTGCTCTGACGCCCGCGGTCTCAACCGTTCGATGGATCCGCAGCGACGGCCCCACGGCGAGGCTGGAGGCAGACAGAAAGGACTCCCATGCGCAGGCTCTTCACCGCCGCGTTCGCCTCCATGCTGGTGGGCGTCGCCTCCGGACTCTTCTACCGCGAGTTCACCAAGATCAACGGCTTCCCCGAGGGGGCGCCGACGCAGCTCGGACTCGTGCACACGCATCTGCTCGTGCTGGGCTTCGTCGTATTCCTCGTGGTGATGCTCCTGGAGAAGGCGTTCGCGCTCTCCGAGAGCCGCCTGTTCGGCTGGTTCTTCTGGACCTACACCGCCGGGCTCGTGCTGACCTCGGCGATGCTCGTCTGGCACGGCTGCCTCACGGTGCTCGGCCAGGAGTCGACGAAGATGATCGCCGGCATCGCGGGCGTGGGGCACATGCTGCTCGCCGCCGGCATGGTGCTGCTGTTCCTCGCGCTCCGCCCCCGTGTGTTCGCCCCGAAGGTCGCGGCCACACAGCCCGCGACCCTCGAGTCGGTGGCCTGACGCCTCAGTCGGCCGGGATCGTGTCGTCGCGCAGGTAGGCGATGTGGGCGGCGTGGCGCTCCAGGTGGTGCGGCGACCTCCGCACGAACAGCCAGGCGACGATGAGGATCGCGAACCAGATCGGTGTCACGAGCAGGGCGATCAGGGTGTCCGGCTGGGTGGTCAGCGCCCAGAGGATGAACAGGAAGAACGCGAGCACCACGAACACCATGAACACGCCGCCCGGCATCTTGAACGCCGAGGTCGCCGCCTTCTCCGGACGACGGCGCCGGTACACGAGGTAGCTGCAGAGGAAGATCGTCCACACGAACATGAAGCACACGGCCGACACCGTGGTGACCATCTCGAACGCCGTGCCGATGTCCTTGCCCGCGTAGAGCAGCACGACGCCGGACAGCAGCAGGATGCAGGACAGAAACAGCGCGTTCTGCGGCACGCGGCGCTTCGAGAGCCGGCCGAAGAACCGGGGGGCGTCGCCGTCCTGTGCCAGCCCGAAGACCATGCGCGAGGTGGAGTAGATGCCGGAGTTCGCGCTGGACATCGCCGAGGTCAGCACCACGAGGTTGACGACGGTGGCGGCGATGCCGAGCCCGGCGAGGGCGAACATCGCGATGAAGGGGCTCTCGCCGGCGACGTACTCGGTCCACGGCGTGACGGACATGAGGATGATGAGCGCGCCCACGTAGAACAGGAGGACCCGGATCGGGATGGCGTTGATGGCCTTCGGGAGGTTGCGCTTCGGGTCCTTGGTCTCCGCGGCGGCCGTGCCGACGAGCTCGATGCCGACGAACGCGAATACCGCGATCTGGAAGCCGGCGACGAATCCGAGGAAGCCGTGCGGGAACATGCCGCCGTGCTCCCACAGGTTCGAGAAGCTCGCGGTGCCGGCGTCGTGGGAGAACCCGGTGAAGATCATCACCAGGCCGGTCACGATGAGGGCGACGATCGCGACGATCTTGATGAGCGCGAACCAGAACTCCATCTCGCCGAACGCCGCGACGGTGGGCAGGTTGAGCGCCAGGAGGATCACGACCACGAGGAGGCCGGGGATCCACAGCGGGATGCCGGGAATGAGCGCATCGGTGTACCCGGCGATCGCGATCACGTCGGCCACGCCCGTGACCACCCAGCAGAACCAGTACGTCCAGCCGGTGAAGAAGCCCGCCCACGGGCCGAGCAGGTCGCTCGCGAAGTCGCTGAACGACTTGTACTTGAGGTTCGACAGCAGCAGCTCGCCCATCGCCCGCATGACGAAGAACAGCATGAACCCGATGATCATGTAGACGAAGATCACGGAGGGGCCGGCGACCGAGATCGTCTTGCCGCTGCCCATGAACAGGCCCGTGCCGATCGCCCCGCCGATCGCGAGGAGCTGGATGTGCCGGTTGCTGAGCGCGCGCCGCAGGTGCTCCTCGCCTCCGGCTCCGGTCTGCCCCTGGCGGATGGCCCCCGTGTCTTGCTTCGTCACGCTCATCTCCTCCGGTCGTCCTCGACTGATGCAGAGTAACCACCGGGGCCCACTCGTCCGAAATCGACGCCCCGGCGGCGGCGATCCGGTCCGGGGTGTTCCGTTCGCCCGAAACGATTCGATAAACTGGGCGCACCCCCGATCCATCCCCTCTTTCCCTGCGAGCCCCTTCCTTCATGGCCACCACCCTCACCACGGGCCGTCCGTGGCGCGTCATCCTCGCCTTCTCGATCCCGCTCCTGCTCGGCAACGTCGTGCAGCAGCTCTACCAGTTCGCCGACGCGATCGTCGTCGGACGCCACCTCGGCGTCCAGTCCCTCGCCGCCGTCGGCGCGACGGGCAGCCTGCTCTTCCTGCTCCTCGGCTTCGCCTGGGGTCTGACGAGCGGCTTCGCCATCCCCATCGCCCAGGCCTTCGGTGCGCGCGACGACGCCGCCGTGCGCCGCTCGGTCGCCACGGGTGTGCTCCTCAGCGGCATCACGAGCGTGGTCCTCACGGTGGTCGCGCCGCTCATCGCCGGGCCGATCCTCGCGCTGCTGCAGACGCCGCCCGAGCTCATGGCCGAGGCGACGGTGTTCACGCAGATCAGCTTCCTCGGCGCGGGCGCGACGATGTTCTTCAACTACCTCTCCGCCATCATCCGCGCCATCGGCGACTCGAAGACCCCGCTGGTGTTCCTCACGGTCTCCTGCGCGCTCAACGTCGGCCTCGTGGTGCTCATGGTCGGTCCGCTGGAGTGGGGCGTCGCGGGTGCCGCGCTCGCCACCGTGGTCGCACAGGCCGTCTCGGTGATCCTCTGCCTGGAATTCGTGCGCCGGCGGCTGCCCATGCTGCACCTGCGTCGCTCGGACTGGCGCATCTCCCGGACCGACATCGCCGACCACCTGCGCCTCGGTCTCCCCATGGGCTTCCAGGCCTCGATCATCGCGATCGGGACCCTCACGGTGCAGGTCGCCCTCAACACTCTCGGCGCCGACGCGGTCGCGGCCTACACGACGGCGTCCCGCGTGGACAGCCTGGCGGTCGCCCTGCTCTCCTCGCTCGGGCTCGCCGTGTCGATGTACGCGGCGCAGAACCACGGTGGTCGTCGCCCCGACCGTATCCGGCGCGGTGTGGTCGAGGCCACCTGGATGGCGGTCGCGGCGGCGATCGTCCTCGGCGGGCTGCTCATCGCGTTCGGCGCGCCGATGGTCCGGCTGTTCGTCGGGGACGGCTCGGACGACGTCGTCGACATGGCGCACCGCATGCTCATCATCAACGGCTGCGGCTACTGGGCGCTCGGCATGCTCTTCGTGCTCCGCGGCGCGCTGCAGGGACTCGGCCACACGCTGGTCCCGACGGTCACCGGCGTGATCGAGCTCGTGATGCGCGTCGTCGCCGCCGTCGTCCTCGGGGCGATGATCGGTTTCGACGGCGTGGCCCTCAGCAACCCGCTCGCCTGGGTGGGCGCGATCGTGCTCCTCGTGCCGGCCTACGTCAAGGCGCATCGCGCGCTGGCGACGCAGCCCGTGGCGCCGGCCGAGGCCACCGAGACCTCCGCGATCGCGATCGTCGGCCCCACCGACGGCTCGATGGTGGTGGACGCGGTCGTCACCCGCCCGGTCCGCGTCGTGCGGCCCCGCCGGCTGCGGTGGCCGGTCCGGCGCTGATCCGCGATATCCACCGGAAGGATGACCCGGATCGGACTTGAGACGGATGGCCTTCCGGAGAGACACTTCTAATGTCGAAGGTGCGGAGGGGTTCCGCCGGACGGGGGGTCGTCATGACGACATTGGGAGTGGCCAGAGACCTGGCCGCCATTCTGGTACCGATCGGATACGTGGGTGCGGCGCTCGCCGCGGTCTGCGCGATCGTGGCCGCGATCGCGATCATCCGCGGAGCCGGGGGGCTCGCGGGCGGCGCGGTCGGGCTGTGGATCGTGTGCGCGCTGATGAGCTTCACCGCGAGCTTCGCGAATCAGTGGCTTCCGCTGATCGCGGCGGGCGCGTCGCTCGTGGGCATGCTCGTGATCGGCGGGATCGTGCGCGCGATGCTCACGGCCGGCGGGTTCGAGTCGCGACGCCGGGCCGCACGCGTGAAGCCGGCGCCGGCGACCACGACGACGGCCACGCTCAAGACCGGCTCGACCGCGACGCCCACGGCGCCGGTCGCCGTCGTCTCCTAGCATTCAGCGGTAGTCGCGGTCGCGGTGCTGCCGCGCCTCGTCGCCCGCTGCCACGCGGGCGCTCTCGCGTGCCCGCAGCTCGACGCGGCGGATCTTCCCGGAGATCGTCTTCGGCAGCTCCGGCACGAACTCGATGATCCGCACCCACAGATGTGAGGACAGCCGTTCGTGCGCGTAGCCGAACACGGCGCGCGCGGCGGCCGCCTCGTCCGCGCCCGCGTCCGGCGTCAGGCACACGTAGGCCTTCGGCACCGCGAGGCGCGTGGGGTCGGGGCTGGGGATGACGGCCGCTTCGACCACGAGGTCGTGCTCCAGCAGCACGGACTCGAGCTCGAACGGTGAGATCTTGTAGTCGGAGGCCTTGAACACGTCGTCGGAGCGCCCGATGTAGGTCAGGTAGCCGTCGGCGTCGCGCACGGCGATGTCCCCGGTGTGGTGGAAGCCCCCGGCCCGCGACTCCGCGGTCTTCTCCGGATCGTCGTAGTACCCCGCCATGAGGCCGAGCGGCGGCTGTGCGAGGTCGAGCGCGATCTCGCCCTCGTCCTCCACGACCTCGCCCGTCGACGGATCGAGCAGCACGACCGGGTAGCCGGGCAGCGGACGGCCCATCGACCCCACCTTGACGGTCTGCCCGGGGGAGTTGCCGATGCAGGCGGTCATCTCGGTCTGCCCGAAGCCGTCGCGGATGGTGCCGCCCCACGCCTCGCGCACCCGGTCGATGACCTCGGGGTTCAGCGGCTCGCCGGCGCCGACGAGCTCCCGCGGAGGGTGCGCGAGCCGGGAGAGGTCGGCCTGGAGGAGCATGCGCCAGACCGTGGGCGGGGCGCAGAACGTCGAGACGTGGTGGGTGTCCATGACCTCCATGAGCGTGTTCGCATCGAAGCGGTCGTAGTTGTAGACGAACACCGTCGCCTCGGCCAGGAAGGGGGAGTAGAAGCTCGACCAGGCGTGCTTGGCCCATCCGGGGGAGGAGATGTTGAGGTGCACGTCGTCCGGGCGCACGCCGAGCCACCACATGGTGGAGAGGTGGCCGACCGGGTAGGAGACGTGGGTGTGCTGGACGAGCTTCGGGCGATTCGTCGTGCCGGAGGTGAAGTACAGCAGGGCCGTGTCGCCGGCGGGCGTCGGGCCGTCCGGAACGAAGGGCTCCGTGGTCGCGTCGGCATCCGCGAACCGCTTCCAGTCGGCAGGCAGCGACGCGCCGACCCCGATGCGCAGGACGTCGGGGTCGATCCCCTCGAGGCGGTCGGCCAGGGCGCCGAGGGTGACGACGGCGCCGGCGCGGCCGTGCTCGATGCGGTACGCGAGGTCGGAGGCCGACAGCAGCGTCGAGGTCGGGATCGACACCGCGCCCAGCTTCGTGATCGCGAGCATCACCTCCCACAGCTCGATCGTGTTGTTGAGCATGACGATCACGTGGTCGCCGCGGCGGATACCGAGGCTGCGCAACCAGGCGGCGACCTGGTCGGAGCGGGCGGAGAGCTCCCCGTACGTCCAGGACCGGAGGCTGAGGTCGGCCTCGACGATCTGCACGGCCGGACGGTCGGGGTTCTCTCCGGCGATGACGTCGAACCACTCGAGCGCGAAGTTGAAGGCCGTCAGGTCGGGCCAGGCGAACTCGCGGCGTGCGGCGTCGTAGTCCGTGGCGTGCGTGAAGAGGAGGTCCCTCATCCCGCGGATCGCTTCGGTGGCGGGGGTGGCACGACGGCTCATGGTGCTCCTTTGCAACGGCGTCCCTCCATCCTGCCCCCTCGTTCAGCGGGGGAGGAAGCCCGTGCCGTCGCGGAGCTCGAACACGAGCTGGGTCTCGGTGCCGCGGACGACGGGGTGGACGGTGATGTGCTCGAGCACGATGTCGCGGAGAGCGGTCGCGTCCTGTACGGCCACGTGCACGAGGAAGTCGTCGACGCCGGCGACGTGGAACACCTGGAGAACCCGGGGGATCGCGACGAGCGCGTCGAAGAGCGCCGTGACCTTGGGGCCGGTGTGGTGCGCGAGGCGGACCTTGATGATCGCCTGCAGGGGGTAGCCGAGAGCGGAGCCGTCGAGGCGGACGCGCGTGTCGCGGATGACACCCCGCTCCCGGAGTGCGCGGATCCGGTGCGCGCAGGTGGACTCCGCGAGTCCGAGGCGGTGGGCCAGAGCCTTGTTGGTGACGGCCGCATCGCGGCTCAGGGCGGCGAGCAGCTCCAGGTCGATCTCGTCGAGTTGCGCTTTCGCCAACGTGTCCTCCTCGGTACGGCCGGATGTTGCACAGAATAGCGAGGATCCCGGATTCAGTGAGGTGTTCTGTCGAAGACCAGCGAGAATCTCGCGATTCGACCAGCGTGGAGGGATGACCGCACCGCTGCATCCCGACACCGTGGCCGTCCACAGCGGCCGTGCCGACCTCGAGGCGCTCGGGGTCCACGCCCTGCCGATCGACCTCTCCACGACGAATCCGCTGCCCGACGTCGAGCGCGGCGGTGACTCGTACGAGGCGATGGCGACCGGGGGCCGCCCGCCGCAGGACGGCAGCATGGTCTACGCCCGCCTCTGGAATCCGACGGTCGCGCGCTTCGAGGATGCGCTCGCCGAGCTGGAGCACGCCGAGGCCGCCGTCGCCTTCGGCTCCGGGATGGCGGCCATGACCGCCGTGATCCTCGCGCACACGGGTGCCACGGGAGCGCGGCACGTCGTCGCGGTGCGTCCGCTCTACGGAGGGACCGACCACCTGCTCGGGTCCGGTCTGCTCGGCGTGGAGACGACGTACTGCCGTCCCGACGAGGTCTCCGCCGCGCTGCGCGCCGACACCGGACTCGTCGTCGTGGAGACGCCGGCGAACCCGACCCTCGAGGTCGCGGACATCGCCGAGGTCGTGCGGCAGGCGGGGAGCGTGCCGGTCGTGGTCGACAACACGTTCGCGACCCCCGTGCTGCAGAACCCGATCGATCACGGCGCGGCGATGTCGCTGCACAGCGCCACCAAATACCTCGGCGGCCACGGTGATGTCATCGCCGGCGTCGTCGCCTGTGACGAGACGACCGCGGAGGCGCTGCGTCGCGTGCGTGCGGTGACCGGGGGGCTCCTGCACCCGCTCGGCGCGTACCTGCTGCACCGCGGTCTCACGACCCTGCCGGTCCGCGTGCGGCACCAGCAGGAGAGCGCTCGTCGCATCGTGCAGTGGCTGGTCGATCGGCCCGAGGTCGCCGAGGTCTTCTATCCCGGGCTCGACGGGGATCCGCGCGGCATCCTGGAACGGCAGCTCCGCGGGCCGGGGGCGATGATCGCGTTGCGGCTGCGCGGCGGCTATGCAGCGGCCGCAGCGGTGGCCGGGGCGACCCGCCTTTTCACGCACGCCGTGTCGCTCGGAGGCGTGGACTCCCTCATCCAGCACCCCGCCGCGCTCACGCACCGTCCGGTCCCCGCGGAGGCGCGTCCCGCCGCCGACGTCCTGCGTCTGTCCATCGGCCTCGAGAACGTCGACGATCTCCTCGCCGACCTCGCGAACGCCTTCGCCACTCTCGCCGACCCACCCCTTTCCGTGCCTCCCAGCCCGGAAAGTGCGTCACATATGGGGGTGGCTCGTACATAAGGGGCCGGATCGGCGATTGTGCGAGGACGACAAGAAACTGAGTCCCGGCAGAGGTGGGACTTGGTACCTGACGGCAAAACCGGGGGGTCGGGGAGAGGGCGGGCCTACAGTCGCGGGTGGCAACGACGCCACTGACCTCGGGAGTCCTCAATGACGAGTGAAAAGACCCACGCGCACGGCCTCGGCATGCGCATCGCCGTGACCGTCCTCAGCCTTCTGCTGGCGGCGATGGTGCTGCTGTTCTTCGCCACGATGAGCAAGGTGTCCGCGGGCGCCTCAGAGCTCGCGGACGGCACGACCACCGCGCAGGGGGGATCCTCGGAACTCGCCGCGGGTGCCGCCGACCTCGCCGCGGGAGCCGATGAGCTGGCCGCGGGTACGCAGGATCTCGCGGCAGGCACCGCGACGGCGCAGCAGGGATCGGTGAAGCTCAGTGACGGGGCGACCACCGCCGCCGCGGGCGCCACCACGCTCGCCGAGGGCGCGGGCACCCTGGCCGCGGGAGCCGCCACCGCTGTCGACGGTGCGGGACGGGTGAGCGGCGGAGCGCAGACGGCGCTCGCCGGATCGCAGGAGCTCGCGTCGAAGATGGCGGCGGCGGACGCCGGAGCCCGGCAGCTCGTCGACGGCGTGACCACTCTCGCCGCCGGTGTCGACGGCGCGCACCGGTACGCGAACGGCGTGCTCGAGGGCGCGACGACCCTCAGCACCACCCTGCGCGCCGGAGTGAGTGCCGACGTGCAGAAACTCGCTCACCCGGACACGCAGACGCTGCTGACGGGCGTCGCCACGAGCGCTCCCGGCAACGCGCGGACTCTCGCCGCCGGTCTGCAGGGTCTCCTCGCTGCGAACCCCGCCGATGTGCAGCTCCAGCAGCTCGCGGCGCTCGCCGCCGGCGTCGAGAAGCAGGTCGGCGCGCTGGCCGCTCCCGCCGCGGCTGCTCCGGGCCTCGCACAGGGACTCATCGGCGCCGCCGACGGCTCCGCTCGTGTCACGGCCGGCGTCGGTGCGCTCATCAACGGGGACCCCTCGAAGGGGTGGCCGGGGACCGTGGTGCTGGTCTCCCCGAAGGGCGCTCCCGCCCTCGTGGCCGGAGCGCAGACGCTGCAGGACGGCACCTCCCGTCTCGCGGCAGGCGCGGCAGATCTCTCGTCCGGGCTGCAGACCCTCTCGACCGGAGCATCGTCGCTGTACTCCGGAACCGCGGAGCTGAGCGCCGGCGCGGCGCGGCTCGACGAGGGCGCCGGGTCTCTGGCCACGGGCGTCGGCGCGCTGCAGTCGGGTGCCGGCGACCTCCGGTCCGGGATGACCGAACTCCGCACCGGCGCCGACGCGGTCGCCGAGGGCTCCGGCACCCTCGCGGCCGGAAGCGCGAAGCTCGACGCGGGCGCCGCGGACCTCGCGGCCGGCAACGGGCGCATCGCCGACGGCTCCGGCACGCTCGCGACGGCCACCGCGGGCGCCGCGCCTTCCCTGCTCCCGTGGATCCTCGGGATCGGTCTCGTCGGCCTGATCGCGATCGGCTTCTGGATCGGCCACCGCGTCACCCACCGCTGACCGTCGACCCACCCCTTTCCGCGCGACCCACCCCCGTAAGTGACGCACTTTCGGGGGTGGGTCGACCGCAAGGGGGTGGGTCAGCGGATGAGGGTCAGTGCTTCGGGAGCGGGATCGTGCCGGTGGCGATGCGCTCGGTGGGCATGCGGTCGCGATCGTAGGTGATCTCGTCGTAGCCGTGCGGCGTGGGCAGGCCGTCCTCGCCGATGCTGACGAACACGATCTCGTCGATGGTGAGGATGCGCTTGCGCGTGATCATGTTGCGCGCGACGGCCCGCATGGTGAGCGAGGTGGTGCCGAATCGGGTGGCCTGCAGCCCGATCTCGATGAGGTCGCCCTGCACAGCCGACGCCTCGAACGTGATGGCGGAGATGTGCCGGGTGACGACGCGGTAGTTGCCGAGCTGCACGATCGCGTAGATCGCGGCCTCCTCGTCGATCCACTTCAGCAGGCTTCCGCCGAACAGCGTGCCGTTCGCGTTGAGGTCTTCCGGGCGCACCCACTTGCGGGTGCGGAAGTTCAGGCCGTCCTCGGACTGCCATGCGGGTGCTTTCTGTTTCGCCATGCCCCGAGGCTAGGCGGGTCGTGCGTCGGCGGTGTTACGTCGCGTTTTCCGGCGGGTGCACACGCCGCCGCCCAGAGCGGATCTGCTCCGGGCGGATTCGCTCCCCCCAGCGTCGGAGGAGCCGGATGCTGGGGACATGAGCGAAGACAAGCCCCTCCCGCAATTCGGCCCCGAAGCCCGGCGCGCCCTGTTCCACGAGCGGGTGCTCGTCCTCGACGGCGCCCTCGACGACGACAACGGCACCCTCTTGATGACGCAGCTCCTCGGCCTCTCCGCCGAGGATCCGGCGGCCGACATCGCCCTCTGGATCCACTCGCCGGGCGGGTCCGTGCCATCGATGCTGGCGATCCGCGACCTCATGCACCTCATCCCGAACGACGTCTCCACCCTCGCCCTCGGCCTCGCCTGCAGCGCCGGGCAGTTCCTGCTCTCCGCGGGGACGAAGGGCAAGCGGCGCGCTCTCCCGCACGCGCGGATCCTCATGCACCAGGGCTCGGCGGGGATCGGCGGATCGGCGGTCGAGATCGAGGCGCAGGCCGACGACCTCCGGCACATGCGCGACACCGTCCTCGGCCTCATCGCCCACGACACCGGTCAGCCCCTTGCCCGGATCTTCGAGGACTCCCTCCACGACCGCTGGTACACCGCGGCCGAGGCGCAGGACTACGGGTTCGTCGACGAGATCGTGCAGTCGACGGCGGAGATCATGCCGCGTCGTCGTGCGCGCGTGGGATTGGGGGCGGACGCATGAGCGGCTACACGATCCCGAACGTCATCGCCCAGCATCCGCGGGGCGAGAGGGTCATGGACGTGTACTCGCATCTGCTCGCCGAACGCGTCATCTACCTCGGCACCGGCATCGACGCGGGGGTGGCCAACGCCCTCATCGCGCAGCTCCTGCACCTCGACGCGGACAGCCCGGAGACCGCTGTGCAGTTCTACATCAACAGCGAGGGCGGCGACCCCGGTGCCGCGCTGGCGATCTACGACACCATGCAGCACATCCGTCCGCGGATCGCGACGACCTGCGTCGGGCAGGCCATCGGTCCGGCGGCCCTGCTCGTCGCGGCGGGAGCGCCGGGGGAGCGGGCGGCCCTCGCCCACGCGCGCATCGTGCTGCATCAGCCGGCCGGTCAGTCGCGCGGAGCCATCCCGGACCTCATCCTCGCGGCCGACGAGGTCGTGCGGGTGCGCGCGGACATGGAGACGATCCTGGGTCGGCACACCGGCCGCTCCCTCGCGGAGCTCCGCGCCGACACCGACCGGGACCGGGTCTTCACCGCCGCCGCCGCCCTCGACTACGGCCTCATCGACACCGTGCTCGGTCCCCGTGATCCGGAGGCACGATGAGGTGACGGGTGCACGACGGATTCCCGGGGTCCGTCGTGCACCCGGACTCCGGTCGTGCAGGTGGAACGGGTCAGGCGGCGAGGGCGAAGGCGCCGCGGGAGGCCGTCACCACCGCCGCAGCGGGCGCGGCCTGACGAAGCTCCTCGGCGACCGCGCTCGTGAGCTCCACGAGGGTGGCGTCCAGGGCCCCGGCGATCGCGGCGATCATCTCGCTGGACGGCTCTTTCCGACCGCGCTCGACCTCGGAGAGGTACTGGGGCGAGACCCCGGCCTTCTCCGCGGTCTCGCTGAGGGTCTCCCCGCGGTCATGACGACGCCGCCGGAGCTGATCCCCGAGCAGGTCGCGCCACAGCGGCTCGGGGCCGCTCGACGGCGGACGGACGGGATGCGGGGCGCGGGGGAACGGGACGATGTCGGCCATGCCTCACGATATGCCGCCGTCTGTGCGGCGATCGAGACGTTCTGCTCAGAGCAGAACGCAGCTCACAGCGCCGCCGTGACGCCGGGAAGCAGCGCGCCCAGGATGTCCTGCAGCCGCTGCCGATCCTCCGCGGACAGCGGGTCGAGGATGAGCTCGCGGATCTGGGCGACGTGGACGGGCGCGGCCGCCCGGAGCATCTCCCGGCCCGCCGGGGTCAGCGTCGCGGAGAGCGTGCGCTTGTCCGTGGAGCACGACGTCCGCTCCACCCACCCGCGCTCCTCCAGGGAGTCCAGGGCGTGGCTCAGCCGCGATCGGCTGAGTCCGGCGATGCGCGCGAGCTCGGTCATGGTGACGGCGTCCTCGCCCTGCCCGGCGAGGGTCACGAGGATCGCGTAGCGGGCGTGGTTCAGGCCCACCTCATCCTTCAGTGCCCGGTCGAGGACCTGGGGCAGCAGCTGGACGAACCGGATGATCGGCAGCCACGTCGCGAGCTCGTCGTCGTCGAGCCGCCGCGGGTGCCGCGTCTCGGTCATGTCGTGCTCCTCGGAGGTCACGCCGCGGTCAGGTCGATCGTGTGCGCCGTGTGGTCGCGCTTCGCCTGGAGGTAGCGCGAGTTCGCCTCCGACAGGTGCACTTCGGTGCGCACCCGTTCGGTGACATGGATTCCGAGCCTGTCGAGCTGCGCGGCCTTGTCGGGGTTGTTGCTGAGCAGGCGGATGCCGTCCACGCCCAGCGCTCGCAGCATCTGCGCCGCGACGGTGTAGTCCCGCTCGTCCTCGCCGCGGCCGAGGGCCACGTTCGCCTCGTAGGTGTCGAGACCGGCGTCCTGCAGGGCGTAGGCGTCGAGCTTGGCGTACAGCCCGATGCCGCGACCCTCCTGCCGCAGGTAGAGGAGGAAGCCGCCCTCCGCGGCGATCCGCTCCACGGCCTCCCGCAGCTGCGGTCCGCAGTCGCAGCGCTCCGAGCCGAACACGTCTCCCGTGAGGCACTCGCTGTGCGGGCGGACGAGAGGGGCGTCCCCGCCTTCGGCGGAGCGGGCGAGAGCCGCCTGCCAGTCGCCGAGGCCGAGCAGCAGGTGCTCGCGTCCGTCCACGAGGCCGTCGAAGGTCACCACGTCGGCCGTCGTGGTGAAGCCGTCCGCGAAGCGCAGGGGCACCCGCACGCGGGTACGCTCCGCGGCGACCGTTGAAGTTTCAATCATGTGAGGGGAAACGCCGGGGAGGCGTGGCTATTCCCGGGCCGCGAGGACCATGTCCGTCCGTGACGGCGACGGAAGCGCGGCGACGCGCACTCGGTAGCCTCGCACCATGAGTCACTTCGTCTCCGCGACCGAACTCCACGACCTCCTCGACGACGGCGCCCCGATCCGGGTCGTCGACGTGCGCTGGCGCCTCGATCGTCCCGAGGCGGGCCCGGGCGACTACCGCTCGGGTCACATCCCCGGCGCGGTGTTCGCGTCGTTGGATCAGGAGCTCTCCACGCCCGGAGCGCCCACCGAGGGTCGGCATCCGCTCCCGTCGACGGAGACCCTGCAGGCGGCGGCCCGGCGTTGGGGCGTGCGGCAGGGCGACACCGTCGTGGCCTACGACGACACCAAGGGACTCGCGGCGGCCCGGGCGTGGTGGCTGCTGCGGCAGGCCGGGGTCGACGTCCGGGTGCTCGACGGCGGGCTGCGCGCCTGGACCGCGGCCGGATACGACCTGGCGACCGACGACGTCGTGCCGGAGACCGGTGACGTCGTCCTCGCGGATCCCGGCCAGGACGCCCTCTCGATCGACGAGGCGGCGGCGTTCCCGGAGACCGGGGTCCTGCTCGATGTGCGCGCCCCGGAGCGCTACCGCGGCGAGACCGAGCCGCTCGACCCGATCGCCGGACACATCCCCGGTGCCCGGAACCTCCCCACCACGCGGCACCTCGACGAGACCGGGCGCATCCGAGACCGTGACACGGTGCGGGCGACGCTCGCCGAGATCGGGATCACCGCGGAGACGCCGGTCGCGGCCTACTGCGGATCGGGCATCACGGCGGCGCACACGGCTCTGGTCCTGCACGAGGTGGGCATCCCGGCGAAGGTCTTCCCCGGCTCCTGGAGCCAGTGGTCGAACACGCCGGGCCGGCCGGTCGCGACGGGCGATCAGCCGGGCTGATCACCCTCGCGAGGACCGTACCCCCAGCGCAGGCCGAGGGCGCCGGGACCGAACGCCCGGCGCACCTGATGCACCGACGTGCCGCGAGGCCGGGGGAGCGCGGTGACGACGGTGCCCCCGGCGGTCTCGACGAGTTCGTCGCACCAGTCGGGGACGGCATCGGGGTGGAAGCGCGTCCACACGAGCAGCTCCCGAGCCTGCCGGGAGAGGGCGTGCCCGGTTTCCCGATCCGAGGGGTGGCCGGGCTCGTACTGCACCGACCACTCGACCACCGCGGTGTCCGGGGCCGCGAGGGGCACGTCGAGCTCGATCAGCGCACCGTGCGCCTCGCCGTTCGGATGGGAGTAGCGGGCCGTGACCCGTCCGCCCGCCACGGCCGTCAGGAGCGGCGGAGGTCCGGGGACCCCGGGGGTGAGGTCGAGGACGGGGATGGCCGTGATGACCCCGGTGGTGGACTGCACGATGCTGCGGGTGAGGCACGAGGACACCTCGCCGTCGGCGTCCACGTCCGTGACCGAATGGACGGTGAGCTCCCGCGACGTGTCCGGATAGGTGGCGCCGAGGGCGGCGTAGACCTCACGGACCGCCCGCTCCATGTCGACCTGCTCCAGCGGGAACCCCTGCGGGCCCAGCGGCCCCGTGCGGTGCGGGCGCAGGAGCCGGCTCAACGCCCCGCTGTCGAGGCACAGCAGGTCCTCGATGTCGGCGAGAGCGGCGAGCGACTGCGGTCCTTCCGGGCGGCGGGCCCCGGACCGCCAGTAGCTCAGCGTGGCCATGGAGACGCGGTTGCCCCGGTCGCGGAGCTGCCGCTGCAACCACGACAGCGTCACCGGTCTCGCGTTGATCGCATCTCGCAGTGCCGCGGCGAACGCGTCCGGCGTCGCCCCTCTTCTCTCGCCGTCCCCAAAACCCATCACAGCCCCCACCCGGTATGTGAAGAACACATCTCTAGAGTGAGCATACGACCGCACGCGCACACCTCAGGGGACCAGGTGAGCAAGTGGGTCACGGGGCTGCGATGTCGCGGGGAGGGTGCCCGACCCTGCGGCAGTGGCCCGACGCAGTGATGCCCCCCTTGCTGCGTATGTCGTGAAGCCCGGCAATCGATCTGGGGAGATCCGCCGGGCTTCACGAGCATCCCCGGGCGCTTCCGGCTCCTGGCCCCGCGTAGACTGGTGGGGAAACCCCGGAGGATCTGGCCGTCATGTCTGTCCCTGCTCGCGCGTTCACCATGCGCCACGTGCAATTGCTGCGTGCGCTGTTCGCCGCCGTCGCGGCCCTGATGATCACCTTCTCCTCGGATCACTCCGCGGCGGTCGGTCTCGCCGTCTTCAGCGGTTTCGCGCTGGTGACCGCCCTCGTGCACATCCTCGCGGCCTGGCTCGTCCTGCCGGCGGGGTCGCGCTGGTCGGCGATCCTCCTCGCGGTCGTGAGTGCGATCGCCGGCATGGCCGGCGGCGTGCCGGCCTGGCGCACGGACGACATGTTCTTCATCGTGCTCATCACCTGGGGCGTGCTCAGCGGCGGCCTCGAGCTGCTCGCCGGCATCCGCGCCCGCCGCGTCGGGGGAGCGCTCGCCACCGACGCGATCATGGTCGGCGCGCTGGGCGTGCTCCTCGCGGTCGTCCTGCTGCTGATCCCGTCGGGCTTCGTCCAGGAGTACACGATCGAGAAGGCGGGCACGTTCGAGCTGTCCGGCATCATCCTCGGCGTGGGGATGTTCGGCGGGTATGCGGCCATCGTCGCCGTCTTCCTCGGCATCGCCGGCCTCACCCCGAAGCGCGCGGACGCCGATGACGTCGCTGCCGCCCCCGAGAACGATGCGGCTCCTGTGGAGCACGGAGGAGAGCGATGAGCGACGACAAGCCCACCCGACGGGACATCCTGCGGCCCCTCCACCTGCTCGGCATCGCGCTCGGCTGCGGCGTGTTCGCCATGGTGGTCACCCTCGTCTCCACCGGCGCCTTCACCCTCCGCGTGAACACCGCCATCGCGAACGGCACCTACGAGGGCCTCACCCCCGTGGCGCTGAGCCTCGTCGTCGGCGGCGGCGCCTTCATCGCGACCCTTCTGATCCTCGCGATGCTCATGCTCGCGGTCGATCCCGCCGACGTCACGAAGACCGTCGACCGCCCCGTGCTGTACGACGCGGAAGACGAGGGCGCGAGCGACGGCACCACCGACGAGCCGGGACGCCCCGCCTCGTCGTGACGCGGAGATCGGGCGGAATATCGGTGAGGTCGTTCCGCTTGTCTCTGGAGTGACTGCCTCCGTCGACCGCGCCTCCATCGGACTCCGGTCGGAGCGGGGACCCATCCTCGGCGCGCTCATGCTCGCCACCGGCCTCATCGCGATCGACGCCACGATCCTGGCGACCGCGGTGCCGAGCATCGTGCGCGACCTCGGCAGCTACCAGCAGTTCCCGTGGCTGTTCTCCGTGTATCTGCTGGCGCAGGCCGTGAGCGTGCCGATCTACTCGCGGTTCGCCGACACCGTGGGCCGCAAGCCGATCATCCTGCTCGGCATCGCCCTCTTCCTGCTCGGATCCGTCCTCTGCGGCTTCGCCTGGAGCATGCCGGCGCTGATCGTGTTCCGCATCATCCAGGGCATCGGTGCCGGTGCCGTCGCGCCGATGTCGATGACCATCGTCGGTGACATCTACACGGTGGCCGAGCGCGCCAAGGTGCAGGGATACGTCGCCAGCGTCTGGGCCGTCTCCTCGGTGGTGGGCCCCGCACTCGGCGGCATCTTCGCCCAGCTCGACGCCTGGCGCTGGATCTTCTGGATCAACGTGCCCCTGTGCCTGATCGCCGGATGGATGTTGCTGCGCACGTACAGGGAGCAGAAGCAGACCCAGCGCCACAGCATCGACTACGGCGGAGCGGTGCTGCTCACCATCGGACTCACGGCGCTCATCCTCGGCATGCTGGAGGGTGGGAACGCCTGGGCATGGCTGTCCGTGCCGAGCGCCCTCTGCTTCGGGATCGGGGCGGTCGCGCTGGTCGCCTTCGGGTTCGTCGAGCGCCGGGTGGCGGAGCCGATCGTCGATCTGCGCCTCGTGACCCGTCGGCTCATCCTCACGACCACGTTGGTCTCGCTCGGCATCGGGGCCCTGATGCTCGGCGTGACGAGCTTCGCCCCGGCCTACCTCGAGGGGTCCCTGGGGATCGCCCCGCTGCTGTCGGGTCTGGCGGTCGCCGCTCTGACCCTCGGCTGGCCGCTCGCCGCCGCGAACGCCGGACGGCTGTACCTGCGCATCGGCTTCCGTCGTACCACTCTCATCGGCATGAGCATCACGACCGTCGCGGCCGTCGCGCTCGCCGCCGTCGCCTCCTGGCCGAACCCGTTCGTCGTCGCCGGCATCGCGTTCCTCCTCGGCTTCGGGCTCGGGTGGAGTGCGGCCCCGACCCTCATCGCCGCACAGGCCTCGGTCGGCTGGGGAGAGCGCGGAGCGGTGACCGGGATGAACGCCTTCGCGCGGTCAGCGGGAAGCGCCGTGGGTGTGGCGGTGTTCGGGGCGATCTCGAACGCGGTCATCGCGCAGGGTGCGGGACCCGACGACCCCGCGACGATCGTCCACGCGTCGGTGTGGGTTTTCGTCGCGGTCGCCGTGACCGCGGTTCTCACCCTCCTGGCGGCGTCGTTCATGCCGAAGGACAGGGTCGAGGAGCACTCCGGGGAGTCGGGCTCCTAGCTCCTCAGCGGGCGAGGCGCTCCGCGATGCCGGTGTAGGTCGCGGGGGTCAGCGCGAGGAGGCGCTGCTTGGCCGCGTCGCCGATCTCCAGGCCCTCCACGAACTCGGCGAGGTCGGCGGCACCGACACGGTGACCGCGCGTGAGCTCCTTGAGGAGCGCGTACGGGTCCTGGATGCTCGACCGGCCGGCGACGACCTCGGCGCGGATCACCGTCTGGATCGCCTCGGCCAGCACCTCCCAGTTCACATCGAGGTCGGCGAGCAGCACGTCCCGCGAGAGCGAGATCGCGTTCAGGCCGCGGCGCAGGTTGTCGAGAGCGAGCAGCGAGTGCCCGAACGCGACGCCGATGTTGCGCTGTGTGGTGGAGTCCGTGAGGTCGCGCTGCAGGCGGCTGGTGACGAGTGTCTGGCCGAGCGACGCCAGCAGGGCGCCCGAGATCTCGAGGTTGGCCTCGGCGTTCTCGAAGCGGATCGGGTTGATCTTGTGCGGCATCGTCGAGGAGCCGGTGGCCCCGGCGACCGGGATCTGCGCGAAGTAGCCGAGCGAGATGTAGGTCCAGATGTCGGTGGCCAGGTTGTGCAGGATGCCGCCGGCGTGACGCACGCGGTCGTAGAGCTCGACCTGCCAGTCGTGCGACTCGATCTGCGTCGTCAGCGGGTTGAACCCGAGACCCAGACCCTCGATGTACTCGCGGGCGATGGTCGGCCAGTCCGCATCGGGGTCGGCTGCGAGGTGGGCGGACCAGGTGCCGGTCGCCCCGGAGAACTTCGCGAGGTACTCGGAGCCGGCGATCTGGCTGCGCACGCGCTCCAGGCGCCAGGCGAAGACCGCGAGCTCCTTGCCCATGGTCGAGGGTGTCGCGGGCTGGCCGTGCGTGCGGGACAGCATGGCGGCGTCGGCGTGCTCGACCGCGAGTTCGCGCAGCTTCGCGATCACGGTGTCGAGGGCCGGGAGCCAGACCTCCTCGACCGCGCGCTTGACCGTGAGGGCGTAGGACGCGGAGTTGATGTCCTCGCTCGTGCAGGCGAAGTGCGTCAGCTCGGCGATGTGGTCGAGGCCGAGCGTCGAGAGCCGGTCGCGCACGAGGTACTCGATGGCCTTCACGTCGTGCTGCGTGACGGCCTCCTTCTCGGCGAGCCAGTCGATCTCGGCCTGCCCGAAGTCGCGGTACAGCGCGCGCAGGCGCTCCTTGTCGTCGTCCGACAGCGGGGTCGTCTCGAACAGCGAACGGTCGGTGAGGGCGATCAGCCACTCCACCTCCACCTCGACCCTGGCGCGGTTGAGTCCGGCCTCGGAGAGGAAGTCCGCGAGCCCGGTGACGGCGGCTCGGTAGCGGCCGTCGAGGGGGCTGAGGGGCTGGGGCGGGAGCGAAGGCTGGAAAGTCAGGGGAATCCTCCTGATCAGGCCCCGAAGGCTCGGGGCGTGCGGGGCAGGCGCAGGGCGGGTTCGAGCTGGCGGAACAAGCCGCGAGTCGCCGTCTCGATCATACCGAGCACCGAATCGAACATCTCCGGGCCCGCGTAGTACGGGTCGGGGACGTCATGCGTCGAGGCGTCGGGGTCGAAAGCGAGGAGGAGGGTCACCTTGCCGTCCTCATCCTCGTCCCCGGCCCATTCGCGGAGGATGCGCTCATGCGTGCGGTCCAGGGCCACGACGAGGTCGTTCTCAGCGAAGGAGGCGGCGGTGAACTGGCGGGCGCGGTGCAGCGAGCCGTCGTATCCGCGGCGGGCGAGGGCGTCGATGGTGCGGTGGTCGGCGCGCTCTCCGAGGTGCCAGTCCCCGGTGCCCGCGCTGCGCGAGACGATCTGGGCGCCGAGACCCTGCCGCTCCGCGAGGTCCCGGAACACGACCTCCGCCATGGGGGAGCGGCAGATGTTGCCGGTGCAGACGAAGATCACGCGGAAGGGATCTCGGGCTGTCACGGATCCATTCTGCCGGTCGATGCCGTTCCTGCACAGCGGGCATCGGATCGTGGTGCGGCTCGACCCTCCTGCACGGCCCTGGGGGAGAACCGGCTCTCCACTGGTCGCGGCCGTCCGAGGGGGCCCTGGCCGCAACGGACACGGCCTGGGCGGGAGGCTGGGTCCATGTCGTCCTTCGCCCTCACCGCCCTCTCTCCCGGTGTCGATCCTGCGCTGCGGGCTCGGGTGCTGTCCGAGTTGGACGCCGCCCTCGCGGGGCTCGACGATCTGGCTTCCACGCTGATGGCTCTGCGTGACGCGTGCGCCTGGGAGTCCGATGGCGTCGAGGCGCTGCGCTGGGCCCTCTGGCGGCTGTCGGACGACACGGCGACGGTGCGCCGGATGCTGCAGGCGTGCCGCGGGGAGGTCGCGGGTGCATGAGCGGGCTCAACATCGACCACGGCGGCTCGATCGCGGTGGACACGGCGCAGGTCCGGGAGCTCGCGGCGCGGGTGCGGGGTGTCGTGCCGGTGTGTGCGGAGGTGCAGGACGCGGTGGGGTGTGTCGAGGTGCTGCTCGGCTCCGCAGCATGGACAGCGCTGGCGTCGGCGGCGTGGTCCCTGCGGTCCGCAGTGACGGCGCTGGAGGCGCTCGCGGCGCGTGTCCAGGAGACGGCCGCCGATCTCGACCTCATGGCCGAGGTGTACGAGGTCGTCGAGCTGCGGGCGCAGGCGGAGGCGCTGGCGCGGACGGATACGGCTGCGGCCGCTGCGGTGGAGGGGCGCCTGCGGCTGCTCCTCGCCGCCGACGAGCGTCTGGCCGCGCTGGCCGACGCGCAGGAACGGATAGCGGACGACCGACGCTTCCGCGGCTTGGGCGATCAGTTCGACGCCGGAGGGCTGCTCCCGCCGATGTTCCTGGGCGGCGCCGTCGTCGGCGTGACGTCGGAGCTGGGGCGCGTGCGGCCCGGGATGGTGCTCGGTGCGACGGCGGATCCGGTGCGGGTATCGGTCACCTCGCGCTCCCGTCCGGCCGGGGCGCCGAGCGGGTTGGCGAGCGCCTTCCGCCGTATGCCGTCTGCCGGCGGCGCGCAGCTGGCGATCGAGAAGTACACGGTTCCGGGCGAATCTCCGCGCTACGTCGTCTACGTCTCGGGCAGCCGTTCGATGTCGCTGCGCGAGGGCGGGGGTCCCGAGGCCTGGGACATGAAGTCGAACATCGAGCTCTACACCGGGGGCCGGTCCGCGTCGTATCAGGCGACCCTCGACGCGCTGGCCGCGACGGGTGCGAGACCCGGGGATCGGGTGGACGTCGTCGCGCACTCGCAGGGCGGCATGATCGCAGCGCACCTGTCGATGGAGAGCGCGTTCACGGTGACGACCCAGATCACCGCCGGGAGCCCGGTCGAGCCGATGCTCCCCGCCGACCAGACGCTCGTGCAGCTCCGGCACACCGACGACGCGGTGTCCGCGCTCGCCGCAGGAGGGGCGAGGGAGGGCACGGGGTCCGCCGACAGCTTCACCGCCAGTCGGGTGGGAGATCCGGATGCCGGTCGCCAGGACCTCGCGCTCGAGACGCATTCGCTGGAGAACTACATCGAGACCGCGGCGATGGTGGACGCCTCCGCCGACCCGCGAGCGGTGGCTCTCGACGCCTACTGGGCCGACCTCGACCGCGCCGTCACCGTCGAACGCACCGAGTACCGCGCGGAGCGTGTGCTCCCCGATCCGTGAGCCGCACGCGCCGTCCGCAGACGGGTCAGTCGCGGCGGGAGCGCTTGTTCTGCGGGCGCAGGATGAAGCCGAAGATGCCGTTGATGATCGAGATGATCAGGGCGGCGAGAACGCCCCACCAGAACGACTCGACCGTCAGACCCCACCCGAAGCTGCTGGTGATCCAGGCGGTCAGCCAGAGCAGGAAGCCGTTGATGAGGAAGCCGATGAGGCCGAACGTGAGGATGTACAGCGGGAAGGCGACGATCTTCACGACCGTGCCGATGATGGTGTTCACCAGCGCGAAGAGGGCTCCGACCGCGAGCAGCGTCAGGACGAGCTGGAGCGTCTCGCCCGGCGGGAAGGCGCGCACCGTGACCTGGAGCACGGGGATGAGCGTGACGACCCAGATGGCGAACGCGTTGACGACGACCCGGATGATGAAGCGCATGATGCGTTCAGTCTCCCACGAGGGGCCCGCGGTGTCAGCCGCGGTCGTCCACCGGACGGATGTGGGCGGCGAGAACCTGGGCGATCTCCCCGAGATCCATCCGGCTCTGCGCGACATCGATGACGAACTCGAAGGCTTCGTCGTTCGTGAAGGTGATGTCGTAGCCGTTCAGCCGGATGAAGATGAAGGTGAGATAGAGCGCTGTGCGCTTGTTCCCGTCGAACAGTGCGTGATTCTGGGCGACGGAGCTCATCAGGGCCGCCGCCTTCTCCGCGAACGTCGGATACGCATCGACGCCGAACATGCCGGCGGCGGGTCGCGCCAGAGCGGAGAAGAGCAGCCCCTCGTCGCGCACATGCAGGCCGAGCTTCGCGATCAGCGCGAGGGCCTGCTCGGGCTCGAGGTACTCGGTGGCCATCGATCAGGCGTCTTCGAGGCGCGTGATGGCGTCGCCGTAGCGTTCGGTCACCTCGTCCGCGAGCGCCAGAACTCGATCGGTCTTGGACTCGCTGTCCGCGAACCGGGTGGCCGCCTCGATGATCACGGCGTGCTTGGAGACGTGCCGGGCTCGTGCGATGTCTTCGAGCCGTGCATCGAGTTCCTCAGGGAGTCGCACCGTCATAGCCATACCAGAATGGTATCACCGGGCCCTCGGCCTCGAAAGGGTGGCGGGCCGCACGTCCTAGACTCGACGCGTGACCGAGCCGACCCTGCCCCGCATCCGTCCCGCCATCGCCTCCCTCGCGCCGTATCGCCAGGGCAAGCAGGCCGGTCCCGAGGCCTTCAAGCTCTCCAGCAACGAGAACCCCTTCGACCCGCTGCCCTCGGTCCTCGACGCGCTGCAGCACACGACGCCGATGAACCGGTATCCCGATGCCACCGCCGGCCGCCTGCGTGCGCGACTCGGGGCCCGCTACGGGGTCGAGCCCGAGCAGGTCCATGTCGCCTCCGGCAGTGTCGCGATCCTGCATCAGCTCGTCCTCGCCACTGCCTCGGTCGGCGACGAGGTCGTCTACGCCTGGCGGTCGTTCGAGGCATACCCGAGCCTGCCGCTGGTCGCGGGCGCGACCGGGGTGCAGGTGCCGCTGACGGCCGACTCCCGCCACGACCTCGACGCGATGGCCGACGCCGTGACCGACCGCACGCGCGCGATCATCGTCTGCACCCCGAACAACCCGACCGGACCCGTCGTCACCTCTGCCGAGTTCGCGGCGTTCGTGGACCGTGTGCCGTCCGACGTGCTCATCATCCTCGACGAGGCCTACGCCGAGTTCGTCATCGCCCCCGATGCCGTCGACGGCCTGGCCGAGCGCGTGTTCGAGACGCACCCGAACGTGGTCGTCCTCCGCACGTTCTCCAAGGCCTATGGTCTGGCGGGCCTCCGGGTCGGCTACGCGATCGGCCACGAGAAGGTGCTCGACGCGGCACGGACGACCGGCATCCCGCTGTCGGTCACGTCCGCGGCCGAGAACGCCGCCATCGCGAGCCTCGACGCCGAAGCCGAACTCCTGGAGCGCGTCGCCGTGATCGTCGAACGTCGCGCCCGTCTCGTCGAGGGGCTCCGAGCGCAGGGCTGGGAGGTGCCGGACGCCCAGGGCAACTTCGTCTGGCTGCCGACCGGCGCGCGCACCGACGAGGTCGCGGCGGCGTTCGTCGACGCCGACCTGATCGTGCGTCCGTTCTCCGGCGACGGCATCCGGATCTCCGTCGGCGAGGAGGCGGCCGTCGCCCGCGTGCTCGAGATCGCGGCGAACCTCCGCTGAGCGCGGCACCGCCCTGCGAACCGCGGAATCTCGGGGTTCCGGGGAGATACGAGGGCGTCCTAGGTATGCGTGACCCGGCATGCCGACGCGGGTAGCGTGGGGACCGTGAGCACCTCTGAGACCCCCCTCGTGCGCGTTCTGGACGAGACCGGAAAGGTCGCCCCGACGCCCGCCGCGGAGCAGTACCTGCCGCTCATCGAGGCCATCCCCGACGCCGAGCTCGCGCAGTTCTACCGCGACATGGTGGGCATCCGCGCGATCGACACCCAGGCCACCAACCTGCAGCGCCAGGGCCAGCTCGCCTTGTGGCCGCCGAGCCGCGGACAGGAGGCGGCGCAGGTCGGCTCCGGTCGGGCCGCCCGCGCGCAGGACACGATCTTCCCCTCGTACCGCGAGCACGCGGTCACCCGGATCCGCGGCGTGGACCCGGTGGACATCATCAAGCTCATGCGCGGCGTCTCCCACGGCGGCTGGGACCCGACCGACCCGAAGAACGGCAACACCCGGCTCTACACGCTCGTCCTCGGCTCGCAGGTGCTGCACGCCGCCGGCTATGCGATGGGCCTCACGTTCGACGGGCGCACCGGCACCGGCGACCCTGAGCGCGACGAGGCGGTCGTCGTCTACTACGGCGACGGCGCCTCCAGCCAGGGCGACGTGCACGAGGCCATGGTGTTCGCGGCCAGCTACCAGGCCCCGACGCTGTTCTTCCTGCAGAACAACCACTGGGCGATCTCGGTCCCCGTCACCACGCAGTCGCGCGTGCCGCTCGTGCAGCGCAGCGCCGGGTACGGCATCCCGAGCGTCCGCGTGGACGGCAACGACGTGCTCGCCAGCTACGCGGTGTCCCGGGTGGCCCTCGACGAGGCGCGCGCCGGCGGCGGACCCCGCGCCATCGAGGCCGTGACCTACCGGCTCGGTGCGCACACGACCAGCGACGACCCCACGAAGTACCGCGGCGACGACGAGGAGCTCGCGTGGGCCGGGCGCGACCCGATCGTCCGGATGCGCGCATTCCTGGAGAACCGCGGCGCCGAGGAGAGCTTCTTCGCCGAGGTCGACGCCGAGGCCGCCGATGCCGCGGAAGACCTCCGCGCCCGCACCGTGCAGCTCGGCCCGCCCCGCGCCGACCTCATGTTCGACCACGTGTACAGCGAGCCGCATCCGCTGATCGAGGAGCAGAAAGCGTGGCGCGCCCGCTACGAAGCGTCGTTCGAAGGAGAGGGCCAGTGACCCGGGAGACCATGCCGCTGGGCAAGGCGCTGAACGCCGGTATGCGCAAGGCGATGGAGGACGACCCGAAGGTCATCCTCATGGGCGAGGACATCGGCAAGCTCGGCGGTGTGTTCCGCATCACCGAGCACCTGCAGCGCGACTTCGGGGAGCAGCGCGTGCTGGACACCCCGCTCGCGGAGTCGGCCCTGGTCGGCACCGCGATCGGCCTCGCGATGGCCGGATTCCGTCCCGTCGTCGAGATCCAGTTCGACGGCTTCGTCTTCCCCGCGTTCGACCAGATCACCACCCAGCTCGCCAAGCTCACCAACCGGCACGAGGGGTCGCTGCGGCTGCCCGTCGTGATCCGCATTCCGTACGGCGGGCACATCGGGGCGGTCGAGCACCACCAGGAGAGCCCGGAGGCCTACTTCACGCACACCCCCGGTCTGCGCGTGGTGTCGCCGTCCACCGCGAACGACGCCTACTGGATGATCCAGGAGGCCATCGCCTCGGACGACCCGGTGATCTTCCTGGAGCCGAAGAGCCGGTACTGGCCGAAGGGCGAGGTCGAGCTCGACGCCTCCGCCGTCCCGCTGCACTCCTCGCGGGTGGTGCGGACCGGAACCGACGTCACGCTCGTCGGACACGGCGCCATGGTGACGACGCTGCTCCAGGCCGCCGCGCTCGCCGAGGCCGAGGGCACGAGCTGCGAGGTCGTCGACGTGCGCTCGCTGTCGCCGGTGGACTACGAGCCGATCCTCGGGTCGGTGCGCAAGACCGGACGCATGGTCTACGCACAGGAGGCTCCGGGATTCACGAGCCTCGGCAGCGAGATCGCCGCGACCGTCATGGAGCGCGCGTTCTACGCCCTCGAGGCTCCGGTGCTGCGCGTCTCCGGGTACGACACCCCGTTCCCGCCCGCGAAGCTCGAAGGCGCGTACCTGCCGGATGCCGACCGCATCCTCGAAGCCGTCGACCGCTCCCTGGCCTACTGACACCGACGTTCCATGTTCACAACTCAGGACAACCGCCCCCTTCACCCGTCCAGCGCGGGCGCAGGGGCGCGCACCGGTTCAAGTCTCCTGAGTTGTGAACGCGGCCCACGAAAGGACCCGTCATGAGCACGCAGAACTTCCCCCTTCCGGACGTCGGCGAAGGGCTGACCGAGGCCGAGATCGTCGCGTGGAAGGTGGCCCCGGGCGACCGGGTGGCCATCAACGACGTCATCTGCGAGATCGAGACCGCCAAGTCCCTGGTCGAGCTGCCCTCCCCGCACGCGGGCGTGGTCGGCGAGCTGCTCGTCGACGAGGGGGCGACGGTCGAGGTCGGCACCCCGATCATCACCTTCGTGACCGACCCTGCGGCCGGCTCGGGGACCGGTTCGGTCGCCCCCGGCACCGTCGCGACGGCGGAGGCGCCCGCGCCCGAGGAGGGCGGCGGGTCGGTGCTCGTCGGCTACGGCTCCGGAAGCGGCGCGACCTCGCGGCGCAAGCGCCCGGCCGAGCGCCCCGTGCGGTCGTCGGTCGGCGTGATCGCGAAGCCGCCGATCCGCAAGCTCGCCCGCGACCTCGGCGTCGACCTCACGAGCGTGACGCCCACGGGTGCCGACGGCGAGGTCACCCGGGACGACGTCATGAAGCACGCCTCCCAGGCCAGCGTCTTCCGCAACATCGAGACCCCGGAGTGGGGGAGCGTGCGCGAGGAGACCGTCCCCGCCCCGCAGGCCCCGTCCGGCCTGGCGCGTGGCCTCGCGCCGGTGCGCCCGTCGGCGGCCGGGGACGACCGCACCGAGTCCATCCCCGTGAAGGGCGTGCGCAAGGCGACGTCGTCGGCGATGGTGCAGAGCGCGTACTCCGCCCCGCACGTGACGGTGTGGAAGGAGATCGACGCCACCCGCACGATGGAGCTCGTCAAGCGCCTCAAGGCCTCGCCCGACTACGCCGACATCAAGGTCTCGCCACTGCTCATCATGGCCCGCGCGGTGATCTGGGCGGTCCGCCGGACGCCGATGGTCAACGCGGCCTGGATCGACACCGAAGCCGGGGCCGAGATCGCCGTGCGCCACTACGTGAACCTCGGCATCGCCGCCGCCACGCCCCGCGGTCTGCTCGTGCCGAACATCAAGGACGCGCAGGACCTCAGCATGAAGGACCTCGCCCGCGCCCTGAACCGGCTCACGCTCACGGCACGCGAGGGCAAGACCCCGCCGGCCGACCAGCAGAACGGCACCATCACCATCACGAACATCGGCGTGTTCGGGATGGACGCGGGCACGCCGATCATCAACCCGGGAGAGGCGGGCATCGTCGCCATGGGCACGATCAGCCAGAAGCCCTGGGTCGTCGACGGCGAGGTGCGCCCGCGCTGGGTGACCACGGTCGCCGGCTCGTTCGACCACCGCGTGATCGACGGCGACGGCATGAGCCGCTTCATCGCCGACGTCGCCTCCATCCTCGAGGAGCCCGCGCTCCTGGTGGACTGAGGGAGTCCACACTTCGGCGCGGCCCGAACGATCGGGTGGCGAGAATGGACGGATGAGAACCACGCGGAGCGTCGACCTGCCGGTGTTGTACTTCGGGACTCCCGTCGCGCTGATCACCACGGTCAACCCCGACGGGTCGTCGAACATCAGCCCGATCTCGTCCGCATGGGCGCTGGGGACGCGGTACATGCTCGGGCTCGGTGCCGAAGGACAGGCGGCCGCGAACATCGAACGGGTCAGGGACCTCGTCATCAACCTCCCCTCCGCCGACCTCGTGCACGCCGTGGAGGCGATCGCGCCGACCACCGGCCGCTCGCCGGTTCCCGCCGAGAAGGTTCCCGCGTACCGGCATGAGCCGGACAAGTGGAGTCTCGGGGGCTTCACCCCTGTCCCGTCGGACGCGGTGATCCCGTTCCGGATTTCAGAATGTCCGGTGCAGATCGAAGCGCGCGTGGCCCAGATCATCCCGATCGACGGCGGCGACGCACTGGCGGTCGAAGCGGAGGTCCTGCAGGTCCACGTGCACGAGGACATCCTGAAGGCGCACGGACCGGACCGCATCGACACGGACAAGTGGGACCCTCTCTCCTACGCCTTCCGCCACTACTTCGCCCAGGGGCCTCGGGTCGGCTCCAACTTCCGCGCGCCGCTCCTCGACGACCCCGTCGTGGCGTGATCGTCGATCCCTCGTCCGTGTCCCAGCTGGGACACGCGCTCAGCAGCCCGACGCGGGTGCAGATGTGTCTGGCGCTCCTCGACGGCCGGGCATGGACGTCCGGCGAGCTCGCGCGTGCCGCCGGGGTGTCGAGGTCGACGGCGTCGGAGCACCTGACGACGCTCCTCGACGTCCGGCTCGTCGCACTCCGCCGACAGGGGCGGCACTCCTACGTCACCCTCGCGTCTTCTGACGCCGCGCACATCATCGAGGCCGCGACGGCATACGCCGGGAAGGCGGCTCCCGTCTCGAGCCTTCGTTCGGCGACGGAGCGAGACGGCATGGCCCTGGCCCGCACCTGCTACGACCACCTCGCCGGTCGCCTGGGGGTCGCCCTCTTCGACGCGCTCGTCGAGCGGGGGCACCTCACGCCGGACCTCGCGGTGACCGCGACGGGGCGCGACCTGTTCGAGAGCATCGCGGGGCCGGACGCGTTGGTGCCGTCGTCTCGTCGTCCTCTTGTGCGGAGCTGCCTCGACTGGACCGAACGGCGCTCGCATCTCTCGGGTCACCTCGGAGCCGTCCTCCTCCGCGCCGCGCGTGACAGGGGCTGGATCCACGCTCAGCAGACCTCGCGCGCCGTGACGATCTCTCCCGCCGGCACGGCCGCCTTCCACAGCCTCTTCGGTATTCCGCCGACACTGTCCTGACCGCGAGCCCGTCCGTGCGACGCGTGACACAGGCGTTCGCGCGGGAACAGGCTGCTAGGGGTGGGAGAGCCTGAACTCCCGCGTTCGCCTGAGTGCGCGCGGGGGCCTGTTCTCGCGACAGCGGACCGCGACACGGGGGTTCGCGCGGGAACAGGCTGCTAGGGGTGGGAGAGCCTGAACTCCCGCGTTCGCCTGAGTGCGCGCGGGGGCCTGTTCTCGCGACAACTGACCCCGACACAGGGGTTCGCGCGGGAACAGGCTGTCAGGGGTGGAGGGGCCTGAACTCGCGTGCTTGCCTGTTCTGGCGGGGGGAGGGAGAGGGAGAGGGAGGGGGTCAGGCGGTGAGACGCTGTTCCGCGAGGCGGGGAACGGCCCGTTCCCGGGCGGCCTTCCGGGCGGTCGCGACGGCCCCGGCTGACACGACCTCCGCGCCGAGCGTCGAGGCGAGGATCTCGGGTGCGGGCAGGTGCAGCTCGTCCGGGAGGATCCGGCGGGCGGCGGCCAGCACGGGTTCGATGCTCTCCGCCACGGCGCCGCAGATGATCACGCGCGCGGGGTCGTACATGCTGCCGAGCACCCCGACGACGCGGGCGAGGGTGGCGCCCACGCGCTCGGCGACGCGGAGGGCGTCGGCGTCTCCGGAGGCGGCGAGCGTCAGCACCAACCGGGGATCGACCGGCCCATCCGCCACAAGCCGGCCGATGGGTCCGTCGGCGGCAGCCTCGCCGTCCGCGACGGCGGCCCGGGCGTGCTCCTCCAGCGCGTGCCGCAGCCCCACCGCCGAGCCGACGCCGACGATGTGGTCGAACACCACGCCCTCGCCGACGCCGCCGTGGGCGCCGTGCAGTACATGCCCGTCGACGACGACGCCGCCGCCGAAGCGCTCGCTGGCGAGCAGGGCCACGTAGTCGCGGCAGTCGACGGCGACCCCGAGCGTCCCCTCGGCGATCGCGGCCAGCTGGGCGTCGTTCTTGACCTCGACCACCGGTGCCCAGTCGCGCAGAGCGTCCGCGAGGCCGGGGTTCGTGCGTTCCCAGAAGCCGTCGGGGTGCGGGGGTGAGATGCCGTCGCGGTTCACGGGGGCGGCGACACCGGCGCACACGGCGAGCACGCGATCCGGGGGCACCCCGGCCTCGTCGCGCGCGGTGGCGAGGTGCCGCAGGATCGTCGCCCGGCGGTCGTCGGCGCTCTGCGCGGGATCGACCTCCACGCGATGATGCACGAGCGTGCGGTCGAGCAGATCCGCGACGGTGACCGCGAGGTGCGTGTCGCCGGCGTCGATGCCCATCACCACGCCGAGGTCCGCCGCGAGGGCGAAGCGGCGCGCGGGGCGTCCGGAGCGGTAGTCGCCGATGGCGCGCGCGTTCGGCAGCTCGCGCAGCACCTCGGCGGTGACGAGCGTGTCGATGGCGTCGATGGCCGTGGAGCGGGTGAGCGAGGTGCCGGCCATCGCCTCGGTGGCGGTGAACTCGCCGGCCGTCCAGGCGAAGTCGAGCACCGCGCTCACACTCGCGCGGCCGGTGCCGAGTCCTGTCGAGACCTCTGCCACTCCCCTTGACCTTTCTGTCGCCCAGATGAGACAGTACCTCTAGACGGACTAAATTCGCTCACTAGATTTACTCCGCGGATCTACGAAAGGACGATGGTGTCTGCCACACGATCACGGGCGGTGCGCTGGGCCGCCGGAGCGCTCGGCCTCGTGCTGACCGGCACGGCGCTCACGAGCTGCGCCGCCGGAGGTGGAGCGGAGACCATCCGCTTCACGTTCAGCAAGCGCGAGGCCATCCCGTTCATGACGGAGCTCGTCGCCGAGTACAACGCGTCGCAGGACGACGTGCGGGTGGAGATCGACACGTCCGGCGTCGACGTCGTCTCCGCGAGCTTCGTCCGGGGCAATCCGCCGGACATCATGCTCGCCAACTACAACTACGAGGTCGCCCGGTTCGTGCAGCGCTGCGCGCTCACCGACCTCTCCGACACCGAGGCCGCCGACGGGATCCGCGACGACCTGCAGCCGCTCATGGACCAGTACGGCTCCTGCGCGGGCCGCACCAGCGCCCTGCCGTACTCGGTCATGGCCGCCTCGGTCATCTACAACAAGCAGATCTTCGCCGAGCAGGGCCTGGAGGTGCCGCAGACGTGGGACGAGCTCCTCGCCGTCAGCGACAGCCTCCGTGAGGCCGGGATCGACCCGTTCTACGCCACCTTCAAGGACGACTGGACGGTCGGGCAGGGGTGGTACGACTACGCCGTCGGCGGCTCGCTCGACGTGCTGGCGTTCTTCGATGCGCTCGCCGCCGAGGGCACCGATGTCGGCCCGGACTCGGAGGTCTCCTTCGAGAAGGACTTCGCGGAGCCGATGGACAAGATGATGGTGCTCGCGGACGAGTACACGAACGAGGACGCCGCGAGCCGGGCGTACGGAGACGGGAACCTCGCCTTCGCGAAAGGCGAGGCCGCGATGTACCTGCAGGGGCCGTGGGCGTTCAGCGAGATCGCCAAGACCGACCCCGACCTCGACCTCGGCACCTTCCCGCTGCCCATGACGGACGACCCCGCCGACCTCGCGGTCCGCGTGAACATGGACCTCGCGGTCATGATCCCGGAGGAGTCGAAGCACCAGGAGGCCGCACGCGACTTCCTGGAGTACCTCTACCTTCCCGAGAACATCGAGGAGTACAACGCGTCGCAGCTCGGGTTCACCCCGACGACCGACGCGGCGCCGCCGGACGACCCGCGCATCGAGGGCATGATCCCGTACTACGACGAGGGCCGGATCTACCAGGGTCCCTCGGTGCTCGTCCCGAAGACCCTCCCGATCTTCAACTACGCGCAGGCCATGGTCCTCGGCGCCGCCCCGTCGTCCATCCTCCGCACCATGGACGCCGACTGGGCTCGCATCGCCTTCCGCGCCCCCATCCCGAGTTCCGAGGATTCCGCATCGGGCGAGACAGAGGAGTCCGCGCCATGAGCACGACCACGACCACCGGCGCCGACGCCGGGACGAGCACCACCGCGATCCTCACCGGCGGGCCGCGGAAGATCCGCCGCCACACGCGCCGCGTCGAGCCGATCTACTACCTGTTCCTCCTGCCGACCCTCGTGATCTTCACGCTCGCGATCACCGTCCCCGGCGTGATCGGCATCTTCTTCAGCTTCACCGACTCCATCGGCATCGGAGAGTGGAGCTTCAACGGGCTGACGAACTACATCGCGCTGTTCAGCGACCCGGCCATCCTGCAGAGCTATCTCTTCACCTTCGGGTTCTCGATCGCGACAGTGATCGTCGTCAACGTCATCGCGTTCCTGCTGGCGGTCGGCCTCACGTCCCGCATCCGGTTCAAGACGGGCCTGCGGACGATCTTCGTGATCCCGATGGTGATCTCGGGCATCATCATCGCCTACGTCTTCAACTTCCTGTTCTCGAACTCGATCCCCGCGGCGGGCGCGGCCACCGGCATCCCCTGGCTGGAGACGAGCCTGCTCGCCAATCCCGACCTCGCCTGGGTCGCGATCGTCATCGTCACCGCCTGGCAGGCGGTCCCCGGCACGCTCCTCATCTACATCGCCGGGCTCCTATCGGTACCGGGTGAGGTGTACGAGGCGGCGAGCATCGACGGCGCCAGCCGCACGCAGCAGCTCACCCGCATCACCATCCCCCTCGTCGCCGGATACGTCGTCATCAACGTGATCCTCGGCTTCAAGGGGTTCCTCAACGCCTACGACATCATCGTCGGCCTCACCAACGGCGGCCCGGGCACCGCCACCCGCAGCGTCGCGATGACGATCATCGCGGGCTTCAACGGCGGCGACTACGCCTACCAGATGGCCAACGCCACGATCTTCTTCATCGTGGCCGTGCTCATCTCCGTCCTCCAGCTCTCGCTGACCCGCGGAAGGAACACGTTCTGATGTCGACGGAGACCCTCACCACCATCCCCGCGGACGGACGCCGGAAGCGGCAGAAGATGGAGCGCGTCAACTGGTCGGGCACCATCATCCTGATCCTGTGCACGGCGACCATCCTCATCCCGCTGTACGTGACGATCTCGATGGCGTTCAAGACCACCGGCCAGGCGGTCGACGGCAACGCGTTCTCGCTGCCGGCGCCGTTCAGCATCGACGGCTTCGTGCAGGCGTGGACGTTGACGAAGTTCCCGGTCGGCGCCGCGATCTCGCTGCTCGTCACGGCAGGGACGGTCATCGCGACGATCGTCCTCGCGGCCTTCGCGTCGTACGCGATCGTGCGCAACTGGGACCGCCGGCTGTTCCGGTACTCCTTCTTCTATCTGCTCGCGGCGATGTTCATCCCGTTCCCCGTCGTGGCGCTTCCGCAGATCCAGCTCACCGGGCGCGTCGGTCTCGACAACCCGTTCGGCGTGATCGTCCTCGCCACCATGTTCCAGCTCAGCTTCAGCGTGCTGCTGTTCACGGCGTTCCTGCGCTCGATCCCGATCGAGCTGGAGGAGAGCGCGCGGATCGACGGTGCCACGACCTGGCAGACGTTCTGGCGGCTCATCTTCCCGTTGCTCGCGCCGATGAGCGCCACGGTCGGCATCTTCGCCTTCCTCTACGCCTGGAACGACTTCATGATGCCGTCGCTGATCATCTCCGACCCGGCGCTGCAGACGCTGCCGGTGCGGCAGAACCTCTTCCAGAACCAGTTCAGCAACAACTACAACGTCGCCTTCGCCTCGTACCTGATGGCCATGGCGCCCGCGATCGTCGCCTACCTCTTCACTCAGCGCTGGGTGATGGAGGGCGTCACGCAGGGTGCCGTCAAGGGCTGACCCGACCCCCGCAAGAAACAAGGAGAGCCTCTTCCTCATGACCGATTCGCTGCTCACCGCGACCCGCGAAGACGACAAGACCGCGACCTGGTGGCGCCAGGCCGCCGTGTACCAGATCTATCCGCGGAGCTTCGCGGACGCCGACGGCGATGGCCTGGGCGACATCCCCGGCATCGTGTCTCGCGCCGACTACCTCGCCGAGCTCGGCATCGACGCGGTGTGGCTGAGCCCGTTCTACCCGTCGGAGCTCGCCGACGGCGGGTACGACGTGGCGGACTACCGGAACGTGGATCCCCGTCTCGGCACGCTCGACGACTTCGACGCCATGGTCGAGGCACTGCACGCGCGGGGCATCCGCGTCGTCGTCGACATCGTCCCCAACCACACCTCCGACCAGCACGCCTGGTTCCAGGAGGCGCTCGCCGCCGGCCGCGGTTCCGCCGCACGGGAGCGTTACATCTTCCGTGAGGGCACCGGCCGCGACGGCGCGGAGCCGCCCACCGACTGGGTGTCGGTCTTCGGCGGCAGCGCCTGGGAGCGCGTCGAGGACGGCCAGTGGTACCTGCACAACTTCGCCGTCGAGCAGCCCGACCTGAACTGGGACCACCCGGAGGTGCGCGAGGACTTCCTCACGACGCTCCGCTTCTGGTCGGACCGCGGCGTGGACGGCTTCCGCATCGACGTGGCCCACATGCTGACGAAGGACCTCACCGAGCCGCTGCCGTCGCGCGCCGAGCTCGACGCGATGGACCGCACCTCCGGTACGCATCCGATGATCGACCGCGACGACGTGCACGAGATCTACGCCCAGTGGCGGGCGGTCTTCAACGAGTACGACCCGCCGCGCACCGCGGTCGCCGAGGCGTGGGTGGAGACCCCGGAGCGCCGCGCGAAGTACGCCTCCGCGGAGGGACTCGGGCAGGCGTTCAACTTCGACCTGCTCGTCGCCGACTTCGATGCGGCGGACTTCCAGCGCATCATCGCCGACAACCTCGCGCAGGCGCAGGCCGCCGGCTCGTCGACCACCTGGGTGCTCTCGAACCACGACGTGACGCGGCACGCCACACGTTACGGCCTGCCGCCGCTGCGCGGCCGCGCGGTCAAGCAGGGCACCGAGTGGGTGCGCGCCGGGGGCCCGGAGGAGGGCCTCGACCGCGAGGGCGGCCTGCGCCGGGCGCACGCCGCGACGCTGCTGCTGCTCGGCCTGCCCGGCAGCGCCTACCTCTATCAGGGCGAGGAGCTGGGCCTGCACGAGGTCGCGGACATCGCGCCCGACCAGCGTCAGGACCCCGGGTTCTTCCGCGGCGCGGACTTCGACGGCCTCGGCCGCGACGGCTGCCGCGTGCCTCTGCCATGGACGGCGTCCGGCAGCTCGTACGGCTTCGGAGCCGCCGGCGCGCACCTGCCGCAGCCCGGCTGGTTCGCGGAGCATGCCGTCGAGGTGGAGGACGCCGACCCCGGCTCGACCCTCAACCTGTACCGCGAGGCGCTGCGGCTGCGGCGACTGCTGCAGACCGGGGAGACGCTCGAGTGGATCGACACGGGTCGGGAGGACGTGCTGCGGTTCCGCCGCCCGAACGGGTGGGAGGTCGTGACGAACTTCGGTACCGCGCCGTTCGATCTGGGCGCTGCGGCCGACGACGCCGTGCTGTCGACCGTCGCGTTGGACGGATCCGAGCTGCCGGGCGAGGCCACGGTGTGGGTCGCCCCGGTGGCGCTCGCGAGCTGAGGCAGGATCGATGGGGCGAGGGCCGGTTTGATAATGGTTCTCATTAGCGTTTAGAGTGGGACCCATGAAGAAGCCCGCCCTCGCCCTCACGCTCGCCTCGGTCGCCGCCCTCTCCCTGGCCGGATGCTCGTCGACCTCGGGCGCGGCGGAGGACGACGGCGCGGTGACGGTCGTCGCCAGCACCAACGTCTACGGCGACATCGCCGCGCAGGTCGGCGGAGACCGGGTCGACGTCACCTCGATCATCGACTCGGCCACCCAGGACCCGCACTCCTACGAGGCGAGCGCTCGCGACCGCCTGACGCTGCAGAAGGCCGACCTCGTGGTGGAGAACGGCGGCGGCTACGACGCGTTCATCGACAGCCTCCTGCAGGATGCGCAGGACCCGCACGTCGTCACCGCGGTGGAGTTCTCGCACGACTACCCGGGCAACGAGGGTCACGACGAGGGCGAGGACCACGATCACGCCGATGACGAGTCCGCGACGGACGAGGCGCACGATCACGAGGCCGAGGGGGAGGACCACGCCGGCCACGATCACATCGAGGGCTTCAACGAGCACGTGTGGTTCAACCCGCACACGATGATCCACGTCGTCGAGGCGATCGCCGACGAGCTCACCGATATCGACCCCGACGGCGCCGACACGTTCCGCACGAACGCGGACGAGCTCGTCGCGGAGCTGGAGGGCTTCGAGGGCGACCTCGAGGCGATCAAGGCGGACGCCGCCGGTGCGACGGTGTTCATGACCGAGCCGTTGCCCGGATACCTGGCCACGGCCGCCGGGCTCACCGACGTCACCCCCGAGGGCTTCGCGGAGTCGGTGGAGGAGGGCAGTGATGTCGCGCCCGCCGTGCTGCTCGAGGCGCTGCAGGTCGTCGGGTCCGGCGATGTGACCGCCGTGCTCACCAACGCCCAGACCGGCGGCGCGGAGACGGAGCGCGTGGAGAAGGCCGCGGAGGACGCCGGGGTGCCCGTGGTCGCGTTCACGGAGCTGCTCGAGGACGGATCGTCGTACTCTGAGTGGATGAGTGACGCGATCCAGAGCCTCGCCGCCGCCGTCCAGTCGTGAGCGGAGCCCGTTCACAGGCTCAGGGACCCGCGAGGGAGACCGGTCCGGTCCTCGAGATCGCCGACGGCGCCCTGCAGCGGGGAGACCGCGAGCTCTGGTCGGGACTCGACCTCACGGTGCAGCCCGGCGAGTTCATCGCGGTCCTCGGTCCGTCCGGCTCCGGGAAGACGACGCTCCTGCGCAGCATCCTGGGACTCCAGCCCCTGTCCCGCGGCAGCATCCGCGTGGCCGGCGAGCCCGTGCACCGCGGCAACGCCCGCATCGGGTACATCCCGCAGCAGCGCGCGCTCGCGCCCGACACGAGCATGCGGGCCCGCGACCTCGTCGCCCTCGGCGTGCAGGGCAGCCGCTTCGGCTTCCCGGTCCCGCACCGCGGCGACCGGGCGAAGGTCGACGCGCTGCTGGCCGCGGTCGGGGCGACATCGTATGCGGATCGCCGGGTGGGCCTGCTCTCCGGCGGGGAGCAGCAGCGCCTCCGGGTCGGACAGGCGCTGGCCGACGAGCCCGCGCTGCTCCTCTGCGACGAGCCGCTGTCGAACCTCGACCTCGCCAACCAGGTCGCCGTCACCGACATCATCGACAGGCAGCGTCGGGAGCGCGGGGCCGCCGTGCTCTTCGTCACGCACGACGTCAACCCGATCCTGAACCGCGTCGACCGCATCCTCTACATCGCCGGGGGCCGGTTCCTCCTCGGGACCCCGGAGGAGGTGCTGCAGACCCGCGTGCTGACGGATCTCTACGGCACCCCGGTGTTCGTGCTCCGGGCCGGCGACCGCCTCGTCGTGGTCGGCGTCCCCGATGCGGAGCCGCACCATGACCACGACCACGAGCACGGGGGCGCCGCATGACCGCCGCGTCCGCCCTCGTCCCGATGGTCGGCTGGGACGACATCTTCTCCTTCCAGGACTACGGCGAGCTCGTCGCCCTGCTCTCGAACTCGATCATCGCGGGTGCCGTGCTCGGCCTCGTCGGCGGCCTCATCGGGGTCTTCGTCATGCAGCGCGATCTCGCCTTCGCGGTGCACGGGGTGAGCGAGCTCTCCTTCGCGGGAGCGGCGGCGGCGCTGCTGTTCGGCGGCAGCGTCGTGCTCGGCTCCCTCGGCGGAGCCCTCGTGGCGGCGATCCTCATCGGGGTCCTCGGCGCCAAGGCCAGGGACCGCAACTCGATCGTGGGCGTGCTCATGCCGTTCGGGCTCGGTCTCGGCATCCTGTTCCTGTCGCTGTACGACGGCCGCAGCGCCAACCGGTTCAGCCTCCTGACGGGGCAGATCGTGTCGGTCTCGAGCCCCGACCTCGGCTGGCTCATCGGCATCAGCCTCGTGGTGCTGCTCGGTCTGCTCGTGATGTGGAACCCGCTGCGCTTCGACTCGCTCGACCCGGAGTCGGCTGCCGCCCGCGGGGTGCCCACCCGCACCGTGAGCCTGCTGTTCATGGTGCTGCTGGGGCTCATCGTCGCGGTGAGCGTGCACATCATCGGCGCGCTGCTGGTGATGGCGCTGCTGGTGACGCCGGCGGCCGCGGCCATGCGGATCACGGCCGGCCCTGTCGCGGTGCCGGTGCTGGCGGCTGTGTTCGGGTTCGTGTCGGCCGTCGGCGGGATCCTCCTCGCGCTCGCCGGAACCCTCCCGGTGAGCCCCTACATCACGACCCTGTCCTTCACGATCTACGTCGTGTGCTGGATCGTGCAGCGCGTCCGTTCCCGCGTCACCCGGGTCTGACCCTGCTTCAAATCGCGCACTTTGCTCCATCTCGGCCGGGGATGCCGCCAATCGGGCGATTCGAAGCGGGGAGGGCCGCTCCCAGCCCTCGCCAACCGTCCCGGCCTAGAATCGAAGGCATGGCTCAACGGAACACCTGGCAGCGCGAACGCGTGCGCGAAGCGCTCGCCGACGCGCGCGGTTTCGTGAGCGCACAGAGCCTCCACGCGACGCTCCGCGACGACAACACCGGGATCGGCCTGGCCACGGTCTACCGCGCTCTCGCCGGGCTCGCGGCCGCGGGCGACGCCGACTCGCTGCAGAGTCCTGAGGGGGAGGCGCTCTACCGGGCGTGCACCACTCAGGGCCACCACCACCACCTCATCTGCCGATCCTGCGGCCTCACGGTCGAGATCGAGGCGAAGGACGTGGAGCAGTGGGCGCATCGCACGGCCGCCCTGCACGGGTTCACCGAAGCCGCCCACGTGGTCGACATCTTCGGGCTCTGCACCCCCTGCGCGAACAAGCGCGACGCGGAGAGGGCTGCGACAGCGTGACCGCCCCGGCACGAACGGCCACCCGTCCGGGCCACACGCACCGTCGAGCGCCCTCACCGCGCTCGACGTGGATCGCCGTCGGCATCGGCGCCGTGATCGTCGCGGCGCTGTTCCTCATCGACGCCTTCCTCCCCACCCTCTTCCCCGCCTCGCTGCCGACCCGGGCACAGGACGGTCTGACGCTCGCCCTCAGCGTGCTCATCGAGGCGCTGCCGTTCGTCGTGCTCGGCGTGCTGCTGTCGATCGTCGTGCAGGTCTGGCTCCCGGCGGACGTCATCCACCGCTGGCTCCCGCGACGGGCGTGGGCTCGCCGGGCCGTGCTCTCCCTGCTCGGCATGCTCATCCCGGTCTGCGAGTGCGGAAACGTCCCGTTCGCCCGCGGGCTCATGATGCGCGGACTCGCCCCCGCGGAGGCGCTGACCTTCCTCATCGCGGCGCCGATCGTCAACCCGATCGTGATCCTCACGACGCACGCCGCGTTCGGCTGGGACGGCGGCATCCTCGTCGCGCGTCTCGTCGGCGGCTACCTCATCGCGAACCTCATCGGGTGGATCTACAGCCGCCACCCCTCGCCGGAGTCGCTGCTCACACAGCGCTTCGTCGACACGTGCGAGCGCGTCACGCACGAACCGGGGACCCCCGTGCGCCGCAGTCTCACGCAGTTCCTCGTGGAGCTGCGGGCCGTGATGCCGGCGCTCGTGATCGGCTCCGCGCTCGCCGGGGCCGTACAGGTGCTCATCCCGCGCGACGTCCTGCTCACGATCGGCGCCAACCCCGTGCTGTCCATCGTCGCGATGATGCTGCTCGCGATCGTCGTGGCGATCTGCTCCAACGTCGACGCCTTCTTCGCGCTGTCGTTCGCGTCCACCTTCTCCTCGGGGGCGCTGGTCGCGTTCCTCCTCGTGGGGCCTCTCGTCGACATCAAGATGCTCGCGCTGATGCGCACGACCTTCACCACCAGGACGCTCGTCGGCATCACCGCCGTCGTGCTCGCGTCGGCCTTCGCGATCGGGATCGGGGTGAACGTCCTTGCCTGAGCTCTCCGCCCGCTCCCGCGCCCTCGCCACCCGGTGGCTGGGGATCGGTCTCGCCTCGGTCGTCGCCGTCGTCACCCTCGGCCTCGCGGTGACCGACCGCCTCAGCCTCTACATCAGCCCGGAGTCGGTGTGGTTCGCATCCGCCGCCGCCGTCGTGACGCTCGCCGGGGCCATCTGGTCGTGCACACTGCCGCTGGGTGCCGAGGAGGACCACGGGCACGACCATGGCCCCGCGGCCTCGCGCTCCGCCGAGCCGGAGGCGTCCTCGTCCGACGAGACCGCGCACTCCTCCGGGCCGTCTCGCCGGCGTCTCGCGGGAGCCGGTGCGCTGGCCGGCGGTGTGGTCGCGACCGGCGTCGTCGTCTCCGCGCTCGTCCTGCCTCCCGCCTCGCTCTCGGTGGAACTCGCGATGTCCCGAGCCGGGGAGGAGAGCGCGCTGTTCGCCGGCGCCGACACCGTCGCCCTCGGGGTCGCGGACACGTCGACGTTCGGTGTGGGCGACTGGGCGAGCGTCTTCGCCGCCGCTACCAACACCACGGCGTACGACGGAGCCGCCGTCACGCTGCAGGGCTTCGTCACGCCCGGCGAGGGGGACGACGTCAACCTCACACGCCTCGTGATCACCCATTGCGTCATCGACGCCCAGACGGCGGCGCTGCCGGTGAGTGTGGATGCCGACGCGTACAAGACGGGTCAGTGGGTCGAGGTCACCGGGACGGTGCGGGCGGACGAAGACGGCTCCCTGCACATCGAGCCGACCGACGTCGTGGCGATCGACGAGCCGAAGGACCCGTATGAGTACTGACGACGAGCGGCCGGAGTCGCCCGACGTCCCACGCACCCGCGCCGAGCTGCGTGCTGCCAGGGAGGCCGCGGAGCGCGCTGCGGAGGAGCAGACCGCGGCGGAGCGCGCGGCAGCCGAACAGGCCGACGCGGAGCTGGTCGCAGAGGAGCGAGCGGCCGTGGAGCGCATGGCGGCGGAGGTCGCCGCCGAGCAGGCAGCCGTCGACCGGGAAGCCGCAGCGGAGCGCGAAGAGGCCGAGCGCGAAGAGGCCGAGCGTGCGGCAGCGGAGCGCGAAGCCGCCGCACGTGCTCCGGAGGAGCCGGCCGCCGGCATCCCCGCGATCCCGCAGGCGCCCGAACCGGTGTTCACCTCCGCGGGCCCGACGTCCGCTTCCCGAGCAGACGGCGTCGTCGAAGACGCGGCGGAGCCGGGCTGGACGCCCACGACCGACCTCCCCGCCGACGACGGAGCGCCGCGGAGCGCCCCGTGGTCCCGCCGCCGGTTCCTCGTCACGATCGGCGCCGTCGTCGGAGTGCTCGTGCTCGTCGGCACCGGCCTCGGAATCGTGAGCCTCCTCCAGGGCCCCCGGGTCACCGACGTGCAGGTCGACGCCGCACAGGCCATCGAGTCGTCAGGGAGCCGCGTCATCCTCACGGCGAATCAGCCGCTCTCCGCGATCGATCCCGAACAGGTCACGGTCGAACCGTCGGTGCCGTTCACGGTCGATGCCGCCGGTCGCGGCGTGGGCGTGCGGTTCACGGTGCCGCTGGACGACGACACGACCTATACGGTGACCGTCGCCGGGGTGACGGGCGCCGGAGGAGGCCCGACCGCAGACCTGACGACGTCCTTCGAGACGCCGGCGTCGTCGATCTTCCTCCTGCGCCGCGACCCGGATGGCGACGACATCATCTTCCGCACCGACCTGAGCGGCGAGAACGCGCAGCCGGTGTTCTCCCACCCCCGCATCGACGACTTCCGGGCCACGTCCACGCAGCTCGTGGCCGCTGTCGAGGACGACGACCAGTCGCGGCTCCTCGTGATGGACAGGGACGGCTCCGACCAGCGCGAGCTCGCGTTGCCCGGCGAGGGCTACGTCGGCGCGATCCAGGTGTCCGAGCGCGGCAACCTCGTCGGCTACAGCTACTCCGATCGCGAGCTCAGCGACACCGAGGGGCGTGCGAGCGTGCTCGTCACCCAGTCGCTGAGCGGCGACGACGAACCCCGCATCGTCGAGGTCGGCGACAAGGAGGTGAGCGTCTTCGTGTGGCAGTTCGTGCCCGACAGTGCGGCCGTCCTCTTCATCGACTTCGACGGCGCACTGTCCCTCGTCGACCAGTCGACCGATTCCGGTGTGCAGTCCCTCGGCCTCGCGACGACCATCCAGGGCATCTCCCGCGGCACCTACACCGCCATCGTGGAGCGGCTGGACGGGTCGGTCGTCGAGCTCGACCTCGCGGACGGATCCGAGGAGCCGCTCGCCGCGTCCGAGCCGGATTACGGCACCGCCACCTCCATCACCCCGTTCCCCGGCGGGACGCTGCGCCACGTCGTCGCCCGGGATGAGGGTGGCCTCCCGGTGGGGCAGGCCGTGATCCGCGTCGACGACTCCGGAGCCGCCACGCCGCTCGTCGAAGTGAGTGCGGCCGACTCGATCCTCCAGGCCTGCGCGTCACCGAGCGGGCAGTACGCCGCCGTGGTGATCGCGCCGGACATGGCGGACAACCCGTACGACGGCATGCTGTTGCCGCTGCCGGAGAAGCTCGAGACGCACCTCATCGACATGAAGACCGGGGACGAGATCGTCGCGCTGACCGGCTTCGATGCGTCCTGGTGCCAGACGGCGCCGCGGTTCTGACGTGACGGAGCCCGTGACGCTGCGGCGCGCGACCCGCGACGACGTGATGAGCTCCGCCGTCGAGGTGGCGCCGACCCTCCTCGGCGCGGAGCTGCGGACCGTGGTCATCGAGGACGGCCTCCCGGTCGAGGTGCGCGTGCGCATCACCGAGGTCGAGGCGTATCACGGGCAGGGCACGGGGGCGGTCGCCGACCCCGGGTCGCACGCCCGCATGGGGCGCACCGCCCGGAACGCGACCATGTGGGGCGAGCCCGGGCATCTGTACGTGTACCTGAGCCACGGCATCCATTCCTGCGTCAACGTGGCCTGCGGCCCCGAGGGGCAGGGCGACGGGGTGCTGCTGCGTGCCGGGGAGATCGTGTCCGGCGTGGAGGCGGCGGCCCGGCGACGACGTGCGGTCCCGCCGCTCGGCCGCACCGCTCTTCGGGACCTCGCGCGCGGACCAGGGCGGCTCGGACAGGCCGCGGGGCTACGGCACTCCCTGCACGATGGCCTGGACGCCATCACGGGCGAGGAGCAGAACGGCGCCAGGGCGGAGTTGTGGCTCGGCTCTCCCATGGCGGACGTCGTCCAGGGTCCGCGGGTGGGGGTGGCGGGCATCGCCGGGACGGACGCTTTCCCCTGGCGCTTCTGGATCCCCGGCGACCCCACGGTCTCGGCCTTCCGGTGGGGGCGGGGCGCCGCCGACGCTTCGAATCGCGCGAATGGCGGCTTTTCGGCCTGAGATGGGGCCATTCAGGCGATTCGAACAGCCGGCCGAGGCCGTGCTAGACTGACTCTTCGTCTGCGCACGCTCCTGTGCGCAGTTCGTGTGCTCCCCCTTCTTCCGCCGAGAGATCGGCATGCGGGGCGGCGTGCAGACAAGGGATCTTGGGTGAGGCCGTCCGGTCTCACGGTAATGAAGGAGTCATCATCATGGCAGCAGTGTGCCAGGTGACCGGAGCTGTTCCCGGCTTCGGTCACAACGTCTCGCACTCGCACCGCCGGACGAAGCGTCGCTTCGACCCGAACGTGCAGAAGAAGACCTATTTCGTGCCCTCGCTCGGTCGTAAGATCACGCTCAACGTGTCCGCCAAGGGCATCAAGGTGATCGACGCGCGCGGCATCGAGAACGTCGTCAAGGACCTCCAGGCGAAGGGTGTGAAGCTCTAATGGCCAAGAAGGCTCAGGACGTCCGTCCGATCATCAAGCTGCGTTCGACGGCGGGTACGGGTTACACGTACGTGACCAAGAAGAACCGCCGCAACACCCCCGACCGCCTCGTGCTCAAGAAGTACGACCCGGTCATCCGTCAGCACGTCGAATTCCGAGAGGAGCGTTGATCCATGGCTAAGAAGAGCAAGATCGCGCGCAACGAGCAGCGCAAGGTCATCGTCGAGCGCTACGCCGAGCGTCGTGCCGAGCTGAAGAAGACCCTGGTCGACCCGAACGCCACCGACGAGGCCCGCGAGGCCGCCCGCGTCGGCCTGCAGAAGCTGCCGCGCAACGCGTCGCCGGCTCGCGTGCGTTCGCGCGACGTCATCGACGGCCGCCCCCGTGGTGTCCTCACGAAGTTCGGCATCTCGCGTGTCCGCTTCCGTGACATGGCGCACCGTGGCGAGCTGCCCGGCGTGACCAAGTCGAGCTGGTAAGCACCCAGCGAGAAGGGGCGGGGATCTTCGGATCCTCGCCCCTTTTGCATGCCCGGGAACGCAGGCGATCACGCCGGATCAGGCGCATATGTCAGGGAGTGCCTGAAGCCACGCGGGGGCCTGAACCAGCGAGCGTGCGGCCGAAAACCTGTGGCACGAGTGGCCAATGTGACGCGACACGCCGGGAAATAGGTCGAAACCCGCGAAATGACGCGGAAATCCGGGTGGCCGTTGGTACATTCGAGGCGGTCACACGACCAACGGGGAGCACCCGCTCCTCGTACCCACACACACGATGCGACGGTCCTTCGTCGCTGGAGGATGACATGGCTGACAAGTCCATCACCAAGACCGAGCTCGTCGCGAGCATCGCTTCCGCCACCGGCCAGAGCCAGGCCACCGTCTCCGGTGTCCTCGACTCGCTGTTCGCCACGGTCTCCGACGCCGTCGCCAAGGGCAGCAAGGTCTCCATCCCGGGCTGGATCTCGTTCGAGCAGGTCGACACGGCCGCCCGCACGGGCCGCAACCCGCAGACCGGCGCCGAGATCAAGATCCCGGCCGGCAAGCGCGTCAAGGTGACCGCCGGTTCCAAGCTCAAGGCTGCCGTCAAGTAAGACCGCACCCTTTCGAAGGCCGCCCCCGCTCCGGGGGCGGCCTTCGTGCATCCTCCCTGCTGGGCGCGCCTAGGCTGGAGGGGTGAGTTCCCGCACCGAGACGCCGCGCTCGACGTCGGCGTACCGTCTCGCCGGCATCGTCATCCTCCTCGCCGCCGCCGGCGTCGCCCTCGTCTGGGCGCTGCTCGTCGGAGGAGGGGCGAACCCGCCGCTGCTGCAGGACCCCGGACCCGTGGTGCTGTGGGGCACACCGCTCGCGAAGCTCGTCATGAACCTCGCCGGCGCACTCATGCTCGGATCGCTGGTGCTCGCCCTGTTCGGACTGCGAGCGGGAGAGCGCACGTTCGACACGGCCCTGAACATCGCCTCGGTCGGCGCCGCCGTCTTCACGGTTGCCGCGGGACTCGCCGGGTTCTTCTCCTTCATGGCCGCCTTCAACCCGCAGCTCAGCATCGAGCGCGAGTTCGGCTCGCAGCTCGGGCGCTTCCTGCTCGAGCTCCCGCTGGGGCAGTCCTGGCTGGTCACGACGATCCTGGGCGCGGTCATCACGGTGCTCGCGTTCGCCTGGCGCACCTGGACGCCCACGCTGCTCACCGCCCTGCTGGCCGCGGTGTCGTTCCTGCCGCTCGCGACGCAGGGGCACGCAGGCGACCTCGACGGGCACAACATGGCCGTCAACTCGATCCTCCTGCACACGATCGGCGCGGCGGTGTGGCTGGGCGGGCTGCTCCTCCTCGTGCTCCTCCGCGGGCAGCAGGGCCTCGATCTGCCCACGCTCGTCCGCCGGTACTCCTCCCTCGCGATCGCGGCCTTCGCGGTCGTCGCGGTCTCCGGCTTCACCCGGTCGATCGTTGCTGTCGGGAGCTGGGAGGCCGTGTGGACGACCCCCTACGGGCTCATCGTCGTCGTCAAGGCCATCCTGCTCGTCGGAATGGGGCTGCTCGGCGCCTGGTACCGCGCACGTCTCATTCCGAAGCTGAGCGGAGTGCGCGCGTCCCGCTGGTTCTGGGCCCTGGTCCTCGGCGAGGTGACGCTGATGGGACTCGCCTCCGGTGCCGCGGCCGCGCTCGCGCGCACGCCCCCGCCCACCGGCGAGGTCGCGGCGTTCGCGCAGACCCCGGCGCAGATCCTCACGGGATCGCTGCTGCCGCCCGAGCTCACGCTGGAGCGCTGGTTCACGGCCTGGGACATCGACGTGCTGTGGCTCGTCGCGGCGGGCTTCGGACTCTTCTTCTATCTCGCGGGTGTGCGCCGACTCCGGCTGCGCGGCGACCGCTGGCCGATCCACCGCACCGTTTTTTGGGTGCTCGGCCTGCTGCTGCTGGTGTGGGTGACCGGCGGTCCCATCAACGCGTACCAGGAGTACCTCTTCAGCGTGCACATGCTCGGGCACATGATGCTCTCGATGGCGATCCCGCTGCTGCTCGTCTCCGGGGCGCCGATCACCCTCGCCCTACGCGCCATCCACAAACGCGACGACGGCACGCGCGGCGGTCGCGAATGGATCATGTGGGCCGTCCACTCGCCGTTCGCGCGGGTGGTCACGCACCCGATCGTGGCGGCGGCGATCTTCATCCTCTCGCTCTGGGCGTTCTACTTCACCGACCTCGTGCGCTGGTCGATGTTCGAGCACCTCGGGCACGAGTGGATGGTCGCCCACTTCCTGATCTCGGGCTACCTGTTCGTGATGAGTCTGATCGGCGCCGACCCGGTGCCCTACCGTCTGCCGTATCCCGGCCGGCTCATCACCCTCATCGCCGTGATGGCCATGCACGCGTTCTTCGGGATGGCGATCATGATGCAGGAGGGGCTCATGGTCGCCGACTGGTTCGGCGCGATGGGTCGCGACTGGGGTGCCGACCCGATGACCGACCAGTACGTGGGCGGTGGCATCGCGTGGTCGATCGGAGAGATCCCGACCCTCATCCTGGCCATCACCGTCGCGATCCAGTGGAGCCGGAGCGACACCAAGCTCCAGCGACGCCGAGACCGGCACGCCGATCGCACCGGCGATGCCGAGCTGGAGGAGTACAACGCGCGGCTCGCCGACCTCGCCGCCCGGGATCAGCGCGCGGCGGAGCGCCAGCGCCGCTGACCCGCCCCCGGGCTCACTGCACCGGGTCGTCCGGGGAGCCGACCCGGATCGAGGCCGAGCCGTCCGGGAGGATGGCGATGGAGCCGTTGACCCGGAAGGGCACGTCTTCGGAGACCGGCTCCACGGACCCGTCGAAGAGAGACTGGATCTCGACCTCGACGTGCGCCATGGCTGCGGTGGTCGGGATCTGCCAGTGGCCGTCGTCGGACGGCGCGACCATGATCTCCGGCTGCTGGGCGATGGACCATCTCGGTGGCGCAGCGATCCTGTTCTCGACACGCAGGCCGAACGGACACGCGGTGGGCTGCAGGACCTCCTGCGTGGTGCACGCGGTGAGGAACTCCTCGACCCGCTCCTGGACGACGTCGACGAACTCCTCCGTCGGCTCGGCCTGCACATCGAGAGGGGTCACGGCGAGCGGCTCGTCGGCGAGCACGCCGTGCCCGGAGGATTCCGCGATCGCGGTGTCGACCGTGACGGAGTAGAGCCCGGGGGTGAAGACCAGCAGGGGCAGAGGTTCGAGGGGTTGCGCCGCGGCCCCGGCGGCGGAGATCTGGCGGCGGTCGACCTCGAACCCGTTCACGGCGAACCGGTCGGCCCCGCGCACCGTGAGCTCGACGACCGCGAGCGGGCTGGTCGTGAACCGCCAGTTCGGTGTGATGCCGGCCCAGCCGTCCTGCGCGACGTGGAAGGTGCTCGTGCCGGAGTGGCCGCCGGCGCGGTAGCTGACGGTCACCGCTGTGCCGTCGCCGGAGGGCTCCTCCGATTCGACCTCGACGTCGCTGAGCGGACCGAGGGCCGAGCGTCGCAGCATCGCCTCCGACGCGGCGGGGTCGATGCCCGCCTCATCGAGGGTCTCCCGGTCGATCGCGACGCCGGGCACGCGGAGGGCATCGGCGGCCCGCCCCTCAGCGAGCAGATCGAGATAACGGACCACGAACGCCGACGGGCCGTAGAACTGCCGGTAGAGGGTCGCACCTCCCGCGCCGATCGCGGCCAGGAGGAGGACGCCGATGAGCCCGAGGATCGCCAGATCGGCGCCCAGGCGCGACCGCCGGGGCGCGCGCGTCCCGGCCCGCTCCATGCCGGTCAGTCTAGGAGGGCGTCCTGGGGGGACGCCGAGCGTCGGCGGACCCGTGCCCGACGGGGCACGTAGCATGGGGGAGCATCCCGTGTCCGCCCCGCCAGCCCTGTGAGAACCGTGTCCCTTCCCGCCCTGTCCGAGGAGCAGCAGGAGCTGTTCCGGCTCATCGAGGACACCGCGGAGCACGTCTTCATCACCGGACGCGCGGGCACCGGCAAATCCACGCTGCTGCAGCATTTCGCCTGGAACACGAAGAAGCAGATCGCGATCTGCGCCCCTACCGGCGTGGCCGCGCTGAACGTGGAGGGGCAGACGATCCACTCCCTGTTCCGCCTCCCGATCGGGCTCATCGGGGACGGCGACATCGATCAGAACGACGCGACCCGCCGCATCCTCAACGCCATCGAGACTCTCGTCATCGATGAGATCTCGATGGTCAACGCCGACCTCATGGACGCCATCGACCGGTCGCTGCGCCAAGCGCGCGGGCGGCGGGGCGAGCCGTTCGGCGGCGTGCAGATCGTCATGTTCGGCGACCCGTACCAGCTGGCTCCGGTCCCTCCGCGCGGGGATGAGGCACGGTACGTGAAGGACCACTACCGGTCGTTCTGGTTCTTCGATGCGAAGGTGTGGGCAGGCCCTTCGACAGGCTCAGGGGCCCAAGGGGGCGAAGGGGCGCTGTTCGAGGTCGACACCCGGGCCGAGCTGCACGTGCGGGAGCTCGTGCAGATCCACCGCCAGTCGGACGACGGCTTCAAGTCCATGCTCAACGCCGTCCGCTATGGACGCGTCACGGCGGAGATCGCCGGGATCCTCAACGCTCAGGGCGCGCGCACCCCTCCGGACCCCGAGCCGGGCGAGGTGCCGATGATCACCCTCGCCACCCGCAACGACATCGTCAACAGCATCAACAGCCGGCATCTCGCCGCGCTTCCGGGCAAGGAGCAGACGGCACGCGCGGAGGTCAACGGCGACTTCGGCCGCGGCGAGGCCTCCCTTCCGGCCGAGTCCGAGCTGAAGCTCAAGGTGGGTGCGCAGGTGATGTTCCTGCGCAACGACACGGCGATGACCGGAGAGCCGCCGCGCTGGGTGAACGGCACCATCGGCACGGTGACCCGCATCCTCGGGGGGACAGTGCGCGTGGAGATCGACGGCGAGGAGGTCGACGTCGAGCCGGCCGTCTGGGAGCGGTTCCGGTACGCCTACGACCCGAACACGAAGAAGCTCTCCCGTGATGTCGTCGCCGAGTTCACCCAGTTCCCGCTGCGGCTGGCCTGGGCCGTGACGATCCACAAGTCGCAGGGCAAGACCTACGATCGAGCGGTGATCGACCTGGGCTCCGGGGCGTTCGCGCCGGGGCAGACCTACGTCGCGCTGAGCCGCCTCACGTCGCTGGACGGCTTGTACCTCTCGCGTCCGCTGCGGCCGAGCGACATCCGCGTGGACGAGGACGTGCGGCGGTTCATGCGCGATGCGTGGCTCGCCGCCTCGACGCCTGAGCTGCCGAGGGCCTGAGGTGCTACCGCGTCAGGCGGCGGCGCGGGCGCGGTCGAGGTCTTCGAACAGCTCGGTGTTGAAGCGGTACGCGAGGAGCACCTCGTCGATGACGCGCTCGCGTTCGGCCTCGTCCCACGGGGCGGCGTCGAGCTGCTCGCGATAGACGTCCTTGAAGGCGGAGGGGTCGGCGATGTCGTCGAACAGGTAGAAGCCGATGCCGTTCGTCTCGAAGCCGAAGCGCCGCGCCATCACCCGACCGATGAAGATGCCGCCGGAGAGGTCGCCGAGGTAGCGCGTGTAGTGGTGCGCCACGAAGCCACCCGCCCAGGTCGCGCCGACCTGACGGATGCGGTCGACATAGCGCTGTGTGGTGGGCAGCGGGGCGATCCGCTCGCGCCACTCGGGCCCGAGGAGGAAGGCGAGGTCGGCCTCGAGCGCGGGGAGGCGCGTGAGCTTGTCGCTGAGGAACACGGAAGCCACCGGGTCCTGGCGCATGCGCTCGCCGGCGCCCTCGAGCGCGTCGTAGATGAAATAGTGCTGCGCGACCAGCGCGATGTAGTCCTCGCGCGACCCCTCGCCCTTGAGGAGATCGGACATGAAGCCCGCCGTCTCGCTGCGGGAATGCGAACCGGAGGAGCGCTCGCGGAGGGCGGCGGAGAAGGACAGGATCTCGGGCATGGCTTCAGTGTAAGGGCAGCCTAACCTTCGATGGAAGTCCGAGCTCCGCAGGGCGACTCAGTCGTGCGGCCGCGGTTCGACGCCCAGACGCTCGCAGGCCGCGTCGTACAGCGCCACGACCTCGCGGCGCACTTCGCGGCGCTCGGTGATCGAGCCGCCGGGCCACGGGACACGGAGCTCTGACGTCATCCCGCCACGGGAGATCTCCCAGACCCCGACCTCTCCGTCGAAGCCGGTCATCACGGACGCGTCGATCGCCTCCGCGGACGGTTCGGCGAAGGCGCGCGCGATGAGGAGGTTGTCGTCGGTGTGGTCGCCGTTCATGTGGTGGAGGACGGCGGTGATCACATCGGCATCGAAATCATGGGGCACAGGGACACCCTACGATGCCGCGCGGGGCCGACTTTCAGCATCCGCGTTCTAGACTCAGGAGACACGTCTTCGGGGGTTCCCACACATGCAGCTTCTCTCGTCGCGCCGGTGGCGCGCCGCAGCGGCCACGGCGGCCGTTCTCGGTCTCGTCCTCACCGGATGCTCCTCCGAGGGCTCCTTCAGCTATACGCCGCCCGCGCAGGTCGACGCCACGCTTCCCGACGACACGGTCACGGCGCTGCAGGGCGCGGTCGACAACGCGCTCGCGGCCTCCGGGGCCAGCGGGGCGATCGTCGGGGTCTGGGTGCCGTGGAGCGGCACCTGGGTCGCCGCCACGGGCACGCAGGACAAGGCGGAGGGTGGCGAGCTCTCGACCGACATGTCCTTCCGCATCGCGGACATCACGCGACTGATGACCTGCGACGTCCTCTACGCGCTCGCGGATGAGGGCACCGTCGAGCTCGACGCGACGGTGCCGGAGTACGTCTCGGGTGTCGCCGACATGTCCGACGTCACCCTGGTCGACCTGTGCAACGGCACCAGTGGCGCCGGCTCCTCCGAGGCGACGGTCAAGAGCGCGTGGCTGAACACCCCGGAGCGGGTCTGGGCGCCCCTCGAACTCGCGGGTTACGGTCTCGGCCGCTCGCGCATCGCTCCGCAGACCACGTTCCGCGACTCCGACGCCGGTTACCTTCTCCTCGGCCTCGCGTTGGAACGCGCCTCGGGGATGAGTGCGCGCGAGCTGATCGCCGAGTACGTCACCGAGCCGCTGGAGCTCGCCGACACCTCGCTGCCGTCGCCCGCCGCGGCGCCGCCGTCGTCGGAGGGGTCGTCGCTCAGCGGGCACTACATGGGAGCGGTCGAGGGCGGCTTCAACTGCGCAGCGCCTGTCGACATCACGACGATGTCCTCCAGCACCGGGTTCACCGACTCGGGAGCGGTGTCGACGATCACCGACCTCGGCCGGTACATGCAGGCCGAGGCCAAGCAGGTGCTGCGCACCAAGGACGAGCCGGATCGATTCGGGGCGCCGCTGCCCGCCTACGACAAGGCGCCGTCGTGGTACCAGGCGACCGGTGGTGCCTACATCGTCGGTTCGATGATCGGTCAGCATGGCTGGACGCCCGGCTACGCGACGGCGGCATACTCGGACCCGACGACCGGTTTCACCGTGGCCGTCGTGCTGAACGACTCCACCGGTGGGTCGCGCTTCGCCCAGCATCTCGCCTGGGAGCTGGCGGCGATCGCGTCCAAGGCTCCCGCGGCATCCGGCGAGACGGCCCCGGAGTTCGGTCTGCCCTACACGGCCGAGCAGTATCACAAGGCCACCACGGACGCCGCGCTCGTGTGCGTCCCTCCGGCCGGCTGAGCGGAGCCCTGACGAGCAGGAGGGCCGTATGGCGATCGTGGACAACGCCGTCTACGTCGGCGGCGTGCGCGCCGAAGATCCCGACAGCCTGAACGACACGTTCGAGCGGATCCGGGAGCGACAGGGCATGGGGTGGATCGGCCTCTACCGGCCGAGTGCCGAGGAGGTCAGAGCCGTGGCCGACGAGTTCGGCATCCACGAGCTTGTCGTCGAGGATGCACTCTCCGGGCATCAGCGCGCCAAGCTGGAACGGTACGGCGACATCCTGTTCATGGTCCTCCGGCCCGCCCGCTACCTCGACGAGCGCGAGGAGGTCGAGTTCGGCGAAGTGCACGTCCTGGTCGGTCCGGATTTCGTCGTGACGATCCGTCATGCGGAGTCACCCGACCTCGGCCGCGTGCGTCGCCGGCTCGAGGCCGATCCCGCTCTGCTCGCCCATGGCCCCGAGGCGGTGCTCTACGCGATCCTCGACGAGGTGGTCGACGAGTACTCCCCGGTCCTGGCCGGCCTCGAGAACGACATCGACGAGATCGAGGGTCAGCTCTTCGAGGAGGACGCCGACGCGACCCAGCGGATCTACGACCTCGGCCGCGAGGTGATCGACTTCCAACGGGCGACCCAGCCGCTGGCCGGCATGCTGGAGGCATTGCTGCGCGGATCCGAGAAGTACCGCGTGAGCGAGGAGCTCCAGCGGTACCTGCGGGATGTCCTCGACCACACGCTGCGCGTGAGCGACAAGGCGGCCACCTTCCGGTCCGTGCTCGACAACGCCCTCACGGTCGAGTCGACCATCGTCGCGCGGCGGCAGAACGACGAGATGCGCCGGATGACGGAGTTGAGCATCCGCCAGAACGACGAGGTGAAGAAGATCTCCGGCTGGGCGGCGATCCTGTTCGCCCCGACACTGGTCGGCACGGTCTACGGCATGAACTTCGACCACATGCCCGAGCTCCACTGGGCGTTCGGGTACCCGATGGCGGTACTGCTCATGGTCGCGATGGGGGTCGGGCTGTACGCGGCCTTCAAGCGCAAGGGCTGGCTGTAGCGCCCGACGGCGACGGTCAGCCCTCGCCGTCGGCCTCGGGCATGCCGGGCCCGGGCCCCGGACGCACCTCGGCGTCGTCCCGGATGTCGATGCGCGTGTTGCCGTCGTGCTCCGAGACGTCCACGCGCGGCGCGGCGTCGGCCTCCGTGGCATCGGGTGCCGAGGTCAGCTGGTCGTGACGGTTCTCCTCGAACGTCTCGTCGGCGGTGTCGTCAGGCGTGCTCATGGCTCTCCTTCGTGTCGGCGGTCTTCGAGCGGTTGCGGGTCCACCGGGCGACAGCGTAGAGCACGCCGCCGACGGCGAGCAGGATGGCGCCGAACAGCCACACCTGCGGGCGCTGCTGGGTGAGCAGCAGGATGCACGACGCGATGCCGAGCACCGGGACGAACGTCCACACACGGAAGTGGTCGTGCTCGACCTTGTCGCGGCGCAGGACCAGCACCGAGATGTTGACGCTGAGGAACACGACGAGCAGCAGCAGCACGACGGTCTCGGCGAGGGTCGCGAGGTCTCCGACCAGCGTGAGGCCCATCGCCACGAGCGTCGTGGTGAGGATCGCCACCCACGGGGTCTTCCGCTTCGGCAGCACGCGCCCGAGCACCGACGGCAGGAGGTTCTGCTCGGCCATGCCGTAGGTGAGGCGGCTGACCATGATCATCGTCAGCAGGGCTCCGTTGGCGACGGCGATGAGCGCGATGAGGCTGAACAGCCAGGACGGGACGCTGACCCCGGTGGCCTCGACGACCGCGAGCAGCGGACCGCTGGACTCCTGCAGCTCGGATGCCGGCAGGGCGACGGCGCTGGCGATGCCGACGAGCACGTACACGACACCGGCGGTGAGGAGCGCGCCGAACAATGCGCGCGGGTAGGTCCGCCGCGGGTTCTTGACCTCTTCGATCATGTTGGCTGAGGTCTCGAAGCCGACGAACGAGTAGTACGCGATCACCGCGCCGGAGAGCACCGCCAGGGCGACGTTGGCCCCCTCCGGTACCTGCGTCGCCCGGGACAGGTCGCCGCCCCCGCCGCCGACGAACACCGCGACGACGACGATCACGATCACGAGGCCGCTGAGCTCGATCGCCGTCATCACGAGGTTCGCGCCCATCGACTCGCGGATGCCGCGGGCGTTGAGCAGGCCGACGATCGCGAGGAAGACGATCGCGACCGGGATGGTCGGCAGGTCGATGAAGGTGCTGAGGTAGTCGCCCGCGAAGGCGATGGCCAGCCCGGCCGCGCTCGTCACGCCGGCCGCGAGCATGCTGAAGCCGACGAGGAAGGACACCAGCGGGCTGCGGAACGCCCGCTCGGCGAACACGGCGGCCCCGCCCGCGCGCGGGTACTTGGTGACGAGCTCGGCATACGACCCTGCGGTGAGCATGGCGAGGAGGAGCGCGAGGACGAGGGGCGCCCAGAGGAGGCCGCCCACGTCCTCCGACAGCACGCCCATCAGCGCGTAGATCCCCGCGCCGAGGACGTCGCCGAGGATGAACGCGAACAGCAGGGGGCCGGTGATGGCGCGGCGCAGCCGGGTGGGGGTCTCGGCGCGCGGCTCGGTCTGGACGGTCATCCTTGCACGGTAGGGGCCGGAACTCCGGCGGGCGACGGGCTTGACAGTTCCGCCGCCAATGAGCCAGCGAGAGCCGACCGCGCGCTATCCTCGGTGCCGCAAGGCGGGTCGTCGCCCGGGCCGTTCCGGGGAGACGGGGGGCCGCCTGCGATCCCACAGAAGGACACCATCATGATCGGTACACCTCGCAAGGCGCTCGCGGAAGTGGTCGCCACGTTCCTCTTCGTCCTGGCGATCATCGCGGCGGTGAACAGCGGAAGCCCGCTCACCCCGCTCGCGATCGGCTTCACACTGATGGTGCTCGTGTACTCCACGGGCCACATCTCGGGCGCCCACCTCAACCCGGCGGTCTCGCTGGGCGTGTTCCTGCGCGGCGGGCTCAGCGTCGCCGACTTCGTCTCCTACCTCGTCGCGCAGTTCGCCGGCGGGGCGCTCGCCGCTCTCGTGGCCCTCGCCGTGTGGCCGGCGGGGGAGAAGGCGATGGTCATCGAGGTCGGTCCGGCGTTCCTCGTCGAGGCGCTGTTCACCCTGATCCTCGTCTGGGTCGTGCTGAACTCCGCCACCTCGAAGGACACGGCGGGCAACTCGTTCTACGGGCTCGCGATCGGTGCGACCGTCTTCGTCGGTGCGGCGACGGTCGGCTCCATCTCGGGTGGCGGATTCAACCCGGCGGTGGCCCTCGGCCTCTCGGTCAGCGGGCACTTCGCGTGGGGCTCGCTCTGGCTGTACATCGTGGCTCCCGCGGTCGGTGCCGTCATCGCCGCTTTGCTGTTCCGGGTGCTCAACGCCGACGATGCGCGGAAGATCGCCGCGGACGCCGAGTAGAAGCCTCGCCTCGGAGCGCCGCATCCCTCCCGGGGTGCGGCGCTTCCTCGTCTCGTCAGCGGCGTCGGTTCCGTCGGCGCAGCGCCGCGGACGTGACGGCCACCACCGTTCCGACGACCACGCCGATGATCGTCTCCAGCACGCGGTCGGTCAGCAGGTCGGCGACCGGAGTCGGCGCGGCCAGGTGCACCATCAGGAGGGCGAGCGGGGTGACGAACACCATCGCGATGCCGTAGTTGCGGCCGATGAACAGTTCGGCCGTCCCCTGCAGGACCACCACGACGGCGATCACGGCGAGCGGCGGCATGTCGAGGGCGAGGATCCCGGCGGCGACAAGCACGCCGAGCAGCGTGCCGACGAGGCGCTGGATGCCGCGGATCACGCGGGCGTTGAGCTGCGCGCCGCTGACCGCCGCGACCGCGCCGACCGCCGCCCAGTACCAGTGGGTGCCGCCTATGATCAGGCCGACGACGCCCGCTCCGACGATCGCGGCGGCGACCGAGGCGGCCATCTCGGCGGCGACCGGCCCGACGGACGGGCGCGCCTTCGGCGCCGCCTCCGCCGTGGTCCGGGTGACGACGGCGACCAGGGCGGTGAGGGCGAGGCCGAAGAGCACGCTCGCCCCGCCGACGAGCAGGACCGCGCCGAAGGAGGCGCCGGTGGCGGGGATCGTCGCGCACGCCCCGGTCGCGAAGACCGTGAACAGCGGACCGGGCGGGTGCCACTGCAGGACGTAGGCCAGCAGCGTCACGGCCGCGGCGACGAGGGCGACGACGACGATGCTCAGCACGGCGGGTGCAGCGAGGACCGACAGGGCCGTGCCGATCAGCATCGCGCCGAGCAGCACGCCACCGGCACTCGCCTGCATGCGGATCCGGTCGCGGAAGACGTCGTGCCGACCGTAGAGCGCGGCGAAGGCACCGAAGCTCGCATAGATGCTGAGGTCGAGCCGGCCGGCCGCCCACAGCACGAGGAGCGGCACGGCGACACTGACCGCGGCGCGCAGGGCGACCCGGTGATCCCCGCGGTGCGGGCCGACGCGGAGGACTCCCGTCCACACCCGTCCCTGCGATTCCGTCACCGATCAAGCCTACGTCCGTCGCCCGGCGGCGATGTGCGAGGGTGGGAGGGATGACCACTCCGCCTCCGCCGCGCCGCACCCTCCTGGTCGGCTTCGGGAAGCTCGGCACCCGGCTCGCTCCGCTGCTCCTCGCGGACGGGGGTGAGGTCCTGGCGCTCCGCCGCACGGACGGACCCGTGCCGGACGGGGTGACGGCGCTCGCGGCCGATCTGACCGTTCCGCTCACCGCGCCGCTGCCCGAGGTCGACGCCGTCGTGGTGACGCTGCCACCCGGGCCCGACGTGTCGTCGTATCGCACGGCGCTCTCGCACCTCGCAGCGGCATTGCCGGCCCCGCCGACGCGGACGGTCTTCGTCTCGTCCACCGGGGTGTTCGACGGCGCCGGGAGTGCCGAGCCCGTGACCGAGCGGGTCGAGCCGGCGCCCACCACCGACCGGGGCCGCGGTCTGCGGGACGGCGAGAAGGCGGCCGTCGAGCTCTTCGACGCGGTGGTCGTGCGCCCCGCGGGCATCTACGGTCCCGGGCGCGAGTTCCTCCTCCGGAAGGTCAGGGAGGGCGCTCCCGTCACGCATCGCCGCCGCACGAACCGGATCCACGAGACCGATCTCGTCCGCATTCTCGACCTGCTGCTACGGATGCCGGAGCCCCCGGCGCTCGTGCACGCCGTCGACCAGGCGCCCGCTCCGCTGGGAGACGTCGTGACCTTCCTCGCCGACCGCCTCGGCCTGCCCGTGCCGCCGGACGACGGCGGTGCGCCGAGCGGCTTCGTCTACGACGGCTCGCTGGTGCGTGCGGTCCTCGGCAGGCTCGACTATCCGACGTACGAAAACGGCTACGTGGACATGATCGACCGGGACTGAGGCCGTTCCAGGCGCCCGTCGTCCGGCGTACCGTGGGCGCATGACGAATGCGCAGACGGCCGTCGAGGTCGTCGACTGGCGGCGGCGGGTGTTCGCCCTGTACGAAGCGGTGCGACGGGCCGACTCCCCGGAGGAGGCGCACGAGCTGTGGCGGATCGAGCGCGACGAGCTGGTGCTGCGGCACCCGGCGACGCCCCTCCTTCCGCAGGACAGGGCACTGTTCGAGGGACTCCCGATCGCCTCGTACGACCCCGCCTGGCGGTTCGAGCTCCCGATCCTCGACACGGATCCGGCCACGTTCGAGTTCGCGACGGGGACGGACGGCATCGTGCCGTTCGAGCGCGTCGGCGTCGTGGAGATCCCTGACGTCGGGTCTCTCGACGTGTGGCGGCTCGCCTCCTACGGCGGCGGCCTGTTCGTGCCGGTGCGCGATGCCTCCGCCGGACAGAGCGGGGGGACGTACGGCGGCGGGCGCTACCTCATCGACACGATCAAGGGTGCCGACCTCGGGGCCGACCCGCGCCGCGGCACGCTCGTGCTCGACTTCAACTTCGCGTACAACCCGTCCTGCGCCTACGACCCGGCGTGGGCGTGCCCGCTGGCGCCACCCGGCAACGTGCTGACGGTGCCGATCCCGGTCGGAGAGCTCCGATGAGACCGCTGCGTTACGCGATCAACGTGACGCTCGACGGCTGCTGCCATCACGAAGCGGGACTCCCGCCCGACGAGGAGTCGATGCGCTTCTGGACCGCGGAGCTGCAGCGCGCCGACGCCCTGCTCTACGGCCGGGTGACGTACGACATGATGCGGGCCGCGTGGCGGCGTCCGGAATCCGGGGTCTGGCCGGACTGGATGGAGGAGTGGGAGACGCCCTTCGCCGAGACCATCGATCGCATGCCGAAGCACGTGGTGTCGGCGACGCTCGATGCCGTCGACTGGAACGCGGACCTCGTGCGCGGCGATCTCTCGGAGAGGGTCCGGGGGCTGAAGGATCAGCCGGGGAAGGGCCTGTCGGTCGGCGGAGTGGCGCTGCCCGCGGCGCTCGCCGACCTCGGGTTGATCGACGAGTACCTGTTCGTCGTCCATCCGGTCGTCGCCGGGCATGGTCCCCGGCTGCTCGACGGCGTGCACGAACGTCTCCGGCTCGAACTCGTGGAGCGGCGGGAGTTCCGTTCCGGCGCCGTCGCGCAGCGGTACCGTCCGGTGGTGTGAGCGACGCACAGCGGCCCCGACGAATCAGCCCGCGTCAGCGACACGTCCGGAGGCAGGTCGCCCCGGCCACCAGATGCGGTCGCCGACGAGAGCGAACAGCGCCGGGACGATCACGGTCCTGACCACCAGGGTGTCGACGATCACGCCGACCCCGACGATCAGCCCGAGCTGCCCGAGGGTGACCAGTGGCAGGACGCCGAGGGCCGCGAACACGGCGGCGAGGACGATCCCGGCGCTCGTGATGACCCCGCCGGTGTGGGCGACCGCTTCCACCATGCCGTCCCGGGTGCCCCGCAGCGCCGCCTCGGTCCGCGCACGGTGGACGAGGAAGATCGTGTAGTCGATGCCGAGGGCGACCAGGAACAGGAAGGCCAGCAGCGGTACCGGGAGATCGAGCGCGTGCTGCCCGAACAGCACGCGACTGAGCCAGGCCCCGGCACCGATGGCGGCCACGGCGCTCGCCACGTTGACGGCGAGCAGCAGCAGCGGCGCGACCAGAGACCGCAGCAGGAACGCCAGCACCAGGAAGCTCACCGCCAGCACCAGCGGCACCACGACGCCGAGGTCCGCGAGGTTCCCGGCACGGGCGTCGAGATCCGTCGCCACCGCGCCGCCGACGACCGCCACCGCCCCCGGCACATCGTGCACGGCGTCCCGAAGCTCCGTGATCTGAGCCAGGCTCTCGTCGGTGCTGGGCGCATACTCGCTGGTCACCAGGATCTTCGTGAGCCCCTCATCGTCCGTGGTCCCGACCGGAGTGGCGCGGACGATGCCTTCCACGCCGCGCGCCGCGGTGAGGACGGCGTCGGCTTCGCCGCTGTCCGTGACGATGAGGATCGGCTGCGCCTCTCCTGCCGGGAAGTGGTTCGAGAGCACCTCGAGACCCGTCGCGGACTCGGACGGGACCCGGAACTTGTCGACCTGATCGAGCCCGACGGTCGTCCCGACGAGGCCGACCGTCATCACGGCCAGCAGAGCCGCACCCCCGAGGAGGCTCACGACCGGCCGGCTCACGACGCGCGTCGCGATCGTCCGCCACACCCCGCCGCGCCGTGCGGCAGCTCCGGGACGAGGGGCGAACGGCCAGAACACCTTCCGCCCGCACACCGCCAGCAGCGGAGGCAGCAGGAAGAGGACGGACGCCAGGGCGACCAGCAGCCCGATGGCGGACGAGACGCCGAGTCCGTGCGTGCCGGGGATCACCGCCAGGGCGAGTGTCATGAGGGCGAGGACGACCGTGAGGTTGGAGGCGAGGATCGCCGGAGCGGTCCCGCGCCAGGCCGTGCTGAGCGCGCGGCGGTGGTCCGTCGTGGTGGTGAGTTCCTCCCGATATCTCGAGATCAGGAGCAGGGCGTAGTTGGTCCCGGCGCCGAAGACGAGGACGCTGATGATCCCGGCGTCGAACTGCAGGTCCCAGGCGGAACCGGCAGCCGCGGTCAATCGTCCGGCGAGTCCGTCGGCCAGGCCGACGGCGGCGAGCGGCAGCAGCCACAGCACCGGTGACCGGTACGTGACGATGAGGAGCACGGCGACGATCAGGACGGTCACGAGGAGCAGGGTGAAGTCGGCGCCTTCGAAGGAGGCGGCGATATCGGCGCCGAACGCCGGACCGCCGGTCACGAGTAGCGTCATCCCGTCCGGTGCGTGCTCGTCGATGTCGGCGCGGAGCGCCGCGATCACCGCGGCGGTGTCGGTGCTCGTCTGGCCGACCGCGATCGGCGTCACGAGAACCGCGGCCTTCTCGTCCTCGCTCACGAGAGGCCCGGTCGGATCCGCGTCCGCGTGCGCGTCGAGCACCGGGAGGAGGCCTTGGAGCGCGTCGACGTCCCGTGCCGAGAGCGTCGCGCCGTCGACGCGCGAGGCGACCACGATCACGGACTGCCGATCCGCGTTCGGGAACTCCGCCAACAGGGCGCTCGTGCGCGCCGACTCCGACCCCGCGGGAGCCTGCTCGTTGCCGGCGGGTGCCTTCGCCGACCCGAACAAGCCGAAGAGAGTCATCATGATCAGGAGGACCGCGCCGAGCGTGACCCATGCGCCGCCACGCGAGGTCATCCACTCGGGAAAGCGCCGAAGAGCGCGAGAATCTGCCATACCTGTCACTCCACCAGGAGCGTCGTGCGGCGACATCGTCAAGACGATGGAGGGAAGTCTCCCTCTTTCGATGGATCCCGGTCGGGCGGGGTCGGGCACGCCGAACCGGTCGCATCGAGGCGAGGATCAGAGAAGTGGAGGGGCTGACGGGAATCGAACCCGCGCTGTCTGCTTGGGAAGCAGAAGTTCTACCATTGAACTACAGCCCCGCACCCGCCCGAGAGCAGGTGGAGCAAGCCTACCTGTCGCGGGCCGGATGGCCAAAGCGCGGGGTGCTCATGACTAGGCTTGTGCCGTGCTTCTCAGCGATCGCGACATCAGAGCAGAACTCGCCTCCGGCCGCGTCGGCCTGGAACCGCATGCGCCGGAGATGATCCAGCCGTCGAGCATCGACGTGCGACTGGACCGCTACTTCCGCCTCTTCGACAATCACAAGTACCCGTTCATCGATCCCTCGGTCGACCAGCCTGAGCTCACGCGGCTGATCGAGGTCGACCCGGACGAGCCCTTCATCCTCCACCCCGGCGAGTTCGCGCTGGGGGCCACGTTCGAGCAGGTCACCCTGCCGGACGACATCGCCGCGCGGCTGGAGGGGAAATCGTCGCTCGGTCGCCTCGGGCTCATCACCCACTCGACCGCCGGCTTCATCGACCCGGGCTTCTCCGGGCATGTGACGCTGGAGCTCGCGAACGTGGCGACGCTGCCGATCAAGCTGTGGCCCGGCATGAAGATCGGCCAGCTCTGCTTCTTCCGGCTCACCTCGCCGGCGGAGAACCCGTACGGCTCCGGCCCCTACGGCAACCGCTACCAGGGTCAGCGGGGCCCGACGGCGTCCCGGTCGTTTCAGAACTTCCACCGCACCGACGTGGGAGTGACCGACATCGGAGCCGTCGGAGGCTGACATGAGCGACGCGAGCGGGACGGGTTCCGACGAGTCCGCGGTGCCCGGTGGGGTGGCACTGCCGGATGATCCGGGGCTGGAGGTCGCTCCCGCCGACGCGGTGATCCCGCCGGCCGACGCCGTGATCCCGCCTCCGCCGCCGGAGACGCCGATCCCGGAGGGGCTGCTGACGGCACCGGACGCCGCAGGCGATGCGCTTCCGGCGCCGACCCGTCGCTCGGAGCGATCCCGTCCGACGCCCGCGATCCTCCAGGGCGAGCAGCCCGCCGCGGCTGCGGACGACTGGGCGCAGCGATCGATCGCGCCGGAGGTCGCCGACACCGGCAGCTACCGGATGCTCGCGGTCGTCGTGTTCGTCGTGCTCTTCCTCCTGCTCGCGGCGGCCGTGGTGACGCTCGTCGTGCTGATCACAACTGTCGGGCTGCCGTTCGCGGCCGCCGACCCGAGCGCGGGCTTCCTGCCGACCCGGGTGTAGGGCTCCGAAGGGCCGCGGACGGGTCGGCCGGTGCGGCATCGATGGCGGCTCGTCCCGTCGCGGTGCCGAGCGCATCCACGGCCTCGAGCCCCCCGGTCACGAGCGCGACCACGGCGTCAAGGGTCGGATCGGCCGACAGCACTCTCGTGTGACCGAGACCCACCGTACGGACGAGACGGGAGCGGCCGGGGTGGGCGGCATGCAGCCGGAGGGCGTCGTGATCGGGCATCCGGCGGTCGCCCCGGTCATGCACGATGAGCAGCGCGGTGCCGGCGGGGAGTGGATGGGCGGCCGCGTCATACTGTTCGGCGGCGCTTGCGGGATCGAGCCGGAGGCGGCGGTGGAAACGGACGCGGAGTCGGTCCGCGGTGGCGGCGTCGAGCCGGAGGTCACGGGCGAACTGGGCGAGGAAGGCCTCGGGCGCGGCGGCCCCGGCGACGACGGCGACGGCGGGGACCGAGCCGGACGCCCGGGCGACGGTCAGCGCCGCGAGCCCGCCGAAGGAGTGTCCGATGAGAGCGGAGAAGGGGCCGTGGGTGCGGTCCAGCTGCTCCGCGGCGTCGACCCAGTCGCGGATATCGGTGTGCCGCCCGCCGGAGGAGCCATGCGCCGGGGCATCGAACGCGACGACGCGGAACCCCTCGGCGACGAGCTCCCGCACGAGCGGGGCGAACTGCGAGGCGCGGCCCCGCCAGCCGTGCAGGAGCAGCACGGTGCGCGGACCCGTGCCCCACGTGTAGGTCGTGACGGGGATGCCGCGCACGAGGAGCCTCCCGCGGCGGGCGTCGTCGTGGGTGGCGGCGTCGGCGGAGCGCACGGCCATCCGTGGGCGGGTGGAGAAGAACAGTCGGTAGGCGAGATCGCCGGCGAGGCGAGGGGAGAGGCGTCCCACAGTCGGGAGGGCGCGGACGAGGAGAGAGGACGCGGACGGCATGGAGGCTCCTTCACCGAACTATACGAACGATCATCCGTATACTAGGCGAACGATCGTTCGTATACTAGGGGCATGATGGATGCCGTGATGCAGGACGGCCGGCGGGCGCGCGGCGACGCCTCCCGCCGCATCGTGCTGGAGAGTGCGACCGACCTCGCCTCCGTCGAGGGTCTGGACGGCGTGACGATCGGACGCCTCGCCACTGCCTCGGGGTCGAGCAAGAGCAGCATCGCCACGCTGTTCCAGAGCAAAGAGGGCCTGCAGCTCGCGACGGTCGCCGCCGCTCGGGACATCTTCGTCGAGCGGATCATCGAGCCCGCCCGCGCCCAGCCGAGGGGAGCGCACCGCCTGGCCGCGCTCCTCCACAACGCCTTGGTCTACTCGAAGGACCGCGTCTTCACCGGCGGCTGCTTCTTCGCGGCGACCGCGGCGGACGTCGACTCCAAGCCCGGTCCCGTGAGCGATGCCGTGCGGGCAGCCCTCGTCGACTGGTACGGATACATCGAGGCCCAGCTGCGGTTCGCTGCCGCGGAGGGAGAGGTCGGCGCGGCCGACGTCGAGGTGCTGGCGTTCGAGCTCGTCGCCCTCAATGAGCAGGCCAACGCGCGGTCGCTCCTCCTGCGGAGCGACAGGCCGTATGCGCTCGCGGCGGCCGCGATGCGCTCACGCCTCCGTGACGCGGGTGCTCCCGACACCGCCCTCGCCCTCCTCGCCCTCTAGCTCCGTCCCGCGTCCGGGTCTCGCGCCCGCGTTCGCCTGCGAGCTCAGAAACGCACCGCACTCCCGCTTCGAAGGCCCGTTCCTGATCCCGCCCGACGGTCGGGCCCTGCCCTCCTTGCGTGCGGGATGGGAATCGGACCGCGAGGTCCGTCGGAAGGGTCGTTTCTGATCCGTGCTCGCCCCTTCCGCGCCGCCTGCCTGCATCACCGTGCGGGATCGAAAACGTGCCGCTGAGGCGTCCGGAAGGGGCGATTCTGACCTCGTCCGGGGAGGGGTGCTCGCGTCGCCGAGGTGTGGGATCAAGAACGTGCCGCGGGACGGCTGTGGAGGCGCGACTTTGATCCCGTCTCGACTCAGGGCGATTCGTCCGCGTCTCCGTCTCGGGGGCGCTGGGGTGCGGGTGGGGGATCAGAAGAGCGCCGCTGGGGCGCTCGGGAGGTGCGGAAGTGATCCCGGCTCGGGTTTCGCGAAGAGCAAAGCGCCTCACCCGGGATTCGGGTGAGGCGCTCGAGGGGGACGATCAGGCGGCGTGGCCGTGGCGGAATCCGGCGTCGAAGCCACGCTCGAATGCGCGCTCCGCCATCCGCTGCGCGCGGTGGCCGTGCCCGTGGCCGCGGTGTGCGTGACCGTGGTCGCGGTGGGCGTGACCGTCGTGGTGACCGCGCCCGCGGTATCCGCCTTCCTCGTCTCCGTTGTGACGGTCGAAGCCGTGTCCGCGGTCGAAGCCGTGTCCGGGTCCGAAGCCGTGCCCGCGTCCGAAGCCGTGCCGGGGGCCGAAGCCGAACCCGGGGCGCCGCTTCCGGGGGAGAGGTGTCTCCTCGTCCCACCCGAAGGCGCGGGCGATCTTCTCGAGCGCCGCGAGGGTCGTCGCCATCTCCTCGTCGGAGACCGCGCCGGCGATCTTCGCGCGGATGCCGTCGACGGTGGCGCCGAGGCGCTCCTTCGCCGCGCGGCCCTCGTCGGTCAGTGCCCACCCGTCGCCGTCCGCCTCGACCCAGCCGCGGTCGACGAGATCGTGCAGTTTGTGCGGGTGCAGCGGGCGGCGCACGGGGACCGTCCCGTCGACGACGTTCAGCAGCCGCCAGTCGCGGCGGGTCGCGCCCTCCGCGGCGAAAGCGGTGGCGAAGTCGTGTGCCATCAGACGGTCGACGGCCTTGAGCCAGAAACCGAACGGGCGGGAGGTGTTGTCAGAAGTGCTGTCTGCAGTGGTGTTCATGGTGATCCTTCGTGTCTGTGGTGCACCGATGACGGATGTCATCCGACATATCAATGTCACTGTGCATGTACATGCAGTGTGACATGGAAAGCAAACGCATGTCAAGCTGCATGTAAAATCGGGACATGGCCACCGATCCGATCGACCCCGCGTCCCCCGACGCCGCCGAAGCGATCGCGCAGGCGCTCTCCCGGCTGCGCGGACGCCGACCCGGACCCGGCGGCCGCGAGCACGGAGGGCCACGCGGTGCACACGGGCACGGGCCCCACGGCGACCCGCGCGAGCACTTCGCCCACCACCGCGGCCACCCGGGGATGCCGCCCTGGATGGTCGACGGCGGCCGCCTCGGCGGACCGGCCCGTCTCCGCATGCTCGAAGCCCTTGCCGCCGCGCCGGAACCCCTCAGCGTGAGTGCGCTCGGGCAGGCGATCGGCGTGGATCAGCCGCGGGCGTCGCGGCTCGTGCAGCAGGGTGTGCAGGCCGGATTCGTTCGGCGCGAGGCCGACCCGGACGACGCCCGCCGCACCCGCATCGCGCTGACCGACGAGGGTCGGCGACTGGCCCGCGGGATGCGGGGCGAACGCCGCGAGCTGCTCGGCCGCGCGCTCGAGTCGTTCACCGCGGAGGAGCGCACGGAGCTCGCGCGACTGCTCACCAAGCTCGCCGACAACTGGCGCGCCTGACCGGCCTCACACGCGGGCGAAGTCGAGCGAGGGCTCGTCGTCCACCGAGAGGGACAGCACGACGGTCTCCACCGCGTCGTGCGCCTCGATCCGCCGCTCCACCTCCCGCAGCCGCCGGGCGACGTCGTGCTCGCGCGCATCGCCCGCGAGGTCGACCTCGGCGACGAGGAACAGCCGGTTCGGCCCGACGTACTCGATGTGCAGGTAGGTGACCCGCTCGATGTCGTCCATCCCGAGGAGGGCAGTGCCCACCCGCGAGCGCAGCGCGGGGGACACCGACGTGCCGACGAGGAACGCGATGTTCCGTCCGATCAGGATCACGGCGACGACGCCCAGCAGGATCCCGACGAGGATCGACCCGATCGCATCCCACGCGGCGACACCGGTGAGCTGATGCAGGAGGATCGATCCGCCCGCCAGCACGAGGCCGATGAGGGCGGCGGAGTCCTCGAAGAACACCGCCCGGAGCGTGGTGTCGCTCGTCTCGAGCACGAAGTCCCACGTGGAGGATCCGCGCTCCCGGGCCAGCCGACGGGAGCGGACCATCGCCTGCGTGAACGACGCCCCCTCCAGGACGAAGGCGATGCCGAGCACGATGTAGGCGACGACCGGGCTCTCCACGGGGCCGGTGTCGGACAGCTCCTGGATGCCGTGCATGATCGACACGATCGAGCCGGCGGTGAAGATGCCGAACGCCGCGATGAGAGACCAGACGAACGCGTTGCGGCCGTAGCCGAGCGGATGCCGGGCGTCCTTGGTCTTCGCGCCCCGGCGGTCGGCGATGAGCAGGAAGACCTCGTTCCCCGCGTCCGCCCAGGAGTGCGCGGCCTCGGCCACCATCGACGCGGACGAGGTGATGACGGCGGCGACCGTCTTCGCGATCGCGACGAGGATGTTGGCGAGGAAGGCGAGGACGACGGTCACCGGGTCAGGCTACTCCCGCCCGATCCGTCCGGCGCCCGGAGCGGGTTCAGCGCGGCGCCTTCACCGGGAGCAGGAGGAGGAACCCGATGATGAGGACGATGACGATGCCGAGGATCCCGTAGGCGGTCTGGCTCGTCGCGACGATGAGCACGGTCCAGGCGGCCGAGGCCATCCAGCTCGCGGCCCTGCCCGTCGTGGCGTAGAGACCGAAGATCTCGCCCTCCCGGCCGGCCGGGGTGACGCGGGCGAGGAAGGAGCGCGCCGCCGCCTGAGCCGGACCGACGAAGGCGCAGAGCACGAGACCGCCGATCCAGAACACGAGCGACCCCGCATCCCGCAGCAGGAACACGGCGAGGCCGGCGACGATCATCGATCCGATCGAGCCGAGGATGATCCGCTTGGGGCCGAGGCGGTCGTCGAGGCGGCCCGCGATGATGGTCGAGACGCCGGCGACGAGGTTCGCGGCGATGCCGAAGACGATGATGTCCTGGGTGCCGAACCGGAACACCGCGGTGCCGATGATGGCGCCGAACGCGAAGACCCCGCCGAGGCCGTCGCGGAACACGGCACTGGCGAGCAGGTACCAGAACGTCGATCGGGTCTGCGGGTCGCGGTAGAGGCCGATCACGTCCTGCACGAGGAGGACGTAGGAGCGGAAGAACCCCACCTTGCGCTCCGGCCGCCCGAGCGACGGCTCCGGCACGTTGAGGAAGATCGGGATGCTGAAGACGATCGCCCAGACCGCGCACCCCACGGCGATGAGCCGGTACGCGAGGCCGTTGTCGGTGGACATGCCGAACCAGTCGAAGGTGTCGAGCAGGACGACGATGACGAGGGCGATGATGCCCCCGAGGTAGCCGAAGCCCCAGCCGAGTCCGGAGATGCGGCCGACGTTCTTCGGGTTCGCGATCCCGATGAGCATGGCGTTGGAATTCACCGCGGCGATCTCGCCGAATACGGAACCGGCGGAGATCAGCGCGACGCCGAGCCAGAACAGGGCCGGCTGCGGCTCCACGAACCACAGTCCGAGCATGCAGAGGATGAGAGCGCCGGTGCCGATGCCCAGCCAGAGCTTCTGTCGTCCGGCGGCGTCGGCGCGCTGACCGAGGACGGGGGCGAGCAGCAGGATGCCCAGGGCGGCGATCGTGGAACCCAGTCCGAGACCGGAGGCGAGGTCGGCCTCGGCGGCGACGCGGACCGGGTCGCTCGGGTCGAGGGCAGCGATCTCCGGCGGCAGGAACGAGGCGCTGACGAGGTACAGCGCGGTGAAGACGAACGTGAGGATGACGGTGTTGAACGGCTGCGTCGCCCAATCCCACAGCGCCCAGGAGTACACCTGCTTCCGAGGCGCGGGGGTGTCTCCGCGCAGATCGAGGCCGACGACGGCCACGGCGCCGCTGTTCGCTGTCGCCACGGGCTCGGGGGCGCCCGCCGCGGGATCGGGTGAGGTCATGGTCGAAGTCTGGCCGCGGACGGTGAACGCCCGGTGACGGCGCGCCGTCGGTGTCGGGCGACCGAGGCGCTCAGAGGGCGGGGCCGCGGCGGATGCGGACGGGTCCGCGGGCGTCGGTGATGCTCACCTGCTCGCCCTTCTGCGTGACCACGACCACCTCGCGGGACGCCAGGTCCGCGGCGACGCGGCGCACGTCGGGCATCCGGTCGCGCCACTCCGCGCCGCCGACCGCGCGGGCGACGTCGCTCGGGCAGATCGACGAGTCCGAGCGTTTCCGGGTGAGGGCGCGCATCGTCGCAGCGATCCGCTCCTCGGCCTGCGCCGCGGAGGGCTCCTCCCACCACGGGGCACCCCGCTCGCCGAGGGCGGTCTTCGCATCCTGCACGCGACGGCGGGCGTCGGGCTCCGCCGCCTTGACCGCGCGCCGTGCGGCCATGAGCTCGTCGACGAGCTCCTGCCGCAGGTTTTCGGGGATCGACGGATCGGTGGCGCGCCACCGACGGCCGTTCACGACGATGTGGTGTCCGTCCGCGGTCTGCGCGGGGCCGTCGTCCGTCATACCGGCCATCCTGCGCGGCGGCCGCGCGCCCCGCCATCCCCTTGACGTCCGCGCGGCTGTCGGTCAGCGGTAGAGGAGGTCGGCGTCGACGAGGCTCGTCCCACTCGCCCGCCGTGATCCGGCGGCCACGGCCGGGGCGCGGGGTCGAAAACGGTCCTCCGCGCGGCTTCCGAAGCCCCTTTTCCATCCCGCACCGAGAGCCCCTCCCGGTGAGTGTGCAGAAACGTGCCGGGGGTCGGCGAGGGAGGCGCGGTTTTGATCCCGGGCGGGACGGGGGCGGGGACGGGGGCGGACTCAGTCGGTGCGGAGGGGGCGGAGTGTGCGGGCGTAGTCCTCCTTGAGCACCGCGAGATGCAGCCACGCCTCGATCCGGGTCACTCCGGGGAGCGCGCGCAGCCGCTCGAGACTCGCGTACAGGGCTCCGGCGGAGGGCTCCACGAGGGTCGCGACGGCGTCGAACCGCCCGAGCGTTCGGGCCGCGAAGTCGACGCCGCGCCCCCGCCGCAGCTCGTCGATCACGGCCTCGTCGTCGTCTCCGAGCGTCATGCCCACGCCCATCGAGAGCTGCCGGTGCGCGAGCCCTCGGGCCTCCACGGCGCTGATCTTGATGACCCCGGCGTCGATGAGCCGCTGCACCCGGGTCGCGACCGCGCTGGGGGAGAGCCGCACCTGCTCGCCGAGGGCACGGAAGCTCATCCGCCCGTCGGACTGCAGGTGCTCGATGAGGGCTTCGTCGATGCCGTCGAGGGTCACGCCGCCGTGATACTCCGAGACGAAGAAGCCCTTGATCACGGTCGAGTAGATGATCGTGTTGATGTCGAGCACGCCGGCGCTCCCGCGGATGCGCGCGAGCAGGTCGTGGAGCTCCGACATCGAGCCCACCCGCACCTCCGTCACGATGTCGTGGGCGCCGCCGACCGCCGACACCAGCACGGTCTCGGACATGTCGCGCAGGTGCTCGGCGACCACCTCGACAGCGCCGTCGGTCCGGATCGACACGTGGGCGAGCACGTGCTGGCCGAGGAACACGGGGTCGACGGCCGCGACCACCCGCACCGTGCGGTCGCTGAGCAGCGCGCGCAGACGGGCCGCCACGACGGCGCGGGACTGGCCGACGCGCTCGGCGAGGGAGAGGATGCTGGCGCGGCCGTCCTCCTGCAGCGCCCGGATGAGTTCCGCGTCGAAGTCCATGTGCCGTCCGATTCCGTCGATTTCCCCGCAGTGCACGCTCGTCCCCGCAGAAAAGCAGTGTAGAGCGCTGTTCGACCGAGCGGAAGGCCTGGAGTGCGCGGTGCGTCCGACACAAATCCAGTGAATGACGCGTATCGCTGGAGTTCTGCCCTTGCCCGCGGCGCTCCACGTCCGTAGCATCCTTCGCTATCCGACACCATCCGCGAAGGAGCGGGTCCATGACCACTACCCCCACCCCCCGAAGCGGCGTCCACAGCCGCGCGCGCCGCGCCGGCTTCGCCGCCTTCGTCGGCACCACCATCGAGTGGTACGACTTCTACGTCTACGCCACGGCCGCCGCCCTCGTGTTCGGCCCGCTGTTCTTCCCGAGCGGCGACCGTCTGGCCGAGACCGCCGCCGCCTTCGCGACGTTCGCGGTGGCCTTCCTCGTCCGCCCCCTCGGTGGCATCGTCTTCGGCCACATCGGCGACAAGCTCGGCCGGCGGGTCTCGCTCGTCATCACGCTGCTGCTGATGGGGGCCGCGACCGTCCTCGTCGGCTGCCTCCCGACCTACGAGAACATCGGCATCCTCGCGCCGATCCTCCTCATCCTGCTCCGCGCCGTCCAGGGCCTCGCGGTCGGCGGCGAATGGGGCGGCGCGGTGCTCATGAGCGTGGAGCATGCTCCCGAGAAGTCGAAGACGTTCTACGGCGGCTTCACCCAGCTCGGCAACCCGGCCGGCGCCCTCCTCGCCTCCGGCATCTTCGCGATCATGTCCCGCGGCGGCGACACGTTCATCATGGACGGCGGCTGGCGCATCCCGTTCCTGCTGTCGATCGTGCTGATCGGTGTGGGGCTGTGGGTCCGGTATCGCGTCGAGGAGTCGCCGGTCTTCGAGGAGAAGATCGAGGGCCGCAAGCAGTCCATGCCGCTCGCCTTCGCCCTCCGTGTCAACTGGAAGCCGATCCTCCTCGGCATCGGGATCCTGCCCATCTCCACCGGCGGCTACTACCTGGCCACCACCTTCGCCACCGCGTACGCGACCGGCGAGCCCATCGCGATCAGCGAGCAGGTGATCCTCGACGCGATGACCCTGGCGTCGTTCGTGGAGTTCGTCGTGACGCTGCCGGTCGCCTGGCTCGGTGACAAGTGGGGCCGGAAGAACGTGATGTACATCGGCCTGATCACCTCGGTGCTGACCTTCGCGCCCTTCCTCCTGCTGATGCCGGGCCGTGTCGAGCCGCTGATCTTCCTCTTCGCCTCGCTCGTGCGCATCGCGATGAGCGCCACGTACGCCCCGATCGCGGCGATCCTCGCCCAGATGTTCCGTCCGCAGGCGCGCTACACATCCATCGCCCTGTCGTACGGCGTCGGCGCCGCCATCTGGGCCGGATTCTCGCCCTGGTTCGCGACGCAGCTCATCGCCTGGACCGGCAGTGTCTGGTCGGTCATCGCGATGTTCGTGGGCATGGCCGTCATCGCCGGGATCTGCACGCGTCTCGCGCCGCAGCACTCCGACGAGGCCCCGGTCACGGCGTCGTTCACCGCCCGGACCGACACCACGGCGAACCGCCTGCCCTGACCGGCACTATTCCCCCGCACGACACCACCGCGAACAGGCATCATGAGAAAGCTCACCCCCTTCGACCGCTCGGCCCAGGCCGCTCCCGTCCTCGTCACCGCGCGAGCCATCCACACGGCAGACGCGGCGGACACCACCGTCACCGCGATGCTGACCGACCGGGGGCGCATCGTCGCCCTCGGCACGGCGGCGGATTGCGAGGACGTGGCGGCGCGGGCCGGCCTCACCCCTGAGCGCGTCGATCTGGGGGAGGCGGTGGTCGTGCCCGGCTTCGTGGACGCGCATGCGCATCCGCTGATGTTCGGGCAGATGATGACCTGGGTGGACTGCGGTCCGGAGAAGGCGGGGAGCATCCCGGAGATCGTGGCGCTGCTGAAGGCCGCCGCCGCGGATCTCCCCGCCGGACGTCCGGTGCGCGGCTACGGCTACGAGCAGCGGAACCTCGCCGAGAAGCGGCACCCCACGCGGTTCGAGCTCGACGAGGTGGCCGCCGACCGCGAGGTGTACCTCATGAACGCCTCCGGCCACGGCGGGGTGGTGAACTCGTACACGCTCGACCGCAACGGCGTGGACCGGGACACCCCGAACCCGGACGGCGGCGAGTTCTTCCGCGACGCCGACGGCGAGCTCACCGGCGAACTGTCCGACGCCGCGTGCAACATCCTCACCGGCGTCCACGGGGTGAAGATCGGCCACCACGGTCCGAACTTCCATCTCGCGGACGAGCCGGAGGAGCACCTGCGCCAGCTCGACGCGGCGACGCAGCGGTTCCTCGCGGGCGGGGTCACCTCCATCGGCGACTGCCAGGTCACGCGGCGCGAGTTCGACATGTACCTGCGGCTCGCCGAGGCCGGGCGGCTGGAGCTGCGCGTGTCGATGTACCTGCTGTCGCACCTGCTCGACGAGGCGCTGGAGATGGGGCTCGTCGGGCAGTTCGGCAACGCCCACCTGAGCTTCGCCGGCATCAAGTTCTACGCCGACGGCACCCTGGGCGGCTGGACCGCGTACTTCCCGGACGGCTACGTCGGCGACCCCTGCCGCACCGGCCAGCTCTACCACGAGCCCGCCGACTACGCGGAGCTCATCCGCAAGGCCCACGCGGCCGGCCTCCAGACCGCGACCCACGCCCAGTCGCCCACCGCGATCGAGATGGTCATGTCGGCGATCGAGGCCGCGCTCGCGGAGCATCCGGACGCGGATGCCCGGCACCGCATCGAGCACTGCGGGCTGCCGACCCCCGCGCAGATCGAGCGGATGGCGGCCGCCGGCATCCGTCCCGTGAACCAGACGCAGCACTACTTCAACTGGGGCGAAGGCGTGGAGGAGGCCATCGGCACGCCCGGTGAGCGCTTCAACCCGCTCGGGGAGTTCGAGCGTGCGGGCGTACCCATCACGATCTCCTCGGACGCCCCGGTCGCCGAGCCCATCCCGCTGGAGGCGATCCAGACCGCGGTCACCCGGGTCACCCGGCGCGGGCACAAGCTCGGCCCAGACGATCTGCGCATCTCCGCGACCGCGGCGCTGCGGGCGCACACGATCGAGGGCGCGGTCTCGATCGGCCGCGAGGACGACCTCGGCTCCCTGGAGCCGGGCAAGTACGCCGACTTCGCGGTGCTCTCGGACGACCCGCTCGCGGTGCCGGCCGAGGAGATCGCGGCGATCGAGGTCCGTGAGACCTGGGTCGACGGCGTCCGTCGGCACGCGATGTGAGGATGACACGATGAGCACCGACACCATCGCAGACGACCGGTACGCCGACACCGCGGGCCGAGCGGTCCTGGAGACCATCCGCGCCTACGGGGTGACCGCGATCTTCGGCATCCCCGGCACGCACAACCTGGAGTTCTACCGGCCCCTCGCCGACCTCGGCATCCGTGCCGTGACCAACCGCCACGAGCAGGGGTCGGGGTACGGTGCCGACGGCTGGGCGCAGCAGACCGGGCTCCCCGGCGTGGTGATCACGACCTCCGGCCCCGGGCTGCAGAACGCGATGAGCGCGATCGGCACGGCCTTCTGCGAGTCGCGACCCCTCATCGTGCTCTCGCCCGGCGTGCCGCTCGGGGCGGAGTTCGCCGACGTCGGCACGCTGCACGAGACCAAGGACGCGACGGCCATGGTCGGCGCGATCGCGGAGTGGTCGCGGCGGGTGTCGACCGCGGCGGAGGCGGTGCAGGCCGTGCACGACGCGTTCCACCTCTTCCGCACCGGCCGCCCCCGTCCCGTGCACATCGAGATCCCGCTGGACGTGCTGGAGGCGCCCGCCGCCGTGCCCGCGGAGGACCGGAAGCCGCGCCCGATGCCCGACCGCGTCTCCGGGGATCCGATCGCGCTCGCCGAGGCCGCCCGGCTGCTGTCCGCCGCCCGCCGCCCGGTGATCGTGGCCGGTGGGGGTGCGGTGGACGCCGCGCACCAGATCGCCGCGGTGGCCGAACGGCTCGGAGCCCCCGTGCTCACGACCCTGAACGGCAAGGCGGTGCTCGACGAACGGCACCCGCTCTCCCTCGGCTCGAACCTGCGCCTCGCCGCCGCACGGGCCGTGGCCGAAGACGCCGACGTGCTGCTCGTGGTCGGCTCGAAGCTGGGCGAGGCGGAGCTCTGGGCTCCGCGGCTCGAGGCGCGCGGCGCCGTGATCCGCGTCGACATCTCTCCGGAGCAGCGGGACAAGAACCTCACCGCGACGGTCGGTCTCACGGGGGACGCCGCCGCGGTGACCGACGCCCTCCTGCCCCTGCTGCCGGACCCCGCCCGTCCCGCCCGCGACCTCACGGCCGAGCGGGCCGCGATCGAGGCCGAGTCCCGAGAGACGGCGCCGGACACCGTCGAGCTCGCCGAGATCATCGCCGCCGCCCTTCCCGCTGACGCGATCGTCGCGGGCGACTCCTCCCAGATCGTGTACATGGCGCTCGGCAGCGTGCTGCGGCAGGAGCAGCCGCATTCCCTCCTCTACACGCCGACCTACGCCACGCTCGGCTATGGCCTCCCCGCCGCGATCGGTGCGGCCGTCGCGCAGACCGAACGCCCGGTCGTCACCGTGATCGGCGACGGCGCCCTGATGTTCTGCGTGAACGAGCTCGTCACCGCCGTCGAGCAGCGCCTCGACGTCACCGTGGTGTGCGTCGACAACGGCGGGTACGCGGAGATCCGCCAGAACGAGGTCGACCGGGGCATGACCCCGGTGGGCGTCGACCTCGTGCAGCCGGACTGGGCCGCGCTCGCCACCGCCTTCGGGGCGGCGGGGCGACGGGTGGCATCGCGCGCCGACATCGCCCCGAGCATCCGCGCGGCCATCGCCGACGGCGGGGTGCAGCTCGTGCACATCTTGCAGCACGCCCTCTGAGACCCACACTTCCCGACGAACAGGAACGAGAAATGACCGACAACATCGGCCCCGTCGACGCCTCCGTGAACCCGCGGTACTCCGGCATCGCCACCTTCGCCCGCCTGCCCCGCATCGAGGACGTGCCGCGCGCCGACATCGCGGTGGTCGGCATCCCGTTCGACTCCGGCGTGAGCTACCGCCCCGGCACCCGCTTCGGCCCGTCGCACGTGCGCGAGTCGTCCCGGCTGCTGCGGCCCTACAACCCCGCGCAGGACGTGTCGCCGTTCCAGCTCGCCCAGGTGGTGGATGCCGGCGACATCCCGGTGAACCCGTTCGACCTCACCGAGGCCGTGACCGAGGTCGAGCGCGCGGCGCTGGCGCTCGGCGAGCAGGTGCAGCGCCTCGTCACGATCGGTGGCGACCACACCGTGGCCCTTCCCCTGCTGCGGGCGGTGGCCGCGAAGCACGGTCCCGTCGCCGTCCTCCACTTCGATGCGCACCTGGACACGTGGGACACCTACTTCGGCGCCCCCATCACGCACGGCACCCCCTTCCGCCGCGCGAGCGAGGAGGGGCTGATCGACCTCACCGCGAGCTGCCACGTCGGCACCCGCGGACCCCTGTACTCGAAGCAGGACCTCGAGGACGACGAGCGCCTCGGCTTCTCCATCGTCTCCAGCGAGTACATCGAGGAGCACGGGGTGGAGGCGGCGATCGACCGCATCCTCACCCGCATCGGCGACAAGCCGCTGTACGTCTCGATCGACATCGACGTGCTCGACCCCGCGCACGCGCCCGGCACCGGGACCCCCGAGGCCGGAGGGCTCACGAGCCGCGAGCTGCTGCGCATCCTCCGGGCGCTGCGCGACCGGGACATCGTCGGCGCCGACGTCGTGGAGGTGTCGCCCGCGTACGATCACGCCCAGATGACCGGGATCGCCGCGAGCCACGTCGTGTACGAGCTGGTGACCCTTCTCGCCGCCCGACTCGCCTCCTGACACCGGGAGTCAGAACAGCGTCCCGAGGAGGTCGGCGAACAGGGCCTCGGCGTCGCACTCCACCCGTCGCCGTGCGAACCAGTCGCACACGTTGACGCAGTCGCGGTGCAGCAGGTCGAGGCCCTGCGGATTCGCGATCACGTCGACGATCTGCGGCAGATCGATCACCCGGACCCGCCCGTCGTGCACGAGGAGGTTGTAGACGGAGAGGTCCCCGTGCGCGAAGCCCGCGGCGGCGAAGACCCGCATGAGGTCGGCCACCTGCGTGAAGTACTCCTGCATCTCGGCCTTCGACCCGCGCACCTGGGCGAGCCGCGGTGCCGCGATGCCCCGGTCGTCGCCGAGGAACTCCATGAGCACCTCGGTGCCGCTGACCTGCACGGGATAGGGGACCGGGGCGCCGCGCTCCCACATCCGGCACAGGGCCTCGAACTCCGCGCGCGACCACTGGGCTGCGGCGACCTCCCGTCCGTGGGCGGTCTTCTTGGCGAGGGCGCGCGTATCGCGGGTGTTCCGCGTGCTGCGCCCCTCGGTGTAGACGGCGGAGCGCTGGAAGCTCCGGTTCTCGATGCCGCGGTAGCGCTTGGCGGCGAGGAGGGTGCGCCGCGTCGGGTCGTCAGGCACGGCGCGCTCCAGCAGGAACACGTCGGCCTCCTTGCCGGTCTTCAGGATGCCGAGCTCGGTGTCCAGGGCGCCGGCGGAGGTCACGACCCACGCGGGGCGCGGTTCCGGCCCGCGTTCGGTGGGGGTGGATGACGGCCAGGTCGTCCAGCGCTGGTTAGGGCCGGGCTCGACCTCGGCGAAGGAGAGGGCGGTCTCGAGGGAGTCGAAGGAGGTGGCGTCGAAGGACGCGGCTTCCGAGGAAGCGGGGGATTCGGTCACGGTGTGGCTCCGGGAAGGGAGGCCACGCGGCGATCAGGAGCGGGTGGCCTCGAAGGGAAGGTGGTCGGCGAAAGGCGCGACGACGACTGCGTTCATCTCATCGCCTCCTTCGCTCGGGCTTCCCGGGCGGATCCCGGTGCGTCGTCGAGCCTAGGGGCCCGGACGGAGGTTGTCCAGGGGCGGACGATCGGTCGGGTGCGGCGGACGACCGGTCGGGCGCAGACCCGTCCTCGTCGCGAGTCTGGAAGCATGACCACGACCGCCCCCGTCCCGACCCTGCCGACCACCCGCGGCGACCGCATCCGCTACGGAGGGCTCATCGCCCTCATGGTGATGGGGTTCCTGCTGGTGACCGCCGAGTTCCTCCCCAACGGAGTGCTCACCGAGATGGCGGACGGCCTCGGGGTGACCCCCGGCCAGGCCGGGCAGACCGTCACCGTCACCGCGCTCGTCGGACTCTTCGTCGCCCCGACCGTCGGCCTCGTGTTCCCCCGCCTGGACCGTCGGTCGCTGCTGGTGTGGATGGCGCTCGCCGCCGCCGTGTCGAACGTCGTGGTCGCCATCGCGCCGAACCTCGTGGTCGTGCTGCTGGCGCGGTTCCTGCTGGGTGCCGCGATCAGCGCCTACTGGACCATGTCGATCACGGTCGCCGCGCGGCTCGCTGGGCCGGAGCACCTCGGTCGCGGGGTGATGTTCACCTCCGCCGGCGTCTCGCTCGCCACCGTCGCCGGCGTCCCGCTCGGAGTCATGCTGAGCGAGGTCGTCGACTGGCGCGCCGTGTTCGCGATCGCGGGAGTGCTCATGGTTGTGCTGGCCGTGGCCCTGCGGTGGGCGCTGCCGACCGTCCCGGCCGAGCGGGCGTCGAGCCTGCGTCTGCTCGTCGACACGGTGCGGCGTCCGGGCATCGGCCTCGGGATGGTCGGACACGTGCTCGTCGTGCTCGGCCACTTCCTCGCCTACACCTACGTCCGCCTCGCGCTGGAGCGCATCCCGGACGTGGATGCGTCGACGATCGTCGTGCTGCTGGCGCTGTTCGGCGTGGGCGGCCTCCTCGGCAACCTCTCCATCGGCCTGGTGATCGACCGCTCCTTCGCCTTCTTCGCGGTGTTCGCCCCGCTGGTGATCTCGGCCGCCGTGCTGTCGATGGTGCTCTTCTCCGGATCGATCATCGGCATCGGTGCGGTCGTGCTCCTCTGGGGCTTCTTCTTCTCGTCGTGGCTGATCGTCGTGAACACCTGGGTGGGCCACCGCATGCCGGATCGGCTGGAGGCCGGGGGGAGTCTGGTGGTGGTCGGGTTCCAGGGCGCGATCACGCTCGCGGCCGGCGTGGGCGGACTCCTCGTCGACACCCTGAGCGTCGAGCTCGTCTACATCATCGGTGCGGTCTCGCTCCTCGCCGGTGCCGTGCTCTTCGGCCTCTCGAACCGCCGCAGCTCCCGCTCCTGACCCCCGGGCTCGCCCGGGCACGACTTCGGAGCAGGCCGACGAAACGCCGTCCCCGCGGGCTCGGGGCCGGCGTGTCGTCCTGTGGCTCCGAAGCCATGCCCGCCCAGGCTGGGGCGAGGTCGTGGGATCAGGCGGGGACGAGCGAGTGCGAGGCGCGCCAGGAGGACGGCGTCATCCCCGTCCGACGGCGGAAGGCACGACTGAAGCCCTCGTCCGATGCGTAGCCGAGCTCGCGCGAGACGCTCGAGACGGACTGCCCCGCCTGGAGCATCCGCTTCGCGGCATCGATCCGCACCTCGGTCACATAGTCGGCCGGGGAGCGACCCACGGTGAGACGGAACCGCTCCGCGAAGGCCGAGCGCGACATGGCCCCGACGGCGGCCAGGCGCTCGACGGTCCAGTCCCGTCCCGGCTGCTCGTGGATGGCGTCCACCACGCGGTCGAGGAAGGGGTCCTTCGACAACGAGGGCCACCCCGCGGGCGCACACCCGTTCGCCGCCCAGGCCCTGATGACCGAGAGCAGCACGGTGGTCGCCATCATCCGGCAGATCAGCGGGTCTCCCTGGCGCACCGGGCACGCGGGCGCATCGACCACGCCCATGTTCTCGGCGAGGGCGGCGGCGGCCGGCTCCAGCGCATCGAATCCGGTCACCGTGAGGAAGGGCGGCAGGAGCGCGGGGAGGGGAGAGGCGGTGTCCGCGAGCTCGATGTCGACGACGAGGAGCGTGGTGTCGGCATCGGCCTCCAGTGCGAAGGCGTCGCCGCGGAGCAGGAGGAAGGCGTCGCCGGTCACGAGTCGATCGCGGTGCCCTGGCTCCTCGACCGTGAGCTGCTGCGACGAGGGGTCCACGTCGAGGCGGCACCCCGTGCCCAGAGGCGGATGCCCGTGCACGGCGCCGTCGGCGATGTAGACGAGGGTGATGCGACCGGGCGGCAGCGGGAGGAGTCCTCCGGAGGTCAGCCGCACCCGGCGGGCGATCCCCACGCGCAGGTCCACCGTGCCGAGCACAGCGGACAGCGCATCCGCGTCCACCGTCACCATGCCTTCGGCAACGTCGGCTGTCGTCCCCCTATTCCCTTTCGAATCGCTCACCTTGCTCCATTTCGGCGGCGGATGGAGCAAAGTGGGCGATTCGAAGCGGGATACGCTGGAGGGGTACCCCACCCGAGGAGTTCCGTGTTCCGCACCCCTGGCCGCCTGTACCGTGTCCTCGCGATCGCGGAGGCGATCACCTGGACCCTCCTCATCGCCGCGATCATCGCCCGCGCCGTCGGTGCTCCGGGAGTCGTGGTGACGGTCGGCGGCGGTATCCACGGGTTCGTATTCCTCGCCTACGCCGCGACCGCCGTCCTCGTCGCGCTCAACCAGCGGTGGCATCCGGGCGTCGGTGTGCTGACGGTCCTCAGCGCCGTCGTGCCGTACGCGACCATCCCGATGGAGATCTGGCTGCACCGCACGGGTCGTCTCCAGGGCGACTGGCGCCTCGACGCGACCGACGACCCGCGTGACCGCCGCTGGTACGACCGCCTGATGCGCTGGTTCCTCCGCCGCCCCTGGGTGCTCGCGGTGCTGCTGGTCGTGGGCATCGTCGCGCTGTACGTGATCCTGCTGCTGGTCGGCCCGCCCGGGGGCAAGTGATCGCCGCGTCGCCCCGTCTGCGCGGCCTCCGCGTCAGCGCCGCGCGACGGGCTGCTGGAGTTCGGTGACCCAGTCCGACTGGTCGTCCCCGACGGCGCGGACGTAGAGCTCCCGACACGGCCCGGCGTGCACGAGGCCGCGCGCGACCACCTCGGTGTGGATGGCGTGCCAGCTCTCCGCGATCCGCTTCATCGAGCCGAGGTGCACCCCGCAGACAGCGTCCTCCTCGGCGGGGAGTTCGATGATCTCGATCCCGTCGGCGGCGGGGCCGGAGTAGGAGTATCCGGCGATGACCTCCATCCCGTCCGGCAGCGTCCGGTACTGGGCGATCGGGGTGGTGAGGGTGCCGCATTCGTCGCCGATGACCTCGGCCACGGCATCGAAGGAGGGGCCGACGACCTCGGCGACCGCCGGCTGCTCGGCGACGACGGTGCGCACGGCCGCCAGGCGCACGGCGGGGAGGGGCTTCTGGACGATCTCGATCTGCGACATGTGCTTCTCCTTCTCGATGAGGTGGAGGCGCCGCTCCACATCGACGAGTCGCGCGGCGGCGAGCCGGTGCTCCTGCTCCACCTCGGCGCGCCGGATGCGCAGCAGCGCCGCGATCCGGTCGGCGTCGACGCCCCGGGCGAGGATCGCCGAGATGTCGTCGAGGCCGAAGCCGAGCTGACGCAGGGCGACGATCCGGTGCAGGCGCTCGAGCTGCGACGGATCGTACGACCGGTAGCCGGTGAACTCGTCCACGTGGGCGGGCACGAGCAGCCCGGCCGTGTCCCAGTGCCGGAGCATCCGGTGGGTCACCTGGCCGATCTGCGCGAACGCTCCGATGGACAACATGTCTCTGTTCTCCCGTCTGACACCGTGTGAGAGTCAAGCATGGCGGCTCGCGGACATCTGACCGCCCGGCCGGAAAACTTGAGCCTGTTCATATCAAGTTCATTTGACAGCCTTCGGGGCTCGGCGTACACTTGAGCCATCGCGACTCAGGTTTCCCTGATCGCCGCAGGTTTCCAGACCACTACAGACTTCCCAACAAAGGAGAGAACACATGGCACGTGCTGTCGGTATCGACCTCGGAACCACCAACTCCGTCGTCAGCGTCCTCGAGGGTGGCGAGCCCAAGGTCATCGCCAACGCCGAGGGCTTCCGCACGACCCCTTCGGTCGTCGCCTTCACCAAGGACGGGGAGGTGCTCGTCGGTGAGACCGCGAAGCGCCAGGCCGTCACCAACGTCGACCGGACGATCGCCTCGGTCAAGCGCCACATGGGCACCGACTGGAGCTTCGACGTCGACGGCAAGAAGTGGACGCCGCAGGAGATCTCCGCGCGCATCCTCCAGAAGCTCAAGCGCGACGCCGAGTCCTACCTCGGAGACACCGTGACCGACGCCGTCATCACGGTTCCGGCGTACTTCAACGACGCCGAGCGTCAGGCCACCAAGGAGGCCGGTGAGATCGCGGGCCTCAACGTGCTCCGCATCATCAACGAGCCGACCGCGGCTGCCCTGGCCTACGGGCTCGACAAGGGCAAGGAGGACGAGCTCATCCTCGTCTTCGACCTCGGTGGCGGAACGTTCGACGTCTCCCTCCTCGAGGTGGGCAAGGACGACGACTTCTCCACGATCCAGGTGCGCGCCACCGCCGGTGACAACCGTCTCGGTGGAGACGACTGGGACCAGCGTCTCGTCGACTACCTGATCAAGCAGTTCAAGGAGACCACGGGCGTCGACGTCTCGGGTGACAAGATCGCCCTGCAGCGCCTCAAGGAGGCTGCGGAGCAGGCGAAGAAGGAGCTCTCCAGCTCCACGTCCACGAGCATCAACCTGCCCTACCTGTCGCTGACCGACTCGGGCCCCGTCTCGCTCTCCGAGACCGTGACCCGCGCCAAGTTCGAGGACCTCACGAAGGACCTGCTCGACCGCACCAAGAAGCCGTTCGAGGACGTCATCCGCGAGGCCGGCATCAAGGTGTCCGACATCGACCACATCGTCCTCGTGGGTGGTTCGACCCGTATGCCCGCCGTCGCCGAGCTCGTCAAGCGCGAGACCGGCAAGGAAGCCAACAAGGGTGTGAACCCGGACGAGGTCGTCGCCGTCGGCGCCGCGCTGCAGGCCGGTGTCCTCAAGGGCGAGCGCAAGGACGTCCTGCTCATCGACGTCACCCCGCTCTCCCTGGGCATCGAGACCAAGGGCGGCATGATGACCAAGCTCATCGAGCGCAACACGGCCATCCCGACCAAGCGGAGCGAGACCTTCACCACGGCCGACGACAACCAGCCGTCCGTCGCGATCCAGGTCTTCCAGGGCGAGCGTGACTTCACGCGCGACAACAAGCCGCTCGGCACGTTCGAGCTCACCGGCATCGCGCCGGCGCCCCGTGGCATCCCGCAGATCGAGGTCACCTTCGACATCGACGCCAACGGCATCGTCCACGTGTCCGCGAAGGACAAGGGCACCGGCACCGAGAAGTCGATCGTCATCTCCGGCGGTTCGTCGCTGTCGAAGGAGGACATCGAGCGCATGGTGCGCGAGGCCGAGGAGCACGCCGCCGAGGACAAGGCGCGCCGTGAGGCTGCGGAGACCCGCAACCAGGCCGAGACCCTCGCCTACTCCATCGAGAAGCTCATCTCCGAGAACGAGGACAAGCTCCCTGACGACGTGAAGACCGAGGTCAAGGCCGACGTCGATGCGCTCAAGACGGCACTGGCCGGCGACGACGATGAGGCCGTGAAGACCGCGTTCGAGAAGCTCAACCAGTCCCAGTCGAAGCTCGGCGAGGCGATCTACGCCTCCTCGCAGGCGGACGCCGCCGGCGCTTCGGCCGAGGGCGAGACCCCGACCGGTGACGCCCCGTCCTCCGACGAGGACGTCATCGACGCCGAGGTCGTCGACGACGAGGACGAGAAGAAGTAATCATGACGGACAAGAACTTCGACGAGAACGGGGTTCCGGAGGGGTCGGATGCTCAGGCATCCGGCCCCGTGCCGCAGAACCAGGACTCCCGCGAGGCGAAGGCCGCCGAGGGCTCGGACGAGACCCCGGTCGACGCGGCTGCCGAGGCGGAGGAAGGGCTGACGGTCGAGGACATCCTCGGTGCCGCGCAGACGGCGGATGCCGCCGCGGGCGACGCCGCGATCGCCGACGCCGAGAACGCCCTGCTGACCGACCTCAAGCGCCTGCAGGCCGAGTACGCGAACTACCGCCGCCGCACCGAGGAGCAGCGCCAGATCGAGATCGAGCGCGCGAAGGGCGAGGCCGCCAAGGGCCTCATCCCCGTGCTCGACGACCTGGCCCGCGCCGAGCAGCACGGTGATCTGGTCGAGGGCAGCCCCTTCGCCGTGATCGCCGAGAAGGTGCGCGCGGTCGTGGAGCGCCTCGGCGTGGTCGCCTACGGCGAGAAGGGCGAGGAGTTCGACCCCCAGCGTCACGAGGCGATCTTCCAGCAGCCGACCCCCGGCACCTCGAAGACCACGGTGCTCGAGGTCGTCGAGGTGGGCTACCGCCTCGGCGAGGTCGAGTTGCGTCCTGCGAAGGTCGTCGTCGCCGTCCCTGCGGAGTAGGTGATCGATGGCCAGCCAGGATTGGTTCGACAAGGACTTCTACAAGACCCTCGGGGTCTCGAAGGACGTCAGCGACGCTGACCTGAAGAAGACGTACCGCAAGCTCGCGCGCAAGTATCACCCTGACTCCAATCAGGGCGATGCGAAGGCCGAGGCCAAGTTCAAGGAGATCAGCGAGGCCTACTCGGTGCTCTCCGACGCCGAGCAGCGCAAGGAGTACGACGAGATCCGCGCCATGGGTTCGGGCGCTCGCTTCACGGCGAGCGGCTCGGGCGCCGGCGGGTTCGAAGACGTCTTCAGCCGGTTCGGACAGCAGGGGCGCGGCCAGACCGCCGACTTCGAGGACATCTTCGCGATGTTCAACCAGGGCCAGGGCAGCTCGTTCGGCGGTGGCCGGTTCGGGCAGCCGAGCGGCGGCTTCCGTGGCTTCGGTGGTCCGCAGCGCGGCGCCGACGTCACGGCCCGCACCACGCTGGACTTCAGCACCGCCGTGCAGGGCGAGACCATCACCCTGCAGGGAGAGGACGGCAAGCCGTTCAAGGTGAAGATCCCCGCGGGCGTCGCCGACGGACAGAAGATCCGGCTGCGCGGCCGTGGTCGCCCCTCGCCGGACGGTGGGGAGAGTGGGGACATCGTGGTGCAGATCACGGTGCGTCCGCACCCCGTCTTCACGCGGGACGGCCTCAACCTCCGCCTCGTGGTCCCGGTGACCTTCACCGAGGCGACGCTGGGCGCGACCATCGAGGTTCCGACGCTCGGCGGGGACGTGGTGAAGCTGCGTGTGGCTCCCGGGACCCCGTCGGGCCGCGTGCTCCGCGTCAAGGGTCGGGGTGTCGCGACCGCGAAGGGGACCGGTGACCTGCTCGCCGAGCTCCAGGTCGCGGTTCCGACGCACCTCGACGACGCGGCGCGCGAGGCTCTCGAGAGGTTCCAGGAGCTGGAGCCGCAGGAGAACCCGCGGGCCGAGCTCATGGCGAAAGCCCGCCGTTGACGAGCACAGGCTTTCGCGTCGGGTCAGGCGCTTCCGGAAGGGAGTCGCCTGACCTGGCGCGGCGGCCTGACGTGAAATCAGGAAGGAAGGCGTGATGGACGCGGACACCCCGGTCTTCGCGATCGCCGCAGCCGCCAAGCTCTCCGGCCTGCACCCCCAGACCCTCCGTCAGTACGACCGGATCGGCCTCGTGGTGCCGGGACGGACGCCCGGCGGCTCCCGTCGTTATTCTCACCGCAACATCGAGCAGCTGCGCGAGGTCGCCCAGCTCTCCTCCGAAGGGGTCAGTCTCCCCGCGATCGCCCGGCTCCTCGACCTGGAGGATGAGAACCGGATGCTGCGCGACCGTGTCATCGCGCTCGAGAGCGCTCTCCGCGCCGAGCGCGAGAACCGTCCCGGCGTGCGGGTGTTCGCCGCCGGAGCTGCGGGGGTCGTGCCCATGCCGACCGGTCGCCGCATCCGCCGTTCGACCGAGCTCGTGCTCTGGAGTCCGCGCTCCGGAGCCTGACCGCGTACCCCGGTGTGTATCCTGTCAACTGTTAACAGGAGGTCACCATGACGCAGACCGTCACGCGCGGGGAGTCGCTCGGAGCGCAGGTCGCGCGCGTGCTGCGCCAGCGCATCGTCCGAGGGGAGCTCGCACCGGGGGCTCGCCTCACCGAAGAGGCCCTCGCCGAGGAGTTCGCCGTCAGCCGCGGTCCCGTGCGCGACGCCCTGACCCAGCTCAGCTTCGAGAAGCTCGTCGAGGTGCAGCGCCCTCGCGGGGTCTACATCGTGGGCCTCACGAGCGACGACGTCGACCAGCTCTACAGCCTCCGCGGCGCATTGGAGCAGCTCGCCCTCTCGCGGGCGATGCGGGTCGACGACGACGACCGGTGGCAGCCGATGGCCGACGCCGTCCAGCGCATGGCCGAGGCCGCGGACGCCGGTGACCATGCGGCCTTCGTCACGGCCGACCTCGACTTCCACTCCCAGATCTACGCCCTCGCCGATCACCCGCGGCTGGAGGGCGCCTGGAACCAGTACCTCCCCACGTTCACGGCGCTGCTCGAGGTCACGATCAACCACGACGAAGACCTGCACGAGTCGTCGGACGACCACGTGAAACTGCTCGACGTCATGCGGACAGGAGCCCCGGAGGACGCCGCCGCGGTGCTCTCGGCTCACCTCGACGGCGCCAGGGAGCGGATGCTCCACGAGGTCGGCTCCCGCTGAGGTCGCCGCGTCCGCGAACCCGAGGCGTTCAGCGGACGGAAAAGAACGGTTCCTACCGTGGGGGCCAGGGCAAGAGCCCTGGTCCGCGCCCGCGCGGGTGTCCTGCCACGAAGGAAGAACCTCCTCATGACGAACACCACAGCCTCCGCCTCCTCCGCCTCGTCGCTCGGACTCCTCGTCCTGCGCATCGTCGTCGGCGCGATCTTCGCCGCCCACGGCGCCCAGAAGATCTTCGAGTTCACGATCCCCGGGACCATCGGCAGCTTCGCCGGCATGGGGGTCCCGCTCGCCGAGATCGCCGCACCCGTCGTGGCCTTCCTCGAGCTCATCGGCGGGATCCTGCTGATCCTCGGACTGCTGACGCGTCCGGTCGGAATCCTCCTCGCCGTCGACATGCTGGTCGCCCTCGTGCTCGTGCACCTGCCCGCGGGCCTGTGGGTGACGGCCGGCGGCTACGAGTTCGTCGCCGTGCTCGGCGCCGCGGCTCTCGCGCTCGCCCTCACGGGGGCGGGGCGCTACTCCATCGATGCCGCCGCCCTGCGCGGGCGCGCGCCGGCCTGGCTCGCCTGACGGGTCAGCCGCCCGCCTCGCGCGCGGGATCCACGCGCCGGACGAGCACCCAGGTGTTGCCGAGATCGGTGACCGCGTGGGTGAACTCGTCGAGCGCCGCCTGCGACAGCGCGAGTCCGCGTCCGCTCTCCGCCTCCTCGCCCGGCATCGTCACCGCGTCCCAGTCGATCGGTGCCGGCGGGGCGGTGTCGCGGATGTAGGCGCGCAGCTCCTCCGCCGTCACGCGGACGTCGATGCTCAGGACGACGTCCGCGTGCTCGTTGTGCTGCGCGACGTTGGTCGTGACCTCGCTCAACGCCAGGGTGAACAGCACCTGGTCCTGCGCCGGTACCTCCGGAGCCTGAGTCCAGAGTCGGTCGAGCTCGTCGAGGGCGCGGTCGACGAGGGCGAGCCGGGCGGGCCCGTCGATGTGGAAGGCCCGGGTGTCAGCGTCCATCGAACGCCGATTCCGGCGTCGGGTAGTCGCGGAGCACGCGATCCAGGTTGGTGAGGTGGAGGACGGTGCGCACGGCCTCGGGGACGGCGGCGATGCGCAGATCGCCCCCGGCCACCCGGGCGCTCTTGAGGCCGCCCACCAGGGCGCCGAGGCCCGAGGAGTCGACGAACTCGGTGCCGCTGAGGTCGATCGCGATGCGCGGCTGCCCGGCGGCGACGAGGTCGCTCACCGCGTTGCGCAGCAACGGCGCGCCCGAGGCGGTCAGGCGCCCCGTGATCGCGACGACGGCGTAGCCGTCCCTGGTGTCAGTGCTGACGTTCATTCGACTCCTTCTCGAGGACCTGTGCGGCGGGACCGCGATAGCGCGCCGCCTGGATGATGACGCTGAGGACGACCAGGTCGTACAGGACCCAGGCGGTGTTGACGAGGGTGCCGGTGCCGTCGCCGGTGCCGACGATGACCCGGGCGACCCCGATGACGAGAGCGATCACGAGCACGACCATCGCGGTCAGCTGCGGCCAGATCTCGCGCCACGGGACGCCGCGCGGGTCTCGGCCGTCCTTCCGCGTCACGGCGAAGGACAGCGGCCGGCCGAGCACCACGTTGGCGAAGGCCGTCCAGCACGCGCGGATCCACACGGGGAACAGCGCAAGCGAGTATTGCTGGCCTCGCCAGGTCTTCACCCCCTTCGCGACCACGAGGAACAGCGCCTGGTTGACGAGGAAGTACGGCAGGAACCGCACGAAGAAGTCGACCGACCAGGCGGTGACGGGGAGCACCCCGAACACGAGGTAGATCACCGGCGCCGCGAGGTAGACGATCGCGGCGAAGCCGGAGAGGTAGCTCCACATCGTCGCGAAGTACATGAGGCGCTGCCCCACCGAGAGTCCGCGCTTGGCCAGGGGGTTGTCGCGCAGCATCACCTGCAGCGTCCCCTGGGCCCACCGCAGCCGCTGCGTGAGCATCGTCCGGAGGTCTTCCGGGGCGAGGCCGTGCGCCAGGATCTCGTGGTGGTAGACGCTCTTCCAGCCGAGGGCGTGCAGCTGCATCGCCGTCGCCATGTCCTCCGTCACCGAGATCGTGGCGAGCGGGAGGATGGGCTGCGCCTCATCCGCCCGGTCGAGGCGCAGCGCGTCCAGCAACCCGCGGACGGCCTCCACGGCGGTGAGGGGGGAGAGGTCGGAGGCGGCCAGAGCGTCGAGCCCGGCCTCGTCCACGATCACCTGTCCGAGTTCCGCGTCGTGCTGCACCGGCAGGGACTCGATCACCGCGAGGTCGGCACGGATGCCCTCCAAGTCGTGCGCCACGAGGATCCGGGAGGCGTTGTCGACAGCTTCCCCCACGCGCGCGGCGACCTCGGCGACGGAGTCGCCGCCGGCGAGCTCCTTCCGCCCGCGGGCGATCGCGATGCGGAGCGCCCCGAGTTCGGTGGCGAGCGCCGGGTCGGTCGCGCCGTCGGCCTCGCGAGCGATCAGCGCCTCGGAGGTCTTGAGCGCCCGCGCGGCGGAGTCGGTCACGCTCCGGACGTAGCCCACGATGCCGAGCTGCATGAGCGCCTCGCGGCGGAGCACGGCGTTCGACCCGCAGAAGAAGGCCGCATTCCAGCCGTCCTTCCCCTGCTGGATCGGCCCGTAGAACAGCGGCGCCTGGCTGCCGAGCGGATCGGCCTCGTCGACGTTCACGAACCACTGCGGCGTCTGCACGAGGGCGACCTCCGGGTCATCCGCGAAGTAGCCGAGCGTGCGGTGCAGGATCAGCGGGTCCGGCACCTGGTCGGCGTCGAGGATGAGGAGGAACTCGCCGTCGGTCTGGAAGAGCGCGCTGTTGAGGTTGCCCGCCTTGGCATGCCGGGGCTTGCCGGTCCAGTCCTCGGAGCGGGTGAGGTAGCCGACGCCCGCGGCCCGGGCCTCGGCCTCGAGCTCGGGGCGGGAGCCGTCGTCGAGGATCCAGGTGGAGTGCGGATAGGCGATCCGCTTCGCCGCCCTGGCCGTCGTCATGACGAGCTCGATCGGCTCGTCGTAGGTCGTGATGAACACGTCGACGGTGCCCTGTGGCGGCGATACCGGCGCCGGACGCTCCTTCGCGCGCCACATCGTGAGGCAGAACAGGAAGGTGTCGATGAGGCTGTAGGTCTCGGCGATCACGAGCGGCACCGCGATCCACCAGGCCGACCAGTTCACCGACTCCAGCCATCGCCAGGCGACGTAGTTCACGCCCAGCAGGACCGAGAGGAGGGCGAGGACGCGGATCGTCGCGAACCGCGCGGTCATGCGTCCCTCCGCACCACCACGACGGTGATGTCGTCGGTGGCGCGGTCATCGTTCGCGAGCCGCAGCGCCTCGCCGACAGCGCCGCCGGGGCCCATCTCCGCGAGGACGCGCTCGACGTGGCCGAACGGGTCGTCCGGGTCGAGCACGTCGAGGAGTCCATCGCTGCAGCAGATGAACGCGTCGCCCGGTTCCAGACGGGTGGTCACCGGGACGCGGGGGTCGGCCAGGCCCATCCCCATGCCCAGCGGCAGGTTCGTGGAGCGCAGCGGCGTCCACGACCCGTCCGCCCGGACGACGAAAGCGAGGCTGTGACCGGCGTCGATGACCTCGAGGTCTCCCGTCTCCGGCTGCAGCTCGGCGACGACGGCCGTGACGAACATCGACGTGTCAGCGAGATCGTCCTCGAGCAGGCGGTCCACCTCGATCACGGCGTCGGACAGCGAGCGCTCCGGCGCCGTCCGCAGGGAGGCGCGCACCGTGGCCGCGACCAGCGCCGGTCCCGTGCCCTTGCCCATCGCGTCAGCCAGGGTCACGCGCAGGGCGTCGCCGTGTCGCGAGAAGTCGTAGTAGTCGCCGGCGAGCATGCCGCGTGGGGCGGCGCCGGCGGCGATCGTGTAGCCCTCGATCTCCGGATGCACCCGCGGGCGCAGGGCTCGCTGCACCACGGCGGCATGGTCGATGTCCGCGTCCTGTGCCAGCTCCGTCTGCACCCAGAACGCGAGGTCGCGCAGGAGGTCCTGCTGGGCGTCGGTGAAGGTGTGCGGCTCCGTGTCGAGCACGCACAGCGTCCCGACCGGCTCGCCGCCCGGCGCGTGCAGCGGATGGGCCGCATAGAAGCGGAGGTGCGGATCGCCGGTCACGAACGGGTTCTGGGCGAAGAGGTCGGTGGTGCTCGCGTCCTCCACCACCACGGTCCGGTCCTGCGACACGGTGTAGTCGCAGAACGAGTCCTGGCGCGGTGCCTCGTTCCCCCCGAGGCCGATCTGCGATTTGCGCCACTGTCGGTCGCGGTCGATCAGCGAGACGCTGACCATCGGCACGCCGAACATCTCCTTCGCCAGTCGTGCCACCCGATCCACCCGCTCATCGGGTGGTGTGTCAAGGATCCCCAGTTCCTCGAGCGCTGCCTGTCGCCGTCGCTCGTCGAACATTCCCCCGGCCCTCCTCCGTGTTTATTCCCCTCATCCTAGGGAGGAACCGCAGCCGGGGCACCAGGGCGTCCACGCGGCATTCAGGTGAACCACAGGAAACGGTTCTGCGCAAGCCCCACGGAGAACCGCTTCTCCGGATCTAGCATCGCGCCAGGACGGGAGTGTCGTGTCTGCACGTCCTCGGAAAGGAGGCAGGTGGATGCCGCTCAAGACCCGCCAGCGGGACCGGTACAACCGCCGGGAGGCCCTCGCCGGCTATCTCTTCATCTCGCCCTGGCTCATCGGATTCCTCATCTTCACGGCCGGCGCGATGGTCTACAGCCTGTACATCTCGTTCAGCAGCTACAACCTCGCCACGAACAGCGCCCGCCCGGTCGGCATCGACAACTACGCCAACCTCTTCGAGGACCCGCGGGTGGGCGTCTCGCTCGCGAACACGCTGTTCTACGTGGTGATGGCGGTGCCGCTGGAGATCGTGTTCGCGCTGATCCTCGCCCTGCTGCTCAACCGCGTCGGACGGGGTGCGGGTGCCTTCCGGGTGCTCTACTACCTGCCGAAGATGACGCCGGCCGTCGCGACCGCGGCGGTGTTCTTCCTCCTCCTGAACGGCAACTCCGGGGCGATCAACCAGTTCCTCCGGGTGTTCGGCATCCAGGGGCCGCAGTGGCTCGTCGACCCCGCATGGGTCAAGCCGAGCATCGTGATCATGACGCTGTGGACCGTCGCGGGGACCATGGTGATCTTCCTCGCGGCGCTGAAGAACGTGCCCGTCGAGCTGTACGAGGTGGCCTCGCTCGACGGGGCGGGACCGATCAGGAAGTTCTTCTCGATCACCCTCCCGATGATCTCGGGGGCCATGTTCTTCAACGTCATCGTGCTGTCGATCGCCGCGTTCCAGATCTTCGACCAGGCGTACCTGCTGTTCTGGCGGGATCAGAGCAATTCGTCACCGGAGGCATCCCTCTTCTACGCGATCTACCTGTTCCAGCAGGCCTTCCGGCAGTTCAACTTCGGCTTCGCGGCGGCGATGGCGTGGCTGCTCTTCGTCATCATCATGATCATCACGCTCATCCAGGTGAAGGTCGGCAACCGCTTCGTCTACTACGAGGGAGACCGCTGATGTCCCAGACCCTGCGTCAGGTCCCCGTCGAGGCGGAGCCCGAGAAGTCCCCTGGCACGTTCACGACCACCGTCGCCACCCGTTCGCGCTGGCGACGGCAGCTGCGGCAGCCGAAGAGCCTCATCGCCCGCATCGTGCTGAACGTCATCCTCGTGCTGTTCGCGCTGCTGTTCCTGTACCCCTTCGCGTGGCTCCTCGCGGCGAGCTTCAAGCCACGAGGGGAGGTGTTCGACAACGCCCTCATCCCGAAGACCTTCGTGCCGGAGAACTACGTGGAGGTGTGGAATCAGCTCCCGTTGCTGAACTGGATGGGCAACAGCATCGCCATCGCGCTGCTCGCCGCCGGTGCTGTCGCGATCTCCAGCTCGATCGTGGCGTTCGGGTTCGCCTACTTCCGCTTCCCGGGGCGCGGCCTGCTGTTCGGCCTCGTGCTCGCGACGATGATGCTCCCCGGCGCGGTGACGATGATCCCGATCTACCTCATCTGGAAGGAGACCGGACTCCTCGGCACCTGGGTGCCGCTGTGGGGGATGAACCTCTTCGGATCGGCCTTCTACATCTTCTTGCAGCGGCAGTTCTTCCTCGGCCTGCCGCGGGAGCTGTTCGAGGCGGCGCGGCTCGACGGGGCCAGCGCCTGGGGACTCTTCTGGCGGATCGCGATGCCGCTGTCGATCCCGTCGTTCGTCATCGTCTTCCTGTTCGAGTTCCAGGCGAGCTGGAATAACCTCCAGGCCGCCCTCATCTACCTCAACGCCGGGTCGGTGGACGAGTTCACCGCGCCGCTCGGCATCGCCTACGCCATGACCAAGTACAGCCCCACGGCGGGCGGTCATGGCGACTACCAGTACGTCATGGTCGCCTCCCTCCTGGTGACCCTCCCGATGCTCATCCTCTTCGCCTTCGGGCAGCGCGCCTTCATCGAGGGCGTCGCGACCCAGGGGCGCAAGGGATGACGAACCACAGATCGAAAGGAGCAGTCATGCGCACACGCATGCTGGGAATCACCGCGGTCGCCGCGGCATCCGTCCTCGTCCTCGCCGGGTGCGGCGGGGGAGGGGGAGACGACCAGGCGGCCGACGCCGACTTCGGGGCGGAGCCGAGCGGCACGCTGAAGGCGTGGGGCTTCGAGAACGCCGACGACGTCGGCACCTCGCGCATGGACTACGCCGCCGAGCAGCTGAAGGACGTCGAGGTCGACCTCGATGCGACGGCCTTCGACGCGCAGAAGTTCACCACCCGCATCGCGAGCGGCGACGTGCCCGACGTCGTGCAGATGGACCGCCGGTACGTGACCACGTATGCCGCGCAGGACCTCATCATGCCGCTCGACGAATGCTTCGCGGCCCAGGACGTCTCGCCGCGCGACCACTGGTACCCCTTCGTCGTCGACGACGTCACCTACGACGACGCGGTGTGGGCGGTGCCGCAGTTCTACCAGCCGCCGGCGATCCTGCTGAACAAGGCCGTGCTCGACGAGGCGGGGGTGACGGCGGACGAGATCGACACCTCGAAGCCCGACGTGCTGCTCGGCGCGATCGAGAAGATGTACCAGGAGTCCGGCGGCGTACCCACGCGGCTCGGGTTCGATCCGGTCGCGACCGGTCAGGCCGGGCTGTGGATCCTCGGCATGGGCGGCCAGCTCAACGATGAGAAGGGGGCGCCCACCCTGGACGACCCCAGCAACGTGGCCGGCATCGAGATGCTCAAGCAGATCACCGACGCGCAGGGCGGCTTCGCGGCCGTCAAGAGCTTCACCGACTCGTTCGACGCCTTCGGCGACCAGAACCAGTTCGTCGCCCAGCAGGTGGGCGCGCAGGTGAACGCGCAGTGGTATCCGAACGTGCTGAGCCCCTACGCCGACCAGATCGACCTCGAGGCCGTGCCGTTCCGGAACGCCGACGGCGAGCCGTTCTCTGTCGCCTCCGGCACCGCGTTCGTGATCCCGGCCGGAGCGGAGAACCCCGCGGCGGCGTGCGCGTGGATGGTGAACCTCACCTCCGACGACGCGTGGAATGCGGCGGGCGAGGCACGTGCCGAGACCCTGAAGACCGACGGCGGGATCAACACCGGGCTGTTCACCGGGTCGCCCTCCGCCGACCAGTCGATCCGCGAGACCTTCGTCACCGACAGCGGCAACGCCGGCTTCGATCAGGTCATCTCCACCTACTACGACGTGGTGGACTACGGGCAGTCGTTCGGCTCTTCGCCGGCGGGTCAGGAGATCCAGAACGAGCTCAACAACGCCATCACGGCGGCGCTGCTCGGGGACAAGTCGCCGGAGGACGCGCTGAAGGAGGCGCAGGAGGCCGCGATGCGGGCGTACGAGAACGCGACAGCCGGCTAGAGCCGGTCAGACGCGGAGGGACGGCGCCAGGCGGACATCCCCGCCTGGCGCCGTGCGTCGCGCGGACGGGCGTGGATGATGGAGGCCTACCGATCGGAGGCCGACCATGGACCAGCGCGAGCTCGACGAGCGGATCCGCGACTACTACGAGGAGCGGTTCGACGAATCGGTGCGGTTGACGACCCGGTCGGCGCAGGGACCGCTCGAGCACCAGCGCATCCAGGAGCTGATCGCGGATCACCTCACCGAGGGTCGCGTGATCGATGTCGGAGGTGGGGCGGGTGTCCATGCGCGCTCGCTCCTGGACCGCGGGCATCGGGTCACCCTCGTCGACCCGGTGCCGGGTCATGTCCGGAGTGCGGCGCAGCTCGGGGTGGACGCACAGGTAGGCGACGCGCGCTCGCTGCGGTTCGCCGCGGACAGCTTCGATGCTGCGCTTCTCCTCGGTCCGCTGTACCACCTGGCCGATCGCACGGACCGCGTCCAGGCCCTCAGCGAGGCCGCACGGGTGGTGCGATCCGGCGGCTGGGTGTTCGTGGCAGGCCTCTCGCGGTTCGTCGGATTCGGTCAGCTCGCGCTCGGCGTGACCGACCTCCACCTCGACGACGAACACGGCGCCCTGCTGGAACACGGGACTCCCTCCTCGCGGGGTCGCTTCCCGGCGGGGCACTTCCATACGGCGGAGTCGCTCGCCGAGGAGGCCGTCTCCGCCGGACTCGACGTTCTGGAGGTCCATGGCGTCGAAGGGCCCGGCGGGCTGTTGCTGGAGGGGATGCCCGTGGAGGAGGCGGCGCTCACGCAGGCGGCCCTCCAGCTGGCGCGAGCCGGGAGCACCGTTCCCGGAATCCGGGAGCTGAGCCCGCACCTCCTGGCCGTGTGTCGCGTGCGGTGACTCGGCCACAGTGTTGACTGTTAACAGTCAACACTGGTAGCCTCGCGGTGTCGACAACACGGTCGACCCACGTAGAGGAGCAAAGATGCCCCGCATGCGCATCACTCGGGCGGCCGCTGCCTTCGCCGCCCTCGCCGCCACCGCTCTGGTGCTGTCGGCCTGCACGAAGGTCGACGAGAGCGAGGGGGCCGCCTCGACCTATCCCGAGGACGACATCCGGTTGATCATCCAAGCCAACCCCGGTGGCGGCTCCGACCTGTCGTCCCGCGCGCTCGCCACCGAACTCGAGAAGATCCTCGGCGTCAGCGTGATCCCGGAGAACATGCCCGGAGCCGCGGGAGCGCTCGCGATGGAGTACGTCGGCTCGCAGGATCCGGACGGCTACGTCATCGGGTTCGCCCCGGTCGAGATCGCGATGCTCAACACGACCCAGAGCGCCGACGTGCTGCCCGACGACTTCGACCTGCTCGGGCAGATCATGCTCGCCCCCGGCGTCATCACGGTGGGCGCCACCAGCGGCATCGAGACCCTCGACGACCTCGTGACCCAGGCGAAGTCCGGCGCGGTCACGGTCGCGAACTCCGGCGCCGGCTCGATCTGGGAGGCCGCCACCCTCGGCCTCGGCAAGGCCACGGACGCCGACTTCACCCCGGTCCCCTACGACGGTGGCGCCACGGCGGTCGCCGCCGCCGCATCCGGTGAGACCGTCGCCGCCGTCTCCGGACTCGGCGAGGCCCTCGCGCAGGGCGAGGCCGTCCGCATCCTCGCGGTCATGAACGACGAGCGTCACCCGGACGCGGAGGACGTCGAGACGGTCGAGGAGGCCATCGGCGAAGAGGTCGTCTTCGGCGGCTGGGGCGGCATCTACGCACCGGCCGGCCTGCCCGACGACGTGCACGACGCCCTTGAGGCCGCCGTCAAGGAGGCCGTGGAGTCCGAGAGCTACCAGAAGTTCCAGGCGGACGCCGGCAACCTCGTGGTCTACCGCGACTCCGCGGAGTGGACCGGGTTCGTCGACGACCAGTTCGCCCTGTTCCAGGACCTCCTGGGCTGAACACCTCCGGTGGGGTCGGCACGCGCCGGCCCCACCGCGTCCTCCGACGAAGGAGCACCATGACCAGCCCCGACACCGCGGCCGAGTCGGCCGCGCCGGGCGGCTACGAGGGGGCGACTGCCTCGCGACCCCTCGAGATCGCGTTCGCCGCCGTCGCCCTCGCGATCACCGCCGGCTATCTCTTCCTCGCCACGCAGATCCCGCTGCGCCGCGAGGCCGCCCCCGGACAGATCGACGCCCGCTTCTGGCCGCTCGTCATCGGCGTGACCGGCGTCGTGATCGCGATCGCCCTGCTCGCCGTGGCGATCACGCGACCGGCACCCACGCGGGAGGACCTCGAGCGCATCCAGCCGGGCGGCGTCCTCCGGGTGGTCGCGACGATCGCGATCGCCGGTGCCTTCATCGCGCTCTGGTCCCTCGGCTCGGTCATCCTCTTCGGCTACCGGATCGAGGTCTTCCCGATCGCCTGCGCCCTGCTCATGGCCGCACTGATGCTCCTCTACGGCCACCGCCGCTGGCTGAGCCTCGTCATCTACTCCGCCGCCGTCACGGCGTTCGTCTACGTCGTCTTCGGCATGCTCCTGAGGATCCCCCTGTGAACGCGCTCCTGGAGGGGCTGAACTCGCTCCTCGACATCTCGATCCTGCTGTACATGGCGGTCGGCCTCGTCCTCGGCTTCATGGTCGGCGCCTTCCCCGGCATCACCGCGACCATGGCCGTCGCGCTTGCGGCCGGCTTCACCATGACCCTCGAACCCGTGCAGGGCCTCGCGGTGCTGCTGACGATCTACGTCGCGGCGAACTTCGGCGACCGGGTGCCGTCCATCCTCATCAACACCCCGGGGACTCCCGCCTCCATCGCCACCACCCTCGACGGCTATCCGATGGCGAAACAGGGCAGGGCCGGTCTCGCGCTGACGATCTCCGCGATCGTGTCGGCCGTCGGCATCCTCGCCTCGCTCGTGCTCTTCTCGGTCGCCGCCGTGCCGATCGCCAGCTTCGCCCGGGACTACTTCAAGTCGCCCGAGCTGTTCGCGCTCGTCGTCTTCGGCATCGCGATCATGATCGGCATCTCGTCCAAGTCGATGCTCAAGGGCATCCTCGCGGGCCTCTTCGGACTCATGCTCGGCAGTGTCGGAACGTACGCCGCCACGGCCGACCAGCGCTTCACGTTCGGTGTGCTGGAACTCGTCGAGGGCGTGAACTTCATCGCCGTCATCATCGGCCTCTTCGGCATCGCCGAGCTGTTCGACCAGCTCCTCACGCACCGGAAGTCGCACGTCCGACCGATCTCGAGCCTCGGGCGGTGGTGGCCGAACCGCGCGGAGCTGAAGCAGAGCGGACGGGCCACCGCGGTCGGCGGCGCGGTCGGCCTCGGTGTCGGCCTCATCCCCGCGGCCGGCGGCGACATCGCCGGGCTCATCGGCTGGGAGCGGGCGCGCAAGGCGTCGAAGCACCCGGAGATGTTCGGCAAGGGATCGATCGAGGGCGTCGCCGCGTCCGACACCGCCTCCAGCGCCACGCTCGGCGGCTCGCTGACCACCACGATGGCACTCGGCATCCCCGGGGACTCCGTGATGGCGGTGATGATCGGCTCGATGATCATCTGGGGCATCACCCCCGGGCCCACGCTGTTCACCAACCGCCCCGACCTCGTCGTCTCGATCGTCGGGATCATGCTCGTCGCGACCCTCCTGTCGCTCGCGCTGAGCCTCGTGCGGATGAAGGGCATGGTCAAGCTGCTCGACGTGCCGCAGCCGTATCTGTGGAGCGGCATCCTCATCTTCTGCATCATCGGCACGTACGCCACCTCGAACAGCCTGTCGACGGTCGTCACGATGCTCGTCTTCGGTGTGGTCGGCGTGCTGCTCAAGCGCATGCAGGTCCCGGCAGGACCCGTGGTGCTCGGTCTCCTGCTCGGTCCGCTCGCCGAGGAGAACCTCGCCCGCACGCTGGCGATCCTGCCGACGCGGCCGTTCTTCGAGGTCGTCAGCCCGATCGCCCTCGTTCTGCTCGCGCTCGCGGTGCTGTCGATCGTGATGCCCGCGATCCGCGCCGCCCGCACGCCCCGGGCAGAGCGGGCCTCGGTGGAGGACTCGATCCTCCACACCGACAGCATCGTGCAGATCGAGAAGGCACACGACGAGCTCGCGGCGCAGCCCGACCTGCTCACCTCCACCGTCCGCAACGTCGACGCCGGTGCGCGCCGGGGACGCGCCGACCGCAAGAACCGCAAGAGCACGACCCCCGAGGAGACCGAGAAGTGACCCGCTACGACATCCTGACCGCCGTCCCGACCGCGTTCCACCGCGACGGGACCCTCGACCTCGACGGGTCGCGCGCGATCTTCCGGTTCGTGGCCGACTCGGGGAACGAGGGCGCCTTCGTCCTCGGCACCACGGGCGAGTTCCCCGCCGTGGACGCGGACGAGTTCCGGGCGCTCGTGGGTGCCGCGCTGGAGGAGCTGGCGGACCGGATGCGCGTGATCGTGCACGTCGGACAGCCGAGCACCTTCGAGGCCGTGCGCCTGGTCGGCATCGCGAAGGAGCTGGGGGCCACGGAGTTCGCGGCCCTCACCCCCTACTACCTGCGTGCCACGGACGACGCGATCCTCGACTACTACCGCGCGGTCTCGGCAGCCGTGGGGGAGGGGCGCCTCTACGTCTACATCTATCCCGCGCGCAGCGGGAACCCCGTCTCGCCGGAGCTGCTCGTACGCATCGCCGCCCTGCCGAACGTGGTCGGGGCCAAGGTGAGCGAGCTCTCCCTCGACGACATCGCGGCGTACCGCGCGGTGGTGCCGGCCGACTTCGAGCTCTACACCGGCGCCGACCGCGACCTCATCGCGGCCGTCGAAGCGGGCGCGCAGGGCGTCGTCTCGGGTGTCTCCTCCGTGACGCCGAAGCCCTTCCGCGCCCTGGCCGACGCCGGACGCTCCGGCGACACGGACGCCATCGCCGCGGCACAGGCCGCCGTGGACGACGTCGTCGCGCTCATCGGCGGCGACATGGCGCGGATGAAGGAGGCGTACCGCGTGCTCGATGTCGTGGACACGCACTGCCGTATGGCCATCGCCGAACCCTCCGCCGATGAGCGGGCGGCCGTCGCGCAGGTGGTGGCCGCGCACCGCTGACGCGAATCCGGGGACACGCACGCGACGGGATGCCGCGGCCTTCGGGTCGCGGCATCTCTGCGTGTGCCCGCGCTCGCTTGTCGGACAAGTGAACGTGGGTGAGAGGGCACTTGACGACAAGCGCAACGACTGTCTAGGCTCAGAACCAGGAATTCCGCCGATATCGCGAAGGGGCGAACGGAACATGTCAGACAAGATCGAGGTCACCGGGTCCGACTTGTCGGACGCGCTCGCCCGGCGTCTGGCTCAGCACTTGCAGCGTTCCGGCCTGGAGATCGGCGACCCGCTGCCCACCGAGGCGGAGCTCGGCGCCGTGCTGGAGGTGGGACGGCAGCGCATCCGCGAGGCCCTCAGCGTCCTCGAGGCGTTCGGCATCGTGGTGTCCCGGCAAGGGGCGCGCCGGGTCTGGCGAGGATTCCGCGCCGCCGATCTCGCCACCCGCTGGATCGGCTTCGTCGACGACCCCGAAGCCGCCACCCGCGAGCTCCTGGAGGTGCGTCACGCGCTGGAGACGTCTCTGCTGCCTCTGGTCATCCCGCGCCTGCAGCCGAGCGACCTGGCCCGTCTGCGGCTGCTCTCGGAGGAGATGGTGGAGCGCGCCCTGCGCAACGAGAGCTTCGCCGAGCTCGACCAGCAGTTCCACCGCGGGTTGCTCGCGCCGATGGGCAATGCGTTCGTGGATCAGTTCCTGCAGTCCTTCTGGGTCGTCTTCGCTGCCGCACGACGCGAGGAGCCCGTCGAGGAGGATCCCGCCATCGCCGCGATGCACGGTCGCATCGTCGATGCGATCGAGGCCGGCGACACCCGCCGGGCCGTCCACGAGCTGGACGCCCACTTCTACGGTGTCCGCAACCGCTACCCGGACATCGACTTCGGCACCACGGCCCCGCTGCCGGTCTGACAATCCGCGCACCGGCGCGTTCTGTCGCACCCGTCTTGAAATCGATTTCGCACGACCCTCATCTGATCGACGAAGGAGTACGCATCATGAGATCCACCCGAATCCTCCCCGCCCTGGCCGCCCTCGGCGTCGTCGCCCTCGCCACCGGCTGTGCCGGCAGCGCCCCGTCCGGGGAGGGCGACGGCCCCGTCGAGATCACCTACTGGCTCTGGCAGGACGACGCGACCGACCCCACCTGGACGGAGCTCGCGGACGAGTTCAACGGCGCACAGGACGACGTGAAGGTCGTGCTGGAGACGATCCCGCTCGACCAGTACCAGAACCAGCTCGTGTCCTCCGCGATGAACGGCACCGGCCCGGACGCCGCCCGCAGCAAGGACTGGTGGCTCGGGCAGTTCGCGCCGCAGGGTGCCATCGCCGACCTCACCGCGTACGTCGACGGCTGGGACGCCTCGGACGACGTCGTCGACTCGCTCTGGGCGACGGGTCAGCTGCCCGGCGAGGACGCGGTGTACATGCTGCCGCACCAGTACACGACGCTCTACCTCTACTACCGCACGGACTACTTCGAGGAACTCGGACTCGACGCGCCGCGCACCCAGCAGGACCTTCTCGACGCGGCGGCCGCCCTCACCGGTGACGGCCGGTACGGCATCGACGTCCGCGGCGGTGCGGGCGGACAGGACCAGTGGCTCGCGTGGATGTACGCCGGCGGCGCGTCGGTCGTCGACGACTCCGGCGAGGTCGTCCTGGACGACGCGAAGGGCGTCGCGGTGAACGAGGACTACCTCCGCATCGTCACCGACCTGCAGGCGGCGCCCCCCGGATCGATCACGGCCGCCTTCGCCGACGTCAAGACGAACTTCGTCGAGGGCCTCACCGGCATGATGATCCACCACCCGGGTTCCCTGAAGGAGCTGCAGGGGGTCTTCGGCGACAAGCTCGGCGTCGTCCCGATCCCCACGGCCGACGGCAAGCCCGGCGCGACACTCGGCAGCATGAGCGGCAACGTCATCCTCGAGGGCTCCGACAAGAAGGACGCCGCCTGGGAGTGGATCTCCTGGCTGAGCGAGGAGGCGCAGATGGAGAAGATCTCCGCCTCGCCGCAGGGTCAGCTTCCGGTGCTCGAGTCGGTGATCGACACCGAGGCGTACTCGTCCGACCCGCAGCTCGCGGTCGCGGTCGACGCCATTCCCACCGCCAAGACGTGGCCGGCGCTGGAGGGGGTGGCCGAGCTCGCCGCGAAGGAGTGGAACCCGCTCATCCAGCAGGCGTTCCAGGGCGAGATCAGCAGCCAGGACGTGCTGACGAAGATGTCCGACGTGCTGCGCTGAGGACCGACATGGCAAGCTCCACCCTCACGGAAGCGGTCGTCACCGGCCGGCCGGCCCCGCGCCGGCCGGTGACCCGGCCGCGGCGACGTGCGCGCCGCGGCTCGGTCGCCCCCCTCGTCCTGCTCGCGCCGGCGATCGTGCTCGTCGCGGTCTTCGCCGGATATCCGCTCGTCCGCTCGATCTGGTTCTCGTTCAACGACGTGAGCGTCTTCACCGGTGTGCTCGAGTTCGTCGGGTTCCAGAACTTCGCCAGCGTTATCGGCACGGCGGAGTTCCTGCCCACGCTCGGCCGCACGGCGTTCTGGACCTTCGGGGCGGTCTCCCTCCAGCTGATCGGCGGGCTGTCGCTCGCGCTCATGCTGAACAACCGCTTCCCCCTGCGGGGCGTGTACCGCGGCCTGATCATGATCCCGTGGGCGACGCCCAGCGTCCTGGTGGCGCTGATGTGGAAGTGGATCCTCGACCCCAACAACGGCGTCCTCAACCAGTGGCTCCTGAACGCCGGCGTCATCGACGCCCCGATCGAGTTCCTGTCGCAGAACAGCACCGCGCTGCCGACGCTCGTGATGATCGACGTCTGGCAGGGCATCCCGCTCTTCGCGATCATGATCCTCGCGGCGCTGCAGAGCGTGTCCGGCGAGCTCAAGGAATCGGCGCAGATCGACGGGTGCGGCCCGGTCGGCGTGTTCCGCCACGTCGTGCTGCCCGCCATCCTCCCGACGATCCTCATCACGACGCTCCTGCGCCTGATCTGGACCTCGAATTACGTCGACCTCATCTTCATCCTCACCGGCGGCGGGCCGGGCACGTCCTCGACGACCCTGGCGCTCGAGTCGTATCTCACGACCTACAAGGCCAGCGACTTCGGTGCCGGCGCGGCGTACGCCGTCATCCAGGCCCTGTTCCTCGCCGTCTTCATCGCGCTCTACGTGCGCCTCACCCGGAAGGACACCACGCGATGACCACGACGACCGCCCCCGTCCGCTTCGGCCGCCTCGCGGGAAGGACCGGCTTCGCGATCGCCCTCCTCGGCGTGCTCGCGATGGTGCTCGGGCCGTACATCGTCATGTTGCTGACGTCACTCACGCCCCGGGACCAGCTCGCCGGCGCCGGAGCGAACCTCATCCCCTCGGAGTTCACGACCGCCTCCTACGCCGAGCTGCTGTCGACGACGCCGTTCCTGACCTATCTGCGAAACAGCCTCACCGTGGCCGCGATCGCCGTCCCGGTGACCCTCGTGGTCTCCACCGGCGCCGCGATCGCGATGTCCCGGTTCGACTTCCGCGGTCGCGGTGCCGTCATGATCGGGCTGCTGCTCGCGCAGATGTTCCCCGCCGTGCTGCTCGTGATCTCGCTGCAGGGGCAGCTGCGCGGGATGGGGCTGATGGATACGACGCTCGGTCTCGCCCTCGTGCACGCCGCGTTCGCCACACCGTTCGCCACCTGGCTGCTCAAGGGGTTCGCGGACTCCATCCCCCGGGAGATCGAGGAAGCGGGTCAGATCGACGGGGCCTCGTCCGCGCAGATCGTCCGCATCCTGCTGCTGCCCCTGCTGCGGCCCGGGATGGTGGCGGCAGGAACCTACGCGTTCATCCTCACCTGGAACGAGTTCCTCTACGCCCTCACCTTCACCTCGCAGACGGCGACCCGCACGCTGCCGGTCGGGCTGCACCTGTTCATCGGCGAGTACCAGATCCGTTGGGACCTCCTCACCGCCGGCGGCGTGCTCTCGGTGCTCCCCGTCGTCGTCGGCTTCCTCCTCGTGCAGAAGCGCCTCGTCGCCGGTCTCGCCGCCGGCGCCGTCAAGGGCTGAAGCTCCCGTCCCCTCCTCGTCGTCCCGGAAGGACCACGCATGAAAATCGAATCGATCGACCTCCAGCTCTCCCGCATCCCCCTCCCCAAGGGACCGTGGGGAGACCAGATCCATCGGGTGACCCACATCGAGATCATCCTCGCCGACATCACCACCGACACCGGGCTGGTCGGCACCGGCTTCAGCCACACGTCCGGTGTCGGCGGCCAGATGATGGTGGCGGCGCTGCGCGAGCTCATCCCCACGCTCATCGGCCGCGAGGTCAATCCGCGGGCCGTCTGGCAGCACTCCTGGCAGCACCTGCGCGACAACGGCCCCGGCGGGACCACGACGCTCGCCCTCGCCGCGATCGACGTGGCGCTGTGGGACCTGCTGGGGCTGCACTACCAGCAGCCGCTCGCGAAGCTCCTCGGCCAGGTGCGCGACCGGGTCGCGCTGTACGGCAGCGGCATCAACCTGAACCTCTCCGCCGAGGAGGTCGTCGAGCAGGTCAAGGAGTGGAAGACCGACGGGTACGCCGCCGGGAAGGTCAAGGTCGGCAAGCCGGACCTCGAGGAGGACGTCTACCGGCTCACCAAGATCCGCGAGGCGGTCGGCGAGTATCCGCTCATGGTCGACGCCAACCAGGGATGGACCTACGGGGAGGCGGTCCGGGCGGTCACCCGGTTCCGCGACCTCAACCTCTACTGGGTGGAGGAGCCGCTGCGCGTGGACGACGTCGCCTCGCACGCCCGCCTCCGGGCCCGCTCGCCGATCCCGATCGGGCTGGGCGAGAACGTCTACACGCTCCAGCAGTTCAACCAGTACCTCCTCGCCGACGCGTGCGACTTCATCCAGGCCGACGTCGGTCGCGTGGGCGGTATCACGCCCTACATGGACATCGCTGCCCTGGGCCGGGCGTACAACGCTCCGATGACGCCGCACTTCGTGATGGAGCTCACGGCCAACGTGCTCTGCGCGGTGCCCAACGCCCTGTTCGGCGAGATGACGGACGGCGGCACGCTCAGCGATCTCGGCGTCATCGTGCCGCAGCGGCCGCAGAACGGGTTCTTCGTGCCGACCGGAGCGCCGGGGAACGGCCTGGAGTACGACCGCGAGAACCTCGCGCGGCACGCGGTGAGCTGAGGGAGACGAACGACATGGCGGACATCTTCGACCTCACCGACCGCATCATCCTGGTCACCGGCGGCCTCGGCCAGATCGGATCGGCCTTCGTCCGGGAGCTCCACGGACGCGGCGCCCGGGTGGCCGTGGCATCGCGCACCGTCGACGCCGCGCGCCTGCAGGAGACATTCCCCGAGATCGCCGACAGCCCGCGCCTCCTCGGCGTCTCCGTGGACATCGTCTCGAAGGACAGCGTCGAGGCGGGCCTCGACGCGATCGTCGAGGCGTGGGGTGCGGCGCCGGACGGCGTGATCAACAACGCCGGTCTGGACACCCAGCCGAGCGCGCCGCCCGAGGTCTCCGGCCCCTTCGAGGACTTCCCCCTCGACGTGTTCCGGGAGGTGGTCGACGTGAACCTCGTCGGCACCTTCCTCGTCACGCAGGCGGCCGGCGCCCGGATGCGCTCCGCCGGGAAGCCGGGCTCGATCATCAACGTCGGCTCGATCTACGGGATGGTGTCGCCGGTGCAGGACATCTACGCGTACAAGGAGGAGCAGACCGGGGTGCCGTTCGTGAAGCCGGTGGCCTACTCGGCGGCGAAGTCGGGGCTGTACAACCTCACCCGGTACTGCGCGACGTACTGGGGCCGGCAGGGCATCAGGGTCAACACCCTCACGCCCTCCGGCGTCGGTCGGGACTCGCAGGACGCGACCTTCCGGCAGAACTACACGGCGCGCATCCCGATCGGACGCATGGCGGAGGCGACCGACTTCAACGGGGCCGCGGTCTTCCTGCTCTCGGACGCCTCGCGCTACATGACCGGAGCGAACCTCGTCGTGGACGGGGGGTGGACCGCATGGTGACCACGGCGGCGGACCTCGGGGTGCTGATGGCCGCGATCGCCACCCCGTACGACGCGGACGGGGCGGTGGACACCGGACTGCTCTCGACGCTCGTGGAGGACTATGTCTCCCGCGGCGTCGAGGGGATCTACTGCTGCGGGTCGTCGGGGGAGGGTCTCCTCCTGTCGGCGGATGAACGGACCGCGGTGGTGGAGACCGCCGTGCGCGCCGCCGAGGGGCGCATCCCCGTCGTCGCCCACGTCGGCGCGCTGTCGACGCGGGAGGCGATAGAACTCGGACGGCGGGCGCAGCGCGCCGGCGCATCCGCCCTCTCGATGATCCCGCCGATCTACTACGCCTTCGGCATCGAGGCCGTCCTCGACCACTACCGCGCGGTGCTGGACGCCGTGGACCTCCCGCTCATCGTCTACAACATCCCGCAGTTCACGGGGACCGAGTTCACGCTCGAGACGGCCGGAGAACTCCTGGGCGACGATCGCGTGATCGGTCTCAAGCAGACCGCGCACAACATGTACGCCCTCGAGCGCATGAAGGCGGCGTTCCCCGACAAGGCCTACATCAACGGGTTCGACGAGGTGTTCGTGCCCGCGCTCGCCGCCGGTGCTCGCGGGACGATCGGCACGACCGTGGGGCTCCAGGTCGAGCTCTTCCAGGCGGCGCGGCGCCTCCTCGACGCCGGTGACCTGGTCGGAGCGCAGCGGGTGCAGAGCCGGATCAACCATGTCATCGCCGAGCTCGTCGCGATCGACGTCTTCCCCGCGGCGAAGTACCTCTCCGGTCGCAGTGCGGGAGGTGCCGGAGCGCTGGGGGACTGTCGTCGTCCGTTCCGACCGCTCTCGGGTGCGGCTCGGACTCGGCTCGATGCTCTCGGAACGACTCTCGATCGATTCCTCGCGGAGAGCTGAGGCTGAAACCGGTTACAGTGGGTGCCCATGGCCACGATCTACGACGTCGCGCGGCGGGCCGGCGTCTCCCCGGCCACGGTCTCGCGCGTCTTCAACGGCACGAGCGTGTCGGAGGAGAAGGCGGCGGCGGTGCGGGCGGCGGCCGAGGAACTGCGCTTCACCCCGAACCGGACGGCGCGTACGCTGCGGACCCAGAGCTCCGAAGTCATCGCCCTGGTGATCCCGGACATCGAGAACCCGTACTTCACCGAGATGGCGCGCGGCGTGGAGGATGCGGCGTCCGAAGCGGGGTACTCCGTCGTGCTGTGCAACTCCGACGCCCAGGCTGAGAAGGAGGCGACGTACCTCCGGATCGCGATCGCCGAGAACATGTCGGGCGTCATCATCGCGACGGCGGACGAGCACTCGGATCTGGCGCCGGTGCGGGCGACGGGACGGCCGGTCGTCGCGGTGGACCGTCGCACGGGCGCCGCCATCGACGGTGTGGTCATGGCCAACCGGGAGGCGGGCGCCGCAGCGACGCAGAGCCTTCTCGACGCCGGGTACCGGCGCATCGCGTACATCGGTGGCCCCGCGCACATCGACACCGCGGCGGAGCGTGCGGAAGGCTGGCGGGAAGCGCTCTCGGCGACGGATCCCGATCATGACCTCTCCTCGCTCCAGCGCTTCGCCACGTTCCGCGTCGAGGGCGGGCGCGCGGCCATGGAGGAGCTCCTCGCGCTGCCGGAGCCGCCGGACGCGGTGGTCGCCGGGAACAACCTCATCGGTGTCGGCGCGATCCAGGTCCTCACGGAGCGCGGACTCACCCCGCCGCAGCTCGGCGTCGCGGTGATCGGGTCGCTGCCCTTCACGACGCTGTCGCCGTCCGCCGTCACCGTCGTGAGGCTCCCCGCGCGCCTCATGGGTGTGACGGCGGCGCGGATACTGCTGGATCGGATCAAGGGCGACGAGCAACCGGCCCGGACGATCGTCCTCTCCGGCGAGGTGCAGCGCGCGGCCGCGCGCGCCTGAACGCAGCGTCGCTACTGCGAGCGCCAGAATCGCGCCGCGAGGTTCGTCATCTCCTTGTCGAGATCGTCGACCTTCACCTCCAATCGGTCGAGGCGGTGATCGAGGCCGTCGAGCCGTGCGGTCATCTCGCCACGCAGGCCGATCATCTCGCCACGCAGCCCGATCATCGCTCCGTGCAGCGCACCCATCGCCGCGCGCAGCCCTCCGACCTCGCGCATCATCGCCGCGTGCAGCGCCGCCAACGCCCCGTGGAGTCCGCTGACCTCGTTCGTCGTATCGGTGCGGAGGCCCGCGGTCTCGGTGGTCAGGTCGGTGCGGAGGGTGCCGATCTCACTGCGTAGTCGTGTGGTCTCGGTGGTCATCTCGGTGCGGAGGCCGGCGATCTCCGTGGTCATGTCGGTGCGGAGGGTGCCGATCTCACTGCGTAGTCGTGTGGTCTCGGTGGTCATCTCGGTGCGGAGGGTGCCGATCTCGGTGGTCATCTCGGTGCGGAGGCCGGCGATCTGGGTGGTCATGTCGGTGCGGAGGGTGCCGATCTCGTTGCGTAGTCGTGTGGTCTCGGTGGTCATCTCGGTGCGGAGGGTGCCGATCTCACTGCGTAGTCGTGTGGTCTCGGTGGTCATCTCGGTGCGGAGGCCGGCGATCTCGGTGGTCATATCAGTGCGGAGGGTGCCGATCTCGCCGGTCATCTCTCCCCGCAGTCCGCCGATCTCCGCACGGAGCACGCGACCGAACTGCGTCGTCATGAGGGTCATGCCGCCGAGCATCGTCGTCACGAAGATGCCGATCAGCGTCCATACCTGCGGGTCGTTCAAGGGCATGCCTCCAGTCTCGATCGGAGGGGTCAGGATGTCACGGTATTCCGGTGCTGAACCGGCGTTTTTCCGGCCGGAGGCGAAGATCGTGGAGACTCTCGATATCGGTCCTCGTGGTGCAGAAGCAGTCAGCTCCTTGCGTCGTGAAATCGATTTCGCGTAGCCTGGGTGCAGGCCTGCACGGACCGTCGGTATCGAAGGAGAGACCATGCGCTGCACCCTCGGGGTGGACATCGGCACGTCCAGCAGCAAGGGCGTCCTCGTGGATCCCGCTGGCACGATCCTCGCGACCGCGACCCGCGCGCACGACGTCTCCCGTCCGCAGTCCGGATGGGTCGAGATGGACGGCCGGATCTGGTGGGACGAGTTCGTCGAGCTGGCCGCGGACCTTCTCGCCGCGGTGCCCGACGCGGAGGTCGTGGGCGTCGGCGTGAGCGGCATGGGTCCGTGCATCCTGCTCGCCGACGAGGACGACGAGCCCGTGCGCCCCGCGATCCTCTACGGCGTGGACACCCGTTCCACCGCTCAGATCGAGCGCATGACGGCGGAGCTCGGCGTCGAGGAGATCACCCGCGTCGGCGGCTCGACCCTCACCTCGCAGGCCGGTGGGCCCAAGATCGCCTGGGTCGCCGAGGAGGAGCCGGGAGCCTGGCAGCGCGCGCGGCGGCTCTACATGCCCGCCTCCTGGCTGGCCCGCAAGCTCACCGGCGCCTACGTCCTCGACCACCAGTCCGCCAGCCAGGTCTCGCCGCTGTACGACATCGAGGGTGAGCGCTGGCACGAGCCCTGGTGGCAGCGGTTCGCCGGGACGGTCGAGCAGCCGCCGCTGCGCTGGGCGGGGGAGATCGCGGGCATCGTGACCGCCGCTGCGGCGGCCCTGACCGGCCTGCCCGAGGGGACCCCGGTCATCACCGGCACGATCGACGCCTGGACCGAGGCGGTGAGCGTCGGCGCCCACGAGGTCGGCGACCTCATGCTGATGTACGGCACGACGATGTTCCTCGTCGCGACCGGGGAGCAGACCCTCCGCACACCCTCGATGTGGACGACGGCCGGCGCCTTCGAGGGCACGCGCAACCTCGCCGGCGGGCTGTCCACATCCGGAGCGCTCACCGCGTGGCTGAAGGACCTCTCCGGCGCCGACTACCCGGCGCTGCTCGCCGAGGCCGAGGAGTCGGGGCCCGGCGCGAACGGCCTGCTGATGCTGCCGTACTTCGCCGGTGAGCGCACCCCGATCCAGGATCCCGACGCCCGCGGGGTCATCGCCGGACTCACCCTCCGGCACACCCGAGGAGACCTCTATCGCGCGGCCCTCGAGGCCACGGCGCTGGGCGTACGTCACAACGTCGAGACCATGCGAGCCGCCGGCGCCGACATCCGCCGCATCGTGGCGGTCGGCGGCGGCACGCAGGGACGGCTGTGGCTGCAGATCGTCTCGGACATCACCGGGCTCGTGCAGGAGGTGCCGCAGACCACGATCGGCGCGAGCTACGGCGCCGCCTTCCTCGCGGCGACGGCCACGGCCGCCGACGGTGCCACGCCCGCGATCACCGACTGGAACCCCATCGCCGACACCGTCCGCCCGGACGAGGCGCTGCGTCCCTTCGCCGACGCCCTCTTCGACCGCTACGTGCGCCTTTACGACGGCTCGAAGGACGTCGTCCATGAACTCGCCGCCGCCCAGCGCGGCGGATCCCCCACCCCCTCGACCCCGGAGAACTCATGACCGCCTACACCCTGCCCACCCCGGCATCCCGTCCCACCGCTGCGCCGAAGACCGCCTACCTGATCGCCTCCGGCGACCTCCGAGAGTCGGCCAACACAGCCGGCTGGCCCACCCAGGTCGAGCTCGAGGCCGGGGTCACCGGCGTGCTGAACGACCTCGGCTGGACGGTCGTCCGCGCCAACGAGGTCGACCCGGAGACCGGTCACGGCTTCATCTCCAGCCAGCGCATGGGGCTCGAGGTGTTCAAGAACATCCCCGTCGACGCGCCGCTCATCGTCGCCGAGGCCGTCTGGCAGTACTCGCACCACGTGCTCGCGGGCCTCCGCACGCACGAGGGCCCGATCCTCACGGTGGCGAACTTCGCGGGCGACTGGCCCGGCCTCGTCGGCCTCCTCGGCCTCAACGCGGGCCTGACGAAGATGGACAAGCCGTACGCGACGATCTGGTCGGTCGACTTCACCGACGACTGGTTCCGCGACGGCATCCGGGAGTGGACGGAGACCGGCGCCATCACCCACGACGCCTCCCACGTGCGTCCGCTCCCCGCACTGCCCGACAGCCCGGAGAAGCAGCTCGGCGAGGCGCTCGCCGCGGAGCTGCGCGCCGAGAAGGCCATCATCGGCGTCTTCGACGAGGGCTGCATGGGCATGTACAACGCCATCTTCGACGACGAGCTCCTCAACCAGACCGGCATCTACAAGGAGCGCCTGTCGCAGTCGGCCCTCTACGCGGAGATGCTGAACGTGACCGAGGAGGAGGCCGACGCCGCCTACGACTGGCTGATCGAGCGCGGCATGACCTTCCGTTACGGCGAGGACGCCGCGACCGAGCTCACCCGCGAGCAGGTGCAGTGGCAGCTGAAGATGTACATCGCCGCCCTCCGCATCGCCGACGACTTCGGCCTCGACGCGGTCGGCATCCAGTACCAGCAGGGCTTGAAGGACCTCGTTCCGGCGTCGGACCTGGCGGAGGGCATCCTGAACTCCACCGAGCGCCCGCCGGTGACCTCGCGCGACGGCTCCCGCGTGCTGCATGAGGGGCGCGCGTTCCCGCACTTCAACGAGGCCGACGAGGGCGTCGCCGTCGATGCGCTCGTGACCGACCGCGTCTGGCGGGCGATGGGGCTCGTCCCCGACAACACTCTCCACGACGTCCGTTGGGGCGAGGACTACGACGGGCAGTTCGTATGGGTGTACGAGATCTCCGGCTCGGTGCCGGCCTCCCATCTCGGCGGCTGGCAGAACGCGGAGGGGTGGCGCCAGGGTCACGTGTTCTTCCCCGCCGGCGGCGCCACGATCAACGGCGTCTCGAAGCCCGGCGAGGTCGTGCTCTCCCGGGTGTTCATCGCCGAGGGCGTCCTGCAGGCGGACATCTTCCGGGCGTCGGTCGTCGAGCTGCCGGCGGAGGAGACGCAGCGCCGGAAGGACGCCACGAACCCGGAGTGGCCGATCGCCCATGTGGTGCTGCACGGCATCTCGCGCGACCAGTTCATGGCGCGGCACAAGGCGAACCACGCGCAGCTCGTCTACGCGCCCGACGCCGAGACCGCGGACAAGGCGCTGATCGCGAAGGCCGCGATGTTCGACGGCATGGGCATCAAGGTCAACCTCGTCGGCGACGTCTCGATCTGAGGCCGCGGGCTCGTCACTGCGAGCGCCAGAATCGCGTCGCGAGGTTCGTGAGCTCCCTGTCGAGATCGTCGACCTTCGTCTCGATCCGTCCCAGCCGGGCGTCGAGGCCGTCGATCCGTGCGGAGAGGGTGCCGTCGATGCGGTCGATCCGTGCGGAGAGGGTTCCGTCGATGCGGTCCACCTCCGCGCGGATCACGCGGCTGAGCTGCGACGTCATGAGCGTCATGCCGCCGAGCATCACGGCGGCGAAGACGCCGATCAGAGTCCATACCTGCGGATCGTCCACGGTCATGCCTCCAGTCTGAGTCCGGGGTCTCAGGCTGTCACGGTATTCCGCAGCGGCACGACCGCGAACACGGGACGGGTGGACGAGAGAAGCGGAACCGCGTGCAGTGCAGGAACAGCGTTCACGCGGAGGGGCGGAGGTCGCTCGGCGGGCCGCTCAGCGCGCGCAGGGCGTAGAGGATCGTCGCGAGGTCGACGAGCTCCTGCACCAGAGCGCCGACGACCGCGGGGATGACGCCGGTCATCGCGACGACCATCAGCCCCACGCTCAGCCCGATCCCGATCCAGATCGCGGTGAAGGCGACGCGGAGGGTGTGCCGTCCGATCGCGACGGCGTCGACGACCTTGGCGAGCGAATCCACGAGGATGACGACGTCGGCGGCGTCCCCGGCGGCCGTCGCTCCCTTCGCGCCCATCGCGATGCCGATGTCGGCCGCTGCCAGCACCGGGGCGTCGTTCACACCGTCGCCGACCATCAGCACGGGCCGTGGTTGCATCTCGGCGGCCAGACGCACCTTCTCGGGCGGCAGGAGCTCGGCGTGGATCTCGTCGATCCCGACCTGCCGTCCGATCGACGCCGCGGTGGTCTCCACGTCCCCGGTCAGCATCGCGAGCCGGTCGACCTCATGCGTCCGCAGCCACGAGATCACGGCGGGCGCCTCCGGGCGAGCGGCATCGGCGAGGACCAGGGCCCCCGCGAACCGTCCGTCCACGGCGACATAGGCGGCGGCCTGTCCCGGCGCGAGCTCCGCCCGCACGGTGTCCGGGGCGAGGGACGCCACATACGCCGGCTTGCCGACGACCACCGCGCGGCCGCCGATCGTCGCGGACACCCCGTTCGTCGCGGTTTCGCTCGCCTCCGTCGCCCCGTGCAGCGCCAGGCCTCGGGCGGAGGCGGCGCGACGGATGCCGTCGGCGAGCACGTGCGAGGAGTACTGCTCGGCCGAGGCGGCGAGTCGCAGGATCTCCTCCGCATCGAAGCCCTGTGCCGGACGCACGTCGACGACCTCCGGCCTCCCCTGGGTGAGCGTCCCGGTCTTGTCGAACGCCGCAGAGCGCACGCGCGCGATCTGCTCGATCACCGCACCGCTCTTCATGATGACGCCCGACTTCGCCGCCCGGGAGAGTCCGCCGAGGAAGGCGACGGGAGCGGCGATCAGCAGGGGGCAGGGCGTCGCCAGCACGAGTACTTCGGCGAACCGCGTGGCGTCGCCGGAGAGCGCCCAGGCCGTCCCCGCGAGCACGAGCGCGACGGCGGTGAACGGGATCGCGAACCGGTCGGCGAGACGCACGATGGGCGCGTGGGAGGACTCGGCCTGGGCGACCAGGGCGACGATCTGCTGGTACTGGCTGTCGGCGCCGGTGCGGAGGGCACGGAGGCGGATGGCCCGGCTGCCGTTGATCGCGCCGGACAGCACCTCGTCGCCTGCACCGCGCGTCACGGGCAGGCTCTCGCCCGTGAGCGAGGATTCGTCGAACGACGCGCTGTCCGTGAGCAGTTCACCGTCCACGGGGATGATCTCCGCCGGGCGCACGAGGAGGACGTCGCCCACGGCCACATCGTCCACGGGCACCTCCCTCGCCGCGTCCGAGTCCGCATCCTCGGGATGTGTCAGCACATGGGCGCTGCGCGGCGAGCGATCCAGCAGAGCGGAGAGGTCGCGCTTGGCCCGGCGGCCCGCGAAGTCCTCCAGCGCCTCGCCCCCGGAGAGCATGAGGACGATGATGAGCGCCGCGATGTACTCGCCCACCGCGAGTGTCGCCACCATGGCGACGACGGCGAGGATGTCGAGTCCGACGTGGCCGCGGAGCACGTCGCGGACCATGCCGATGAGCGTCCACACAACCACCGCAGCCACGAAGATCGTCGCGACCCATCGGCCGATGGTCTCCTCCCCGGCGGCGTGGAGCGCCCCGACTACGGCGAAGACCAGGACCGTGAGCGTGATGACCGGGTACCGCCAGAGGAGTCGGAGGGCGCGCATGCGTCCAGCATCGTCGGAATCGGTGCGCACCGCCAGCATCCCCTTCCGACACAATTGCTTAAGCGATATAGTCGGCCGCGAGTCGCGACGTCGCGACCCGATCTCGACAACGACGCCGAAGGAGAAGATCCCGTCATGAGTTCCTCACCCGCACGATCGTCCCGCCTGAGAAGAGGTATCGCGGTAGCAGCGGCGTTCGCAGCCGCTGGAGCCGCCGCCCTCGCCGCCTCGACCACAGCGGTCGCCGATACCGCCGCTGCCGACCCGAAGCTCGCCGTCTACGTCGAGGTCAACTCGAACGATTTAGCGAACGTCGCGGACTACACGCTCGCCGAGTCGGGCCGCCCAGCGGCCGATCTGGCCATGATCTTCGCCGCGAACATCAACTACGACGGGGAGCAGGCGGTCCTCCACCTCAACGACCGGGTCACCGAGACGCTGCAGGATGCGCAGAACCAGATCCGCCCGCTGCAGGCCCAGGGCACCAAGGTGCTGCTGTCGGTCCTCGGAAACCACCAGGGTGCCGGCTTCGCGAACTTCACGTCGTACGCGGATGCCGACGCCTTCGCCGCGCAGCTCGCAGACACCGTGACCGCCTACGGCCTCGACGGCATCGACTTCGACGACGAGTGGAGCAACTACGGGGCGAACGGCACCCCGCAGCCGAACCCGCAGTCCTTCGGCTGGCTGGCCTCCGCGTTGCGCGACCGGCTCGGGCCGGACAAGCTCATCACGCTGTATGCCATCGGCCCGTCCTACACGACCACGGACTTCGGCCTCTTCGACGCCGGCAGCGTGCTCGATCACGCCTGGAACCCGTACTACCCGACCTACGATGCTCCCACCGTGCCGGGCCTGGACGACCGCGCTCGGCTCGGCGCCGCGGCCATCGACCTCGCGAACACGAGCGCCACGACGGCCGCGGACTTCGCTCAGCGCACGGTGGCTGACGGGTACGGCGTCTATGTCGCGTACAACCTCACGGCGACGAACCAGTCGCCCTATCTCTCCGGCATCACCGAGGCGCTGAAGGGCGAGGCGACCGTCTACCGCGCAGCGGCGCGGTGAGTCAGTCCAGATCGAAGAGCTCGATCTGACGGAGCGTGACCTCGGCGTCCGCGCGGATGCGGACGGCCGAGGTCACGACCCGCGTCTCCAGAGCGAACGGCGTCGTGCGATCGGGCGCCAGCCCTTCGAGGTGCGTCGCGGTGAGCGGGTGCCAGCGACCGTCGGCCCCCTCCACCTCCCCGCGCAGCACACCGGCCGCGACGGGCCCGCGGCTCGTGACGGTGATGTCGGTGAGTCCGCGGGGTGAGGGGAATCGCCAGCCCACCCACGAGCCTTCCGGCAGCCTGACGCCTTCGTCACCCTGCGGGTCGCCGTCGTCGAACAGGCGCCGCGCCTCGCGGACATCCGCGGAGGCGACGGCCTCTCCCTCTCCGCCCGTGAGGTCGCGGTGCCACGGCTCCGCGTCGAGCGCGTCCTCCCCGCTCTCCAACGCGCGCGCCGGGTCCGTGCCGAACACGAGCTCGAGCACCGTATCTCGCTGGAGTGCGTCGATCGGGAGGTCGGCGGTGGGCAGCCGGCGTCCGTCCAGGCGTGCTTCCTCCAGCACGTGGGCTTCGGGGGAGCTCCGTCGCGAGTGGATGCGCAGCGACGAGCCGTCTCCGCGCGCGACCCGGATGTCGTTCGAGAGCGGCGACCCGATGCGCAGAGACCCCGCAGCGAGCTCCAGGGGATACAGGCCGAGCGCGGCCCAGAGCCACCAGGCGCTCATCTCTCCGTTGTCCTCGTCGCCCGGGAAGCCCTGGCCGATGTGCGCACCGGCGAAGAGGCGGCGCGCGAGGCCGTGCACGAGACCCGCGCTGTGCCACGGCCGGTCGCTGAAGGCGTACATGAAGGGGATGTGGTGGGCCGGCTGATTCGATAGGGCGCACATGCCCGACCGCTGGGCGCGGGCTTCGCGCTGCTCGTGGATGACCGTGCCGTACACACCGCCGAAGCGCTCGTCGGCGGTCTCCGGCTCCGCGAAGAGGGCGTCGAGGTGCCGGCCGAGTCCGGTCCGCCCGCCGTGCAGCGCCGCGAGTCCCGGCCCGTCGTGCACCATGCCGACCGACATGCCCCAGGCGTTCGTCTCGACGTTGTCGCCACCCCAGACCCGAGGATCGAAATCCGGCGCGAACGACCCGTCCGCCGCGCGACCGCGGAAGAATCCGGACGCCGGGTCGAAGAGCACGCGCGCCGCGCGGGAGCGATTCGCGAAGTACCGCGCGAAGGCCCGATAGCGCGCGGCCTGGTCCGCCGCCGCTGATGCCGCGAGTCGGGCGGCGAACCGGCCGAGGGCGGCGTCGCTCACGGCGTTCTCGATGCTCCAGCTCATCCCCTCCGGCACGTCGGACGGGATGAAGCCGAGGAAGCGCCCGCGGCCGATGCCCTTGCGACCCCGTCGCGGATCGGGTCCCGGCTCGCACGCGTGGCGCCACCCGCTCTCGAACGCCGCCTCCCGGTCGAAGGGCACGTCCCAGCGTTCCGCGTCGGCGAAGATCTGGTCGCTCGAGGTGCCGACCATGCTGTCGACGTACCCGGGGGCGCTCCAGCGGGCCATCCAGCCGCCGCGGCGATACTGGGTGAGCTGCCCGTCCAGCAGGCGCCCGGCCAGCGCGGGGTCGAGGAGTGCGAGCGCGGGCCACTCGGTGCGGTACGTGTCCCAGTAGCCGTTGTTGACGACGAGCTCGCCCTCCACGACCGGCGCCCCCGTTGCCGACTCGTCGAAGGCGGTCCGCGCGGCGAACACGTCGGCGAACCGCCACTCCGGCGCGTCCGCGGTGCCCGCGTTCTCCGCCGCCGTGTTCGGATACAGGTGCATCCGGTGGAGTGCGGCGGCGATCCGGGCGCGCTGCTCCTCGTCGGCCAGGCCGCGGAACGGGCGCTCGGCCTCGGGGAGCGGGGGGATCGTCACGCGCCCGAGCAGGCGGTTCCACGCGGTGGCCGCGCGGGCGCGGAGCTCGTCGAAGGGGGCGGCGGGAGGGGCCTCGAGGGCGAGGCTGTGCCGAGCCTGCGCGACGGAGAGGAACGAGACCCCGACCCGCACCTCGACGGCGCCCCCGGCGCGGACGAAGCCCGCGACCCTGGCACGCCCGTCGTCGTCCAGGGCGCCCTTCGCGACGTCCGACGCGCTGTGCACGGTCCCGGCGAAGTAGCAGCGCGGCGCGTTCCCCCAGCCCTCAGGCCCCTCGGGGATCCAGCCCTCGAAGCCGGCGTCCGTGAAGGTGAGTCGGCCGTCGTCCGTGAGCTGGTCGATCACGAACCCCACGGCGGCGTGCGGGTCCTCGCACCGCACGCGGAACGCCGCGGCGTGCGAGGTCGCGGTCATCTCGACCTGCAGCCCATCGCCGAGGTCCGCGGCGTACTCGTGCGGGCGGGCGCGCTCGCTCTCGGGGACGATCCAGCGACGCCGGGCCGCCCTGTCCGACGTCGGCGTTCCCAGGAACGGTATGAGCTGGAGCACCGCGCGATCGCCGATCCACGGGCTGGGCTGGTGCGAGAACTGCAGGGCTTCGAGACGCCGTCCCTGCGGATCGTCGTGCACGAACGGACGATAGGGCCAGCGCGGGTCCGCCGCGTCGGTCGCGGGCGTGACGAAGGTGAAGCCGTGCGGCACGGCGACCGCCGGGATCGTGTTCCCGCGGGAGAAGCGGGGGCCGGAGTGGGAGCCGCGCCGGGTGTCGACCCGCTCGACGGGTGGGAGATCGTCGGGGGCAGGGCGCTCCTCGACGCGGACCTGGACGAAGCCGCTGACCTCGGCGGGCACATCCGGCGTGCTCGCCAGCTCGGCCGTGCCGAGGACGAGCTCGACCGTGCCCGTCCCGGTGCCCCTCCCGACGGCGAGGGGCGCGAGGGCGACGCTGTCGGCGTTCCACTGCTCGGGCATGCTCCACCGGGCGGCGAACTGCCCCTCGGCCGTGAGCGGGAAGTCGTAGCGGTCGCGGACGGCGGCGATGTCGCTCAGCCGGCTGCCGTCGGGGGTCCGCACGTCGACGGCGACCGCGAGCCCGGCCCACGGCGCGAGGGTCGCCGCAGGGCCGTCGGCGTAGAACGCCCAGTGCAGCACGGTGTCCGGCGTGAGGACGATGCCGTCGAGGCTGGGGACGTCGATCCGCTGCGCCCCGCGGGAGGGGTCGAACCTGTACGCGAAGACCGGGCCGGGGAGCACTCCGGCGTTCGCGCGCGACGACGGAGGATCCGCGGGACCGGAGTCCGGGCGGAGCAGCGGCGCGCTCACCCCTTCAGCGCACCCTCCTGCACGCCCTTGAAGAAGAAGCGCTGCGTGAACGAGAACATGATGACGATCGGAACGAGCGCGATCATGGTGCCGGCCGCGATGAGTCGCGGATCGACCGAGAAGCTGCTGTTGAGGTAGGCCATGCCCACGGTCAGGGTGTACTTCGCCGGGTCGGACAGCACGATGAGCGGCCAGAGGTAGTCGTCCCACGCGCCGATGAAGGCGAAGATCGCCACCACCGAGACCATGCCGCGGATGTTCGGCCACACGATGTGCCGGATGCGCTGCCACGTGGTCGCACCGTCGACGGTCGCCGCGTCGAGCACGTCCTTCGGGATCATGCGGCACGCGGTGGCGACGAGCAGCACGTTCATGGCGCTGATCGCTCCCGGGAGGAACACGCCCCACAGGGTATCGGCGAGCCCGAGCGCGCGGATGGTGAGGAAGTTGCTGGTGACCGTGACCTCGCCGGGGAACAGCAGCGTGGACAGCAGGATGCCCATGACGATCCACTTCCCGCGGAAGCGCATGCAGCCCAGGGCGTAGCCGGCGAACGTGGCCAGGATCACGTTGCTGAGCACGGTGCCGAGCGAGACGAGCAGCGAGTGCCAGGCGTAGAGGTAGACGGGGACGATGTCGGCGACCCTCGTGTAGTTCTGCAGCGTCGGATCGCGGGGGATGAGCTCGGGCGGGAAGGAGTAGATGTTCTCCTGCGGTCCCTTGAACGACGTAGAGAGCTGCCAGACGAAGGGGCCGATGACGAGGAAGAGGACGAACAGCAGCAGCGCGTATCGGCCGATGAGTCCGCCGAGCGTGGGCTTGCTGAAGTCTCCGGAGCCGCGGCGGCGGAAGATGCGTTCGCGGCCGGGCCGCGGTGCCTCCTCCACGGGCGGAGTGCTCTCCACCGGGGGCGTCGTCAGAGTCGTCATGCGGAGACCTTCGCCTTCTTCTCGCGGTTCATGAACGCGATCGCCGCGAGCGGCACGAGCGTGAGGAGGAACAGCGCCACGCTGATCGCGGATGCGTAGCCGATGTTGCCGTTCAGGCCCGAGCCCACCTGGCGGATGAGCATCACGAGCGACATGTCGTAGCCGCCGGGGCCGCCCGTGCTCTTGGAGAGCACGTCGAGCTCGGCGAACACGCGCATGGCGGACACCGCGATCAGCACCGCGATGAGGAGCATCGCCCCGCGCACGGACGGGATCGTGACGGAGAGGAAGCGGCGGAAGGAGCTCGCACCGTCGAGCATCGCGGCCTCGTGCAGTTCCTTGCCCACGTTCCCCAGGGCGGCGAGGTACACCACCATGTAGTACCCGAGTCCTTTCCACACCGTGAGCAGGATCGCGCAGCCGAGCAGCAGCCAGCGGTCGACGAGGAAGGCCATCGGCTGATCGATGAGGCCGAGGAACTCCAGTGTCTGGTTGATGATGCCCCGGCTGTCGAACAGCCAGGTCCAGATGAGGGCGACGACGACGACCGAGGCGATGACGGGGAAGTAGAACGTGGTGCGGAAGAACGAGATGCCGGGGAGCTTCTTCTGCACGAGGAGGGCGAGGAGCAGCGGGAGGACCGTGAGCAGCGGCACGCACACGACCACGTAGATGAGGCAGGTGGTCAGCGCGTTCCAGAACATCTCGTCGCCGAACATGCGCTCGTAGTTCGCGCCGCCGACGAACTCCGGGGTCCGCAGGGGGCGGGCGTCCGTGAAGCTGAGGACGACGGTGTTCAGGAACGGCCAGAGCGCGAACACCAGCACCCAGATCACGGCGGGGGCGAGGAGCAGCCACGGGGTGAACCACTTGTGGGATCTCATCGTCGACCTCCGCTTCCGGGTGCCGGTGTCCGCGCGCATGCTCACTGGTCCACGCGGTTCGCGTTGGCGTACTCGACGATCTTGTCGAGCTGCGTCTTGGCGTCGGCCTCGCCGTTCACGGCGAGAGCGATCTGCTGGGTCATGTAGGTGGCCATGTCCGAGGTCCACTGGAACGGCAGCGCCTTGGCGTCCTTCATCGCGCCGAACACGGTGTCGATCGCGGCGAGCTGCTTCTCGTCCGTGACCGAGGAGGCGATGTTCTCGACGACCTGGTCGCCGCCGTCGGCCGTGCCCGGGGCAGTGCCGACCGCGAGGGAGGAGAACGCGACCTGGTTCTCCTCGTTCGTCGCGAACTCGGCGAACGCGAGGGCCGCTTCCTTGTTGTCGGAGTCGGCGGAGACGTTGAGGCCCTGCACGTAGAGCGGGGCGACACCGAGGCGCGGGGTGGCGACGGTGTTCTCCAGCAGTGCCGGGGCGTCCTTCTGCAGATCGGTCGTGAAGCCGGTGCCGCCGGTCGTGAAGGCGACCTTCTCCTGGATGTACGCCTCCGCGTTCCCGCCGTAGTCACCGGTCAGTGCCTCCGCGGGCATCGCGCCCGCCGCGTAGGCGTCGGCGTACTGCTCGATGATCGCGGCGGCCTCGTCGGTGTTGAAGTCGAACTCGCCCTCCTCGTTGATGACCTCCATGCCGGCGGCGGTGAAGGTGTCGAGCGCCGGGATCGAGGAGAGGAGCTGGACCTTGCCGCCGGACTCCGTGGCGACGTCCTTCGCGAGTGTGAGCAGCTCGTCGACCGTCGTCGGGAGGTTCTCCTCGGTGACGCCGTACGGGGCGAGCTGGGCGAGGTTCCACCAGGACGCGTCACTGGAGAGGTACCAGGGCAGGCCGTAGGTGCCCTCGACGCCGGGGTACTGGCTGTACGCGTCCCAGGCCCCGGCGTTGTACGCCGCCTTCAGGTCCGGATCCGCGGTGTCCAGATCGACGAGCTTCCCCGCCGCGACGAGGGGGTAGGCGATGTCCGGCGGCAGGTTGAGCACGTCGGGCAGCGTGTCGGCGTTCGCCTGGCTCAGGATCTTCTCCTGGTAGCCGTCGCCGGGCTGGTCGAGCCACTCGACGGTCACGTCCGGGTGCTCTTCCTCGAAGGCGGCGATGAGGTCTTCGAAGTACGGCGTGAACTTCTCGTTCTTCAGCGACCAGGTCTGGAACTGGATGGTTCCGCTGAGCTCGCCGGAGGTGTCGATGGGGCCGGCGTCGTCGGAGGCGGCGCCCCCTCCGGTGCAGCTCACGAGCGCCAGGGCGCCGATCGTGAAGGTTGCCAGAGCGACAATGCGTGCGGGAACTTTCATCGTGCTTCTTCCTCGAGGCGGGCGATTCGGCGTGGTCCGACGAAGGGACTACAGCGCTTTAGCAGATGAAACCATCCGATCCGGCCGGTGTCAAGGCGTGGCCTATCGAGGCTGATGCTCAAGCGTTATAGTGGTGCGACATGTCCTCGCGGGAGGGCACGGTCCGAAAGGTGCACACATGACGCAGCGCGGCGCTCTCGACGCCCCACTTCGCTTCGGGGCGAACTACACGCCGTCGACGGACTGGATGCACTCCTGGCTCGACTTCACCCCGGACGACGTGCGTCGCGACTTCGCGGCCCTCGCCGCACTCGGCCTCGACCACGTGCGCGTGTTCCCGCTCTGGACCGTCCTGCAGCCCAACCGCACCCTCATCCGGGCGAAGGCGATCGACGACGTGCGCACCATGGTCGACATCGCCGCCGAGTTCGGCCTGGACGCGAGCGTCGATGTCATCCAGGGGCATCTGTCGAGCTTCGACTTCGTCCCGTCCTGGCTGTACACCTGGCACGACCGGAACATGTTCACCGATCCGAGCGCCCTGGACGGCCAGGCGCAGCTCGTGGAGCGGCTGGCCGGCGCGCTGCGGGACGCCCCGAACTTCCTCGGGCTCACGCTCGGCAACGAGACGAATCAGTTCTCGGCGCACACCCATCCCTCGCCGTGGCCGGTCACGACGGATGAGGCCGGCGGGTGGATCGAGGCCCTGCTCGCCGCCGCGGACCGGGGAGCTCCCGGGCTGCCGCACGTGCACAGCGAGTACGACGCGGTCTGGTACATGGACGATCACGGGTTCACGCCGGCGCATGCCTCCCGGCTCGGCGCGATGACGACCATCCACTCCTGGATCTTCAACGGCACCGCCCAGCGCTACGGCGGGCGCTCGATCGCCGCCGACCGCCACGCGGAGTACCTCATCGAGCTGTCCCGCGCGTTCGCGACGGATCCCGCCCGGCCCATCTGGTTGCAGGAGGTGGGTGCCCCCTCGAACTGTCTCGACGAGAGCGAGATGCCCGGGTTCCTCGAGGCCACCGTGCGCTCGGCTCTCCGCACCGAGAACCTCTGGGGTGTGACCTGGTGGTGTTCGCACGACGTGAGCCGGGAGCTCGCCGACTTCCCGGAGCTGGAGTACTCCCTCGGGCTGATCGACCAGGAGGGGGCGGCGAAGCCCCTCGGCCGCCGGTTCGCGGAGCTCATCCCTGAGCTGCGCACCCGCACCGCGGCTCCGGCTCGTCCGACGGCGATCGTGGTGGACGTCGACGAGCAGGAGGTGCCGGTGAGCCGGGCGGCCCTGAGCCCCGGCGGCGCGGTCTTCCAGGCCTGGGTCGATGCCTGCGCCGCGGGCGAGGACCCCGCTCTGGTGACCTCCCGCACCGCACAGGATCCCGCGGCGCTGGAGGCACGCAGCATCCACCGTCTCATCCACCCCGCCCCGTCCGCGTCCGACGTGACGCGCTACGCCTCCGTCAACACCGTCGTCTGAGGCCGAGACCCCGGGTTGTCGTCGACACCCCGGGGTGCGTGCGTCGAGAGCCCGGGGTGTGGGCGGGGAGGCGGGGTCTCAGCGGGGTGGTGGCGCCGTGCTCTCGCGAGCGGTGAGCACCGGGGTCGGGCCCTGGACGCTCGGCAGCGTGGTGCCGGCTTCGATCTGCTGCAGCAGGAGCGTGGCGGCCTGCTCGCCGAGCTCGAACGTGTCGCGGGTCATCGCGGTGATCGACGGGTTGATGAGACCCGCGATGACCGAGTCGTCGAACGACGCGAGGGAGACGTCGCGGGGAACCGCCCGGCCCATCTCCTGGGCGACCCGGAGGCCGGCGACGGCCATCACGTCGTTGTCGTACACGATCGCGGTCGGGCGCTGCCGGCCGGAGAGCAGCGCGCGCGTCACGGCGGAGGCGCGGGCGGGGGAGAAGTCGGTCGTGATGACCTCACCGGAGACGCCGTCCGCCGCCATCCGCTCCAGCACCTCGGCGCGCAGACGGGTGTGCTCCAGTTCAGCCGGACCGGCGACGTAGGCGATGCGCGTGTGACCGAGGGCGGCGAGGTAGGAGAACAGGGTCTCCGCGACGGTGTCGTCGCCGATCCACACGCTGGGCACCGCGCCGTCCGGGGAGGGCTTCGAGCCGATCATGACGGCGCGGGCGTCCAGGGCCGCGATGCGCGCGCCGCGCGGGTCGTCGTCGCGCGGGTCGATGAGGATGATGCCGTCGACCTGATTCGACGACCGCCACTGCCGATGCACCTCCATCTCCTCGTCGATGTCGGCGACGAGGCGGAGTTGCAGACCGACCTTGCTCTCGGAGAGCCGGGACTCGATGCCGGCGATGAGGTCGGTGAAGAAGGCCTCGGAGCCGAGGGAGCGCGCCGGGCGGGCGAGGGCGAACCCGACCGCGTTGGCCCGGGCGCCGACGAGGGCGCGCGCGGCGGAACTCGGCTGCCAGTGGTGCTCCTCGATGATCGAGAGGATGCGCTGCCGCGTCTCCTCGCTCACGCCGGGACGACCGTTGAGGGCGAACGATACGGCGCCGGGGGAGACGCCGGCCATGCGCGCGATATCCGCGATGGTTACGCGTTTCCCCGGGGTCATAGGCATCACCCTACTTGATCGGTTTAGCCTCTCGAAAGCAGCGGAGAACGTGCCGTAGACTCCCGTGCTAGATCGTTTTAGTAACGACACGCATCGAACCCAGTCCCTCACCGTCGAGCCCGGAGAACCCCACCATGCATGACGACACCTCGCTCACCGTCGGCCGCGTCAAGCGGGTCCTCGAAGAGCGCATCCGCCCGGCGATCCACTCGGCCGCGATCCCCCTCACGGTCGAGGCGCACCAGCTCCCCGGAGAGCCCATCGCCCCGGCGGAGGGCCTGGCGCTCTCGTTCACCCCCGCCGCGGTCGGCGAGCTGTGGGGCCCGGCGTGGGGGACGACGTGGTTCAAGCTCACCGGTCGGGTGCCCGCGGAATGGGCAGGCCGCCGGGTCGAGGCGCTGATCGATCTGGGCTTCGACGTGAACATGACGGGGTTCCAGTGCGAGGCCCTCGCCTACCGGCCGGACGGCACGCCGATCAAGAGCATCAACCCGCGCAACCAGTGGGTCCCGATCGCCGAGACCGCCGCGGGTGACGAGGCCGTCGAGCTCTACCTGGAGGGCGCGTCCAACCCCGTCCTCCTCGACTACCACCCCTTCCTGCCGACGCAGGAGGGCGACATCCTCACCTCCTCGAAGGAGCCGCTGTACCGGCTGCGGCGCCTCGACCTCGCGGTGTTCGAGCCCGAGGTGTTCGATCTGTCCCTCGACCTTGAGGTGCTGTTCGAGCTGCAGGCGGAGCTCCCCGCCACGTCGCCGCGCCGCATGCGCATCCTGCAGGCGCTGGACGACGCGCTCGACGTGCTCGACCTGCAGCACATCGTGGAGACCGCCGGTGACGCGCGGGCCCGGCTCGCGGATGTCCTCGCGGCTCCGGCCGAAGCGAGTGCGCACCGGATCTCGGCCGTCGGCCACGCGCACATCGACTCCGCCTGGCTGTGGCCGGTGCGCGAGACGATCCGCAAGGTCGCGCGCACCACCTCGTCCATGACCACGCTCATCGAGGAGCAGCCCGAGTTCCAGTACGGCATGTCGAGCGCGCAGCAGTACGCCTGGATCAAGGAGCACCGTCCCGAGGTGTGGGAGCGGGTCAAGGCCGCGGTCGCCGCCGGACGCTTCCTGCCGCTGGGCGGCATGTGGGTGGAGTCCGACACCGTCATGCCGACGGGGGAGTCGCTCGTGCGGCAGTTCTCGCACGGGCAGCGCTTCTTCGAGCGCGAGTTCGGCATCCGTTCGAAGGGCGTATGGCTGCCGGACAGCTTCGGCTACTCGCCGGCCCTTCCGCAGCTGATGCGCCGTGCCGGGTTCGAGTGGTTCTTCACGCAGAAGATCTCGTGGAACCAGCAGAACGTCTTCCCGCACCACTCCTTCCTCTGGGAGGGCATCGACGGCTCGCAGGTGTTCACGCACTTCCCGTCCATGGACACCTACAACTCGCAGCTGAGCGGCATGGAGGTCGCGAAGGCCTCGCGGCAGTTCAAGGAGAACCGCCGCAGCTCGCGGTCGATCGCCCCGGTCGGCTGGGGTGACGGCGGCGGCGGCACGACGCGCGAGATGACGGGCAAGGCCGAGCGGCTGCGCGACCTCGAGGGCAGCGCGCAGGTGGTGTGGGAGCACCCGGACGTGTTCTTCGACGCCGCCAAGGCCGAGCTGCCGAACCCGGCCGTGTGGGTCGGCGAGCTCTACCTCGAGCTGCACCGCGGCACGCTCACGAGCCAGCACGCCACGAAGGCGCTGCACCGGTGGGCCGAGCACGCGCTCGTGGAGGCCGAGCTGTGGGCCGCGACCGACGCCGTGCGCACCGGCGCCGCGTACCCGCAGGCCGAGCTCGACCGGCTCTGGCAGGCCGTGCTGCTGCATGAGTTCCACGACATCCTGCCCGGAACCTCGATCGCGTGGGTGCACCGCGAGGCCGTCGCCGTGCTGTCCGACGTGCTCTCGGATGCGCGCGACATCGCTGACGCCGCGCGCCGGTCGCTCGCCGGGGAGGGCGACCGCGAGCTGCTGTTCGAGCCGACGTCGGTCGGTCGGGGGCGCGCACTCGGCGCCTCGTGGGTCCCGGAGCCCGTCGAAGGGCCGGTCTCGCTCGTCGAGGACGCTTCGGCAGGCTCAGCGACCCACCCGGGATGGCGGATCGAGAACGATCTCGTGTCCGTGCTCGTCTCGGGCGAGGGCCTGATCGTCTCCGCCGTCGACAAGGCCACGGGGCGGGAGACGGTCGCCGCAGGCAAGGCCGCGAACCTGTTCCAGCTGCACCAGGACTTCCCGAACATGTGGGACGCGTGGGACATCGACCGCTACTACCGCAATAGCGTCGACGACCTCACGGCGGTCTCGTCGATCGAAGCGTCGCTCGTGGACGGTGTCGCGCAGATCGTCGTCGTGCGTCCGTTCTCGGAGTCGACCATCACGCAGACGATCCTTCTCGCGCCGCAGTCGCGCACCGTGCTGCTGCGCAACGACATCGACTGGCACGAGACCGAGAAGCTGCTCAAGCTCGCCTTCCCGCTCGACATCCAGGCGTCGCACACCGAAGCCGAGACGCAGTTCGGCTACCAGGCGCGCGTCACCCACACGAACACGAGCTGGGAGGCGGCGAAGTTCGAGACTTCGATGCACCGCTACGTGCTGGTGCGGGAGCAGGACTTCGGTGCGGCTCTCGTGAACGACTCGATCTACGGGTACGACACGACGCGCGAGGTCGGCGAGGACGGCGTCACCACGACCGTGCGGCTCTCCCTGCTGCGAGCGCCGCGCTTCCCCGACCCGGACACGGATCACGGGCTCCACGAGATCGAGGTCGGCCTCGTGATCGGCGCCGACGCCGCGATCGCCACGGCCGAGGGCATCCGCCTCAACAGCACGCCCACGGTGATCCGCGGGGCGCGCGAGGTCGAGCCGCTGGTGGAGGTGTCGGGCGAGGGGATCGTCGTCTCCGCCGTGAAGCTCGCCGACGACGGTTCCGGCGACGTCATCGTGCGGGTGTACGAGGCGCTCGGGCGCCGGGCGGTCGGCGAGCTGTCGGTCGGCTTCGAGCACCGCGAGGTGCGCGAGGTGAGCCTGATCGAGGACGAGATCGAGGCGCCCCGCCTCGGCGGCGGGCTCCACCTCCGCCCCTTCGAGGTCCGCACCCTCCGCATCGTCCGCTGAGCCCCTCGCCTCCGCGTCGCCGGGCGCTCCGCGCCGGATCAGAAACGCGCCTCCCCGCCCTACGGGAGGCGCGTTTCTCATCCCGCCGGGCGGGATCGGTGCGCGTGCTCGACGGTGCGCATCGCCGCGACGCCGTCGACCAGCGCAGGTCGCTGATCGGGGGCGTCGCGGAAGAAGGAGACGACGGAGGCCACTGCTGCCGGGTCAGACCCCAGGTGATGCGCATCGAGGATCACGGGGGCGCGTCCGGCGATCGAGATCGCCAGCTTCGGCCCGTGTGGGCCGACAGGCGTGGTGGTGCCGATCTCCTCCCAGGAGGCTTCGACCCGGGCGGATCTGCGGACTCCGTGCAGGCCCCTCTCGTCGAGTACGAGACCCAGCGGGTGGCCTTGCGCGAGGACTTCCCGACCGAGGCCGACGAGCGAGACGACGGCGAGCACGTACGGGCCCCATTCGAGAAGCCGACCGCCCATCGTCGGAAGGCCCAGGGCGTGAACGAGGAAGGCCGCCGCTGCGGGAAGCAGGCCCGTCACGGGAACGAGCCACGAGGAGATGCGGACGCCCGTGGACGGCGTGAATCGCAGCGGGCCGCTTGCCTCGATTCGGATCAGGCGTTCGCGCAAGGACCGCACCCAGACCCAGAGCGCGACCGCGAGCATCGCGGCGTAGAGAGCGAGTGCGATCAGGATGAGGCGGAAGCCTGGACGGGTATCCATGATCGCCAGCAGCAGGGGCAGCAGAGGAAGGATGCCGACGAGCCCGAGCGCCGCAGACGGGAAGCGGCCGTTCGGGTGGACCGATCGTGAGCCGCCGACGATGCGCGGGGACCGCGCGACAGTGTTCATCGGCATCCGCATCCGCTGTCAGGCGGGCGGGAGGCGGAGGACGTCGGGCGACTCGCCGCCGGTGAGGTCGTCGGCGATGCGGAGGCTGCGGGCCAGCTCGTCCAGCGCGCCGATGAGCGTGCCGAAGCGTTCCCGGTCGCTGCAGACGGCGGTCAGGGTCACCAGGTGCGTACCGGTGTCCCATGTGTAGGTCGCGAAGGGCGGCGCCGAAGGCGAGGGCGGGGTCGGGACCACGAGTTTCTCGCCGACGCCGAGCCGGGTCGGGAAGGAGGTCGTGTCGTCGTACTCCATCGGCATCGACGCGCGGGCGATCTGGATGTCGGGGGTCAGTGCCTGCACCGTCGCCATCGCCACGACGAGGTCCGGCTCCGCCTTCCACGTCCACGCGAGCACCCGGCCGTCGGCCTTCTTCATGAGCATCGGCGCGGCCTGGCTCATCGCCCAGGCTCCGAACCGCGAACCGGGGCGTTCCGTCGCGCCGACCGCGGCGTTCACCTGGCCGAGCAGCATCCGGATCGCGGCCTTGCGATGCCGGCGTCCCCTCCACCCGAGCGAGTCCGTCACGGGGATCCACAGCTGGGGGTCGGCGTCGGCGTGCAGTCGCATGGCTTCACGGTATCGGCCGAGGCTGAAGGATGCCGGTATGGCTCGGCGTCGGGGACAGGGCCCTCGGGTAGAGTTGCCACCGCCCGACCAGGGCTTCTCCTTGGCCGCCACCCCGTTAGGCATCTCTGTGACCTCCTCCGACGATCCGATCGATGCGTCGCGCGACGCCACCGCCGTACAGCCCCGTCCGCTGAAGATCCTCCTCGGCTGCGACACGTTCGCGCCCGACATCAACGGCGCCGCCCGCTTCGCGGAGCGTCTCGCCGCCGGGCTCGTGCAGCGCGGGCACGAGGTGCACGTCGTCGCCCCCAACCAGGCCTACCGTCGCACCGCGCCCCGCACCGAGGTCATCGAGGGGGAGCCGATGACGCTCCACCGCCTACCCTCCGTGCGCTGGGCCCCGCACGACTGGCTGCGCTTCGTGTGGCCGTGGCGCTCCAAGCACTACGCCCGGAAGGTGCTCGACGCCGTGCAGCCCGACGTCGTGCACATCCAGTCCCACATCGTGATCGGGCGTGGACTCGCGCGCATCGCGAAGCAGCGCGGCATCCCGGTCATCGCGACGAACCACGTCATGGCCGAGAACATCCTCGACCACACGACCATGCCGAAGTTCGTCGACGACCTGGTGCTCAAGTTCGCCTGGGCCGACGCGAAGCGCACCTTCGACCTGACGCGGGCGATCACCACGCCGACGCGTCGGGCCGCCGACTTCCTGGAGAAGACGGTCGAGGTGCGCGGCGTCATCCCGGTGAGCTGCGGCATCGACCGCTCCCAGTACACCCCGGTCATCGCCCCGCGCGAGGAGAACCGGCTCGTGTTCGTGGGCCGGCTGACGGCGGAGAAGCAGGTCGAGGTCATCCTCAAGGCGATGACCAAGCTCGACCCGGCGCTGCACACGACGTTCGACATCGTCGGCGGCGGAGACCAGCGCAAGCAGCTCGAGCACCTGACGGCACAGCTCGGGCTGTCGGACCGGGTCACCTTCCACGGCCGGACCACCGACGAGGAGCTGCGGGCGCTGTTGTCCCGTGCGAGCCTCTTCGTCATCGCGTCGATCGCCGAGCTGCAGTCCATCGCGACGATGGAGGCGATGGCATCGGCGTTGCCGATCGTCGCCGCGGACGCCGTCGCCCTGCCGCACCTCGTGCACGACGGCGAGAACGGCCACCTCTTCACGCCGGGAGACGTCGACGACCTCGCCGCGAAGCTGACCGCCGTGCTGACCGCCTCCCCCGGCGAGTACGAGCGGATGCAGAAGGCGTCCCTCGACGGTGTGGCCATCCACGACATCAACCGCACGCTCGACACCTTCGAGGCGCTGTACCGCGACGAGCCGCTGCCCGAGTGACGCGGATGCACGTCGTCTTCTTCGCCGATCAGCACCTCGACTCCCTCGGCGGGGCGCAGGTGTCGATGCGGCTGCAGCGGACGTTCCTGGAGCGCGCCGGGCACACCGTGACAGTCGTCGCGCCCCGTATGCACGCACGGCGCGACGACGCCGCACCATCCGAGGGGAACGTCGACCTTCCGTCGCTGCCGATCACCCTCGATCGGGAGTACGCGATGACCTGGCCGGGGCGGGCGACCGATCGGACTCTCGACCGGGCCATGGCGCACCGCCCGCCCGTCGACCTCGTCCACGTGCAGGCCGACTTCTGGGGCGCCTTCATCGGCCACCGCTTCGCCGCCCGGCACGGAATCCCGGTCGTGCACACGATGCACAACCGCGTCGATGTCGGGCTGGCCGCAGTCACCCCGCTGCACCGGCCCGTGCTCGCCGTGCTCAACCTCTGGCGCCGCGCTGCCCTCCGCGGCATCGGCATGCCGGTCGGCGGCAGCGACGGGTGGTCGTACCTCCGCGGTCTCGCGGCGAGCGCCGCCGCCGTCACGGCCCCGTCAGGGCACTTCGCGCGACGCCTGGAGCAGAACGGCGTCGCCCGCGTCGTCGACGTCGTGTGGAACGGCATCGACGATGACGTCCGTGCGCAGACCCTCACGGCGGCCCCCGCTGAGCGGACGCCGGGGCGCCCGCGCTTCGTCTGGCTCGGGCGGATGAGCCCGGAGAAGCGCCTGCTTCCGTTCCTCCAGGCCTGGGTCGACGCGGGCATCGACGCCGAGCTCGAGGTGATCGGCGGCGGCGGACAGCGCGCCGCGGCCGAACGCATCGTCGCGGGGCGCGCGGACGTACGGTTCGCCGGCCGGCTCTCGTATGCGCAGACGCTGGAGCGGATCGCCGCCGCCGATGCGCTCGTGCAGACGTCCATCGGGTTCGAGACCCAGGGCATGACGCCGTTCGAGGCGGCCACCCTCGGCACGCCCTCCGTCGTGTGCGACCCCGACATCGCCGCGGAACTCCAGGGCGGGCTCTGGGCGGTGCCGACGACGGATCCGCACGCTCGCGGACGAGCCGTCGAGGCGCAACGGATCGAGGCCCTCGCCGCGACGCTGCGGCAGGCAGCCGCGGACATCGCGGACGGGACCGCGCCGCGGCCGGCGCCCGCCGTGGCGGACGCCTTCCGGCAGTCGTCGCGGACGGCCGCCATGATCGAGGTCTACGAGCGGGTGCTCCCGCGATCCTGAGCGGTCACAGGAACCCGTAGAAGGTCGACGAGAGCCAGCTCAGCACGATCGTCAGCAGACCGGCGCCCGAGATGCCGATGGCGATCCCGGCGAGCAGCCGCGGACCCGGGCGTCGCGCCGCGATGAGGCCGAGCACGAGCGCAGCCCCGTAGCCGAGGAAGGTGAGGATCCCCGACGCCCCCTCGATCAGGCCGATCAGGCTGTAGGTCCGGTCCGACATGTAGACGAACGGCCGCGCGAGGATGAGGAACACGTCGATCGCGAGGGTCACCAGCGCGACGATGAAGGCGGCGCGCCCGAGGCCGTTGCCGGATGTGCTCGGGGCCGGTGCGCCATAGGGCGGGATGCCGGCGGATCCGGGGACGAATCCCGGTGCGGTCGGTGACGGCTGCGGTATCGCGGTGGGGGAGGCCTGCGGGGTGGCGGTGGGGAAGACATGACCCCCGCCGAGGCCGGGGGCGTACGGCGCTCCCGGTGCGGGGGCCTGCGCGCCGGGGTACTGCGGCTCCGCCGGGAGCGACGGAGGGGTCGGGGTCGCGGCCGGGTCGACGGCGCCGTCGCGCGAGGGCTGTCCGGGCTGCTGGGGGTCGCTCATGACCCGAGCGTAGCCCTCCTCGCGGATTGTCGGCAGGTCAGCGGTAGACGTGGCCGGGGTCGGCCTGCGACAGGGCGTCCTGACCGGCGACGCGGCTCCAGTCGGTGGGGGTCGGGCGGTAGCCGTCGCGCCGCAGTTCGACGAAGGTGGCGACGACCGCCCAGATGACGAGGGCGAGGAGGAGGATGGGGAGTACCATGGCAGAAAAGCTACGCTCGGTGTGATGCTGCCACGAGTGGCGGATCGGGCACTGTGCGTAGGAAAACTGCCATTCCGGGAGCTGTGATGAAGACCGTTGCGTGCGTGGTGCAGGACGGCTTCGCGCCGTTCGAGTTCGGGGTCGCCTGCGAGGCGTTCGGCCTCGACCGATCGGCCGACGGGGTGCCGAACTTCGACTTCCGCATCGTCGCCCCGCGGCCCGGGGTCGTGCGCTCCAAGATCGGCTTCTCCATCAACGTGGAACACGATCTGTCCTTCGCCGCGGAGGCCGACCTCGTCGTGTTCTGCCCGGTGCCGCGCGAGGTCTGGGGCGACATCGACCCGCTCCTCGTCGACCTGGCCCGCGAGGCCGTGGCGCGCGGCGCCTGGGTCATGAGCGTGTGCAGCGGGTCGTTCATCCTCGCCGCGGCCGGAGTGCTGGACGGGCGGCGGGCGACGACGCACTGGATGTACGCGCACACGATGGCCGACATGTACCCCGCCGTCGACATTGATCCGGACGTGCTCTTCGTCCAGGACGGCCGCATCATCACCAGCGCGGGCACCGCCGCGGGCATCGACGCCTGCCTGCACCTGCTGCGACAGGAGCTCGGGGCGGAGATCACCAACCGGATCGCGCGTCGGATGGTCGTGCCGCCGCAACGGGACGGGGGTCAGGCGCAGTTCATCGATCGCCCCATCCCGGTCGCGCCCACGGATTCGCTCGCCGTGGTGGCCGACTGGGCGGTGGAGAACCTCCGCGAAGACCTGACGGTCGACCAGCTCGCAGCGCGGGCACTCATGTCGCCGCGGACCTTCGCGCGCCGCTTCAAGGCCGAGTACGGGGCGACCCCTGCGGCGTGGCTCGGCCGGCAGCGGATCATCCAGGCCCAGCGCCTCCTCGAGCGCACCGATCTTCCGCTCGAACACATCGCGACGGACTGCGGCTTCGGTTCCGCGGCCGTCCTCCGGCAGAACTTCGCCCGCGTGCTGGGCGTGACTCCCACCGCCTACCGCGCCCGCTTCTCCTGCGCCGACGCCCTCCCCGCCGCCTGACCCCGCCCTTCCCTCGGCGGTGCGGGATCAGTTTCGTGCCCCGTCTCCACGCATCCGGCCCACTTTCCATCCCGCCATGGTCCCCCCTACCCGCCCCCGCAGTCGTGCGGGATCGAAAACGTGCGCGAGCGCCCCGCGTCCGGGGCGTTTTCCGTCCCGCTCCCCCCGTCGGCCTCGCTACCGTCCCCCGCTATCGTGCGGGATCGAGAACGCGCGGCACCTGGCCGGATCGGGAGCGTTTACCGTCCCGCATCAGTGCCTCGTCGGTTGGTCGGTTGTCCTCCCGCGCGGGATTAGTAGCGTGCGCCAATGAGCCCCGTCTGGAGCTCTTCCCCGTCCCGCTCATCCCGTGTTCCCCCCCCCGCTGCCGTGCGGGATCGAAAACGCGCACGAGCGCACTGCGTCCGGAGCGTTTACCGTCCCGCATCAGGCCGAGCGGTCTCGCGACAGGCCCCGGCATTCTGGTCCAGCCCCGCCCGGCGGGCATCGCCCCCCAAGCTCCGCAGCGGATCTCGTCCCACCGAGGGCGGGCTCGCCCGCATCGGTGCGGGATCAGGAAGGCCCCGCGGGATGGACGGCCGGGTGCGTTTTCGATCCTGCGCGGGAAGCGGCGGGCCGGGCGGGATCAGAAAGGGGCCGCGGGCGGAGGGCGGGGGCGCGGTTTTGATCCCGCGGCGCGAGCGGTGGAGGGGTGGAGAGGTGGAGAGGGAAAGAGGGGGGTCAGTGCCAGTGGGCGGGGGAGGGGAGGGTGACGTCGCGGACGTCGACCCCGGCGGGCGTGATCGTGGCGACCGCGTAGAGGAGGGACTGCGTCGGGTACCCGTGCGGGCGGTTGTCGCGGATGATGGCGCGGTCGTCTTCCGGGGGCAGGGTCGCCGAGGATCCGAGGAGCGCGGTCCACTCGGTCGCCCAGTCGGCGCTCGCCGCGGCGGGCCCGAGCGCCCGGAACTCCGGGAGCCACGCGGCGATGCGCGGGGTCTCCTCGTCGTCGAGGTCGTCGTGGGCGATCATGTGTGTTCCGGGCTCGATCGGGGTCTCCCGCAACTCGGCACCGTCCCACGAGAGCACTCGCGCGCCCTCCGGGCCGACTTCGAGCAGATTGAAGCCGTGCATCGGCGGGGCTCCCTGCGGAGAACGCCCGGTGACCGCGGCGAGCGGAAGGGTGCCGCGGGAGACGGCCGCGGTCGCGGAGAGGTCCTGCACGTCGGCGCGGTTGAGGAGCACGGCGAGGCGTCGTTCGACGGGGTTCACGGCGAGCCAGGCCCCACCGGCGCGGCGGTCGCGGATGCCGATCACCCCCGGATACTCCTCGGGCCACCACGCGCCCAGGGCGTCCCACTCCCGGGTCGGGTCCTCGTCGCGGACGGCCAGCAGCCGCGCGGAACCCGCGGCCTCGACATCGATCACCACCGTGCACACGCCTCCGAGTCTAGGTCGGCCGGGACGGGCGGGGACGGATCCGCACGCGACGGCCCGGGCGTCCGGACCCTGGGGCAGAATCGAGGCGTGAACATCGTCGTGGGAGTCACGGGCGGCATCGCCGCGTACAAGACGGTGCACCTCGTGCGCCTGCTCACCAAGGCCGGTCATGACGTGACCGTCGTGCCCACGGAGGATGCGCTGCGCTTCGTGGGCCTGCCGACCTGGGAGGCGCTGAGCCGGCACCCGGTGACGACGAGCGTGCACGAGGATGTCGCCCGCGTGCGGCACGTCGCGCTGGGGCAGGGGGCGGACCTCGTCGTGGTCGCCCCGGCGACGGCGAACTCCCTCGCGAAGATGGCCGCGGGCCTCGCCGACGACCTCCTCGGCACGACGCTGCTCGCGACCGAGGCGCCCGTGCTCGTCGCCCCCGCGATGCACGCGGAGATGTGGCGGAACCCCGCCACGCAGGCGAACATGGCCACGCTCCGGGACCGCGGCGTGCACGTGGTCGGCCCCGCCGACGGCGAACTGGCCGGCGGCGACAGCGGCCCCGGTCGCATGGTCGAGCCCGAGGAGATCCTCGCCGCCGTCCAGGCGCTGCTGGCCCCGGGCGACCTCGCAGGCGTGCGGGTCGTCGTCTCGGCGGGCGGCACGCGGGAGCCCATCGATCCGGTGCGCTTCCTCGGCAACCGGAGCAGCGGCCGCCAGGGGGTCGCGCTCGCGGCGGAGGCGGCGGCGCGCGGCGCGGAGGTGGTGCTCGTCGCGGCGAACGTCTCCGGGGACGTGCTCGCGGAGGCCCGCCACCCGCACATCCGGATCGTGCGGGTCGGCACAGCCGCCGAGCTGTCCGCGGCGATGAAGGAGGAGGCGGCGACGGCCGACGTCGTGTTGATGGCGGCGGCGGTGGCCGACTACCGTCCGGTCGAGGTCTCCGCCCGCAAGCTCACCAAGGACCGTGGCGGCGTCGGCACGATCGAACTCGTCGAGAACGAGGACATCGTCGCCGCGATCGTCGACATCCGGCGGGAAGGGCAGCTCATCGTCGCGTTCGCGGCGGAGACCCCGGAGGACGAGGCCGAGCTGCTCGCCCGTGCCCGCGGCAAGCAGGAGCGCAAGGGGGTCGACCTGCTGGTGGTGAACGAGGTCGGCTGGGAGCAGGGTTTCGAGCGTGGCGAGAACGCCGTGCACATCCTCGGTCGCGGAGGGGCCCTGGCGCGGACCGCGGCCGGGACCAAGCGCGAGGTGGCGGCGGCCGTCTGGGACGAGGTCGCCCGCGAGAGGTGAGAGGTGGTGGAGCCGCGCACCACCGAATGCTAAACTTGAGTCAACCAAACTCAACTTTCAGAAGGAGCATCTCCAGGAGGAGCGCATGACCACCCCGCAGACCGGATCCCCGAACCAGGAACAGCAGTCCGCCCTCGAGCAGTTCGGCATCAACCTGACCGACCGTGCCCGCGAGGGCAAGCTCGACCCCGTCATCGGACGGGACAGTGAGATCCGGCGCGTCAGCCAGGTGCTCACCCGCCGCACCAAGAACAACCCGGTGCTGATCGGTGAGCCCGGCGTCGGCAAGACCGCGGTGGTCGAAGGCCTCGCGCAGCGCATCGTCGCGGGCGACGTCGCCGAGTCCCTCAAGGACAAGGAGCTCGTCTCGCTCGACATCTCCGCGCTCGTCGCGGGTGCGATGTACCGCGGCCAGTTCGAGGAGCGCCTGAAGCAGGTGCTCAAGGAGATCACCGAGTCGGACGGCCAGGTCATCACGTTCATCGACGAGCTGCACGTGCTCATGGGCGCGGGCGGCGGCGAGGGCTCGGTCGCGGCCTCGAACATGCTCAAGCCGATGCTGGCCCGCGGCGAGCTGCGGCTCATCGGCGCCACCACGCTCAACGAGTACCGCGAGTTCATCGAGAAGGACGCCGCCCTCGAGCGACGCTTCCAGCAGGTGTACGTGGGCGAGCCGACGGTCGAGGACACGATCGCGATCCTCCGCGGGCTCAAGGGGCGTTATGAGGCGCACCACGGGGTGACCATCTCCGACAGCGCGCTCGTGGCCGCGGCCTCCCTCTCCAACCGCTACCTGCCCGCGCGGCAGCTGCCGGACAAGGCCATCGACCTGATCGACGAGTCGATGTCTCGTCTGAAGATGGAGATCGACTCCTCTCCCGTCGAGATCGACCAGCTCAAGCGTCAGGTCGACCGGCTGAAGCTGGAGGAGCTCGCGCTCAAGCGGGAGAAGGACGCCGCGTCCAAGGAGCGTCTCGGCACCCTCCGCGAGCACCTCGTCGAACTCGAGAAGGAGCTGGCCGGACTCGAGGCCCGCTGGGCGCGGGAGCGGCAGGGCCTGAACCGGGTCGGAGAGCTGAAGAAGCAGCTCGACGACGCGATCACCCAGCGCGACCTCGCCATGCGCAACGCCGACTACACGAAGGCGTCGAAGCTCGAGTACGAGACGATCAAGCGCCTGGAGCGCGACATCGCCGAAGCCGAGCAGGCCGAGGCCACCGCCTCGAGCGAACCGCGCATGGTGAACGAGCAGGTCACCGAGGAGGACATCGCGGCCGTGATCGCGGCCTGGACCGGCATTCCCGTCGGGCGGCTGCTGCAGGGGGAGAGCGAGAAGCTCCTGCACCTGGAGAACGAGCTCGGCAAGCGCCTCATCGGCCAGAAGGACGCCGTCAAGGCCGTGTCCGACGCGGTGCGCCGGTCGCGCGCGGGCATCAGCGATCCCGGTCGCCCCACCGGCTCGTTCCTGTTCCTCGGCCCGACCGGTGTCGGGAAGACCGAGCTGGCCAAGGCGCTCGCGCAGTTCCTCTTCGACGACGAGCACGCCATGGTGCGCATCGACATGTCGGAGTACGGCGAGAAGCACTCGGTCTCCCGGCTCGTCGGCGCCCCTCCCGGGTACGTCGGCTACGAGCAGGGCGGTCAGCTGACCGAGGCCGTGCGCCGTCGTCCGTACAGCGTGATCCTGCTCGACGAGGTCGAGAAGGCGCACCCCGAGGTGTTCGACGTGCTGCTGCAGGTGCTCGACGACGGACGGCTGACGGACGGGCAGGGGCGCACGGTCGACTTCTCGAACGTGATCCTCATCCTGACCTCCAACCTGGGCTCGCCGATCCTCATCGACCCCGTGCTCTCCGTGGAGGAGAAGCGGGAGCAGGTGATGGCCCTCGTGCGCCAGGCGTTCCGGCCGGAGTTCCTCAACCGTCTCGACGACATCGTGATGTTCCAGGCGCTCACCGAAGACGATCTCGCGCAGATCGTGGAGCTGTCGGTCGACCAGCTGCACGACCGGCTGCGCGACCGTCGCCTCACGCTCGCGGTCACTCCCGGGGCGCGGTCGTGGCTGGCCGAGCGCGGGTACGACCCGGTGTTCGGCGCCCGCCCGCTGCGTCGCCTCATCCAGACCGAGGTGCAGAACAAGCTGGCGACCGCCCTCCTCTCGGGCGGCGTGCACGACGGCGACACCGTCCGGGTGGACGTGGCGGCCGACGGCACGGGCCTCGTGCTCACCGCGACGACGCCGGAGCCGGAGCCCGAGGACGAGGACGACGTGATCGAGGCCGAGCTGCTCGACGACTGAGCGGCCTCGGCGCACCGCGAAAAGGCCCGGTATGCATCACGCATACCGGGCCTTTCGTGTGTCGATGCTCAGGCGCTGAGGACGACCGTCTCCGCGATCGGACGGCGCACCCGCGGGGCGACCTCGCGCTCCTGCAGCACCTCCGGCAAAGCCTCGATGTCGCCGAACTCGCCGACGGCGATGACGGTGGCGGGGGTGAAGCGGGGCTCGAGGTCGGCGAACTCGCGGACGACCTCGGGGTCGAAGCCGCTCATCTGGTGCACGACGAGGCCGTCGTGGTGGGCCTGCACGGAGAAGTGCGCCACGGCCTGGCCGAGGTCGTAGAACGCGTGGCTGATCGGCGTGCCGTCGGCGGTCGCGGTCTCGGCGATCGCGACGACGAGGACGGCCGCGTTGCCGGCCCAGGCCTGGTTGAAGCCCATGAGCGCGTCGACGATCTGGGCGTGCAGGGCGGTGCCGCGGCGGGCGACGATGAAGCGCCAGGGCTGGATGTTGTTGGCGGAGGGGCTCCAGCGGGCGGCCTCGAGGGCGGTGGCGAGCTTGGCCTCGTCGATCGGGTGCTGCGCGTCGTACGCGCGGGGGCTCCAGCGGCCGGCGAGGACGTCGAGGACGGGGTGCTCGGTCGGGGCGGTGCGGTCGATGACGGGAGTGCTCACGGAAGTGCCTTTCGGACGGAGGGGATCGGACGCCGTCGTCCGGGTACACGGGGGATGAACCGATGCATGTGCATGCATATTCCCGGAAGTCGGTTCGCGTCAGTCCAGGAGGTTGCGGGAGGCGGCGTCGGCGAGCGCGGCGCGGACGGCGCGGATCGACGGGGCGTCCGCGGAGACCCGGCGCGCGGAGGAGAAGATCTCCCGGCGCGGTTCGTGCGGGAGCGGGGCGAGGTCGACCGTCGGGGTGTCGCCGGCCCACACGAGCTCGGGGAGCAGCCCGACCGCGAGTCCCGCGTGGATGAGCCGGACGTGCGCGGTGAGGTCGGCCAGCTCGAAGCGCACATCGGGCTCGAACCCGGCGGTGCGGCAGAGCTGCTCGGCCCACGCGCGGGAGGCGGTCCCGGCGGGTTCGAGCACCCACGGCTCGGCGCGGGTCGCCCACAGGGCAGCGACGGGATCGGCGGATTCCGACGCTCCCGGACGCCGGGCGAGGGCGATGGCGTCGTGGGCGAGCACCACGCGGTCGAGGTCGGCGTGGATGGGACGCGTATGGCCCGGATACTGCTCCGCGAGGATGAGGTCGTAGTCGCGGCTCGAGACGCCCACCAGCCCGGACTCCGGATCCCGCTCGGTCACCTCGACGCGCAGGGCGGGGTGGCGCGCGCCGAGGGCTGCGAGGGCGCGGGGCAGCAGGGAGTGCGCGGTGGACTGGAACACCGCGAGGCGCACGGTGCCGGTCACCTCGGTGAGCGATTCGGCGACGGCGACCTGGGCGTGCTCGAGCTGATCGAGGATGCCGATGGCCTCGGCCACCAGGACGTTCCCCTGCGGCGTGAACTGCACGCCGCGACCGACCCGACGCAGCAGCGGCACCCCGACATCACGCTCCAGCGCGGCGAGCTGCTGCGACACGGAGGCCTTGCTGTAGGACAGCGCATCGGCCACGGCGGAGAGCGTGCCGCGGCGTGACAGCTCCACCAACAGACGCAGGCGATGGACGTCGAGCACGGCGGTTCCGATCGTTCGGGAGGAGTGAACAGAATCCACTCGAATCGGTTGATAGACGGAGCCTACCGAGCGGCTGGACAATGATCCAGCCGCACACGACACCCGGGTGTGCGAGGCCGAGGAAGGTACCCCGCTTCATGACCGTCATCGACGACACCACCCCCCGCACCGAAGAGGTCGCCGCGCTCGTGCAGCGCTGGCTCGCCGAGAGCGAGACCCACCCGGTCGAGCCCGCCGCCCAGCGCCTGTCCGAAGTGCTCAAGGACCCGAACGGCCTCGCCTTCACGGTCGGCTTCGTCGACGGCGTCATGCGTCCGGAGGATCTGCGGGTCGCCGGCCGCAAGCTCGCCGAGCTCTCCGACATCACGCCCACGCTGCTGCCCGGCTACCTGCGGGCCGCCATCAAGGCCGGCGGGTTCTGGGCGCCGAAGCTCCCGAACGTCGTCGTGCCGATCTCGCGGCGCGTGCTGCGGGCCATGGTCGGGCACCTCGTGCTCGACGCCACGCCGTCCAAGCTCGGTCCCGCGATCGCCAAGCTCCGCAAGACCGGCAACCGTCTGAACCTGAACCTCCTCGGCGAGGCCGTGCTCGGGGAGCGCGAGGCGGGCCGCCGACTGCAGGGCACGTACGACTTCCTCGCCCGTCCGGACGTCGACTACGTCTCGATCAAGGTCTCGAGCGTCGTCAGCCAGCTCTCCATGTGGTCGTTCGACGAGGCCGTCGCCGACGTCGTCGAGAAGCTCACCCCGCTGTACCGGCTCGCGGCGAAGGCCGAGGCGAAGGGTGCCCGCACCGGGACCCAGAAGTTCATCAACCTCGACATGGAGGAGTACCGCGATCTCGACCTCACGATCGCGGCCTTCACGAGCATCCTCGACCAGCCCGGCCTGGAGGACCTCGAGGCCGGCATCGTGCTGCAGGCGTACCTGCCGGACGCGCTCGGTGCCATGCAGCGGCTCCAGGAGTGGGCAGCCGCCCGCCGCGCCAAGGGCGGAGCGCCGATCAAGGTGCGCGTGGTCAAGGGCGCGAACCTCGCGATGGAGGAGGTCGATGCGAAGGTGCACGGCTGGCCGCTCGCGACGTACGGCACCAAGCAGGATTCCGACACGAACTACAAGCGCGTGCTCGATTGGGCGATGACCCCCGAGCGGCTCGATGCCGTGCGCATCGGCGTCGCCGGGCACAACCTCTTCGACATCGCCTACACCTGGCTGCTCGCGAAGGCCCGGGGCGTGACCGACCCTTCGACAGGCTCAGGGACCCAGGGGGGCGCGGCCTCAGGGACCCAGGGGCTGAAGGGCGCCCTCGTGGAGTACGAGATGCTGCTCGGCATGGCGACCGGGCAGGCCGAGGCCGTCCGCAAGGACGTCGGCCGCCTCCTCCTCTACACGCCGGTCGTGAACCCGGCGGAGTTCGATGTCGCGATCGCGTACCTCGTGCGGCGCCTCGAGGAGAACGCGAGCCCTGAGAACTTCATGTCCGCCGTGTTCGAGCTGGCCTCGAACCCGACCCTGCTCACCCGCGAGCGGGAGCGCTTCGAGCGCTCCCTCGCCGCGCTCGTCGCGGACCCGTCGGTACCCGGCCCGAACCGCACCCAGGACCGCACGGCTCCGCGCCCCGCGAACACCACGGACGGCTTCGCGAACGAGCCCGACACCGATCCCGCGCTCGCCGCGAACCGCGCGTGGGGTCGGGAGATCCTGCAGCGCTCGGTGTCGTCGACGCTCGGCCGGGACGCCATCGCCGCCGCGCGCATCGAGACCGACGCCGAGCTGGACGCCGTGTTCGCCGCCGCCACCTCCGCCGCCGAGAAATGGGCGGCGCTCCCCGCCGCCGAGCGCGCCGCCGTCCTGCACCGCGCGGGCGATGAACTGGCCGCCCGCCGCGGCGAGCTTCTGGAGATCATGGCGCACGAGGCCGGCAAGACCATCGCGGAAGCCGATCCCGAGGTCAGCGAGGCGATCGACTTCGCGCACTACTACGCCGAGCGGGCGAAGGATCTCGAGGCCATCCCCGGCGCCGAGTTCGTGCCGTCGAAGGTGACCGTGGTCACGCCGCCGTGGAACTTCCCCGTGGCGATCCCCGCCGGCGGAGTCCTCGCCGGCCTCGCCTCCGGATCCGGCGTGATCATCAAGCCCGCGAAGCTCACCCAGCGGTGCGGCGCCGTGATGGTCGAGGCGCTGTGGGCCGCAGGTGTCCCGCGCGATCTGCTCGCTCTCGTCGACCTCGCCTCCCGCGACCTCGGCACCCGCCTGGTCGCGAGTCCCCAGGTCGACCGGGTCATCCTCACCGGGGCCTACGAGACCGCGCAGCTGTTCCGCTCCTTCCGGGCCGACCTGCCGCTGCTGGCCGAGACCAGCGGCAAGAACGCCATCATCGTGACGCCGTCGGCGGACCTCGACCTCGCGGCCGCCGACGTCGCCCGCAGCGCGTTCGGCCACGCCGGGCAGAAGTGCTCGGCCGCGTCGCTGGCGATCCTCGTCGGGTCGGTGGCCGACTCGAAGCGCTTCGAGCGGCAGCTCGTGGACGCGGTCACCTCGATGCGCGTCGGGCTTCCCGACGACCCCGCCACGCAGATGGGGCCGATCATCGAGCCCGCGAACGGCAAGCTCCTCACCGCGCTCACCACGCTCGACAAGGGCGAGCGCTGGCTCGTGGAGCCCCGGAAGCTCGACGACGAGGGGAAGCAGTGGACGCCGGGGGTGAAGACCGGCGTGCGCGAGGGCTCGTACTTCCACCTGACCGAGTTCTTCGGACCCGTGCTCGGCATCATGCACGCGAAGGACCTCGACGAGGCCATCCGGCTGCAGAACGCCGTCGACTACGGCCTCACCGCGGGGCTGCACTCGCTGGACTCCGCCGAGGTCGCGACCTGGCTGGACCGCGTCGAGGCGGGCAACCTGTACGTGAACCGGGGCATCACCGGCGCCATCGTGCAGCGCCAGCCGTTCGGCGGCTGGAAGCGCTCGGCCGTGGGCGCCGGAGCCAAGGCCGGCGGCCCGAACTACCTCTTCGGTCTCGGTGAGTGGCGTGCGGGCGAGCTGCCCGCCGCGGCTCCGGGTGCGGCGGTGACCCCGGCCGTGACCGGGCTGCTGGAGGCGGCTGCGCCTGAGCTCGACCCCGTGGGCATCGAGTGGCTGCACCGCGCCGCGGCCGCCGATGAGCGCGCGTGGATCGACGAGTTCGGCGCCGTGAGCGACAAGTCCGGACTCGGCGTCGAGCGCAACGTGTTCCGGTACCGTCCGGTGGCGGTCGACGTGCGTATCGCCGAGGACGCGCCGTTGGCCGAGGGAGTCCGCGTGCTCGCCGCGGCACTGCGCAGCGGCAGCCCCTTCACCGTGTCGGCCGCGTCGCTGCCGTCCCGCGTGGAGAAGGCGCTCAAGGCCCAGGGCGTGTCCGTGAAGACCGAGTCCGATGCCGCGTGGACGAAGCGCTACGCGAAGGGCGCCCGGTCGTGGCAGCGGGTGCGGCTCGTCGGTGGCGATGCCGCCGCGCTGCACACGGCCCTCGACGGCAGCCCCGACGTCGCGGTGTGGTCCCACGCCGTGACCGGAGCGGGTCGGGTGGAGATGCTCCCGTTCCTGCACGAGCAGGCCGTGTCGATCACCAACCACCGCTTCGGCAACCCCACCACCCTCTCCGACGGCCTCCTCTGACACCGAGACCCCGGGTACACGCCGAGACCCCCTGCTGCACACGCGTGCAGCAGGGGGTCTCGGCGCGAAAGCGGGGTCTCGGGATCAGCCGCGCAGAGCCTCGGCGAGCTTCACGCGCGAGCCCATCCGGAGCAGGGAGTTCTCGTAGATCTTCGCGCCGACGACGATCGCCGCGACGCAGCTCGCCAGGAGGATCGCGAGGCTCAGGAGCGGCTCCCACCACTGCGCCTCGCCGACGAAGAGGCGCATCGGCATGCCGACCGGAGCCGAGAACGGCACGTACGACATGATCGTCAGCACCAGCGGGTTGTCGTTGAACACGATCACCAGCACGTACGGCGCCATGATGAGCATCGTGATGGGGGTCGTCGTCGATCCGATGTCCTCCTGCCGGGAGACCATGGAGGCCGCCGCCGCGAACATCGCCGCGAGCAGGATGAACCCGAAGAGGAAGAACACCGCGAACCAGATGATGGGGGCGCCCAGGGTGGTCAGCACCTCGCGCTGACCCGTCACGATGAGCCCTATGGTGGCGACGGCCGCGAGGGCGAGGATCTGCCCCATCGCGAGCACCGTGTTGCCGATCACCTTGCCGGCGAGCAGCGTGCGCGCCGGGATCGCCGACAGCAGCACCTCCACGACCCGGGTCTGCTTCTCCTCGACCACACTCTGCGCGATGGTGCCGCCGAAGGTCGCCGCGGCCATCATGAAGACGAGACCGAAGGCGATCGCGATGAAGTAGCGCAGCAGCGGGTTGGTGGTGACCGGTTCGAGGATCACGACCTCGGGGGACAGCGACAGCGCGGACACGAGCGATCCGGGGGCGTCCTCCAGCGCGACGATCGTGTAGCCCGCGGCGTTGTCCCCCGCGAGCACCGCCGCATCGACGTCCCCCTCGCGGACCAGCTCCTCGGCGTCGGCGCGAGAGGCGACCACGGTCACCTCGACGTCGGGCAGTGCGGACACGGCGGTCGCGGTCTCCGAGGTCACGGCCACCGGCATGGCGTCGTTGTTCTGACTCGCGAAGCCGCCGAACAGCACGCCGGCGAGGGCGATGAGCAGCAGGATGCCGGTCGAGATCAGGAACGCCTTGCTGCGGAGCTTGGAGCCGATCTCCCGCTCGGCGACCAGCCAGATCCCGTTCCGTGCGGGGGTCGAGGCATTCACTGGATGACCTCCTTGAAGATCTGGGCGAGGGAGGGGTGCTTGGGCGCGAAGCTCGCGACGTCGCCGCGCGCGACCGCCGACTGCAGCACGCGCTGGGCGGTGTCGGGGCCGTCCGCGTCGAAGAGCGCGTAGCCGCCCTCGAAGTCGACGACCGTGACCCCGGGCTCGGTGCGCAGCCACCCGGCGTCGCCCGCGGAGATGAGCTCGTACCGGTCGCGGGCGTGCTCGGCGCGGAGCCCGTCCCGGGACCCGGCGGCACGGATGGTGCCCCCCGCGAGGATGACGAGGTCGTCGCAGAGACGCTCGACCACGTCCAGCTGATGGGAGGAGAAGAGGATCGAGGCGCCGCGGGCCGCGCTGGCCTGCAGGACTCCGGCGACGACGTCCACCGCGAGGGGGTCCAGGCCGGAGAAGGGCTCGTCGAGGATCAGCACCTCGGGGTCGTGCACGAGCGACGCGGCGATCTGCGCCCGCTGCTGGTTGCCCAGCGACAGCGACTCGATCGTGTCGTCGAGGCGCTCGCCGAGTCCGAGCTCCGTGAGCAGCGCGGTCGCCCGCTCCGTCGCCTCCGGCTTGCTGAACCCGTGGAGGCGCGCGAGGTAGACGATCTGCTCCAGGACCTTCATCTTCGGGTACAGGCCGCGCTCCTCGGGCATGTATCCGAAGCGGCGGCGGTCGGCGGTGGTGAGGGGCGTCCCGTCGAGGTCGACTCGTCCGCCGTCCGACGACAGCAGACCGAGGATGATGCGCATGGTCGTGGTCTTGCCGGCGCCGTTGCCGCCGACGAAGCCAGTGAGCCGGCCCGGCGCGACCGTGAACGACACGTCGTCCAGCACCCGGCGGCTGCCGTAGCTCTTGGTGATGCCGGAGAGTTCCAGCAGTCCGGTGGTCATGTCGTGGTGCTCCGTCCGAAGGTGATCCGCATGACCTTCACGCTATTGAGCGCGGGCGGGGTGGGGCATCCCCCGCAGGGGGGACGGCGACGGATCAGCCGCGGGACGGACGGCCGGCGTGCAGCACCGTGCGCACGAGCAGGCCGGCGACCAGTGCCCAGAACGCCGCGCTCACCCCGAGCACGGCGATGCCGGAGGCGGCGACGAGGAACGTGACGACCGCGGGGAGGCGCTCGCCGGGGTCGTCGATCGCCTGCTGGACGGCCGCGCCGAAGGCGCCGAACAGCGCCAGCCCCGCGACCGCCGGGATCACCGCCGTCGGGGCGAGCACGACGAGCGTGGCGAAGGCGGCGGAGAACGCGCCCAGCACGAGATAGGACGCCCCCGTCGAGACCCCGGCGAGCCAGCGCCGGTCCGGATCGGGGTCCGCGTCAGGGGACGCGGCGAGGGCCGCGCTGATGGCGGCGAGGTTGATCGCGTGACCGCCCGCCGGAGCGCCCACGGCGGTGCCGAGACCTGTCACGAGCATCGCCGGACGCCACGGGACCTCGTAGCCGAAGCTGCGCATGATCGCGATACCCGGCACGTTCTGCGACGCCATGGTCACGATGAACAGCGGCAGCGCGATGCCGACCAGGGCCCCGACGGTGAAGGCCGGCATCGTCAGCTCGAACCGCGGCAGGAGGACGGCTGGGTCGACCGGGGTCCCTGCGGAGACCAGCGAGACGGCGACGACCGCAGCCGCGGCGACGAAGGCCAGCGGCACGGCCCACCGGGGAGCCAGCCGGGCGAAGATCAGCCAGGTCAGCACGACCGGGAGCACGCCCCACGGATTCGCGACGACCCCCGTGATCGGCGCGAGGCAGAGCGGCAGCAGCACTCCCGCCAGCATGGCCTGCGCGATCGACGGCGGGATCCGGGCGATCAGGGCCCCGAGCGCGGGCCAGAGCGCCGTGAGGAGGATGAGGGCCGCGGCCACGAGGAAGGCCCCGACCGCGGCCGGCCAGCCGCCCTCGACGCTGCCGGTCGCCACGAGCAGGGCGGCACCGGGAGTGGACCACGCGGCCGTGATCGGCATCCGGTAGCGCCAGGCCAGCACGATGCAGGCGAGCCCCATCGCGAGGCTCACGGCGAGGAGTCCGCTGGCTGCCTGCGCCGCCGACGCGCCGACGGCATCGAGGCCGGTGAGCACCACCGCGAACGAGCTCGTGAACCCCACGAGCGCCGTGACGATCCCGGCGACGATCGGACGGGACACGGGGACGGCGGCGGGCATGGCTCCGAGAGTATCGCGGGGGAGCGGTCCGCCTCCGGTCAGGCCAGCCCCATCCGATGCGCGAGCACGACGGCCTGCACGCGGTCCCTGGCGCCGAGCTTCTGCAGGATGCGGGAGACGTGGGTCTTCACGGTGGCCTCCCCGATGAAGAGGGCGCGGGCGATCTCGGCGTTGCTGCGGGCGTCGGCGAGCAGGGTCAGCACCTCGGCCTCCCGCTCGGTCAGCGGTTCCGCGAGGACGGGGGCCGCGGGCGCCTTCGCCACCGCGCGGGCGGGAGCGGCGTCGGCCTCCGCAGTCGCTCCGGCGAAGCGGGTGAGGACCCGGCGCGTCACCTCGGGTGCCAGCATGCCGTCCCCGGCCGCGAGCGCGCGCACTGCGGAGATGAGGTCCTCGGCGCCCGCGTTCTTGAGGAGGAATCCGCTCGCGCCGGCTTCGAGCGCCTGATAGAGGTAGTCGTCGCGATCGAACGTCGTCACGATCGCGATCGCGGCGCTCACCGAGGGATCGGCCACGAGCCGGCGCGTCGCCTCGATCCCGTCCATGTCGGGCATCTGCACGTCCATCGTGATGACGTCAGGGCGCAGGTCGGCGGCCTGCGCGACGGCCTCCGCCCCGGTCGAGGCTTCGCCGACGACGGTGATGTCGGGCTGGGTGTCGAGGATCGTGCGGAAACCGGCGCGGAGGAGGGCGTGGTCGTCGACGAGGAGCACCCGGATCGGCGCGGTCACCGGGCGTCCTCCGGCACGGGCGCGCCGAGCGGCACCCGCGCTCGCACCCGTACCCCGCCGGGCGCGCGCGGAGCGATCTCGAACGTGCCGCCGGAGGCCGCGGCGCGCTCCCGCATCCCGAGCTGGCCGAGGCCGGGACGCAGCTGGGCGATGGCGCGACCGGTGTTCACGACCTCGACCTCCACGCCGTCCTCGTCGTAGCGCACGCGCACGTCCGCTGTCGCCCCCGGCCCGGCGTGCCGACGGGCGTTGGTCAGCGACTCCTGCGCGATCCGGTAGAGGTTCACGGCGACGAGCGAGGGCACCGGCACCGGATCGCCGATCACGGTGTACGCGGTGGGGAGACCCGCCTCGGTCGATGCCTCCGCCAGGGCGGCGATGTCGTCGAGGGAGACGGTCGATGCCGGCTCGGTCGCGTCGCCGCCGGGGGTCCGCAGAGTCTCCAGCAGCTGGCGCAGCTCCTGGATCGCGTCCCGCGCGGAGGACTCGATCCCGGAGAGGATGCGCGCCGACTGGGCCGGATCGTTCTCGAGCACGAGGCGCGCGGCGCCCGCCTGCACCCCCATGACCGACACATGGTGGGCGACGACGTCGTGCAGCTCCCGGGCGATCCGCACCCGGTCGAGGGCCACCGCCTGCGCCGCCGTGACCTCGCGCTCGCGCTCCAGTTCGCGGGTGCGCTCCTCCAGCACGGTGCGCTGCTCGGCCGCCGCCCAGGAGCGCTCGCCGAAGTAGTAGGCGCCGCCGAAGTACAGGACGTTGAGGAGGATCTGGATGAGCATGAAGGCCACATAGGGCGACATGGCGCCGGCGACGACGTCCGCCTTGTCCGCCTCGCTGATCGCGTCGCGGTACATGGTGATGAGGAGCCACACGAACATGCCCACGATGATCGCGACACGGACGACGAGCGCCTTCCGGCGGTCGTTCATCCAGGCGCCGACCGTGTAGAGCGCGATGAACATCGCGATGTTGCCGACGTAGATCTCGGGGACCCGGATCGTCACGGCCGTGAAGTACGCCAGCGACACCACGACGGCGACGGTGCCGGGCCAGCGCCGGCGGAACCCGAGCGGCGCCGCCACGACGACGGCGTAGACGAGGGCCGTCCACAGCGGGGCCTGTTCGTCGCCGTAGACCTGGGCGATGGAGGAGAGCGCCGCGCTGAGGATCGCGCCGACGAAGAGGACGAGCGCGAGGAGGAGGTCGCCGCGCTGGTCGCGCAGGGTCGGCGTCCGGGTGAAGGCCATCCCTCCACCGTAGGGCGGGGGGTGGCGTGCGGCATCCCCCGCGCGGCGGACGCGCCCTCCTGTGATCTGCCTATTCCTTTCCGATGCGTCGATCGTCTACCTTCGGAGAAGGCATTGCCGCGGGATCGGCAGCGCTCGAGGTCGACCGCGACAGCATCGGGCTGCGCCGGCCTCCTCCGGAGGGTGGGGACATGGCGCGACGACGCGCGTTCTTTCGGTCGATCATGGGTGGGGCCGCGGCCCTCGCACTCGCACTGGGCGGCGCGACCGCAGCCGGTGCCGCGTCAGGAGGATCGCTGGCGGGGACGGTGACGGCGGAGGCGGACGGTTCGCCTCTCGCGGGCGTCACCGTCTCGGTGTCGACCGACGACGCGTCGGTCTTCGAATCCACGGTGACCGATGCCGCGGGTGCGTACCTCGTGCCGGACCTTCCGGCGGGGGAGTACGTCGTGGCCTTCGACGCCTCCGGGACGGACTTCATCCCCGAGTTCTGGGACGATGCGTCGTCGCGTGCGGCCGCGCAGCGTCTCATCGTCGCCGAAGGGGATTCCGTCGTGGGAGTGGACGCGGCCCTCGCACTCGGCGGGGCGATCGCCGGCATCGTGAGGCATCAGGCGGACGGCTCTCCACTCGAAGGCGTGACCGTACGGGCGGAGTCCGCCGACTATTCCGTGTCGGCGTTCGCGTCGACGGACGCGGACGGTGCCTACCGGCTCGCCGCTCTCCCCGCGGGTGACTACCGCGTCCGCTTCGAACCGGCGGACCCGACGCTCTCCGCCGAGTTCTGGGAGGATGCCTACGACGAGAGCAGGGCGAAAGCGGTCCATGTCACCGCGGGGCAGAGCACCGAGCGAGTGGATGCCTACCTCGCCGAGCTCGGTGTCATCCAGGGCACGATGACGTTGGCGGCCGACGACTCGCCCGTTCCCGGATGGGTGACCGCCAGCGACGCCACGACGGGGCTCACGCTGCAGGCGGACGTCGCGCCGGACGGGTCCTACTCCCTCACCGTCCCGCCAGGGCGGTACGTCGTTGCGTTCGTCCCAGACGGCGGACGGGGTATCCGCGAGTACTGGAAGAACGCGCGGCGAGAGGAAGATGCGACGACCATCGCCGTCGCCCAGGGGCAGATCGTCTCGGACATCGACGCGACCCTCGACTCGAGCGGGATGATCACCGGCGTGGTGCGCACGTCCGGCGCGCTGTCCGGCGACGCGATCGTGGAGGCGTACAGCGGGGACACCCTTGTCGGCATGGCCTACACGCAGCCCGACGGCTCGTACCGCCTGGCCGTCCCCGCCGGGACCTACATCGTGCGGGCCACGGCGAACGTGTACGACATGATTTTCGCCCCGCAGTTCTTCGACGGCGTCGCGACCCGGGCCGAGGCGACCCCTGTCGTGCTCGCCGCGGGCGGCGATCGCGCGGGAGTGGACTTCGACCTCGCGACGGGCGGCGCGATCGGCGGGAACGTCTCGACCGCGGACGGCGCTGCGGTCTCCGGGGCGACGGTCACGGCCCTGCTGTGGACGGCGTCCGGATGGCAGGAGGTTGCGGCCCTCGACACGGAAGGATCCTTCGTCTTGGGTGCGGGATCCACCCCCGAGACTCCGGGTGGCTCGCTGCCCGCGGGGGTCTACACGCTGCGGGTGGAGATGGCAGGCTACTGCACCGCGTACTTCGGCGGTGCGGAGTCGCTCCTCGGGGCGGGCACCTTCCGTCTGGAGTCCGGCGCGGTCCTGTCGGCACGGGATGTGATGTTGTCCTCGGAGTGCACGGCACCGCAATCGCCCCCCGCGCTGGCCCTGTCACAGGAGTCGATCCTCGCCGGGGAAGTACTGAAGATCTCGGGGTCCGGTTTCGCGCCCGGAGAGGCCGTCGTGATCGAACTCCGCTCGGAGCCGACCGAACTCGGAGAGCTCGTAGCGGGGATCGACGGCGCGTTCTCGGAAGACTTCCGCATTCCCGCGGGGTTCCCGGCGGGAAGTCACACCGTGGTCGCGCTGAATGCGCAAGGGGATGTGGTGGCGAGCGCGGCCCTGAACGTCGTGGCAGGAGCCTCGGGTGGAGCGTCGACGCCACCGCAGGGTCAGGACGACCTCGCAGCCACCGGGGGAGAGCTCCCGTCGTTCGCCGTGACCATGGCCGCGGGGCTCCTCCTCGCAGGAGCCATGCTCCTCCGACGCCGTCGGCAGCAGGGCTGAAAGGTCCGTCGCAGGTCTGCCAGGATCAGGTGTGACCTCCTCGACGCGCCCGCGCCTGGCACCGCTCTACCTCGCCGGATTCACCACCGCGTTCGGCGCGCACGGCATCGCAGCCGCCCTGGGCGCCGAGACCGAGGACATCGGCTGGACGCTGCTGGCGTTCGGCTTCACGCTCGCGCTGTACGACCTTGCGGAGGTGCTGCTCAAGCCGCTCTTCGGGGCGCTCAGCGACCGGGTCGGGGTGCGTCCCGTGATCCTCGGCGGGCTGCTGGCCTTCGCCGCGTTCTCGGTGGTCGGAGCGGTGGCCCCGGGAATGATCGGCCTCGTGATCGCACGCTTCGGCCAGGGGGCGGCGGCCTCGGCGTTCTCGCCGGCCTCCTCCGCCGCGGTGGCGCGGTTGACGGACGAGGCGTCGCGTGGCCGGTACTTCGGCCGCTACGGCTCCTGGAAGAGTCTCGGATATGCGCTCGGCCCCCTGCTCGGTGCGCTCCTCGTGGTGGCGGGCGGGATCCCGGCGCTGTTCTGGGCCCTGGCCGTGCTCGGGCTGGCCGCGGCCGGATGGGTGCTGGTCGCCGTCCCGGTCGTGCCCGTGCTGCCCCGGAAACGGGTGACCCTCGTCGACCTCGGCCGGGAGATCCTCGCCCCGGGATTCCTCGTCCCGACGCTGGTGCTGGCGGCGACGACCGGCGCGCTCGCCGTGGCCGTCGGCTTCCTCCCCCTGCTCGGCCGGGAGGCCGGACTCGGCACCGTGGGCAGCATGGCGATCGTCACGGTACTGGCGGTCGTGTCGAGCATCGTGCAGCCACTGGTCGGGGTGGCGCACGACCGTGGCCGGCTCTCGGTCCGCCTCGGGGCGGTCGGCGGGCTGCTTCTCGTCGGCGTCGGCATCGCTCTCTCGGCGCTGTGGGTGACGCCTGTCGTGTTGTGCCTCACGGGTGTGCTGGTCGGCGCGGGGGTGGGGCTGGCCACCCCGGTGGCGTTCTCGCACCTCGCGGCATCGACGCCCGCCGAACGCATGGGACGCACGATGGGTAGTGCGGAACTGGGCAGGGAGCTGGGCGACGCGGGCGGTCCGCTCGTCGCCGGAGCCGTGGCGACGGCGACGGTGCCGGCGGTCGGGATCGGCGTCATCGCGGCGCTCACGGCGGGGGCGGGCGCCCTGGCTCTCCTCGGGCTGCGACCGCCGAGTGCCGAGGCGCGTCCGAACGGGGCGGACTGACCGCGGTGGCCCGGTTCAGGGGCCGAGCAGGCGCTCGATCACGCGGGCCACACCGTCTTCGTCGTTGGTCGCCGTGGTCTCGTCGGCGGCTTCCTGCACGACGGGTTCCGCGTGCGCCATGGCCACGCCGTGACCGGCCCAGCGGAGCATCTCGACGTCGTTGAGGGCGTCTCCGAACGCCACGACGCCGGAGCGATCGATGCCGAGGTGCGTGCAGAGGCGCGCGAGTCCCGTGGCCTTCGTGACGCCCTGCGCCATGACCTCGACGAACGGGGCACCGGACAGCGTGGCCTCGAAGCCGGTGAGCCCGAGGGACCGCAGGGTCTCGAAGAGTGCGGCGGGCGCGAGCTCGGGGTGCCGGATCACGAGCTTGAGCGTCGGCGCCGCGAGCACCTCGTCCAGCGGCACGCCGCCCATCGTCGCGGGGTCGCGTTTGTGGTCGGACAGCTGCGCGATCGCCGCATAGCCGTGCTGTGCGACGAACGTCTCGCCGCCCTCCCGCACGCTCGCGAAGAGCAGGCCGGGGACGCTGGCGCGCAGCGCGTCGGCGAGAGTGCGCAGCGTCGCGGGCGGCAGCTCCTCGGCGAACAGCATGCGGCCCTCGGTGAGATGCGTCGCGTACGCGCCGTTGCCGCACAGCGCCCACCCGTCGAACCCGGCGTCGGCGGCGATCACACGAAGGCCGATGGGCTGGCGGGCGGTGACGGGCACCACCGCGACGCCCGCGTCCCGTGCGGCGTCGAGCGCCACACGGGTGCGCGGCGACACCGCGGACGAGCTGTCGAGCAGCGTGCCGTCGAGGTCGGTCGCGATCAGCCGCACGGGGTAGGTCCCTGAGCCTGCCATGCGATGGGTCCCTGAGCCTGTCGAAGGGCCGTGAGCCTGTCGAAGGGTCAGGAGAAGATCATCGGCAGGTCGTCGTCGGCGTCGTCGCCGCCGAAGTCCACGTCGACCACCACGGGCACGTGGTCGCTGGGCTGCTCGCCCTTGCGCTCGTTGCGGTGGATCGACGCGCCGGTGACGGCATCGGCGAACGTCTTCGAGCCGAGGATGAAGTCGATGCGGATGCCCTCGTTGCGCGGGAACTTCAGCCGCTGGTAGTCCCAGTAGGTGTAGCCCTCGGGGAGCAGCGGGCGCACGACGTCGGTCACGCCCGCGTCGGTCAGCGCGAAGAACGCGTCGCGCTCGGCGGGGGAGACGTGGGTGGAGCGGCCGACCACGATGTCGGGATCGCCGTTGTCATGGTCGAACGGGATGATGTTGAAGTCGCCGACGAGGGCGAGCGGGAGGTCGGGGTTCGCCGACAGCTCGGCCGCGGTGGACCGCTTGAGCTGCTCGAGCCAATGCAGCTTGTAGACATAGTGCGGGTCATCGAGCGAGCGGCCGTTGGGCACGTACAGGCTCCAGACGCGCACGCCGTCGACCATGACGCCCAGAGCGCGCGCCTCCTGCGGGGCATCGGGGCCCTCGTGGCCCTTCGCGAACCCTGGCATGCCGTCGAAGGCGGTGCGGACATCGGTGATGGGCAGCCGGCTCGCGATCGCGACGCCGTTCCACTGATTGAGGCCGTGCACCTCGACGTGGTAGCCGGCCTCCTCGAACGGTGCATACGGGAACTGCTCCGGCTTGCACTTCACCTCCTGCATCGCGAGCACGTCGATGTCTTCACGGACGGCGAACTCGACGGTGCGGGTGACGCGGGTGCGGATGGAGTTGACGTTCCAGGTGGCCAAGCGCATGCGTCCAGCCTAGGGTGTGCCTCCTACACTGGATGCCGTGACCGCACTCGACGCAGACCGCCAGACCCTCCTCGCCCTCATCACGGACGAGGCGGTGTTCCACGGCGATTTCACCCTGTCCAGCGGCAAGAAGGCGACGTACTACGTCGACATGCGCAAGCTCACCCTCGACCACCGCGCCGCTCCGGCGATCGGCCGCATCATGCTCGACTTGATCGCCGATCTCGACGTCGTCGCCGTCGGCGGTCTGACGCTCGGCGCCGACCCGATCGCGAACGCCGTCCTGCATGCCTCGGTCGGCACCGACCGTCCGCTCGACGCGTTCGTCGTGCGCAAGGAGCCGAAGGACCACGGCCGCGGTCGCCAGATCGAGGGCGCCGACGTGAAGGGCAAGCGCGTGGTCGTGCTGGAGGACACCTCGACCACCGGGCAGTCCGCGCTCAAGGCGGTCGAAGCGTTGCGCAAGGAAGGTGCGGAGGTCGTCGCGGTCGCGGTGATCGTCGACCGCAAGACCGGCGCCCAGGCCGCCATCGAGGCCGAAGGCCTGGAGTGGCGCGCGGCCTTCGACCTCGACGACCTCGGACTCGACCCGCAGTGACCCGCTACGCGCTGGCCGTCGACGTGGGCGGCACGAAGATGGAGGCCGCCCTCGTCGCCGACGACGGCGCGCTCGTCTCCGGCAGCCGCAGCCGGCAGCCCACCGGCCGTGAGGCGACGTCCGCGTCGTTGACGGCGGCGGTCGACGCGATCGTGCGGCATGCGCTCGCGGCCCTTCCCGCCGACGCGGAGCTCGTCGGCGCCGGGATCGGCAGCGCGGGTCCCGTGGATCGGACCCGCGGTGAGATCCTGCCGGTGAACATGCCCCTCGCGCGGGGGTTCGGCCTCGTCGACGCGGTCGCCCGTGCGGCCTCGACCGCACTCGGACGGGACGTCCCGGCGGTCCTGGGTCACGACGGCGGCGCGCTCGCGCTCGCGGAGTCGTGGCTGGGGGCGACGCAGCAGGCGGGAGCCTCGTTGTCGATCGTCGTGTCCACCGGCGTCGGCGGCGGTTTCGTCGTGGGCGGTGCGTATGTGCCCGGGGCCAGCGGCAACGCCGGGCACCTGGGGCAGGTCCGCCGCGAGGGCGGGCTCACTCTCGAGGAGATCGCCTCCGGACCTGCCAGTGCCGCCTGGGCGCGGGAGCAGGGCTGGTCCGGCGCGACCGGGGAGGACCTGGCCCGGGACGCCGCGGCCGGTGTCGCCGTCGCCCGCGCGGCGATCGAGCGTTCGGCCCGCGCCGTGGGGGAGGCGCTGGCCGATGCCGCCACCCTCGTCGACCTCGACGTCGTCGCCATCGGCGGCGGCTTCTCGCGGGTGTCGTCGGACTACATCGAGCTCGTCCAGCAGGCGCTCACCGCCAGCGCCGTGCACGAGTACTCGCGTCGCACCCGCGTCGTCCGCTCGGGCCTGGGCGACGAGGGGCCGTTGATCGGCGCCGCCGCCCTCGTCCTGCGCTGACGCGAGGCTCAGCTCCCCGACACGAGCAGGCGTCGCGGGGGCCCTTCGAGCCGGGCGACGGCGATCTTCAGCTCCGTGACGTCCGCCGCCACCGCATCGATGCGGGCGCCGAGCTTCTCTTCGGCGGTGTCGATGCGGGCGCCGAGCTTCTCTTCGGCGGTGTCGATGCGGGCGCCGAGCTTCTCTTCCACGGTGTCGATGCGTGCGGTGAGCTTCTCTTCGACGGAGTCGATGCGTGCGGTGAGCTTCTCTTCCACGGAGTCGATGCGGGCGCCGAGCCTTCCTTCGACGGAGTTGATGCGTGTGGAGAGCCGATGGTCGACGGTGCCGAGACGCTCGTCGATGCGACGGATCATCCCCGCCCCTGCCGCGAACAGGCTCGCGCCGAGGGTGAGCACGACGCCGATCGCGCTGACGACGACCGTGAGGGTGTTCGCGGACACGGTGCTCCCTTCCTCGGTGCGGGTGCGGCTTCGACGATACGTGGTCGCCGTGCGCGCGTCGCTCGGAATTCCGGGATCTGTGAAGCGATTACCGATCACGCGGCAGTGTGGAGGAGAGGGCACCCCAGGCCGTCCAACCAGGCGGATGAAACGCTGTTACACCCATATGCCACCTGATGTAGTTTTGATACCTACCTCTTGTCGGAAGGAAATCGATGCGCGTCCTGGGACTGATCTCCGGCACCTCGCACGACGGGATCGACGCCGCCGTCGTCGACTTCGCCACCAATGGGGGGTTCACGGCGCACGGCGTCGACCTCCGGGGCACGGTGCTCGCATCCACGAGCGTCCCCTACGATCCCGAGCTGCGGGCACGCCTCATCGCCGCGCTCCCTCCGGCACAGACCACCCTGGCCGAGGTGGCCGAGCTCGACACCCTCATCGGGCAGGCGTTCGCCGACGTCGCGGCTGATATCGCGGCCGAGGTCGGCGGCGTCGATGCGGTGTGCTCGCACGGTCAGACCGTCTACCACTGGGTCGACGGCTCCCACGCGCTCGGCACCCTCCAGATCGGGCAGCCCGCCTGGATCGCCGAGAAGACCGGCGTGCCCGTCGTCTCCGACATCCGCATCCGCGACATCACCGCGGGTGGTCACGGTGCTCCGCTCGTGTCGTTCCTCGATGAGCTGCTGCTCCGCGGTCGCGCCGGCGTCTCGGCGGCGCTGAACCTCGGCGGCATCTCGAACATGACCGTCGTCCGCCCGGACGGCCTCGTCGCCTACGACATCGGCCCCGCGAACGCGCTTGTCGACGCGGTCATCGTCGCGCACGACCTCAACCCGCTCGGCTACGACGACGACGCGGCGATCGCCCGCACCGGACGGGTCGACGAGGCGCTGCTGGACGCCATGCTCGCGGACCCCTACTACGCCCTCACCCCGCCGAAGAGTACGGGCAAGGAGCACTTCCACCTCGCCTACGTGCACGAGCACCTCGCAGCGCAGGGACGCGAGATCGCGGTCGCCGACGTCGTGCGCACGCTCACCGAGCTCACGGTCCGCACGGTCGCCCGCGACGTCGAGGCCGCCGGGATCGGCTTCCTCGCGGTGTCCGGCGGCGGCTGCCGCAACCCGCTGCTCCTGGACGGGCTCCGGGCGGCGCTGCCGCAGACCGAGGTCGCGCTGGCCGACGAGCTCGGCGCCCCCGCCGACAGCAAGGAGGCCATCCTCCTCGCCCTCATCGGCTGGTCGACCCTGCACGGCGTCCCCGCGATCGTCCCCGGTGGGACCGGGGCGCGCGAGCCGCGCATCCTCGGCACGATCACCCCGGGTGCCGGTCCGCTGCAGATGCCCGAGCCGGTCGCGGCGATCGACTCGCTCACGCTGACAGAGGCGGCCGGAGCGTCGCTCGCCTCCTGAGACCGGGCGACGGCCGTCGGCTCAGCGTCGGCGGTCGTCGTCGTCCCAGGGGCCTTCCCACCAGCCGGCGCGGCCGTCATCCTCGCCGCCGCGGCGGCGGGAGCGCACGAACTGCACCACGAACACGACCAGCGACGTGAGCATGATGAGGAACAGGACGAGGAACAGCAGGTCGCTCTGGCTCATGGGCGCTTCCCCTCCGCGGCATCCGCCACGATCTTCGCGATGCGCGCGGCCTTCGTCTCCGGCCGCTTGGCCATCGCGATGTGTGTGAGGCCGAACTTCTTCACCGACTTCGGGAACGCATCCCAGTTCCCCCTCGCCGCGGGCACCGCGTCGAGGGCGGCGGTGAGCTCCGGCGGCTCGATGCCGGCCTCGGGACCGTCGAGCACGGTCCAGGAGCCGTTCGCCTTCGCGGTCTCCAGCGCGCGGATGCCGGCCGGAGCGAGGAGCCCCGCGGCCTCCAGCTCCGCGATGCGGGCTTTGTTCGTCGCCGCCCAGCCGCTCCCCGGGCGTCGAGGGGAGAACCACTGGCCACCGGTCTCGTCGTCGAACGTGCGCACCGGGCCGTCGATCCACCCGAAGCACAGCGCCTGCCGGACGGCGTCCTCGTAGCCGACGCCGGTGGCGGATCGCCCGCGCACGCTCAGCAGCCACACCCCGGCCGTGCGTTCGTGGTTCGCCTCGAGCCAGGCGCGCCATTCCGCGGCATCCGCCGCCGTGACCCGCTCGCCGTCGTCGAGGGCGCCCACGTCAGTCCTCGTCGAGAGTGGGGATCGAGTCGGTGATGGTCGGCAGCAGGTCGGCGACCGAGTCGACGATCTCGTCCGGGCGGAAGGGGTACTGCTCGATGATCCGCTGGTCGCTGATGCCGGTGAGCACGAGCACCGTGTGCAGCCCCGCCTCGATGCCGGCGACGATGTCCGTGTCCATCCGGTCGCCGATCATCCCCGTCTTCTTCGAGTGCGCGCCGATCTTGTTCAGGGCCGAACGGAACATCATCGGATTGGGCTTGCCGACGACGTAGGGCTCCTTGCCGGTGGCCTTGGTGATGAGGGCGGCGATCGCTCCCGTGGCCGGCAGGACCCCGTCGGCGCTCGGGCCGGTGGCGTCCGGGTTCGTCACGATGAAGCGCGAGCCGTTGATGATGTGGCGGATGGCCTTCGTGATGGCCTCGAACGAGTAGTTGCGGGTCTCGCCGACGACGACGAAGTCGGGGTTCGTCTCGGTCATGATGAAGCCGGCCTCGTGCAGAGCGGTGAGGATGCCGGCCTCGCCGATGACGAAGGCGGAGCCGCCGGGGAGCTGCTGCGCGAGGAAGTCGGCGGTCGCGAGCGCGGAGGTCCAGATGCGCTCCTCCGGCACGATCAGGCCGCTCGCACGGAGGCGGGCCGAGAGGTCGCGGGCGGTGAAGATCGAATTGTTCGTGAGCACGAGGTACGGGATCTCGTTGCGCTCCCATCCGGCGAGGAGTTCGGAGGCCCCGGGGATGGCGTCGTTCTCATGGACGAGCACGCCGTCCATGTCGGTGAGCCAGCATTCGATGTCGTCACGGTGTGCCATGTGCTCAGCCTAGAGGCCTCACCTTTCCTTTCGAATCGCCGGATTGGCCCCATCCCCGGCCGATGTGCCGCAAAGTGCGCGATTCGAAGCCGGGGGTCAGGCCGACAACCACACCACGGCGCGGGCGGCGGGGGGCAGCGGCGGCTCGGTGCCGTCGAGGGTGATGCCGGACGGGGTCACCGTCACGGTCGTCCCCACGACGACCCCGTGGGCGTCGAGGGTCCGCAGCAGCTCCGGGTCGCGGTCGTCGACGCGGAGGACGCGGCCGGTGTGTCCGTCCGGGGCATCGGCGAGCAGCACGAAGGGCTCGCGTTCGATGCGGCCCTCGGCATCCGGGATGGCGTCTCCGTGCGGGTCGAAGCGCGGCCGCCCCAGGCGCTCGTCGATGCCCTCGAGCAGCCGGTCGCTGATGGTGTGCTCCAGCACCTCGGCCTCGTCGTGCACCTCATCCCATCCGTACCCGAACTCCTGCACGAGCCAGGTCTCGATGAGGCGGTGGCGGCGGACCATCGCGAGGGCCCGGGTGGTCCCCGCGTCCGTCAGCCGGACCGCTCCGTAGGGCACGTGCGACACGAGTCCCGCCGCGGCGAGCTTCTTCACCATCTCCGTGACCGACGACGGGGCGATGCCGAGCTTGGCCGCCAGGACCGAGGGGGTGATCGGCGCATCCTGCCACTCGGTGTGCGCGTAGACGGTCTTCAGATAGTCGTCAGCTGCCGGGGATGCCACCCCACCACTCTACGGCGCGGACCAGTCTCCGCCCCCGCGCGCCCAGGCCGTGAGGCCGCGGATGAGGGCGCGCACGCCGATCTCGAACGTCCGTCGGGCGGGGTCGTCGCTGAGCTCGGCCCTCGCACTCTCCGCCGCGGCGAAGGTGGGGTAGGCGGGGGCGAGCTCCTTCGGTGCCATGTTGTCCGCCGGAGCGAGCGCGTCCAGCGCGGAGCCGATGATGAACGACTCCAGCGCGACGATGGCATCGACGATCGTCTCGCGGGGCCAGCCGTCGTCGGAGAGCAGCACCGCGATCTGCTCGTAGTCCGCGAACGAGCCCTCGTCGGCATCGATGGGGGAGCTCGCGAGCATGACCATGGCCTGCGGGGCGGCGACGGCCGCGTCGCGATAGCTGTGCGCCCAGGCGAGCAGGGCGTCCTCCAGCGGCCGTTCGCGGGGCACCGGGGTGGCGAGGGAGCGGCTCACGCGGCCGCGCATGGCCCGGATCACGGCGTCGCGGTTCTCGAAGTGGTGATAGAGCGCCGAGGTGCGCACCCCGAGGGATTCCGCGAGCGCGGTCATGGTGAAGCGCTGCGGGGTGCGTTCGGCGCTGAGTCGGAAGGCGGCATCGAGGATCCGCTCCTCGGTGAGCACCCGGCCGGAGGGGCGGCCCACGCTGCGGGGAGTCTTCGTCATCGGGGCTCGATTCGGGTTCCGTGTCTGCTACTTTATTGAAACTCTTTCAATTCGCTCGAGGAAGAACGTCATGACGGGTTTCGACGCCGACACTATCGTCACCGGCGCGCGCGTTGTGACGATGGACCCCCGCCGCCCGGAGGCCACGGCCTTCGCCATCCGCGACGGGCGCTTCCTGGCGGTCGGCGACGACGACCTCGTCCGCGAGCTGCGCGGGACCGGCACCGTCGTGCATGACCTCGGCGGCGCCGCCGTCACCCCCGGGCTCATCGACGCGCACCTGCACCCGCTGCAGGGCCTCGAGCTCACTGTGGGGATCGACCTCGGGGGCATCACCACCGCCGCGGCGTTGCGCGCCGCCCTCCGCGCCGAGGCCGACCGGGCGCTCGCCGAGGACGCCGAGCCGTGGGTGCGCGGGTGGAATCTCGACTACGACGTGTTCCACGAGATCCCCATGACCGCCGACGCCATCGAGGACGCGGTGCGCGGCCTCCCTGCGCTCCTCATCGTGTTCGACGGGCACACCGCGCTGGCCAGCCGCGAGGGGCTGCGGCGCGGCGGCATCACCGGGCCGCGCGAGACGGACGACTCCTCCCTCGTCGTGGTCGACGCCGAGGGGATCCCGACCGGCGAGCTGCGCGAACTCGGCGCCTACGAGCCCGTGCGCCTCGCCGCCCCCGCCCTGGACCGTGCGCAGACGCTCGCCGCCGGCCACGAACTGCTGCAGGGGCTCCGGTCCTCCGGCCTCACCGGCGGCACGATCATGGACGGCGGCTTCGCGACCCTGGACCTGCTGGACGCCATGGAGCAGGGGCCGGGTCTACCGATCCGCATCGTCTCCGCCATCGACCACGAGCCCGGGTTCGACACCGCCCGCACGGCCGAGAACCTCCGGATGCGCGACCGCCGAGGAGAGCGCTGGCGGGGCGGGGTCATCAAGCTCTATGCCGACGGCGTGGTGGAGACGGGAACCGCCTGGCTGTACGAGCCCGACACGGCGGGGGAGGGGACCGCGCCGTTCTGGAAGGACGCCGCCGCCTACGCCCGCACCGTGCGCCGCTATGCCGAGGCCGGCTTCCAGGTCGCGACGCACGCCATCGGCGACCGAGCGGTGGGGGAGGTCATCGATGCGTACCTCGCCGCCGGGGTCCGCAGTGCCGGTGGCGCACCCCACCGGATCGAGCACCTGGAGACCACGACCGATCGTGACGTCGCGCGCCTCGCGGCCGCGGGGATCACCGCCTCGATGCAGCCGCTCCACCTGCAGTGGCGCAAGGCCGACGGCTCGGACGACTGGTCGCGGCGTCTCGGACCAGCCCGTGCCGCCCGTGCCTGGCGCGTGCGCGACTACTGGGAGGCCGGAGCCCCGGTCGCCCTGGGATCGGACTGGCCCATCGCCCAGAACGACGCCCGCATCGGCCTCGCCTGGGCCCAGCTGCGCCGTCGTCCCGGCGACCGCGACGCCCCCGTCTTCGAGCCCCACCAGGTGCTCACCCCCTACCAGGCGCTGCACGGCTACACCGTGGGTGCCGCGCGTGCCCAGGGCGACACCGACCTCGGCCGGATCGCCCCCGGGTTCCGCGCCGACTACGCCGTGTGGGCGGAGAACCCGCTGCACGTCGCCCCGGACGACCTCCCCGACCTGCCCGTACAGCGGACGGTCGTCGGCGGCGTCGAGCCCTGACCCCCGCTCGACCCCTCATACCCCCTTCCTTCTTCACACCGAGGTGAACCCCATGCCCGAATTCGGCGCCCTCGCGCTCCTGCCCATCGCGGTGATCCTCGTGATCGCCGTCGCCACCCGGCGCACCCTCTTCGCCCTGCTCTGCGGCACCGTCGCCGGCGCCCTGATCCTGGGCGGCTGGGGCGGCTTCGACGTCTGGGTCGAATACACGGGAACAGCGCTGTCCAACGAGACCGCCCAATGGCTGCTGCTCATCGTGGCGCTGTTCGGCATCCTCATGATGCTGTTCGAGAAGTCGGGCATCGTCACCGACTTCGCCCGCTGGGTGGAACGGTTCGTGACCTCGCGGCGGAAGTCGACGCTGCTGACGTTCCTGCTCTCGGTGGTCCTGTTCGTGGACGACTACCTCAACGTGCTCACCACCGGCACCTCGATGAAGCAGGTGACCGACCGGTACCGCGTCCCTCGTACGCAGCTCGGCGCGATCATGAAGATGACCGCCGCGCCGATCGCGGTGCTCGTCCCGGTCTCGACCTGGGCGCTGTTCTTCTCCGGACTCTTCGAGGCCCAGGGCGTGACCGTCGGAGGCAGCGGCTTCGGCGCCTACCTGCAGTCGATCCCGTTCATCTTCTTCGGGTGGACGGCGATCGCGGTCGCCCTGCTGATGAGCATCGGCTGGCTGCCGCGCTTCGGTCCGCTGAAGAAGGACGCCCTGCGGGCGGAGCGCGACGGCGACGTCTTCCCCCTCGGCACGACCGATGCGGAACGCCGCGCGGAGGGAGCGGCCCTGCTCTCCGAGCTGCGCGCGGACGACCCCGACGGTTCGACGGCGCAGCGGGTCGCCGTGGCGCTGGAGACCTCGACGGAGGAGGGGCGCCGCCCCCAGCCGTGGTCGTTCCTCCTCGCGATGGCGGTCCTCGTGGGTGTCACCATCGCGACCGACGCCAACGTCGTCGCCGGCACCGCGGCCGCGCTCGCGGTCACGATCGTGCTCGTCCTCGTGCAGCGCCGCCTCTCCGTGCGGGGCGTGCTGGACGCGGCGCTGGAGGGCATCGAGAGCATGCTCTTCGTGATGGTGCTCACCGTGCTGGCGTTCATGGTGCAGGAGATGAACATCACTCTGCAGCTCGCCGAGTTCGTCATCCAGGTCACGGAGCCGGTGCTCACCCCGGCGCTGCTGCCCGCCATCGTGTTCGCCGTCTGCGGCGTGTACGCCTACGCGACCGGCTCGTTCTGGGACCTGGCGGCGGTCATCACCCCGGTGGTGCTGCCGCTCGCGCTGGCCCTCGGCGCGGACCCGATCCTGGCGGGCGCGGCGGTGTTCTCCGGGGCGGCGCTGGGCAGCACGACCTGCCTCTATGGGGACGGCATCATCCTCGCGTCGCGGTCCATCGGCATCAAGCCGATCAACCTCATGCTGGCCATCCTCCCCTACGCGGGGATCGCCGCCGGGATCTCGCTCGTGCTCTACCTCGTGACGGGCTTCGTCGCGGCCTGAATCAGGCGCCCGCGGAGCCGAGCAGGATCACGGCCGCCTGCCCGGCGAAGAAGAGCACGAGGAACCCCAGGAGGGCGGCGGCGAGCGAGAGGCGCCCGTCGAAGCCCTCCACCTCGGCGATGCCCACCTTGCGGGCACGGAAGGCGAAGATCAGGGTCGCGACGCCGAGCGCGAGCTGCACCCACGGGCTGGCGGGGCCGATGACCTTCGGGAACGCGATGAGCAGACCGCCGATGACCCCGGTCGCGAAGCCGCTCCAGGTGAGGAGGCGGACGGTGCGACGGGCGGAGGCGGCAGGCATGATGTCGAGCCTATCCGGCGTCATGCCCCCGTCAGCACCAGCCAGAGCAGGGCGCCGTTCAGGGCGATGAGGAGCACCGAGGCCACGATGCCGGCGGCTGTCGTCCACGCCCGGTTGACCCAGGCGCCGAGCGTGCGGCGCTGCGCCGTGAGGGCGACGAGCGGGATCAGCGCGAACGGGATGCCGAAAGACAGCACGACCTGGCTGAGGACGAGGGCGAGCGTGGGGTCCACCCCGATGCCGAGGATCACCAGCGCGGGGATGAGCGTCACGAGGCGGCGGGCCAGCAGGGGGATGCGCACGTGCAGGAGGCCGTGCATGATCTCGGCGCCCGCGTACGCGCCGACGGAGGTCGAGGCGAGACCCGAGGCGAGCAGTCCCACGGCGAAGAAGGTCGCCACGACCGGGCCGAGACCCGCGGCGAGGGCGGCGTGTGCGCCCTCCAGCGAGTCGGTCCCCGCGACGCCCGCGAGGTTCGCCGCCGCGAGCAGGAGGATGCCGAGGTTCACGGAGCCCGCGATGACCATAGCGATCGTCACATCCCAGCGCGTCGCCGTGAGCAGGCGGCGGATCCGCGAGGTCTCGATCCGGGCCGCCTCCTCGGTCGTCTCGGCACTCGTCGCACCGAACCGGTCGCGGGCCAGGGAGGAGTGCGCGTAGATCGCGTGCGGCATGATCGTCGCGCCGAGGATCGAGGCGGCGAGCAGCACGGACCCCGTGTCCTCGAAGCGCGGCACGAGGCCGCTCACGACCCCGGCCGGGTCAGGTGGCGCGAGGAACAGGCCAGCCATGAAGCCGATCGTGATCACGAACATGAGGCCGATGATCACGAACTCGAACGGCCGAGCGCCGCGACGATTCTGCACGGCGAGCAGGACCATGGACACGGCCCCGGTGATGAGGCCGCCCCACAGCAGCGGTACGCCGAAGAGCAGGTTCAGCGCGACGGCACCGCCGATGACCTCGGCGAGGTCCGTCGCCATCGCGACCAGCTCCGCCTGCAGCCAGTAGGCGCGGCGGGTCCAGGGGCGGCGCAGCCGCTGGCCCAGCACCTCCGGGAGGCTCTGCCCGGTGACGACGCCGAGCTTCGCGGACAGGTACTGGATCAGCCAGGCCATCACATTGCCGGCGACGACCACCCACACGAGCAGATAGCCGTACTGCGCCCCCGCGGTCATGTTGCTGGCGACGTTGCCCGGGTCGAGGTAGGCCACACCTGCCACCAGTGCCGGTCCCAGCAGCCACAGCAGGCGCGGCGAGGCGGTGCGGGCGGGGATCAGTACGGCGTCGGAATTTTTAGGCACACCGAAACCGTAGCGTATTTTTCGGTGTGCCTAAATCACTGGTCATGATTGCCCGCGACCCCTTCGGCGACGGGGCGTCGGCCCCTCCGCCGACGGCGACCAGGCGGAGGCGGCGATAGCCTGGCGGGATGGATGCGCAGCGCCCCGAGAGCACGGAACCGACCGCCCCCGGGGGGTCCTCGGCGCAGCCCGGATACGGCGTCGGCCCCTGGCCCGGAGGGCCGTCGGCCTGGCCTGAGGGAGAGCAGTACGATCCCGAGCTCCTCGCGCACGGCGACACGCGGAACGTCATCGACCGCTATCGCTACTGGCGCATGGAGGCGATCGTCGCTGATCTCGATACGCGGCGTCATCCGTTCCACGTCGCGATCGAGAACTGGCAGCACGACATGAACATCGGTTCCATCGTGCGCAGCGCCAACGCGTTCCTCGCCGACACGGTGCACATCATCGGCCGCCGTCGCTGGAACAAGCGCGGCGCCATGGTGACCGACCGCTACCAGCACGTCGTGCACCACGAGGACATCGCGACCTTCGCCGCCTGGGCGGCCGCCGAGGGGCTGCCCGTCATCGCGATCGACAACGTCGACGGGGCCGTGCCGGTGGACCGCGCCGACCTGCCGCGCTCGTGCGTGCTCCTCTTCGGTCAGGAGGGGCCGGGGCTGTCGCCGGAGGCACTGGCTGCCGCCTCCGGTCACATCGAGATCACGCAGTACGGCTCGACCCGCTCGATCAACGCGAGTGCCGCCGCCGCCGTCATCATGTACGAGTGGTGTCGTCGCCACGCGGAGTGAGCACGAGGAGCGGTCGTACCTGCTCCGTCAGGCCGGATCGATCCCGAACAGGTGTCGCGAGATCGCGCTGACGTCGCGGTCGAGACCGTCCATGCGCCGGCTCAGGCCGTGCACCTCCTTCCGGAGATCCCCGATCTCGGCTTTCACGCCCACGATCTCGCCCTTGATCCCGACGATCTCGCCCTTGATCCCGCCGATCTCCGTGCGGACCGTGCCGATCTCCGTCTTGATGATCCTCACGAACATCGTCGCCATGAGCGTGATCGTGGCGTACAAGCCCGAGGCGAGAACCCCGATCGTCGTCCATATCTGTGCGTCGTTCATCCCCAGCATCCCTTCAGTGTCGCTCCATGCTGCACCGGAGGGCGAGAGGGGCGGGGTGCTGTATTCCGCTCTGCCCAGCGACGGGGGATAAGTCGCTCTCTCCGTCGACTGTGGAGGAGTTAGGCCGGCGCGGCGAGCCATCGCCCGGAGCGCACACGCCACCCCAGCGTCGCCAGCCGTGCGAGCAGGTACACCCCGAAGAACGCGACGGCGAGCCACACGAGGCCGGCGGTGCCGTCGACCCCCGTCGCGGCGATGATCGCCAGGGTGGGCAGGAACGGCACGAGGTTCAGTCCGCCCGCGATCGCCAGGTACCGGGCGTCGTTCGCTCCCATGAGCACTCCGTCGAGCACGAACACCACGCCCGCGACCGGCTGCGCCACCGCGAGCACGAGCAGGGCCGGCTGCACCACGTCTGCCACGCCCTGATCGCCGGTGAAGACGATGCCGAGCACCCCGGAGAGGGCGGCGATGGCGGCGCCGACCACGACCCCGAACCACGCTCCCCACGCGACCGTCCGCGCCAGCACTCGGCGCACCTGCTCCTCGTCACCGGCACCCAGCTCCTTGCCGATCAGCGCCTGCGCGGCGATCGCGAGCGCGTCGAGGGCGAAGGCCGCCGCCGAGAAGATGGTGAACACGATCTGCCACCCGGCGAGCTCCTCCGTGCCGATCCCGGTCGCCACGGCCACGGTGGCGAGCAGGGCGACGCGCAGGCTCACGGTGCGGAGGAACAGCCAGCCGCCCGACGTCGCGGTGTGGCGCAGACCGTCGCGCTGGGCGCGCAACGAGGCGCTGTGCCGGGTCGCCAGGCGCCGGACCACGAGCGCGTACGCCGCGACCATGCCCCATTGCGCCGTCACCGTGCCTGCCGCGGAGCCGGCGATGCCCCAGCCGAGGCCGTAGATGAAGAGCCAGTTCAGCAGGGCGTTCGCCGCGAAGCCGAGTCCCGCGATCCACAGCGGGGTCATGGTGTCCTGCATCCCGCGCAGGAGACCGGTGGCCGCGAACACGATGAGCATCGCGGGGAGACCCCACATCGAGATCACGAGGTATTCGTTCGCCTGTGCCGCCACCTCGGCGCTCGCCCCGAACAGGGAGACGAGCCAGGGGGACGAGACGGCGCCGACGACGGCGAGCACGGCACCCAGGCCGAGTGCGAGCCACATGCCGTTGATCCCGACCGAGACCGCCTCCCCCGGACGCCCGGCCCCGAACCGACGCGCGACCGCGGGAGTCGTGGAGTACGCGAGGAACACCATGAGGCCGACGATCGTCTGCAGCACGGCTCCGGCGATGCCGAGCCCGGCGAGGGGGACGGTGCCGAGATGGCCGACGAGGGCGGCGTCGACGATGAGGAAGGCCGGCTCCGCGATGAGCGCACCGAGGGCGGGGACCGCCAGGCGCAGGATCTCGCGGTTCAGGGAGGTGCGGGCGGCCATCCTCCGAGCCTATGACCTGTCGTCGACACCCGAGACCGCCGGCCTCGACCGGACGTAGGGTGAAGGAGGAGCTCCCAGCGGACGGAGGCGCACCATGACGGATCCCCGGGAGGCGGCCGCGCGCTATCGAGCGCGGCAGCAGCAGGGCGGCAGTGCTGAAGACGACAGCGAAACCGGCACCCCGTCCGCGGCCGCGGCGGTCGATAGAGCCGCCTTCGTCGAATCCGCCATCCAGGTCGCCATCCGTCGCGGCGACTTCGACGATCTGCCGGGAGCCGGGAAGCCGCTCGAAGGGCTCGGCGACCACCACGACCCGGACTGGTGGATCCGCCGGAAGATCGAGACCGAGGGTCTGACCGGGCTCGGCCCTCCCGCCATCCTCCTGCGCACGGAGGACCGCGAGCTCGACGGGCAGCTCGACCTCCTCGGTCGCGAGTCCGACGTGCGCGAGGTGCTCGAGGACTTCAACCGGCGTGTGCGCGAGGCCCGGCGCCAGCTCCAGGGTGGACCTCCCGTCGTGACCGCGCTGCGCGACGTCGACGCCGAGGTCGTCGCGTGGGCGGAACGCCGGGCCGCGCGGACACCGGTGCCAGAGACGTCACCCCGGCGCCGACGCTTCGGGCGCCGACCCCGGGACTGACCTCTTCTGGACACCGTGGGGGACCCCGGCCATAGGCTGGAGCGCATGACCGACGTGCTTCCCGCGGGCCTCGCGCTCGACGACCTCAGCCCCGACATCCGCCCGCAGGACGATCTGTATCGTCACGTGAACGGCGCCTGGATCGCTCGCACCGAGATCCCCGGAGACAAGGCGCGCTGGGGCTCCTTCCATCTGCTGGCCGAGCAGGCCGAGAAGGACGTCCGTGCGATCGTCGAGGAGTCGCAGGACGCGGAGGAGGGCACCCTCGCCCGCAAGATCGGCGACCTCTTCGCGAGCTTCATGGACACCGACCGCATCGCCGCGGCCGGCGTGACCCCGCTGGCCGAGACGTTCACCGAGATCGACGCGATCGACGGCATCCCGGCCTTCCTGCGCACCGTCGGCACCTACGACCGGGAGGGCCGGGCGGCGGTGATCGGCCTCTACGTCGACGGCGACCCCGGGAACCCGGAGCGCTACCTCCCGGTGCTCGTGCAGGCCGGGCTCTCGCTGCCGGACGAGAGCTACTTCCGTCTCGACACCTTCGCGGAGACCCGCGCGGCGTACCGGGAGCACCTGGAGCGCCTGCTCGCCCTCGCCGGTGTGACCGATGCCGCGGCGCAGGCCGAGCGCTCCATCGCGCTGGAGACCGAGCTCGCCGGACACCACTGGGACAACGTGCGCAGCCGTGACGCGGTGGCGACCTACAACCTCAAGACGTGGGACGAGCTGCAGGAGCTCGCCGGCGTCGACCTCACTCCGTGGCGCGAAGCCGTGACGCCGACGAACCCGCAGGCGTTCGACGAGGTCGTCGTCGCGCAGCCGAGCTTCTTCGAGGGGCTGGGCGCTCTGCTCACGCCGGAGCGGCTGGACGACTGGAAGGCCTGGCTGCGCGCGAAGGTCGTGCACGCGGCGGCGCCCTACCTCACCGACGAGCTCGTGCAGGAGAACTTCTCGTTCTACGGCACCCAGCTCACCGGCGTCCCGACGCTCCGCGAGCGCTGGAAGCGCGGCGTCTCCGTCGCCGAAGGGGCCCTGGGCGAGGCGATCGGCAAGGTCTACGTCGAGCGGCACTACCCGCCGACGGCGAAGGCGGCCATGGACGAGCTCGTCGCGAACCTCGTCGAGGCCTATCGGCAGAGCATCGAGACCCTGGAGTGGATGGCCGCGGAGACCCGGCAGCGGGCGCTGGCGAAGCTGGACGCGTTCACCCCGAAGATCGGGCACCCCGAGGTGTGGCGCGACTACTCGGCCCTCGTGATCGACCGGACCGATCTCCTCGGCAACGTGCGCCGCGCGGCGATCTTCGAGCACGACCGCAACATCGACAAGGTCGGGAAGCCGATCGACCGCACCGAGTGGCACATGCCGCCGCAGATGGTGAACGCGTACTACAACCCCTCGATGAACGAGATCGTCTTCCCCGCGGCCATCCTCCAGTACCCGTTCTTCGACGCCGGGCGGGACGCGGCGGCGAACTACGGCGGGATCGGCGCCGTCATCGGGCACGAGATCGGCCACGGCTTCGACGACCAGGGCAGCCGATACGACGGCGAGGGGCGCCTGCAGGACTGGTGGACCGACGCGGATCGCGCGGCCTTCGAGGAGCGCACGAAGGCGCTCATCGCGCAGTACGACGCCCTCGTGCCGGAGGGGCTGGACGCCGAGCATCACGTGAACGGCGCCCTCACCATCGGTGAGAACATCGGCGATCTGGGCGGCCTCGGGATCGCGCTGAAGGCGTACGAGCTGTCGCTGCGGGCCGATCCGTCGGTGCCGGAGCGCGTCGAAGGGCCGGTCATCGACGGCTACACCGGGGTACAGCGGCTGCTCCTGTCCTGGGCGCAGGTCTGGCAGCAGAAGAGCCGCGAGGCCGAGACCCTGCGTCTGCTGACGATCGATCCGCATTCGCCGAACGAGTTCCGGTGCAACCAGATCGTCCGCAACATCGACGCGTTCTACGAGGCCTTCGGGGTCACCGAGAACGACGCCCTGTGGCTGCCGGAGTCGTCACGGGTGACCATCTGGTGACGAACCTCCGGACTCTGTGAGGTGTGCCCCGGCGGTGGGGTTACGATATCCCTGCCGCCGGGGCACCCTTCCCGGATGCGCAGTATCCCTCCCCCTCCTGAAGGACCACGCGTGGGTGCGACCGACCCTGGTGACGCGTTCCGGAACCCCTCGGCTCCCGGAGCGTCCGGGAGTGCGCCTGAGTCGTCCCGCGGTCGGCGTTCGCAGCGGCCGGGAGCCCGTCGGCTGCCCCGCCGCGTGGCCGTCGGCCGGCGGTCGTTCACGTCGACGCTGAAGGCTCTCGAAGGCCTCGCGAACTCCGGAGCGCAGGTGTCGGTGCACGTGGTCGACCTCGACTCCCATGTGCACGTGCTGGCGGGAGACGACCACGTCACCATGCCCGTCGCCGGCCTCGGTGTGGTCCCGCTGCTCATCGAGGTGGCGGCGGCGTTCGAGTCCGGTGCCCTCGACCCTCTCGAGATCGTGGAGCGCACGAGCGTCGAGGCCGTGGAGAGCTCCGGGCTGTGGCGGCACCTGCGGGCCCCGGCGCTGCCGCTGGAAGACCTCGCCGTGCTGGCCGCGACCGCCGGCGATCCGATCGCCGTGAACATCCTGCTGGAGAAGGTGGGGCACGACCGGGTGCGGGAGCGCATCGAGGGCTTGGGTCTGCGACGCACCGCCCTGCTCGACCGGTTCCGCGACCGCCGCGGTCCGGACGACGCCCCGCAGGTCGCGGTGGGGTCGGCACGCGAGCTCGCCGGGCTGTTCTCCGCGCTCGTGAACTCCCAGGTCGTGGATGCCGCCGTCAGCGCCCAGGTCTCGGAGTGGCTCAGCCTCAACCAGGATCTCAGCCTCGTGGCCGCCTCGACCGGGCTCGACCCCTTCGCACACGAGCACGACGCGCACGGCCTGCTGTTCGTGAACAAGACCGGGCGCGACCGGGGAGTGCGCGCCGAGGCGGGGGTGCTCGCGGGGCCGCGCGCCGGGGTCGCCTACTCGATGATCGTGTGCTTCGACGACCTGTCGATCAGCCACCGTCTCCGCGCGCACGACGCCTTCCGCGTGCTCGGCGTCGAACTCATGGAGTACACGCACTGACCCCCTGACCTCGCGCGAACAGGCATCCGCGCGAGATCAGGCTTCCAGAGTGACAACGAGCCTGACCTCTCGCGCTCGCCTGACCTGGCTTGTTCCCCTGTTTCCACGTCCCCTGGATCCCGCGCGCGAACGCAGACATTCGCGTCGCATCAGGCTTTCGGGGGCGCAACTGCCTGATGTCGCGCGAGAGCCCGCTGTCGCGCGCTCGCCTGATGTCGCGCGAGAGCCTGATCGTGCGACGCGCGGGCTAGCATCGGGGCATGCCTCATGCCTGGACCCCGCACCGCCGCGACGACGGCGAGCTGCTCGGCTGGATCCGTCCGGAGGGCGAGGACTGGATCGCCGTCGATGTCCTCGGGCGCAGGGTCTTCGGCCCCGGTGAGTGGCTCGACGCGGAGGCCGCGCTGGATGAGCACGGCATCGCCTGGCTCGCCGATCCGTGGATGCTCGAGGGAGAGGGTGACCGCCCGCTTCGGGTGCGCATCCTCGAAGTCACGCCGGACGAAGAGGGCACGCCGGGGCGCATCGTCGTGAAGGTCGACGACTTCGGGGACATGACCCGACCCGCGACCGCGCGGTTCACCCTGCCGTGGCCGCTTCCCGCCCGGCTGCGGCCACCGCGTACCGACGACCCGGATCCGCGCACGATCTTCCGCTGACCCTCCGCCGCAGGTCGCAGATCCGCTGCAGGTCGCACGCTCTGCGGGAGTCCCTGCGACCTCGATGCGAATCCACGACCGCCGAACGGGTCAGCGCAGCGAGGGGTGCGGCTCCTCGGCGCGTCGTCGCGGGATGAACAGGGACAGGACCACGGCCAGGATGCCGGCGGCGATCGCGAGCCAGAAGCAGACCTCGAACGCGGCCCTCGTCGGCACGGCCACGCCGCCGACGTCCACGCTCATCGCCGCGAGTACCCCGCCCATCACGGCCGAGGCCGTGGATGTGCCCACGGAGCGGAACAGCGCGTTGAGGCCGTTCGACGCCCCGGTCTCGTTCGCGGGCACGGAGCGCATGATGATCATGGGCATCGCGGCGAAGGTGAACCCGATGCCGACGCCGATGAAGATGTTGGCGACGAAGATGTGCCACACCTCGGTCGACCACAGCAGCACGAAGACGTAGGCGAGGACGATCGCGATGGCCCCGACGGTGAAGAGCGGCCGCGGCCCCACGGTGCGCTCAAGCCACCCGGACAGGGGCGAGATCACCATCATGACCAGACCCGCCGGCATGATCACGAGGGAGGCCGCCACCATGTCGAGCCCGAATCCGGCGCCGCCCACCGCCGGCATCTCCAGCATCTGCGGGAACGTGACGTTCGAGGCGAACAGGGCGAAGCCCATGCCGATGGCGGCGATGTTGGTGAAGAGGACGGCGGGCCGGGCGGCGACGCGCAGGTCGAGCAGCGGATCGTCCGTGCGCAGCTGGTACCAGCCCCACAGCAGCAGCACCGCGACGCCGCCGATCACGCAGACGAGCGTGAGCGGCGCCGTCCAGCCCCACTCGGCGCCGCGCGACACGAACAGCAGCAGACCGGTGAGGCCGATCGCGAGTCCGATGGCCCCGAGCACGTCGAGCCGACCGGGGGAGCGGAGCACGTCCTCCGGCACCACGGCGAGCACCAGGAGCAGCCCGAGGACTCCGAGGGCGGCGGCGAGCCAGAACAGCATGTGCCAGTCGGCGTTCTCGGCGAGCAGCGCGGCGACGGGCATGCCGATCGCCCCGCCGACGCCCATGGTGGCGCTCATCAGGGCCACCGCGGTGCCGAGGCGTTCGGGAGGCAGCACGTCGCGCATGATCGCGATTCCGAGGGGCACGACGCCGGTCACGGCCCCCTGGAGGGCACGGCCGATGATGACGCCGACGATGGATCCGGAGAGCGCGGCGATGATCGAGCCCACGATGAGGATCGCGAGGAGCCCGATGACGACGCGGCGCTTGCCGTACATGTCGCCGAGACGGCCGGAGATCGGGGTCGCGACGGCGGCCACGAGCAGGGTGATCGTCACCACCCAGGTGGTGTCCTCACGGGAGGAGTTCAGCAGCTGCGGAAGCTCGGCCTGCAGCGGCACGACGAGCGTGAACATGAACGAGGAGCACAGGCCCGCGAACGCGAGCACCGCGATGATCGCCCACCGCGGAGGGGTACGGGAGAGGCGTTTCCTGGCTCTGTCGTCGTTCGCACCCACCGGCTCAGGCTATCGGCGATCCCGGAGGGGAGGGGCCGATGTGGTTGCATGGCCGGATGACCGACGACATCGCGCCCGCGCAGCACCCCGCCGACTCCGCGTACCACCGCCGGCTCCCGATCGGCGAGGTGCTCGACGCCTCGGCGGTCGCGGAGGGTCTGCCGTGGGCGTTCGAGAGCGTCACGATGCGACCGCTGGAGCCGATGCTCGTGCCGGAGAAGCCCCGCGCCGGCGAGCACGACCCGGCTGCGTGCGGTCACTGCGGTCCGAGCGTGCACACCATCTGGCACGACGACCTCTGGCAGGTGCGTGCCGGGTGGGACGTCGGCGGTCTGCCCTTCATCGGCGGCGTCGCACCGCGCGAACACTGGCTCCTGGAGAACGCGCCGCAGGACGTGCTCGCCGCGCTCGGGCCGCTGATGCAGCGCGTGTCCGAGGCGGTCAAGAGCATCCCCGGCGTCGCCCGCTGTCACTTCGGGCGCTGGAACGACGGCTCCGCGCACATGCACATGTGGGCGCTGGGCCGTCCAGCCGGGATGATGCAGGGCCGCGGCGCGGTGCTCGCGTTCTGGGACGGGATCCTGCCGCCGCTGCCGGCGGAGATGGCCGAGGACCACCTCCGCATCGTCGCGGAGGCGCTCGCCGCGGGCGGGGGTGAGGCGTTCCCGTACCGCTGAGCCGGGTCGGTTTCCGCGAACGGGCGGAGGAGGGGCAGACTGGGCTCGTGCGAACCATCCGCGATCTCGACACCGTTGAACTGATCCTCGACGCCCAGAGCCTGCTCGACTCCATCCGGGGCCCGCAGCGCGTGGTGGACGCCGGGACCCTCCGTGCCCTGCAGCAGTCGGGCAACTACGTCGTCGGCTTCTTCGACGGCGAAGGCGACGAGGAGCGCATGGTCGGCGCCTCGATCGCCTTCTTCGGCGAACCGGCCCGCCGCGCCATGCACTCGCACATCACGGCTCTGCTGCCCGAGTACCGGGGGCGCGGATGGGGCCGGGAGCTCAAGGAGCACCAGCGGCAGTGGGCGTTCTCCCGCGACGTCGGGCGCATCACCTGGACCTTCGACCCGCTGGTCGCCCGCAACGCGCACTTCTTCCTCACCGTCCTCGGCGCGCGCGCCACGGGCTACTCGGTGAACCGGTACGGCATCTTCGGCGGCGGCGACGCGGGCGACGAGAGCGACCGCCTCGACGTCGAGTGGGCCCTCGCGGACATCGCCAAGCCGCCGGCGAAGGACGCCGTCGTGGAGACGCTGGAGATCCCAGACGACATCGAGGGCATGCGGGAGTCCGACCCCGCGGCCGCGCAGGAGTGGCGGCTGCGGCTGCGCGCGCAGATGGAGGGCCTGCTCGGCAGCGGCCTCCACATCGCGGGCTTCGAGACCGGCCGGGGCTACCTCTTCACCGCGTGATCGCCGGGGCCGTCACCGCACGCCCCGCATGAGCCGCAGCACGGGCTTCACGCTCAGCAGTAGGCCGATGCCGACGAGGATCGCGATGCCGCCGAGGATCGAGAAGTACGGCACCTCGTTCTCCGGATCGTAGAACTTCACGAGCTCGCCCGAGATGGCGGTGCCGAGGGCGATCGACAGGAAGAACAGCGCGACCATCTGCGTGTGGAACACGGCCGGGGCGAGCTTCGTCGTCACCGACAGCCCCACGGGCGAGAGCAGCAGCTCGGCGACCGTGAACACGAAGAGGATGCCGACGATCGCGAGCAGCGGCGTCGAGTTCGCACCGCCGCCGGAGAACGGCAGGAACAGCAGGAACGCGGAGCCCATGATGATGGCGGCCAGTCCGAACTTGACGGGGGTCGACGGCTGGCGCTTCCCCAGCTTGGTCCAGATCGCCGCGAACACCCCGGACAGGATGATGATGAACACCGGGTTGATGGACTGCACCCACGACACCGGCATCTCCCACCCGAACAGGTCGCGGTCGAGTCGCTTGTCGGAGTAGATCGTCAGCACCGTGAACTGCTGCTGGTACAGCGACCAGAACGCGACGCTCGTGAGGAACAGCGGCAGGAACCCCCAGACCCGCGAGCGCTCGGTGGCATCGATGCGGCGGCTGCCGAGGATCACCGCGAAGTAGGCGACCGCGGCGACCACGGTGACCGCGATCACGATGGTGGCGAGGTTGTCGGCCTGGATGACTCCGGTCAGCACGAGCACCGCGATCACGACGACCGCACCGACCGCGATGCCGGCGACGAGCGGGTAGCGCGCGCGGGGGAGCGGGTTCGGCACCTCGCGCGCGGAGGCGGGCAGGCCGCGGCGGCCGAACGAGTACTGCACGAGACCCAGCGTCATGCCGAGGGCGGCGAGGCCGAACCCCCAGTGGAAGCCCAGGGTCGACTGGAGCAGTCCGGTGAGGATCGGACCGAGGAAGGCGCCGAGGTTGATGCCGAGGTAGAACAGCGAGAACCCGGCGTCGCGTCGTTCGTCGTCCGGACGGTACAGCGTCCCCACGACCGACGTGGCGTTGGCCTTCAGGCCGCCCGAGCCCAGGGCCACGAGCACGAGTCCGACCCCGACGCCGACGAACCCCGGCAGGAGTGCGAGGGCGAGGTGGCCCGAGACGATGACGATGGCGCTGACGAACAGCACCCGCTCGGAGCCGAACAGTCGATCGGCGAGCCAGGCCCCGAGGATCGTGGACAGGTACACCGAGCCGCCGTACGCGCCGACGATCCCGCCCGCCACCGCTTCCGGGAGGCCGAGGCCGCCATCGGCCACCGAGAAGTACAGGTAGATGAGCAGGATGCCCTGCATGCCGTAGAAGCTGAAGCGCTCCCACATCTCCACGCCGAAGATGTGCACGAGCGACCACGGCTGTCCGAAGAAGCGGGTGTCCTCGTCGCGGGAGGCGGGCGGCTGCGCGGTGGTGCTCATGCGTGGGACGGTACTCCTCCCGCGGGTCCCGCGGCCAGGGGTTGCGCTCAGGCCCCGGATAGAATGGGGGTGCCCGTGCTCACGGGCATTCTCCGCATCCGACCATTGGAGCCACCGTGGCCGAACAGTCCCGCCTCGACAAGGTCATCGCCCTCGCCCGCCACCGCGGTTTCGTCTTCCAGGCGGGTGAGATCTACGGCGGTTCCCGGTCGGCCTGGGACTACGGACCCCTCGGCACCGAGCTGAAGGAGAACATCCGGCGGCAGTGGTGGCAGACCTTCGTGCGCGGCCGCGGCGACATGGTCGGCCTCGACTCCAGCATCATCCTGCCGAAGCGCGTGTGGGAGGCCTCGGGTCACGTCGCGACCTTCACCGACCCGCTCGTCGAGTGCCTGCAGTGCCACAAGCGCTTCCGTGCCGACAACCTCATCGAGGACTTCGAGGCGCGCAAGGGCCGCAAGGCCGAGAACGGTCTCGCCGACATCCCCTGCCCGAACTGCGGCACCAAGGGGCAGTACACCGAGCCGAAGGCCTTCTCCGGTCTGGTGAAGACGTACCTCGGCGTCGTCGATGACGAGTCCGGCCTCTACTATCTGCGCCCCGAGACCGCGCAGGGCATCTTCGTGAACTTCTCGAACGTGCTCACCGCGAGCCGCAAGAAGCCGCCGTTCGGCATCGGCCAGGTCGGCAAGGCGTTCCGGAACGAGATCACCCCCGGCAACTTCATCTTCCGCACCCGCGAGTTCGAGCAGATGGAGATCGAGTTCTTCACGCCGCCCGCCGAGGCGCCGCAGTGGTTCGACCACTGGGTCGAGGCGTGCTGGAACTGGTTCATCGACCTCGGCATCGACCCGGAGAACATGCGCCAGTTCGACGTGCCGGAGGAGGACCGCGCGCACTACTCGGCCGGCACCATCGACGTCGAGTACCGCTTCGGCTTCGCAGGCAAGGAGTGGGGCGAGCTCATGGGCGTCGCCAACCGCACCGACTACGACCTCTCCAGCCACAGCGAGGCCTCCGGCCAGAGCCTGACCTACTTCGACCAGGCCACGGGCGAGCGCTATACGCCGTACGTGATCGAGCCGTCCTTCGGCCTCACCCGCGCGATGATGGCCTTCCTCGTCGACGCGTACGTGGAGGAGCAGGTGCCCAACGCCAAGGGCGGCACCGACACCCGCACCGTGCTCAAGCTCGACCCGCGCCTGGCTCCGGTCAAGGCGGCGGTGCTCCCGCTGTCGCGCAACGAGAACCTGTCGCCGCTCGCCCGCGAGGTCGCCGACACGCTCCGCGGCTCGTGGGCCGTCGACTTCGACGACGCCGGTGCGATCGGCCGCCGCTACCGCCGCCAGGACGAGATCGGCACGCCGTTCTGCGTCACGGTCGACTTCGACTCGCTCGACGACCGTGCCGTGACCGTGCGCGACCGCGACACGATGGCGCAGGAGCGCGTCCCGATCGACGAGCTGCACGCCTACCTGACGGAGCGCCTCCGCGGCGCCTGACGTGACGGCACCGGGGGGAGCCGGCGCACGGGGAGAAGCCTCGCCCGTGCGTCCGGTCGCGGCCATCGTGCTCGGGGCGCTCGCCGTGTCATGGATGATCCTCACGGTGCTCGACCTGCGGGAGAACGACGGCGCCGGGCCCATCATCGCGATGTTCGGCATCCCGGCGCTCGCGGCGGCGGTCATCATCCAGATCGTGATGACGCGGCTGGGGGACCGGAAACGCGTGCCGAAGGCCGTGTTCTGGTGGGTTCTCGCGGTGCTGCCGCTGGGCACCCTGGCGGGCTTCGTCGTCGCGATCCTCCGCGACCCCGACTACTTCATCGCCGACGAAGGCCCCTGGATGCTCCTCTGGGTGCCGGTCTTCATCGTCGTGGGGCTGCTGCTCGGGGCCCTCGTCTGGTTCTTCTTCGTGTTCCCCCTCGTCTCGATCGTGACCGTGATCCGCTTGATCGCGCGCGGGGAGGCGAAGCCCGGCGCCCTCATCATGCCGATCGTGCTGCTGAGCCTGGGCGTGCTGAGCATCGTGGGTGGACTCTCGATCGACACCGACAGCAGCGGTCGCGCGTCGTGGGGCTCCATCATCGCCGCGTTCCTCGGCCTCCCCGGGAACTACGAGGTGATCTGGGAGCCCGGCCTCTGGATCGTCCGCGGCATCGTCCTCGCGATCATCCTCCTCTTCGCCCTCCCCCGCCTCTCCTCCCGCCCCCGCCATTGACGCTGAGACCCCGGGTCCTCGCCGAGACCCCGGGTTGCATGCGGGCACACGTCGGGGTCTCGGCGAGAAAACGGGGTCTGGCGGGCGCTGAGCGACCCTGCTATGGTCGCTCCTCGTGGGTACTCTGATTCGCTAGATCGGGACGCCGCGTCGAGAGATCCTCTCCGCGGTGGGTCCTGAGCGAACGCGCCCGACTCCGGGTGCGGTCGAGGTTCCTGTTCCCCGCGTCATCGACGCAGATCCCGGCGGTGCGCGTGCGCCGCTGGAGAGGACCCCTCATGTTCCCTGTACTCTCGATCCCTTCCGAGTCCTCGGCCCGCGCTCATCGCGAGTGCGCGCTGCAGGCCGCCTCCGTCCGGTTCGCCGACCGACTCGTCCTGGACCGGATCGACCTCGTCGTCGGCCCCACCGACCGCCTCGCCGTCATCGGCGACAACGGCGCGGGGAAGTCGACGCTGCTCGATCTGCTCGCCGGTTCTCTCGCTCCCACGTCCGGGGAGGTCCGGATCGACCTTCCCGGCGGGATCGCGCACGCCCGGCAGAATCCGGTGTTCGCGGAGGGAGCGACGGTGGCCGACGCCATCGACGAGCTCCTCGGCGACCTCCGCGCGCTGGAGCGCGAACTCGGCCATGCCTACGACCTCCTCGCCGCCGCGACCCCTTCCGAGCGCGCGTCGCAGATGGCCGTTGTGGCCCTGTTGCAGGACCGTTTCGAGTCCCGTGGCGGATACGAGGTCGACCATCGCATCGACACCGCCCTCGAACAGCTCGGAGTGGGCGGGCTGGATCGCGGGCGACCGGTGGCCGCGCTGTCGGGCGGAGAGCGGGCGCGGCTCGCTCTCGCGGTCGCCCTCTCTTCCGGAGCCGAGCTGCTGCTCCTCGACGAGCCCACGAACGACCTCGACGACCGGGCGCTGGCCTGGCTCGAGGAGCGTCTCGCGGCGCACCGGGGAGCGCTGGTGGTCGTGACGCACGATCGTGACTTCCTGGACCGTTTCGCGAAGGCTGTCGCGCAGGTGGAGGACGGACGGATCCGGCGCTACGGCGATGGCTACGCCGGCTTCCTGCGGGCGCGCGAGGCGGAACGCCGGGCGGCGGCTGCGCGCCACGAGGAGTGGAAGGCCGAGGTCGCCCGCACCGAGGCCCTGCTCGCCGCCAACGCGTTCCGGCTGCAGTCGATCCCGCGCAAGCTCGAACTCGACGGCTTCGGTCATGGCGCGTTCCGGGCGCGGAGCCGCGACCACGGTGCCGTCGGACGCATCCGCATGGCGAAGGAGAGGTTGTCGCGGCTGCGGGAGAACCCGTGCCCGGCGCCGCCCGAGCCGCTGCGGTTCGTGGTCGCGGCAGAGGATCGGGCACCGCTCGACGACCCGCTCCTGACCCTCGATGCCGTCTCCCTCCGCGCACCGGGACGACGGCTCGACGTGTCGCGGTGGACGATCGAGGCCGGTTCGCGGTGGCTCATGACCGGGCCGAACGGAGCCGGGAAGACGACACTCCTCCGCCTCCTCGCCGGCGAGCTCCTCCCCGCATCCGGGACGCTCGTCCGCGGGGACGGGCTGCGGATCGCGTTCCTCCGGCAGGAGGTCGACGCGCGCCTGCGGGGTTCAGCCGTCGAGGTGTTCGCGGCTCGGACCGGGACGCCGCCGGTGGATGCACAGGATGCTCTCCTGGCTCATGGACTCTTCCGCGGGTCGGAGGTGGAGCGCGACGTGCGGGCTCTTTCCGTCGGGCAGCGTCGGCGGCTGGATCTCGCGGTGGCCCTGGCGTCGCCGTTCGATCTGCTGCTGCTCGATGAGCCGACGAACCACCTCGATCCCGAGCTCGTGGAGCAGCTCGAGGGCGCCCTCGTCGACCATCCTGCCGCCGTCGTCACGGTGACGCACGACCGGCGGTGGCGTCGTCACGCGGCGGACGCACGGCGCGTGCAGGTTGAAGAGGGGGTGGCCACCGCCTGAGACCCCGCCTTCCCGCCGAGACCCCGGGCTCCGCACGTCCGCACGCCGGGGTTTCGGCGGGAACCCGGGGTCTCGGCGACAGGACGAGAGCTACGACGAGACCGTCAGCTGCATGCGCGCGTCGCCGCCGGACTCGACCCAGGCGCGCGAACGCTCGAGGATCCCGCGCAGCACGTCGAGGTCGACCTCGTCGAGGTCCTTGAGGTAGAGGCAGCCCACCCCCGTCGTGTGCGGGCCGAGCGCGCCGAGAGCCTCCGCGTGGGCGTCCACCCCGTCGAGGAGGTAGATCGTGGTCGCGGCCTTCCGGGGGGCGAAGCTCAGAATGCCGCTGTCGCCCTCCGTCCCGGTGGGGTAGCGGTAGTGGCAGGAGTCGAACCCGATGATCGACCCCCAGGTCTGCGGCTCGCGCCCGGTGATGTCCTGCAGGAGAGCGGTCAGCGTCTCCGCATCACGGCGACGCACGGCCGGGGAGGAGCGGGCGATCAGCCCCGCGACGTCGTCCCCGGTCGGCTGCACTACTTCGCCGCCTTCGCCGCGGCCTTCATCGCCTTCTTGTACTCGCGCACCTTCGTCAGCGAGTCCGGCGACACGATGTCGGCGACGCTGCGGTACGAACCGTCCTCGCCGTAGGGCGCCGAAGCCTCCCGCCAGCCCTCGCCGGTGAACCCGTACTGCTTGCCGAGGAGGGCGAGGAAGATCTTCGCCTTCTGCTCGCCGAAGCCGGGAAGGGCCTTGAGTCGCTCGAGTACCTCGGTGCCGCTCGGCTGGGTCCCTGAGCCTGTCGAAGGGCTCGAGCCTGTCGACGGGCGCGTCCACAGGGCCGCGGCATCCCCGTCCCAGTCGTCGACGAGCGCCTGGCACAGGGTCTGCACCCGCGTCGCCATGGAGCCGGGGAACCGGTGCACCGCGGGGGTCTGGCGGAAGGCCTCCAGGAACTCCTCGGGTGCCATGCCCGCGATCGCCGCAGCATCCGCGGCTCCCGTCCGCTGCTCGATCTTGAGCGGTCCGGTGAACGCGGTCTCCATGGGGATCTGCTGGTCCAGCAGCATGCCGATCAGCAGAGCCGTCGGGTTCTCTGTCAGCAGGGCGTCGGCGGCGGTGTCTCCGGTGATGTGAAAGGCCATGCCTCCAGTCTCCCACCCCGCCGGATCAGGCAGTGGCGGCGTCTTCGACCGCGTCCGCGGCGGGGGCGATCCCGTACAGCGTCGCGAGCGCGGCGGCGAACTCGTCCGCGCGACCGGCGGCGGCGAGCTCATGAGCCCGCACGGTCGGCGTGTGCAGCAGCACGCCCGAGAGGTGCCGCAGGGCCTGCTCGACCTTGCCGTCCTCGTCGCCACGCGCACGCGCACGATCGATCTCGCGCTCCAGCAGTTCGAAGATGTGCGAGCGGAACGCGACGACCGACGGGGTCACGCTCTGGCGGGCACCGACCACGTGGAAGGTCTCCGCGGCTTCGCGGACGACGCTCCGGGCGGCGTCCGTCGCCTGCAGCTCCTCCAGCGGAGCGTGCAGGCGGATGGTCTCCAGGTCGAGCAGCGCGACGCCCTCCAGCGCGGCCACGGCCGGGTCGACGTTCCGCGGCATGCCGAGGTCGACCACCAGCCGGCTCGGGACCCCGGTGGTGCCGCTGGTCGCGGCGACGGGGCAGCCCGCGGCGGCGAGGCCGACCGGGAGCTGCAGGTGCTCCGGGCCGAGCACGGGCTCGGTCGCGGTGGTGCAGGTGATCAGCAGCGTGGAGTGCGCCGCCGTGCGGGCGTACTCCTCGGCCGGCACCGGGCGGATGTCGTGCTTGGCTGCGAAGATCTCCGCGCGGCCGGACGGGGAGTAGACGGAGATGTCGACGGCGCCGCGCTCGCGCAGGGTCGCGAGGGTGACCGCCGCGTAGGCGCCCGTGCCGACCAGCAGCACGCGCTCGGCGGACCAGTCGGCGATGCGGCTGTCGGCGAGCTCCAGCGCGAGGCGCACGAGCGAGCGACCGGCGCGGCCCAGGGCGGTGACGTTCTTGACCTTGCGCTGCGCCTGGCTCGCGCGCTGGAACAGCCGCTCGAGTTCGGGGGAGGTGGTGCCGTCCTTCCGGGCGGACTTGAGCGCCCGACGGACCTGGCCGGCGATCTCGCCCTCACCGGAGACGACGGACTCGAGGCCCGAGGCGACGGAGAACAGGTGCTCGGCGACGCGGCGGCCGGAGTGCACGGCATAGGCGCCGTCGAGATCGGCGGCGGAGATGCCGGTCGCGGACTCGACCGCCTCGATCACGGCTTCCACGCCGATGGCGCCGGCCGCTGTCACCGGCTCGTCCATCTCCACGTACGCCTCGAAGCGGTTGCACGTCGCCAGGACCACGGCACCCTGCACGCACGGCGCCATGCCCACGATGGTGGGAGCGACGTCGTCGGGGGTGCGGCTCAGGCGTTCGAGCAGTTCGAAGGAGGCGGTCTTGTGACTCGCCGTCACACACAGCAGCACCCTTCGATTGTACCCGAGCATCCGAAGCCGGGACTCGGCTGCTCCCTATACGCCGGATGGGAGGATGGACGCATGGCACTCTCCGACGCCCCGCTGTTGCGCGCCCTCACCGGCGACCGCCCCGCCACCGCTCCGGTCTGGTTCATGCGCCAGGCCGGCCGCTCTCTGCCCGAGTACCGGGAGCTGCGGGTCGGCACGAGGATGCTCGACGCCTGCCTCACTCCTGACCTCGCCGCCGAGATCACCCTCCAGCCGGTCCGACGGCACGGCGTTGACGCGGCGGTGTTCTTCAGCGACATCGTCATCCCGCTGCGTCTCGCCGGCGTGGAGGTCGAGATCGAGCCCGGCCGCGGCCCCGTCTTCGCGAACCCGGTGCGGACGGTCGCGGACGTCGACCGCATCACGGCGATCGATCCGGAGAGCCTGGACGGCAGCGCGATCGCGGAGGCTGTCGGCATCGTCGTCGCGGAGCTCGGCGACACCCCGGTCATCGGCTTCGCGGGAGCCCCCTTCACCCTCGCCGCGTACCTCGTCGAGGGCGGTCCGTCCAAGGAGCACCTGCGCGCCCGCGGCATGATGCACGCGGAGCCCGAGGCCTGGCACCGTCTCGCGGGCTGGCTGGCGCAGATCTCGCGGCGGTTCCTGGAGACGCAGCGCGATGCCGGCGCCGCGGTCGTGCAGCTCTTCGACAGTTGGGCGGGCTCGCTCAGCCCCGCCGACTACCGCGCCTTCGTGGCGCCGCACTCACGGACCGCTCTGGACGGCATCGGCGTCCCGACGATCCACTTCGGCGTCGGCACCGGTCCCTTCCTCGGCGATATGCGGCTCGACGGCATCGCGGACGGCGTGGGGGTCGACTGGCGGCTGCCCCTCGACGAGGCCGCCGCGATCCTCGGCCCCGACGTCTCGGTGCAGGGCAACATCGATCCGGCGTTCCTCGGCGCGCCGTGGCCGGTGCTCGAGGCGCATGTCCGCGACGTGCTCGAGCGCGGTCGCGCGGCCCGCGGGCACATCCTCAACCTCGGCCACGGCGTGCCCCCGGAGACCGACCCCGATCAGCTCACGCGCATCGTCGAGCTCGTGCACGCCGGCTGACCTCCGTTCGAATCGCCTGCTTTGCGGCATCTGCGGCCCAGATGCAGCAAATCAGGCGATTCGAAGCGCGCGCGCCAGCCGCAGGTCCGACAGGCCGAAGCGCCCGGTGGGCAGTGCCGCGCGGATGCTGTCCTCGTCGAACGGCCGTGAGGGGCGGATGTCCTCCGGCGGCTCCGGCGCCCACGGGGCCGGCTCGCTCACACCCTCCGCGAGCATCCGCGCCTGCGCCTTCGCCACTAGGGGCACGACCATGGTCCACTCCGTGAGCTGCGCGAGCACCCGTACGACCCAGGTCGGCACCGGGAGGAAGGCGGGGCGGCGTCCGGCGACACGGGCGATCCGGCGGATGGCCTCTCCGAGCGTCACCTCGTCCGCGCCCATCACCGCAACCGTCGGCTCCGGGATCCGCCCCTCCAGCGCGGCCACCAGCACGTCCGCGGCGTCCTCGACCGGGACCGGGCGGGCGGTGCGTTCGCGGTAGCCGACCGTCCAGAAGAAGGGGAGGGTGCGGACGGCGCGGGTCACGTGATCGACCATGTGATCGCCGGGGCCGTAGATCATCCCGGACTTCAGGATCGTGTGCGGCAGCCCGGAGCCGCGGACGATCTCTTCGGCCTCCCACTTCGACTCGTGGTAGCCGGAGCCACAGTCGGGACGGGCGCGGAGGAAGCTCACCATGACGAGGCGTCGGACACCTGCGCGGCGGGCGGCTTCGACGACGGCAGCCGTCCCCTCCACGTGCACGCGGCGGAAGGTCTGGTCGCCGATCTCCCGGTTGATCCCGGCGCAGTGGGCCACCGCGTCGCATCCGGCGAAGGCCGCGGTCAGCGCGTCGACGTCCGTGATGTCCGTTCCGGAGCGTCGGGAGATCACCACGGGCTCCTCCAGGCGATCGGCGAGGGCGCGGCCGACGAATCCACTGCCTCCGGTGATGGCGACCTTCATGGTGTTCTCCTTCGCTAATTAGCTACCTGGCGAAACTGTATCTAGCGAAGGTGCTATATTGCAAGCATGGCCGACAGCGCATCCGACATCTTCGCGGCGCTCGCCCATCCCACCCGGCGGCAGATCCTGCAGGACCTCAAGGAGGGGGAGCTCGCCGCGGGGGAGATCGCGTCCCGGTTCTCCGCGAGCGGACCGACCATCTCCCGGCACCTGAGCGTGCTCCGGCAGGCGGGCCTCGTCAGCGAGCGTCGCGACGCCAACCGCATCTTCTACTCGCTCGTCGGCGAGCGCCTCGCCCTCTCCGTCGGCGACTTCCTCTCCACCGTCTGCCCCGAGCAGATCGTGCTCCGCGAGGTCCGCAAGCGGGGTCGGGCCTGACCTCCGTTCGAATCGCGCACCTGGCTGCATCCGCGGCGATTATCCGGCCAATCGGGCGATTCGAAGCACAGGGGCGGTGAAAGGATGGAGGCATGAGCCCCGAGCACCCCGCACCCGCCGAACCGGCCGACCTTGCCGCCCGCGCCGCACGGAAGCACGTCGTCGTGGTGGGCGGCGGCGTCGGCGGACTGGTGGCCGCCCGCGAGTGCGCGAAGGTCGGCATGCGGGTGACGCTGCTCGAGGAGTCAGACGCCCTGGGTGGCGTGATCCGCCGGGTCGCCCTGGACGGGGTCGTCGTCGACGCCGGGGCGGAGAGCTACGCGACGAAGGGCGGGCACGTCCGAGCCCTCGTGGACGACCTCGGCCTCTCCGACCGCGTCGTGACGCCGCAGGCGGGAGGGGCGTGGCTCGCCGGACTCCCCGGCGGTGGCGCGGCTCCGCTCCCGGCCGGCGGCATCCTCGGCATCCCCGGCAATCCGTTCCAGGACGACGTCCGCCGCATCATCGGCTGGTCGGGCGCCTGGCGGGCCTATCTCGACCGGGTGCGCCCGCCGCTCACGATCGGGCACCAGCTCAGCCTCGGTCGCCTCGTCGCCTCGCGCATGGGGGAGAAGGTGCGCGACCGCCTCGTCGCGCCTGTCACCACGGGGGTCTACTCCGCCTCCCCGGACGACGTGGACATCGATGTCGCCGCCCCCGGACTCAACGCCGCCCTGACCCGCGTCGGATCCCTGTCCGGTGCGGTGCTGGCCCTCCGCGGAGAGGGTGCGTCGCGCGGCGCGAAGACTCCGGGTGCCGCCGTGGAGGGCCTCGTCGGCGGCATGAGCGAGCTCGTCGACGCCCTCGCAGCCGACCTCGACGAACTCGGTGCGACCGTCCGCACTCGCGTCCGAGCCCGTCGTCTCACCACCGACGGCACCATTTGGCGCATCGTGGTCGAGGAGCCCGCCGCAGACGAGCCGATCGAGGGGGAGGAGGCGACCCAGGAGGCGGAACTCGTCGCCGACGCGGTGATCGTCGCGACCTCCGAGCACACGGCGCGGGAACTGCTCGCGGGTGCCGTGCCTGCCCTCGTTGCCGCCGACGCTGCGCCCGCCCCCGAGATCGAGATCATCAGTCTGCTGCTCGATGCGCCCGCGCTGCGCACCCCGCCCCGCGGCACCGGCGTGCTCACCGTCCCGCACAGCCACACGGCGAAGGCGCTCACGCACTCCACGGCGAAGTGGTCGTGGGTGCGGGAGGCCGCGGGCGACCGTGAGGTGGTCCGCGTCTCCTTCGGTGCGCAGGGGGAACCGGCGGCCACCGCGGCGCTGGATGACGAGGCCGCGATCGACCTCGCCCGTCGGGAGGCCTCGGCGCTCCTGGGTGTCCCGCTGTCGCCCGACCAGGTCGTGGCGGGTCATCGTGGGCGCTTCGTGCAGGCACAGCCCGCGTCGATCATCGGCTCGGGGGAGCGGCGTGCCGCGGCGCGTCAGGCCGTGCAGGCCGTGCCAGGGCTGGCCGCTGTGGGTGCCTGGCTCGCGGGCACGGGGCTCGCGCAGGTCGTGCCGGATGCTGTGGAGGAGGCGGACCGCCTGCGCCGCGCTCTCCTCTGGGACTGAGCGTCCGCCGAGCACGCGCGAGTGCGCTCGGCGGCTCCGTGTCAACCCTCTGATCGATTGATGCCGAAATCGGCATACGGCGTTACGCTGGGTACCTGATCGCGGTGGAGACGCGGGCGATCGGCGTCCCCCGGGACGGACCACAGCCGGAACAACGTGAGGAGACCCCATGAAGGGGAAGATCGGACTCGTCGTCGGACTCGGCGTCGGCTATGTGCTCGGCACCCGCGCAGGACGCGAGCGCTACGAGCAGATCAAGACGCAGTGGCTGAAGGTCTGGAACACCGACCCCGTGCAGGAGCGCGTCGACAAGGTCAAGGGCTTCGTCGGCGACAAGGCCGCCGCGGTTCCGGGTGCCGTCTGGACGGGCGCCGTGAAGATCGTCAAGTCGGTCACCGGGGACGGCACGCCCGGGCAGAAGCTCGATGCCGTCATCGCCTCCGGCAAGGACGCGGCCGAAGAGATCTCGGACGCCGCGGAGGACGCGGTCGACGAGGTCAAGGAACGCGCCGCCGAGGCCCAGAAGCCCGCTGCCTCGAAGCCGGCCGCGAAGAAGCCCGCCCCGCGGAAGTCCGACGACTGACATGCCCCGCGGATATCGGGATCGCGCCGACGACAGTCTGCTGACGCTGCTCGGCGACCTGCCGGAGCTCGTCACCAATCTGGTCAAGGCCGAGATCGACGCGGCCAAGGCGTGGGTGTCGCGCACCGCGAAGGACGCGGGGGTCGGCTCCGTCTGGTTCCTCGTCGCGCTGTTCTTCCTGTTCTGGGCCGTGCCCGTCATCCTCGTCTTCGCGATCGCGGGACTGTCGTCATGGTGGCCGGTGTGGCTGTCCGCGCTGGCGGTGTTCGGCATCCTCATCATCGCCGTGCTGCTGTTCGCACTGCTCGGCATCCTGAAGTTCCGCAAGGTGCTCCGTCGCCAGAACCCGGCACAGGCCGTGGCCGAAGACATCCGAATCGTGAAGGAGGCCGGCGATGAGCACCCCTGAGTCGCTGCCGCGCACCGCGGTCCCCGCGGGAATCGTCGATCCCGTCGCCTCCGCGCGCGCCGAGCTGAAGGCGGCCCTCGCCGCCATCGAGGTCAAGGGGAACATCCCGCGGCGCGTCGAGAAGGCGTCGGCGCAGGCCGCCGTCAAGGCGCGTGCGTTCGCGGACCGCAACCCGGCTGCCGCCATCGCCGCGACGGTCGGGATCGCCGCCGCCGTCGGCGGGGCGGTGTGGGCCATCGCCCGCGCCATCGCGCGTTGAGCCACCACCGCACCGCCCTCGGGCGGGGGCAGTATTCCCCTGATTAGCGGCGCCTCCGCAAAGGGGGCAGACTGGGATCATGTCCGACCTGCGCGAAGAGAACCCGTCCGGTTACACCCTCTGGGCCGTCTGGCGACGCAACCCCGACGCCCCCGTCACCGAGAACGATGCGACCGAGCTCGAGTCGATCGTCTCGCACATCGAGGACTCCGGCGTCACCGTCCGCGGCTTCTACGACGTCTCCGGGCTCAAGGCCGATGCCGACCTCATGGTGTGGCTGCACGGCGCCACCGCCGAGGAGCTGCAGAAGGCTCTCCGCCGCCTGCGCCGCACCGAGATGCTGCGCTCGCTCCTCCCGGTGTGGAACGTCATGGGCGTTCACCGTGACGCGGAGTTCAACCGCGCGCACGTCCCCGGCTTCCTCCGCGGCATCGAGCCCAAGGACTGGCTCTGCCTCTACCCGTTCGTCCGCACGCCGGAGTGGTACCTCGCCCCGGAGAGCGAGCGTCGTGCGATGCTCGCCGATCATGGGCGCAAGGGTGCGGCATTCACCGGCGTCATCGCCAACACCGTGGCCTCCTTCGCCCTCGGTGACTACGAGTGGCTGCTGCCGCTCGAGGCCGACGAGCTGACCGATCTCGTCGACATGATGCGCGATCTCCGCTACACCGACGCCCGCATGTTCGTGAAGGAGGAGGTGCCGTTCTACACCGGGCGCCGCCTGCGCTTCGACGAGATCGCGGACGTGCTGCAGTAAGCGCCATGAGCACCCCCATCCGTCTCGGCACCCGTCGCAGCGCGCTCGCGCAGGCGCAGTCCGGTCATGTCGCCGCCGCACTGGAGAAGGTCACCGGTCGTCGCGTCGAGCTCGTCCCGATCACCAGCGAGGGCGACACCAACCGCGCCTCGCTGTCGGAGATCGGCGGCCTCGGCATCTTCGCCACCCGTCTCCGCGAAGCCCTCCTCGCCGGCGAGTGCGACTTCCTCGTGCACTCGCTGAAGGACCTCCCGACCGCGGTTCCGAAGTCGCTTGTCATCGCCGCGACGCCCCGGCGGGAAGACGCCCGCGACGTCGTGCTCACCCGCCACGGCATTCCCCTGCACGAGCTCCCGGCGGGGAGCGCCGTGGGTACCGGGTCGCCGCGACGCATCGCCCAGGTCCACCGTCGTGCGCCCCGCGCCCACGTCGTCGACATCCGCGGCAACGTCGACTCCCGTCTCTCGCGGGTCGCGTCCGGCGAGCTGGATGCCGTGATCCTCGCCGCCGCCGGCCTCTCGCGCCTCGGCACGGACTCGCCGCTGCATCGCGAGGAGCTCGGCCTCGCGGAATGGCCGACCGCTCCCGGCCAGGGGTCCCTGGCCGTCGAGACACGGGCGGACGCGCCGGAGGAGCTGCGCACGGCGCTGTCGGCGCTGGATCATCGGGAGACCCGGCTCGCCATCACCGTCGAGCGCGCCATCCTGGAGGGACTGGACGCCGGTTGTCAAGCCCCCATGGCGGCGCACGCCGTCGTCCAGGACTCCGAGATCCGCGTCAGGACGGTCGTCTACGCCCCGGACGGCGGTCGGCGGATCGGTCTGGACGTCACGGAAGCCCTGAACGGGGAGTATATTCATCGGAACGGCAGTGGCAATGGTGCGGATGCTGCCGATGGTGCAGACCCGATGCACGCAGCGCGTGAGCTCGGGCTCGCTGTTGCCCGTCGGCTGCTCGATCAAGGGGCGGCCGACCTCGTCCCTCAAGAGCAATCCGAATTGTCATGACCACTTCTGAAAGCAAGCAGGACCGACCGCTGGACGGCTGGCGCATCCTCGTGCCCCGTGGCGGCCCCTGGGGTGACAGCGTCGCCGCGAGCCTCCGCGCTCTCGGCGCCGTCCCCGTCGTCGCCCCGCTCATCAACTTCGCTCCGACCACGGATCAGGCGACCCTCGACCGCGCGCTGGAGCAGCTCGCGGCCGGCGAGTTCGACTGGCTGACCGTCACGAGCGCGACCACGGTGGATGTGCTGTTCGCCCACCGTGCCGTCGTGCCGAAGACCACGAAGATCGCGGCCGTGGGGGAGACGACGGCCGCGGCGCTGCAGGCCGTGGGCTACGAGGTGGCCCTGGTCCCCGAACAGGACAACTCCGCGCAGGGCATGGCGCAGCAGCTCATCGCTCTGGAGCACGAGCCGCGCCGCATCCTGGCGCTGCGCAGCGAGATCGCCAAGCCCGTCCTGAGCATCCTGCTGTCCGACGCGGGACACGACGTGCACGGCGTCGTCGCCTATCGCACGGTCGGCGTTCCGGTGACGGAGCGCATCCGCCGCGACGTCGAGAACGGCCGGATCAACGCGATCCTCATCACCAGCGGTTCGGTGGCCGAGCAGGTGCGGGAGCAGTTCCCCGAGATCCCGGACGAGACGCTGCTCGCGGCGATCGGCCCGCGCACGGCCAAGGACGCCGAGCGCGCCGGCCTGCCCGTCTCGGTGGTCGCCGATCGGCAGACCATCGATGCGCTGATCGATGCCGTGTCGCAGTTCACCCTTCCGCACGCGGCAGACGAGTTCGCGCCGTGAGCTTCCCCGACATCCGTCTGCGCCGACTGCGTCAGTCGCGCGCCGTCCGCGACCTCGTGCGTGAGACCTCTCTCGAGCCGCGTCAGCTCGTGCTCCCGCTCTTCGTCCGCGAGGGGATCAGCGAGCCGGTCGCCATCGGGTCGATGCCCGGCGTCGCCCAGCACTCGATCGACTCGCTGCGTTCCGCGGCCGTCGAGGCCGCCGAGGCCGGAGTGGGCGGCGTCATGCTGTTCGGCGTTCCCGCGGTCCGTGACGCGCGAGGCTCCGGTGCGGACGACCCGCAGGGCATCCTGAACGTCGCCACCGAGGCGCTGGCGGCGGAGGTCGGCGACGCGCTCGTCGTGCAGACCGACCTCTGCCTCGACGAGTTCACCGATCACGGTCACTGCGGCGTCCTCGCCGCAGACGGCTCGGTGGACAACGACGCGACCCTGGAGCGGTACGCCTCGATGGCCCTCGCCCAGGCACGTGCGGGATCGCAGCTGCTGGGGCTGTCCGGGATGATGGACGGCCAGGTCGCCGTGATCCGTCAGGCGCTCGACGCCGAGGGCTTCACCGACACCCTCATCCTGGCGTACGCCGCGAAGTACGCGAGCGCGTTCTACGGCCCGTTCCGCGAGGCCGTGGACTCGCAGCTCCAGGGCGACCGCCGCACGTATCAGCTCGACCCCGGCAACCGTCGCGAGGGCGTGCGGGAGGCGCTGGTCGACGAGGACGAGGGCGCGGACATCGTCATGGTGAAGCCGGCGATGGCCTTCCTCGACGTGCTCCGCGAGGTCCGCGACGCCGTGACCGTCCCGGTCTGGGCGTACCAGGTGTCGGGCGAGTACGCGATGATCGAGGCCGCCGCCGCGAACGGCTGGATCGATCGGCGCGCCGCGGTCCTCGAGTCGCTGCTGTCGATCCGCCGGGCGGGCGCCGACGCGGTGCTGACGTACTGGGCCACCGAAGCGGCCCGCTGGCTGCGCGGCTGAGCCTTCGTCGGCCGCGGCCTCGGAAGGGCAGGGGGCGGGTTAGCCTGGAAGGGATGCCGGGAGAGCGCCGTGCATCACGGAGGAGCCTCGATGACCGACCGCAATGACGACCTTTTCTCTGCCGCCCGTGCGGTGATCCCCGGCGGGGTGAACTCTCCGGTGCGGGCCTACGGGTCGGTCGGCGGGACGCCGCGGTTCCTCGCTTCGGCGCGCGGCGCCACCGTGACCGACGCCGCGGGTCGTGAGTACGTCGACCTCGTCGCGTCCTGGGGTCCCGCACTGCTCGGACACGCGCAGCCCGAGGTCGTCGCCGCCGTGCAGGAGGCCGCCACCCGCGGGCTCTCCTTCGGCGCTCCGACCGAAGGGGAGGTCGAGCTCGCCGCGCTCATCGCCGACCGTGTGCGCTTCGGCGAGATCCGTCCCGTGGAGCGCGTCCGTCTCGTCTCGACCGGCACCGAGGCCACCATGACCGCGATCCGCCTCGCCCGCGGCGCGACCGGCCGTGATCTGCTCGTGAAGTTCGCGGGTCACTATCACGGCCACTCCGACGGCCTGCTCGCGGAAGCCGGATCCGGGGTCGCCACGCTCGCGCTGCCCGGTTCGGCCGGCGTGCCCGCGCCGATCGCCGCGCAGACGCTCGTGATCCGCTACAACGACCCCGAGGCGCTCGCCGCCGTCTTCGCCGAGCACGGTCCCCGCATCGCGGCCGTCATCGTGGAGGCCTCGGCCGCGAACATGGGCGTCGTCCCTCCGCTGCCGGGCTTCAACCGCCTCATCGCGGAGACCGCGCACGCCCACGGTGCGCTGATGATCCTCGACGAGGTCCTCACCGGCTTCCGGGTGCACCCCGCGGGTTTCTGGGGGCTCCAGGCGCAGGCGGGAGAGGACTACCTCCCCGACATCCTGACTTTCGGCAAGGTCGTGGGCGGCGGTATGCCGCTCGCGGCCCTCGGCGGTCGTGCCGAGGTCATGGATCTCCTCGCGCCGCTCGGCCCCGTCTACCAGGCGGGCACGCTCTCCGGGAACCCGCTGTCGGTGGCCGCGGGCCTGGCCACGCTCCGCCTGGCGACGCCGGAGGTCTACGCGACGGTCGATGCCGCGGCGGCTCGGGTCTCCTCAGCCCTCGACCGCGCGCTCGCCGACGCCGGGGTGACCCACTCTCTGGCGTCCGCCGGGAACCTCTTCAGTGCCTCGTTCCGCGCCTCGGCCCCGCGCGACTATGCCGAGGCGCAGGCGCAGGAGTCGTTCCGGTACGCGGCGTTCTTCCACGCGATGCGCGAGCACGGCGTCGCGCTGCCGCCGAGCGTCTTCGAGGCCTGGTTCCTCACCGCCGCGCACGGCGAGGACGAGCTCCAGCGGATCGAGGAAGCCCTGCCGCACGCCGCTCAGGCGGCCGCCACCGCGCGCCCCTGACCGCCGCCGCTGCCTTTTTCCCGCGAGGACAGGCGTCCGCGCGGGAACAGGCACCGCTGGACCCTGCTGCCTGATGCCGCGCGGATGCCTGCGTAGGGAGCGGTGGTCGCGAGGTCGTCGGCATCAGGTCTTCCCGCGGAGTCAGGCTTACGCCCGCGGCAGCGCCTGTTCCTGCGCGGGAGCCTGTTCTCGCGAAGGAGTTGTGCGCGCGGAGCGTGGGGGATTCCGACAAGGGATCGTTGCGTTCCTGTGAGCAACTTCCAGCCAACCGGGAGGACGGCGCTGGCAGACTGGGGGCATGGTGACGTTGTTGCTGGACCAGACGCAACTCGAGGTCGTGCTCTCGCCCATCGAACGTGCCGCCACCTTCCACCGCGAGAACGTCCGCATCGTGCGCGACACGATCACCAAGGTCCAGCTGACGGATGACGCCTGGACCTGGCTCCGCGGAGTCCCCAACCCGGGTACGCACATCCCGGGCGTCCTGGCAGCCGGGAGCTGGAAAGCGGCAGGCAGCCTCGACTTCGTGCTGATCCGCCGCCGACGCCCCAGCGTGGTCGTCGATCTCGAAGGCGACCCGCAGTACAACCGCCTGATCCTGACCACACGGCACGGCCTCGCGCTGACGCAGGCGCTGCGCCTCCCGGTCTCCGAGGAGCCCACGACGGTCGAGGAGATCGTCGCCACGGCTCCGACCCCGGTGTCGAAGGGCAGCCGGCGCCCGGTCATCCGACCACGTCCGGCCTGATCCCGGATGCAGAACGCCCTCCCGGTGGACCGGGAGGGCGTTCTGCTGCGGGGGCTCAGTCGCGGTGTTCGTCGTCGTGGTGCTCGTCCCCACGGTCGTCCGCGGGGGTGTGCTGTTCCGCCGCGGTCTCCGTGTCGTCTGCAGACTCGTCGCTCCCGATCTCGTCCTGCGGAGCCCCCTCGGCGGACGACGTCTCCTCCGCCGGAGCGAGCGGGTAGTCGCGCGGTTCGTCCTCGTAGTAGGCACGCGCGGCGGCGGCCAGCATCGAGCTCACGGCGGCCGATCGTGGGTCGTCGTCGGACGCAGGAGAGGCGTCCTCGCCCTGCGCTGTGGCCTCGGCGGTGTCCTCGGACGGCGCGGTCTCGTCGTCCGCCGACGAGGCGTCCAGGCTGGTGAAGAACTCCACCCCCGCGGGCTCCTCGTCACCGGAGGCGCCGTCGGGCGCGTCGGTGCTCGTGCTGTCGGCCGGTGCATCGGCAGCGGAGCCGACGGCCTCGGCGGGGGTATCGTCGGTCGTCGACGGCGACTCGGACTCGGTCTCGGTCGTCGACGGCGACTCGGTCTCGGACTCGGTCTCACCGGGAGCGTCCGTCGCCGCCGGCTGCGCGGACGACTCGGCCTCCGCGTCCGCAGACGCCGTTGCGAAGAGGGCGGCGAAGGACCGCCGCGGGGACTCGGCGGCGGGCGCGGGCGCACCGAAGAGGATGTCGTCGAACGACGGCGCGTCCTCGGCCTCCGTGTCCGCGCCCTCTTCGGCGTGTTCCGCCTCTGCAGGCTGCGTGTCTTCGGCCGCGTCGATCACCGGCAGGATCCGGGTGGTGTCGGCGTCCGCGGCGACGACGGGAAGAGCGCGGGTCGCATCCTCGTCCGCGGCGACCTCCACCTCCGCCTGCTCCGTCGGGGCGGCGTCGGCGGCGATCGTCCCGGAGGTCACGGGGCCCGTGGCCTGAGTCGTCAGGTCGTCGGCGAGGGCGGCGGTGCCGCCGGCTGCGAGAGCCGCAGCGGCGGTGCCCGCGGCGGCCTCATCCGTCGACACGGCGTCCGTCGGAGCTTCCTCCGCAGGCGCCTCGGCGTCGGTCGCGGACTCGGCCTCCACCTCGGCATCGGCCTCCGTCGGAGACTCCGTCTGATCGAGCGCCGGGGCGGTGTCGAAGCGCCCGCCCCGCATGAGGTCGATGAACACATCCTCCAACGTCGGACCGCGCTGCACGAGGGTGCTGAGAGCGATACCGGCGTCCGCCGCAACGGCGCCCACCCGGCTCGCGTCCGTCCCCCGCACGGTCAGACCGGAGCGGAGCACCTCGATGTCGAATCCCGCGGCGACCAGGGCGGTCGTGAGGCCGGGGCGATCGACGGAATCGACCACCACCGAACCGCCGGCCGGGTCGGCCAGCGTCTCGATGCCGCTGGACAGCACGAGGCGTCCCTTGGAGAGCACGAGCACGTGGTCGGCGACCTGCTCGATCTCGCTGAGCACATGGGAGGAGACCAGGACCGTGCGGCCTTCGTCGGCGAGACGACGCATCAGCAGGCGCATCCAGCGGATGCCCTCCGGGTCGAGACCGTTCGCCGGCTCGTCGAAGACGAGCGCTCCCGGGTCGCCGAGGAGTGCGTGGGCCACGCTGAGTCGCTGACGCATGCCGAGCGAGAATCCGCCGATGCGCGTGTCCGCTTCGCCCTCCAGGCCGACGAGGGAGATGACCTCGTCGACGCGCGCCAGGCGGATGCCGTTGGCCTTCGCGGCGATCGTGAGCTGACGGCTGGCCGTGCGGCGTGGACGGTAGGCCGTCTCCTCCAGCACCGCGCCGATGGTGCGCAGCGGCTGGCGCAGCTCGGCGTACGCGACGCCGCCGATCGTGGCGGTGCCGGACGTGGCGCGCACCTGGCCGAGCAGGATGCGCAGGGTCGTCGTCTTGCCCGCACCGTTGGGGCCGAGGAAAGCAGTGACCGCGCCGGGCTCGACCCGTGCGGAGAAGTCCGAGACGGCCGTCACCTCGTTGAAGCGCTTCGTCACATTCGTGAATTCGAGCACCTGTCCTTCGGGCATCCGGGACCTCTCGTTGCGATGAACAGTTCCTCCTATCCTGCCGGAAAACCGCCCCGGAACCCGCATTTCGTGCGGAATCCGGCCGCATGCGACGGGGTAGCCTGGCACCCGTGACCGATACCCCCGCCGCGCCCCGTGTCCTCATCCGCACCGAAGGAGCGCTCGGGCGGCTCACGCTCAACCGCCCTGAGGCGATCAATGCGCTCGACGAGGACATGATCGCGATCATCACGGAGGCGCTCGTCGCCTGGCGCGAGGACTCCGACGTGCAGATCGTCCTCATCGACGGCGAAGGCGAGCGTGGGATGTGCGCAGGTGGCGACGTGCGCCGCCTGCACCGCCAGATCACCTCGGGTCATCCGGAGCAGTCCGCGGAGTTCTTCCGAGCCGAGTACGCGATGAACGCCATGATCGCGGAGTATCCGAAGCCCGTCGTCGCGCTCGCCGACGGCATCACGATGGGGGGTGGCATCGGTCTGGCGGGGCACGCCGCGATCCGCGTGGTCACCGAACGCTCGAAGCTCGCCATGCCGGAGACCCGGATCGGTTTCACGCCCGATGTCGGCGGAACGTGGCTGCTGGGGCGGGCGCCGGGGCGCCTCGGCGAGTACCTCGGTCTCACGGGGACGACGATGAACGGTGCCGATGCCGTGTACGCGGGTTTCGCGGATCATTTCGTCCCCTCCGACCGCCTCGACGCGCTGCGCGAGGCTCTGGCCTACCGCGCCGACCCGACGAGCCCCAGCGAGATCATCCTGCTCTTCGACGAGACGCCGGAGCCGTCGTCGCTCCCCGCTGCGCGGGAGTGGATCGACGAGGCGTTCGCCGCCCCGACCGTGCCCGAGATCCTGGCGCGGCTCCGCGGGCTCGGCACCGACGAGGCGGCGGCCGTCGCCGACCTGCTCGACGGGCTGGCCCCGACCGGTCTCGTCGTCACTCTCGACGCCGTGCGGGAGGCTCGGGAGATGTCCGGGCTCCGCGCCGCGCTGGAGGGCGAGTACCGCCGGGTGCTCTGGTTCGTGAACGAGCACCCCGATCTCGTGGAGGGCATCCGCGCGCAGCTCGTGGACAAGGACCGCAACCCGCGGTGGCAGCCCGCCACCCTTGCCGAGCTCGGACCCGACGCCGGGGCGGCCGCCCGCGACTACGTCCCGCAGCCGGCGCTGTTCTGACGCGCGCCTCAGCTCTCTTCGGGGACGACGGCGGCGCGGCGGCGGGAATCCCAGGTCGCCCGGATCACGTCGGTGACATCGCCGGGTTCGAGGCCGGCCTCCTGCGCGGTGTCGACCAGCTCGCGGATCCTCCGGATCACCGCCGCCGGCAGCACGGCGGCGGAGTCTGCGACGCGCGTGCCCGCCGCGGTGCGTGAGACGACCAGGCCGTCGGCTTCGAGCATCTTGTAGGCGCGCGCAGCCGTCCCCGGAGCGACGCCGAGGTCGCCGGCCGTCTGCCGGACCGAGGGCAGCCGTTCGCCGGCGCCGAGTTGGCCGGAGACGATGAGCCCGCGGAACTGCCGATAGATGTCCCGGGCCGGAAGCGTATCGTCGGCGGCGGACAGCGGAGAGCGCGGCGTCATCGCGCGCCCTCGGGCTGCCGCGTCGCCGCCGTCGCGGAACCCCTCGACCTGCGGGCGCCGTCCGGCAGCAGGGCCGGTGCCGCGAGCACCAGGAGTGCTACGGCCACGACCTCCAGCACCGGGGCCGCCGCACCGACCGCGCGGGCGATGTCGGCATACCGCCAGACGATCTCGAACGTGCCCTCGCCCTCGATCGTCAGGGGGCCGATCCGCCCCGCGCTCCCGATGAACCGCCAGGCGGCGGCCATCGTGAGCAGGATGCCTCCGGTCGCGACCTGGGCGACCCCGGCGGCGATCCGGCGACGTTCGCGGTGTTCGGCGGGAACGGTCTCGGGGCGGAGGAACGGACGCGTGGCGTTCGTCGACAGCGCCCAGACGACGGACGCGGCGACCAGCGCGCAGCACAGCAGCACGGCGACGCCGTACGCCCATCCGTAGAACCACAGCCGCACCGGGTCGACGTCGGTGTTCGGCGCGGGGATCTCCAGGAACACGAAGGGCCCGCCGTCGATGTTCGAGGAGGCGCAGCCGGCCGCGATCGTCGTGAGGATGAGCCCGAGCAGCGCGATACCCGCCGCCACGGTGCCGCCGCGGGGGCTGAACGAGAGCCAGGTCCGCCGGGTCCCGGTGGCCACCGGCTGCGTCGCGTGGCGCGCACCCCGCACGCTGATCGCGAGCGCCAGCGCGGCGATGACGGCGGCGGTGGCGAACACGGGGGCGGCGTAGCGCCACCAGGACACCTCGCCGTTCAGCGGCAGCACGTACCGGGCGAGCACCTCCACCGTCACCCCCGTCCCGAGGACCACCAGGGCGCCGCCGGCGAGGAGCCGTCGCTCGGGCGAATAGCGTGCGCCGACGGCGACCGCTTCATCGCGCGTCAGCCGGGTCGCCGTCGCCGCACGCGCTCGCCACCAGGGCGTGAGGCACAGCAGCGCGGCGATGACGAGGCCGACGACGAAGGAGACGGCCGGTGACGAGAGGGCGGCGCCGACGATGTCCGGCGGGGTGGGGTTCGGCATGGCGGACTCCGTTCTTTGTGCCATATGTCTATCACAAGTTGTGTCATTCAATCGATACATATGGTGGTTCGCTCTGAGCGAAGGTCCTCCCGGAGGGGGATCCGAATGTCGCCGCTTCGTGGCACCCTGTCCTATGGTCGGTCGTCGGTCGGCATCCGTCTGCCGGGAGACCCGCCGCCTCCTCCTTCCGAGAAAGTACGCCTGTGCTGGGAAAACTCCTCCTCCGATATCTGTCTCGCTACAAGTGGCTCCTCGTCGCCGTGCTGGTCTTCCAGTTCGCCAGCGCGGCCGCCACTCTCTACCTGCCCCGCCTCAATGCCGACATCATCGACAACGGCGTCGCGCAGGGCGACACCGCGTACATCTGGCGCACCGGTCTGTTCATGCTGGCGGTGTCGCTCGGCCAGATCGTCGCCTCGGTCATCGCGACCTACTTCGCCGCCCGCGCCGCGATGGGGGCGGGCCGTGACATCCGCGCCGACGTGTTCGGCAAGGTCAGCGGCTTCTCCGAGCGCGAGGTCTCGCAGTTCGGCGCCGGTTCCCTCATCACCCGCAACACGAACGACGTGCAGCAGGTGCAGATGCTCGCGATGATGGGCGCGACCATGCTCGTCACGGCGCCGCTGCTCGCGATCGGCGGCATCATCTTCGCCGTGCAGACCAACGCCGGGCTGAGCTGGCTGATCGCCGTCTCCGTCCCGGTGCTGCTCCTGCTCGCGGCACTCGTCATCGGCCGGATGGTGCCGCTGTTCCGCAGCTACCAGGGCAAGCTCGACAACGTGAACCGCATCATGCGGGAGCAGCTCACCGGAGTGCGCGTGGTCCGGGCCTTCGTCCGCGAGCGCATCGAGGAGGAGCGCTTCCGCGGCGCGAACACCGACATCATGATCGTCGGCCGCAAGGTCGGCTCGCTGTTCGTGCTGCTCTTCCCGCTGTTCATGCTCATCCTCAACGTGACCGTGGTCGCCGTCATCTGGTTCGGCGGCATCGAGGTCAACAACGGAACCGTGCAGGTGGGCACGCTGTTCGCCTTCATGCAGTACATCGGTCAGATCATGGGCGGCGTCATCATGGCCAGCTTCATGGCGATGATGATCCCGCGCGCCGCCGTCTCGGCCGAGCGCATCGGTGAAGTGCTGAACACCGAGTCGACGATGACGCGTCCGGCGGACGGCGTCACCGCCTTCCCGACGCCGGGAGCGGTCGCGTTCGACGACGTGGAGTTCACCTACCCGGGCGCCGACGCCCCGGTCCTCAGCGGCATCAGCTTCGCCGCCGAACCGGGCGAGACCGTCGCGGTGGTCGGCTCCACCGGCTCGGGGAAGACCACGCTCGTCTCGCTCATCCCTCGCCTGTTCGACGTCTCGGGCGGTGCGGTGTACGTAGGGGGCACGGACGTCCGCGACGCCGACGTCGAGGCGCTGTGGGACAGCATCGGCCTCGTGCCGCAGCGTCCCTTCCTCTTCACGGGCACCGTCGCGTCCAACCTGCGCTATGGCCGCGAGGACGCCACCGACGAGGAGCTCTGGCACGCGCTCGAGATCGCTCAGGGGCGGGACTTCGTGGAGGAGATGCCGGACGGCCTCGACTCACGCATCGCCCAGGGCGGCACGAACGTGTCCGGCGGCCAGCGACAGCGCCTCGCGATCGCGCGGGCCCTCGTCCATCGCCCGCAGGTGCTCGTGTTCGACGACTCGTTCTCCGCGCTCGACCTCACCACGGACGCCCGGCTGCGGCAGGCGCTGTGGCGGGAGCTTCCGCAGGTGACGAAGATCGTGGTCGCGCAGCGCATCTCCACCATCACCGATGCCGACCGCATCGTGGTGCTGGAGGGCGGCACGATGGTCGGAGTCGGCACCCATGAGGAGCTGCTGGAGACCAGCGAGACCTACCGGGAGATCGTCGAGTCGCAGCTGGGGGTGGACGCATGAGCGAGCAGGATCCTTCCACAAGCCCAGGGACCCAGGGAGCGGGCCCTTCGACAAGTTCAGGGACCCAGGGCCAGCGGCGCCGCGGACGGGGCAAGACACCGGCTCCCACGGCCGAGCGGGAGCTCACCGCCGAGGAGCAGTACGAGGCCGAGCTCGCCGAGCAGGCACGGCAGAACTCCGGCGACTGGGACAGCGTCGCACCGGGCAAGGCCGACCACTTCGGCCCGAGCTTCGCCCGGATGATCGGGCTGCTCAAGCCCTCCGCGGTCTGGTTCGTCTTCGTGTCGATCCTCGGAGCGATCGGGGTCGTGCTGACCGTCGCCGCCCCGAAGGTGCTCGCCGAGGCGACGAACATCGTCTACCGCGGCTTCATCTCCATCCAGCTCGGTCAGCCCAGCGGCGACTTCCCGGGATTCCCGGCGGGGACGCCGCAGGACGTGGTGGTCGACGCCCTGCGCGACGCCGGACAGACCGACTTCGCCAATCAGGTCGGAGCGCTCGGCGACTTCCGAGTCGGCGACGGCATCGACTTCGACGCGCTGCGCTGGGTGATCGCCGCCGTCCTCGCGATCTACGTCGTGGCCGCATTCCTCAGCTGGCTGCAGGGGTACGTCATCAACGTCATCATGGTCCGGACCATGTGGCGCCTACGCGAGTCCGTCGAGGCGAAGATCAACCGGCTCCCGCTGGCGTACTTCGACAAGGTGCAGCGCGGCGAGCTGATCTCCCGCGTGACGAACGACATCGACAACATCACCCAGACCATGCAGCAGTCGCTGTCCGGTGCCCTCACCGCCGTGCTGACGGTGATCGGCGTGCTCGTGATGATGTTCTCGATCTCGTGGCAGCTCGCCCTCGTGGCGCTCGTGGCACTCCCGCTCATGGGCGTGATCTTCGGCGTCATCGGACCGCGCTCGCAGAAGGCCTTCGGCACGCAGTGGCGCAAGGTCGGCCGGCTCAACGCCCGGGTCGAGGAGGCCTTCTCCGGGCACGCGCTGGTCAAGGTGTTCGGCCGTGAGCAGGACGCTCTGGACAAGTTCAAGGCCGAGAACGAGGAGCTGTTCCAGGCGAGCTTCAAGGCGCAGTTCCTCTCCGGCATCATCATGCCGGCGATGACCTTCGTCGGCAGCCTGACCTATGTCGGCATCGCGGTGCTCGGCGGCCTCATGGTCGCGAGCGGGCAGCTGCGACTCGGCGACGTGCAGGCCTTCATCCAGTACTCGCAGCAGTTCACCCAGCCGCTGTCGGAGCTGGGCGGCATGGCCGCGGTCGTGCAGTCCGGCACCGCGTCGGCGGAGCGGGTGTTCGGCCTGCTCGATGCCGACGAGCAGGAGGCCGACGATCCTGAGGCCCCCGCGCTTCGCGAGGGGGAGGGCGTGATCGAGTTCGAGAACGTCTCGTTCTCGTACTCGCCGGAGCGGCCGCTCATCACCGATCTGTCCTTCCGGGTGGAACCGGGACAGACCGTCGCCATCGTCGGGCCCACCGGCGCAGGCAAGACGACGCTGGTGAACCTCATCATGCGGTTCTACGAGCTCAGCGGCGGGCGGATCACGCTCGACGGTCAGGACATCTCGACCATCACGCGCGACGAGCTGCGGTCCCGCACCGGCATGGTGCTCCAGGACCCCTGGCTCTTCGCCGGGAGCATCCGCGAGAACATCCGCTACGGACGCTCGACCGCGACGGACGAGGAGGTGCTCGCCGCGGCGAAGGCGACCTACGTGGATCGCTTCGTGCACGCACTGCCGGACGGGTACGACACCGTGCTCGACGAGGACGCGTCGAACGTCTCGGCCGGTGAGCGCCAGCTCATCACGATCGCACGGGCCTTCGTGGCGCATCCGTCGATCCTCATCCTGGACGAGGCCACATCGGCGGTCGACACCCGCACCGAGCTGCTGCTGCAGCACGCGATGGCCGCGCTCCGGCAGGGGCGCACCTCGTTCGTCATCGCCCACCGCCTGTCGACCATCCGCGACGCGGACCTCATCCTCGTGATGGAGCACGGTGACATCGTGGAGAAGGGCACGCACGACGAGCTGATCGCCGCGCAGGGCGCGTATTGGCGCCTGTACCAGTCGCAGTTCGAGCAGGCGGCGACCGACCTCGACGCCGAAGCGGCTCTCACCGGATCCTCGCCGGTCGTCGTGACCGGCGACGCGGACGAGGAGGCGAGCGCGCAGGAGCAGGCGGCGGACGCGGTGGCCGGAGCGGCGGTCGGCGCCCAGCTCCCGGCGGCCGAGACCGCAGCGGCTCGGGCACTTCTCGACGACGGCGCTGACGGCTCCACGTCTCCGTCCTGACCCGCCTCACGCACGACGCCCCACTCCGGATCCGGAGTGGGGCGTCGTGCGTGAAACCTCAGTCGTCTCCGGCGATGCCGAGGAGTTCGAGGGGGTGGGTCAGTCGCCACCATGGGCTCGGACCGTCCAGGTCCTCGTCGAGGACGAGGGCGGTGTCCGTGCTGTCGACGGGACCGGTCGTGGTCAGGGTGCCGACCGTCCCGTCCGCTTCGCGTTCCTCCCCGAGATCGAACACCGGCGTCGCCGTCGCGCTCGCTCCGTTCCACAGCACGACATCGGCGTCCTCACCGGCGACCACATCGACGCGCTCGCCCCAGACGGTGAGGACGCGCCCGACCACCGTGCCTGCCGGGACGGCCGGGCCCTGGGCCTGCAACGCCGCTTCCGTCTGAGCGAACAGGGCGCGGGTGAGGGCGAGGCGCGCCTCGTCGTCCTCCTGGTTCAATGCCGCGGCGTAGAGCCGGACCGTCGCGTCGCCGATGACGACGTCCTTGGCGGTCAACAGGTTCCAGCCGACGAGGGTGCCCGTCTTGATGCCGACGACTCCCGGATCGGCGAGCATGCCGTTCGTGTTCTCGACCGTCCCGGCCCCCGGCAGGTCGACGGACCGGGTACCCACGATCTCGGCGAACACCGGATTCCGCATCGCCATCTCGCCCAGGGCCACGAGGGCCTCCGGGGTGGCGACGTTGCGCTCGTCGAATCCGGACGGCGTGACCACGGTGATGCCGGAGAGTCCGCGCTCGCCGAGCCAGACCTCGGCCGCGGCGGCGAATTCGCGGTCGGACCCCCAGATCTCCGACGCCAGCCGGTCGATGTAGTTGTTGGCCGAGCCGAGCAGGGTGCCCTGCAGAAGCTGGTACTCGGTCAGCACTCCGCCCACCGGCACATCGAGCGCCGACTGATTGGCGATCCGATAGTCCCAGTAACGGACGCTGTCGGCGTAGGTGAAGGAGAACTCCGGGCCCTGTTCGCCGGGGGCCAGCGGCAGCCGGTCCAGCACCATGAGACTGCTGACGACCTTCGTGATGCTCGCGATGCTCACCGGCGCGGTGGTCGACGCCGCGGTGGTCATCCCGGCGATGCCGACCGCCCCGTCGCCGACCGCCGGCCAGGCGAGCGCGGCGGTGGGGGCGGCGACCGGGGTGAACTCGACCGCCTGGACGGTCGGGGCGACCTCGTGCAGCGGCCAGAGCAGCGTGGTGCCGGCGTAAAAGGCGATGAGGCCGGCGAGGACGCCGAGGGGGACGAGCAGGCCGGGTCCGGCGATCGCCGGGCGCAGCCGGGCGTCGCGCAGCAATCCCGTCTCCTCCTCCGTGCCGGCCGAGGCATCGAACTCGGGCGTCGATGACGCCGCAGCGACGATCGACGGGTCCACCCAGGTCAGCGCGGTCGGCGGTGCCGAGGCATCGGCCCACGCCGCAGCTTCCGGAACCGGACCCGGCTGATCGTCCGCGGGCGCGGCAGAGGCGGGTGCGGAGTCTTCGGGCCGCGCGTCGACGCCCACGCCGCCGGACGCCTCTTCAGGGGGATCGGAAGCGGTCACTCGCTTACGGTACCGAATCCGGCCCCGAATCCGCCGTGCGCGGCGCGGGACGCGCGGACGGTAGGATCGACAGCACAACCACGGGAGTCCGGCGAGCCGGGCTGAGAGGGAGCGAATCGCGCTTCGACCGTCGAACCTGATCTGGGTCATGCCAGCGCAGGGAGGAGTTCACATGAGTACGTCCACGTCCGCATCCCCGTCGAGGAACACCACGGCCGCTCCGGCGCGCGGCTACCTGCGCTGGCGCGTCATCGACATCGTCGTCGCCAGCGTCCTCGGTGTCGCCGCCGGTCTGATCTTCCTGGCCTGGAACGTCGGATACCTGGGGCCGAAGGCCCTGCTCGAGCCGCTGCTTCCCGGCCTCCAAGGGCTCCTCGACGGCCCGTGGCTCTTCGCGGGTGTGCTCGGCGGGCTCATCATCCGCAAGGCGGGTGCCGCGATCTACGTCGAGCTGCTGGCCGCCGTCGTCTCGGCGCTCATCGGCAACCAGTGGGGCGGCTTCCTCACGCTCGAGGCGGGTCTCGTGCAGGGCCTCGGCGCCGAGCTGGTCTTCTTGCTGTTCTTCTACCGCCGCTGGTCGCTGCCCGTCGCGATCCTCGCCGGGGCCGGTGCCGCGCTCGCGGGCGGCATCAACAACCTCGTCCTCTGGTATGCCGGGTCCGGTCCCGCCTTCACGACGATCTACCTCCTCAGCACCGTGATCTCCGGGGCGGTCGTCGCCGGTGCGCTGTCGTGGGTGCTCGCCCGCGGCATCGCGGCGACCGGGGCTCTGGACCGCTTCGGCTCCGGGCGCGAGGCGCGCGTCCGCGTCTGATGTCCGCGCAGTTCGCTCCCGCCGGCGTCGAAGCCCGCGGCTGGGGTTGGCGACACGCGAGCCGCCACGCCTGGGCGCTGCGCGACGTCTCGTTCCGCATCGAGCCCGGCGAGCGCGTGCTCGTGCTCGGCGCCTCCGGCGCGGGGAAGTCGACGCTGCTGCACGGCCTCGCCGGTGTGCTCGGCGGTGAGGAGGAGGGGGAGAGCGAAGGCGCGCTGCTCGTCGGCGGCGACCCCGCCGCGGCGACCCGCGGGCGGGCCGGGCTCGTGCTCCAGGATCCCGACTCGCAGGTGATCCTCGCCCGTGCCGGCGATGACGTCGCTTTCGGGTGCGAGAACCTCGGTGTGCCGCGTGCCGAGATCTGGCCCCGCGTCGAGGCCGCGATGGCCGGCGTCGGACTGGAAGTGCCGCTCGATCACCCGACCGCGGCGCTCTCCGGCGGTCAGAAGCAGCGGCTCGCCCTGGCCGGCATGCTGGCGATGGGCCCCGGGCTGGTGCTGCTCGACGAGCCGACGGCGAACCTCGATCCGGAGGGCGTGCGCGAGGTTAGGGATGCCGTCGAGCGGATGCTCGCCACGCGTCCCGCCACCCTCGTGGTCGTGGAGCATCGGCTCGAGGTGTGGTTGCCGCTCCTCACGCGGGTGATCGTGCTGGGTGCCGGCGGGGTGGTGGCGGACGGCACTCCCGCGGATGTGCTCGGCGCGCAGGGCGAGCGTCTGGCCGCGGACGGCGTCTGGGTGCCCGGCCGACCGCCCGCCGAGCCGCCGGCACCGCGGACGGCTCCCGGGGAGGTGCTGCTGTCGGCCCGCGGGCTCGCGGTCGCACGGGTGAAGGGGCGCCCCGTGGCACAGGGCATCGACCTGGAGGTGCGTGCGGGGGAAGCCGTCGCGATCAGCGGGCCCAACGGTGCGGGCAAGTCCACGCTGGGTCTGACCCTCGCCGGACTCCTCCCTCCCGTCAGCGGTGCCGTGTCCGCGGCCCCGGTGCTCGCGCAGGGGGCGGACCCGTCCCCGATCCGCTGGGCCTCCCGCGAACTCCTCACGCGGATCGGGATGGTTTTCCAGGAGCCGGAACATCAGCTCCTCGGCAAGACGGTGCGCGAGGAGCTCGCGGTCGGCCCCCGCGCCCTGGGCCTCCCCGAAGGCGAGATCGAGGCCCGCATCGACGAGCTGCTGGCCCGGCTGCGGCTGGCGCATCTGGGGGCCGCGAATCCGTACACGCTCTCGGGTGGAGAGAAGCGCCGGCTCACGGTCGCGGCCGCGATCGCCACGCGCCCCCGGGTGCTGATCCTCGACGAGCCGACGTTCGGCCAGGACGCCCGCACCTGGGCTGAGCTCGTCGCGATGCTCGCCGCCCTGCGGGACGAGGGCTCCGCGATCGTCGCCATCACCCACGATCTCGACGTGGTGCGCGCCCTGCACGCCACGCGGTTCGCGCTAGGGGCACCGGCATGACGGCTCTCGCCCCCGCGTCCGCCCGCACCGGCGTCGTCGCCCGGATCAATCCGGTCGCGAAGCTGGGGGTCAGCGCGCTCATCGCCGTGCCGCTGGTCCTCACCCTCGACCCCGTGTCGGCGGCTGTCGCGCTGGTGCTCGAAGCGGTGCTGTTCCTCTTCGCGGGCATCGGCTGGCGGGAGTTCTGGGTGCGCACGTGGCCGGTCTGGCTCGCGGCGCCGCTGACCGGTCTCACCATCGCCCTCTACGGCGAGACGAGCGGCACCGTCTACGTCGACTGGTTCGTGCTCCGCATCAGCGAGGGCTCGCTCGCGCTCGCCGTCGCCACGATGCTCCGGGTGCTCGCGATCGCCCTGCCCTCGGTGGTGCTCTTCATCACGGTCGATCCCACGGACCTCGCCGATGGCCTCGGGCAGATCCTTCGGCTTCCGGCCCGTTTCGTGCTGGGCGCGCTCGCCGGACTGCGCATGGCCGGACTGTTCCTCGACGACTGGCGTGCCCTCGAGCTCGCCCGTCGCGCGCGCGGCGTGGCCGACCGCGGGCGCATCCGGCGCTTCCTCGGCATGGCCTTCGCCCTGCTCGTGCTGTCGATCCGCCGCGGTGCCAAGCTCGCGACCGCGATGGAGGCACGCGGCTTCGGGGCGGCGGGACGACGGACGTGGGCGCGGGAGTCGCGCTTCGGCGCGCCGGAGTGGCTTCTGCTCGCCGTCGGGGCGGCGATCTCCGCGACGGCGATCGCCGCCGCGGTCGCGACCGGGGCCTGGAACTTCATCCTCGGGCCGTCCTGACCCTCACCCGTTTCGGACGAGGGTCCCTGGAGGTCGGTCGGTGGCCGGTCTAGCGTCCGCTGGAGACAGTGCCAATCGACACCGACCGAAAGGGACGTCCCATGAGCATCTCCTCCGCCGACGACCAGCCGCTCTTCACGCGGCCGGGCGAGGCCACCGTCGCACCGCGACACGTCATCCCGGATTCCGAGTCGCTTCCCGCGACGGCGAAGCAGATCGTCGAGGACGAGACCATCCTCGACGGCAACGCACGCCTCAACCTCGCCACCTTCGTCAGCACCTGGATGGACGACGAGGCGAAGCAGGTCTACGTGGCCTCGTTCGACAAGAACATGATCGACAAGGACGAGTATCCGCAGACCGCCGCCATCGAGGACAACTGCTGGCACATGCTCGCGAACCTCTGGAAGGCTCCGGACGCGACGAAGAGCATCGGCACCTCGACCATCGGCTCCTCCGAGGCGTGCATGCTCGGCGGTCTCGCGTTCAAGCGGCGCTGGCAGCAGGCGCGCCGTGCCGCCGGCAAAGACGCCTCCGCGCCGAACCTCGTGATGTCGAGCGCCGTGCAGGTGTGCTGGGAGAAGTTCTGCAACTACTTCGACGTCGAACCGCGCTACGTGCCCATCAGTGAGGAGCACAAGACACTCGACGGCCATGATCTCGAGAAGTACGTGGACGAGAACACCATCGGCGTCGTCGCCATCATGGGTGTCACCTACACCGGCATGTACGAGCCGGTGGCGGAGATCGCCGCGGCGCTGGATGCGATCCAGGAGAAGACCGGCCTCGACATCCCGATCCACGTGGACGGCGCCTCGGGAGCGATGATCGCCCCGTTCCTCCAGCCCGACCTGGTCTGGGACTTCCGGCTGGAGCGCGTGCACTCGATCAGCACCTCGGGGCATAAATACGGTCTCGTCTACCCCGGTCTCGGCTGGGTGGTCTGGCGCGACACGCAGTGGCTGCCGGAGGATCTGGTGTTCAAGGTGAGCTACCTCGGCGGGGAGATGCCGACCTTCGCCCTGAACTTCTCCCGCCCTGGGGCGCAGGTGCTGCTGCAGTACTACCTGTTCCTCCGCCTCGGGTTCGAGGGCTACCGGGCCATCCAGCAGGCCTCGCAGGACGTGGCGAAGTTCCTGTCCGCGGGGATCGCGAAACTGGACGCGTTCGAACTGTGGAACGACGGCAGCGACATCCCCGTCTTCGCCTGGCGCCTGAAGGACGGGCACACCGACAAGTGGACGCTGTACCACCTGCAGGATCGACTCCGGATGCGCGGCTGGCTCGTCCCCGCGTACCCGATGCCCGCCGATCTGGAGGACCTCACGGTGCAGCGGATCGTCGTGCGCAACGGGCTCAGCATGGACCTGGCCGCCGAGCTGCTCGACGCCATCACCGCTGAGGTGGCCCACCTCGACGCGCTCACGGCACCCATGCCGTCCGACCACCCCGACTCGGCGTTCCACCACTAGGGGGCTGACATGTCCGCCCCGCAGTCCGGTGCCGCCGGCGCCGCCTCCACGCCGCGCGCCTCCCGTCCCGCCGTCGCCGTCCTCGGCATCGGCCAGCTCGCCCTGCTCACCCTCGTCGTCGTGGCGAGCCTGCGGTCCCTGCCCGCGATGGCGATCTACGGCCTCGGTAGCATCACGCTGTACCTCATCCCCGCGGTGCTCTTCCTCGTCCCCACCGCCCTCGTCGCCGCGGAGCTGGCGACGGGGTGGAAGGGCGGGGTGTACGTCTGGGTGCGGGAGGCCCTCGGCAACCGCTGGGGGTTCACCGCAGTGTGGCTGCAGTGGATCCAGAACGTCGTCTGGTTCCCCACGCAGCTCGCGTTCGTCGCCGGCGCTCTCGCCTTCGTGTTCCTCGACCCCTCGCTGTCCAGCTCCGGCTTCTTCACGGCGGTCATCATCATCGTCTGCTACTGGGGCGCCACCCTGGTCACCCTCCGCGGCGGCGACCTCTTCGCCAAGCTGGGCTCCTGGGGCGGCATCATCGGCACGCTGTTCCCGGCGGTGCTGCTCATCGTTTTCGGGGCGGTGTGGGTCTTCAGCGGGGAGAAGAGCCAGGTGCCGCTGGATGCCTCGGCGGTGATCCCGCCGTTCACCGGTCTCGCGTCCATCGTGCTGATCGTCTCGAACGTGCTGGCCTACGCCGGCATGGAGGTCAACGCGGTGCACGTGAACCAGATGAAGGATCCGGGCAAGGGCTACCCGCGTTCGGTGTTCCTCGCCGCCGGCCTGATCCTGCTCGTCTTCATCCTGCCCACCATCGCGATCGCGGTCGCTGTGCCGAAGAAGGAGCTCGGGCTGACGAACGGCATCATGCTCGCGTTCGGGGAGTACTTCGACCACTGGGACATGGGGTGGGCGACGGCCGTCGTCTCGGCCCTGATCGCCGCCGGTGCCCTCGCCTCGGTCGTGACGTGGGTCGCCGGTCCCTCCAAGGGTGTGCTGGCGGCGGCGGAGACGGGACTGCTCCCGCCGCTGCTGCAGAAGCGCAACAAGGCCGGTGTGCAGTCCGGCATCCTCATGCTCCAGGGAACCATCGTCACGATCCTCGCGGCGATCTTCATCATCGTGCCCAACGTCAGCGCCGCCTTCGTGGCGCTCATCGACATGGCCGCCGCGCTGTACCTCATCATGTACATGCTCATGTTCGCCTCGGCGATGGTGCTGCGGCGGAAGGCGCCGGACGTCCCCCGTGCCTACCGCGTGAAGGCCCTCCCGTTCGTCGCCGGGGTCGGGTTCTTCGCCTGCCTCGCGGCGTTCCTGCTCGCCTTCATCCCGCCCGACGGCTTCACCGCCTTCCCGGCGGCCGCGTACCCGTGGATCGTCGGAGCGGTGATCGTCGTGCTGGGTGCCCCGCCGCTGCTCTTCTACGCGCTGCGGAAGCCCTCGTGGGATCGGCGGCCCGCCGACGGGAGCCTCCTGAGCGACGCGCACCCGGAAGCCTGAGCCGGGGGCCGGATCACGTCTCGTTCCAGAGGCGTCGGTAGTACTCCAGCCGGACGTGGTCGGGCTCGACGCCGTAGGCCGCGATGAGGGTGTCCTCCCACCCGGGTCCGAAGTTCCACAGCGTGCTCATGGCGGCGACGGCGATGTCGGCCCATCGGTCGGCGACCCCGAGCGCGGCGAGGTCGACATGGGCGAGGGGTCGGCCGTCGTCGTCGAGCAGGGTGTTCGGCAGGCATGCGTCGCCGTGGCAGACCACCAGCCGGTCGACCGACGGCGGCGTGTGCAGGTCGGTCGGCACCGTCGTGCCGCGGGCGGCGGCGTTCGCGATGCGCTCTGCCGTGCTCCACGTCCACGGACACTCCGCGACGGGGAGGGCGTCGTGCAGCAGGCGCAGGCCGAGCCCGACCGCGCGGACGGCGGCCTCGGGAGAGGCGGCCCACCGCGGATCCACGGCACTGCTGCCGGGCAGGGCCGCCGTGACGAGCCACTCGTGTGCCTCGTCCTCGCCCTGGGAGAGCACCTCGGGCACGGTGGTCCAGGTGCGGGCCCAGCGCATCCGCTCGGCCTCGTCGCGCATGTTCGCCTCAGGATCGAGGGGGCCCCATTTGATGTAGCGGCCGTCGTCGGTGCGGAAGGTCAGGCCGCCGAGCGCGTTGCGCCACGCGGGGGTCAGCGCGGCCCCGGCGGCGAGTTCGCGGACCCGGGCGGGGACCTCGACGGAGGCGGCGGGGATGCTCACCACTCCATCCTGCCGGAACCTCGGTGTCGTAGGCTCGGGTCGACGCACTGGGCCTGCGGTGACACCAAGAACCGCATAGGCTGGGACTGCGTTCCAGGCATGTCGCACGACGACGTTCGAAGGAGAACATCAGATGCAGATCAGCGGACAGGGTGCCCTCGTCACCGGCGGCGCCTCCGGACTCGGGCTGGCCACCGCCCGTCGGCTCACCGCCGCGGGAGCCCACGTCACCATCATCGACCTCGCCTCGTCGAAGGGGGAGGAGATCGCGTCCGAGCTCGGCGGTCTCTTCGTGCCCGCGGACGTGACGAGCGTCGACGAGGTCAAGGCCGCCGTCGCCGCGGCACAGGCCGCCGCGCCGCTGCGGGTGGTCGTGAACTGCGCCGGCATCGCCCCGCCCGCCAAGGTGCTCGACCGGGACGGCACGCCCGCCGTGCTCGCCGACTTCGAGCGCATCGTGCGCATCAACCTCGTCGGCACGTTCAACGTGATCTCCCAGGCCGCGGCTGTGATCGCCGCGAACGAGCTGCACGACGAGGAGCGCGGGGTCATCGTCAACACCGCGAGCGTCGCCGCGTTCGACGGGCAGATCGGGCAGCCGGCGTACTCGGCGTCCAAGGGCGGCGTGCACGCCATGACCCTGCCGATCGCTCGCGAGCTCGCCCGTCACGCCATCCGCGTGTGCACGATCGCCCCCGGCATCATGGAGACGCCGATGCTCATGGGCCTTCCGCAGGAGGCGCAGGACTCGCTGGGACAGCAGGTGCCGTTCCCCGCTCGCCTCGGACGCCCGGACGAGTACGCCGCCCTCGTGCAGCAGATCGTCGAGAACGGCTACCTCAACGGCGAGACCATCCGCCTCGACGGCGCCATCCGCATGGCCCCGCGGTGACCCCTCCCGGCTTCGAATCGCCTGAATGACCCGATTCGACCCGGAAATCCAGCCAATCAAGCGATTCGAAACGAGAACCATGAGCACACTCGCCGGAAAGACCATCCTCATGTCGGGCGGCAGTCGCGGGATCGGCCTCGCGATCGCCCTGTGCGCGGCCGCGGACGGCGCGAACATCGCGATGCTCGCCAAGACCGACTCCCCGCACCCGAAGCTCGAGGGCACCGTGCACAGCGCGGCCGAGCAGATCCGCGCCGCCGGCGGCCAGGCCCTGCCGATCGTGGGCGACGTGCGGGACGACGACCACATCACCGAAGCCGTCATGAAGACCCAGGGTGAGTTCGGCGGGATCGACATCGTCCTCAACAACGCCAGCGTCATCGACCTCTCCCGGTCGCTCGACCTCTCCGCGAAGAAGTACGACCTGATGCAGGACGTGAACGTCCGCGGCACCTTCATGCTCTCCCGGGCCGCGGTGCCCATCCTCAAGGACGCCGAGAACCCGCACATCCTCTCGCTCTCGCCGCCCCTGAACCCCACCCCGAAATGGCTGGGCGCGCACACCGGGTACACGCTGGCGAAGTACGGGATGACGATGGTCACGCTCGGACTCGCGGCGGAGTTCGCGGCCGACGGCATTGCCGCCAACACGCTGTGGCCGCGCACGACGATCGCGACGGCCGCGGTGCAGAACCTCCTCGGCGGCGACAAGGTGATGGCCGCGAGCCGGACGGCCGACATCTACGCCGACGCCGCCTACGCCGTGCTCACCCAGCCGGCGCGCACGTACACGGGACAGTCGCTGATCGTGGAGGACGTGCTCGAGGCGAACGGCGTCACCGACTTCGCGGGCTACGCCGCCGTCCCCGGGACCCCGGACAGCGCGCTGTTCCCGGACATCTTCCTGGACTGACGCGCTTCGACAGGCTCAGCGACCCAGATCTGGGTCCCTGAGCCCGTCGAAGGGTGGGTCCCTGAGCCCGTCGAAGGGTGGGTCCCTGAGGCCGTCGAAGGGTGAGCCCGTCGAAGGGCTAGAGCAGCAGGTACACGGCACCGAGGATCGTCAGCACGATCACGATGCGGTCGAAGAGCCGCTGGTCCAGGCGCCGCGCGACCCGCAGACCGAGCAGCGCGCCGAGCACCACGAGCGGCGCGAGGATCGCATCGGTGAGCAGCACGGGGCCGGTGAACAGTCCGATCCCGGCCAGGAACGGCACCTTGATCACGTTGATGATCGCGAAGAACCAGGCGGAGGTGCCGAGAAAGACCTGGACGGGCGTCCGCGTAGCGAGGAAGTACATCGACATGACCGGACCGCCCGCGTTCGACACCATGGTCGTGAAGCCGCCGAGCGTGCCGTAGACGCCGGCCAGCAGCGCGCCGCCCCGCGCCGCAGCCTCCTGCTCCGCCCGCGCCTGCCGCCATCGCCGCCACAGCGTCACGGCGATCATGAGCAGCAGGATCACGCCGATGGCGCGGCGCACGACCCCGTCTCCGGTCAGGGCGAGGAAGGCGAAGCCGAGGAGGAGTCCCGCCACCACCGCCGGTGCGAGGCGGAGCAACGTCGGCCAATGCGCGTGCCGTCGGTAGGCCAGCAGCGCGAACACGTCGCCCACCATCAGCAGCAGGAGGGTCGCGGCCGTGGAGGTGCGTGCGGGGAGGACCGCGGCGAACAGGGCGATCGCGAGGATGCTGCCGCCTGGAAGAGCGGTCTTCGAGATCCCGATGACGACCGCGGCCACGCCGAGCGCGGCCCAGGCCCAGGGATCGAGCGCTGTCACCGCCGGAGCTCGGCGGCGATGGCGTCATACCCGCGGTCGGTCGCGAGGTCCAGCGGCAGCACGCCGTCGCCGTCGCGGATGGTCGCATCGGCGCCGCCGTCGAGGAGCGCGCGCACCACCTCGACGTAGCGGGCGGAGCCGTCGCCGAGCACGATCGCCTCGTGCAGGGCGGTCCAGCCGAGGTTGTTGATGTGATCCGGATCGACTCCTGCGTCCAGCAGGATCTCGACCGTCGGCAGCAGACCGCGCTCGGACGCCGGGATCAGCGCCGTGCCGCCGAAGCGGTTCGTGCTGCGGAGGTCGGCCCCGTGCGCCAGGGTCATCCGCAGGATCTCGTCATGCCCGCGGGCGCCGGCGTAGAGATACGCGGAGTCCTGGATGTCGTCCTTCGCGTTCACGTCGGCGCCGGCCTCGATCAGGAGCCGTGCCGCGTCGACGCGGTTCGCCTTGGTGGCCGCGACCAGGGGAGTCATGCCGCCGTCGCCGCGGGCCTCGATGTCGGCGCCCGCGTCGAGCGCGCGGCGGAGGGCGTCAGCGTCGCCCGCGGCGGCCGCGGCGAGCAGATCGGACGTGGCGTCGGTCATGGGAGCCTCCGGGGTCGGTGGTGCGGGATGCGACGGCGCGGCTGTGCAGGCCGAGGCGAGCAGCAGCGCGCCCGCGAGCGCGACAGCCGCCGCCACCCGTCTCATCCGCATGCATCCGGTATACCAAATGATCCCGGAGGTGGGCGGTTCAGCCTCGCGTGGCAGCGAGGGCGGCCGCGAACCGCGAGGCCCGCTGCTCGATGTCCGCCCAGTCCGCGTTCGCGATCGCGGCGCCGTTCGCAAGGTCGCCACCGGCCCCCACGGCGACCGCGCCGGCCGCGAACCAGTCGGCGAGGTTGTCGGGCTTCACGCCGCCCGTGGGCATCAGCGGGGCGTCGGGGAACGGTCCGCGCAGGGCCCCGAGGTAGGACGGGCCGCCGAGGGAGGCGGGGAAGATCTTCACGACGTCGACGCCCAGTTCGAGGGCCCCCATGACCTCGGTCGGCGTCATCGCACCGGTCATCACCACGCGGCCGGTGTCGAGCATGGCGCGCGTGAGGTCGGGGAGGGTTCCCGGGCTGACGAGGAAGGCGGCACCCGCGTCGGCGGCCTGGGTCGCCTGCTCCGCCGTCGTGACGGTGCCGGCGCCGATGTACGCGGCGTCCCCATGGCGGGCGATGAGCTCGCGGATCACGGCCGGCGCGTCGGGGGTCGAGAAGGTCACCTCGATACCCGAGACGCCGCCGCGGATGATCGCCTCCGAGGCCTCCAGGGCCAGCTCCGGCGACGGGGCGCGGAGGACGGCGAGGATGCCGGTGGTGCGGGCGCGGGCGAGACGGTCGGACATGCTGCTCCTTGATCGAGGGGATGCGCCCATTCTCCCGTACCGCAACTTGTCATTACAAGTAGCCGCGGAGCGGCCGGGCGACAAGGATCGTGCCCAGGCGCCTCCCACCCGCATCCCGGTACCCTGGAGGGATGGCCGAGAACCCCCGCACACCCGAGACGCGCCCCGCGACAGCGCCCGCGTCGTCCCGTTCGGGGGCGATCCGCGAGACCCGTGCCCCGCAGGTGCGCCCCGCGACCGAGGGCTGGACCCAGAAGAAGGACGCCGAGGGGCGCCCGCTGCTGCAGTTCGCGAGCCCGAAGCGCGGCAAGCCGCCGGTCCACCTCGCCGACCTCACCCCGGCCGAGCGCATCGAGAAGGTGAAGGAGCTCGGACTCCCCGGGTTCCGCGCCAAGCAGCTCGCCACGCATTACTTCCGCCACTACACGTCCGACCCCGCGGAGATGACGGACCTCCCCGCCGGCATCCGTGAGGAGCTGGTCGCCGGCATGCTCCCGCCCCTCATGACCGAGGTGCGGCGATTGGAGACCGACCGCGGCGACACCATCAAGTTCCTCTGGCGTCTGCACGACGGCGCGCTCGTCGAGTCCGTCCTCATGCGCTACCCCGGCCGCATCACGCTGTGCGTGTCGAGCCAGGCCGGCTGCGGCATGAACTGCCCGTTCTGTGCCACGGGCCAGGCGGGGCTGACCCGCAACATGTCCACCGCCGAGATCATCGAGCAGATCGTCAGGGCCAACCGGGCCATCGCGAACGGCGAGCTGGGCGGCAAGAAGCGCGACGACCACAGCATGGAGCGCGTCTCGAACATCGTCTTCATGGGCATGGGGGAGCCGCTCGCCAACTACAAGCGCGTCATGGACGCGGTGCGCACCATGGTCGCCCCGCAGCCCGACGGTCTCGGCATGAGCGCCCGCGGCATCACGGTGTCGACGGTGGGGCTCGTGCCCGCGATCAGGAAGCTCGCCGACGAGAACATCCCCGTCACGTTCGCCCTGTCGCTGCACGCCCCTGACGACCACCTGCGGGACGAGCTCATCCCCGTGAACTCGCGGTGGAAGGTCGACGAGGCGCTCGACGCGGCCTACGACTACTACGCCAAGACCGGGCGCCGCGTGTCCATCGAGTACGCCCTCATCAAGGACATGAACGACCACGCCTGGCGGGCCGATCTCCTGGCGGACAAGCTCAACCAGCGCGGTCGCGGGTGGGTGCACGTGAACCCGATCCCGCTGAACCCGACGCCGGGCTCGATCTGGACCTCGTCAGAGAAGGACGTCACCGACGAGTTCGTGCGACGGCTGAACGACGCCGGCATCCCGACGACCCTCCGCGATACCCGCGGCAAGGAGATCGACGGCGCCTGCGGACAGCTCGTCGCGACGACCGAGGACGAAGCTGCCGCCGCGGCGATGGCCTGACCCCGGTTCGAATCGCTCACCTGGCTCCAAATCCGGCCCGGATGCCGCCATTCGCGCGACTCGAAGGCCCGTCCAAGGGATCTTCCACGGTATGCACAGGCGGAGTTTCGTAGATTGTCGGGATGCCCTATTCCGCCCACCGCCCGGGTCGCTTCGACTCGCAGGGTCGGATCATCCTCGACGGCGACCCGAACGCCGAGACGGATGACCTCGACTTCCTGCGCGAGTACGAGCCGACCGGCGACACGTCCGCGCAGTCCGACGTCGCGTCCGACGACCCGACGCCCGAGCCGGTGACGGCGCCGGATGCCCCGGCCGACGCGGAGCCCGTCCCCGACCGGAAGGCGCGTCCGCCGCGCGTCCGGAAGCCGCGTCGCCGTCGCACCGCCGCCGAGCGCCTCCGTGCTCTCGCGATCCTCGGCGGGGCGGAGGGCGAGATCCTCGACCGGGTCCCCGGCGAGACCCCGCGCTTCGTGCAGATGTTCTTCGTGCTCGCCGGGACCGCCCTGGTCAGCGCGATCTCCATGCTCTTCGCCCTCACGACGGGCGTGCGCGCGGCGGTCTGGTTGGCGATCCCGCTCGCGATCGTGTGGGCGCTGATCATCTTCAACCTCGACCGGTTCCTGACGTCGACCATGACGTCGACCCGCAACGTCTGGAAGCTCATCGGCCTCGCGATCCCCCGCGTCATCATGGCGGCGATCATCGGTTTCGTCGTCGCGGAGCCGCTCGTGCTGCAGATCTTCCACAACGACATCTCCCGCGAGGTCGCCGCGACCAACATCGTCCAGGCGCAGGCCGACCAGGAGGCGCTCGAGACCGGCCCGGAGAAGAAGGCGCTGGACGCGGCGTCCGAGCGGGTCGCGGCGCTGGAGAACCAGGCGGCGACGGGCATCGTCGCCGGGACCGAGTCGTCGTCGGCGACCGAGTCCGCCGCCCAGTCCACGGTCGATGACCTGACGGCCAAGCTCACCGAGCAGCAGGCCGTGATCGACCAGGCGCGGACGCTGTACCAGTGCGAGCTCACGGGCGAGGGTGCGGGCACCGTCCCCGGCTGCACCGGCGTGAACGGCGAGGGCGCGAGCTCTCAGGCCGCCCAGGCCCAGCTCGCCGAGGCCCAGCAGACCTACGACGCGCTCGCGGCCCAGCTTCGCACCGCGAACGAGGAGCTCGCCGCTGCCGGAAGCGCCGCCAAGGAGAACACCACGGCCTCGGAGTCGCAGAACCGTCAGCAGGCGAAGGATGAACTCCCCGCCGCGCGCGACACGTACGAGCAGGCGCTCGCGGCCTACAACGCCCGCGCGGACTCCGTGGCGCAGGGCAACGCCGGGGCGGTGGGGCTGCTGAGCCAGATCAGCGGCCTCAACCGCCTGAGCGAGAAGGAGCCCGCAATCCTCTGGGCGCACATCCTCATCGCGGCGCTGTTCTTCATGATCGAGCTGCTGCCGGTGCTGGTGAAGGTGCTCACGAGCTACGGCGACCCCAGCCTCTACGAGAAGGCCCTGGCCATCCGCAAGCAGGTCGCGCTGGACAAGGTGACGGCGGAGGGCTTCCGCGACCGCGCCGACATCGTCACCACTCCCGCCTCCGGCGCGGGGGCTCAGGCCACCTGACTCGTTTCGAGTCGCGCACTGTGCTCCATTCCGGCCGGATTCGGAGCAAAGTGAGCGATTCGAACGCGGGAGAGGCCTCCGGACCGGGACGCGAGCGCGAGAGAACGGATCAGGGCGACCGTGGACGGGGCGACCGTGGACGGCGCGGTCGACCACGGGGTGCCGGTCACGGCGGCCTCGATGCGCGCCAGCGGTTCGCGGAGGGCCGGGTCGTGCGTGCGGGTATCGTCCTCGAGCCACGCGAGGAGTTCGCGGATGGTCCAATCCCGCTGAATTGGACCGAGATCGAGACCGAAGCTGGTCGTGGAAGCTGTCATTGGTCCAGAATCGGATCTCATGGACACCCTCGACAGGGCCAATGCGACGCCGGTGGGCCACGGATCGGCCTCCGGGCCCCTCGTCCAGGCCGGGGAAGTCTCCGCGACCGCCCTCGCCGCACGCCTCGGACGCTGGTCCCACGGCGACGGCACCCTCTCCACCCGACTCGCCGCGGCGATCGCCGCCCTGATCGGCAGCGGTGAGCTGCGCCCCGCCGACCGCCTGCCTGCCGAACGCGCCCTCTCCGCGGCGGTCGCGGTCTCGCGGGGCACCGTCGTGTCGGCCTATGCGTCCCTCGCCGAGCAGGGCCTCGTCGAGCGCCGGCAGGGGAGCGGGACCAGGGTGTCGGGGGCGAGGACGGCGCCCGCGGCGGACCGCCGTCCCGGCCGCGGCGAGGCCCTGTTCTCCGCTCTCCCCAACGCGATCGATCTGCTCCGCACGGTGCCGCAGATCCCGGACCTCGGTGTGCAGCTCATCCGCGACCACCAGCCGCGGCTCGACCTCGCCCTGCTCCCGGAGACCGACCCCGCGGGGCTCCCCGCGCTCCGCGAACTCATCGCCGACATGTACCGCGCCGAGGGGACGCCGACCACGCCCGAGCAGATCCTCGTGACCCACGGCGCGCAGCAGGCCATCAGCCTCGTCGTGAACGCGCTCGTGGAACCGGGTGACGTCGTGCTCGCGGAGGAGATCACCTGGCCGGGCGTGACCGACTCCGTGGGGCTGCGCGGCGGCACCGTGCACGGCGTGCCGATGGGCGCGGACGGCCTCGACGTCGACGCGCTGGAGCAGGCGATGGCCCGGCTGCGTCCTGTGCTCGTCGCGCTCAACCCGCACCACCAGAATCCCACGGGGACGCGACTGCCCGCGGCGGCCCGGCACCGCGTGGCCGAACTCGCCGCGCAGTACGGGGTGCCCGTGATCGAGGACCGCGTCGTCGCCGGCATCTCGTTCGACGGGGTCGTGCCGCCCACGCTCGCCTCGGAACGGCCGGATGCCCCGGTGCTCGTCGTCGAGTCCGTGTCGAAGTGGGCCTGGGCCGGGCTGCGGATCGGGTGGCTGCGGGCCGATCCCGTGCTGGTCCGGCGGCTCCGCGGCGCACGGCAGCTCGCCGACCAATCCACGAGCGTGCCCGGCCAGCTCCTCGCGCTCGACCTCATCGCGCACGCGACGGAGCTCCGCCGCGCCAACAGCCGCGTGCACCAGCAGCGGCTCCTCCTGCTGCAGGAGCTGATGGCCGCGCACCTCCCCGATTGGACCTCCGACGCCCCGCGGGGTGGACTCTCGCTGTGGGCGGCGCTGCCTCGGGGCTCCGCATCGGCTCTCGCGCGCGTCGCCGCGGCGCACGGGGTCTCGATCGCGGGCACCGGGGCCTTCGCGGTCTCGGCCGCCGCGCCGGACGACCACGTGCGCCTGCCGTTCACCGCACCGGACGACGTGCTCACCGAGGGGGTGCGCCGCTTGGGCGACGCCTGGCGTGAGTACCGGGAGACTCTCAGCAGCCCTGCCTAGGGTGACCGCATGACACCGGTGCCGCGCCCCACCCTCTGGATCTGCGTCGCGGGCGTGCTCGCCGTCACCGCGTACGCCGCCCTCGCCGCGGTGCAGATCCTCGTGCTCAACCCGATCGCCGCGGCTCCGGGCAGCCTCTCGCTGGACGAGGTCCGGGCCGCGATGTCGAACGCCGGGGAGAGCCTCATGGCGCCGACCGTCCTCGGCATCCTCGGTGCGGGGGTGTGCCTGGCCATCGGGACGGCCGTCGTCTGCCTCCTCACCCGGGCGCCCGCGGTGGTGGCCGGCATGACGTTCCTCGCGCTGCTCATGGGCGGGGCGCCGGCCTACTTCGTCGCGTCGTTCGGCCCGGGCATGGGGCTCGCCGACACCTTCGGCATCAGCGGCGCCGATGCCTCCCCGTGGGCCCTGCCCCTGTACGCCGTCAGTGCGCTCGCCGCGGTCGGGGTGCTGGTCGGGGCCGCGCTCACGTCCCGCCGCCGCGGACCGGCGCCTGCCACCGCCTGACGATCACGGTCGATCCGGCCCGCCGGCCCGCCGGCGGGACTAGCGTTGGTCCATGGTCAACTATCGCTATCTCGGCAACAGCGGTCTCAAGGTCTCGGAGATCACGTACGGCAACTGGGTCACGCACGCCTCGCAGGTCGAGGACGACGCCGCGGTCAAGACCGTGCACGCCGCCCTGGACGCCGGCATCACCACGTTCGACACCGCGGACACCTACGCCAACACGGCCGCCGAGGTCGTGCTCGGCAAGGCTCTGGAGGGCCAGCGTCGGGAGGGCCTCGAGATCTTCACCAAGGTCTACTTCCCGACCGGCCCGAAGGGTCCGAACGACACCGGTCTGAGCCGGAAGCACATCATGGAGTCGATCAACGGCTCGCTGCAGCGCCTCGGCACCGACTACGTCGATCTGTACCAGGCGCACCGCTTCGACTACGAGACCCCGCTGGAGGAGACGTTCCAGGCCTTCGCCGACGTCGTCCGGCAGGGCAAGGCGCTCTACATCGGGGTCTCGGAGTGGACCGCGGAGCAGCTCCGCGAAGGGCACGCCCTGGCCAAGCAGCTCGGCATCCAGCTCATCTCCAACCAGCCGCAGTACTCGATGCTGTGGCGGGTCATCGAGGGCAAGGTCGTCCCGACGTCGGAGGAGCTCGGCATCTCGCAGATCGTCTGGTCGCCGATGGCGCAGGGCGTGTTGAGCGGCAAGTACCTGCCGGGGCAGCCGGTGCCGGAGGGGTCTCGGGCGACGGATCAGAACTCGGGAGCGGGCTTCATCAAGAGCTTCCTGCAGGACGACATCCTCACCGCGGTGCAGCGCCTCAAGCCGATCGCGGAACAGGCGGGGCTGTCGATGCCGCAGCTCGCGATCGCGTGGGTGCTGCAGAACCCGAACGTCGCGGCTGCCCTCGTCGGCGCCTCCCGTCCGGAGCAGCTCGCCGACACGGTCAAGGCCTCCGGCGTGAAGCTCGACGCCGACACGATGACCGCGATCGACGAGGCCCTCGGCGACACGGTCAACCGCGACGCCGAGCACACGTACTCGGTGTCGCCGAAGTCCCGGCTCGTCTAGGCCTTCGAAGAGCGCAAATGGTCCCATTCCGTCGCGGAATGGGACCATTTGCGCTACTCGGGCGGGTTACTCCTTGACGGCCCCGGCCGTGAGGCCCTGGACGATCCAGCGGCTGGCGAGCGCGAACATCACCATCGTCGGGAGGATCGTCAGCACGGCCGCAGCGCTCATGGAGCCCCAGTCGATGTTGAACGTCGAGATGAAGCCGTTGAGCGCCGAGGGCACGGTGCGGTTCGCATCGGTGTTCATCAGCACGACCGACAGGAACAGCTCGTTCCAGCAGTTCACGAAGTTGAAGATGAACGCGGCGATGATGCCGGGGGTCATCACCGGCACGAGCACCCGGAACAGCGCGCCCAGCCGCGAGCAGCCGTCGATCATCGCCGCCTCCTCCAGCGCATCGGGGACGTTCTCGAAGAAGCCCCGCAGCATCACCGTGGAGAACGGGATGCAGATCGCGATGTAGACGAGGATGAGCCCCGGCTTGGTGTCGACGAGTCCGAGGTCGGTCATCATCGAGTACAGCGGTCCGAGGGCGATGAACGCCGGGATCATCTGCGTCAGCAGGAACGCGATGAGCACCGTGCCTTTGCCGCGGAACTCGAACCGCGCCAGCACGTAGGCGCTGAGCAGGGCGATGAGCGTCGCCACCGCGCCGGCCGACACCGCCACGATGGCCGAGTTCGCCAGGAACGTCCCGAAGGAGCTCTTCTCGAACAGGCTCGTGAAGTTGTCCAGCGAGGGCTCGCTCGGCCAGTACTCGATCGGGAAGCGGTTGATGGTCCCCGGCGACTTGAACGCGGTGAGCGTGATCCAGTACAGCGGGAACAGCGTGATGAGCAGCCACAGCCCCAGGCCGACGATACGCACCACGCCGCCCACCGTGACGCGGGGCTTGGGGCGCGGAGCGGCTTTCGGGTCGGGCACCGTGATGCGACGGGTCTCCGTGACCGAGGAGCCGGTCCGGATGGATGAGGTGATGGTCATCGCTGCACTCTCCGCATCGCCATCAGGTAGAACGCGCAGAACACCATGAGGAACGCCACGACGATGAGCCCGATGGCGCTCGCGATGCCGTAGTTGCCCTGCTGCGTGTAGTTGATCATCCACGTCGTGATGATGTGGGTCTGGTTGGCGGGGCCGCCGTTCGTCATCGCGTAGATGATGTCGGGGAAGTTGAAGATCCAGATCACGCGCAGCAGGATCGTCAGCAGCAGCGTCATCGAGATATACGGGATGATGATCGAGAACAGCTGCCGCACCTTGCCGGCGCCGTCGAGGCTCGCCGCCTCCAGCATCTCGTCCGGCACCGACTGGAGAGCCGCGAGGATCATGATCGCGAAGAAGGTCACGCCGTACCAGATGTTCGCGACGATCACGGCGAACATCGCGAGTTTCGGGTCGGCCAGCCACGGCAGCGGCGCGTCGATCAGGCCGGCCTTCATGAGCAGGTCGTTGACGACGCCGAACTCGGCGTTGAACATCCAGCGGAACAGCATGCCGATGAGGAAGCCGGACACTGCCCACGGGAAGAAGACCAGCGCCTGGTAGAGACCGCGGAAGCGGAACCGCTTGCGCAGGGCGAGCGCGATGAGGAACCCGATCACGAGCTGCGGCACGAGCGAGCCGACCACCCAGAGCACGGAGTTCCAGGCCACGGTCGGGAACGCCGGGTCGCGGAAGACGGCGAGGAAGTTGTCGAAGCCCACGAACGGCGTCGACGTGAGATCCCACAGGTTCCAGTCGTGGAAGGCCATGCGGGCGCCCTGCAGCATCGGCCAGTAGGTGAACCAGCAGACGAAGACGATCGCCGGCGCGAGGAACGCCAGCAGCGTGAGTGCGGTGCGGCCCCGGAAGGGGCGACGACGCGATGCCGGGGAGGCCCCGCCGGCGGTGCCGACGGAGCCCCCTTCACGGATGGTGCGGGCCACGGATCAACCCTTCTCCGCGGCGTACTTCTCGGTCCAGAACGCGTCCCACGAGGCGAGGAGGTCCTTGGTGGACATGTTGCCGAGCAGCACGCTCTGCACGTCCTGGTCGGACTTCTGGATCCACTCGGTCCACCAGCTCACGCCGCGCGGCTGACGCACGTTGACGTAGGTCTCCGGGTCCTCGGTCATGGTGACGTAGCTGGTCCAGGGGCCGGTGGAGTAGAACTCGTCGTCCGCGGCGGCCGCGATGATCGGGACGAGGCTGTTCGCCTGCGCGAACTCGGTGGCGGGCTCGGCGGACGACAGGAACTCGACGAGCTTCACCGCCGCCTCCTTGTGCTCGCTGTTCTCCGCGACACCCCAGCCGGCGACGGCGAGGGGCTGTGCGGCCTTGCCGGACGGGCCGACGAGCAGCGGCGCGGTGTCCCACTGGTCCTCGGTCAGCGAGGAGTCCTGCACCGTCGCGATGACCTCCGGGTCCTGCAGGAGGAAGGCCGTGGTGCCGTTGGTGAACCCGGCGACCATCTCGGGGTAGCCCCACGAGACGGCGGACGGCGGCGAGGCCTCCTTGAACAGGTCGAAGTAGTCGTCGACGGCCTCCTGCGCCTCGGGGGCGGCGAAGATCGTCGAACCGTCCTCCATGAGGAACGCGTCTTCCGTGTCGAGACCGTCGATCGTGTAGGCCTCGATCGCGGCGACGACGTTGCTGTTCGCGTTCTGACCGCCGCGGAACGCGTACCCGTAGATGTTGTTCGACGGGTCCTGGATCGCCGACGCCTGCTCCAGCAGGTCCTTCCAGCTGTGCGGCGGGCCGTCGAAGCCGGCCTGCTCGACGAGGTCGGTGCGGTAGAACAGCGACAGGCCGTAGAAGCCGTAGGGGACGAAATAGCTCTTGCCGTCCTCCGCGACCGAGGCCGACTGCGCGTTCTCGGTCAGGGCGTCCCAGCCGTCCCACTTCTTCAGATCCGGACCGAGGTCGTAGAGCCAGCCGTTGTTCGCGAACGGTCCGACGGTGATGTCGCGCACCTCGAGCACGTCGACGCCCTTGCCGGACTGCAGCATCTGCTGGATCTTCTGGTCGGCCTGCTCGGTGGGCGGGGAGACGAGGTTGACGGTGATGTCGGGGTTGTCCTTCTCGAACTCGTCGAGCAGTCCGCGGAGCAGCTCGGTGCGCGCCGGGTTCGTCAGGCTCTCGACCATCTGGAGGGTGACGCTGCCGTCGCCGCCGGACGAGCCGGAGCCTCCGGAGCAGCCGGTGAGTGCGAGGACGGCGACGGTGCCGACTCCGGCTGCGGTCGTCAAGATCTTGTTCTTCACGATGTGCCTCTCGGTGGGGGTGGGTGGGTGTTCGGGTGGGTCGTGCGGGAAGGTGAAGCGGGTCAGGGGAGGATGAGGGCGTCCGCGGGGCGGATGCCGGCGCGGCGCAGGATCGCGGGGACGCAGCGCTCGACGAACGCCTCGATGTCGGAGGCCTCCGTGTACAGGTGCGCGGACAGGCGGAAGTAGCCGACGCCGCGGAAGCTGGTGAACGCGGTCTCCACGCCGACCTCGTCGAGGAGGTCCATGCGCAGCGCGTCGGCTTCCTCTCGGGTGGCGCCGAGGCCGAGCGGCAGCCGGATGAGCCGCATGGACGGCACCGGCGAGGGGAGAGGGGTCAGCGGGTCCTCGTCGCTGAAGGGGCGCAGGGCTTCGGCGATGAGCTCGGCACCGGCGTCTGCCCGTGCGGCCATGGCGTCGCGCGCGGCCGCCCATCCGAACTCCACCTCGATGAACTCGATCGCGGTGGGGGTGGCGAGGTAGGTCGTCGCGTCGATCGTGCCCTGGGTGTCGAAGCGCTCGGGATACGGCTCGCGCGCGGCCCAGGAGTCGATCAGCGGCCAGAGCTCGTCGCGGTCGGGGGCGGTGGTGACGAGGAGGGCGGAGCCGCGCGGGGCGCAGGGCCACTTGTGCAGATTCCCGAACCACCAGTCGCCGCCGGCGACGGCCGCCGCGTCCGGGATGAGGCCGGGGGCGTGGGCGCCGTCGACGAGGGTGCGCACGCCGCGCTCGGCCGCGAGGTCGGCGATGCGGCGGGTGGGCAGCAGGCGGGCCGTGGGCGAGGTGATCTGGTCGACGACGAGCAGCCGCGTGTGTGGGGTGAGGGCGTCGGCGAAGAGCTGCACGATCTCGTCGTCGTCGGCGAGCAGGGGCAGGGCGACCGTGCGGACGGAGGCGCCGAAGCGTCGGGCGAGGCGCTCGGCGCCCATGGTGATGGCGCCGTAGCCCTGGTCGGTGACGAGGATCTCGTCGCCGCTGTCGAGCTGGAGGCCGTTGTAGACGACGGTGGCCGCGGCGGAGGCGTTGGGCACGAACACGCTGTCCTCCGCGCGGGCGCCGACGAACGGAGCCGTCCGCAGCCTCGCCTCCTGCACGCGCTCCGCGATCCGAGGGAACCACTCCACGGGGCTCAGGTCGGCGCGGCGGCGCAGGGCGTCCTGGTGGGCGACCACCACCGACGGCACAGCCCCGAAGGACCCGTGGTTGAGGTGGATCACGGTCGGGTCGAGCGGCCAGGCATCGCGCGCCCGCAGGCCGGAGTTCAGCGTGAGCGGAGCGGGGAACTGCGGAGCGGGCATCGGACCTCATCGGTGAGTGGGGGCGAGTTGTTGCACAACTTTGCCACACGCCTTCGGTTTTGGCTACGAAACCGCGAAGATGAAACATAGTTGTCATACGAGTTTGCGGCGCCCGGGGCGTCCGACAGACTTCACGAGGGGTGGGGGAGTGGCAGAGAGGATGACGATGAGCGCACTCGACACGGCGCTGCACGGGCTGCGGGCCCTCATCGCCGACGGCGCTCTGCGCCCCGGCGACCGGCTGCCGAGCGAGGGGGAGCTGTGCGAACGGCTCGGGGTCTCGCGGGGATCGCTCCGCGAAGCCATCCGCACGCTCGCCGCACTGGGCGTGCTGGAGACGCGGCACGGTTCCGGCAGCTACGTCAGCGAGCTCCGCGCCGCCGACCTCATCGGCAGCCTGTCCCTCACGGTCGGACTGCTGCCGATGGCCGGAGTGCTGGAGTTGACGGAGCTTCGACGGGTGCTCGAGCCCCATGCGGCGGCGCTCGCCGCGGCCCGCATCGACGAGGACACGGTGGCCGCGCTCGACGAGGTGCTCACCGAGATCGAGTCGACGACGGACTTCGAGGCGCAGTCCCGCCTCGACCACGAGTTCCACATGGCCATCTCGTCGGTCGCGGGGAACGAGGCCCTGACGAGCCTGATCGACGTGCTGCGCTCCCGCTCCCGCGCCTACCGGATCTCCGACCCGGAGGATGCCGCGGAGCTCAAGATCCACTCCGACGCCGGCCACCGCGCGATCCTGCGCGGTCTCGCCGCCGCGGATCCGGTGGCCGCATCGGCCGCCGCGTCCGCTCACGTCGCCTACACCGAGTATTGGGTGCGGCGGTACTCCGGCCTCTGACTCCTGGTTTCCCGGCCGAGCCACCCTCTTTCGTGCGCCCCGGCCCTATTCGGACGTCCGGAAGGGGGTGGGCGGCACCGAAGGGGGTGGGTCGGCGAACGGGGTCAGCCGAGGTTGATGTCGACCTGGATCTCGGACGCGAGGCGCTCGAGGTCGGCACGCAGGGCGTCGAGGTCGACCGTCGGCGGGACCTTCGCGATCACCGACGCCTCGAAGAGCCTTCCGCCGGCCATCGCCGCCTCGCGGGTCTCGGTCGTGAGCTCCTCGATGCTCAGGGCGTGCGCGTTCAGCACCGCCGAGACCTCGCGCACGATGCCGGGGCGGTCGTTGCCGAGCACCTGCATCACGAGCAGCTGCTCCTCGTCCTCGGACGGCCCTGGCGTGCCGGTGAGCACCGAGAGCGTGAGGAGACCCTGGCCCTGGATCCCTCGCAGCGCGGTCTCGAGCTCCCCGGTGCGCTCCGTCGGCACGGACACCTCGATGACACCGGCGAACGTGCCGGCGAGCTCGGCGAGGGAGCTGTTCTCCCAGTTGCCGCCGTGGGCGTCGACGACATCGGCGACGGCGGCCACGAGGCCCGGACGATCGGCACCCGCGACAGTGAGGATGAGTGTGGTCATGGGGTCAGCGTAACCCGAGGATCAGTCCGCCCAGACCCCGGTCTCCAGGAACCGCTCCAATCGTGCACGGTGCGGCGCGAGGTCCCACCCCTGCTGCGCGACCCACTCGTCCGAGTAGTACGTGCCGGCGTACCGCACACCGCTGTCGCAGATCAGCGTCACGACGCTGCCGGTCTCGCCCGCGGCACGCATCCGGGCGATGAGCTGGAACGCGCCGTAGAGGTTCGTGCCGGTGGAGCCGCCCGCCCAGTGCAGGGTGCGCTCGCGGAGGAGGCGGATCGCGGCGATGGAACCCGCGTCCGGCACCTGGATCATCTCGTCGATCACGGACGGCACGAAGGAGGCCTCCACCCGCGGCCGCCCGATGCCCTCGATGCGGCTCGGCCGTCCGGCAGGCGGGTCGACCGTGCCTGCCCAGCCGTCGTAGAAGGCGGAGCCCTCGGGATCGACGACGGCGATCCGGGTGTCATGGCGGCGGTACTTCACGTAGCGGCCGAACGTGGCGCTGGTGCCCCCGGTCCCGGCGCCCGTGACGATCCAGCGGGGGATCGGATGCCGCTCCTGGGCGAGCTGGCCGAACACGCTGTCGGCGATGTTGTTGTTGCCGCGCCAGTCGGTCGCACGCTCCGCGTAGGTGAACTGGTCGAGGTAGTGCCCGGTGCAGTCCGCCGCCAGGCGCTGCGCCTCGGGTGACATGTCCTCCGCGCGATCCACGAAATGGCAGGTGCCGCCGTAGAACTCGATGAGGTCGATCTTCTCCTGCACCGTCGACCGGGGCACGACCGTGATGAACTTCAGCCCCAGCATCCGGGCGAAGTAGGCCTCCGACACCGCGGTCGACCCGCTCGACGACTCCACGAGGGTCGTGTCCTCGCGGATGCGCCCGTTGACGAGTCCGTAGAGAAGGAGGGAGCGCGCGAGGCGGTGCTTGAGGGAGCCGGTCGGGTGCACCGACTCGTCCTTGAGGTAGAGGTCGATGCCCCACTCCGGCGGCAGCGGGAACAGGTGCAGGTGCGTGTCGGCGCTGCGGTTCGCATCGGCTTCCAGCAGGGCGATCGCGGTGCTGGTCCAGTCGCTCATGCCCTCGAGCGTACCGGGGCCGACACCGTCATTCCGGCATGGGAGAACAGCCGCCCCCGCCCGGGCGAGGGGGCTCAGCCCACCGTGCCCGCGGGGGAGGCGCCGCCCGAACCGTCCACGTGCATCAGCGAAGCCTGGGACTGCTCCTGCTGGAGCTGGAACTCGAAGCGCGAGCGGTCGCCGCGGTGATACGCGATGAAGTACTCGATGGGCAGCCCGTCCTCGCTGCGGCTGATGCTGCCCAGGCGGAGGAGGGCGGAGCCGGCGCTCACGCCGAGGTGCTGGGCCTGCTCGTGCGTGGCGACCGTCGCCTCCGCGGAGCGGACGCCGTGCGTGGCGATGATGCCGTGGTCGGCGAGGAGCCGGTACAGCGACGCCTCGGTGAGGTCGGCGCCGAGCGTCACCGCCCCCACGGCCTCCGGCATCCACGTGGTCGAGAGCGACCAGGGCTCGCCGTCCACGTGCCGCAGCCGCTCCAGCACGATCACCGGCGATCCGACCGGCACCTCCAGGGCGAGGGCGACCTCCTCGTCGGCGACGGTCTGCTCGTGCCGGAGGACGTCGCTGTGCACGTGGCCGCCGCGCCGCTCGACGTCGTCGTACAGCCCGACCAGCGTGTGCACGAGACTCTCGCTCGTGCGCGGGCGGGAGACGAACGTGCCCTTGCCCTTCACGCGCTCGACGAGTCCCTCGTGCTCGAGCTGGGCGAGCGCCTGGCGCACGACCGTGCGGGAGATGCCGTAGCGCTCGCACAGCCGGTGCTCGCCGGGAAGCGGATCGCCCGGCTGCAGACCGTCGCGGGCGATGCCGTCGATGATGAGCTGCCGGAGCTGGTCGTACATCGGCGCCGCGCTGTGGCGGTCGATCGCATCCTCGATGAGAGACATCAGTACGCCACCCCCGCGTGCAGGATCACGTTCGCGTAGGGGGTGAACTCCCCCGAGCGCACGAAGGCGCGGGCGGCGTGCGTGCGCTCCTTGAACTCGACGTGCGGGACGAGCTCGATCTCGAAGCCTGCGTCGGCGAAGCGCTCGCGCAGGGCGTCGAGCACCTCCGGGCTCTTCTCGGCGACCTCGGCCGACACCGTCGCCCCCTCGACCACGAGCTCCGCGAGCACCGTGTCGAGCACGTCGAGGAAGGCGGGGGCGCCGGGACGGTAGGCGAGGTCGATGCGCTCGGAGCCCGGCGGGATGGGCAGCCCGGCGTCGGTCACGACGATCAGATCGGTGTGCCCGGTCTCGCTGATGACGCGGGAGAGCGCCGGGTTGATCGTGGTCGAGGTCTTGCGCATCGTGTGCTCCTGGTTCAGTTCGCGACGGGGGCCGCGGTGCGCGCGGCGAGGAAGGCCTCGACGTCGGCGCGGTGGGGGAGGCTCGGCGAGGCCCCCTGCTTCGTGACGGTGAGGGCGCCCGCGGCGGTCGCCAGCCGCACCGCATCGGTGAGGGCCGCTCCGCTCGCGAGCGCGGCACCGAGGTAGCCGGCGTAGGCGTCGCCCGCGGCGGTGGTGTCGACGGCCTCCACGGGGAAAGGCGGGACGACGGTGGCCCCCTCGGCGGTGACGACGCACGACCCCTGCCCGGCCAGGGTGATGACCGCGGCGCCCACGCCCTGCTCCAGGAACCAGTGCCCGGCGCGTTCGGCGGAGGCGGCGTCGGTCACCTCGATGCCGCTGATGAGCGACGCCTCGGTCTCGTTCGGGGTGACGATGTCGATGCTGCGCCAGATCTCCGGTGCCAGCTCCGCCGCCGGTGCCGGGTCGAGGATCACGGTCATCCCGTGCTCGCGACCGCGCGCGGTGATGTGCGCGGTCAGCACGGACGGGGTCTCGAGCTGGGTGAGCAGGACGGAGGTCGTCGGGGCGAGAGCCGCGAGGGCCTCGTCGATCTGCGCCGTGCTGAGGGCGGCGTTGGCGAGCGGCACCATGACGATGTCGTTCTGCGCGGAGGCGTCGACACGGATGTGCGCGATGCCGGTCGGGCCCGGCACGGTGCGCAGGTGCGCGAGGTCGACGCCGGCCGCCGTGAGCCCGTCCACCACGAGGTCGTGGAACAGGTCGTCGCCGACGCAGCCGACGAAGCTCGTGCGGGCTCCGGAGCGTCCGGCCGCGACAGCCTGGTTCGCGCCCTTGCCGCCGAGCATCAGCGTGAACTCGTCGCCGAGGATGGTCTCGCCGCGGGCGGGGAGCCGCTGCGAGAAGGTCGTGACGTCGGCCGTCACGCTGCCGACGATGACGACGCCGGAGCGGTCGCCGGGGTGTGCGGGTGTCATCTCGCTCCTGATCCTCCTCGACAGCGCGGGGCTCCCGGTCTTTGACAAGGTTCGGGAGCTGTCATTACATTAGCCGAAGCCCCACCTGTAACGACAGGTTGCCCGCGAGGAGACCCCGATGACCGCGATCGCGCCCCGCCTGTACGTCGACAGCGCCGACACCGACCGCGTCTCGCGGCTGCTCTCCGCCGGGGTGGTGCACGGCGTCACGACGAACCCCACGATCCTCGAGCGCGGCGGGCGGACGGCCGCGGAGATCCCCGACCTCTATGCCCGCTGGGTGGACGAGGGTGCACGGGAGGTCTTCTTCCAGACGTGGGGTGGCGACACGGACTCCTTCCTCCGGAACGCGGAGGGCATCCGCGCGCTCGGCGACCGGGTGGCGGTCAAGGTGCCCGCGACCGCAGCGGGGTTCGCGGCGGCCTCGGCCCTCGTCCGGGACGGGGCCACGGTCCTCGTCACCGCGGTGTACTCCGTCGCGCAGGCGCTCGCGTGCGCCTCGATCGGCGCCCAGTACATCGCGCCTTACCTCGGGCGCATGCGCGACGCGGGCATGGACGGCGACGCGCTCATCGCCCGGATGCAGGAGATGTGCGCGGGCAGCGGCTCCAACGTCCTCGCCGCATCGCTGCGCTCCGCCGACGACATCACGGGGCTGCGCGCAGCCGGGGTGCCCTACTTCACCGCCGCGCCCGACGTGCTCGACCAGCTGCTGTTCCACAAGGTGAGTGACAGCTCGGCGGCGGAGTTCGACGCGGCGATGCAGCGCCTCGGGGCCTGACGACTCAGGCCGACGCCGCCTGCCGCAGCCACCGCTCGACACCCGCAATGTGGGCCGTGGCGAGGGAGGTCGCCAGCGCCGAGTCACGCTGGGCGATCGCATCGGCGATGGCGCGGTGCTCCGACAGGGTGCGCTCCACGGCGCCGCCCTCCGTGAGACCCCGCCACACGCGCGCCCGGACCGTCTGGCTGCTCAGGTGCTCGATGAGGCTCGCGAGGTAGGCGTTGCCCGCCATGCCCACGATCTCGCGGTGGAAGCGGATGTCGTGGTCGACGAGCTCCTCGATCCCGACGGACGCGTCGACGGCCTCCACCTCCTCCTGAAGGGCGGCGATCGCCTCGTCCGTGCCGAGGGTCGCCGCGAGACCGGTGGCCTGCGATTCGAGCATCCGGCGGACGGCGAACATCTCCAGCATCGAGTCGTCGTCGTGCATGTCCACGACGAAGGCGATCGCCTCCAGCAGCAGGTGCGGCTCCAGGCTCGTGACGTAGGTGCCGTCGCCGCGCCGCACGTCGAGCACGCGGATGACCTCCAGCGCCTTGACCGCCTCGCGCATGGAGTTGCGGGACAGGCCGAGGCGCTCGGACAACTCCTTCTCCGGGGGCAGGCGATCGCCGGGGGCCAGTTCGCCCGACACGATCATCGCCTTGATCTTCTCGATCGCCTCGTCCGTGACTGCCATGGCGCTCATCCTCGCACAACATCCGATGTCTGCGGCAGGATGGGGACATGCGCATCCTCGACTCGCACCTGCACCTGTGGGACCCGGAAGCCCTCGGGTACACGTGGCTCGAAGGGCCGCTCGCGGGGCGCTTCGGCGCCGACGAGTTCGAGCGTGCGCGGGTCGAGCGGGCCACGGACGAGCGGGCCGTGTTCGTGCAGGCCGAGACCATCGAGGACGACTTCCTCGCGGAGGTGCGGTGGGTGGCTGGACAGGCGGAGCGGGTCGGGGTGGTCGGCATCGTCGCCGGCGCTCGGCTCGATCGCGGCACCGACACCACGGTGCACCTGGAGAGTCTCACCGCGGAGCCCCTGGTCGTCGGGGTGCGTCATCTCCTGCAGGGGGAGCCGGACGGCGTGATGCTCTCGTCGGCCTTCATCACCGGAGCCCGGGAGGTCGCGGCGCACGGGTGGACCTTCGACGCGTGCGTGCGTGCCGCGCAGCTCCCGGACCTCGCACGACTGTCGGGTGCGATCCCCGAGCTGCGGATCGTGCTCGACCACCTGGGGAAGCCGGAGGTCGGGACGGCTTCTGCTCCGCGCTCGCCCTCTGTGGAGTGGGAGCGCGACCTCGCCGAGCTGGCGCGACACCCCGGGGTGTTCTGCAAGGTGTCCGGACTGCCCGCGGAGGCCGGAGGGGACTGGAGCCTCGCGCAGCTCGAACCCTTCCTCGACACCGCGGCCGACGTCTTCGGTCCCGAGCGCCTGATGTGGGGGAGCGACTGGCCCGTGTCGGCGGTCGGTCCCGTGGAGCATGGCGGCACGCACGCTCTCGCCGACGGTGCACCGGTGTATCAGCCGTCCGCCCGCAGCCGCTGGGCCGACGCCGTGGCGACGTGGGCCTCCTCCCGCGGCATCGATCCCGACGCCCTCTTCCACGCCACCGCCACCTCCGTCTACTCCCTCTAACCCCACCCGCACCCCTAAGCGGAGCGGGTGCAATATGCCACCTCCGGAGCACCGTCCGGGCCCGATTTTGATCCGGGCCGCATGGGTGCCGTGCCGCTCACGGTCGTCCCGGCGGTGCGCCTTCTGGCGCGCGGGATGGGAAACGGCCCGCGGCAGCCGCATCGAGGAGCGATTCTGATCCCGGCCGCGCGGCGAGGCGGCGTGCGGGATGAGAAAGGGGCCTGTGGGGCGGGGTGGGGGAGCGGAATTGATCCCGGATGGGGACGGGATGGGGCCAATGGGGATGGGGATGGGATGGGTGGGGACGGGGACGGCCCGGGGTCTCGCGGGGAGACACCGGGCCGTCGGGAAGATCGGGTCACTCGGGGCGGAGGCGGAGCTGCGCCATCCCCCCGTCGACCTCGATGAAGGTGCCCGTGGTGGAGCCCGCGGCGGGACTCACGAGGTAAGCCACCGCGGCGGCGACCTCGTCGGGGCTCACCAGGCGTCCGTGGGGCTGTCGTGCCTCCAACGCGGCCCGCTCGGCGGCGGGGTCGGCCGCGGAGTCGAGCAGTCGTCCAACCCACGGCGTGTCTGCGGTGCCGGGGTTGACCGCATTGACGCGGATGCCCTCGCGCAGGTGGTCGGCGGCCATCGCGCGGGTCAGAGCCGACACGGCGCCCTTCGACGCGGAGTACAGCGCCCGCTGCGGGAGCCCGGTGGTCGAGGCGATCGAGGCCGTGTTGCACACCGCGGCGGCCGGGGACTTCCGCAGCCAGGGCAGTGCCGCCGATGTCACCCGTGCGATGCCGGTGACGTTGATGGAGAGGACGCGCGCCCACTCGTCGTCGTCGTTCGCGGCGATGTCGCCCTGCGCACCGATGCCGGCGTTGTTGACGACGATGTCGATGCGACCGAAGCGCTCGGCGACGGCGGCGACGGCGGCGTCCACGCTCGCGCGGTCGGAGACGTCGGCGGTGAACGCCGCGAAGCGCTCGTCGGCGTGTGTGGTGTCGCGGTCGAGGACCGCGACGGTGATGCCGTCCGCGTGCAGACGGTCGGCGATCGCCGCGCCGATGCCGGAGGCGCCACCGGTGACGATGGCCACGAGGCCTTCCGTGCCGGCGTCGGATCCCTGAGCCTGTCGAAGGGTCACTTCTCTGCCTCCCATGCGATGAAGTCCTGGCGCTGGCGGCCGAGGCCGTCGATCTCGACCTCGACCACGTCGCCCGCCGCCAGGTAGGGGTACTTGCCGGACAGGGCCACGCCCTGCGGCGTGCCCGTGAGGATCAGGTCACCGGGCTCGAGCGTCACGTACTGCGACAGGTGGTGCACGATCTGCTCGACCGTGAAGATCATGTCGCTCGTGTTCGAGTGCTGCCGCGGCTCGCCGTTCACGAAGCTGCGGAGGCCGAGCGCCTGGTGGTCGACCTCGTCGGGCGTGACCAGCCACGGACCCGTGGGGTTGAAGCCGAAGGCGATCTTGCCCTTCGACCACTGCCCGCCGGAGACCGCCATCTGGAAGTCGCGCTCCGACACGTCGTTCGCGGCGACGAAGCCGGCGACGTGCGCCATCGACTCGTCCGGGGAGTCGAGGTACGCGGTGCGGGTGCCGATGACGATGCCGAGCTCGACCTCCCAGTCGGTCTTCTCGCTCCCGCGCGGGATGGTCACGGCGTCGTTGGGGCCCACCACGGTGTTGGGCGTCTTGAGGAAGATGATGGGGATGGTCGGCGGCTCCGACCCCGACTCCGCGGCGTGGGCGGCGTAGTTCATCCCGATGCAGATCACCGCACTCGGGCGGGCGATCGGGGCGCCGATGCGCATCGTCGCGGCGTCCGGCAGCTCGGAGAGCTCCCCGGCGTCGCGGGCGGCGGCGACGCGGGCGACGAAGTCTCCCGCAAGGAAGTCGCCGTTGACATCGGATGTCACCGGGCGGAGGTCGAGGTAGCGGTCACCCTCCAGGAGGACGGGGATCTCCGCCCCCGGGGTGCCGAGCCGCGCGAACTTCATGATTCTCCTGATCGTTCGGGAGGCCGCTGCTCAGCGGCCGGTCTCGTTGACAGTATAGACATCGGATGTTTACACTCCAAGAGATCCGCGTGGAAGAACGACCCGCGCATGGAGAGGAACCCCGTGAGCCGTATCGTCGCCCTCGACACCACCGACATCCGCTTCCCCACGTCGCTGAGCCTGGACGGCTCCGACGCGATGAACCCGGACCCCGACTACTCCGCCGCGTACGTCATCGTCCGCACGGACGCCGGCGACGGCATCGAGGGGCACGCCTTCGTCTTCACGATCGGCCGCGGCAACGACGTGCAGGTCGCCGCCATCGACGCGCTCGCCGGGCACCTCGTCGGGCGTGAGATCGAGCCGCTGCTCGACGACATGGGCGGCACGTTCCGCGAGATCATCGGCGACTCGCAGCTCCGCTGGCTGGGCCCGGAGAAGGGCGTCATGCACATGGCCATCGGCGCGGTCGTCAACGCGCTGTGGGACATCAAGGCCAAGCGCGCGGGCCTGCCGCTCTGGCAGCTGCTCGCCCGGATGACCCCGGAGGAGCTCGTCGACCTCGTCGACTTCCGCTACCTCACCAACGCCCTCACCCGCGAGGAGGCGCTGGAGATCCTGCGCGCGGCGGAGCCCGGCCGGGCCGAGCGCGAGCAGCAGCTCCTCGCCACGGGATACCCCGGCTACACGACCAGCCCCGGCTGGCTCGGCTACTCCGACGAGAAGCTCGAGCGCCTCGCCCGGGAGGCCATGGCCGACGGCTTCACGCAGATCAAGCTCAAGGTCGGTGCCGATCTCAACGACGATATTCGCCGCTTCCGCAAGGCGCGCGAGGTGTGCGGCCCGGACTTCCCCATCGCGATCGACGCGAACCAGCGCTGGGAGGTGTCCGAGGCGATCGAGTGGGTGAACGCGCTCGCCGAGTTCCACCCCGCCTGGATCGAGGAGCCCACGAGCCCCGACGACATCCTCGGCCACGCCGAGATCGCCCGCGGCGTCGCGCCCATCCGTGTCGCCACCGGTGAGCACGCGCAGAACCGGATGATCTTCAAGCAGCTCCTGCAGGCCGACGCGATCTCGGTCATGCAGATCGACGCCGTCCGCGTCGCGGGGGTCAATGAGAACATCGCCAACCTGCTGCTCGCGGCGAAGTTCGACGTGCCGGTGTGCCCGCACGCCGGCGGCGTGGGGCTGTGCGAGGCCGTGCAGCACCTGTCGATGTTCGACTTCGTAGCCGTCTCCGGCACCCGCGAGGGCCGACTGATCGAGTTCGTCGACCACCTGCACGAGCACTTCGTCGTGCCGACCGACATCCAGGGCGGCTCCTACATGGCTCCCACCGCGCCGGGGACGGGCATGGAGATGAAAGCCGACAGCATCGCGGAGTACACCTGGACGGGTGCGCATGTCCACGCCTGAGCGCCTGACCGTCCCGACCCTCGGCTACGGTGCCGCGAACGTCGGCAACCTCTTCCGTGAGCTGTCCGACGACGACGCATGGGCGGTGCTGGACGCGGCGTGGGAGAGCGGCATCCGCTTCTACGACACCGCTCCGCACTACGGCCTCGGGCTGTCCGAGCGTCGACTCGGAGCCTTCCTGCAGACGAAGCCGCGGCACGAGTACGTGCTCTCGAGCAAGGTCGGCCGGCTGCTGCGCCCGAACCCCGACCACGCCGGCGGCCTCGACACCGCGAACGACTTCCACGTGCCGGACGACCTCCAGCGCGTGTGGGACTTCTCGGCGGACGGCATCCGGACGAGCCTGGACGAGTCCCGCGAGCGGCTCGGCATCGAGCGCATCGACCTCCTCTACCTGCACGACCCGGAGCGGCACGACCTCGACCTCGCGCTCGCCGAGGCCCTTCCCGCCCTGGAGCAGCTGCGCGCGGACGGCGAGGTGACCGCGATCGGCATCGGCTCGATGGTCTCGGAGGCTCTGGCGGCGTCGGTGCGCTCCGCCGACCTCGACCTCGTGATGGTGGCCGGTCGGTACACGCTGCTGGAGCAGCCCGCCGCCGTCGACGTGCTGCCCGCGTGCCGCGAGACCGGAACCGGGATCGTCGCGGCGTCGGTGTTCAACTCCGGACTCCTCGCGGCGAACGAGCCGCGTCGGGACGGCCGGTACGAGTACGGACAGCTCCCCGACGAGCTGTGGGACCGCCTCGTGCGCATCGCCGCGGTGTGCGCCGATCACGACGTGCCCCTGCCGGCCGCCGCGATCCGGTTCCCGCTCCAGTCCGACGTGGTGCGCTCCGTGGTGGTCGGCGGCAGTCGCCCGGCGCAGCTCCGGCAGAACGCCGAGTACGCTGCCCGGGAGATCCCGTCGGCCCTGTGGGAGAACCTCGCGGCCGAGGGCCTCATCCCCGCCTCCTGACCCCCGATCGAGAGGAGCCGCCGTGCTCGAAGGAATCCACCCGCTGCTGACCGGGGAGCTGCTGCTACATCTCGACCGGATGGGGCACTCCGACGCCGTGGTCGTCGCCGACGCGCACTTCCCGGCCTGGGGCCTCGGGGCGCGCGTGGTCGATCTTCCCGGCACCACGACACCCGAGGTCGTCGCGGCCATCCGCAGCGTACTGCCGCTCGACGACGCGCCCGGGATCGACCTGATGACCTCGGCCGACGGCGAGGTGCTGGACGTGCAGCGCGAACTGATGGCCGCCGCCGGCACGGAGCTCGACACCACGCGTTTCGTCGAGCGCTTCGCGTACTACGAGGTCGCGAAGGAGGCCTACCTCATGGTGCGCACGGGAGAGACGCGCAAGTACGGCAACGCACTGCTCCGGAAGGGCGTGGTCGGCCACCCCTCGGCCTGACGTCGTTCACAACTCAGGAGAAACGTCGGGGAAACAGCCGGACGGGCCGTTTCGACGCGGAGCGGCGCTCTTCTCCTGAGTTGTGAACGCGGGGTTCACCGCCCCACGGTCGACTCCCGCACGATGAGCTCGGCGGGGAACGGCGTGGGCGCCGGAGGCGCGGCGGTCGGATCGGCGAGGAGCTGCAGCAGCGCGGCCCCGGCGGCGCGGCCGATCTCGTAGCCGGGCTGCCGGACGCTCGTCAGCGGCACCACGCCCTGGTGCGCGGCGGCGATGTCGTCGAACCCGACGAGGGCGATCTCCTCCGGCACGCGGATGCCGTGGCGGAGCAGCTGCGTGAGCACACCGAGGGCCACCCCGTCGTTCGCGGCGAAGACCGCGTCTGGTCGCTCTTCCGACGGGAGGTCCGCCAGGTGCGCCCCGGCCCGGAGGCCGTCTTCGGTCGTGAGGTGTTCGACGTCGAGGACGGAGACGCGGGCGTCGGTCCCCGCCACCGCGTCGCGCAGCCCGGCGAGACGATCGTTCGACTGGCTCACCGTCGGGGCTCCGAGGAACAGGATGCGGCGACGGCCGAGGGAGAGCAGGTGCTCCCCGGCCAGCCGTCCGCCGCCGCGGTCGTCGAAGGTGACCGCGGCGACGGAGGGCGAATCCCGGATGGGGCCGACGACCACCGAGCGGATCCCGCGAGTCGCGAGCTGTTCCAGCCGTGGCACGACATCGCCGCGCGGGTAGATGACGATGCCCTGCACCCGGTGGGCCTCGAACATGTCGATGTTCTGCTCCTCGCGGGCGACGTCGCGGGCGCTGTCGCTGAAGAAGAGTGACCAGCCGCCCTCCCGAGCGACGTCGTCGACGCCGCGGGAGAGGTCGTTGAAGTACGGCAGCCAGGCGTCGAGGAGGATGAGGGCGAGGGCTTTGCTCGATCCCGCGCGGAGCTGGCGGGCCGACTCGTTCGGCACGAAGCCGAGCTCGGCGATCGCGGCGCGCACGCGCTCCCGGCTGGCGGCGCCGAGGACGTGCGGGTGGTTCAGGTAGTTCGACACGGTCGACGCCGAGACCCCCGCGAGAGCCGCGACATCCTTCACGCTCGCGGGCATGGGCCTCCTTCGGCGGTGGGGCCGCAGGCGCGCGGCCGGATGAGGCCCAGGCTAGCGGACCAGTTGTAACGTGCCAAGAAAGTTCTTGACACTTCCGCGGAGGGCGACGTAGCGTGACTCGAACACCGGACTTGTAACGTGCCAAGTCCGTGCGGCGACGGTGCCGGACACCCGCCGGAGGAGCGCTCATGAACATCGGCTGCCACGGACTCGTCTGGACGGGGACGTTCGATGCGGACGGTATCCGGCTCGCGGTCGAGAAGACGAAGCAGGCGGGCTTCGACCTCATCGAGTTCCCGCTCATGGATCCGTTCTCGTTCGACGTCGCCGCCGCCCAGGCCGCCCTCGCGGAGCACGGACTCGCGGTCAGCGCCTCGCTCGGGCTCTCCGACGAGACCGACATCACCAGCGGCGACCCCGCCGTGGTCGCCGCGGGCGAGGCGCTCCTGCTCCGCGCGGTCGACGTGCTCGCCGAGCTCGGCGGTACGCACTTCTGCGGGGTGATCTACAGCGCCATGAAGAAGTACATGGATCCGGTGACGCCGGAGGGTCTGGCATCGAGTCGTCGCACCATCGCGCGGGTCGCCGACCACGCCGCCGAGCGGGGAGTCTCCGTCTCGCTCGAGGTCGTGAACCGCTACGAGACCAACGTGCTGAACACCGCACGCCAGGCGCTGGCGTACCTCGGCGAGGTCGACCGCCCGAACCTCGGCATCCACCTGGACACGTACCACATGAACATCGAGGAGTCGGATATGTTCGCGCCGGTGCTCGATGCGGCTCCCGCCCTGCGGTACGTGCACATCGGCGAGAGCCACCGCGGCTATCTCGGCACCGGGACGGTCGACTTCGACACGTTCTTCAAGGCGCTCGGGCGCATCGGCTACGACGGCCCCATCGTGTTCGAGTCGTTCTCCTCGGCCGTGGTCGCGCCCGACCTCAGCCGCATGCTCGGCATCTGGCGCAACCTCTGGACCGACAACGACGAGCTGGGTGCGCACGCGAACGCCTACATCCGCGACAAGCTCGTCGCCGTGGATTCGATCCGCCTCCACTGACGCCGGGCGGCGGTTCGAGACCAAGATGTTATTACAGGTCTTCCCTCGCCGTCGATCGTTAGATACATTTAGATACAACTTGCACTGACCCGGGTGCAGGTCGCAGAATTGATCCGATGTTTACGGCGGAACGGTCCGCCGCAATCGCGACAGAACCTTCAAGGAAGCAGGTGAGCGCATGAGTGGACCCATCCTGAGGGTCGAGGGGATCAGCAAGGGATTCCCCGGTGTCCAGGCGCTGAAGGACGTGCATCTCGAGGTGCGCGCCGGCGAGGTGCTCGTGCTCGTGGGTGAGAACGGTGCCGGCAAGTCCACCCTGATGAAGATCCTCTCCGGGATCTACACCAAGGACGAGGGCACGATCACGTTCGAGGGGCAGGAGGTCGAGCTCACCAGCCCGCTGCAGGCGCAGGAGCTGGGGATCACGATCATCCACCAGGAGCTCAACCTGATGCCCGACCTCACGGTCGCGCAGAACATCTACGTCGGCCGCGAGCCCACGACGGGCCCGTTCCTGTCGGAGCGGAAGCTCAACCGGCAGACGGCCGAGCTGCTGCAGCGCCTGGACATCCACCTCGACCCCCGCCAGCGCGTGGGCGAGCTGACGGTGGCCGAGCAGCAGATGGTCGAGATCGCCAAGGCGCTGTCCTTCAACGCGAAGGTCCTCATCATGGACGAGCCGACGTCGGCCCTCACCGACAGCGAGGTCGAGACCCTCTTCGTCCTCATCGAGCAGCTCAAGGCCCGCGGCACCGGCATCGTGTACATCTCGCACCGCATGGACGAGCTGCGCCGCCTGGCGGACCGGGTGACCGTCCTGCGCGACGGCACATACATCGGATCACTCGACAAGTCCGAGATCACGATCCCGACGATCATCGAGATGATGGTCGGCCGGGTGATCGACGAGGGCACCCGCCCGCAGGCCCGGGAGCATCTCAACGACCCGATCGTGCTCGACGTGCAGGGGCTGTCCACGCGGAAGCTCCTCAAGGACGTGTCGTTCCAGCTCCACAAGGGCGAGATCCTCGGATTCGCCGGCCTCATGGGCGCCGGCCGCACCGAGACCGCCCGTGCCGTCATCGGCGCGGACCACCGCGACGGCGGCACGATCACGATCGGCGGGCGCACGGTCCGCATCGCGCAGCCCGCGGACGCGGTCAAGCACGGCGTCGGCTACCTCTCCGAGGACCGCAAGCTGCTCGGCCTCATGCTCGAGCAGGACGTCACCTTCAACACCGTGCTCGCGTCGCTCGGCTCCTACGCCAACGGCATCGGGTGGATGGGCGACAGCAAGGCCAAGAACCGCACCAAGGAGTACGTCCAGCAGCTGCGGGTGAAGACCCCCTCGGTCAACCAGGTCGTCAAGCTCCTCTCCGGAGGGAACCAGCAGAAGGTCGTCATCGCCCGGTGGCTGATGCGCGACTGCGACATCCTGATCTTCGACGAGCCGACGCGAGGCATCGACGTCGGCGCGAAGGAGGAGATCTACCGCCTCATGCAGCAGCTCGCCGACGCGGGCAAGTCCATCATCGTCATCTCGTCCGAGCTCCCCGAGATCCTCCGGGTCGCGAACCGCATCGCCGTGTTCGCGAACGGCCGCATCACCGGGACGCTCCGCAACGAGGAAGCCAGCCAGGAGAAGATCATGCAACTCGCAGCCCACGGGGAGGAAGACTGATGAGCACCCCACAGCAGTCCGGATCGTCGACGACGACGATCATCCAGACGGCCGTCAACGAGGACACCGACAAGCGCGACGTCGCCGGGTTCCTCAAGCGGCAATTCCAGCAGTCGCTCGCGTTCGGCACCCTGATCGTGCTGGTGATCTTCTTCTCGATCGCCAGCCCCAACTTCTTCACCTTCAGCAACATCGCCACGGTGCTGCTGTCGACCGCGGTCATCGGCATCCTCGCCCTCGGCACGACGTTCGTCATCATCACGGGCGGCATCGATCTGTCGATCGGCACCGGCATGGCGCTCTGCGCCGTGATGACGGGTGTCCTCATCACCAACATGGGCCTGCCCGTGTGGGTCGGTGTGCTCGGCGGCATCGCGACCGGTGTGCTCATGGGCCTGGTGAACGGCGTCAACATCACGTTCCTGCGGCTGCCTCCGTTCATCGCGACGCTGGCCATGATGATGATCGCCGGCGGCCTCGCCCTCGTCATCTCGAACGTCGCGCCGATCTACTTCTCGACTTCGGCTCCCGACTTCAAGAAGATCGCGCTCGGCGTGCTCATCCCCGGCATCCCGAACGCCGTGCTCATCACCGCGGCCCTCGCGATCGTCGCCTGGCTCGTGCTGTCGAAGACGCTGCTCGGCCGCTACACGTTCGCGATCGGATCGAACGAGGAGGCCACGCGCCTCTCCGGCGTCAACACCCGTCGCTGGACGATCCTCATCTACATGTTCGCCGGCGCTTTCACCGGCATCGCGGGCATCGTGATCGCCGCCCGCCTCGACTCGGCCCAGCCGCAGATCGGCACCGGCTACGAGCTGCAGGCCATCGCGGCCGTGATCATCGGCGGCACTTCGCTGCTCGGCGGCCGCGGCTCGATCCTCGGCACCGTGATCGGCGCGCTCATCATGAGCGTCCTCGTCAACGGCCTCCGGATCATGTCGATCCAGCCCGAGTGGCAGAACATCGTCGTCGGCGTCGTCGTCCTGCTGGCCGTCTTCCTCGACTCGCTGCGCAACCGCCAGCGGACCTGAGACACGGCGGCGGCGAAACCCGTGCCCGCCGCCGTCCCCGGCTCCGGCCGGACCCCGCGGAACCCTCCGCACAGGCACCACGAATGTCCACCCGCCGGTCCTGGCCGGCACCCACACAGAACAACGGAGTTTCCATGAAATTCGGCAAGAAGACCGCATTCGCGGCACTCGTGGCCGCATCCGCGCTCGTGTTCGCCGGCTGTGCCGGCGGCGGCGACGTGATCGAAGAGGGCTCGGGCAGCGACACCGGCAGCGGCGACGGCGAGATGTACATCGCCATGGTCTCGAAGGGCTTCCAGCACCAGTTCTGGCAGGCCGTCAAGAAGGGCGCCGAGGAGAAGGCCCAGGAGCTGGGCGTCAAGATCACCTTCGAGGGCCCGGCCGCCGAGACCGAGATCGCGCAGCAGCTCGAGATGCTGACCGCCGCGATCGACAAGAACCCGGACGCCATCGCTTACGCCGCCCTCGACCCCGAGGCGTGCGTCGCCCCGCTCGAGCAGGCGAAGTCGAAGGACATCCCCGTCGTCTACTTCGACGCCCCGTGCAACGGCGACGTCGGACTCAGCCTCTCCGCGACGGACAGCAAGGTCGCCGGCGCGCTGGCGGCCGAGCACATGGCCGAGCTGATCGGCGGCGAGGGCGAGGTCGCCATCGTCGGCCACTCGCAGATCAACTCGACGGGTGTCGAGCGTCGCGACGGCTTCGTCGAGAAGATCGAGGCGGACTACCCCGACATCGAGATCGTCGACATCCAGTACGGTGACGGCGACCACCTGAAGTCGGCCGACATCGCCAAGACGCTCATCGCGGCCCACCCCGACCTCAAGGGCATCTACGGCACCAACGAGGGTTCGGCCATCGGCGTCGTGAACGCCGTGAACGAGCTCGGCCTCGAGAAGGGCAAGATCACCATCGTCGGCTTCGACTCCGGTGCGGCCCAGATCAACGCCATCAAGGACGGCACCATGGCCGGCGCCATCACGCAGGACCCGATCGGCATCGGCGCCCAGGTCGTGCAGGCGGCCTACGACGCGGCCAACGGGGACGACGTCGAGGAGTTCTACGACACCGGTTCCTACTGGTACGACAAGAACAACATCGAGGACGACAAGATCGCCGCGGTCCTCTACGAGTGACCCGCACGACGGAGCCCCTCGCCTTCGGGCGGGGGGCTTCGTCGTGTCCGGGGGAACTCCGGCTCCGGTCCGTGGTCCGGGGCGGCTGCACGATCGGACCCGCGGTCTCCTCGTGCACCCGTGTCGGGGTCGTGCGGCTGAAACAGGGAGACGGAGAGGGGTGGGGTCAGAGGGGGCGGAGGAAGGTCAGGATCGAGGTGGGCTCGACGATGAGCTCCTGCAGGGCAGCGTTGAAGGGGATGCCGGCGGGTGCGTGCAGGTGGGCCTGGAAGGCGTCCTCGTCGCGGTAGACCTCGTACACGAAGAAGCGGTCAGGGTCGTCGACGAGGCGGTGGGCGTCGAAGACCATGTTGCCCTCCTCGGCGCGGACCACCTCGGCGAAGTCCCGCAGCAGCGCGGCGACCCGGTCGGCGGCTCCCGGCTGCGCGGTGAAGACGGCGTGGAGGACGGTGGGTTCGGGCATGACGACTCCTCGGGTTCGGGTGGTCAGGAGTGGAGGGTCAGGAAGCGCGCGGGCGTCGTCACGAGCATCCGGTGCACGGCGTCGTCACCCACGGCTTCGCGGAGCCGCGGAAGGTAGCGGTCGCCCAGGTAGGCGAGACCCGGCATGCCGCCGTACGCGATGTATCGGGTGCGGCGGGCGACGTCGCCCCCGAGCAGGATCCGGTCGCCGGCGCCGCGCTCCACCACGGCGACCGTGAGGGCCAGCAGCTCCGCGTCGGAGCGGGTGCGCGGGCGGGCGAAGCCGTCGTACCCGAGGTGGGCACCGCGCTCGGCCAACGCGACGTGCAGACCGGGGTCGGGGTCGCGGTCGGCGTGGGCCAGCACGACGCGATCCGCCGGCACCCCCTCGGCCCCCAGCAGGTCGAGGACCTCGTGGGCCGCGGTGCCGAACTCCAGATGCACCATGACGGGGGCTCCGGTCTCCCGGTGCGCCTGAGCGACGGCGACGAGGGTCGTCCGCTCGAACGGACTGAGACGCCAGTAGTCGGCCCCGCCCTTGAGCATGCCGGCGCGGACGGGCTGCCCATCGGGACCCGCGGCGAGAGGCACGTCGGGCGTCTCGAACACCGCGGTGTCGTCCGCCGGCATCCCCCGCGTGAGGTCGGACACGAACAGGGCGGCGAGGCGGTCCGCGCCCCACACCTGCATCGGGTGGTCGGGGCCGTAGTGGGCCTCACGGTGCCGACCCGTCGTGGCGACCACGTGCAGTCCGGTCGCGGCGCTGATGCGGGCGACGGCGGCCGGGTCCCGACGGAGGCCGAACGGGGTGGCGTCGACCATGGCCTCGAAGCCGCTCGCCCGCAGCAGACCGGCCTCCTCGCCGGACGCGGCCTCGTCGTCGAGCTCGTCCCCGACCAGCAGCGGCGACACCTGGAAGAGGTGCTCGTGGTAGTCCACGCGACCGAGCCGCGACGGGTCGAGGTCGCCGAGGACGGTCCGCACGGCGGGCATCAGCGCACCGACTCCGCGGCCTCCGCGAGGCGCTCGACGGTCTCCGGCGTGAGGTCGAGGTCGAACACGTCCGCCACGACCTGCGACCAGCCGTGGATGAAGTACCGCCAGCCGTCGACCACGTGCAGGCCGCGGTCGTCCTCCTGTGCTTCGGCCTGGTGCAGGAACTCCAGGGAGCCGCGGTAGTTGAACTCCCACACGTACGCGCCCTCGGGGAACACGACGGCGTCGGTCAGCGGGGAGCCGGGGCGGTCCTTGCCGAGCCCGGTGGCGTTCGCGATGACCGATCCCGCGGGCGCGGCGGCGACCAGGGCGTCGGCCTCCTCCGGCGTCTCGGTGACGACGTAGCGGAGGAGTCCCTCGGGGGTGCCGTGCTGGCGGTGCACCTCGCGGAGGTGGTCGAGCTTGTCCTGCGTGCGCGCGGTGACGGTGATGAGGGCCGGGGCATCCTCCCGCTCGGCGAGGGCCCAGCTCAGCGCGGTGCCCGATCCGCCCGCACCCAGGATGACGACCTCGGCACCGGTGCGCGCGAAGTGGTCGGCGGGGAGGAAGTCGCGCAGCGCCAGGTCGACCGTGATCGGGTCCTTCGCGCGGCCGGACAGCGTGGACCCGCGCTTGGCGATGCTGGAGATCTCGGCGCAGGACACGGCGAACGGGTCGAGCTCGTCGAACAGGTCGGACGCCGCCGCGTACACGTTCATCTTGTGCGTGGTGACCAGCGCGCCGCGGTGGTGCGGGTCGTCGCGGATCTGCTCGACCATCGCGCGGTACTGGGCGGGGTCGGCATCCATCGGCAGGTCGTGACCGACGAGGGTCCGGGTGGGGAGGCCGAGGATGTCGGCCCACAGCGGGAACACCTTCATGATCGACGACGAGGCGGTGGTGACGCCGACGAAGCCCATGTAGTCGGCGGTGGCGGACGGTGCGGCGGACGTCGCGGCGGTGGTCATCGGTTCTCCTCGGGGGCGGACGCGGGGACGGGGACGAGGTGGGCGGGGTCGGCGCCGCGGAGGACCGCGATCACGTCGTCGAGGGACAGCGCCCCCATGTTGTCGACGGCCTGGGTGGTCTGGGCGCCGAGGTGCGGGGTGACGATGACACGGTCGGCGAGGTCCGCGGCGAGCAGGGGGCTGTCGTGCGCGGCGGTGTCGCCGTCGAGCGTGTCGGCCGCGTACCCGGCGAGGATGCCGTCGCGGAGCGCGTCGGCCACGGCCAGCTCGTCCACGAGGTCGCCGCGGGCGGTGTTGACGAGCACGGTCCCCGGTCGCATCCCGGAGAGGCGGTCGGCGTCGACGAGCTGCTGCCCGCCGGGGGCGTGCAGGGTGATCACATCGGCGGTGCGGAACAGGTCGTCGAGGGTGACGGGTTCGGCGCCGCCGTCCCGCACGAGGTCGGCGGGCAGGAACGGGTCGGAGGCGAGCAGCCGCGGGCCGAATCCACTCAGTCGCCGCGCGACCCCCTGGCCGATCCGCCCGAAGCCGACGATGCCGACGGTCGCGGCGCCGAGCTCCCGCCCGCGGCGGACGCTCCAGTCGCCGGTCCGCACGCGGCGGTCGCCGTCCGGGATGGTGCGCAGAGCGGCGAGCATGAGGCCGACCGCGTGGTCGGCGACCGCATCCGCGTTCGCGCCGGGGGTGTTCGTGACCGGGATGCCACGGTCGCGCGCCGCCGCGAGGTCCACCGCCTCCGTGCCGACCCCGTAGCGCGCCACGACCTTGAGCTTCGGGCCCGCGGCCAGGTGCGCGTCGGTGACCGGTCCGGTGCCGGCGATCCAGGCGTCGGCGCCGTGCAGCAGCACGCGCAGCTCGTCGAGGTCGTGGTGGGCGGGGCCGCGGAGGATGCGGTGTCCGGCCTGCGCGGCGCGCCCGACCAGGTCGAGGTCGCCGTCCGAGAAGGAGCGGCTCGTGACGAGGATGACGCCCATCAGCGCGGCCTCCCGGCGAACCACGGTGCGAGGGCAGCGTACGCGTCGGTGAAGCGGGCGTGGCGCTCGGCGTAGACCGCATGCCGGGACGGGTCGGGCGTGAACTCGGCGGTGACCTCGCTGAGCGCCCGGGCGGCGGAGAAGTCGGTGAGGCCGAGGCCGACGGCTCCCGTGACCGCGGCACCGAGGCTGTTCGCCTCCTCCACGATCGTGCGGCGTCGCACCGGCACGCCCCACACGTCGGCGAGGACGGCGAGGTAGACGTCGCTCTGCGCCCCGCCGCCGACGGCGTCGATGCGGTCGATCGTCGCGCCGGCCTCGCGGAACGCCTGGATGCAGGTGAGGAGGTTGAACGCCGTCCCCTCCAGGACCGCGCGCACGAGGTGGGCCCGCCCGTGGTGGCGGGCGAGACCGACGAAGGCCCCGCGCGCATCCGGGTCCCACAGCGGGGAGCGCTCGCCGAGCAGGTAGGGGAGGAAGTAGAGGTCGTCGGTGTCGATGTCGCTCGCGGCCTCGGCGACGAGGCGCCCCGTCTCCGGGTGCGCGGGGTCGACGGAGAGGGCTTCGGCGATCCACTGCACCGAGGCGCCGCCGGCCTGCATGGTCGCGGTCGGCACGAACGACGCGGGCACGACGTTGTCGAACGTGAAGGTGCGCATCGCGGGGTCGTGCAGCGGGGCGTCCGCTGCGAAGGAGATCCACGAGGAGGTGCCGAGGCACACGTAGGCGCCGTCCTCCGGCGCCACGACGCCGGAGCCGACCGCGGCGAGCGGTCCGTCGCCCCCGCCCATCACGACCTGGACGCCGGTGTGCAGCCCGAGCGCCTCGGCCGCGGCGGGCGTGAGCGGGCCCGCGATCTGCGTCGACTCCAGGATCTCGGGGAAGAGGGCGGGATCGAGTCGCGCGGCCGCGAGGATCTCCGGCGACCACGTGCCCGCGACCTGGTCGTACGCATTGGTGCCCGAGGCGTCCGAGCGGTCCGTGGCGAGCCGCCCGGTCAGCCGCAGCACGATGAAGTCCTTGGCGACGCACACCCGGCGCACGCGCTGCCACACCGCGGGTTCGTTGTCGCGCACCCACATGATCTTCTCGAGGGAGTAGGTGGGGTTCAGGCGGTGGCCGAGGATCCCGTAGGCGCGCTCGGCGCCGACCGCCGCCTCGAGCTCGCGCTGCTGGGCGCCGGCGCGGGTGTCCGCCCAGATGATCGCGGGTCGTGCGGGCTCGCCGTCGGCGTCGAGCAGCACGGCGCCCATCATCTGTCCGCTGACCACGAGGCCCGCGACCTCGGCGGCGGCGGTGCCGGTGCGCGCGAGGAGGTCGCGGGTCGCCGTGACGACCGCGTGCCACCAGTCGGCCGGGTCCTGCTCGGCGACGCCGCCGGCCGCGAAGTGGGCCGGGTACGGCACGGTGACCGCGGCGATCAGGCGACCGTCGTCGTGGTGCAGGGACGCCTTGTTCCCGGTGGTGCCGAGGTCGTGGGCGATGATCATGGCCGGAGCCTATTCCGCGTAGGGGCGCAGGTCGACGCCGGACTCCGCGCGGTATGCCCGCGAGCCCATGCCGTGCTCCAGCACCCAGCCGTAGTCGTGGCCGGCGCCGCCCGGGTACACCGCGAGGAAGGAGTAGGGCTCGTCCCCGGTGTTCACGGAGCGGTGCGCCCAGCCCGGCGGGATGTAGCCGATGGTGCCCGGGAGCATGTCGAGCCACTCGGTGCGCTCGCCGTCGAACATGAGCAGTCCGCCGCGGCCGTGCAGCGCGAGGTAGATCTCGCCCTGATGGTCGGGGTGCTGGTGGCCCTTGGTCATCCAGAGCTCGCCGCCCGTGTCGCCGGGCATGATCGTGGTGATCGACTGCGGCAGCTCCCGCTCGATCTCGGGGACAGGGGAGCTGACGACCGTGTAGACGATCGGGTCCTCGCCCGCGGCGGCAGCCGCCCAGGCGTCGTGATCGCGGAACAGGCCCTCGAGGTCGGACATCCGCCGGGTCAGGGTGGGGCCTTCGGGGGAGAGGGTGAGCTTCTCGGCGTCGAAGGCGATCGCCATCGGGGAGATCGGCGGGGTCTGGTACTCGGGCATCCATGCTCCTCGAAACGGGTGCTGCGTCGTCGCGCAACCTGTAATGACAAGCTCACTGTACCTGTTATGACAGGTTGCGTCCAGTGCTCTCCTGCGCGGAGCAGGCCGCGCGCGCGATGGCCGTCAGCCGCCGAGCACCCGTTCCAGGTGCTCGCGCCCGCCGCGGATGGCGCCCGCCGTCACGTCCGCCGACCCCGGGTACTCGGCGTGACCGGCGGGAAGGACCGCGAGGTCGAGATCGCGCGCCCCGGCGGCGACCGCGAACTGCCCCTGCGGCGGCACGTACTGGTCCCACAGGGCCGCCTCCACCCGGACCGGCACCTCCGTGAAGCCGATCGCGGTCGAGGAGTCGAACCAGCGCAGCACCTCGCGGGCCTCGGGATTCCCCATGACGTGCTGACGCACGGTCTCCCCGCTCCCCAGGCACGGCACCGCCAGCCGTTCGTCGTACTGGCCGAAGCTCGGCACGATGAGGGTGGCTCCCACGAACCGGTCGTCCCACGGCAGGGCGAGCGCGCCGATGCCGCCGCCGAAGCTCTCCCCGACGTAGTAGAGAGGAAGCGCGCCGACGACCGAGGCGAGGACGTCGGCCGCCAGCCACAGGTCACGGGCGCAGAGGCCGAGCACGTAGCGCTCCGGGTCGTCGATGCCCGCGAGCACGTGCTCGGGGGTCGGCTCGGGCGCTCCGATCCCCGCGTTCAGCACGCCGAGCCCGCGGGCCACGGGATAGATCGCCGCCACATCGTCCGGCACCCGGGCGAGATCGACCGCGTCGCGACCCCCGTAGCCGTGGCCGTGCACGACGCCCGCGCGGGGAGAGCCGTCGAGGGGCTCGACCACCCAGGCCCGCAGCCGCACACCGTCGACGCCGGCATGCTCGACGACGGACACCCGACGGCCTTGCTCCTCGGAGGTGGAGAGGACGACGGGGGCCGCGTCCACCGCGGCGGCCTCGCGCCGCCAGCGCCGCCAGCGGTCGGCGAAACCGGGCGGCGCGGGCACGGGGCGGACGGCGCGGAGGTCGGCTTCGGTGCGGCCGTAGCTGCCGTCGAACGCGGCATCGGGGAACCAGGTGGCGTAGGGCTCGGGGAAGGTCATGCGGGCTGAGGGGTCCTGTTCCGGGAGTGGGGCGGGCTGGGGTGCGTGGCAGACTGGAGGCTCCATCGGAAGGAGACCGCGTGCTGGTCACGGAACGACGCGAGCGCATCCTGGCCCTGACCCGCGATCGCGGTACCGCCTCCATCGGCGAGCTCGCGGCCACGCTGCAGGTGAGCGAGATGACCGTGCGGCGCGACATCGATCAGCTGGCCGAGGAGGGCGCGGTCGAGCGCATCCGTGGCGGCGTGCGGGCGCGGGGCCTCCAGCGTCTGGTTCCGGCTCCGGCGGCCTCGGCCGAACGGCGGGCGATCGTCGCGGCGGCCGCGGATCTCGTGGAGCCGGGCATGGCGGTCGGCATCTCCGGCGGACCCACGGCCCTGGCGCTCGCGAGGGAGCTCGTGCGCGTCCCGGAGCTCACGATCGTCACGAACGCTCTGCCGGTCTCCGACCTGTTCTCGCCGCCGGACCGCGCGGACGCTCCGTACACGCAGACGGTCGTGCTCACCGGGGGCGTGCGCACGCCGTCGCAGGCCCTCGTCGGACCGGTCGCGGTGCGCGCCCTGGAGCACCTGCACTGCGACCTCGTGTTCCTCGACGCCCACGGCCTCGACGAGCAGGCCGGCATCACGACCATGAACCTGCTCGAGGCCGAGACCAATCGCGCGCTCATGGCCGCGGGCCGGGAGGTCGTCGTCCTCGCGGAGCACACCCGCTGGGGCGTGGTCGGGCTCACGACCGTGGCCGACCTCAGCGACATCGACCGCCTCGTCACCGACGACGGCCTCGACGACGGCGCGCGGGAGCTGCTCGCCGCGCACGTCGGCACCCTGCACGTCGCGCCGCGCGACGGCGGCGACGAGCGTGCGCTCGCGACGGCCCTCGCGGACTGAGTCCGCCGCCGTCATCGGGCCGTGCTCGCCCGCGGGATCAGCCGGGCGCCGACCGTCACGTGCCGCACCGGGAGATCCGCTCCCGGCGGCGCGGCGATCTGCCGTTCGAGCTCCGTGAACGCGGCGTCCACGAGGCGGGCGTGGTCGGGAGCGATGGTGCTGAGGGCGGGGACGGCGAAGCGCGCGGCCCGGATGTCGTCGATGCCGACGACGGCGACGTCACCCGGCACGCTCCGCCCCTGGGCCTGAAGGGCGGCCAGCGCACCGAGGGCGACGGAGTCGTTCGAGCAGACGATGCCGTCGAGGTCGGGGACCGCGGCGGCCATCGCCCCGGCGACGCGCTCACCCTCCTCCGCCGTGAAAGCGTCGACCTGCGCGGTGAGGGCGGGGTCGGCCGGGATGCCGGCGGCGGCCAGGGCCTCCAGGTACCCGGCGTGCCGACGGTCGGCGGCATCCGAGGGGCGGGCGTCGCGGCGTCCGACGAAACCGATGCGGCGGCAGCCGACCGCGAGCAGGTGCTCGGTGGCCGTGTAGGCGGCGGCCCGGTTGTCGATCGTGACGTGCGTGAACGGGCTCACCTGGATGTGCTCGCCCAGCAGCACGAGCGGCCCGGGGGAGGTGCGGCGCGTGAGGTCGGCGACCGTGAGCGAGCGCGGGATGTGGATCAGCCCGTCGATGGGCGGCAGACCGACCCCGTTGGCGACGTCGATCTCGCGGCCGTGGTCGCCCTCGGTCTGCACGATGAGCACGGCCAGCCCTCGGTCGTCGGCGCCGCGGACGATGCGCGAGCCGAGCTCCGCGAAGTACGGCTCCTCCAGATGCGGCACCGCGAGCGCGATGAGTCCCGTGCGGGTGGCCCGCGCGACGGGGAGCACGCGGCCGCCGGGCGAGGTGGTCACCTGCGGCCTCCTGGAGGGACGACGGTCTCCGCCGGGACGACGGATGCCCTTCACGTTAGCGCTCTCCGTCACGATTGCACTCGGAACGCGATCACGCGTGCCTCCGCGACGCCGTTCGTCCGCTCCACCACGAGGCGGGCGGCCGTGAAGGCACCGAGGTCATCCGGCAGGGGATGCACCCGCAGGCGATGACGGTTGTCCCGCTCCTCGGCCACGGTGCGCCACTCCTCGGAACCCGCCTGCTGCACCTCGACCCGGTAGTCGCGCACGAGCTGGGGCAGCACCTCGTCGGGGCTCCGGTGGTGGTGCAGGGTGTTGAGCTCGAGGTCCACGTCGTCGTCGAACACGAGGCGGATCTCGGAGGCCGTGACCGGCTGCTCCCAGTCCAGGCGCAGCCACTGCGGACCGTCGACCTCCGGGGCGGACGCCCACAGGTGCGGTCCGCCGAACGGGCGGTTGTACCCGGAGACGGCGCGCTCCGGCGCGACCGCCTCGGAGTCCGGGCTCGTGCGGAACGCGGGCACCCGTCCGCGCAGCGGCTTGGTCGGCCACTGCACGAGGAGACCGTCGCGGTCGACCTGCACGTTCCGGTCGTCGTTGTCGACCCGGTGCACGAGGGTGAGCACTCCGGGCGGGAGCTCGTCGGCGAGCTGCACCTGCACCTGCGGGTTCGCGCGGAGCACGATGATCGCGTTCTGCGGGTCCTCCGGGGTGAAAGGCGTCTCCGCCCGCACCCAGGACGGACCACCGGCGGGGACGTCGATCACAGTGCGGTGCTCGAGCACCGCGGGCACGATGTTCTGCGGACGGCCCGTGGACCAGACCTCCACCGTGACCTGCGTGTCGACCTCGGCGCCGAGCAGCAGCTCGGTCGCGTCGAGGCGCGGGTGCACGGGGACGACGATGCCGAGGTCGTCCGTCAGGGTGTGCGGGGTCGCCGCGGCCAGGGTGCTCTCCGGGGTGCCGATCGTGCGCAGGGTGCTGGACGCGGTGACGGCGGCGGTGCGGGCGAGGTCGGAGGGATCCTCGTTCGCGACTCCGATGAGGGAGGCGTCGGCGCGGAGCAGCGTCTGCCGGAGTTCCGCACGATGGTGCTCGTACAGCTCGCGGGGCGTGGCGTCGTGCGCGTAGCAGAGGGCGGCGGCGGTGCCCGCGGCCTCCCCCATCGCCGCGCACGTGGCCATCACTCGGGCGGCACCGAAGGCGATGTGCGTGGCCGAGATGTCGCGACCCGCCATGAGCAGGTTGTCGACGTTGACGGAGTAGAGCGAGCGGAACGGGATCTCGAAGACGCCGTCCGAGAAGCGCTGCACCGCGCCCGCCCCCGTCGCGTACATCCCCTCGGCGGGATGCAGGTCGATGGACCAGCCGCCGAACGCGATGCCGTCGTCGAACGACGTCTGCTCCAGGATGTCCTGCTGGCGCAGCGTGTAGTCGCCGATGAAGCGGCGGTACTCGCGCTTGCCGGGGATGTTGCCGATCCACTCCAGGGTCAGGTTGTCGGCGTCGAACTCGCCGGAGTTCTTGATGTGGTCCCAGATGCCGAGGATCACCGACCGCAGCTCGTCGCGGATGGCCTCGTTGTCGTCGACGATGTCGAGCGTGCCGCCCCACTCGATCCACCAGTAGTGCGCGCCGCTGTCGCCGCTGCGGATGATGCGCGACGAGGGGATCGGGGTGGTCGAGATGTCCTTCGCGCTCTCCGGCGCGACGTACTTCACCGGGTGCCCGAGATCCTTCGTATAGAAGAGGAGCGTCGAGCCGAGGAACTCGCGCACGGGCTGCTCGGGCGCCCAGTCCTCGCCGAACTCGCTGCGGCTCTCCTTGCCCAGTCGGTGCCGGGCGCCGACGAGCCGTCCGACCAGGCCGTCTCCGGTGCAGTCGAGGAAGAGCGGCCCGCGGAAGACGGTGCGGATCTCCGAGCCCATCGTCCAGCCGGTCACCGACCGGACCCGACGGGCGTCGTCGGGTCCGGTGGCCTCGGCCTCGAGCACCTCCGTGTTGAGGAACAGCGTGAGGTTGGGCTCGCGGCGCACGATGTCGAGCACCACGTCGTCCCAGTACACGGGGTTGCCCTCGGGGTTGCGGAACTGGTTCTCCCGGTACATCTCGCCGATGATCCCGGTCTCCCGCGCCCACCGCTGGTTGCCGTGGGCGGTCGCTCCGCACACCCAGACCCTCACCTCCGAGGAGGAGTTGCCGCCGAGCACCGGCCGGTTGTTGATCAGCACGGTACGTCGGCCGAGGCGGGCGGCCGCGACGGCGGCGCTCACTCCGGCGAGGCCGCCGCCGACGACGATGATGTCGGCTTCGACGGTCTGGGTGCGCATGGGGATGGGTTCCTTTCGGGAGGGGGGATGATGCCGCTCAGCGCGCGGCGATCGCTTCGATCTCGTAGACGCGGGCGACGTCGGTGGCGGAGTCGGACGGGTCGGTGATGACGAGGCGCACGGCATCGGCCGTCCGCCCCTGGGCATCGACCACGACCGTCGTCTGCGTGTTGCCGGTGACGGTGCCGACCGTGACCCAGCCGCTCGCGGTGCGCAGCTGGACGGCGAAGTCGCGCAGCACGGAGGTCTGCGGCGGGCCGACCGTGTACCCACTGCGGACCCGGACGACGTCGAGCGGCGCGGCCTCGTCCCACTCGACCGTGATGGTCGGCTGGGTGTCGGAGGCCGCCGAGATCCACCGGCTCGCATCCGTGCAGCCGCCGTCGATCGCCTTCTCCGGGCCGGTGTCGGCGCGGAGCTGGGACGAGGCGGTCGCGGTGCCGCCGAGCGCCAGGTTCTCGCCGCCGGCGTCGCCCCGGAGGGAGGCCACGATGGCGGAGAGGCTGGTGGTGCCGGGCTGCCCGTCGCGCGGGATCTCGGCATGCCGCAGCGTCCCTCCGCTGGGGACAGCAGGGGCGCTGAGGTAGACGACGTCGGTGCCGTCCGTGCGGGTCGCCGCCCGGAGGCGCTGCTGGCCCACGACAGGGTCGCCCACGGTGTCGGCGGTCCATCCGGACGCTCCGGCGGTCAGCAGCACCGTCTGACTGCGGGTGATGCCGCAGTCCTGCACCGACACCACGGCGTAGACGCGGGTCTCGCCGCCGGCGGTGGTGGTGTCGAGCGCCGCGATGGTCTGCACGCCGCCACCGAGGGCGTCCGTGTCCACGAGGGTCTCGCTCGTCCAGGCGGAGCCGGTCCAGGTCGCCCACCGCACGTCGAAAGCGTTCTCGGTCTCGTCCGCGTACCGGTAGGTCACGCCCACGAGCTCGCCGTCGGCCAGGGCCATCTTCGCGGTCTGCACCGCGGGCACGGCGTCGCCGATGGTCTCGCCGGGCTCGTAGCCGCGCCACACGACGGCGCCGGGGGTGTCCGGGCGGATCGGGGTCGGCAGCGCCTGCCCGGCGACGTCTCGGAAGCCGCCCGCGGCCGGGTCGTACACCGCGTACGAGCCGAGGTGGCGGTAGGGATCGGCGGGCCACGGGCCCCACTCCCACAGCACGTGCACCTTGCCGCCGGCGTCGACCTCGAGGTCGTCCGGGTAGAAGGAGTGGTTCACGGCGGCGGCGATCGTCGTCTCGCGGGTCCACGTCCCGGCCACGGGGTCGTAGTGGTACAGCACCCCGTCGCGGCGAGCCTGCGGGTCGGCGCCGATGCGCACCATGAGCCAGATGTCGCCGTCGGCTCCCTGCGCCGTGACCGGGTAGGAGACCGCGGCCCCGGCGTCGGGCATCTCCGCGCTCGCATCGACGAGCGAGGTCGCGTCGTACGGCGCGGTGGAGCGGAAGTACTTCCAGGGCTCGTGGTGCATCGAGACGAACGCGTGGATGTAGCCGTCGCCGTCGATCGCGATCGACGGCTGGTTGTGGCCGTTGTCGTCCGCGTACTCGGCGCAGGCCCCGGTCGCCAGACGCAGGCAGCCGGTGGTCCACGTGCCGTCGGCGGCGCGGACCGAGAGGTTCACCTGGTGCTTCGCGGCCACCGAACCGGGCACGTTGTACGCGAAGTACGTCTCGTCGCCGTCGACGACGAGCGGGTTCCACCAGCCGGACTGGTTGGAGCTGTCGACCGTGACGGGCACGGTCTCGACGTCCGGGGTCGCGGCGGCGGCCGGAGCGGGCACGGCGAGGACGAGCGCGGCGAGGGCGGCGGCAGCGGTGGCGCCGGCCTTCCAGCGGAGGGTCATGGCGATGCTCCTCAGCCCAGCAGCTTCTGCGCCTGGTCGCCGGCCTGCGCCATCGCGTCCTTGGCGCTCTGCTGACCGACGAGGACGGCCTGCACGCGGTCGGCGATCACGGTCTCGATCTGGGCGTACTGCGGGTACTGCCAGAACGGGTTGGTGGTGGCGGTCGCCGTGATCTTCTCGGCGAAGCGGGCGCCGAACGCGTCGGACGCCACCTCCTTCGAGGACTGCGCCTCCTCGGTCACGGGCGGCAGGCCGCGCAGCTCGTAGTCGCCGAGCACCGCCTTCAGGTCGCTCGTGGCCCACTGGCCGAAGTCCGCGGCCGTGCGGGTGCTGTCGCCGGAGCCGCCGCCGACGATGGCGATGGCGCCGCCCCAGACGAGGGCGCGCGGGGTGTCGCCCTTCTTCAGCACCGGGCGGGACTCGGGCACGAGCTTGGAGGCGAGGTCGGGATCCGGCGAGTCCTTCGTGACGGACGCGCGGCCCACGGGGGCGTCGTCGTAGATCGCGGCGCGGCCCTGGGCGAACAGGGAGCGGGCGTCGAAGCGGTCGACGTCGGCGGCGATGAGCCCCTGGTCGTACAGCGACTTGTACCAGGTCACCGCCTCGATGCTCGCGTCGTCGCCGATCGTGACCTTGCCGTCCTTGACGAGGTCGCTGCCGAACGTCTGCATCCAGATGAGGACGTCCTTGAGCTGGGCGGCCTTGGTCGAGGCGGCGTAGGGGATGAGGCCGCCGCCGAGGGCCTTGAGCTTCTTCAGCGCCGCCTCGAAGTCGTCGACGGTGGTCGGGAACGTGGAGATCCCCGCCTTCTTCAGGAGCTCGGAGTTGGTGATGAGCCCGATCGCGCCGATGGTCCACGGGAACGCGTACTGCTTCCCGTCGAGCTGCGTGGCCTCCAGGCTCGAGGCGGTGTAGCCGCGGCCCTTCGTGAGTGCCGAGACGTCCTCCAGCTTGCCGAGCGCGGCCAGCGAGGCGAGCCAGGCGACGTCGACGTGCGCGGCGCCGGTGAACTGCCCGCCGCGCACCTGCAGCATGAGCTGCTTGAAGTACTCGTTGTAGGGGAAGGAGACCTCGGTGATGCCGACGTCGTTGGTCTTCTTGTAGCCGTCGAGCAGCGCGCGGGTGGCCGGGGCGGCGGCCTCCTCGGTGAGCGACCAGCTGGAGAAGGAGAAGTCGGTGGCGGTGAAGTCGCCCGCGCCGAGCCCGGCGCCGGGGGAGGAGGACGGACTGCCGCTGCCGCCGCCGCTCGGCATGCAACCGGCGAGGAGGAGGCCGGCGGCGCCGAGCCCGGCGAACTGCAACAGCTGGCGACGGGAGACGGTGGTGTTCTCGGACATGAGGGTGCTCTCTCTTCTTCGAGGGACTGCGGATGAGGGGGTGGTGCGGGTCAGCCCTTGACCGCGCCGGCGGTGAGTCCGCCGACGAGGAAGCGCTGCAGGGCGATGAACGCGATGGCCACGGGGAGCGAGACCACGAGCGAAGCCGCCATGAGCTCGGGCCAGGCGGTGGACGCCTCGCCGATGAACGTGTTGACGAGTCCCGGTGGCAGGGTCTGCTTGTCGGGACCGGCGAGCGTGAGGGCGAAGATGAAGTCGTTCCAGCCGCGGACGAACGCGAACAGTCCTGCGGCGATGAGGCCGGGGGCGGCCAGCGGCAGCACGATCGAGTGGATGATGCGCAGGCGGGAGGCGCCGTCGACGCGGGCGGCCTCGATGAGCTCGTCCGGGATCGTGTCGAAGAAGCCCTTCAGCATCCACACGCACAGCGGCAGCGTGAACGTCGTGAACGACAGCACGAGCGCCGTGTAGGTGTTGAGCAGGCCGTAGGCCGAGAACACCGCGTAGAGGGTGATGAGCAGCAGCGCCTGCGGGAACATCTGCGACGCCAGCACGAAGTACATGAGGCTGCGGCGGCCGCGGTAGCGGAACTTCGAGAACGCGTAGCCCATGTACGCCGATACCAGCACCGAGAGGATCGCGGTGATGACGGAGACGACGATGCTGTTGCGGAGGTAGCCGAACAGGGCCGGGTTGTTCGCGAGGGCGGCGTAGGCCTCGAACGTGATCTCGGTGGGGAACAGCTTCGGCGGGTAGCTGAACACCTCGGTACGCGGGGTCAGCGAGGTCGCGAGCAGCCAGTACACGGGCAGCAGGGCGAACCCGCCGAACACGACGACGGCGATCCAGGCGCTCACGGTGGAGGCACGGCGGTCGGCGCGGTGGCGCCGACGGCGGGGCGCGGCGGGCGGGGCGGAGACGGCGGCCACCGTCTCCTCGGTCAGCACGGCGGTCATCGCTTCTCTCCCTTCTCGGACAGACGGACGTAGACGACGACGAGCGCCATCAGCAGGATCATCCAGAGCAGGCCGATCGCCCCGGCGTGGCCGAGGTCGAAGCCGTCGAACGCGGTCTCGTACACCGCGGTCGCGAACGTCTGGGTGGAGCCGGCGGGACCGCCGCCGGTGAGGACGTAGATGATGTCGAAGTGCTGGAAGTTCCAGATGAACTCCAGCAGGATCACGAGGCCGATGATGCCGCTCATCTGCGGGACCGTGATGGAGAAGAAGCGGCGGATGGTGCCGGCGCCGTCGATCTCGGCGGCCTCATGCAGCTCGATCGGCACGGTCTGCAGGCCGGCGAGGAGCATGACCATCATCCAGGGGAACGACTGCCACGTCTTCGCGACGATCACGGCGATCATGGCGGTGGTGGGGTTCGCGAGCCACGCCTGGGGGGAGTCGATGAGGCCGACGGTCTCCAGGGCCGCGTTGAGCACGCCGTAGTTGGCGTTGAAGATCCACATCCACAGGAACGACACGACCACGCCGGGGATCAGCCACGGGATGAGCATGAGGCCGCGGAGCACCTTGGCGCCGCGGATGCGCGTGTTCAGGGCGAGGGCGAGGCCGAAGCCGATCACGAACGGCGCGATGGTCGTGCCGAGGGTGAAGACGAGCGTCTGGGTGAGGAGCGGGAAGAACTCGCCGGTGAGCACGTCGACGATGTTCTGGAAGCCCACGAACTCGCGACCGGGCTCGACGAGGCTCTGCTTGTAGAACGCGGTGATGAGGGCCGTGATCAGCGGGTACACGACCACGGCGGCGAGGAGCGCGAGGCCGGGAGCCGTGAGGAGGAGCGCGAACATCCCGTCCGAGAGGCGACGGGGCCGGCGACCTGTTCCTATCTGTGAGGAAATGGTCTGTTCTGTCATCTAGGTCATCCTTGGCCTGGGGTGATGTGTCCGCACTCTCGCGGTGCGGTCTCGGGCTTCCTCAGTATTTCCGGCAGATTACGGCGACGTCAACTGGAGAGCGCAATAGTCAGAAAGTGGTGGAAAGTGTTTCTTTTGTGAAATGATTGCCCGGGAGTAGCCCTCGGTACGATCGCGACATGGGGTTCTCACTGCTCGGCCTGGCGGTGAGTCTCGCGATCTTCCTGCCGAACCTGCTGCTGATCCCCTTCCCGCCGAGACCGAAGCTCGAGAGCCCGGCGGTGCCCCGAGTGCTCCTGGTGTTCGAGAGGGCAGGGCAGGCGCTCTGCATGACGGTCCCTGCGATCACGGCGGCCGGCCCGATCGCGTGGGGGTGGGCGGTGCCGGTGGCGCTGGCGGTGCTCGCGTACGGGGCCCTCTGGATCCGCTACCTCCGCCGCGGCCGGCCCGGGTCGGCGCTGTTCGACACCGTCCTCGGCATCCCGGTCCCGATGGCCCTCGCGCCGGTGGCCGCCTTCCTCGGCACAGCGGCTTGGCTGCAGAACCCGTGGATCGCGCTGGCCGCGGTCGTCCTCGCGGTCGGGCACATCCCGACCTCCCTCCTCGCGGCCCGAGAACATTAGGAGCACCTGCTCGGCGTGGGGCGCGCGTCCTGACGCAGCGACGAACCGAAACGATCAGTATCGATCCTTGCTAGTCGATTATCGATTGGCTACGGTCGGAGCAGCCGCTCCCGCGGCGCCGCGCGCATCGGCCGTGCGGGAAGCGACAGTTCGGAGACGCGATGAAGCGTGTACTGGCAAGCCTGACCCTGGCGGCGGTGTTCGGATCCGCCCTCGCTGCGGCGGTCCCGTCGGCGGCTGCGGCCGCGGACGACGACGCCCTCTACCTCGCGCCGGGAGGTGACGACGCGGCCTCCGGCACGATCGACGACCCCCTCGCGACGCTGGAAGGCGCCCGCGACCGGATCCGCGCGCTGAAGGCGGACTCCGCGCTCCCGGACGACGGCCTCACGGTGTACCTCCGGGAGGGCACGTACCCCCGCTCGGCGTCGTTCGAGATCGGCGCGCAGGACTCGGGCACTGCCGACGCCCCCATCACCTACCGCTCGTACCCGGGGGAGACCGCCACCCTCACCGGCGGTCGCGAGCTGCCGCGCGACCAGTTCGCCGCGGTCGACGACGCGGCGGTGACCGAGCGCATCATCGACCCGGCTGCCCGCGACCGTGTCGTCGGGATCGACCTCGCCGACCTCGGCATCACCGACTACGGCCAGCTCAGCCGCCACGGCTACTGGAAGGCCAACGACGTCAGCACCACCCCGCCCATGGAGCTGTTCATCGACGGCCAGGGCATGACCCTCGCGCGCTGGCCCAACGCCGACGCGGCCACCCCGACCGTGCAGATGGGCGACATCATCGACGCCGGGCCGGACCGCAACGACGCCGACCTGCAGGAGCGCGGCGGCACGTTCAGCTACGGCTACGACCGCCCGAAGCACTGGACGCAAGCCGAGGACGTCTGGCTGGACGGCATCTTCGGCTACAGCTGGGAGTGGTCGTACAACAAGATCGAGAGCATCGACACCGAGGCGAAGACCATCACCCTCCGCTACGGCGAGATGTCCGGGATCATGAAGAGCTGGTTCCCCGACTTCCACTTCGCGCAGAACCTGCTGGAGGAGCTCGACGCCCCCGGCGAGTACTACATCGACCGCGACGCCGGGAAGCTGTACCTCATCCCGAACGCGGCCTTCACGTCCGGCCGCGGCGCCGTGACGGTCACGACGCTCGACGAGCCGATGCTGCGCGCCGACGGGGCCTCCTACGTGAACTTCGACGACCTCGTGATGGAGTACGGCCGCGCGACGGCCGCGGTGATCCTCGGCGGCTCGCACGTGACGATCTCGCACAGCGACATCCGCAACTTCACCGACGGCGGCGTGCTCATCAACTCGCCGGGGCGCTACACGTACGACGGCATTCCGGTGAACCGCGGCGGCCGCGACCACGCCGTGACCGACAGCCGGCTCACGCACGTCGGCGGCGTCGGCGTGGTGCTCCAGGGCGGCGACAAGACGACGCTCGAACCCGGCCGCAACCGGGTCGAGAACTCCGAGATCGCCGACTTCGCGTACTACCACAAGGCCTACAATCCGGGCGTGATGTTCGACGGCGTCGGCAACATCGCCAGGGACAACGAGATCCACGACGCCCCGCATCCCGGGATCATCGTGCACGGCAACGACCACCTGTTCGAACGCAACGAGGTGTACGACGTCTGCAAGCAGTTCCACGACCTCGGTGCCATCTACATGAACTCCGGCAAGACCCCGCAGCAGCGCGGCCACGTGTTCCGGGAGAACTACTTCCACGACATCGGCGTCGGCATGGCGGGCGTCGAGGGCATCTACGCCGACAACTTCACGTGGGATCTCACGATCGAGAAGAACGTGTTCGTGAACATGGGCAACGGCGCGATCAAGAGCGGCTCGGCCGACTACATCGAGGCACGCAACAACGTCTTCGTCGACGCCTACGCCCCGTACGACAACTACGAGCAGTGGATGGGCAATCAGGAGGGCAACGTCGTCGACCGCGACTACATGCCGGCCTGGGAGAAGGTGTTCGCCGACAACAACGACTTCGTCGGCACGCCGTATCTGACGAAGTACCCCGAGCTCGCGCACTTCTTCGAGGACGACCACTACTTCCCGAACCACAGCACGTTCGCGGAGAACGTCGTGTGGAACCCGAACCGCGCCCGGATGGCCGGCGTCAACGAACACGGCGCGAAGGACGGGAAGAACCTCCTGAACTACGAGGACAACTGGGTGGCCGACGCCGCCCCCGGCTTCGTGGACGCCGCGAACGGCGACTACACGCTGAAGGCCGATGCGGCCGTGTTCGACCAGATCCCGGGCTTCGAGGCCATCGCCTTCGGCGAGATCGGCGTCGACGGCGCGATCGGGCAGACGCAGCAGCCGCGGACCATCCCGCTCGAGGACATCGCGTTCGACAGCGACACGCTCACGATCGACGCGGGCGACGAGGTGCGCGTCCGGGCCGTGCCCCTGCCCTGGAACGCCGACGACGCCGCGGTGACCTACGCCTCGGCCGACGCCGCCGTCGCCACCGTGAACGACAAGGGCGTGGTGCTGGGCATGGGCCCCGGCACGACGACCATCACCGCGACCGCGAAGGCCGACGCCACCAAGACCGCCACGATCGAGGCGATCGTGGAGGAGGGCGATGGCGTGCTGCACTTCACCGACTTCGAGTCGGGGGCGAACGGCTGGCCGACCGACCCCAACCGCAGCATCCAGGTCGATGCGTCCGGCGACCGGGTGTACCGCATCCTCAAGGGCGCGAACAGCATCCTGCCGCGGGACTTCACCGAGTTCGTGCTCGACTTCGACGTCACGGCACCGGCGACCACGCCCACCAACGCCGGACTGATCGTCTACGACCGCAACGGCAAGGGCGGCGGCTACATCCGCTTCCGCCAGGCCGCGGCGGGGCCGACCTGGACGATCTTCGACGACGCCTGGAAGGTCGTCGCCGAGAAGGTCGTGCCGGCGGCGCAGGGCCTGACCCCCGGCGAGACCTCGCACGTCCGTATCGCGGTGCAGGACGGGCAGATCCGGATCTCCGTGAACGGGGCGATCGCGCTGGAAGGCGCCGACCCCGGGCCCGGCAAGGCCGGTCGGGTCGGGTTCTACGTGGAGAACTACGCCTTGCTCGACTTCGACGACATCGGGTTCTCGCTCTCCGGGGTGCCGGTGACGGGCGTGAGCCTGGACGCCGACGCCGTGGGACTGACCGTGGGGGAGCGGCGGTCCGTCGCGGCCACGGTCGCCCCGGAGGACGCCAGCGACGCCCGGGTCACCTGGACGACCGACGCGCCGGAGGTCGCCACGGTCTCCGGCGGACGCATCGCCGGGGTCACGGCCGGCACGGCGACGATCACCGCGACCTCGGTCGCCGATCCGAGCCTCAGCGACACGGTCACCGTGACCGTGGACGATGCCGAGTACCCGACCACCCGCCTGGACGGCCAGCTGAAGGACGGGGCGAACTGGAGCCAGTCCGACCTCATCGCGGTGGACGACACGGGTGTCGTGATCAGCGGTCAGGGCGTGCACGGCTACGAGGCCGAGCGCTTCGGCGACACCCTGCTGCAGTTCGAGGCGGAGTTCGGCGCCTTCGACGGGGGCTGGTACGGCTTCCAGGCGCGCTCCGACCAGACCGGCCTTCCCGCCTGGCAGAACTCCAACACCGGATACCTCGCGGTGATCAAGGAGGACGTGATCGAGTTCCAGAGCTGGACCCCGGGCCAGACCATGCTCGACAGCATCCCCAACACGGTCATCGAGCCGAACTCCACGCACCGGATCGAGTTCGGGGCCGTCGCCGAGGACGGCGGCACCCGCATCGTGCTCCGGGTCGACGACGTGACGGTGTGGAACATGGTCGACGCCAGGGAGAACCTCCGCGTCGGTGCGGACGGCTTCTTCAACGTCTACCACTACGGCAAGACGAACACCCTGGCCGTGCGGCCGACACCGCCGCCCGCGACGGTGACCGGCATCTGCTGGGCGCCCGAAGCCGACCCGAAGACCCGCTACGTGCGCGGCGAGGAGCTCGACGTGACCGGCATGCTGCTGGGCGTGGACTGGAGCGACGGATCCCGCACCACCCAGAAGGTGACGGCGGACATGGTCAGCGGCTTCGACAGCAGCAAGGTGCGCCCGCACCACACGCTCACCGTGACGTACGCTGGCGCGAGCGTCGAGCTCCCGATCTCGGTGCGACCGAAGCTCAAGAACGACGAACAGGACGTGCCACGATGCGGGTGACCTTCATCGGAGACTCGATCACCGACGCGGGGCGCGATCGCTCCGACCCGGAGTCTTTCGGGGACGGCTATGTGTCGCTCCTCGCCCCCGAGCTGCAGGCCGCTGGGGCCACGGTCCGCAACCTCGGGGTCGCGGGGGACCGCGCCCGCGACCTGGCCGCGCGGTGGGACGCGGAGCTGCTGCCGACGGCGCCGGAGCTGCTGACCGTGTACGTCGGCGTGAACGACATGTGGCGGCGGTTCGACAGCGACGACCCGACCTCGGCCGAGGACTTCGCCGCGACGCTCGGCGACCTCCTCGGCCGCGCGGTGGCCGCGCACGCCCCGCGGCTGATCCTCATGGAGCCGTACTTCCTTCCGGTGACGGAGGAGCAGCGCACGTGGCTCGACGACCTCGACGGGAAGCGGGCGGCGGTGCGGGCTCTCGCCGCGGAGCACGGGGCGGCGTTCGTGCCCCTGCACGAGGTGTTCACGGCGGCGACGGAGCAGTATCCGGTCGTCGAGCTCGCGCCGGACGGGGTGCACCCGACGCCCCGCGGATCCGCCCTCATCGCGGATGCCTGGCGCACGGCCGCGTCCATTAGCGATAGTCGATAATGGACGTAGACTGATGGTCATGACGGATGCTCTCGGCACGGCCGGACTGCAGCGCGGACTGCTGTCGGATCAGATCTACGCGCTCATCAAGGCGATGATCAAGGACTCGACGCTGGCCCCCGGCGAGCAGCTCGTGGAGTCGCAGCTCGCCCGGCAGATGCAGGTGAGCCAGGCGCCCGTGCGCGACGCCCTCAAGCGGCTCGCGCACGAGGGGCTCGTGTCGCACGTGCGGCATCAGGGCAACTTCGTCGCGAGCTACTCCGCGGAGGAGGCGGCGCAGGCCAAGGTCGCCCGCGTCGAGCTGGAGGGGCTGGCGGGACGGCTGGCCTGCGGGGCGCTCGACCCTGCTCGCCGCGCCGAGCTCGTCGGCCTCATCGCGCAGATGCATGAGGCGGCTGAGGCGGAAGACCTCGCCCGGTTCCGCGAGCTCGACTTCACCTTCCACCGTGCGGTGATCGAGGCCAGCGGCAACGTGTACCTCCCGCGCATGTGGGACCTCCTGGAGCCGAGCCTGCGCGTCATGCACGTGCTCGGCGACCCCACCTTCACGGGGGACTGGCACGAGGTCGCGGACTGGCACAAGGGCCTGCTCGACACCCTGGAGGCCGGTGACGAAGAGGCCGCGTCCGCCCTGTTCCGCGCCCACGCTGCCGGCACCCTCCTCGACTGATCCCCGCTTCCCGCCGCGCAAGGTCGCAGTTTCGCACCGAGGTCGCATGGCTGGCCGGAGTCCCTGCGACGCGGTGAGGATCTGCGACGGGGGTGCGGAAGTGTCCGGGGTGGGGAGTCCCTGCGCGAGGTCGCAGATTCGCACCGAGGTCGCATGGGTGGCCGGAGTCCCTGCGCGAGGTCGCAGATTCGGCACGCGGTCACACATCCATCCCCGGAATCCCTGCGACCTCGGGGCGAAACTGCGACGGGGGCTACGCGGTGAAGGGGGAGAGGCGGTCGGCGGTGCCGGACCAGAATGCTCGAGCCTCGGCAGGGGAGAGGGGAGGGAGAGCCTGCCGGGTCGCGGCGAGCACCTCCGCGTAGGTCGTGGTCCGCGTGGACATCGGCCAGTCGCTGCCGTACGTCAGTCGATCCGCGCCGAAGAGGGCGAAAGCGGAGCGCAGCAGTTCCCGCGACTCGTCCGACCCGCGCGCCGTGAGGTCGAGCCCGGAGACCTTCGCCGACACCCCGGGAGCCGACGCGGCCTCGGCGAGGGCGGAGAGCCATGCGCCATCGGCCGTCCGGGCGCCGAGGCCGAGGTGGCAGACGACGATCGCGGTGTCGGGGTGCCGTCGGGACAGGGCGGCGGCGGCGGGCAGCTGGTCCGGGCGGATGAGCAGTTCGAGGGTGCGGGAGGTCGCGCCGAGGTGGGCGGCGAGGGCGTCGAGGCCGTCCACATCCGAGAGATCCGCGGCGAACTGCGGCACCGCGGCGCGCACGCCGACCACGGCGGGAGAGAACGCGACCGCCGTGGCGCCGGCGGCTCGTCCCGGCGCGGGGGTGTACTGCAGCACCACGCGCCGCAGGAACGGGTCGCGGGCGGCGGTCGCGGTCAGCCACTCCGACTCCGCCACCGAGTCCGCCGCCTGCACGGCGATGGCGGAGGAGACGCCGGCGTCGGCCAGCTCCCGTCCGAGACGAGCGGCCGCGGCCTGCCGGGGGAGCCCGAGGTCGTCGCGGAACCACGGGATCGGCACGGCGTCCGCATCCCAGACGTGCACATGGGCGTCGACGATCCGCACGTCAGCTCCCGGGCCGCGCGATCATGCAGCCTCCGCATCGAGGGCGTCCCACAGTGCGGCGGGCAGCGCGGCGTCGAGGCCGTCCACGAACGCGTCCACCTCGGCGGGGGTCCGTGCCCCGACGACCACCGCATCCGCGCCCTGCCGCAGCGGGAACTGCACCGCGGCGTCCGCGAGGTGCACGCCGTACGAGGCGCAGACGGCCTGCAGACGCCGTGCCCGCTCTCGGAGCTCCGGGGGTGCCGGCTTGTACTCGAAGAAGGGGGAGCCGACCGGGTCGACGAGGATGCCGGAGTTGAACACCGCGGCCGCGAGCACCCCGATGCCGCGGGCCGCCGCGGTCGGCAGCAACCGGTCCAGGGCGGTGCGGTCGAGCAGCGTGAGCCGACCGGCCTCCATCACCACGTCGAGCGGCGCCTCGGCGACGTAGCGCTCCAGGGGGTCGAGCCGTCCCAGCCCCACGCTGATCGCGCGCACCACCCCTTCGTCGCGCAGTTCGACGAGGGCCGGAAGCGCCGTCGCGAACGCCGCCTCCACGTCCAGGGGATCGTGCAGGTGCAGCACGTCCACGCGATCGACACCCAGCCGGGCGAGGCTGCCGTCGAGGCTCCTCCGCACGCCGTCCCTGCTGAGGTCGACGACGGAGTCGTGCCCGCTCGCGGCGCCCGCGACGGGGCGGCCGTCCGCATCGACCAGCACCCGGCCGACCTTCGTCGCGATCACGTAGTCGTCCCGAGGTACGCCGCGCAGGGCGAGGCCGAGCTTCCGCTCGCTCTCGCCCGAGCCGTACAGCGGTGCGGTGTCGAAGAAACGGACATCGCGGGCGAGCGCGGCCTGCACGGTCGCCACCGCGTCGCCGTCAGGCACGGGGGCGAAGAGGTTGCCGATCGGCGCGCACCCCAGTCCGACGTCGTCGCGCGCGGCGACCTCGGGATTCAGCGGACGGAGCTCTGGACGGAACGCCATGCCTCGTACTCCTCGCGGCTGTCGGGGGTCAACGGGTAGTAGTCGCTCAGGCGTGCGCCCTCGTCGAGACGGCGGCGGCTGAACACCTCCCACTCCTCATGATCGCGCGCGTCGTCCACGACCCGCGGCGCCATGGCCTGCGGCACCACGACAGGGCCGTCGTCGTCCGCGACCACGAGGTCGCCCGGCATGCACAGCGCACCGCCCACCGCGACGGGCACGTCGTAGGCCCACGGCACCAGCTCCGACTGCGAGGCGTAGTGCGGGGTCGTGCCCGTCGACCACACCGGGATCCCGAGCTCGCGGATGCGGCCGGCGTCGCGGATGCGGCCGTCCACGACGATCCCCGCGCCCCCCTTGCGCGCGAAGTAGCGCGCCAGGATGTCGCCGATGCACCCGGAGAACCGGCTGCCGTACGCCTGGATCACCAGCACGTCGCCGGGTTGCACGGCCTCGAGCACGTGCCACAGGGCGGTGTGCCGCTCGGCGTACTCCTGCCCGTCGCCCGAGGCCATGTCCTCGCGCTGCGGCATGAACTGCAGGGTCAGCGCCGAGCCGACGACGCGCTGGCCGAGGCTCAGCGGCTCCGGTCCGTCGATGTAGCTGCGGCGGATCCCGAGTCCGTGCAGCTTGGCGCACGCGGTGGCGGAGGAGATCGCGTCGAAGGACTCGACCACCTCGGGCGAGGGCCGCTGGTAGGCCCCACCCCGCACGGGCAGGGCGAAGTCGGGTCGGATCAGATCGGCGCTCATGCGTCTCCTTCAGGGAACAGGTGGCGCGGCGAGCCGGTCGCACGCGCGATGGTCAGGTCGAGATCGGCGCTGTGCGCCGGGGGCAGGGTCACCACGAGGTCGTCGTCCACGTCGAAGGTCGTGGTGACGGTCGGGGCGTCCGGGGCCGTGTAGGTGCCCGAGGCGCCGGGCCAGAAGCCGGGCTCCTCGCCGGTCGCCGTGACCCGCACGATCCGGTCGAGGCCGAAACGCCCGCCGCGCAGCCGCACGGTGCGGGTGTGCACGGCAGAGGTGTTCACGAGCTGCACGCCGATGCCGTCGTCGTCGAGGCGGTGCACGAGCGCGGCGACGTCCTCCGGGAGTCCGGGCCGCGCGCGGTCGACGTCCTCGTAGCGGAGCGCCGTGAAACCGAGTCCGCCGTTGTAGAGCACCTGTGGCGCCCCGCCGACGAGCTGCGTCAGCACCTCCGTCACCACGGGATTCACGCGCTGCCAGAAGTGCAGGTGTGCGGCGTCGGGATCGCGGTCGTCGGCGAGCATCATCGCGGCGCGACGTGCCACCTGGCCGAGCGCCATCTCCAGCGCCCGCACCGGATAATCGGGCAGGTCGCCGGAGAGGTACGCGAACCAGCCGGCCTCGTGACCCGCCTCCTCCTTGTCGCGGAACGGCGCGACGAGGTCGGCGGAGGAGGGGAGGCCGGCGATCGCCGTCTCCAGCCGCTCCCGGTCGGACGTGCGTCGCGACCACCACCACAGCCACAGGGGGAGGTCGAGCTGCAGCGGACCGTAGTCGAACCAGCCGTCCGCGCCGTGGCGGTAGGGGACCAGCAGGGCGGGCTCGGTGGCGGCGGCGCCGAGCCGAGCCATCCACCCGCCGCGCAGGCTGTACGTGGACTCCGCGACGCTGCCGCTGCGCGCCTCGGCGAGCACGGTGTCGAGCATGGTGCGCACGAGGTCGAGGGCGCCGTCGTCGCCGGTGACGAGCGCGTGGTTGAGCGCGCCGATCAGGGCGCTCATGCTGACGGAGTGCAGCCCGTGCGGCCAGGCCCAGCCGTAGTGTCCGCCCCACCAGCGGCCGTCGTGGAGAGAGCCGACGGTGCCGTCGGGGCCGACGTTGTCGGGGAGCAGGCCCCCGTCCGCCCGCGCGCGCCAGCCGTCGACGTACCGGCGGATCCACGCGGCCGTCTCCTCGTCGCCGTCGTAGAGCCAGCGATTCGCGGCGAGGGAGGTCGCAGCCAGGTTCACGGCGATGTCACCCGCCGCGCGGCGCTGCATCTCCTCCGCCATCCGCTGGGCGTGGGCGGGGTCGGCGAGGTCGTCCCAGGAGGCGATGCCGTCCAGGCCGTGCAGCGGCAGACCGTAGGGGCGCATCTCGTCCCGGTCGGCCGTGTACGGCACGATCTTCTCGTCCAGCCCCTCGCGGGCACCCAGAGCGCCGTTGTGCGGCGAGCGGATCATGTTGCGCTCGGCGTCGTAGTTGCCCTTCGCGGGGTCGGTGAAGAGGGCCGAGAACCGGGCGGCACGCGCGGCGAACGCGGTGTCGGCCGGGTCGGCGGCGCAGATGCCGGCGAGGAACAGCAGCGACTCGCCCTGATGGAACCAGTCGTAGCCGTTGTCGTACTCCTCGGTGAGCATGCCCGCGTCGGCGAGCTGCACGGTCACGCCCTCCCAGTGCCGCTTGGCGTCGGCGAGCACCTCGTCGGAGCCGCCGAGCAGATAGAACGCGGGCCAGTTGAAGAAGGGCTCGTACAGGTCGTCCACGCCGTCGCGGTCGATGAACTCGGCGACGCCGCGGAGGCGGCCGTCCGGCAGCGTGTAGCGGTCGCGGAAGAGGCGGCGGGCCTCCTCGACCTCGGCGAAGAGCCGGCGCTGCAGCACGGCCCAGGCCGGGATCGTGCGCAGCGGACGGGTGAGCGGGGTCTCCGGCACGGTCATCCCTTCGTCGCTCCGGCGACCAGGCCGCCGATGATGTGGCGCTGCATCACGATGAAGAACACCATCGCGGGCAGCACGGCCAGCAGGAGGGTCGGGAACACTTGGGTGTAGTCGGTCGAGAACTGTCCGACCGCCGCGTAGACGCCGGTGGTCACCGTGTAGATCCCGGAGCTCGGCCCGAGGATGATCTGCGGACTCACGAAGTCGTTCCACACGCCGATCGAGTTGAGTACCACGACCGTCGCGACGACGGGCTTCATGATCGGGAAGATGCACGCCCAGAAGGCGCGGATGGGCCCGGCGCCGTCCAGCGACGCCGCCTCGTCGATGTCACGCGGGACGCTGCGGAGGTAGGCGGTGAACAGGAAGATCGTCACCGGCAGGGTCGCCGCGGTCTCGAAGAGGATGAACCCGGGGATCGTGTTGATGAGCCCGAGCACCCGCAGCACGAAGACCACGGGGATCAGCGTCACCTGGCCGGGGATGAAGAGCCCGGAGACGAAGAGGAGCAGCAGTCCCAGGTGCCACTTCGACCGTCCGCGGGCGATGACGTAGGCGACGGGCGCGGCGAGGGCGATGCAGCACAGGTTCACGAGCACGACGAACAGCAGTGTGATGCCGTACGCGGCGATCACGTTGAACTTGCTGCTCGTGATCGCGGCCCACAGGTAGTCGAACGTGAACATCTGCGGCGTGATCAGCAGCGGGTTCTCGATGATGTCGGCCTGCGGTTTGAACGCGTTGATCAGCATCGTGTACATCGGGATCAGCATCGTGATCGCGACGACGCCGAGGACGATCCACCGGATCGTGCTGACGGCGAGGGCCGGGCGGTTGCGGGTCTGCTTCATCAGTCGGTCGCCTTCTGCTCGGCGCGGCGTCGCACCAGCGTGACGGCGAGGCCGACGACCGCGGTGACGATGAGGAGGATCATGGACTGCGCGGCGCCGAAGCCGAGGGCCGAGTTCGCGAAGGAGTCCTTGAGGATCTGGTACACGATCGTCTGCGTCGAGCCGGCGGGTCCTCCGTCGGTGAGCGACAGCACCACGTCGTACGCCTTGAGGAGCCCGACGAGGGTGAGCACGAGGTTCACCGTGAAGACGGGGGCGATGAGCGGCAAGGTGATGGAGCGGAACTGCTGCCACCGCGAGGCGCCGTCCACGGTCGCCGCCTCGTAGTACTCCGCGGGGACGGACTTGATGCCGGCGAGGAACAGGATCATGTTGAAGCCGAAGTGCGACCACACGATCGTGAAGATCACGCTCGCCTTGGCGAAGGTCGGGTCCGTGAGGAACGGCATCGCCGGGAGGCCGAGCGTGCTGAGCAGGCCGTTGACGGCGCCGGTGGGGGAGAGCATCGCCGACCAGAGGAAGCCGATGATGAGGGCGCTGATCACGTACGGGTAGAAGAAGATCGTGCGCAGGATCGTGTTCGAGCGGCCGGGCCCGGAGATGAGAGCGGCGATCGCGAGGCCGATGGCGTTGCAGAGGATCGTGCCCACCACCGCGATGATGCCCGTGAAGATCGCAGCCTGGGTCGAGCGCGGGCTGCGGAACGCCTTGATGTAGTTGTCCCAGCCGATGAAGTTGAAGTTGAGGCTGTACCCGTTCCAGTCGGTGAAGCTGAGCACCGCCGCGAGGATCATCGGGATGACGAACATCGCGAGGAAGACCGCGACGGCCGGGCCGCCCATGAGGATGCCGGGGATCCGGTTCCGCCACTGCTGCAGCGCCGTGCGGCGGCGCGGGGCGGGGGGCGAGCTCATCGGCGTCGATGGTCCTGTCGGGGTGGCGGCGGCGGCCGGCGGCGGCGCGGTCGTGGTGGGCGGAGTCATGGCGGCACTCTCGTTCTCGGTGGCGCGTTCAGGGGGAGGCGCTGGGGCAGCGCCGGGACGGCGCCCGGGACGGATGTCGCGTCCCGGGCGCCGCGAGGGTCAACCGGCGTTGGCGGCGAACCAGTCGTCCATGGCCTGCAGCACCTGGTCGGCGGGTGCGCCGCCGAGCAGGGCCTGGGTCTGGGTGTTGATCTCGCCCGAGTAGCCGTCGGGGAGCGTGCGCTCGCCGTAGCCGCCACCGGTGGGCGTGTAGGCCTCAGCCGGGGTGTCGGCCACGATCTGCAGCAGCTCCTCGCCGAGCGGCGTCATGTCGTACTCGTAGCCATCGCGGAAGTTGCCGTCGACCGCGAGCTGGTCGCTCACCGCGGTCTGGTCGGTGGTGAGGAACTCGATGAGCTTCGCCGCCGCGTCCTGGTTCTTGCTCGCCTTGAGGATCGAGTACGGGCTGGCGATGTTGGCGCCCATCGCGGGCTGCTCGTCGGCGCTCATGGCGGGGGCGCGGAAGACGCCGATGTCCGCGGAGTCGGCGGCCTTCGCCTGGGTGCCGGCGAACCAGCTTCCCATCGAGTACACCGCGGTCTTGCCCGAGAGGAAGGCCTGCTCGGCGTCCGGGTACTTGATGCCCAGCGCGTCGCCCGGGATGTAGCCCTCGGACACCCAGTCCGCGTAGGTCTCGACCGCATCGCCGTAGGTCTCGCTGAAGGTGACGTCGCCCGCCGAGATGTCCTGGAACCACTCCGGGTCCTCGGCGATGATGGTCGGCAGCCCGAGCGCCTGCAGGGTGTGGCTCGTCATCCAGTCGCCACCGGTCTGGACGGGCGTCCACCCGGCGTCCTTGAGCTTGCCGAGGGCTTCGGTGAGCTCGTCGACCGTGGTCGGCACCTCCGTGATCCCCGCCTCCTCGAACGCGGTCTTGTTGTAGAAGAAGAGGCTCTGCAACTGCACGCCGATGCCGGCCATGTAGTTCTTGCCGTCGATCGAGTACTGGTCGGCGAGCGGACCGGACGACGCCCACTCGTACTGCGAGAGGTCGACGAGCTCGGGAGCGAGCTTGGTGGTGGGGGCGATGGACTGCACGACGTCGGGAGCGTCGCCGGCGGCCAGCAGGCGCGGCACGGCGGCTTCGACGCCCTCCGCACCCGGGTTCTGGATGACGACGTCGATGTTCGGGTTGGCGTCCTCGAACGGCGCGACGAGGTCGTTCCAGAACTCCTCGGTCAGGTTCGGGGTGACGTTCACGAGCATGCGGACGGTGACGTCGCCACCGGCATCGCCGCCGTCGTCGCCGGCGGTGGTCGAGCAGCCGGCGATGGCGAGGGCGGATACCGCCGCGATGCCGACGAGGGGGAGGACTCGGGCCTTGATCATCGTTGATCCTTTCCTGATGCATGAGGGAGGGCCGCTCGCGACATTACACTAATCGATAATCGTTTGTGAAGAGCGGGCAGCATCGATTCCGCTCGGACCGCTTTCCGGTCTGCGGTCTCCGAGCGGGGCGCGCAGCGGGGTCAGCCGGCGGCGCGGCGGGCGCGGTACGCCGCGACGGCGTTGCGGTTGGCGCAGCTCGTCGAGCAGTAGCGCTTGGAGCGGTTGCGGGAGAGGTCGAGGGCGATCGCCTGGCATGTCCCGTCCGCACAGACGGTGAGGCGAGAGCCCTCGTCCGTGCGGATGACGTCGATCAGGGCCATCGCGGTCTCCACGAGCACCCGTTCGGCGAGCGGGCGTTCGTCGGCGAGGCCGTGCAGGTGCCAGTCCAGCTCGTCGTGGCGCACGAGCCGCGGGGTCAGGCGCACCTCGGCGAGAGCGGCGTTGACGTGTGCGGCCATCTCGTCGCGCGGAGCGAGCAGCATGGCGCGGAGGCGCGACCGCAGAGCGCGGAGGTCGTCGAGCTCCACCGTGTCCCCGTCGACCCGTCCCGTGTACGGGAACACCCGAAGGAAGGCCTTCTCGTCGTCGATGTCGACCAGGGTGTCCGGGTCTTCCGCCGAGTTCGCGAGCCAGACCGCCGCGCGCAGCGCATCCTCTGTGTCATCGGTGAAGACCATGTTGACAGCTTACTCCGGCGGGCGTAGCGTCATCCCTCATGAGCACCGTGGCTGATGACACTCCGCGCACCCGGACCGGGGTGCGCCTCGGCCTGCCGCTCGCTGTCGCCGCCGCCTTCGCGTTCGGCTCCTCCGGGGCGTGGGCACGTGGACTCATCGACGCGGGATGGACGCCGGGCGCTGCCGTCACGGTGCGGGTCTGGGTCGCGGCGCTCGTGCTGCTCGTCCCCACGGTCCTCGCGCTCCGCGGGCGGTGGCGTGCCCTCGGGCAGAACGCGGGGATGGTCGCTGCCTACGGCCTCCTCGCCGTCGCCGCCACCCAGCTCTGCTACTTCCAGGCCGTGGCGTTGATGGACGTCGGGATCGCGCTGCTCATCGAGTACACCGCCCCGGTCGCCGTGCTCCTCTGGCTCTGGCTGCGCCGGGGCGAGCGTCCCACGCGGCGCAGCGTCCTCGGTGCCGGCATCGCCTTCGTCGGGCTCGTCCTCATGCTCGACATCGTCGCCGGGGCGCAGGTGGATGTCGTCGGTGTCCTCTGGGCACTCGGGGCGATGGTGGGGGCCGCGAGCTACTTCGTGCTGTCTGCCAGGGCCGACACCGGGATCCCGCCGATCGCCCTCGCGGGCAGTGGGCTGCTGCTCGGTGCCGTGGGTCTGAGCCTCGCCGCGCTCGTCGGCGTGCTGCCGTTCGCGTGGACGACGGCCGACGTCGACTACCGGTTCGGCGCGGTGCCGTGGTTCGTGCCGGTCCTCGCGATCGGCGTGATCGCCACGGCCCTCGCGTACGTGCTCGGCATCGTCTCGACGCGGATGCTCGGCTCCCGGCTGGCCTCGTTCGTCGCGCTCGCCGAGGTCGTGGCGGCCCTGCTCTTCGGCTGGCTCCTACTTGGGCAGCTCCCCGGCCCGCTGCAGGCCCTCGGGGGCGTGCTCGTGCTCGCCGGCGTGGTCGTCGTGAAGCTCGGCGAGCCCCGCCCCGCCCCCTGAGCGGCGTCCCGCGGGCACGACTTCGGAGATCGGAGCCGACACGCCGGCCCCCGGCGCCGCCGTACGGCGTGTCCCCGGCGCTCTCCGAAGCTGTGCCCGAGTGCGGGGCGGGTGGACGGAGATTATGTATACGAATCGACCGCCCGCGCCCGAGAAGCGGACCAGCTGGGGAGGTTTATGTATACACTGACGGAATGGTTCTTCCCGTCGAGCGCACGTCCATGGGCGATCGCGCCTATGCGGCGCTCCTCGACGGCATCCAGTCCGGGGAGCTGCCGGCCGGGTACGTGCTCGGCGAGGTGGAGCAGGCCGAGCGCCTCGGCGTGAGCCGGACCCCGCTGCGAGAGGCGCTGCGCCGCCTGGCCGCCGACGGCCTGGTGGTGCAGCAGTCGCCCCGCGTGACCGTGGTCGCCGACCTCGACGCCGACGACATCCGGTCCCTGTTCGAGATCCGTCGCGCGCTGGAGGAGACCTCCGCCCGACTGGCGGCCGTCCGGGGTGACGCCGACCGGTTCGCCGCGCTGGCCGCGGAGTTCGCCCACGTGGACCTCACCAGGGCGGAGGGCCGCGATGCCTACTACGCCCTGATCGCGCGATTCGATGCGGCCCTCGACGACGCCGTCGCCAACGACTACATCGCTGCGGCGCTGCGCACGGTCCGCACCCACCTCGTCCGCGTGCGGCGCATGGCGCGGGACAAGCCCGCCCGGCTCGCCGCCTCCGCGGCCGAGCACCGCACCATCGCCGAGGCCCTCGCCGCCCGCGACGGCGACCTCGCCGCCCATGCCACGCACGTGCACCTGCATAACGCGCTCACCGGCATCCTCGACTCCCTCCCTGACAGCGAAGGACACTCATGACCGTCACCCACCACGTCCGCGTGCACGCCAGCTCCGAGAACCTCGTCCGCGAGGATCAGCTCGCGTGGAAGATCGCCGAGGTCGCAGTCGACCAGGTCGAGGTCGAGCAGCCCGTCGTCGACATGATCATCAACCGCATCATCGACAACGCGTCCGTCGCCGCGGCCTCCCTCACCCGTGCGCCGATCGTCGCCGCCCGCGCGCAGGCGTTCAGTCACCCCGTCTCGACGGGTGGGGTCGGCGCCAACCTGTTCGGAACACCCCTCGACCGCCGCACCAGCCCGGAGTGGGCGGCCTGGGCGAACGGCGTGGCCGTGCGCGAGCTCGACTACCACGACACGTTCCTCGCCGCCGAGTACTCGCACCCGGGCGACAACATCCCGCCGATCCTCGCTGTCGCGCAGCACACCGGCAAGGACGGCCGCGCGCTCGTGCGCGGCATCGCCACCGGCTACGAGATCCAGATGGACCTCGTGCGCGCGATCTGCCTGCACAAGCACAAGATCGACCACGTCGCGCACCTCGGCCCGTCCGCCGCCGCAGGCATCGGCACCCTCCTCGGCCTCGATGTCGAGACGATCTACCAGGCGGTCGGTCAGGCGCTGCACACCACGACCGCCACGCGCCAGAGCCGCAAGGGCGAGATCTCCACCTGGAAGGCGCACGCCCCGGCCTTCGCCGGGAAGATGGCCGTCGAGGCCGTCGACCGGGCGATGCGCGGACAGACGAGCCCCGCGCCGATCTACGAAGGCGAGGACGGCGTGATCGCGTGGATGCTCGACGGCAAGGACGCGGCCTACGAGGTGCCGCTGCCCGCTGCCGGGGAGGCCAAGCGCGCGATCCTCGACTCGTACACGAAGGAGCACTCCGCGGAATACCAGGCGCAGGCGTGGATCGACCTCGCCCGCAAGCTCGGCACCGCGAACCCGGCCCTCCGCGACCCCGCGAACATCGCCTCGATCGTGCTGCACACCAGCCACCACACGCACTATGTAATCGGCTCGGGAGCGAACGACCCGCAGAAGTACGACCCGACGGCCTCCCGCGAGACCCTCGACCACTCCATCCCGTACATCTTCGCGGTGGCGCTGCAGGACGGCGGCTGGCACCACGTCGACTCCTACACGCCGGAGCGCGCAGGCCGCCCCGACACCGTCGCGCTGTGGCACAAGATCACCACGGCCGAGGACGCGGAATGGACCCGCCGCTACCACTCGGAGGACCCGGACGAGAAGGCCTTCGGCGGTCGCGTCGAGATCCGCCTCACCGACGGCTCGACCGTGGTCGACGAGATCGCCGTCGCCGACGCCCACCCCCTCGGCGCGCGCCCGTTCGCGCGGGAGAACTACATCGCCAAGTTCCGCCTGCTCGCGGAGCCCGTGCTCGAGCCCGCCGAGATCGAGCGGTTCCTGGAGCTCGTGCAGCGCCTGCCCGAGCTCACGGCCGCCGAGGTCGCCGAGCTCTCGATCGTCGCGAAGCCCGGTCTGCTCGACGACGCCGCGGCGCCCGCCGGTCTGTTCTGATGCCCACGCCGTTCATAACTCAGGAGAATCGGCGCGGAACGCGTCGGCCGACCGCCTACACGGCTCTCTCCCCCGCCGGTCTCCTGATTTGTGAACACCGATCGAAGGGGAGCAACTGATGCTGTACTCCACCACGACGCCGGCCGAGAAGCGGCGCCTGTTCCGGGAACGGCTCGCCTCCGGGGAGCTGCTGCGCTTCCCCGGCGCGTTCAACCCCCTGAGCGCCAGACTGATCGAGCAGAAGGGGTTCGAGGGGGTCTACATCTCGGGCGCCGTGCTCTCCGCCGACCTCGGTCTGCCGGACATCGGGCTGACCACGCTGACCGAGGTCGCCGGGCGGGCGAAGCAGATCGCCCGCATGACCGACCTCCCCGCGATCGTCGACGCCGACACCGGCTTCGGCGAGCCGATGAACGTCGCGCGGACGATCCAGGAGCTCGAGGACGCCGGTCTCGCGGGAACGCACATTGAGGACCAGATCAACCCGAAGCGCTGCGGACACCTGGACGGCAAGGCCGTGGTCGACGAGGACACCGCGATCAAGCGCATCCGCGCCGCCGCCGACGCCCGCCGCGACGAGAACTTCCTGATCATGGCGCGTACCGACATCCGGGCGATCGAGGGGCTGGATGCGGCGATCGACCGGGCCAAGGCGCTCGTCGACGCGGGAGCGGACGCGATCTTCCCGGAGGCGATGCGCACGATCGGCGAGTTCGAGGCCATGGCCGCGGCGCTGGACGTGCCGATCCTCGCGAACATGACCGAGTTCGGCAAGAGCGAGCTGTTCTCCGTCGATAGCCTCCGCGACGCCGGGGTGCGCATGGTCATCTGGCCGGTGTCGCTGCTGCGGATCGCGATGGGGGCGGCGGGCCGTGCGCTCGATACGCTGAACGACGAGGGGCACCTGACCTCGAAGCTCGGGGAGATGCAGCACCGCGCCGACCTCTACGAGCTGATCGACTACGAGTCGTACAACCGTTTCGACTCCGGCGTCTTCAACTTCACACTCGACAACACCGGTCGCTGAGCGCAGCGAAGCGGACACACGACGCGGTTGCTGAGCGAGGAGCGCAGCGACGAGTCGAAGTACACGAAGGAGTGACCATGACCGAGCCGGACATCAAGAAGGGCCTCGCGGGGGTCGTCGTCGACACGACGGCGATCTCGAAGGTCAACCCCGAGACGAACAGCCTGCTCTACCGCGGCTATCCGGTGCAGGAGCTCGCAGACACGCAGTCCTTCGAGGCCGTGGCGTACCTGCTGTGGAACGGCGAGCTGCCGACGAGCGACGAGCTCGCCGCGTTCCGGCTGGAGGAGCGGAAGCACCGCGCCCTGGCCGACAACGTGAAGGCCGCCATCGACCTCGTGCCCCTCGAGGCGCACCCGATGGACGAGGTGCGCACGGCCGTGAGCCTGATCGGCGCATCGGACCCCGAGGCCGGCGGTTCCGTGCTCGACGCCGGTGGCAGCCCCGAGCAGAACCTGGCGCGCAGTATCCGCCTGTTCGCCGCGCTGCCGGCCATCGTCGCCTACGGCCAGCGTCGCCGTCGCGGCCAGGAGCTCATCGCTCCGCGCGACGACCTCGACTACTCGGCGAACTTCCTCTGGATGACCTTCGGGGAGGAGGCCGACCCGGTCGTGGTCGACGCGTTCAACCGGTCGATGATCCTCTACGCCGAGCACTCCTTCAACGCCTCGACCTTCACCGCCCGGGTCATCACCTCGACCCTCAGCGACATCTACTCGGCTGTGGTCGGGGCCATCGGCGCGCTCAAGGGCCCGCTGCACGGCGGGGCGAATGAGGCCGTGCTGCACATCTTCAAGGAGATCGGTTCGGCGGACGACGTCGAGGCCTGGCTCGACAAGGCCCTCGCGGAGAAGCGCAAGATCATGGGCTTCGGACACCGCGTCTACAAGAACGGCGACTCACGCGTGCCGACCATGAAGGCCGCGCTCGACACCCTCGTCGCGCACTACGGCCGCGAGGACGTCGCCGAGCTGTACAACGCGCTGGAGTCACAGTTCGTCGAGCGCAAGGGCATCCACCCGAACCTCGACTACCCGTCCGGCCCCGCGTACAGCCTCATCGGCTTCGACACGCTCACCTTCACGCCGCTGTTCGTCGCGGCGCGGGTGACGGGGTGGACGGCCCACGTCATCGAGCAGGCCGGCGCGAACGCCCTGATCCGCCCGTTGTCGCACTACGACGGCCCCGACGAGCGGCACGTGGCCGGCTGACTCCGTTCCGTTCGAATCGCCTGAATGGCTCCATCTCACCGCGGGATGGAGCCATTCGCGCGATTCGGAGCAGTAGCGTGCCGACGGCCCGGGGTCAAGCGGATGCGGCGGATTTCCGGGAGGAGTAAACCGGATCCGGGACGACAGCGTGTCCCGCGAGAAGGAGGCCCCATGTCCGCGTCCGACGTCACCGTCAAGGAGGTCCGGTCGCTCGTCCCCGCGCGCATGGACCGGCTCCCCTGGTCGCGCTTCCACTGGATGATCGTCGTCGGACTCGGGTTCTCCTGGATCCTCGACGGCCTCGAGGTGCAGATCGTCGCGGCTAACGGCTACGCGCAGACGCTGGGGATGGGCCCGGCCGAGGTCGGCCTCGCCGGCACCTGCTACCTGCTCGGACAGGTTTTCGGCGCCCTCGTGTTCGGCCGTCTCGCCGACCGTCTCGGCCGCAAGAACCTCTTCCTGCTCTCCCTCGGGGTGTACCTCGTCGGGTCGGCCGTCGCCGGTCTCGCGTTCGCCCCGTGGTTCTTCTACATCTGGCGCTTCGTCGCCGGGGCGGGCATCGGCGGCGAGTACGCGGCCATCAACTCGGCCATCGACGAGATCATCCCCGCGAAGTACCGCGGCCGTGTCGACATCGCCATCAACGGCACCTACTGGGGTGGTGCGGCGCTCGGTGCCGTGGCCAACATGTTCTTCCTCAACACCGACATCCTGCCCGCCGACATCGGCTGGCGGCTGAGCTTCTTCGTCGGCCCGATCCTCGGCCTCCTCATCATCTGGCTGCGGCGGCACATCCCGGAGAGCCCGCGCTGGCAGATGACGCACGGCCGCGAGGAGGAGGCGGAACGCAACGTCGACGAGATCGAGGAGCGCATCCGCAAGGAGGGCAAGACGATCGAGCCCGTCGACGAGAGCAAGGCCATCACGGTCAAGGAGTACGGCAGCGTCCCGTTCCTCGTGATCGCGAAGGTGCTGTTCAAGAAGTACCCGCGGCGCACGCTCGTCGGCATCACGATGATGGTCACGCAGTCCTTCCTCTACAACGCGATCTTCTTCACGTACGCGCTCGTGCTGGAGAACTTCTACGACACCCCGCCGGCGTCCGCGTCGCAGTACTTCATCGTCTTCGCGGTGGGCAACCTCGCCGGCGCCCTCATCCTCGGCCACTTCTTCGACACGTGGGGTCGTCGGCGGATGCTGTTCGGCACCTATGTGCTCGCGGGACTGATCCTGCTTGTCAGCGCCTTCCTCTTCAACGCGGGCGTGCTGAACGCGGGCACGCACACGGCGTTCTGGTGTGCGTCGTTCTTCTTCGCCTCAGCCGGCGCCTCCGCCGCGTATCTGACGGTGAGCGAGATCTTCCCACTCGAGCTGCGCAGCCAGGTGATCTCGTACGTCTTCTCGATCGGGCAGCTCGTCGGCGCCATCGCCCCGGTGCTCTACGGTGCACTGATCGGTGCGAGCGCGGAGTCCGGCGACCGTGGTCCGCTTTTCTGGGGCTACGTGCTCGGTGCGGCGATCATGATGTTCGGCGGTGTCGTGTGCGGTGTCTTCGGCGTCAGCGCCGCCGGGAAGTCGCTGGAGGACATCGCCGATCCGCTTTCGCTCGTGGAACCGGCGAAGAAGGGCGTCACCCCGGGCGCGGAGTCCGGCTCCTGAGAAGGCGGTTCCGCTAGCGGGCGAGCCAGTTCCGCAGGGAGCGCGTGACGAACGGCAGCACCCAGTACGTCATGATCGGCGTGAGCACGAGGGTGGTGACGAGCACCCGGAGCCACAGCGGCACGGCGTCCCATCCCGGCACCGGGCTCATGGCGTAGGTGAACGCGAGGTTCACGGGGAAGAAGCCGAGCCAGATCGAGACGGCCTGCTTCCACCGCGGCGGCGCGGGGGCGACGGTCACGGTGCTGGTCGTGCCGTCCGGGTCGACGACGGGGATGGAGCCCGTGGACGGCTCGTCGAACCAGCCCTCGATGCCGGAGCGGCGCTTGGACCGCTCGCTGCGGACGAAGCCCTGGCCCATCGACAGCCACCACGCGCGTTCCCCGGACTGCTCCCACGCGGTGAGCGCGTCCTCGCTCGCGAAGCGGTAGAGCATGTGCCAGACCTGGGAGTCCTCGCCGGCACGGACCCAGCCGGAGCCGAGGAATCCCGGGTACTTCGTCGCGAGGTTCACCCCGGTCTGCACCCACGCGGTGGCCTCGGTGATGCGCTCCGGGTCGACCTCGCGGCGGATGGAGACGGTGACGGGTTCGGACACAGGGGCGGATGCGGACATGGTGCGGTCCTCGGGGGTGAGCGGCGTCGGGGTGCGGACGCGGGGTGGCGGCGCCAGGGTCGCGGCGCCTGGTCGATTCTAGTTCCCGTTCGAGTCGCGCGATTGGCTGTGAATCCGGGCCGGATGCCGTCATTCGCGCGACTCGAACGCGGGGTCATCGCCCCAGCGCCGACGCCACACGGCGGATCAGCTCCTCGGGTCTGTGGAGGAGAGGTGCGGTGACCTCGATCACCGTCCACCCGGCAGCCCGGAGCGCCGCGACCCGCTCGACATCCCGTGCCCACTGCGCGCCGTGCATCATGCCGTGATACTCCGCCGCGACGCGTTCGGCCTCCCAGACCATGTCGACGCAGGCGAGGAAGCGACCCCGGTCGTCGAACACGTCCACGTTGAGCTGCGGTTCCGGGATTCCGGCTGCCACGAGGAGGCACCGCATCCGGCTCTCCCGCGGCGACCAGGAGTCCTCCCGCACGAGCTCGACCGCCTCCCGCAACCGTGCCGCCCCGCGTCTCCGCCCAGCCGCCAGCATCTCCCGCAGCTCATCGATCGTCGCCCAGGGCTGCCTCGTGACATCCGGCCGTCCGACCCCCGGCCTCCAGTGTCGGCAGAAGTAGTCGCCGAGCGCCACCAGGTCCACGAGCGGCAGCGTGCCGAGGGAGACCCAGGTCGCGGCGGGGGAGGTCACCCGGAGGCCGTCCCGATAACGGATCGAGGTGAGGCTGGACAGCGTGCGGTGTCCGGTCACGCCGCGGGCGCGGGGGAACGGGATCCCGCCGGACGCGCTGACATGGAGGGCGAGGTCGTCCGCCGTCGCGACGCTCCCGCGGTCGTCGAAGGCGAGCGGTAGCGGACCTCCCCAGATCGATGCGGCGGTCTCGTGACTGAAGAAGTGTCCGGTGTGCAAGATCGGCGCGTAGGACTGGGCTCGTGCCACCCGCGCTCGTCGCTGACGTTCGTACGGGTCGGCGATGTCGATCGAGGGGTCCGCTCGCGGGTGCACGCGGACGCCGTGGAACGGAGCCTCGAGGTCGGATCCGCGCAGCCGACCGCGGCTCACGCCGTGCAGTCGCGCCGTCCGTACCGCGAAGTCCACCCCGAAGCGGGCCGGAAGCTGCTGTCGTCGTCCCATGCCCCCACGCTCCCACCCCGGCGGCCGCGACGGGATCGGTCTCCACAGCCCCGCTTCGAATCGCGCACTGTGCTCTATCCCCGGCCGAAATGGAGCAAAGCAAGCGATTCGAAGAAGGAGAAGACCCCCGCCGACCCGATTCGGCGGGGGTCTCGGGAGCGAGAGTGCTCACCGTGTGCACGGGAGACGCGACTACCCGATCCGGTCTGAGTCTGTGCCGTGCATCTGCAGTTGTAATCGGCCCGGATGTCCGGCGGGTGAACGGCCGGAGAACGGGCGACGGCGGCATCCGCACGCGGGGCGCCGCAAAATGCAAGGACGTCCTCGTATTTTCACGGTCGTCGGAGTAAACTCGCCGATGTGCCAAAGAGGGCACGGAGGGATGTCGCACAATGACCCGTACTATCCCGCACTTCGTGGGCGGAACGCATGTCACCCCGGAAGACGGACGCTTCGCCGACGTCTTCGACCCAAGCACCGGAGCCGTGCAGGCCCGGGTGCCGCTCGCGTCCGCGGAGGAGGTGCGCCGCGTGATCGCGAACGCCGAAGAGGCGCAGGTCGCGTGGGCGGCGACCAACCCGCAGAAGCGCGCCCGCGTCCTCCTGCGGTTCCTCGACCTCGTGCAGCAGGAGATGACCTCGCTCGCGGAACTCCTCGCGAGCGAGCACGGCAAGACCGTCGACGACGCCAAGGGTGACATCCAGCGGGGTCTCGAGGTCATCGAGTTCTCCGCCGGAGCCCCGCACCTGCTCAAGGGCGAGTACTCCACCGGTGCCGGGGCGGGCATCGACGTGTACTCGATGCGGCAGCCGCTCGGGGTCGTCGCGGCGATCACGCCCTTCAACTTCCCCGCCATGATCCCCCTGTGGAAGGCCGGGCCCGCGCTCGCCGCCGGCAACGCCGTGGTGCTCAAGCCCAGCGAGCGCGACCCCTCGGTGCCGGTGCGCCTCGCCGAGCTGTTCCTGGAAGCGGGACTGCCGGCCGGCGTCCTCAACGTGGTGCACGGCGACAAGGAGGCGGTGGACACGCTGCTCACCGACGACCGGATCCGCGCGGTCGGCTTCGTCGGCTCCACGCCCATCGCCGAGTACATCTACGCCACCGCGGCCGCCCACGGCAAGCGCGCGCAGTGCTTCGGCGGCGCGAAGAACCACATGATCGTGATGCCGGACGCGGATCTCGACCAGGCCGTCGACGCCCTCATCGGCGCCGGCTACGGCTCCGCGGGGGAGCGGTGCATGGCCATCTCCGTCGCCGTGCCGGTCGGCGAGGAGACCGCGGACGCCCTCGCCGCCAAGCTCACCGAACGCGTCGCTCAGCTGCGGGTCGGCCCTTCCCTCGCGGCGGACGTCGACTACGGACCCCTGGTCACGCGGGCAGCCGTCGAGCGGGTCGAGGGCTACATCCAGCAGGGGATCGACGAGGGCGCGACGCTGCTCGCCGACGGCCGCGGCTTCACGGTCGACGGGCACGAGGAGGGCTTCTACCTCGGACCGACCCTGTTCGATCACGTGACGACCGACATGGCGATCTACCGCGAGGAGATCTTCGGCCCGGTGCTCGTGATCGCCCGCGCCGCCGACTACGAGGAGGCGCTGCGCATGGCCTCCGAGCACGAGTACGGCAACGGGGTCGCCATCTTCACGCGCGACGGTGACGCCGCCCGCGATTTCGCCGCTCGCGTGGAGGTCGGGATGGTGGGCGTGAACGTGCCCATCCCGGTACCGATCGCCTACTACACGTTCGGCGGCTGGAAGCGCAGCGGCTTCGGCGACCTCAACCAGCACGGCGCCGACGCCTTCCGCTTCTACACGAAGACCAAGACCGTGACGAGCCGCTGGCCGTCGGGGATCCGCGAGGGCGCGAGCTTCGTCATCCCCACGATGCACTAAGGACACGCGATGACCATGACCACCGTCACCACCACCGACGAGGAGCGCGAGGCGATCCTCGACGCCGTGCGAGAGTTCGCCGATGCGGAGCTCGCCCCGTTCGCCGCGGAACGCGACGAGAAGCACCTGTTCCCGCGGGAGTCGCTGCAGCGCGGCGGCGAGCTCGGCCTCGGCGGGATCTACGTGAGCGAGGAGTTCGGCGGCACCGGCCTCACCCGCGTCGACACCGTCGCCATCTTCGAGGAGCTCGCCAAGGCCGACCCCGCCGTGGCCGCCTACATCTCCATCCACAACATGGTGGTGTGGATGATCGACACCTACGGCGACGACGAGCAGCGGTCGCGCTGGCTGCCGTCGCTGACCGCCATGCAGGAGTTCGGCGGCTACTGCCTCACGGAGCCGGGAGCCGGATCCGACGCGGCGAACATCGCGACCAGCGCCGTCCGCGAGGGCGACGAGTACGTGCTGACCGGCGTGAAGCAGTTCATCTCCGGAGCCGGTGAGGCCGCGGTGTACGTCGTCATGGCGCGGACCGGCGAGCCGGGAGCCCGGGGCATCAGCGCCTTCCTCGTCCCCGGTGACGCGGAGAACCTGAGCTTCGGCGCCCCGGAGAAGAAGATGGGGTGGCACGCGCAGCCCACCCGCCCCGTGATCATGGACGGCGTGCGGGTGCCGGCGTCCGCGATGCTCGGGGACGAGGGGCGCGGCTTCGCGATCGCAATGTCGGCGCTCAACGGCGGACGCCTCAACATCGCGGCGTGCTCGCTCGGGGGAGCGCAGGCCGCGCTCGACAAGGCCGTGCAGTACGTGCACGAGCGCGTCGCGTTCGGGGAGCCGCTGGCGGAGAAGCAGTCGATCCTCTTCGCGATCGCCGACATGCGCACCGACCTGCAGGCCGCGAGGCTGATGGTGCGCGACGGCGCGGAGGCGGTGGACGAGAAGGCGCCGGACGCGACGATGCGCTGCGCGATGGCCAAGCGCTTCGCGACCGACGCCGGCTTCGAGGTGGCCAACCGCGCCCTCCAGCTGCACGGCGGCTACGGCTACCTGCAGGACTACGGCATCGAGAAGATCGTCCGCGACCTCCGCGTGCACCAGATCCTCGAGGGGACGAACGAGATCATGCGCCTGATCGTCGGCCGGGAGATGCTGCGACCCGCGGGGTCGACGTCGATGCGGAGCGCATCATGACCCGCGTCGCCTTCCTCGGGCTCGGGCACATGGGGCTGCCGATGGCGAAGAACCTCGTCGCCGGCGGACACGAGGTGCACGGCTTCGACCTCGTGCCCGCGGCCATCGAGGCGGCGCGGGCGGCCGCGATCCCCGTGGCGGCCAGCGGCGCGGAGGCGGTGGCGGACGCGGAGGTCGTGGTGACGATGTTCCCGGCGGGGAAGCACGTCATCGAGGCCTACCGCACGGAGCTGCTGGCGGCCGCGCGCCCCGGGACGCTGTTCATCGAGTCGTCGACCATCGCCGTGGACGAGGCGCGGGCCGCCCATGCGCTCGCGCTCGCCGCGGGCCACCGGCACATCGATGCTCCGGTCTCCGGCGGCGTGGTCGGGGCGGAGGCGGGGACCCTCGCGTTCATGGTCGGGGGTTCCGACGACGACTTCGCGGCGGCGCTGCCGCTGCTGGAGATCATGGGGAAGCGCATCGTGCACTGCGGCGGACCGGGACTCGGTCAAGCGGCGAAGGTCTGCAACAACATGGTGCTCGCGGTATCGCAGATCGCCGTCGCCGAGGCCTTCGTGCTGGGCGAGCGGTTGGGGCTGGAGCATCAGGCCCTGTTCGACGTGGTGTCCCAGGCGTCCGGGCAGTGCTGGGCGCTCACCACGAACTGCCCCGTCCCCGGTCCGGTGCCCACGAGCCCCGCGAACCGGGACTACCAGCCGGGGTTCGCGGGGGCCCTCATGGCGAAGGACCTCGGTCTCGCGCTGCAGGCCATCGAGCAGACCTCGACGGACGCCCGGATGGGTCGTCTGGCGCAGGAGCTGTATGCCGCCTACGCCGCCGGCGAGGGCGCGGCCCGCGACTTCTCCGGCATCATCACGGACATCCGTGGCTGACCTCCGGCTTTCGAATCGCCTGAATGGTCGCGAATCCGGCCGAAATGCAGCAAATCGGGCGATTCGAAGGAGAGGGTGGATGACGACAGGAAGGCGGGAGCGATGACCGAGTACGAGACGATCCTGGTGGAGCAGCGCGGACGGGTGGGCTGGATCACCCTCCACCGTCCGGAGGCGCTCAACGCGCTGAACAGCCGGCTCGCCGAGGAGGTCACCGCGGCCGCGCAGGCCTTCGATGCGGATTACGGCGTCGGGGCCATCGTCGTGACCGGCTCCGAGAAGGCCTTCGCGGCCGGCGCCGACATCAAGGAGATGGAGGGGATGTCCGCGGCGGAGATGCTCGAGACCGACCACTTCGGCGTCTGGCACGACTTCGCGGCCGTGCGCACGCCGGTCATCGCGGCGGTCTCCGGGTTCGCGCTCGGCGGCGGCTGCGAGCTGGCGATGATGTGCGACATCATCCTCGCCGCGGACACCGCGAAGTTCGGACAGCCCGAGATCAACCTCGGCGTGATCCCCGGCATGGGCGGCACCCAGCGGCTCATCCGCGCGGTGGGGTACTACAAGGCGGCGGAGCTCGTGCTGTCCGGCCGCTTCATGGGCGCCGAGGAGGCGGAGCGCTCCGGACTCGTGTCCCGCGTCGTACCCGCGGCGGACCTCCTGGCCGAGGCGACGACGCTGGCCGAGACGATCGCGTCGAAGTCGCTGCCGTCGGTCTACGCCGCCAAGGCCGCGCTCGATGCGGCGATGGAGACGACGCTGTCCGCCGGCCTCGCCCACGAAAAGCAGGCGTTCGCGGCGCTGTTCGACACGCACGACCAGAAGGAGGGGATGGCGGCCTTCCGCGAGAAGCGCACGCCGGACTTCCAGAACCGCTGACCGCGGTTCACAACTCAGGAGAATCGGTCGCGGAATCGCCGTTCGGTGGTTGCGCGCGGTTGTGGGCCGCAGTTCTCCTGAGTTGTGAACGATCAGCCGCGCAGGGACTCCACGATCTTCGCGATCCGGCGCTCGCGCGTCGCCTCCTGCTTGGCCTCGGCGACCGCCCTGGCGTGCTCCTTGCGCGCCGACGGGGAGAGGGCGTCGAACGCCGCGCGCACGGCCGGATCGGCGTCGAGGGCGCCGGCCAGCGCCGGCGGCACCTCGACCGCGCGTTCGGCGGTGTCGAGCCGGATCACGGCGTCGACCTCCTGGTCGATCTCGACCCCGAGGTCCGCGCGGGCGGCCTTGCTGAGACCGATCATGTTCTCGCCGCCCATGCGGGCCAGGCGCAGGCGAGCAGTGCGCCCGCCGATCGTGACCGCGACCGGGAAGGCCTTGCCGGCGCCGAAAGACGCCACCTGCTCGTCGGTGAGGAGGATCGCCGCGGCGGGGCCGCGACCGGCGAGGACGGTGTGCACGCGCAGTTCGCTCATGCAGGAAGAGTACGCCCGCCGTCCTCGATCGCGGCGACCAGAGCGGAGTTGCGTTCGGCGATGAGCCGCTCCATGTACCGGCCGAGCACGACGGCGTCGACGACGCGGCCGAGGGGCCCGAAGGGCGACCGGAACACGATCGTGTCGCGCATGAGGGTGCCGCGCGGGTGCTCCTCGAACACATGCTCGTGCCGGAGCTCGCGGAACGGCCCGGCGATCTGTCGGTCCGTGAACCGATGCGGCGCGTCGATGTCGAACACCACGGAGCGCAGGCGGAAAGGGATGCCGAAGTGCCGCGCGCGCCAGGTGACCGTGGACCCCTCGGTGAACGCGCCGCCCGCGGGCTCCTCGATCATCGTCTCGTCGTAACGCGCCATCGACTGCAGATGCAGTTCCGGGTCCAGTGCCGCGGCGAAGACGACAGCGCGCGATGCCGCGATCACGGTCTCGAGCACGAACCGGGGCATCAGAGCGGTTCGGGGAGGGGGCGCGGATCGATGAAGTCGCCGGCGTCGCGACGCAGGCGGGCGACGATGGCGACGAGCTCGGCGGCGTCGGCCTCGCTCATGCCGGGGTCGGCGAAGACGTCGGCGTTGAGCGCGGTCGTGGCGCGCTCGACGAGATCGCGGCCGTCGTCGGTGAGGGCGAGCATCGCCGCGCGTCCGTCGTGCGGGTGCGGTTCGCGGACGACGAGGCCGTCGCGCACGAGGCGCTCGGCCGTGCTGGTGATGGTGGTGGCGTGGACCTGCAGGCGCGCGACGACACTCGACAACGGCAGGCGTCCGGCGCGGCTGAAGGCGAGCAGCCGGAGGACCTCGTAGCGGGCGAAGCTCAGGGCGAAGGGCTTGAGGGCCGCGTCGACGCGGGCCAGGAGGAGCTGCTGGGCGCGCATCACCGAGGTGACCACCGTCATGCCGTCCGCGGCCTCGGTCCAGCCGTGCGCGATCCACTGCCGCTTCGCCTCGGCGAGCGGGTCGACGGGAAGCGGGCGGGGTCGGACCACGTCTCTACGGTACCGGGGGAGTCCGCCCCCGGCTGTCAGCGGCGAGCCGCGGGGCCCGACTGTCGACTATGTATACATTGGCGGCCGAAATCGGGGGTACCACCTGCGGATCCCTCCGCCTTTGGCTACATAGAAGAGCGTGCGGATAGACTCAGCGTGTCGTGAGGAGCATTCGATGAAGATCTTCGTCCTGGTCAAAGAGGTGCCGGACACCTATGGCGATCGCACGTTGAATCTCGAGACCGGACTCGCCGAACGCGGCGCGGGGGATGTGGTCCTCGACGAGATCACGGAACGGGCCCTCGAGGTCGCCCTGGCCCACGCCGACAAGAACGAGGGCACCGAGGTCGTGGCCCTGACGATGGCGCCGGAAAGCGCGACCGCCTCCGTGCGACGCGCCCTCGCGATCGGTGCCGGGTCAGCCGTGCACATCGTCGACGAGCAGCTCGTCGGTGCCGACCTGGGCTTCACCGCCGAGGTCCTCGCCGCCGCGATCCGCCGCGGAGCGCCCGACCTCGTCATCACCGGCAACCTGTCCACCGACGGCGCCGGCGGCGTCCTCCCCGCCATGCTCGCCGAGCACCTCGGCTGGGCGCAGGCCACCGCCCTCACCGCGGTCGAGATCACCGCCGAGGGCGTCTCCGGTACCCGGGGTGCCGACGCGGGCAACCAGCAGGTCACCGCGCCGCTGCCCGCAGTGATCTCCATCACCGAGGCGCTCCCGGACGCCCGGTTCCCGAACTTCAAGGGCATCATGGCGGCGAAGAAGAAGCCGCTGGAGGTGCTGTCCCTCGCCGACCTCGACGTGTCGGCCGACCCGGCACTCGCTCCGCGCACCATCATGACCGCGGTCTCCGAGAAGCCTCCGCGGGCGGCCGGGGTCAAGATCACCGACGAGGGCGATGCCGCCGAGAAGCTCGTCGAGTTCCTCGTGCAGAACAGGCTGGTGTGACATGGCGTACCCCGAGAACCCGATCCTCGTGCTCCTCGACGTCGACCCGTCCGGTGCACTCGCCAGCAGCACCGCCGGACTCCTCGGCGCGGCGGCGGGCATCGGCACACCGGTCGCGGTGATCGTCGGCGGCTCCGACGCCGCAGTCGCCCAGGCGGCGGAGGCCGGAGCCGCGGTCGTGCTCACGGCCGACGGCGACCCGTCCGCGCTGACGGTCCCGATCGTGGACGCGCTGCAGGCCGCCGCCGCGCAGGTGCAGCCCGCGGCCGTCCTCATCTCTAACTCGATCTCCGGACGCGATGTCGCCGGGCGGTTCGCGGTGCGGACGAAGAGTGCTCTCGCCGTGGATGCGGTCGGGGTCTCCCGTGACGACGAGGGCATCGTCGCCCACCACTCGGTCTACGGCGGGGCGTACCTCGTCGACGCGGCCGCGACGTACGGCACGCTCGTCGTCACGGTGCGCCAGGGTGCGGTGGAGGCCAGGGCCGAGGCGGTCGCCTCCCCGCAGGTCGAACAGCTCGCGGTCACTCCGTCCGGAGCGGTCGCCGCGACGGCGGGGCCCGTCGAGACGGTCGAGGCCACCTCGTCCCGGCCCGAGCTGCGCGGAGCGACCCGCGTCGTGTCGGGCGGCCGGGGTCTCGCCTCGAAGGAGAAGTTCGTGCTCGTGGAGGAGCTCGCCGACGCCCTCGGAGCCGCGGTCGGCGCCTCGCGCGCCGCAGTCGACGCGGGCTACATCCCGCAGTCCCACCAGGTCGGGCAGACCGGGGTCTCGGTGTCGCCGCAGCTCTACGTCGCGCTCGGGATCTCCGGCGCGATCCAGCATCGCGCCGGCATGCAGACGTCGAAGAACATCGTGGCGATCAACAAGGACCCGGAAGCGCCCATCTTCGACGTCGCCGACTTCGGCATCGTCGGCGACGTGTTCGCGATCGTCCCGCAGGTGATCGCCGCGCTCGAGGCGCGGAAGAAGTAGTCATGGCGACGCGGGTGCTGCGCCGCGGGCTTCCGCGGGTGCCGGGCGGCGAGCCGTGGCCGCCCGCCGACGTGACCGTCGATGCGGTCGATGCCGTCGGGGTGGCCGCCGTGGCCGAGGTGGCCGCCGTCGAGGCGCCGGTGTCCGCGACGACGGAGCGCGTCGAGCGCGGGGCCGCCGAGGTCGAGGCCGCTGTCGCGACCCCCTCGCTGTCGGAGGACGCCGCACCGCGTCCGGCCCTCCGTCGGGGCCTTCCGCGCGTGCCCGGCGGCGATCCCTGGCCGCCGTCCGCGGTCGGAGCTGCGCCGACGGCCCCGTCCCCACCCGCTGCGCTTCCGGGGGCGGCTGCGCCGTCCGCCGCCGCGCCGTCCGCCGCCGCGCCGTCCGCCGCTGCCGCTGCCGCTGCGCCTGCTGCCGAGCAGGCTGCCGCCGCGACGGCCTCGGCGCCTGCGGCGACGCCCGCCGCTGCGTCGCCCGCCGGAGGCGAGAGCGTCCGTCGTGGACTGCCCCGTGTCCCGGGCGGCGAGCCCTGGCCGCCCGCGGGGACCGTGCCCGCACGGGCGACCGCCGACACCTTCTCGGCCGTGGCGGCGGACGCCCCCGCGATCGCGGAGACTCCGGCTCCGGCCGCGGCACCCGCGACGGCGGAGCCCGCCATCCCCGGCACCGCGCTCGCCCCGGCCGCCGACATCAGCACACCGCTGCCCTGGACCCGCACGGTCTGGAACGGTCGTGCCCCCCGACACCTCCCGGCCGCCGCCTCGACCACCCCGCCCGCTCGCCGGCGCCCGACCTGGACCCAGGCGATCGCGGTGCTGTTCGGCGCCGCCGCTCTCGGCGTGCTCGCGGCCGCGGCCGTGGCTCTCGTCCGCACGCTGCTGAGCCTCCCGTTCATGCAGGACTTCCTGGCAGCCTTCCCGGGCGAGTACGAGCCGCCGATCCCGGTCGAGCCCGGCTTCGCGCCGTGGGTCAACTGGGCGCACTTCTTCAACATGTTCCTGATCGTGCTGATCATCCGCTCGGGGCTGCAGGTGCGCACCGAGAAGCGTCCGAGCGTGTTCTGGACGCCGCGGAACAACCCGAAGGGCAAGATCAGCCTGAACCTCTGGTTCCATCAGGCGCTCGACATCCTGTGGCTGCTGAACGGCGTGATCTTCGTGGTGCTGCTGTTCGCCACGGGGCACTGGGTGCGGATCGTGCCGACGAGCTGGGAGGTCTTCCCGAACGCGCTCTCGGCGGCACTGCAGTACATCTCGTTCGACTGGCCGCACGAGAACGGCTGGAACAACTACAACAGCCTGCAGCAGCTCGCCTACTTCGTCACCGTCTTCCTCGCGGCACCGCTCGCTGCCGTCACCGGGTTCCGCATGTCGGGGCTCTGGCCCAAGAAGGCGGAGCGCCTGTCGAAGGCGTACCCGGTGGAGTGGGCGCGCGCCCTGCACTTCCCGGTGATGCTCTACTTCGTGGCGTTCATCATCGCGCACGTCGCGCTCGTGATGCTGACCGGCTTCCTGCGCAACCTCAACCACATGTTCGCCGCCCAGGATGCCGCGACGTGGACGGGGTTCTGGGTGTTCATCGCCTCGCTCGTCGTGATCGCGATCGCGTGGGTCGCGGCGCGCCCGCTCGTGCTCGCGCCGATCGCGAAGGCGTTCGGCAAGGTCTCGGGGCGCTGATCCATGACCGACCGCACCGCCATCGAGGAGTACTGGCGAGAGGCCCGCATCGCGCTGCCGCACCTTCCCGAGGCTCTTCCCGAGGCGTGGGGTTTCGGCGCGACGCCGGAGCACGCCGACGAGCTCCTGGAGCTCGTGCTCCGCGGCATCAAGGTGGGCACCGCGTCCTCCGTCTGGGACTATGAGGAGACGGGGGATCCGCTGCCGACCGTCGGCGAGCTCAGCATCATCCTCGACGGAACCGGCGCCCCGCGCGCCGTGATCGAGACCACGGCGATCGACATCGTGCCTTTCGACGAGGTCGACGAGGCGCACGCCTTCGCTGAGGGGGAGGGGGACCGCACCCTGGCGCACTGGCGCGAGGTGCACGAGCGCTACTGGCGCACCCACTCCGAGAGCCCGCGCGGCTACGCCCCTGACATGCCGGTGCTGTGCGAGCGCTTCCGGCTGCTCCTGCCCGCCGGCACGGAGGACTGAGGAGAGGGAGATCATGGCAGAGGCCTACATCGTCGACGCGGTCCGTTCGCCGGTCGGACGCCGAGGCGGCGCTCTCGCGGAGATCCACCCCGCCGACCTCGGCGCGCACAGTCTGCGGGCCCTCGTCGACCGGACCGGCATCGACCCCGGCGCCGTGGACGACGTGATCCTCGGAGCCATCGATGCGATCGGCGGGCAGGCCGGGAACGTCGCCCGCACCGCGCTGCTCGTCGCCGACTTCCCGGAGCACGTGCCCGGCGTGACGATCGACCGCCAGTGCGGATCCAGTCAGCAGGCCGTGCACTTCGCCACGCAGGCGGTGCTCAGCGGCACCAGCGACCTCGTGATCGCCGGCGGGCTGCAGAACATGTCGCGGATCCCGCTCACCGCGGCCGCGACCGTCGGCCGGGAGTACGGCTTCACGACGCCGTACGCCGAGTCGCCCGGATGGCAGGAGCGGTACGGCGACCAGGAGATCTCGCAGTTCCGGGGTGCGGAGCTCATCGCCGAGCGGTGGAACATCTCGCGGGAGGAGATGGAGCAATACGCACTGGAGAGCCACCGCCGGGCGGCCGTCGCCCAGGACGAGGGGCGCTTCGCGGCGGAGATCGCGCCGCTCGCCGGGCTCGACCACGACGAGGGCGTGCGCCGGGACACCAGCCTCGAACGCATGGCCGGGCTGCCGCCGCTCACGCCCGGCGGGCGGATCACCGCGGCGGTCGCGTCGCAGATCAGCGATGCGTCGAGTGCCGTGCTCATCGCCAGTGCGCGGGCGGTGCAGGAGCACGGCCTCACCCCGCGCGCTCGCATCCACCACGTCTCCGTCCGCGGCGACGACCCCGTGCTCATGCTCACCGCGCCGATCCCGGCCACCAGGCACGCGCTGGAGCGCACAGGGCTCCGGATCGAGGACATCGACCTGTTCGAGGTCAACGAGGCGTTCGCCTCGGTCGTGCTCGCCTGGATGCGCGAGACCGGTGCGCCGCACGAGAAGGTGAACGTCAACGGCGGCGGCATCGCGCTGGGACACCCGATCGGCGCGACCGGCACCCGCATCCTCGCGACCCTGCTCAACGAGCTGGAGCGCACCGGCGGCCGGTACGGCCTGCAGACGATGTGCGAGGGCGGCGGCGTCGCGAACGTCACGATCATCGAACGCCTCTGAGGGCAGACGAAAAGGGCCGCCCCGCGGGGCGGCCCTTCCGGTGAGGACGAGGGTCAGGGACGCACGAAGCGGACCTCGGTGAGCGTCTCGCCGAGGAACGGCTCGGTGTGCGCGGCGCCGTCGAGGTGGAACCCGTTGCGCGTGTAGAACCGGTGCGCGCGGGGGTTGTCCTCGGCGACCCAGAGGTAGAGCGGCTCGTCCTTCTCGACGGCCGCGTCGAAGAGCTTCTGTCCGATGCCCGTCGAGTGGTATGCGTCGAGCAGGTAGATGAAGTACAGCTCGCGGAACGCCGGGGCGTCCTTGTCGCGGGCCGGACCCGAGCCGACGAAGCCGACGATCTCGCCGTCGACGAGCGCCGCGTTCATCTTGAAGTCGGGACCCTGCGAGGCCCAGTGCGTCCACAGCTCGGCCATACGGCGGGGCGAGACCTTCTCCAGCGCCGCCTTGCTGATGAGGTGATCGTAGGTCTCGTGCCAGCACTGCGCATGCACGCGACCGAGGGCTTCCGCATCCACATCACGGACCGGACGGACGATGACTTCGGGCTGGGCTTCGGCGCTCATGCGGTGACTCTACGGCGGGTCCGTGGAAATCGGAAATCGGGGTGACGGCCGCCGAGAGGGCCACCGGGGGCATGGAGGAATCGGACAACGAAGTTCGACCGTCGTGCGCGGATGGCTACGATCAGTCCTCGTGAACGTGATCTGGCGGACCCTCCTCGTGATCCTCGGTGCGCGTCGTCGCGTGCGGCAGGGGAAGACCCTCGACCCCACCGCCGTCGGCACCGTGACGGTGACCACCCTGCCCACGGACCTCGACATCCTCCGCCACATGAACAACGGCCGCTATCTGTCGCTGTTCGACCTCGGCCGCTGGGACCACCTCATCCGCACGGGGCTGTTCGACGTGATGAAGGAGCAGGGCTGGTACGCGGTCGTGTCGAGCGAGACGATCACCTTCCGCAAGTCGCTCCAGCTCTGGCAGCGGTTCGAGGTGCAGTCCCGCTTCATCGGGCACGACGAGAAGGCCCTGTTCCTGGAGCATCGCGCCGTGGTCGGCGGCGAGGTCTACGCCCGGGCCATCGTGCGGGCCCGCGTGCTGCGGCGCTCCGGCGGCACGGTCAGCAACGAGGAGCTCTTCGCCGCGGTGGGCAAGCCCGACGGGGTGCCCGAGATCGACGCGTGGGTGCACGACTGGGCCGCCGCGTCCGCCCTCCCTCCCGTGCGCACCCCCGCCCCCAGCATCTGGAACTGACCCGACTGGGGCCCGCCCGGTCGGGCACCCCGGGATTCCGCGACCGGAGACCTAGGGTGGTCACATGGCAGAGTCGTCGTCATCCTCCGCGGAGGCGGGGGCATCCGCATCCCTCGCCGATCAGGCCGTCGAGCTCGCGCGCCGCTGGGTGATCGAGGCGGCCGCGGCCGACGTCGACCCCGCCGCGGAACGCCTCGCCGGTGTCCTGCGCGACGCCAACGGTCTGCCGTTCACCCTCGGCTTCGTCGACGGCGTGATGCGGCCGGAGAGCCTGACCGCCGCGGCCGCCCAGCTGCGCCGGATCGCGCCCATCGTGCCGGAGTTCCTGCCGTGGTACCTGCGCTCCGCCGTGCGGCTCGGCGGCGGCGTCGCCCCGGTGCTGCCGACCCCGGTCGTCCCCCTCGCGCGGCGGGCGCTGCGCGAGATGGTGGGGCACCTCGTGGTGGACGCGCGACCCGCGAAGCTCGGACCCGCGATCGAGAAGCTGCGGGAGTCGGGCTCGCGTCTGAACCTCAACCTCCTCGGGGAGGCGGTGCTGGGCGAGGCGGAGGCGCAGCGGCGGCTCGACGGCATCCACGAGCTCATCCGGCGTCCGGACGTCGACTACGTTTCGGTCAAGGTCTCCGCGATCGTCAGCCGCATCTCGATGTGGGGCTTCGACGAGGTCGTCGACCGGGTCGTGGAGCGGCTGCTCCCGCTGTACGTGACGGCTGCGGGAGACGGCACCTTCATCAACCTCGACATGGAGGAGTACCGCGACCTCGACCTCACGATCGCCGTCTTCACGCGGCTCCTGGAGGACCCGCGGCTCACCGGACTCGAGGCCGGGATCGTGCTGCAGGCCTATCTGCCCGACGCGCTCCCGGCCCTCCAGGAGCTCACCGCCTGGGCGCAGGACCGCGTGATCCACGGGGGAGCCCGCATCAAGGTACGCCTCGTGAAGGGTGCGAACCTCGCGATGGAGCACGTCGAGGCGACGCTGCACGGGTGGACGCCCGCACCCTACGACACGAAGCTCGACACCGACGCCAACTACCTGCGCTGCCTGGACTGGGCGCTGCAGCCCGAGCACACGTCCTCGGTGCGGATCGGCGTGGCCGGCCACAACCTCTTCGGCATCGCCCACGCGTGGCTGCTGGCCGGGGAGCGCGGCGTCCGCGACGCGGTCGAGTTCGAGATGCTGCTCGGCATGGCCCAGGGGCAGGTGCAGGCGGTCTCCCGGGAAGTGGGTCCGGTGCTGCTGTACGTGCCGGTCGTCGCGCCCGCCGAGTTCGACGTGGCCATCAGCTACCTCGTGCGGCGGCTGGAGGAGAACGCGTCGTCCGAGAACTTCCTCTCCGCGGCGTTCCACCTGCACGACGACGAGACGCTCTTCGCCCGGGAGGCGGACCGCTTCCTCGACGCTCTCGACCGGGCGGGTGACCCGGCCCTCGGCCTCGGTCCGCGCCGCACGCAGGACCGCCTCGCGCCGGTGCACGAGTCCGTGCGGCCGGCGCCGGTCGGCCCGGTCGCAGAGGCCGATCTCACGAAGGCCGTGCTCGGCATCGTGCGCGGCTCGGACGACGCCGACACCGGCGCCTACCTCGAGACCGCCGTGTACGCGGCGCGCGAGCGCGGGGAGGACACCGGGGGCGCCCCGGGCTTCGAGAACACGGCCGACACGGATCTCGCCCTCCCCGCCAACCGCGAGTGGGCGGCGGGGATCCGCGCCCGGCTCGCGGACTCGACGGTCGGGACGGAGGTTCTGGACGCCGCCCGCGTCGACGACGCCGACGACCTCGGACGCATCGTGCGCGGCGTGCAGGGCGCGGCGGCGGCGTGGGGATCGCGTCCTGCGGCCGAACGCGCCGAGGTGCTGCTGCGCGCGGCGGCGGCGCTCGAATCCCGGCGTGGGGAGCTGATCGAGGTCGCGGCCGTGGAGACCGGCAAGGTCTTCGCCGAAGCCGACGTGGAGGTGAGCGAGGCCGTCGACTTCGCCCGGTACTACGCCGCGACCTGCCGTGAGCTCGATGCGATCTCCGGCGCCGTGTTCGTCCCCGCCCGCGTGACCGTCGTCGCGCCGCCGTGGAACTTCCCGCTCGCGATCCCCGCGGGTGGCGTGCTGGCGGCGCTCGCCGCGGGCTCCGGCGTGGTCCTGAAGCCCGCCCCGCAGGCGCGGCGGTGTGCGGCCGTGCTCGTGGAGGCCCTGTGGGACGGCGGCGTTCCCCGTGAGGCTCTCGCCCTTGTCGACATCGAGGAAGGCGACCTCGGCCGTGCGCTCATCACGGACGAGGCGGTGGACCGGGTGATCCTCACCGGGTCGTGGGAGACCGCGGCGCTGTTCCGCTCCTGGCGTCCCGACCTGCCCCTGCTCGCGGAGACCAGCGGCAAGAACGCCATGATCATCACGCCCTCGGCCGACCTCGACCTCGCCGTGGCCGACCTCGTGAAGAGCGCGTTCGGGCACGCGGGGCAGAAGTGCTCCGCGGCGTCGCTCGCGATCCTCGTCGGGCCGGTGGGGCGCTCGCAGCGTTTCGCCCGTCAGCTCGCCGACGCGGTCCGCTCGCTGCGGGTCGGCTGGCCCTCGGATCCGCTCGCCGAGGTGGGCCCGGTGATCGAGAAACCCGAGGGGAAGCTCGCCTGGGCCCTCTCCGAGCTGGAGGGCGACGAGCGGTGGCTCATCGAACCCGCCCTCGACCGCGCCGACGACGGCAGCGGACGGCTCTGGCGCCCCGGCGTGCGGGTCGGCGTGCAGTCCGGCTCCCGCTTCCACACCGAGGAGTTCTTCGGCCCGGTCCTCGGGATCATGCACGCCCCGACCCTCGCCAAGGCCGTCGACCTGCAGAACGCCGTCGCCTACGGCCTCACCGCGGGGCTGCATACGCAGGACCCGGACGACCTCTCCTTCTGGCTCGACCGTGTGCAGGCCGGGAACCTCTACGTCAACCGCGGCACCACGGGGGCGATCGTGCAGCGGCAGCCGTTCGGCGGGTGGAAGCGCTCCTCCGTCGGGGCCGGTGCCAAGCCGGGCGGGCCGAACCACCTCATCGGACTCGGGTCGTGGCGCGCCCAGCACGGGTCCCCGGCGTCGAGCACCCTTCATCTGCGGGGGCTCGACTCCCGGATCACGGGGCTCATCGAGGCCGCGCAGCCGTCCCTCCCGTTCGAGTCCTTCGAGTGGCTCCGGCGGTCCGCCTTGTCGGACGCGTTGGCCTGGGACCGGGAGTTCGGGCGGGTGCGGGACGTGTCGCGGCTGGAGATCGAGCGCAACCTCTTCCGCTACCGGCCCGTCCCCGTGGAGATCCGCGCCACCGAGGACGCCGCCCTGCACGACCTGCTGCGGGTCGTGATCGCGGGCGTGCGCGCGGGGGCAGGCTTCGTGGTGTCCACTCCGGTCGGGCTTCCGGCGGGCGTGCGGCATGCTCTGGGCGACCTGGACGCCGTGGTGTTCCTGGAGACGGAGGACGAGTGGCTCCAGCGGATGCAGGTGGCCGAGGGCGAGGGGTCCTCGGGAGACGCGGGGGTTCCGGTGCTTCCGCGGCATGAGCGCGTGCGGCTCGTGGGCGGACGGCAGTCGGTGGCGGCGCTGCGCTCCGCGTTGGCGGTGGCCACCGGCGGTGACCCGGACCTCGCGGTATACGACGCGGAGGTGACGGCGGCCGCCCGCATCGAGCTCCTTCCGTTCGTGCACGAGCAATCCGTCTCGATCACCGCGCACCGCTATGGAAACCCCGACCCCTGGAGCGCCTCCGTCATCTGACCCCCGCCCGTTCCGGTGCGGGTGCGAAAAGGCGCCTCCCCTCGCCATCCGGGGTGCGTTTCTGATCCCGCCCGCCGGGGGCCACCGCGCCGGTTTCGGTGCGGGTGCCAAAACGTGCCGCTGCGGAGCGACGGGGGTGCGTTTTCGATCCCGCCTGCGGTGGGTGTGCGGGAGGCGGGGGCTGCGGCGGGCAGGGGAGGTTCCTGGGACGCGGGATCGGAAAGGTGCGTCGGGGGCCTGGGGAGGGGCGTTATTGATCCCGCGTCGCGGGGTGTGGGGGAGGGAAGGGGACGCGGGATCGGAAACGGACGGGAGAGGCGGTGCGGGGGTGCGATTGTGATCCCGGGAGAGGCTGTGGGGAGGGACGGGGTGGGGACGCGAACAGGTGTAAAAGATTCTTGACACGCTCGGGAGTGCGGTCGTAGTCTCGTGTCAAGAATTTTTGACACGAGGAGATTCGCATGGTCTACGAGGAGCGCAACGTCTGGGCCGGGCTCATCGTCAGCCCGATCGTCGCGGTCGTCTACGTCGTGCTGCTGCTGCAGCAGGCCGGCGGCGGTCCGCTCACCGCCACGGACTGGTTCCCGCTGATGCTGTGGACGATCGGCGGGGGCATCGTCGGGACGATCGTGCTCAGCGTCCTCTGGGGGATCATCGCCGGGATGTCCGATCCGGACGGCGTCGGCCGCTCCGACATCCGCGACCGGGACATCGGCCGGATGGGGGCCCGCGTGGAGCAGGCCTTCGTCACCATCGCCGGCCTCGGGGTCATCGTCCTCTGCGGTCTCGGCGCCGACGTGTTCTGGATCGCGAACACCATGTTCGCCGGGTTCCTCGTGGCGGCCGTCGTCGGCGGTGTCGCCCGGGCGATCGCGTACCGCCGGGGGCTCCGCTGATGGTCAAGCCCACCCTCGTCTCCAACACCATCCGCGCCCATCGCGAGCGCGCCGGACTCACGCAGGCCGAGCTCGCCCGCACGATCGGGGTCACCAGGCAGACCCTCATCGCGATCGAACAGCAGAAGTACTCGCCGACACTCGAGCTCGCGTTCCAGATCGCCCGGGCGTTCGGGGTCGGGATCGACGACCTGTTCGCGTATCCGACCGACCCCGGAGGTGCCGCATGACCGAGACGATGCCCGCCTGGACCCGCGGGACGTACGGCCCGGCCGCCGGGACGACATTGACCCGGCAGCCCGTCCCCCAGGCGCATCGCGGCGAGGTCGTGCTGCGCGTGCAGGCCACCGCCCTCAACGCCGGCGACGTGCGGCTGCTCCTCGGCGACCCGCTGCTGGTCCGGCCGTTCTTCGGGCTCACCCGCCCGAAGCACCCGGTGCGGGGACTCGACGTCGCCGGCACCGTCGTGGCGGTCGGCGCCGACGTGGTGAACGCCGAACTCGGTGAACTCGTCGTCGGGGAGCTCCAGGGCGGCGGCGGCCTCGCCTCCCACGCCCGCATCGCGGCCGACCGCGTCGTGCCCGTCCCGCCCGATGTGACGCCCGAGGCGGCGGCCTGCCTGCCGATCGCCGGAGGAACCGCGTGGCAGGCGCTCGACGCCGCCGGGGTGGGGCTGCGGCACCGTGCGCAGCGGGTCCTCGTGATCGGGGGGTCCGGCGGCGTGGGGACGTTCGCCGTGCAGCTCGCGGCGCTCCGCGGGGCCGAGGTCTGGGCGACGTGTGGCGCGCGCAATGCCCTGCTGCTGGAACGCCTCGGAGCCGTGCGCACGCTCGATCACCGCACGTCTCCGCTCACGCACCTGCCCTCCTCGCGGTTCGACGCCGTCATCGACATCGCGGGAGGGGTGCCGATCCGCGAGCTGCAGCGCCTCGTCCGTCCGGGTGGCCGCGTGGTGCTCGTGACCGGCGACGGCGGACGCGTGCTCGGTCCGGTGCCGCGGATGATCCGCGCCGCCGTGCTCTCGCTCCGCGGGCCGCGGGTGGTGTCGCTCACGGCGACCCCGCGCCCTGAGGTCCTCACGAAGCTGCTCGAGCTCGTGGAGGAGGGGCATCTGGTACCGGTGATCGAGCGCATGTATCCATTCGACGAGGCGGTGTCCGCGCTCGCGCACGTCGAAGCCGGGCACACGGTCGGCAAGGTCGTGGTGACGCAGCGCGAGGGCTGAGGGCGACACGGGACGGATGCTGGTGGCGCCCAGGGTCCGGTGGCACAATGGTCACCGGCGTGCCCGAGTCGCATCTTCCCCTCCGCCTCTTCCGAGCAGGGGGTCGAAGGACCGCCGGGCCCCTGGACAGCGTCCGCCGCGCCCGTTCACACGAGGAGCATCCATGTCGACGCCGGAGACCGCCGTCACCACCGCCCCCACGCGCACCGCGCACCGCCGCCACTACCTGATGTGCCGTCCCGAGCACTTCACGGTGAACTACTCCATCAATCCGTGGATGGAGCCGTCGCGGCCGACCGACACCGCCAACGCCGTCGCCCAGTGGCAGAAGCTCTATGACCTGTACGTCGAGCTCGGTCACGAGGTCGAGCTCATCGATCCGCTCCCCGGCTACCCGGACATGGTCTACACGGCCAACGGCGGCTTCCTCATCGATGGCCGCGCCTACGTGCCGGAGTTCCGGTTCGTCGAGCGCCAGGGCGAGGCTCCGGCCTTCGCCGACTGGTTCCGCGCCGCGGGCTACGACACGGTGATGCCGAAGGAGGTCAACGAGGGCGAGGGCGACTTCCTGCTCGTCGGCGACGTGATCCTCGCGGGCACGGGCTTCCGCTCCACCGGCGACAGCCACCGCGAGGTCGGCGAGGTCTTCGGCCGCGAGGTCGTGTCGCTGAACCTCACCGACCCCCGCTTCTACCACCTCGACACCGCGATCGCGGTGCTCGACCCCGTGCAGGGCGGGGAGAACGGCGGTCCCGAGCGGGCGAACATCGCCTACCTCCCCGGGGCCTTCGACGACGCCAGCCGTGCCGAGCTGGAGAAGCGCTTCCCGGACGCGATCCTCGTGTCGGACGAGGACGGCGCGGTGTTCGGCCTGAACTCCTCGAGCGACGGCTACAACGTCATCATCTCGCCGCGGGCGAAGGGCTTCGAGCAGCAGCTCCGGGAGCGCGGCTACAACCCGATCACCGTCGACCTGTCCGAGCTCCTCCTCGGTGGCGGCGGGATCAAGTGCTGCACGCTCGAGCTGCGGGGTGCGAAGTGACGATCGAGCAGGCGGCGAGCGCTTCGACGAGCTCAGCGACCCAGGGAACGGACGCTTCGACCCAGGGAACGGACGCTTCGACCCAGGGAACGGACGCTTCGACGCTTCGACAGGCTCAGGGACCCAGCGCGGTCGCCGAGCCGCACGTCGCGCACAACTACCACCCGCTGCCCGTGATGATCGCGCGCGGCGAGGGGGCATGGGTCACCGACGTCGAGGGCAAGCGGTACCTCGACCTGCTCGCGGCTTATTCCGCGGTCAACTTCGGGCACCGGCACCCCGCGCTCGTCGCGGCGCTGACCGAGCAGCTCGGTCGGGTCACGCTCGTCAGCCGGGCGTTCCAGAGCGACATGCTGGAGCCCTTCGCCGCCGCCCTCGCCGAGCTCTGCGGCAAGGAGCTCGTGCTGCCGATGAACACGGGCGCCGAGGCGGTGGAGACCGGAATCAAGGTCGCCAGGGCCTGGGGCTACCGCGTGAAGGGCATCCCCGAGGGGAAGGCGCGGATCGTCGTGGCGAAGGGCAACTTCCACGGCCGCACGACGACGATCGTCAGCTTCAGCGACGACGAGACCGCGCACGACGACTTCGGCCCCTACACGCCGGGCTTCGACCGCGTGCCGTTCGGCGACGCGGAGGCGATCGCCGCGGCGATCACGGAGGACACGGCGGGCGTGCTCGTGGAGCCGATCCAGGGCGAGGCCGGGGTCGTGATCCCGCCGGAGGGGTACCTGCGCCGCATCCGCGAGATCTGCGACGAGAAGAACGTGCTGTTCATCGCCGATGAGATCCAGGCCGGCCTTGGCCGGGTCGGCGAGACCTTCGCGTGCGACCGTGAAGGCGTCGTTCCGGACCTGTACCTGCTGGGCAAGGCGCTCGGCGGCGGCATCCTGCCGGTCTCGGCCGTGGTGGGGAACACGGATGTGCTGGGCGTGATCCGCCCCGGCGAGCACGGCTCCACGTTCGGCGGCAACCCGCTCGCGGCGGCCGTCGGCCTCCGCGTGGTGGAGATGCTGCAGACGGGCGAGTTCCAGGAGCGTGCGCGGGCGCTGGGCGCGCACCTCGAGCAGGCGCTGCAGCCGCTGATCGGCAATGGGGTCACGGAAGTGCGCATCGCCGGGCTGTGGGCGGGCGTCGACATCGACCCTGCCATCGGCACCGGCCGCGAGATCGCGGAGAAGCTGCTCGACCGGGGTGTGCTCGTGAAGGACACGCATGGGCAGACCATCCGCATCGCCCCGCCGCTCGTCATCCGGGCCACGGAGCTCGACTGGGCCGTCGAGCAGCTCAAGGTGGTGCTCGACGCCTGACCGCGGCCGACCCACCCCCTTCTGTACGAGCCACCCCCTTGCGAACGTTCGCAAGGGGGTGGCTCGTCTCAAAAGGGGTGGGTCGACGGGTCAGGCCGGCGGGGAGTCGGGGTCGAGCGTGCGGAGGGTGTCCTCCTCGGCGGCGTTGTCGGCCGCGAGCTCGTCCTCGGTGTTCTCGTCGCCGCCCAGCGGAGCGTCGCGGCCCGGGCCGGAGCTGCCCTGGATGGCGCCGCCGGTCGACTCGCCGCGGGAGCTGTCGCCCTGGATCGCGCCGCCGGTGCCGTCGCCCTGGCCGGAGTTCTCGTCAGGGACGTCGACGCCGGGAGCGCCTTCGGCCGGATCCTGCGGGTGCGGGGTGCTCATGTTCTCGTCCATGACCCGACGCTACGACCGCCGGGCCGTGATGAGGAAGGCGTTGACAAACGCCTTCGCAGCTCACTCGCCGTCGCGGCGCGGGAGGCGGATGGGCGTGGTCGCCGCCGCCTTCTCCGTGTAGTCGACCGGTTCGACGGGCTGCACGACGCGCAGCGGCCGGGTCTCGTCGAGCGTCAGCCGGAAGCGGCTGCTCTCCTCACGGCGCAGACGCCCTGACGTGAGCACCCAGGTCACGCCGATCGCGCACGCGATGAAGCCGGCGGTCCCGCCGAGCATGATGGCGGCACGAGGACCGAACGCGTCGGCGACCCAGCCGGCGATCGGCGCGCCGACCGGAGTCGACCCCATGATGACGGCCATGTAGAGGGCGAGCACGCGTCCGCGCAGTGCCGGATCCGTCGTGATCTGCACGTAGCCGTTGGCCGTGGTCAGCAGCGTCACGATCATGAAGCCGGTGAACGTGAGCGTGACCGCATAGGAGAGGTAGGTGGGCATCGCGGCCGAGACGAAGGCGGCGATCCCGAAGCCGCCCGCCGCGAGGATCACCACGCGCACCCTCGCCCGGTCCCGACGCGCGGCGAGGAGGGCGCCGATCAGGGACCCGATCGCGAGCACCGAGCTCAGCACCCCGTACCCGTCGGCGCCGGCTCCGAACTCCAGCGCCATGGTCGAGGCGAAGATCGGGAAGTTCATGCCGAACGCGCCGATGAGGAACACGGTCACGAACACGACCTTGAGGTCGCTGCGCGCCCAGACGTACCGGAACCCCTCGGCGAGACCGCCGCGGTTGCGGTTCTTCGGCCGCGGTGCGAGCAGGTGCGTGCGCATGAGCAGCAGCGCGACGATCATGGCGAGGAACGTCGCGGCGTTGACGATGAACACCCAGCCGGAGCCGATCGCGACGATGAGCAGACCGCCGACCGCGGGGCCGATCATCCGGGCGAGGTTGAAGGAGGCGGAGTTGAGCGCCACGGCGTTGGAAGTCTCGGTCGCGGACACCATGTCCGACACGAAGGCCTGCCGCGCGGGGGCATCGAAGGCGTTGACGATGCCGAATCCGAGGGCGAAGGTCAGCATCATCGGCAGGGTCATCACCCCGGCGAGCAGCAGGGAGCCCACGGCGATCGCGAGAGCGAGGAGCGCGGTCTGCGTGGTCAGGAGGATCTTCCGCCGGTCGAAGCGATCCGCGACCCAGCCGGTCAGGCTCACGAGAACCAGGGGAGGACCGAACTGCAGCGCCATGGTGACGCCCATCGCGGTCGCGTCGTTGTCGGTGAGTTCGGTCAGCACGACCCAGTCCTGCGCGGTGGCCTGCATCCACCCGCCGACGTTCGACACGAGGGCTCCGGCGAACCAGATCCGGTAGTTGATGTTCGCGAAGGAGCGGAACATGGCGTTCATCGCTCCACCACCCTCCGCATCAGGGCGCTGGCTTCTCGCAGCGTCGCCAGCTCCTCCTCGGTGTAGTCGACCTCGCGGAGCATGCCGGCCAGCAGCACGTCGCGGCGGCGGATGGTCTCGACGACGATCTCGACGCCGGCGGGGGTGATATCCACCTGCACGCGGCGGCGGTCGTCCTCGTCGGGGGTGCGGGCGACATAGCCCTGCTCCTCCAGGCCGTTCACGATGCTCGTCATCGACGGGGCGGTCACGCGCTCGCGCTCGGCGAGGGTGGAGATCGTGCGCCGACCGTTCATGCGGAGGTCGGCGAGGACGGCGAGCTGAGTGTCGCTCATCATGTCGGCGGCACGGGCGCAGCGGAGCCGGCGGGCGAGCCGGAACGTGGCCATGCGGAGGTCTGTGGCGGTGAGGTGCAGGGAATCATCGGACGCAGACATACTTAGTTAGTCTATCTAATATTTCTGCCCCGAGGGCCGGGGGAGCCGAGGTCAGCGGGCACAATGGAGGGGTGACCCGAACGATCCCTCTCGAAATCGCCGTCCAGGATCCCGCCGGAGTGCGCATCGCCGCCGAGGTCGGCGCCGCTCGCGTCGAGCTCGCCACGGCCCTCGCGCTGGGCGGGCTCACCCCGTCGCCGGCCACCCTGGAGCTCGCGCTCGAAGCCGCGGGGGCGAGCGGCCCCGAGGTGCACGTCCTCATCCGTCCGCGCGCCGGCGGCTTCCACTACAGCGCCGATGAGCTGGCCGTCGCCGAACGCGACGTGCGGCACGCGGTCGCGGCGGGCGCAGCGGGAGTGGTGATCGGCGCGCTCGACGGCGAGGGCCGACTGGATCGCGACGCCATGGCCCGGCTGCGGGATGCGGCCGGGGGAGCTCCGGCGACCCTGCACCGCGCGATCGACGTGACCGCCGACCCGGTGGCGACCCTGCGGGCCGCGAGGGAGCTCGGGCTCCGGCGCGTGCTCACCTCCGGAGGGGCGTCCGCAGCGATCGACGGCATCGACACCCTGCGCGCGCTCGTCGCCGCAGCCGAGGGGCAGATCGAGGTGATGGCCGGCAGCGGCGTCGACGTCGCGAGCGCTCCGGTGCTCGCCCGGGCCGGGGTGGACGCCCTCCACTTCTCCGCGAAGCGGGCCGTGACCGAGGACGGCGGCGTGCGCATGGGCTCCGCCTCCGACGGGGTCGGCGGCTACGAGGTGACGGATCGCGACATCGCCTTCGCCATCCGCGACGCCATCCACGACGCCCTCGCGGAGACCGACCGGTAAGGCAGGACCATGACCGAGACCCGCGAGTACACCGACAGCCACGGCATCGCCATCGTCTACGACGTCCACCCGGCGGAGGGGACGCCCCGCGGCGTCGTCCAGCTCCTGCACGGGGTGGGGGAGCACGCGGGACGGTATCCCGCGCTGATCGCCGCGCTCACTGGAGCGGGATTCACCGTCTACGCCGACGACCACCGCGGGCACGGGCGCACCGGCATGCGTCAGCACGGCGACCCCGCCCGCCTCGGACGGCTCGGTCCCGGGGGACTCCGGGCGGCCAAGGACGCGGTCTGGCAGCTGACCGGCATCATCCGCGACGAGAACCCTGACCTCCCGCTCGTGCTCCTCGGGCACTCGTGGGGGTCGTTCCTCGCGCAGATGCTGGTGAACGAGCACGCGGAGGCCTTCGATGCGGTCATCCTGTCCGGCTCGGCGCTGCGCACGCCTCGCTCCCTGAATCCGGCGCCGCTGAACGCCGCGTGGGCTGCCGACGACGCGACCGGATACGAGTGGCTGAGCCGCGACCCCGCGGTGTGGAAGGCCTTCGAGGAGGATCCGCTCACGACGGGAGTGCCGCTGCTCAAGCTCTTCGGCCTGCTCGACGCGGCGCGGCTGTACGGGCGTCCGGCGAAGCACCTCGCGCGCGACATTCCGGTGCTGCTCCTCGTCGGCCGTGACGATCCGGTCGGCGGTCCCCGCAGCGTCCACAAGCTCGCCGACGCGTACCGCCGACGCTCCGGGCTCACCGACGTCACGACCCTCGTCTACCCCGACGCGCGGCACGAGATCTTCCAGGAGCTCCAGCAGGACGAGGTGCGCGCCGACGTGCTCGCCTGGCTCGACGCCCACATCCCCGCCCGCTGACCCCCGCCCCGGCCGGCCCGTTCCGGTCCGGCCCGTTCCGGTCCGGCATCACTTTCGCGCCTTCCGTCCGCCACGCGCGATCACTTTGGCGCCCGGAGCACGTCCCAGAGGTGCGTTCTTGCCCTCGCGCGAGTGTGGGGCCTCGGCGCGCGTCGACGAGGCAGCGCCCGCGGCAACGTATCGGGATCACTTTCGCGCCGCCGGCCGTCTCGCGGGATCACTTTCGGCCTGGGGCGGGCTGCGAAAGAGCGTTTTCGAACACGCGCGGTGAGCGGGTACGTTGGCGCCCGCGCTCATCGTCGGGATCACGGGCGCCTCACCCCACTCCGGGACAACGTTCGTGCCTCCCTCCGGCCCTGCGGGATCACTTTCGGGCCCGGGGTGGGCGGCGGGAGAGCGTTTTCGAACACACGCGGTGAGCGGGTACGCCGGTGGCCGCGCCGCTGATAGGGGCGGTGGTGGTGAGTTCGGAGCGTACGCGTGGCCGAGGGCCGCGCGGTGGCGGGATCAGAAATGGGCCGGAGGACGGGATGGCGGGTGCGGTTTCGATCCCGAGGGAGGTGTGTGGCGGGCGTGTCTGGCTGGCGGGATCAGAAACGGGCGCGGGATGGGGTGGCGGGGGACGGTTTCGATCCCGCGCGGGAGGCCGGCGGTGGGGGCGCCCGGGGGCGGGATCAGGAACGGGCGGGGGAGGGGGGTGGGGAGGGACGGGTGTGATCCCGCACCGGATGGAGGGACGGGCCGAGAGGTGTGTGACGCGGGATGACGCGGGGTGAAGGCGTGTGACGGAGGGAGGCCACGGGCCGTGGGGGCAGCCCTAGATTCGGGGCACATCCGCACGAGCGAGGGGGAGGGCCCGCGGCGATGAGCTTCCTGACCGACTGGCATGAGTGGCACGCGGCGCGCGAGCGCTATGCGGGGTCGGAGTACGGGCCGTCCGCGCTGGAGTCGACGAACTGGCTCATCACCGAACCCGCCGCGGTCGACGGCGTGCCCGGACTCTGGGCCCTCACCGGGGACGGCGGCATCCGCGGCAGCGAACTGGGACCGTCGGGGTCGGTCGTCACCCTCCGCGGCACCCAGACCCTGCGCCTCGGGCGGCGCGAGCTGCGTGTGTTCGACCGCAACGGACTGCTGGCCCTCCGCGTCTGGAACCCCGCTCGTCCGCAGCGGGAGTGGTTCACGGCGATCGACGCCTACGCCCCCGACGAACGATGGCGGATCCCGGCCACGTTCGAGCCCGCGCCAGACGAGCGGATCGTCGTCACGGCGGTCGACGGCGAGGAGCGCGAGACCGCGATCGCCGGACGCCTGCGGTTCGAGCTCGCCGGGGCCCCGCGCGAGCTCACGGTCACCCGCAGCGGGAGCGGAGCGCTGAGTGCGGTCTTCGCCGACGGGACGAACGGGCTGGAGACGTACCGGTTCCGGTTCCTCCCCGTCGACGAGCCCGCCGCCGACGGGTCCGCCGTGATCGACTTCAACCGGGCGTACCTGCCGCCGTGCGCCTTCTCCGACCAGTTCATCTGCCCCCTGCCCACGCCCGGCAACCGCTACTCCACGCCGATCAGGGCCGGGGAACGCGTGGTCGTGCTCGGCGGCTGACCACGGCGGCAGCGTGCGCCTTAAGCTGGATCCGTGCACGGTGAATACAAGGTTCCTGGGGGCAAGCTCGTCGTCGTCGACCTCGAGGTCGAGAACGACCGGATCGCGCGGTTCCGGCTCGCCGGGGACTTCTTCCTCGAACCGGACTCCGCGCTCGACGACATCAACGCCGCCGTCGAGGGCCTCCCCGCCGAGTCCGACGCCACGGCCATCGCCGCGGCCGTCCGCGGTGCCCTCCCCGAGGGGGCGCAGCTGCTCGGCTTCAGCCCCGAGGCCGTGGGCACCGCCGTGCGTCGCGCTCTGGTCACCGCGCCCGGGTGGCGCGACTTCGACTGGGAGATCGTCCACGAGAAGGCGGTCTCGCCGCGCATGAACCTCGCCCTCGACGAGGTGCTCACCTCCCGGGTGGGCGAGGGGCGCCGTCGTCCGACGCTGCGCATCTGGGAATGGGACGAGTCGGCCGTCGTCATCGGGTCGTTCCAGTCGTACCGCAATGAGGTCGACCCCGAGGGCGCTGCGAAGCACGGCTTCGACGTCGTCCGCCGCATCTCGGGCGGCGGAGCGATGCTCATGGCCGCGGGGCAGATCATCACCTACTCGCTGTACGTGCCGGCCTCGCTCGTGGCGGGAATGACCTTCGCCGACTCCTACGCGTTCCTCGACGACTGGGTGCTGCAGGCGCTCCGGTCGCTCGGCATCGACGCCGTCTACCAGCCGCTCAACGACATCGCGAGCCCGACCGGCAAGATCGGCGGCGCCGCGCAGAAGCGCCTCGCGAACGGTGGCGTGCTGCACCACGCCACCCTCTCCTACGACATCGACGGCCAGATGATGACCGAGGTGCTGCGCATCGGCCGCGAGAAGCTCAGCGACAAGGGCACGACCTCGGCAGCCAAGCGCGTCGACCCGCTGCGCAGCCAGACCGGACTGGAGCGGGCCGAGATCATCGAGCGCTTCAAGGACACGTTCCGCTCGCTCACCTCCGCCGAGGACGGCGGCATCACGCCGGACGAGTACGCCGATGCCCAGGCGCTGGTGGAGTCGAAGTTCTCGACCGACGCGTGGCTGCACCGGGTTCCGTGAGCCCTTCGACAGGCTCACGCCCTTCGACAGGCTCAGGGACCCAGGAGGACGGCTCAGGGACGCAGGTTCCGGGGCGGGTGTCGGTGATCGAGGGGGACAACCTCGCGGTCGCGGCGACCCTCCCGTCCGCATCCTTCACGCTCGTCTACCTCGACCCGCCGTTCAACACCGGAAGAGTGCGGGAGCGGCAGGTGGTCACCGCCCGCCGCACGTTCACAACTCCGGAGGAATCGGCTGATCCGGATGGCAACCGCTCCGAATCGGCCGACACCGCATCAGATCTCCTGGGTTCTGAACGGGCGCCCGGCGAGCCCGAGGTGCGGCACGGCTTCCACGGGCACCGGTACGAGCGGGTGCGGGGCATGCTGCGCGCGTACGATGACAGCTTCGACGACTACGGCGCCTTCCTCATGCCGCGGCTGGAGGAGGCCTGGCGGCTGCTCGCCGACGACGGCACCCTGTACCTGCACCTGGACTACCGCGAGTCGCACTACGCGAAGGTCATGCTCGACGCGGTGTTCGGCCGGGACTGCTTCCTCAACGAGCTCATCTGGGCGTACGACTACGGCGCGAAGTCCCGGCGGCGGTGGCCCACCAAGCACGACACGATCCTGGTGTACGTGAAGAACCCGCGGACGTACGTGTTCAACTCCGACGACGTCGACCGGGAGCCGTACATGGCGCCGGGACTGGTGACCGCGGAGAAGGCCGCGCGCGGCAAGCTGCCGACGGACGTGTGGTGGCACACGATCGTCCCCACCACCGGGCGGGAGAAGACGGGCTATCCGACGCAGAAGCCCGAGGGCGTCCTCCGGCGCATCGTGACCGCGTCGAGCCGGCCGGGCGACCGCGTGCTCGATCTCTTCGCGGGCAGCGGTACGACCGGAGCCGTGGCCTCCGCACTCGGTCGGGAGGCGGTGCTCGTGGACGACAACCCGGAAGCGGTGCGGGTCATGGCCGCGCGCATCCCGCACGCGGAGGTCCGCCGGGCCTGAGCGGGCCTGGTCGGCAGCAGGCGTCAGAGCCCGATCGAGACCTTCCGCAGGGTCTCACTCACCGTCCAGACCGTCCGCATGCCGGCCGTGAGCCGCATCACGGACCCCGGTCCGAGCTCCACCGGAGGGAGCGCGGGCGCGGTGAACGTCACGGTCGCGCGCCCGGAGAGCACGACGAACACCTCGTCCTCCTCGATGTCGGACGCGGTGCCCGCGGTCATCTCCCAGACCCCAACCTCGATCCCGCCCGCATCGTCGAGCACCGCGTAGGCCGTGGTCGGCGCGCCGTCGCGGACGTCCTCGTCGGGCAGCGGGGCGTGCGTCAGCGCGAGGCTCCCCGCGTCGACGACGGCCCCCGGGGGGAGCGCGGTCACGAGTCGAACCCCATGCCGAGGGCGTCGAGCGTCTTCAGGAACAGGTTCCGGCGCCCCTCGTTGTGATCCGCCCTGTCCATCGCGGCACGGACGAGGTTGATGCCGACGGACGCGGCGGGCTCCGGCGGGAACGGGATCGGCTTCTCGCGCACCATCCGGAGCTGCGTGCGCTCGGTCTCCTCGCCGGCGAGCTTGTCGAGCATCACGTCCGCAGCGAACCGGGCGGCGCCGACCCCGAGGCCGGTGAAACCCGTGGCGTAGGCGACCCGGCCGCCGCGGGCGGTGCCGAAGAACGCGCAGAACCGGCTCGACGAGTCGATCGCTCCGGCCCAGCGGTGCGTGAAGCGGAGGCCGGCGAGCTGCGGGAACGTGGTGAAGAAGTGCGAGGCCAGGCGCCGGTGGCTCTCCATCCGATCCTCGTAGGCGGGGCGCACCTTGCCGCCGAAGTGGTAGACCGCGTCGTAGCCGCCGAACAGGATCCGGTCGTCGGCGGTGAGGCGGTAGTAGTGGAACTGGTTGGCGCTGTCGGCGAGCCCCTGGCGGTTCGGCCAGCCGATGGACGCGAGCTGCTCGGCCGACAGCGGCTCCGTCATCAGCACGTAGTCGTACACGGGAACCGTCATGAGGCGGTTGCGCTTCAGGAGCGAGGGGAACACGTTCGTCGCGAGCGCCACCGTGTCGGCCGTCACCCGGCCGTGCTCCGTGACGAGGGTCACCGGACCGGAGTCCGCGCCCTCGATCCGCCGGACGAGGCTGTGCTCGTGGATCTCCACGCCGAGCTCGGCGGCCACCCGCGCGAGCTCCAGGCCCAGCTTCGCCGGGTGTACGAGAGCGCAGCCGTCCCGGTCCCACGCGCCGGCGAGGAACGTGGGCGAGTGCACCTCCGCCTGCACCGCCTCCCGGTCGAGGAAGCCCTCCTCCTCGCGCAGCCACTCGACCTGATGCGGCTCGACGGCCACCGCGAGCTGGCCCGTCCGCTCGAACTCGGCATCCATGTCGTACCGCCGCACGGTCTCGGCGATGCCGTCGAGGTTCTCGTGGCCCAGCTCCTCCAGACGGTCGATCTCCTCGGGCCAGCGGTTCACGCCGTTCTCGTGGCCGTGCGTGAGGCTGGACTCGCAGAAGCCGCCGTTGCGCCCGGACGCCGCCCAGGCCACGCGGGACGCCTCGAGGAGGACCACCCTCCGCTCCGGATCCCGCTCCTTCGCGCGCACGGCTGTCCAGAGTCCGGTGTAGCCGCCGCCGACGACCACGAGGTCCGTGTGCACGGTGCCGCGGAGTGGCGGATGCGCGGGGCGCTCGACGTCGTCGAGCCAGAAGACCGACAGGGCCGTGTCGCGCAGGGCGTCGTCGATGACGGACTGCGGAGGACGCCGGCGTTCGAAGACCGTGGTGCCCATGTTCACTCCGATGCGAGGGGAGCGCGTCAGCGCGTTCCCCAGTTGTAGAGGTCTTTGTAGAGGCCGGCGTAGAGCAGGCTCTCCGTCTGGATGATGCCGGGGATGGTACGGATGCGGGTGGCGATGAGGTCGAGCAGGTGGTCGTCGTCCTCGCACACCGCCTCGACGAGGATGTCGAACGTCCCGAGAGTGACCACGACGTACGCGAGCTCCGGGATCGCCGTGAGCTCCTCCGCGATCGCGCGGGGGTCGCCGGACACCCGGATCCCGATCATCGACATGCGGTGGAAGCCGAGCTGCAGCGGGTCGGTCACGGCGACGATCTGGATCAGGCCCGATTCGGTCAGCCGCTGCACCCGCTGGCGGGCCGCGGCCTCGCTGAGCCCCACCTCCCGGGCGATCTCCGCATAGGGACGCCGACCGTCCTCCTGCAGCAGCTCGACGATGCGCTTCGAGATGTCGTCGAGGGCGGGGGGAGGCGTCTTCGGACTCATGTACCGATCGTGACACTCGGATGGGGGCTGCGCAACTGAATCCGTCGATCTGTGGACGAAAAGCTACAGATTCCGCGTTCCGATGGCTACCATGGCGCTATGTCCTCACCGTCGACGATGACCGTGCCCCTGCAGAACTTCATCGGCGGTCGCGCCGTCACCGCAGCGGGGAGCGGGCGCCTGCCGCTCATCGATCCGGTGACGGAGGAAGCCTACGGCGAGATCCCGATCTCCGACCGCACCGACGTGGATGCCGCGTATGCCGCGGCCGCGGCGGCGTTCCCGATCTGGCGGGACACCCCGCCGTCTGCGCGCCAGCTCGCGCTGTTCCGCATCGCCGAGGAGATGGCCGCGCGGGCCGAGGAGTTCGCCGACCTCGAGTCGAAGGACACCGGCAAGCCGCGGGCGACGCTCGTCGCCGACGAGATCCTGCAGTCCGTGGACCAGCTGCGGTTCTTCGCCGGCGCCGCGCGGAGCCTCGAAGGTCGAGCCGCCGCGGAGTACCTCCCCGGGCACACCTCCTTCGTGCGCCGGGAGCCGATCGGCGTGATCGGGCAGGTGACGCCGTGGAACTACCCCCTGAACATGGCGGTGTGGAAGATCGCTCCCGCGCTCGCCGCCGGGAACACGGTCGTGCTGAAGCCGGCGGAGTCCACGCCGCTCACCACTCTGCTGCTCGCGGAGATCGTCGCGCGCCACACCCCCGCCGGCACCCTCAACATCGTGCTCGGCGACCGTGAGACCGGAGCGGCCCTCGTCGAGCATCCGACGCCGCAGATGGTGGCCATCACCGGCTCGGTGCGCGCGGGCATGGCCGTGGCCCGCTCGGCGGCCGACGACGTCAAACGCGTGCACCTGGAGCTCGGCGGCAAGGCGCCCGCGATCGTCTTCCCCGACGCGTCGATCGAGAAGGCGGTCGAGGGCATCGTCACGGGGGCCTTCTTCAACGCGGGGCAGGACTGCACCGCGGCGACCCGGGTGCTCGTGCACGCGTCGGTGCACGACGAGCTCGTCGCGGCACTGGTGGAGCGGACCCGCACGCACGCGCGGACCGGGGCGCCGGACGAAGAGGGCGTACTGTACGGACCGCTGAGCAGCGCGGCCCAGCTCGCGCAGGTGCAGGGCTTCGTCGACCGGCTTCCCGGGCATGCGACGGTCGCGACCGGCGGGGCGCGGCAGGGTGACCGGGGCTACTTCTGGGAGGCGACCGTCGTGACCGGCGTGCAGCAGGACGACGAGGTCGTGCAGGGGGAGATCTTCGGTCCCGTGCTCACCGTCCAGGCCTTCGACACCGAGGAGGAGGCGCTCGCGATGGCGAACGACGTGCCGTACGCGCTCGCCGCGTCGGTGTGGACCCACGATCATGCCCGCGCCATGCGCTTCTCCCGGGATCTCGACTTCGGGTGCGTCTGGATCAACACCCACATCCCGTTCGTGTCGGACATGCCGCACGGCGGTTTCAAGCACTCCGGATACGGGAAGGACCTGTCGCAGTACGGCTTCGACGACTACACCCGCATCAAGCACGTGATGAGCGCGCTCGACTGACGGCGGGACCGCTTCAGCGCGAGGCGAGGTGCTTGACGCGGCGGTGCTCGCGGAGCGTGAACTGCGGGCGCTGATCGATCTTCGTGGCCCCGTCGAGCTCCCACCCGTGCCGGGCATAGAAGCCGTCGGCGCGGTCGTTGCCGTCGAGCACCCAGAGGTAGGCGCGGGTGTGGCCGGCGTCGATCATGCGCTGCTCGGCGGCGTCGAGGAGGGCGTGCCCCGCCCCCGTCGACCACGCGGTCGGGTCGGCGTAGATGCCGTACAGCTCGGCGTCGTCCAGGCCGTCGGGGTCGCGGCCGGAGCCGAACGACACCCAGCCGACGACGGTGCCGTCGCGCTCGGCCACCAGGGTCCCGAGGCTCGTGGGCAGCGGGTCGGCGAAGATGCGGCGCCACCCGTCGGCCCGCTCCGAGACGGACAACCCGTCCAGCACCTCCTGGTCGATGAGGCCCTCGTAGGCCGCCTGCCACGAGCGCACGTGCACTCCGGCCACGGCCTCGGCATCGTCGGCGACGGCGTCTCGGATCACCAGGGGCGTCATCCCTCCACCCTATGCGCGCCCGCCGACGTCCTTCCGTCCCCTCCCGGTACTCGGTGACCCGGTGCTGGCGACCCGGCCGGAGAAGACGGGTCGACGGGTGCGACGCGATGTGGCAGGCTGGCGGGCACCGACTCCGCACGAGAATCGACCCCCCAGAGGTTCCGCCGCATGTCACGACCCCTCGCAGGACCGCAGACCCTGCTCCGTACACTCAACGGCCGCGCGATCCTCGAGCGCCTCGCCCGGAGCGGACCGCAGACCCGGGCCGAGCTCATGGCGGCGACCGGCCTCTCCCGCACGGCCGTGACCCAGGTGCTGCGGATGCTCGACGCGGCAGGAGCCGTCACCGCGGCCGGGGTGGACCGCGACACCCGCGGGCCGGCGGCCGGCCGTGTCGCGCTGCACCCGGACCTCGGCTTCGCGGCCGCCGTGCACGTGGACCATCACGCCGCCCACGTCGTCCTCGTCGACGCGACCGGCACCGTCAGAGCCGAGCGGCACGGCGCCTTCCCCACGGGCGCAGACCGCGTCGCGCACATCGCCGCGCTCGTCACGGCCTGCCGCCGATCCGTGAAGGGCGCGCTCCACCTCGCCGTCGTCGGAGTGCCCGGGATCGTGGCTGCCGACGGTGCGATCCGCGACGACCAGGGGCCGGACGGCGGCGCCTTCCGCGTGGCTCTCGCGGCCGCCCTCGACTGCCCGGTCCGCGTCGAGAACGACGTCAACCTCGCCGCGCTCGCCGAGTCGACCAGCGGCGTCGGCATCGACCTCTCGAGCTTCGCGCTCCTGCTGCTCGACGACGACCTCGGGGCCGGGATCGTGATCGACGGGACGCTGCATCGCGGGTTCTCCGGAGTGGCGGGCGAGGTGATGTACCTCCCGCAGACCCCGGTGCCCATCGGCGCCCCCGTCGCGGGGGCCACGGTGGTGCGCGACCTCGCCCTCGGCCTGGGGCTGGATGTCGACGCGCCGTTCCTCGCCCACCTGGAGGCGGCACAGCGCGGCGACGAGGCGGCGCAGGCGCTCGTCGCCGAGATCGGACGCCGGCTCTTCCTCGCGGCGGGCAGCGTCGCCCTCGTGCTCGATCCCGAGGCCTTCATCCTCGGCGGGGAGGCGGTGCACCCGGCGCTCCTGGACGCGATCGAGCGCGTCGCGGACGAGTTCTCCGCGCAGCTGCCGCTCCGCTTCCTCGCCTCGGCGTTCGGGCCGGAGGCGCCGCTCGTCGGAGCCGTGGGCGAGGCGGCCTCCGCGCTCCGTGCCGACGTCTTCACCCGGATCCTCACCCCCGCCCGCGCAGCCGCCGCCGGCCGCTGACCGCCCGCCCGACAGGACACGCCATGACCGCCTCCTCCGCCCTCGCCGACCGACTCGGACTGCCGTCCGGAGCCAGGGCGGTCATCCTCAACGCCGACGACTTCGGGATGTGCCATGCCGCGAACGCCGCGATCTCCGGACTCCTCGTGCGCGGCCGGATCGACTCGGCGACGGTGATGGTGCCCTGCGCGTGGTCCCCGGAAGCGCTCGCCTTCGCCGCTGCCCACCCGGACCTCGACGTGGGCGTGCACCTCGTGCTCACGAGCGAGTGGCGCCGGTACCGATGGCGTCCGCTCACCGGGGCCTCGACCCTGGTCGACGCCGACGGGTACTTCCCCGCCGACGTCGCGACGGTGGAGCAACACGCCTCCGAAGCGGACGTCGCGGCCGAGATCGCCGCCCAGCTGCAGACCGCGCTCGATGCCGGCGTCGACGTGACCCACCTCGACAACCACATGGGATCCGTCTACGGGCTGCTGACCGGCCGGGACTTCCTGCGCGCCGTCTTCGAGCTCGCCGCCCGGCATGGCCTCCCCTTCCGCCTGCCCCGCGAGATGGAAGGGGCGGACGCCGATCCGATGCTGCAGGCGAAGCTCACCGAGGCCGCGGCGGTGGCCGATGCGTTCGGCGTCGAGATCGTCGACCGGCTGTGGACGCACCCGTTCGAACTGCGCGGAGAGGGCACCGCCGACGAGGAGTCGTACGAGCAGGTCCGAGACGGCTTCCTCGCGGTGCTGCGCGCCGTCCCGCCCGGGGTCACCGAGATCTACCTGCACCCGATGGCCGACGGCGAGGAGCTGCGCGCGGCGGTGGACTTCGCGGCGGCCAAGCGCGGCTACGAGCTGCGGCTGCTCGACGACCCTCTCGTGCAGCAGACCATCGCCGAGGAGGGCCTGGTCCGCGTCGGCTGGCGCGCGATGCGGGAACTACAGCGGGGAGACGCCCGATGACGACGCTCGGCGAACGGCTGCGCGACCGCCGTCTCGACGCCGCTCCCACCCGCTCCCAGACCATCGCCTTCGGGGCCTCGGGGTTCCCGACGCAGCTGATGACGCAGACGTTCTCGGCGTTCGTCGTGTACTTCTACGTCTCGCACCTCGCCGTCCCCGCGGGGTGGGTGGCGGCGGCGATGATCGCGCACGGCATCCTCAACGCGGCGCTCAACCCGGTCGTCGGGGCGCTCTCCGACCGGATCCGCACGCCGTGGGGCCGCCGCATCCCGTGGATCGGGCTCGGCATCGTGCCGCTCGTCATCGCCTTCGCCCTCGTCTGGATGCCGCCCGCGCTCCCGGCGGCCGGGCTCATCGTGTGGTTCCTCGTGGTCGTCGCGGTCTACGACATCGCCTTCGTCGTGGTGGTGCTGAACATCTCCGCGCTGTTCCCGGAGATCTTCCGCACCACGGAGGAGCGCGCCCGCGGGAACGTGCCGCGGCAGATCTTCGCGATCCTCGGCATGGTGCTCGGCACGGCCGGAGCCCCCGCGCTCTATGACGCGATCGGCTGGCCGGGGATGGCGCTCGTGCTGTCCGGTGTCTGTCTCGTGCTGCTCGCCTGGTCGTTCCTCGGCGGGATGATCGAGCGCCGGGTGCCGGAGGCCGCCTCCGAGGCGATGCGCTGGCGGGATCAGCTCGTCTACACGTTCCGTAACCGCGCCTTCGTGCCGTACGTGCTGGGCTCGCTCTGCGTGCAGACCTCGATCGCCGTGATCCTCGCCGCCGTCCCCTTCTACGTCCGTTACTCGCTGGGGGCGGCCGAGGGCGAGGGGAGCCTCCTGCTCGGCGCCATCTTCCTCACGGCGATCCCGTCGATCGTGCTGTGGAGCGCGGTGGTCCGGCGCACCTCCCCGCGCACGGCCCTGCTCTGGAGCGTCGGGGTGTTCGGGGTCGCGGTGCTCGGGTACCTCATCCCGACCTCCGTGGGGGCGGCGGCTCTCGTCGGGATCGCGGTCGGGGTCGGCGTCGGCGGGCTGCTGCAGCTCCTCGAGGTCGTGCTCGCCCAGATCATCGACGACGACGCGCATCGCACGGGCCACCGCCGCGAGGGCGCCTACTTCGGTGTGAACGGCTTCGTCGTCCGCGGCTCCGTGGTTCTCCAGGCGATCGTCGCCGCGGCCGTGCTGACCGCGACCGGCTTCGATGCCGAGCTCGGCGACGCGCAGCCGGAGGCCGTCGACGGCGGCATCCGGCTCATGCTGGCGGTCATCCCGCTGGCGTTCACCGCCGTCGGATGGCTGTGCTTCTGGCTCTACCCGCTCCGCACCCGCGACGTGTGAGGTCAGCCGGCGGCGCGGCGGGCCTCCCAGCCCGTGCGCACCATCTCGTCGACCGTGTAGCGCATGGTCCAATCGAGGTCGCGCGCCGCGAGCTCGCCGGTCGCCACGATCCGATCCGGGTCGCCGGGGCGACGAGGGCCGACCTCCGGGGTGAAGTCGATGCCGGTGACACGGGCGACCGCATCCATGATCTGCTTCACGCTGAGGCCGTCGCCGGAGCCGAGGTTGTACGCGGGCTCGATCGGAGCGCCCGAGGCCAGGCGCTGCGCTGCGGCGACGTGGGCGGCGGCGATGTCACCCACGTGCACGTAGTCGCGGACGTTCGTGCCATCAGGGGTGTCGTAGTCGTCGCCGAAGATCTTGGGAGTGCGGCCCTCGATCAGCGCCTCGAAGACGATGGGGAAGAGGTTGTGGGGGCTGACGTCGTAGACCGTCGGGTCGGCCGAGCCCACGACGTTGAAGTACCGCAGCGAGGTGTGGCGCAGCGGGCGGTCGGAGTCGGCGGTGGCGATCGCCTGATCGCGGAGCAGCCATTCTCCGATGAGCTTCGACTCGCCGTAGGGGCTCGCGGGCCGCTTGGCGGTGTCCTCGACGACGAGGGAGACGTCCGGGGTGCCGAACACGGCCGCCGAAGACGAGAAGACGATGTTCGCGACACCCGCCGCCGCCATCGCCTCGAGGATGATCCGCGTCCCCTCCACGTTCTGGGCATAGGTGTGCAGCGGGCGCTGGACCGAGACTCCGGCGTACTTGTAGCCCGCGACGTGGATCACGCCCTCCGCCTCGTGCGTGCGCAGCGTCTCCTCGACGAGGGCGCGGTCGAGGATGCTGCCCCGCACGAACGGCACGCCCTCCGGTACGAACGAGGCCACGCCGCTGGACAGGTCGTCCAGCACGACGGGGGAGAGGCCGGCCTCCGCGAGGGCGCGGACGACGTGGGCACCGATGTAGCCGGCGCCGCCGGTGACGATCCAGGACATGCGTTCCTCTCCTGCCGCGGCGGTGGCGGCTCGACCCTTCATTGTGTCAGGCGTCGCGGCGCGGACCTGCGGACGGGCTGACCTCGAACAGGTGCGGGGCGACGAAGCCCTCCGCGGCGAACCGCCCCCGCACCGCATCGGCGAGGTGGGGCACGGCGTCGCGGTCGACGAGGGCGATCGCGGCACCCCCGAACCCGCCGCCGGTCATGCGTGCACCCCCCGCGCCCGCCGTGAGGGCGGTCTCCACGGCGGCGTCGAGCTCGGGCGTGGAGATCTCGAAGTCGTCGCGCATCGACGCGTGGGACGCGACGAGGAGGTCGCCGATGCCGCGTGCGCCCGCGGTGCGCAGCGTCGCCACGGTGTCCTGCACGCGCTGGTTCTCCGTGACGATGTGGCGCACGCGGCGGAAGGTCACGTCGTCCATCAAACTCTCGGCGCGGGCGAGGTCGGCCACGGCGACGTCGCGCAGCGCGGACACTCCGAGGATCGCGGCTCCGCGTTCGCAGGCGGCGCGGCGTTCCCGGTAGCCGCCGGTGGAGTGCGCGTGCGTGACACGGGTGTCCATCACGAGCACCGCGAGTCCGGCATCGGCCATGCCCAGCGGCACGACCTCGGCGGCGAGGGAGCGGCAGTCGAGGAAGATCGCGGCGTCGGGCTCCCCGAGCATCGAGGCCATCTGGTCCATGATCCCGGTGGGGGCGCCCACGGCCTCGTTCTCCGCCGTCCGCCCGACGCGGGCGAGGGCCACGGCGTCGAGATCGGTGCCCCAGAGCTCGTTCAGTGCCGCGGCCGTCGCGCCCTCGATCGCGGCGGACGACGAGAGCCCGGCGCCGACCGGGACGTCGGAGGCGATCGCGATGTCCAGGCCGGAGACCGCGGTCAGGTCGGCGGCCGCACGCAGCGCCCAGGCGACGCCCAGCGGGTAGGCGGCCCACTCCGGCACCGCGGGCTCCGTCCCGGGCGGGGTGGGGAAAAGGAGGTCCAGCTCGTCGAGGGCGACCTCCACCGGCTCGTCGGCGAAGGTCGAGGCGACGCGGAGCCGACCGTCGGCGCGACGACCGACCGCGGCGACCGTCCGCTGGGGGATGGCGAACGGGAGCACGAAGCCGTCGTTGTAGTCGGTGTGCTCGCCGATGAGGTTCACCCGTCCCGGCGCCGACCAGACGCCGCCCGGGGTGCGCCCGGCGAGAGCGGCGAAGAGCTCGGCGGCGGCGTCGTGTGCGGAGGTCATGCGGAGGCTTCCTGATCGGTGCGGGCGAGGGCTTCGCGGAGTCGGGCGGCGCCCTGCTCGGGCGCGACCTCGGCGGCCCACGCCCACATCGCGGCCTCGGAACCCGCGAGGAACTTGAGCTTGTCGGCGGCGCGGCGCGGGCTCGTGAGCTGCAGGTGCAGGCGCACGGTGTCGCGGCCGATGTGGACGGGGGCCTGGTGCCAGGCGGCGATGTACGGCGTCGGGCTGTCGTAGAGCGCGTCGACACCGCGGAGGAGGCGGAGGTAGAGCGGGGCGAGCTCGTCGCGCTCCTCCGTTGTGGTCTCGGCGAGGTCCGGCACGTGCCGATGCGGCATGAGGTGCACCTCGAGCGGCCACCGCGCCGCGAAGGGCACGAACGCCGTCCAGTGCTCGCCGCGGAACACCACCCGCTCGGACGCCTGCTCCTCGGCGAGGATGCGGGCGAAGAGGTCGGGCGCGGTGCGGTCGACCGCGTCCAGCACCCGGGCGGTGCGTGGGGTCACGTAGGGGTACGCGTAGATCTGGCCGTGCGGGTGGGGGAGCGTGACGCCGATCGCCTCGCCCCGGTTCTCGAACGGGAAGACCTGCTGGATGCCGGGGAGGGCGGACAGGGCGGCGGTGCGGTCGGCCCAGGCCTCGATCACGGTGCGGGCGCGGGTCTCGGTCTGCGTCCCGAAGGAGCCGGAGTGCTCGGGGCTGAAGCACACGACTTCGCAGCGGCCGACGGCGCTACGGGTGCGCCCGAGTCCGAGGGCCGCGAGGTCGTCGAGGCCGCGCGGGGGGTTCGTCGCCCCGGGGGCGGTGCCGACGGGCTCGGCAAGGGCGGGGCCGAACGCGGGGGAGCGGTTCTCGAACACGGCCACGTCGTACCGGGACGGCACCTCGGAAGGATTCCCCGGCGTCTGCGGCGCGAGCGGGTCGGCGTCGGCTCCCGGCATCATGACGCGGTTCTGGCGGTTGGCGGCGACGGTGATCCAATCGCCCGTGAGCACGTCGAGCCGCATGGTCGCGGTGTCCGGTCGAGGTGCCAGGGTCCGGGCGTCGACCGACCGCTCGGCACCCAGAGTGGTGTCCGGATCGTCGTAGTAGATGAGGTCACGGCCGTCGGCGAGGGTCGTCGCGCGTTTGACGACGCCGGCGCCGAGAAGCTCGGTGCGGATCTCAGGAGATTCGGGCGTGTTCACGTCAACATGCTAGGTGGGGCGCCGTGCTAACGTCAACATCACTGAGTTGTGAACGGAGGATCCGTGGTCGAGAAGCGCCCGATGGCGACCGCCGCTCGCGTCTCCATGGCGACCGTGGCGGCGCGCGCTGGCGTCTCCGGGCAGACCGTGTCCCGCGTCGTCAACGGCAGCCCGCGCGTCGATCCGGACACCCGGGCGCGGGTCGAGGCCGCGATGTCAGAACTGGGATACCGGCCGCACCGGGCCGCGCGGGCCCTGCGCACCGGCCGCAGCCACACCATCGGCCTCGTCGTGACCACCCTCGCCACGGTCGGCAACTCGCGCATGTTGCAGGCCACGGCCGAAGCCGCGGCGGTCCGTGGATACGCGCTCACCGTCGTCACGGCCGCGGACGGACTGGATGCCGCGTTCGCCCGGCTCGTGGACCAGGGCGTCGACGGCGCCCTCGTGCTGAACGAGGCGTCCGCGCTCGTCCCCGCCGCGACCCTGCCGCCCGGCCTGCACCTCGTCGTCGTAGACGCGCGGGCCGGTGCCGGAGCGACGGTCGTCCACAGCGATCACTTCGCGGGAGCGCGCGCCGCGACGCAGCACCTGCTGGCTCTCGGGCACGAGACCGTCCACCACCTCGCAGGGCCGGAGGAGTCGTTCGCGGCCGTGGAGCGCGAGCGTGGGTGGCGCGACGCCCTGGCGGCGGCCGGACGCACGCCCCCGGCGGTCGCGCGCGGGGACTGGAGCGCGGAGTCGGGCTTCGCCGCGGCACCGGCCCTGGGACCGGCGACGGCGGTATTCTGCGCCAACGACCAGATGGCGCTCGGGCTGCTGCGGGCGGTGGCGGAGTCCGGGCGCACGGTCCCCGCGGACGTCAGCGTGGTCGGCTTCGACGACATCCCCGAGGCGGCGAACTTCCTCCCGCCGCTCACGACCGTCCGGCAGGACTTCCCGGCGCTCGCGCAGCAAGCGGTCACGGCGCTCATCGCGGCTGTGGAGGGCGACGGGACCGCGACGGATCCCGCAGTACCCGTGGTGGTGCCGACCCGGCTCGTGGAACGGGCGAGCACGGCACGCCGCTGACGACGCTCAACCGCGGGGCAGGAACTCCTCGGGGTGAAGGGTCGTCGCGGCGCCGTCCGGCCACGACACCGTCACATCGTCCTGCCGCAGATCGAGCCGGGGAGCCCCGGGCGAACTCCCGAGCAGCACGCCCGCCGCGATCCAGGCGGCGGGTCGCACCGCCGCGGAGAGCCACGGGGTGGCGGTCTCCGGGCCGAGCGGCGTCACGTCCCGCTCCCGCCGGACGCCTGCGGTCGCGTCGTCGAGGCCGTGGAGGCCGACCACCCGGCTCTGCGTCTCCCCGCCGGGGGTGAGGGCGGCGACGGCCGCGGGGCCGGTCTCGACGACGGTGGGGGCGGATAGTGCCCACCCACCGATGCGGAGGACGTCGCCGTCGTGGATCGCCCCCTCCGTCCCCGCGCCCGGCCGGACCCGCACGAGCCGCACCTCCCACGGTCCGCGCACCACCGACACCACATCGACCACGGGGCCGACCGTGGTCTCGGTGGCCGTGCCGCCCCCGCCGACGTCGAACCTCGCGCGGATGCTGCCGTGCCAGTGCGCGGGGCCGGAGGAGCCGCCGAACGCCGTGCCGTCCGTCTCCCTCAGCATTCCCGTCAGGAAGCCCGAGCGGTGGCTCGCTCGGCCCCCGCGCACCACGGCGACCGTGCCGTCGAGCGGGTCGCGTGCCCCGGGGCCGGCGAGAACCGGGGCGGTCGCGGTGGAGTAGCCGAGTTTCGCGTACAGCGGCGCATCCGGCTTGAAGGCGCCGGGCGTGCGGTGGTCGGTGCCGTGGTTGACCACCCGCACCATGCCGTCCGCGGTGCCCGTCGCCAGCCATCCCGGGGCGAGGAGGACGCGGGCGAACGGACCCCGATCGATCGGCAGGGGCTGCTCGACGGCGGTCCAGAACGGATGCGCGGCGGGAAGCGCGAGGGGCAGAAGGCCCTTCGCCGCCCAGTACGGGGAGCCGGGGCCGGAGTAGTCCTGGGCGAGCGGGCGCCAGGGTCCGTGCCAGCCGAGAGGGAGAACTCCGGTCGCGTCCGGCGCGCCCCGGTCGGCGAAGTGCCGCACCTGCCCGCTCACCGCGCGGCGCAGCAGGCCGGGATGGTGCCGGGACGTGCCGCTGAACGCGGCCACCCCGGCCGCGGCCGCCGTGGCGAAGCGGTAGGTGAGGCTGCGCCCCTGAAGGAGCGGTCCGCCGTCGGCGCCGACGAGGTGCAGCGCGTCGTCGAGGAACGCGTCGAGCCGGCGGCGGTACCGGGCGACCCGGTCCGTGTGCCTCGGCTCCTCGCCGACCATGTCCGCCCAGAGCAGCGGATAGAAGGACAGCGCCCAGCCGGCGTAGTGGTCGAACGACCGGGCGGCACCGTCCGCGCTCCAGCCGCCCGCGCGTTCGAAGCCGTCGAGGAGTGCGAGGTCGGTCGCGCGATCCGCGGCTGAGTACGGCCCACCGACGCTCTCCAGGAACTGCTCGACGAGCACCCGGAACCACGCCCAGTTGTTCGGCGGGTAGCTGCCGCCGACGAATTTCGCGAGGTAGTCCACGGTGTGGGTCCGTGCCGTGTCGTCGAGGCGCGCCCACACCGTGTCGCGCGTGAGGTGCAGGCCCACCGCGAGCGCCGCCGCCTCGACCTTCGCCTGGTCGACCTCATCAGGGCGCGGCCACCGTTCGGCACCGTCGGGGTCGACACCGGCAGCGAGGCCCCGGGCGTACCGGTCGGCCAGCGACTCCGTGCCGAGCGGGTCGCCGGCGATGCGGAACGCGGCCAACAGGAACGTGCGGCTGAATCCCTCGAGCGCATCGACCGCGGAGCCGAAGCCACCGGGGGCGCCGGGGTAGCGGATGCCCGCACCCGCCGGGCTCGCATGTCGGGCGGCCCCGTCGAGGATCGCATCGGCCACCGTCATCAGGTGCGCACGCGTCCATCCCGTGTACGGGGAGAGCGCGCGGTCGTCCAGAGGCAGCGCGAGGAGGGTCATGCGCTGTGCGCGAGGTCGGCGCGGTGCACGGGGTGCCGCGGCGGAAGGCCGGTCACCCACGCCTCCAGCTCGTCGAGGGCGGCGTCGGCCAGCCGGTGCGCCTCGGTGCCGAGGGAGCCGGCGAGGTGCGGGGTGACCGCGACGTTCGGCAGGTGCAGCAGCGGGTGGTCGGGCGGAAGCGGCTCCGGGTCCGTGACGTCGAGGATCGCGTCGAGGCGACCGGCGGCGCACTCCGCGAGAAGCGCCTCGTGATCGAGGAGGGCGCCCCGCGCGGTGTTGAGCACCGTGGCGCCGTCGCGCAGGGCCGCGAGCTGCGCGCGGCCGATCATCCCCCGCGTCGCGGGCAGGGCGGGTGCGTGCAGGGAGAGCAGATCGACGGCGGGGAGCAGGGCGTCGAGCGGGACGAGCCGGGCACCGGCCGCGGCCACCTCCTCGGGATCCGCGTACGGGTCGGCGACGAGCACCTCAAGGCCGGGGAAGGGCCGCAGCAGGTCGACGACGCGGCGGCCGATGCGGGAGAACCCGACGATGCCGACCGTGCGGTCGAGGTTGCCGATGCGCCCGCCGACGCGAGGCCCGACGCGCAGGTCGTGCTGCGCGTCGTCCGCACGGAGCGGGAGGAGGGCGCGCTTGCCGGCGAGCAGGATCATCGCGAGCGTGTACTCCGCGACCGGGGCCGCGTTGGCCTCGGCGGCCGAGGTGAGCAGGATGTCGCGCTCCCAGAACGCCTCGGACACGAGGCCGCGCACGCTTCCCGCCGCGTGGAACACCGCGCGCAGCCGGGGGAGCCGATCGAGCAGAGGTGCGTCCAGGACCGGAGCGCCCCACCCCGTCACCAGGACCTCCACGGCGGCGAGGCGGTCGTCCAGCGTCGGGGCGTCGAGAGCGGGGGTGTGCACCGGATCGCCGGGCGCGGTGAGGGTCTGCAGGCGGGCGCGCCGCGCATCGTCGAACACGAGGTCCCACGCCTCCGTCGAGAGAGCGGCGAGGACGACTGGTCGAGGGGTCATGGGTCTCCGCGGGTCTCGGGTATGCGCTTGCCGAAGCGCGCGGTTCCAGTGAAGACTGTGCGTTCGAGTGCAGGCAACGTGATCGAACCGAAACCCTGCTGATCGAACAGACTCGAACAATGAAGGCGAGAACCGGATGCTGATCCCCCGCGGCACCCTGAGCGATCTGTGGCGAGAGCACGGCGCCGTCGCTCGGCCCGTCGTGCCGCCGAGCACCGACCGCGGGACATGGACGTCCGTGGCACCCGAACTCCGCGCGACCATCCTGGCGGCGGCGGACGGCGAGCGCGGCACCGCCTGGGCGCAACCGCTCCTCTCGCAGTGGGCCGCCTACGCCCGCACCGGTGACCGAGCCGGCTGGGAGGGGGCGGTGTTCCGTCGCGACCTCCGGCTCCGTCGCGCCGTCCTGGCCGCTGCCGTCGACCCGGCGGCCGAGCGGCTGGACGAGGTGGCGGACGGACTGTGGCTCCTGGTCGAGCAGTCGACCTGGTGCTGGCCCGCTCACGACGACGCGTTCGCCCGCGGGCGGCGCGCCCCCGACATCGAGCGCCCCGTCCTCGACCTCGGCGCGGGGGAGGCGGCGGCGCTGGCGGGGTGGGCCGTGCTGGTGCTCGGCGACGCTCTCGACGCGCACGCGCCCGGTCTGGTCGCACGGGTACGGGACGAGACGGTCCGCCGGGTGCTGCGCCCGTTCGTCGACCGCCGCGAGTGGGCGTGGGAGGGGTCGGAGGAACGCGTGCACAACTGGGCGCCGTGGATCCACGGCAACCTGCTGCCGGCGGCGCTCGCCTTCGCGGACGAACCGCTGCGTGCGCGGGTGCTCGCCCTCAGCATCGACGGCCTCGATCGCTATCTCGCCCAGCTTCCCGCCGACGGCGGCATCGACGAGGGCTTCGCCTACTGGTGGCAGGGAGCGGGGAGGGCGTTCGATGCGCTCGGCCTCCTCGACGCGCTCACCGACGGAGCAGTGGCCGCTGCGATCCGGGACGGACGCCTCGCCGGGCTGCGGGAGCTCGCCCTCTTCCCGGAGCGCGTGCAGCTCGGGGAGGGGTGGGTGGCGAGCTTCTCGGATGCGGAGGCGCGCACGGGGGAGGCCCTCCCGTGGTCCGTGCTCCACCGGGCCGCCGTCCTGTGCGGTCTGGAGGCGACGGCCGCGTTCGCCGCGCGGCACCGCCGTCCGGGGCGCGTCGTCGGAGACGAGGCCGATGTCGTCGCCGGTCTCGGCCGGACGCTGGCCGAGCTGTTCGACGCCGACTGGCAGGCGGCGCATCCCGGGCCTGCGCCCCTGCCCGGGCGCGTCGAGTTCGCCTCCCTCGGCGTGGGTCTGCGCCGTGAGCGGAGCGGGCATCCGCGGGGGCTCGCGGTCGTCGTCAAGGGCGGTCGCAACGACGAGAACCACAACCACAACGACCTCGGCGCGGTCGCGATCGCGGTCGACGGCGTCCCGGTCGTGATCGACGTCGGTCGGGCGACGTACACCGCGGCGACCTTCTCGGATGCCCGCTACCGCTTGTGGCACGTCACCAGCGGCTGGCACTCCACGCCGCTGGTCCGCGGGCGCGAGCAACAGCCGGGCGGCGCCTGGCGGGCCGCGGTGCAGGCGCGGAGCGACGGCTGGACCCTCGACCTCGGTGCGGCGTTCCCGGGCGGCGATCCGTGGCTGCGGACGGTGCTGCTGCGCGGCGGTGCGGTGACCGTGCGCGACGAGAGTCCGGCGCTCGCCGACCCGGCCACCCGCCTCGTGCTCGTGTGCGCGGGGACGCCCGAGGTGCACGGTGACGTCGTCCTCCTCCCGGGTCCGGAGGGGAAGCGGGGTCTGCGCATCGCCCACGATCCGGCGGACGTCGTCGTCGAGAGCAGGGCCGTGGACGATGCGCTCCTGGAGCGTTCGTGGGGGCCGGTGGTCTCGCGCGTCCTCTTCGCACCGCTCGACCGTCCGGAGCGCTGGGAGCTGCAGGGGAGGGCGGCATGACCGAGGAGCGCCCGACCCCGCGTTTCGGCCTCTCCCGCCGGGAACGGATCCTGGACGAGCTGCGCCGCACGGGGGCGGTGCGCGTGGCCGATCTCGCCCGCGACTTCGGGGTGGCGGAGCTCACCATCCGCCGCGACATCACGATGCTGGCGGACCGCGGGCTGCTGACCAGGGTGCACGGGGGTGCGGTGCTGCGGAGCGCGCTGGACACGACCGTCGCGCGGGCCGCCCTCCCCGGGCCGCAGTTCCGCATCGGGATGGTGGTGCCGTCGCTGAGCTACTACTGGCCGCAGGTGGTCGTCGGCGCCCGGAGCGCTGGGATGGAGGCGGGGGTGCAGCTCGTGCTCCGCGGGGCCAGCTACGCCGCGCAGGACCAACGCCGCCAGATCGCGGCGCTCCTGGAATCCGGAACCGTGCACGGGCTCATCGTGGCCCCCGAGACGCAGGGCGCCGATGGCCATGCGCTGCTCTCCTGGCTGGACACGCTCCCGGTGCCGGTCGTGCTCGTGGAGCGCCGGACCCCGCCGGCTCTCGCCCTCACCCGGATGCAGACCGTGGCGACCGACCACGCGTTCGGAGGCGCGCTCGCCGCCGGGCACCTCGCCGCGCTCGGACACCGGCGGGTCGGGATCCTCACCTCGCCGCAGTCGCCGACCTCCGCCGGGCTGCGGCAGGGCTGGTCGCGAGCCGTCGCCGAGCTTGGGCTCACGGTGACGGTGGACCGCGACGCGGCGCTGGACCGGATGGAGGGGGCAGTGCAGGCGGAGGTGGTCTCGGCGGTGCTCGCCGAGATCCGTGAGACGGGGGCGACGGCGCTGCTCGTGCACTCCGACCCGCAGGCGCTCCTGCTCCAGCAGCACCTGCAGGACGCGGGCTGGCGGCTGCCCGACGACCTCTCGCTCATCGCCTACGACGACGAGGTCGCCGAGCACGGGTCCCCACCGCTCACCGCGCTGCGGCCGCCGAAGCAGCACGTCGGGCGCCGTGCGGTCGAGCTCATCCGCGAGCGCCTGCGCGAGGGGGCGGCGCGACCCGCGGAGCGCGTGGAGGTGGCTCCGGCGCTGCACGTGCGCGCCAGCACGGCCCCTCCGCGCTAGGGACGGTTGCGAGGTCGTGCGTCTCATGCCATGATCTCGGAAAGCGCTTACCAAGATTCCCCTGTCAGCGCCGACAGCTTCCACCGAGAGGAACGGACCGAGATGGCACAGGCCCCCACCCGCGAGATCGGGATCATCATGAACGGCGTCTCCGGGCGCATGGGATACCGGCAGCACCTGGTGCGGTCGATCCTCGCGATCCGCGACGAGGGCGGGATCGAGCTTCCGGACGGCACGCGCGTGACCGTGCGGCCGATCCTCGTCGGACGCAGCGAGGCCAAGCTCGCGGAGCTGGCCGCGAAGCACGGCATCGAGGACTGGACGACCGACCTCGACGCCGCCCTCGCCGACCCGCGATGGGAGATCTACGCCGACTTCCTCGTCACGAAGGCCCGGGCGTCCGCGATCCGCAAGGCCATCGCCGCCGGCAAGGCGATCTACACCGAGAAGCCCACCGCCGAGTCGCTGGACGAGGCACTGGAGCTCGCCCGCCTCGCCCGCGACGCCGGCGTGAAGACCGGCGTCGTCCACGACAAGCTCTACCTCCCGGGTCTGCAGAAGCTCAAGCGCCTCATCGACTCCGGCTTCTTCGGCCGCATCCTCTCCGTCCGCGGCGAGTTCGGCTACTGGGTGTTCGAGGGCGACTGGCAGCCCGCGCAGCGTCCGAGCTGGAACTACCGCACGGAGGACGGCGGCGGCATCATCACCGACATGTTCCCGCACTGGAACTACGTGCTGGAGAACCTCTTCGGCGAAGTGAAGAGCGTCTACGCCCAGGCCGCCGTGCACATCGCCGACCGCTGGGACGAGAAGGGCGAGCACTACACGGCCACGGCCGAGGACGCCGCCTACGGCATCTTCGAGCTCGACGGCGGGGCGATCGCCGAGATCAACTCCTCGTGGACCGTGCGGGTGAACCGCGACGAGCTCGTGGAGTTCCAGGTCGACGGCACGCACGGCTCTGCCGTCGTCGGACTGTTCGGCGCGAAGATCCAGCCCCGCAACGCCACGCCGAAGCCCGTGTGGAACCCCGACCTGGAGGACAGCCACGACTACGACGCCGACTGGCAGCAGGTGCCCACGAACGACGTGTTCCAGAACGGCTTCCGGCAGCAGTGGGAGGAGTACCTCACCTCGTTCGTCCTCGGCACCGACTACCCGTTCGATCTGCTCGCCGGCGCGCGCGGGGTCCAGTTCGCCGAGGCCGGACTCGCGTCCAGTGCCGAGGGACGCAAGATCGTGCTCGAGCCGCTGACCCTGGACCGGGCATGACCACGCTCCGCCTGCTCGCCGCCGACGGCCGCACCGCCGACACGGAGCTCCGGGAGGCCGACGCCGTCACGCGGCCGGAGGGTCCGCTCCGCAGTCGGGTGGCCTATGCCGCCGCGCACGTCGTCCCGAAGGCGTACGCGGACAACACCCCGGGGCAGCCGGCCGACATCGACTGGGACGCGACGCTCGCGTTCCGCCGCAACGTGTACTCGTGGGGACTCGGCGTGGCCGACGCGATGGACACCGCACAGCGCAACATGGGTCTGGATGCGACGGCGGTGCGCGAGCTCATCGCCCGCAGTGCGGAGGTCGCCCGCGAGGAGGGCGGCTCAGTCGTGGTCGGGGTCAACACCGACCACATCGAGGAGGCGCGCATCCCGCTCGATCAGGTGATCGCCGCCTATCTCGAGCAGCTGCACTTCGCCGAGGAGCAGGGGGCGGGGCCGGTGCTCATGGCCTCGCGGCACCTGGCCAGGGCCGCGGAGAGCGCGGACGACTACCGCCGCGTGTACCGGGAGGTGCTCTCCCGCGCATCGGTCCCCGTCGTGCTGCACTGGCTCGGCACCGCGTTCGATCCGGAGCTGGCGGGGTACTTCGCGCCCTCGTCCTCCGGGGGGAGCGGCGGTCCCGCGTGGCAGGAGGCCGCCGAGGTGCTGCTCGACATCATCGGCGAGAACCGCGCCGCGGTCGCCGGCGTGAAGATGAGTCTGCTCGACGCGGAGTCCGAGGTCTGGGTCCGCGAGCGGCTGCCGGAGGGCGTGCGCATGTTCACCGGCGACGACTTCCACTACGTCGGCCTCATCGGCGGGGACAGCCTGACCGGCGCCCCCGCGCCCGAGGGGCCTGCGTCGCGCGGGCACTCGGACGCACTGCTCGGCGCGTTCGCCGCTCTCGCCCCGGTGGCCTCCGCCGCGATCCAGGCGCTCGACGCGGACGACCCCGAGCGGTACTTCGCCCTCCTCGGGCCGACCGAGGAGCTGAGCCGGCAGGTGTTCGCGGCGCCGACCTTCTACTACAAGACCGGGGTCGCCTTCCTGTCCTGGCTCAACGGTCATCAGCCGGCGTTCCAGATGGTCGGGGGGCTGCACTCCGCGCGGAGCCTGCCGCACCTCAGCCGCATCGTCGAGCTGGCGAACGGGGCGCTCGCCCTGGAGCGGCCGGAGCTCGCGCGGGAGCGCTGGCACGGCCTCCTCCGGCTGAACGGAGTGGACGCATGACCGCCACCCGGAGCCTGGCGGCGGAGCGCGAGTCCCGGGCGGCCGCCGTCGGGACCGTGCCGCACCCGCGGCTCTCGATCAACCAGGCCACCGTGAAGCACGCGGACCTCGCGACGGCCCTGCGCGTCACGGCGGCGGCGGGGGTCGAGGCCATCGGTCTGTGGCGGGAGCCCGTGCAGGAGGTGGGCCTCGATGCCGCCGCCCGCATGCTGACCGACTCCGGGCTGCGCTTCACGACGCACTGCCGAGGGGGCTTCTTCACGCTTCCGGCAGGTCCGGAGCGCGAAGCCGCGCTCGACGACAACCGGCGGGCGATCGAGGAGACGGCCACCCTCGCGGCGGCCGGTGCGGAGGGTTCGACCGCGGTGCTGGTCCTCGTCGCGGGTGGTCTGCCCGAGGGGTCGCGCGACCTCATCGGGGCGCGGGAGCGCGTCCGCGACGCCATCGGCGCCCTCGCGGACGACGCTCGAGCCGCCGGGGTCACCCTCGCGATCGAGCCGCTGCATCCGATGTACGCCTCGGACCGTGCGGTGGTCTCGACCCTCGGCCAGGCGCTCGACATCGCCGCGGACTTCGACCCTGCCGTGGTCGGCGCTGCCGTCGACACGTTCCACATCTGGTGGGACCCGCAAGTGCTCGACCAGATCGCCAGGGCCGGACGCGAGGGCCGCATCGCCACGTATCAGGTGTGCGACTGGAAGACCCCCCTCGCCGCAGATCCCCTCCTCTCCCGGCACTATCCGGGGGACGGTGTGATCGACTTCGCAACCCTCACCCGGGCCGTGCAGGACACCGGTTACGACCGCGACATCGAGGTGGAGATCTTCCATGCCGACGTCTGGGCCGATGACCCGGCCCGTGTGGTCCGCCGCACGGCCGAGGCCTTCGCGACGGCGGTCGCCCCCCACCTGTGAGTCCGGACTCCCCGGTCCTCCGTGGTTCCGGATGCACGACGACGGCGGAGGGAACGGGCCGGAAGGAGTCGGGGGGATCGGGAGGACTGAGAGGATGACGGGATGACGGGGATCCGTGCGGGACTGTGCTCGGTGACGTTCCGTGCCCTGCCGCCGGAGAGGATCGTCGCGCTCGCGGCCGCCGCGGGTCTCGACGTGATCGAGTGGGGCGGAGACGTGCATGTGCCGCCGGGAGAGGTCGACCGCGCGGCGGAGGTCGCGCGGATGACCACGGATGCCGGACTCGCCGTCGCGTCGTACGGGTCGTACTTCCGCGCCGGTCCGGAGGAGTCGCTCACCGCGGTCCTCGACAGCGCCACGGCCCTGGGTGCTGACCGCGTGCGGGTGTGGGCCGGTGAGCACGGCTCCGCGGAGGTGTCCGCGCCCGAGCGTGCCCGCGTCGTGACGCGCCTCCGCGCGGCGGCGGTCGAAGCGGGTGCCCGGGGCATCGGGCTCGCCCTGGAGTTCCACGGCGGCACGCTCGCCGACACCGCCCCGGCCACCCTCGAGCTGCTGCACGAGGTCGATCATCCGATGCTGTCGACGTACTGGCAGCCCACGGTCGGCGCACCCGTCCCCGTGGTGCTCGAGGAGTTCCGCCGGCTCGGCCCCCATGTCTCCGCCGCTCATGTCTTCTCCTGGTGGCCGCGCACCGAGCGCCATCCGCTCCGCTCGCGGTCCGCACTGTGGACCCGGTTCTTCGCGGACGCCGCCGCCTCCGCGCACCCGCCGCGCGACGCCCTGCTGGAGTTCGTGCCCGACGACGCCCCGGAGCTCCTCGCCGGGGAAGCCGCCGCCCTCCTCGGGTTTCTCGGGCGGCAGCCGTGAGCGCCCCTCGAAGCGGTTCCGTTCCCGTCGGTAGGCTCGGAGCATGACCCCGTCCGCCACACCGGCAGAGCCGCCGGCCGCGCGTCGCCCCCGTCACGCCCGGGGACCGGCGCCCACGTTGCATGACGTCGCACTCGAGGCCGGTGTGTCGCTGGCGACCGCGTCCCGCGTGCTCAACGGCTCCGAACGCAAGGTCGCGGCGCCCTTCCGGGAACGGGTGGAGGCCGCCGCCGAGGCCCTCGGCTACACGGCCAACGTCTCCGCGCAGGCGACCGCCCGCGGACGCTCGCCGGTGATCGCGCTCCTCGTCGCCGACATCGCCGACCCCTACTTCGGCCTCATCGCGTCGGGCGTCGCCCGCGGAGCCGATGAGCAGGGCCTCGTCGTGACCGTGGCCATCACCGAGCGCGACCCGGCGCGGGAGGCGCGCATCGTCCGCGCCCTGCGCGGCCAGCGTCCGCAGGGCCTCATCCTCGCCGCCTCGCGGACGCAGGAGGAGGGGCAGGCCGAGACCGCTCGCGAGCTCGCCGAGTTCACCCGGCTCGGCGGCCGCGTCGTCGCGTTCGGCGCGGACGGCGACGGCGATCGCCGGGTGGAGATCGACAACCGGGCCGGGGCCGCCGCGCTCGGGCGTCGCATGGCGGAACTCGGATACCGCTCGGCGGTACTCGTCGGGGCGGCGGAGGGCGTGCGCACCTCGGACGACCGGCTGGCGGGATTCCGCGCCGGATTCGCGGAAGGCGGCGGAGAGGTCGCGCAGACCGTCCGCGGAGACTTCCGTCGGGAGTCCGGGGCGACGGCGATGACCGAAGCCCTCGCCGCCGGTGTCCCCGAGGGCACCGTGGTGTTCGGCATCAGCGACGTCGTGGCGATCGGCGCGATGGCGGCCATCCGTGCAGCGGGCCGGGAGGTCGGCGCCGACATCGCGGTCTGCGGCTTCGACGACGTGCCCTCGAGTCGCGACGTCACCCCGGCCCTCACCACGGTCTGCGTGCCGCTGAGCGATGCCGGCTACCAGGCCTTCCGCGCGATCGTCGACGAGGACTGGCAGCAGCCGACGCTCCCGCTCGAGGTGGTCGTGCGTGCGAGCACCCCGGGGCTGCGGGCATGACCCGGGTCGTCATCGCGCCGGACAGTTTCAAGGGCACGATCACGGCGGCGGACGCTGCCGCGGCACTCGCCGACGGCTGGCGGGAGGTCGGGCCGGCTGCGGACATCGTGCTCCGTCCGATGGCCGACGGCGGGGAGGGGACCGTCGCCGCCTTCGCCACGGCGGTGCCCGACGCGCGACGGATGCCCATCACGGTCGACGGTCCGGCGGGCGCTCCCGTCGAGACGTCGTGGCTGCTCCTGCCGAGCACGACCGACGCCCCCGGCGGCACCGGCGTCGTCGACATCGCCTCGACCTCGGGCATCGAGCTCCTCGACGGTCTGCGCCCCTGGGACGCCGACACGACCGGCTTCGGGCAGGCGATCGCCGCGGCGCTCGATCACGGCGTCTCACGCCTGATCCTCGGCATCGGCTCCAGCGCCTCCACCGACGGGGGCACGGGCATGCTCACCGCCCTCGGGGCACGCTTCCTGGACGCGGGCGGCGATCCGGTCGCGCGGGGCGCGCGCGGGCTGGCGGACATCGTCACGGCGGATCTCGGGGCCCTGCGCGCGGCACCCGACGTCCGCGTGCTGACCGATGTCACGAATCCGCTCACCGGCCCGCGCGGCGCGGCAGCGGTGTTCGGCCCGCAGAAGGGGCTCACGGCACCGGAGGACATCGCGCGCGTCGACGACGCGCTCGCCCATCTCGCCGCCCTCTTGCCCGTCGACCCGGAGCTGCCGGGCACGGGGGCCGCCGGGGGGACGGGCGCCGCTCTCGTTCGCTGGGGCGGGGTCCTCGCTCCGGGGGCGGCTGAGGTGGCCGCGCTCATCGATCTGGCTGGCGCCGTCCGTGGTGCCGGGGTCGTGATCACCGGCGAGGGGTCCTACGACGGCCAGTCGGGCGACGGGAAGGTGCCGTCGTTCCTCGCCGCGCTCGCCGCCGAGGCAGGGGCGCGTCCTCTGCTCGCCGCGGGTCGGATCGCGGACGACGCAGACACGAGCCTCTTCGCGGAGGCGGTGTCGTTGACCGCGCTGGCGGGGTCGACGACCGCCGCCCTGACCGATCCCGCACGCTGGCTGCGGGTCGCGGGCGCGGCTCTCGCCCGGACGCGGTGACCGGCCCGGACGCCCCTCCTGCGGGGGCGACGACGGTGCGGACACGGCCATGCGTTGACACGGCAGAAGCGTCGGCATAGACTCGCAACACCGAACGGGAATGCGCTTTCCCGAATCCTTCACGAAGATGTCGAGGACCCCATGTCGTCTGCCCCCTCCGCGACCATGACCCTGGCGCTGGCCGCCGATCGTCCCGAGCCTCCGGGCATCGTCCGCTGGTGGAGCCGCCACTGGCATCCGCTCGTCTTCGTGCTCGCGGTGCTCGCGCTCTGGTGGGTCTCCACGAGCCTCGGGTGGGTGCCGGCGTTCATCATCCCGTCGCCGGCCGACACCTGGGCCGCCTTCACCGACAACGCCGCCTACCTCGCGCAGAACACCTGGGTCACCACTTACGAGACCGTGATCGGATTCGTCATCGCGGTCGTCGTCGGCGTCCTCGTCGCCGTGCTCATGGTCTACTCGCGGGGCCTGGAGCAGACGCTCTATCCCGTCATCCTCTTCGCGCAGGTCATCCCGAAGATCGCGATCGCCCCGCTGTTCGTCGTGTGGCTCGGGTTCGGGGCGGAGCCGAAGATCCTCGTGGCCGTGCTCATGGCGTTCTTCCCCGTCGTCATCTCGGGCCTCGCGGGTCTGCGCACCGTCGACCCGGAGATCCTCCAGCTCGCGTCGACCATGGGAGCGAGCCGCTTCAAGACCTTCCTCAAGGTGCGGCTGCCCGCGGCGCTGCCCGAGCTCCTCTCCGGCCTCAAGGTCGCCGCGACGCTCGCGGTCACCGGTGCCGTCGTCGGCGAGTTCGTCGGCGCGAACGAGGGCCTCGGCTACGTGATCCTCCAGGCCAACGGCAACCTCGACACCGCCATGCTCTTCGCCGCGCTCATCATCATGTCGCTGCTCGGCGTCATCCTCTTCGGCATCATCCAGATCGCCGAGCGCTTCCTCATCCCGTGGCACGCCTCCAAGCGCGACGTCGCCGCGGCCACCGTCCGACTCTGACCCCCCTCGCCCCCACGAAAGAAGGCACTGATGAAGAAGTCAGGCACCATCCTCAGCTCGATCGCCCTCGCGTCCGCCGCGGTGCTCGCCCTCTCCGGCTGCGGAGGATCGACGGCCCCGGCGAGCTCCGGCGACGGTGACGGCGGCGAGCTCACGCCGGTCACCCTCATGCTCAACTGGTACCCGTACGGCGAGCACGCCGCGTTCTACTACGGCGTCGATCAGGGCATCTTCGAGGAGCACGGCATCGACCTCACGATCAAGGCCGGCCAGGGCTCGACGAAGACCGCGCAGGCCGTCGGGCAGGGGCAGGTCGACTTCGGCTGGGCGGACACCCCGGCCGTCCTCGCGAACATCGACAAGGGCGTCGGCATCAAGAGCGTCGGCGTCTTCCTGCAGACCACGCCGTCGGCCGTCCAGGTCTTCGCCGACTCCGGCATCTCCAGCCCGGAAGACCTCAAGGGCAAGACCATCGCGGTCTCCGCGGGAGACGCCCCGACCACGACCTTCCCGATGTACCTCGAGGCCGTGGGCCTGGAGGAGGGCGACGTGACCCAGCAGAACCTCGACGCCGCGGGCAAGATCGCCGCCATGCTGTCTGGGAAGGTCGACGGGCTCATCGGCTTCGCGCACGACCAGGGCCCGACCATCGCCGACAAGAGCGGCAAGGACGTCGAGTACCTGCGCTACTCCGACGCCGGCCTGAACTTCTTCAGCAACGGCCTCATCGCGCCCACCGACACCATCGAGAACGACCCGGAGCTCGTCGAGGCGCTGGTCGCGGCGACCTCCGAGGCCTTCGAGGCCGCGCAGGAGGACCCCGAGGCGGCGGTGGCCGCGATGGAGGGCAAGGACCCGCAGATGCCGTCGCAGGAGGTCCTGCTGCACCAGTGGGAGGAGACCATCGAGCTGCTCCACACCGACGCCACCGAGGGCCAGGCTCCCGGCGCGAACGCCACCGAGGACTGGGAGTCCACGCTGGAGGTCCTGTCCGAGGCCGGGCTCATCTCGGGCGACGGCGACGTGGACACCTACTTCGACGACGCCTTCACCCCCGGGAAGTGAGACCGATCGTCATGGACACTCACGTTCAGCAGGAACGCGGACTCGCGGCCACGAGCACCGCTCCGGCGCTCGAGGTCTCTGATCTCGCGATCACCTTCGCCTCCAAGCGGCGCCAGGTCACGGCTCTCGAGGGCGTCGACCTGCGCGTGGAGGAGGGGGAGTTCCTCTCCATCGCCGGGCCCTCGGGATGCGGCAAGTCGACGCTCCTGAAGGCCGTCGCCGGACTCACCACTCCGAGCCGCGGCAGCATCCGCCTGCGCGGCGACGAGGTCCGCGGTCCGCGGCAGGATATCGGCTACGTGTTCCAGCGGGCGGCGCTCCTGGAATGGCGCAGCGTCCGCGGCAACATCCTCCTGCAGGCCGAGATGCGCGGGATGGACATGCGCAAGGCCCAGGCCCGTGCCGACGAGCTCATCGAGATGACCGGGCTCACCGGCTTCGAGAAGTCGCTGCCGCACGAGCTCTCCGGCGGTATGCAGCAGCGGGTGTCGCTGTGCCGCGCGCTGCTGCACGAGCCGCGGGTGCTGCTCATGGACGAGCCGTTCGGTGCCCTCGACGCCCTCACGCGCGAGCGCATGAACGTCGAGCTCAACCGGATCTGGAGCGCCACCGGCACGACCGTGCTGCTCGTGACCCACTCGGTCGCGGAGGCGGTCTACCTCGCCAGTCGCGTGATCGTGATGGGGCCGCGACCCGGGCGAATCCTGGAGGAGCACCGCGTCGACCTCCCGGCCCGCCGCGGCTACGCCGATGTTCTGGAGACGGAGGAGTTCCACCGCGTCTCCAGCCGCGTCCGAGAGCTCCTCGGCTCCTCCACCGACGCCGACTGACCCCCCGTCCGTCCCCCCCCCGTCCGTCCCCGCCCCCGCCCCCGTCCGTCCCTCGCCCCCGCCCCCGTCCGTCCCTCGCCCGCGTGCTGGATCAAAACCGCCCCTCCCCAGCGTCCCCCGGGCCCGTTTTCGATCCCGCGGCAGGGGCGTCAGCGGAGCGGGATCGAAAAGGTCCCTCCGAGTTCCCCGGCGAGCCCGTTTTCGATCCCGCAAGAGGAGCGGCAGACGGACCGGCGCCGACGGCCTGTTCGCGATCCCGCCACGGGCTTCGCGCGTCCCATCCCCACGCCCCGGCTAGCGGGATCAACAACGTCCCTCCCCGATCTCTGGTGGGCCCGTTTTTGATCCCGCCGCGGGCTCGTCCGTTCCGAGCCGCAGGGTGAGATCGAAAACTCCCCCGGCGGCGACCGAGGGGAGCGATTTCGATCCCGCAGCACGCCCGGGAGGCGGCGCCGAGGGAGGGGGGATCAGTCGCCGAGGGCGGCGGATACGACGGCGCGGGCCTCGGCCTGCACCTCAGCGAGATGCTCCGGGCCCCGCAGGCTCTCGGCGTAGAGCTTGTAGACGTCTTCGGTTCCGGACGGCCGCGCGGCGAACCAGGCGTGCGGAGTCTGCACCTTGAGTCCGCCGATCGCCGCACCGTTGCCGGGGGCGTGCGAGAGCTTCGCGATGATGTCCTCGCCGGCGAGGGTGGTCGCGGTCACCGACTCCGGGGCGAGCTTGCCGAGCGTAGCCTTCTGCTCGGGGGTCGCGGGGGCGTCGACGCGCTGATAGGCGGAGGCGCCGAAGGCGTCCTCCAGTTCGGCGTAGCGCTGCGACGGGGTCTTGCCGGTCACCGCGAGGATCTCGGCCGCCAGCAGGCAGAGAAGGATGCCGTCCTTGTCGGTCGACCACACGGAGCCGTCGTGTCGGAGGAACGAGGCCCCCGCCGACTCCTCGCCACCGAACGCCACGGAGCCGTCGAGCAGTCCGGGCACGAACCACTTGAAGCCGACCGGAACCTCGAGCAGACGCCGCCCGAGCGACTCGGCCACGCGGTCGATGATCATCGACGACACCAGCGTCTTGCCGACCGCGGCCTCACGCGGCCAGTGCTCCCGGTGCGAGAAGAGGTAGTCGATGGCGACGGCGAGGAAGTGGTTCGGGTTCATGAGCCCGGCGTCGGGGGTGACGATTCCGTGCCGGTCCGCGTCAGCGTCGTTCCCGGTGAGGATGTCGTAGTCGCCCTTCTTCGCCACGAGCGATGCCATGGCCGACGGGGACGACGGGTCCATCCGGATCTTCTCGTCCCAGTCCAGGGTCATGAAGCGCCAGGTGGGGTCGACCTCGGGGTTGACGACCGTGAGATCGAGGTCGTGCATCTCGGCGATCAGCGACCAGTACTCCACCGAGGCGCCACCCAGCGGGTCCGCGCCGATACGCACGCCGGCGCGGCGGATCGCCTCGATGTCGATGATCGACGGGAGGTCGCGCACATAGGCGTCGCGGAAGTCGTATCCGGTGATCGCGTCCCAGTCCACGTCGGCGAAGCGCTCGCGGCGCACCTCGGTCAGGCCGTCGGCGATGAGCTGGTTGGCGCGGTCGGCGATCCAGCCGGTCGCATCGGTGTCGGCGGGACCGCCGTGGGGCGGGTTGTACTTGAAGCCGCCGTCGCGAGGCGGGTTGTGCGAGGGGGTCACGACGATGCCGTCTGCGCGACCTGGGTCGTCGGCGGCGCGGTCGCGGTTATAGGTGAGGATCGCGTGGCTCAGCGCGGGGGTCGGTACCCAGGAATCCCGGGCGTCGACGCGTACGTCCACCCCGTTCGCGAGCAGGACCTCGATGGCGCTGCGCTCCGCCGGGAGGGACAGCGCGTGAGTGTCGCGCCCGAGGAAGAGCGGACCGGTGATGCCCTGCGCTGCGCGGTAGTCGACGATGGCCTGCGTCGTGGCGAGGATGTGGTTCTCGTTGAAGCTCTTCGTGAGCGACGAGCCGCGGTGCCCGCTGGTGCCGAACACGACCCGCTCGCTCGCGACATCCGGATTCGGCACGCGGTCGTAGTAGGCGGCGATCAGCTCGTCGACGTCGATCAGGTCACTTTCCTCCGCGGGGAGGCCGGCACGGCTGCTCATGCTCTCAGTCTGCCTCGTGAGGCGGATGCTCGCATCCGCCTTGACATGCGGGATCGCGATGAGTCACCGAGGGATAGGCTGAACGCCGTGACTGCACGCCGCACCTACAGCTACCTCGGACCGGCCGGAACCTTCACGGAGGCGGCGCTCGACCAGGTGGCCGAAGCCAGGGGGCAGGACTGGCGACCGGTGCACAACGTGGGCGAGGCGCTCGCGGACGTCCTCGAAGGACGCAGCGACGCAGCCATGATCGCGATCGAGAACTCCATCGAGGGCGGGGTCTCCACCACCCAGGACGCACTGGCGACGCTGCCGGGGCTCCGGATCATCGGCGAGTACCTGGTGCGGGTGAACTTCGTCCTCGTCGCGCCGCGCGGCACCACTCTCGACCAGGTCGAGGTCATCGCCGCGCACCCCGTCGCCTACGCGCAGTGCCACGGCTGGCTCGGCGAACACCTCCCGACCCACTCACATGTGCCGGCGGCGAGCAACGTGGCGTCGGCCATCGGCGTCCTCGACGGCACCTCGCCCGCACAGGCCGCGATCGCCGCTCCCGGCATCGTGCAGCACTACGACGTTGACGTGCTCGCCGAGGGCATCGGCGACAACGCGGCGGCCGTGACCCGGTTCGTCCTCGTCACCCGCACCACGCGTTCGCCTGCGCCGACCGGTGCCGACAAGACCTCGCTGATCGTCGAGCTCCCGCACGACCACCCTGGTTCGCTCCTCGAGATGCTGGAGCAGTTCTCGACGCGCGGCATCAACCTCTCTCTCATCGAGTCCCGGCCCATCGGCGACGAACTCGGCCGGTACCGGTTCGTGATCGACGCGGACGGTCACATCGAGCACGAGCGGATGGCCGACGCCCTGCTCGGGATCCGCCGCTTCAGCCCCCGCGTGGTGTTCCTCGGGTCTTACCCGCGCGCCGACCGGCAGATCGTGCAGTATCCCGACCGCTACTCCGACGAGGTCTTCATCGAGGCCCGCGACTGGCTCCGCGGCATCCTCTCCGGCGAACCCGAGTCCTGACCCGCCCGCACGCGCGTGCCTCCCGGTTGGCGGGATCGATAACGCGCGTTCGCCGCACGCGCGCCCCGCCGCCGCGATCTCCCACCGCAGCAGGTCTCGCGGGATCAGAAGTGCACCTCGTACCGGCTCGGGAGGCACTGTTTCGATCCCGCACGACGAGGAGCGGGTCAGTGCTCCTGGAATCGCGGCCAGGCGCTCCCCGGCAGCATACGGGCGTGCAGGGCGCCCTTCGCGGAGGCGAGGCTGGGATAGGTTCCGGCCGCCGCATCCGCCCCCGCCATGGTCACCACATAGCCGCTCTCATCGTGGCGGATGCTTCCCACCACACCGTTCGTCCCGTACGCGACCCAGAGTGCGAGTGTCTTGGTGCTCATCGTCGAACCCCTCTCTCTGCCGCCGAGGCTACGCCTCCGTGACATCCGGAGCCAGCCCCCTCATCGCGGAGAGGACCGAACGCCCACCCGTGAGCACGCCTCATCCCCGGATGCCGTGGCGAACCGTGAGTGCGCGATGCACACGGGCGGCGAGGGCGGCGCCACCGTCGCGCAGATCGAGCTCGGTGACGCGGATCACGAGCCATCCGTGATCTTCGAGGTCGCGCTGACGCCGAATGTCGATCCGCCATTGATCACGGTCCGTCCGATGGCCATCGCCCTCGTACTCGATGGCGATGCGGCATTCGGGGTAGGCGAGGTCGACCCGGGCGAGGAAGCGGCCGTCCACGGAGACGACGTGCTGGATCGCGGGCTCCGGGAGGCCGAAGCTGCGGAGGAGCAGACGCGTCTCGGTCTCTTTCGGCGATTCGACGCCCGGGCGCGCGAGAGGCAGCGCATCGCGTATGCGACCGCACCCGGGGAACCGCCCCCATCGCGTCAGCTGTCGGTCGATGCTCTCGGTGGTGGCGACGGGCCGACCCGTCCGCAGTCCCGGATAGGCGTCGGACGAGGTGAGCAGGGCATCGAGCGCGACGATCATCGGCATGGATACGAACTCCCGCGCGCAGAGGAACAGCGCACTGACCGGATCGACCGTCGGCACTCCGTGGATGCGCCACGTGTCTGCCCTCCCCGGGGCGATGCGGCGCCCGCGGACGCCGATCGTCCGGGGTGGCGAGGTCCCGGTGTGCACGGCGACGTCGAGGGGCTCATCGGGCGACCACCGGACGGACGTGGGAAGCCCCCACAGTCGGAGAGCCGTGCGTCCGGCGAACGCCTGGCCATCACGGAGGCGTGGAAGGTACGCGGCGACTCGATCGTCGAACGTGGCGGGCTCAATCGCCGACCGCACCCCGGCGAACGGCCGCGCGAGGTCTCGGCTGGAGTACCTCTTCCGCCCGACCCCGATGGCAGCGGCGTCACGGACGGCGAAGTGAGGGCCGAGGTCGGGCGGGAGGGGCACACGGTGTCGCATCCGTCCATGATGTCCGTGCACGATCGGCGTCCCGACGGATGATCGTCCTCCGCCCGGCTCTTGTGGACAACTCGAGCGCACCCGCGATTGTGGCGGAGGGCCTCTCTCGCGCCGGATCAGAAGTGGCCCTTCAATCGTGACCGAAGGCACGTTTTCCGTCCCGCATGCCGGCGGGATCAGAAAGGTGCTGCGGGAGGCGCGCCGGGGATCGTTATCGATCCCGCACCAAGTGACCGATCGGACGCGGGATCAGAAGCGTGCCGCCCGGGTCGCGTGGGGGAGCGTTAGTGATCCCGCCACGGAACGCGCACGCGCCCGCGACGGCACGCGCCCGCGACGGAACGCGCACGCGCCCGCGCTCGCGCCGGGTCACGCTCCCGCGACGAGCTCCAGCGTCTGAGCGCGCCCCGCGGCCGAGTCCTTCGGCTCCGCGTCGTAGGCACCGGCGACGGGGGAGAGCATGACCTCGTCCACCCCGTAGGTCGACGCGAACGAGCGCACCTCGGCGGCGACGGACTCCCCGGTGCCGACGAACCACCGCGACCGCGCGGCCTCGACCACCTGATCGGTCGCGGCGTCGTGCTCCGCGGCGAGGGCCTGCTCGACGGTCTCCAGCGCGACGAGCGGCTGGTTGAGTCGGAGTCGCGCCATCATCCGCAGCTGCGGCAGGGCGCGGGCCTCGGCCTCCTCCGCCGTCGGGGCGGCGACGGCGTTCACGGTGAGGAAGGTCCGCGGCTCCGGGTGCTCCTCGCTCGGACGGTAGTTCGTGCGGTAGAGGTCGAGGGCGCGTTTCAGGCCCTGTCCGGAGAAGTGGTTCGCGAACACGTACGGCAGGCCGAGGGAGGCGGCGAGCTGCGCGGAGTAGTCGCTCGACCCCAGCAGCCACACCTCGGGCACCCCGGTCGCGGCGGGGGTCGCCCGCACGGTGTACTCCCCGCCGGAGGTGAAGCGCACCGTGGCGCCGTCGGTGGTGAAGAGCGCCGCGATGTCCTGCACGTGGCGGGGGAACTGCTCCACGTCGCTGGTGGTCCCTGACCCGCGGAGGAGCTGAGTGATCACGGGGTCGCTGCCGGGCGCGCGGCCGAGGCCCAGGTCGATGCGGCCGGGGGCGATGGCCTCGAGGGCGGCGAACTGCTCGGCGACGATCAGCGGCGCGTGGTTCGGCAGCATCACGCCGCCGGAGCCGAGGCGGATGCGCGACGTGCGCGTGGCGGCGGCCGCAATGAGGACCGGAGGCGTGGTCGACGCGACCGCGGGCATGTTGTGGTGCTCGGCGAACCAGTACCGGCGATAGCCGAGCCGGTCGGCGGTCGCGGCGAGGGAGAGGGAGGCGGTGATGGCCTCGGCACTGGTCTGGCCGGAGCGGACCGGCACGAGGTCGAGGACGGAGAGGGCGACGTCGTTCATCTCCGGATGCAACCTCGGCGGCCGCTCCGGCATTCCCTACGCGGCGAGGCGCGAGGCGGGGGCGAGCGCGTCCGCGAGCGCGTTCCTGGCGAGACGGTAGCGGATGAGCCAGGCGGCGCTGAAGCTCTGCTCCGGCAGGTCGTGCAGCGCCGCGCGGTCGTCCGTCGGCAGCCCCTCCCGCGCGGCTTCGCGCAGGAGGTCGTCGCGGGTCGCCGGGTACTCCATGTCGGCGAGGAACCGGTCGAGGGTCGAGGAGAGTGCCATGGTTCGTCCTTTCCGTGAGAAGAGAGGAGTGCGGCCGGGGCGGTGCCGCAGCACCGCCCCGGGGTGATCAGGCGTCGATCGCCTGGCGCTGTTCGCCGGACTCGACAGTGATCTTGCGCGGCTTCGCCCGTTCGCTGACGGGGATCACGACCGACAGGACACCGCTCTCGTACGAGGCGCTGATGTTGTCGAGGTCCACTCCGTCGCCGAGCGAGAACTGCCGCAGGAACGATCCGGCGCCGCGCTCGCGGGCGAGCCACCGCACGCCTTCGCGGGTGTCGGCCGTGCGCTGGGCGCGGATCGTGAGCTGCCCGCCGTCCAGGTCGACGTCGATGGAGCCGGGGTCGGCGCCGGGGAGGTCGGCGTGCAGGATGTAGCGGTCCCCGTCGCGGTACAGGTCCACCGGCATCGACCGGGGCGCGCGCACGGAGTCCAGGACGCTCGCGGCGAAGCGGTCGAGCTGGCTGAAGGGATCGAAGGTCAGTGCCATGAGGTGTCTCCTTTCGTGCGGCCCTGCAAGGGCTGAGGTGTTGTGCAGATTATCTGCACCTGAGGTATAGATTTGTTATAGAACACACGCAGGAATCTTCGCAACCCCGATCCGGAGACGAGGACATTCATGACCGCACGCGACTCGCGCACCCCGCTCTACGGCATCGCCGTGGCCGCGCAGCTCGTCGACCTGCCCGAGGCGACGATCCGGCTCTTCGAGAGCAAGGGCCTCCTCGCGCCGGCCCGGAGCGACGGCGGCACGCGCCGGTACAGCGACGACGACATCACCCGCCTGCGCCGCGCGGCCGAGCTCCGCGGCGACGGCATCAACATCGCCGGGATCGCGCGGGTCCTCGACCTGCAGGATGAGAACGCGGGCCTCCGGGAGGCTCTCGATGCGGAGGCGCCGGAGCGCGTGCGCTCCGCCCGCGACTGACGCCCGGCGGACAGGGGGCGCCGACGACGCCGCTACGCTTTCCGCATGGAAGCCGGGATCTTCTACGTCCTCGTCGGAGCTGTCGCCGTGGCGGCCGTCGCGCGGTCGCGGGGGTGGCCGGCCCCGCTGCTCGTGACCGTCGTGGCGCTCGCCGCCTCGTTCCTGCCGTTCGTGCCGGAGCTGGAGATCGACGGGCACCTGCTGCTCGGGCTCGTGCTGCCTCCGCTGCTGTATTCCGCCGCCCTCGACGTGTCCTTCGTCGGGTTCAAGCGCAGCCTGCCGCAGATCCGCCGTCTCGGGATCTGGCTGGTGCTGCTCACCGCGTTCGCCGTCGGACTCGTGGCCTGGTGGATCCTGCCGTCGCTCACGCTGCCCGGCGCGTTGCTGCTCGGAGCCATCGTCGCCCCGCCGGATGCGGTGTCGGCGGCGGCGATCGGCCGTCGTCTCGGTCTGCCCCGCCGCATCATGACGGTGCTGTCCGGGGAGAGCCTCATCAACGACGCGACCTCGCTCACGCTCTACCGGGTGTTCGCCGCCATCCTCGCCGGGGCGACGGTGTCGATCTGGGATGGCATCGGGCAGTTCCTCCTGGCCGTCGGTGTGGGGGTGGGCATCGGGCTCGTCTTCGGGATCGTCCTGCATCAGCTCCGCATGCGCATCGGTGACCCGGTGGTGATCGGCACCTTCGGTCTGCTCGCCCCGTTCGGCGCGTACAACATCGCGGAGCACCTGCTCGGCTCCGGCGTCCTCGCGGTCGTGGCCATGGGGCTGTTCGTCGGCTTCAACGCCCCGCGCACCGACTACACGACCCGGCAGCAGGAGGCGCCGCTGTGGCTGTCGGCCGACCTGCTGCTGGAGAGCTTCGTGTTCGCCTACATCGGCCTCCAGTTCCCGCGGGTGCTCAGCGATCTCGGCAGCGAGTCGGTGGGGCACATCCTCCTGCTCTCCGGCGCCGTGCTGCTCGTGGTGCTCGTCGTGCGGCCGCTCTACATCTACCCGATCAGCGCGTGGTCGAACTTCCAGGACCGTCGCCGGCTCGCCCGCATGGATCGCGGCATCGCATCCGGGGAGTTCGACGAACGGCGACGGCGGTCCCGGCGGTGGCGTGATCAGAGCACGGATGAGCTGCGGACGCAGATCGTCCGGGAGCGCATGGCGGGCCTGCAGCTCACGTGGAAGGACAACGCCGTCATCTCCTGGGCGGGTATGCGTGGCGTGGTGACCCTGGCGATCGCGGTGGCCGCCGCGGATCTGGCCGGGCTCGACACCGAGGCCGCGCACGCCATCGTCGTCGTCGCCTTCATCGTCACGGTGGGCACGCTCCTGCTGCAGGGGCTCACACTGCCGCTGCTCATCCGCCGTCTGAAGATCGCGGGGGACGAGGAGCACGAGGAGGACGTCGCGGCGCTGGAGATGGTCAAGGCCAAGAGCCGCGAGGCCGGCAAGGCGTACCTCGCCGAGAAGCGCCGGGAGTGGGAGCAGAAGCACGGCGAGGTCGACCTCGGCATGTTCGATGCCTTCACCAAGCGCATGACCCGGGTGGAGAAGGACACCGACGACGCACAGCAGGTCGAGGACACCGTCGCCCGCCCCTCCTACGACGACCTCGTCGCACTGACCAAGGGATGGCTGCAGGTGCGGCGGGAGATCCTCGTCGCGGAGCGCGATGCCGGGGAGCTCGACGAGGAGGTCATGCGGGAGCTGCTTGCCGCGATGGACGCCGAGGAACTGGCACTCGACACCCGCGGCGCGACCCGCCCCCTGAGCCGCAACTGACCCCTCCCTCCTGTTGACCCACCCCCTTCCGGTCGACCCACCCCTTTCCGGCCGTGCGTAAAGGGCCGGGACGCACGCAAAGGGGTGGGTCGGCGGGGGAGGGGAAGGGGGACACGCAGAGCGCCCCACCTCCTGGATGAAGGAAGTGGGGCGCTCTTGAGGAGACCGGGTCAGCGTGCCCCGGCGGGCTCCGGGGTGGAGGCGGCGTCGGCCTCGGGGGTGTCGTCGCCGGAGTCGTCGGCGAAGGGCAGGCCCTCGCGAGGTGCGTTGTAGAGCTCCTCGTTCAGGATGCCTTCACGCTTCGCGACGATCGCGGGGACGAGCGCCTGACCGGCGACGTTCACGGCCGTGCGGCCCATGTCGAGGATCGGGTCGATCGCGAGCAGCAGACCGACGCCCTCGAGCGGGAGCCCCAGGGTGGACAGCGTCAGCGTGAGCATGACGACCGCGCCCGTGGTGCCCGCGGTGGCGGCGGAACCGACGACCGAGACGATCACGATCAGCAGGTACTGCACGAAGTTCAGCTCGATGCCGAAGAACTGCGCGACGAAGATCGCGGCGATGGCCGGGTAGATCGCTGCGCAGCCGTCCATCTTCGTCGTCGCGCCCAGCGGCACGGCGAACGAGGCGTAGGAGCGGGGCACACCGAGGTTGCGCTCGGTCACGCGCTCCGTGAGGGGGAGCGTGCCGATGGAGGAGCGGCTCACGAAGGCGAGCTGCACCGCCGGCCACACACCCGAGAAGTACTGCTTGATGGAGAGGCCGTGCGTGCGCACCAGGATCGGGTACACGACGAACAGCACGAGCGCGAGGCCGATGTAGACCGCGGCCGCGAACCAGCCGAGCGACGCCAGCTTCTCCCAGCCGTACTTGATGACGGCGGAGCCGATGAGGCCGAACGTGCCGAGCGGGGCGATGCGGATGATCCACCACAGCACGCGCTGGATGACCTTGAGCAGGGACTCGGTGAAGACGAGGAACGGCTCCGCCTTCTTGCCGGCCTTGAGTGCCGCGATGCCGACGACGGCCGCGACCACGATGACCTGCAGGATGTTGAAGCCGACGCTCGAGGTGAACGCGCCCTCGGTGGCTCCGGGGGAGGTGCTGACGGTCAGGCCGAGGAAGTTCTGCGGGATGAGGCCGAGGAGGAAGTTCCACCAGGTGCCGACGGTGTACGGCTCGCCCGGCTCCAGGCCCTCGCCGGCGCGGCTGCCCGGCTGGATCACGAGGCCGAGGACGATGCCGATGATGACCGCGATGAAGGCGGTGATCGCGAACCAGAGGATCGTCTGCCCGGCGAGGCGGGCGGCGTTCTGCACGCGACGGAGGTTCGAGATGCTCGCGACGATCGCGGTGAAGATCAGCGGGACGACGGCCGCGCGGAGCAGCGTCACGTAGGAGCTGCCGATCGTGTCGAGGGTGGCCGACAGGGCGGTCGGGTTCTCGGCCGTGGCGCCGAGCTGGCGGCCGATCAGACCGGCGGCGATGCCGAGGACGAGGGCGGCGATGATCTGGAAGCCGAACGAGGTCAGCAGCTTCCGGACCGGCCCGCGGGTGTCTGGCGCCTTCTGGGCGCGTGCGGTGGTGCTCATTGAGGTGGGGACTCCAGAATCGCGGCGCGCCGGGTGCACGCCATGAGGCTCAACGCTAGGAGAGCCTGAGAATTCCCTGGGCGGATATGACGAAGGATGACGGCCGCCCTCCCAGGCCGTCACCCTTCGCTGCGTGCCGCCCTCAGGGCGTGACGCAGTCCTGGAGGTTGTCCTGGATGATCTGGGTCGTGAGGGCCTTGTCGGCCTCGTCCCGCTGCTTGTCCTCGCCGTCGGCGATGTAGCCGAGCGTCTCGTCGCTGAGGTCGGAGTCGACCAGGGCTTCAGCCAGGCAGGTGGCGGCGTCGTCGGTCATGGCCTCCTCCTGCGGGGTGCCCTCGAAGACCTTCTGGATGCCGTCGGCGACCTCGTCGACCGAGGGGCGGCTCTCTCCCGCGCAGGCGGCGAGGGAGAAGGCGAGGGCAGCGGCCGGGACGATCGCCAGGAGGCGGAGGCCGCGACGCGAGGGGATGCGGGTGCTGATCATGAGGCGACGGTACCCACTCACAGCCGACTCATAGAAGGGGCTTGCATTCCCGTGCGTGACCATGCTCGCCCTCCCGCCGAGCCACCCCCTTCCGTGCGCTCCGGCCCCCTGCGTGCGTCCGTAAGGGGCCGGGGCGCGCGGAAGGGGGTGGGTCGACAGGGGTCAGCGATCGGCGAGGACGAGGAGGTCGCCGACCTCGCAGTCGAGCGCCTCGCAGATGGCCCGCAGCGTGGAGTAGCGGATCGCGCGGGCGCGGTCGTTCTTCAGCACGGACAGGTTCACGATGCTGACGCCGACGGCGGCGCTCAGCTCCGTCAGCGTCATCCCGCGGGCGGCCAGCAGCTCGTCCAGACGGCAGTGGATGCCGGTGAACTCGTCGTCGCTCTCCGCCGGGCTCACACCAGCCCCTCCGTCTCGCGCTCCAGGGCGGCCCGCTCCTGCTCCACGCGCATGCCCTGACGGAACACCGCGGCGAGGGCGAGGAGGCCGAGTGCCGCGGCGAACGGCAGCGGCGTGACGGTGAGCCAGTAGGTGTGCGGATACCAGGTGCTGTCCGCCGGCAGGGCCTCCCGCAGTCCGGTGGTGGCGGCGATGCCGCTCAGGAGATCGGAGAGTACGCCCAGCACCGCGAACGCGATCGCACCCCCGACGAGGGCCCGGGTCACCGTGCGGGAGAACGCGCGGCCGCGGAGGGTGTGGAAGCAGATGAGTGCGAGGATCACCGCGGGGATCGTCGTGAGCGCGAGGGTGCTGAGCTGCGCGGCCGCGGCGAGGAGGCGCAGCCCGAGCGAGGCGTTGCCCACCGTGAAGTCCGACAGCTCCGTGCCGCTGCAGGTGAGCATGGTCGTCGTGCTGTCGCCGTACTCCGAGCACGGGAGGTTCGAGGGCCAGTCGAGGAAGACGATCGTCCGGCCGTGCAGCTCCGCCCAGTCCACCGCGAACGCCTTGATGATGAACGACACCGCCCCCAGCGCGGAGAGCGTGATCCACCATCCGGACAGCGTGAGCGCCGCGTCGAGGGCGACCGTGCGGCTGCCACGGCGGCGGCTGTTCCAGACGACGAGGGCGACGACGGCCGCACAGACCGCGAGCGCGATCCCGATGTTGAGCAGAGACGGCCAGACGGCCTCCGAACCGAACGAGATCATCAGACCAGTCCCTCCGTCTCCTTCTCCAGCACGACCTTCTCCTGTTGCAGCCGGATGCCGCGACGGAAGGCGACGGCGATGAGGCCGACGGTGACCCCGGTGGCGAAGATCGGCGCGATCGCCCAGAACTCGATCGGGTGCACGGGTTCCCCGTCGCCGAGGCCGAGCGCCGCGGTCACGCCGTTGCGTCCCATCGTCTCGAGCATCACGATCGCCATCGGCGCGAGCACCAGTGTCCAGCCGATCACGTCGAAGGCGCGCGCATTGCCCGCCACGAAGAACCGTCCGCGGAGGAAGTTCCAGGCGACGAGCGTGACCGCGCCGATGACGGCGACGGCGGCCAGAGCCCACAGCGCGATGGCAGCGACGATGGCGGCGATCGACACGCCGTTCACCCCCGTCGCGAAGACCATCGCCTCCTGCGCGATGCCCTCGATCGAGATCTGCCCGGAGTCGGTGGTCGCCGAGATCGGCTGCTCGTCGATGGGGAGCGACCACGCGATCCCGTCGTCGCGGAAGGTGCTGCCCACGCGGAGCACCGTCGCGATGCCGACGGTCACGAGCGCCGCCGCCGCATAGAGGATGACGGTGATCGCGTCGGCCCGCTCGGAGCGGGTGGTGGTGGCGGCCATCAGACCAGCCCCTCCGTGTCACGCTGCAGGCGGCGGCCGATCGTGAACACGCCCGCCACGAGGGCCAACGCGAAGGCCCACCCGACCGGTGCGAGGTCGAACTGCACGAGCAGCGTCCACAGCACGTCCTCGACCGCGGGGTCGGTCGCGGCCAGATCCTTCACGATCTCGGCCCGGCCGATGCCACCGGCGAGCTGCCCGAACAGCGTGCCCGCCATCAGCAGGCAGGCGGCGACGGCGAACATCCACCCGAGGGAGGCGCGGAACGGCCGGGAGCGGATGAGGGACACGCCCAGCCACCAGACCACGGCGCACAGCGCGACCGTGGCGAGCGCGGGGAGCGCCGTCTCCAGCAGCAGCAGCCAGCGAGCGCCGGTGGGCGGCGCGGTGAGGGTGACGAGGGCGGAGTCGACGGCGGCGCCCTCGATCCCCGCCACGCCGTCGAGGGCGGAGAGGTCGACGTCGTGCACCGGCATCGCGACCGTGGGCGAGGGAGAGAACAGCGCACCGGCGGCCTGGGCGACGGCGACGATGGCGCCGATCCCGACGCTGACGGCGCCGGTGGCGATGAGCCCGAGCGCGATGCCGTCGGCGAGCGAAGGGCGTCTTTCCGTGGCGAGCATGAGCTCCTCCTGAGAGTCGGGGTTTATCGACTTTCGTTAACATAACGACTGTCGATAAACCCGTCAAGGCCTCGCTATGCCCACGGCGAACACGGGCATACCCGCCATTTCTGGTCGTTACTCTCGATGTACAAGCGCTTCATGCGTCTTCGCCCCGTGCGAATAAGGAGTCAACATGTTCGAGAGATTCACGGACCGAGCCCGTCGAGTGGTCGTCCTCGCCCAAGAAGAGGCGAAGATGCTCAACCACAACTACATCGGCACCGAGCACATCCTGCTCGGCCTCATCCACGAGGGCGAGGGCGTCGCAGCCAAGGCGCTGGAGTCGCTCGGCATCTCCCTCGACGCCGTGCGCGAGCAGGTGCAGGACATCATCGGCCAGGGTCAGCAGCAGCCGACCGGCCACATCCCGTTCACGCCGCGCGCCAAGAAGGTGCTCGAGCTGAGCCTCCGCGAGGCCCTGCAGCTCGGTCACAACTACATCGGCACCGAGCACATCCTCCTCGGCCTCATCCGCGAGGGTGAGGGCGTGGCCGCTCAGGTGCTCGTCAAGCTGGGCGCCGACCTCAACAAGGTGCGCCAGCAGGTCATCCAGCTGCTCTCCGGCGCTCCGGGCCGCGAGCCCGCGTCCGTCGGCGCGCAGTCCAACGACACCCCTTCGGGTGCGCAGGGCGGCTCGCAGGTGCTCGACCAGTTCGGTCGCAACCTCACGCAGGCCGCGCGCGACAACAAGCTCGACCCGGTGATCGGGCGCGAGAAGGAGGCGGAGCGGGTCATGCAGATCCTCTCCCGCCGTTCCAAGAACAACCCCGTCCTCATCGGCGAGCCCGGCGTGGGCAAGACCGCCGTGGTCGAGGGTCTCGCCCAGGCGATCGTCAAGGGCGATGTGCCCGAGACGCTGAAGGACAAGCAGCTCTACTCGCTCGACCTCGGCTCGCTCATCGCCGGTTCCCGCTACCGCGGTGACTTCGAGGAGCGCCTGAAGAAGGTCACCAAGGAGATCCGCACGCGCGGCGACATCATCGTCTTCATCGACGAGATCCACACCCTCGTGGGTGCGGGTGCCGCCGAGGGCGCGATCGACGCGGCCAGCATCCTCAAGCCGCTGCTCGCCCGCGGTGAGCTCCAGACGATCGGTGCCACCACGCTCGACGAGTACCGCAAGCACTTCGAGAAGGACGCCGCGCTCGAGCGCCGCTTCCAGCCGGTGCAGGTGAACGAGCCGACGCTGCCGCACGCGATCAACATCCTCAAGGGTCTGCGCGACCGCTACGAGGCGCACCACAAGGTGCAGATCACCGACGGCGCGATCGTGGCCGCGGCGAACCTCGCCGACCGCTACGTCTCCGACCGCTTCCTCCCGGACAAGGCCATCGACCTGATCGACGAGGCCGGCGCACGTCTGCGTCTGTCGATCCTGTCCAGCCCGCCCGAGCTGCGCGAGTTCGACGAGAAGATCGCCGCCGTGCGCGAGCAGAAGGAGATCGCCTCCGAGGAGCAGGACTTCGAGAAGGCCGCCTCCCTGCGCGACGAGGAGAAGAGCCTCCTCGCCGAGCGTCTGCGTCTCGAGAAGCAGTGGCGTGCGGGCGACGTCGCGACCCAGGCGGTCGTCGACGAGGGCCTGATCGCCGAGGTGCTCGCCCAGGCGACCGGCATCCCCGTGTTCAAGCTGACGGAGGAGGAGTCCAGCCGACTCGTCTTCATGGAGAAGGCGCTGCACCAGCGTGTCATCGGTCAGGAGGAGGCCATCGCGGCGCTCTCCAAGACCATCCGTCGTCAGCGTGCCGGCCTCAAGGACCCGAAGCGTCCCTCGGGCTCGTTCATCTTCGCCGGCCCCACGGGCGTCGGAAAGACGGAGCTGGCCAAGGCGCTCGCGGAGTTCCTCTTCGATGACGAGGCCGCGCTCATCTCGCTCGACATGAGCGAGTTCGGCGAGAAGCACACCGTCTCGCGGCTGTTCGGTGCCCCTCCCGGGTTCGTCGGCTTCGAAGAGGGCGGCCAGCTCACCGAGAAGGTGCGCCGCAAGCCGTTCAGCGTGGTCCTCTTCGACGAGATCGAGAAGGCGCACCCGGACATCTTCAACTCGCTGCTGCAGATCCTGGAAGAGGGTCGCCTCACCGACGGTCAGGGTCGGATCGTGGACTTCAAGAACACGGTCATCATCATGACCACGAACCTCGGTGCGCGCGACATCGCCGGCGGCCCCGTCGGCTTCCAGATCGAGGGCAACAACGCCACGAGCTACGAGCGGATGAAGGGCAAGGTCAACGAGGAGCTCAAGCGGCACTTCAAGCCCGAGTTCCTCAACCGCGTCGACGACATCATCGTCTTCCCGCAGCTGAGCAAGGACGAGCTGGTGCAGATCGTGGACCTGTTCACGAAGCGCCTCGGCGAGCGTCTGCTGGACCGCGACATGACGATCGAGCTGTCGCAGTCCGCCAAGGAGCGCCTGATCGAGATCGGCTTCGACCCGGCCCTGGGTGCTCGTCCGCTGCGTCGCGCGATGCAGCACGAGATCGAGGACCGTCTGTCGGAGAAGATCCTGCACGGCGAGCTCGACTCGGGTGACCACGTGAAGGTCGACGCGAAGGACGGGGAGTTCCTGTTCGAGCACGGCCCGCGCGGCGAGAAGGTCGCGGTCGGCGTCAACACCGGCGGCGGCGCGATCTCCGGCACGCCCGACCTGGCGATCACCGGCAACGACTGATCCTCGACACGATCACCCGAAGGGGCGGATGCGACAGCATCCGCCCCTTCGTCGTCTCCGCTCCGCCGCCCTCGTGGGCACAACTTCGGAGATGAGAGACGACACGCGGGGCGAGGCTTTCTGGCGCCGGGGTGTCGGCCGGGATCTCCGAAGCTGTGCCGCGTCTGGGAGTCGTCGCGAGGGGCGGGTCCTAGGCTGGTCGGGTGAGCGCGTACATCGTCCGGCCGGCCCGCAGCGCCGACATCGTCAGCATCCGGAACCTGCTCCAGCCGATGGTGGAGCAGCGCATCCTGCTCGGCAAGGACCTCGCCGTGCTGTACGGCGCCGTGCAGGAGTTCGTCGTGGCCGAGGCCGACGGCGAGCTGATCGGCTGCGGCGCCCTGCACGTGATCTGGGAGGACCTCGGTGAGGTGCGCACCCTGCTCGTCCGCGAGGACTGGCTGCACCACGGCGTCGGGCGGGCCATCGTCGAGCGACTCGAGGAGAACGCGCGGTCGCTCGGGCTCACCCGCCTGTTCTGCCTCACGTTCGAGGTCGACTTCTTCGGGCGTCGCGGCTTCACCCCGATCGGGGAGCAGGTCGTCGATCCGGACGTGTACTCGCAGCTCCTGCGCAGCGGAGACGCCGGCGTCGAGGAGTTCCTCGACCTCGCGCACGTGAAGCCGAACACGCTCGGCAACACCCGCATGCTCAAGGTGCTCTGAGCTCCGGACCACCGCCTCGCGCCTCCCAGGCTCGCGGAGGGGGATCGCTTAACCTGGAGGCATGCCCCGTCACTCCGCCGCCGTGTACCGTCGTCGGCGGCTGGCGGTGCTGCTCGGGCTGATCCTCATCCTCGCGATCGTCGGCGCGTCCGTCTGGCTCCTCATCGCCCGGCCGTGGGCGTCCACGGGCGCGCAGGAGCCGGCACCCGCACCGACCTCCTCCGCCTCTCCCGGACCAACGCCGTCCGGTTCTGCCTCCCCGGCCCCCTCGCCGTCCGCCGACGCCACTCCGGCTGTCGTCGCGTGCGAGGCGAAGGACGTCGAGGTGAAGGCCGTGACGGACGCGGAGTCGTACGCCGACGGCGCGACGCCGAAGCTCTCCATCTCGCTGACCAACAAGGGCACCAGGGACTGCACGATCGACGTGGGCTCCACGACCCAGGTCTTCACGGTCTCCAGCGGCTCGGACGTGTGGTGGCGTTCGACCGACTGCCAGGAGAACCCGAGCAGCATGATCGCCACGCTCACCGCCGGGTCCACCGTGGTGAGCAAGGAGCCGGTCGTCTGGGATCGCACCCGATCCAGCGTCGAGACCTGCGCGCAGGAGAACCGGCAGCGCGCTCCCGGCGGTGGCTCCTCGTATCACGTGGGCGTGTCCATCGGCGGGTTCCCCAGCGTCACCACCACCCAGATCCTCCTGTTCTGAGAGCCGCGGCCGGTGCTTGTGCTGACAGGGGCCCGGTCTTTGGGATACCATAGAGGTGACTCTCCCGCTATGCGGCAACATGCCATCCCCAGTGGCGTCGAATCACAGCGTCCCCAGCGCTTCGACACCGCCGCTCGAGAGTCCGAGGGCCCTCTCGAGTACCCCAGTCCCCAATGGAGGACTCGAGAGGGCCCCAATCTTTCTCCGGCGCCGCCGCGCCGCCCCGATGCCTAAGCTGGAACCATGGCAGCGAAGAAGGCGAAGTCCGCGAAGAGCGCGAAGAAGAAGCCCGCCCCCGAGGACTTCCGGTCGGAGGCTCTGGCGCTCGCCCTCGAGAAGCAGGACGTCGCGGCCGTCGCCCTCGCGTTGCGCCACGGGACCACCGTCGTCCCGCTCATCAAGCCCGGAACCCGCGACAACCCGCTCGACAGCGGAGAGGTGTGGACCTATCGGGACCCGAACTCGGGCGACCTCGCTCTGCTGCTCTTCAGCGACGCGAAGAACAAGCCCGCGAACCTGCCGCCCGGCGTCGGCATCTACGACGCCGCCTGGCTGCGCGCCTTCCTCTCCGCGCACCCGATCACGACCGTGTTCCTCGACATCGCGGGACCGCACCCGATGCAGGCCGACCCGGTGGAGCTGCTCAAGGCGCTCGACGCCTGAGCCGGACGCCCGTCCGGCTCAGAACGGCGGGATGTCGCGGTCGGGCCGACGGGTGTTGTTGCGTGCCCTGATGTCGCCCAGCGCCGCGCGCAGTGTCTTCGAGCGGTCGTCGACCACCTGCTCGTAGCCGAGCCGGGCAGCCTCGGACCGCCGCTGCGCGGCCTGCGTCACCGGCCGCACCTCGCCCGCGAGGCTGAGCTCGCCGACGGCGGCGACCGTGCGCGGAACCGAGATCATCTGGATGGACCCGGCGACGGCGATCGCGATGGCCAGATCGGCGGCGGGCTCCGTGAAGCGCACCCCGCCCACCGTGGACACGTAGACGTCGAGGCTGCCGGTGGGCACGCCGGCCCGGCGCTCGAGGATCGCCAGCACCATGGCCACCCGCGAGGAGTCGAGGCCGTGCACGATGCGTCGCGGGTTCGGGGCGTTGCTCGGCACGGTGAGCGCCTGCACCTCGACGGGGAGGGCCCGACGGCCCTCGAGGGAGATGGCCACGCAGGTCCCCGGCTCGGAGGCGCCCTGCGACAGGAAGAGGCCGGAGGGGTCGGGGACCTCGGCGATGCCGTCTCCGGTCATCTCGAAGCAGCCGACCTCGTCGGTGGGGCCGAAGCGGTTCTTCAGCGCGCGGATGAAGCGCAGCGAGGTCTGCCGGTCGCCCTCGAAGTGGCACACCACGTCGACGAGGTGCTCCAGCACCCGAGGCCCCGCCACCTGGCCGTCTTTCGTCACGTGCCCGACGATGACGATCGGCAGATCGCGCTCCTTCGCCACCCGGATCAGGGTCGCGGCGACCTCCCGCACCTGGCTGGGCTGACCGGCAGCGCCGTCGGTGAGGGACGACGACACGGTCTGCACGGAGTCGACGATGACGAGCTGCGGCTGCACCTCGTCGATGTGGCCGAGGATGGTGGCGAGGTCGGTCTCGCTCGCGAGGTAGAGCTCATCGTGCAGGGCGCCCGTCCGCTCCGCCCGCAGGCGCACCTGGGCCGGCGACTCCTCGGCGCTCGCGTAGAGCACCCGACGCCCGCTCCGCGCGGCCTGCGCGGCGACTTCGAGCAGCAGGGTCGACTTGCCCACGCCCGGTTCTCCGCTGAGGAGGATCGCGGCACCCGGCACGATGCCGCCGCCGAGCACCCGGTCGAACTCGCCGACGCCGCTCGTGCGTCGCGGCGCATCCTGCGTCGTGATCTGCGTGATCGGTCGCGCCGCGCGGTCGGCGGTCGGAGCGAGCGCGTTCACGCGACGGAGGATGCCGGTCTGCGCGGCCTGCTCCTGGACCGTGCCCCACTGCTGGCACTCCCCGCAGCGACCGACCCACTTCGCCGTCGTCCACCCGCACTCGGTGCAGACGTACGCGGGGGGAGCGGGTTTCCGGGTGGCCATGCCCTCAGGCTATCGGCGGCATCAGACATCCCTATCGACCAGGCGATTATTCACGGCCCGGTTCCCCCGACGGCCACCGGCCCCGGCCGATAATTGAGACATGTCCAACGGCGGGTCCGTCTGCGGGCCGATCTCCAGCTACTCCCGGGTGCGCATCCTGCACCTCCTCTTCGAGGCCGGGCACTCCGGTGCCTCCGGAGAACTCGCGATCGGCGATCTGTGCGAGGCCACCGGCCTCCACCCGAACACCGTGCGGGAGCACCTGCAGCGGCTCATCGAGGGCGGCTACGTCATCCCGACCGTTGAGCACCGCACCACCCGGGGGCGCCCGCGCACGCTGTACCGCGCGGCCACGGGGGCCCCGGACGCCTCCAGCCCGGTCGCACGGAACAAGGCCAAGGCCGCCGCCCGTCGCGGCGACCTCCTCCGCAGCGTCCTGCCCGGCACCGGGACCACCCTGGGGAAGGACGCCACCTACCAGCTCGACGCGCTCGTCGAGCACCTGGAGGAGAGCGGCTTCGAGCCGGTCGTGGACGACCGCGGTCTGACCGTCGATCTGAGTCCGTGCCCGCACGCGGCCGGCCGGCCGGAGGACCGCCCGATGCTGTGCCAGGTGCACCTCGGGCTGATGCAGGGCATCCTTGCAGAAGCGGGGGGTCCGCTCGAAGCCGAGTGCGTGCGCGAGGCCGCGCTGCCCTCCGAATGCACCGTGCAGCTGCGCGACACCGCCGCGCAGGCGTCGAACAGAACGGGAGTCGCTCATGGAATGGCTTGATCCGCTCGCCCTGGCCCGATGGCAGTTCGGCCTGACGACCGTCTACCACTACCTCTTCGTCCCGCTGACGATCGGCATGGCGCTCGTCGCCGCGATCTTCCAGACGGCGTGGGTGCGTACCGGCAAGGTGCAGTACCTGCACCTCACCCGCTTCTTCGGCAAGATCTTCCTCATCAACTTCGCGATGGGCGTCGTCACCGGCATCGTGCAGGAGTTCCAGTTCGGCATGAACTGGTCGGACTACTCCCGCTTCGTCGGCGACGTCTTCGGCGCCCCGCTCGCCTTCGAGGGCCTGCTGGCGTTCTTCTTCGAGGCGACCTTCATCGGCCTCTGGATTTTCGGCTGGGACAAGCTCCCGCAGAAGATCCACCTGGCCACCATCTGGTGCGTCTCGATCGGCAGCATCCTGTCGGCGTACTTCATCATCGCCGCCAACGCGTTCATGCAGAACCCGGTCGGCTACACCTACAACGAGGTGACCAACCGCGCCGAGCTCACCGACTTCTGGGCGCTGCTGACCAACCCCGTCGCCCTCGCCGCGTTCCCGCACACCATCTTCGGCGCGCTCATGTTCGCCGCCGGTGTCGTCATCTCGGTGTCCGCCTGGCACCTGGCGCGCGGGCAGCACTTCGACACGATGCGCATCTCGCTGAAGTTCGGCCTCTGGGCGATGATCTTCTCCACCGCGGGCGTCGTGCTCACCGGCGACCAGCTGGGCCTCGCGATGTACGCCGCGCAGCCGATGAAGATGGCCGCCGCCGAGGCGACGTTCAACACCGTCTGCGGCGCCGACGCCTCCTTCAGCATCTTCACGCTGGGCACGCCGGACGGCAGCTCGGAGCTGTTCTCGATCCGGGTGCCGTACCTGCTGTCGCTGCTGTCGACCCACACGCTCGACGCCTGTGTGCACGGCATCAACGACCTGAACGCCGAGTACGCCCAGACCTATGCGAGCACCGGTCTCACCGACTTCGCCCCCGTCCTGTGGATCACCTACTGGTCGTTCCGCTGGATGATCGGCCTCGGTATGGCCGCCGCCCTCGTCGCCGTCGCCGGCCTCTGGGTCACCCGCAAGAAGGCCACCAAGCCGGTCGCGCCGTGGATGTGGAAGGTCGCGATCTGGTCGTTCCCGCTCGCGCTCGCCGCCAACATCATGGGCTGGGTGTTCACCGAGATGGGTCGACAGCCCTGGATCGTGTTCGGTCTGATGTCCACCCGCGACGGCGTCTCGCCCGGCGTGAGCGGACTCGAGGTCCTGATCTCGCTGATCGCCTTCACCGCGATCTACGCCGCGCTGGCCGTGGTCGAGGTCCGGCTGATCGTCAAGGCCGCCCAGAAGGGGCCCGACACCGACGAACAGCCCCATGAGGAGACGGCTCAGCTGCCGTCGGTCGTGTACTGAGAGGAACGAGCATCATGGATCTCGCAACGATCTGGTTCTGGGTGGTCGCCTTCCTGTTCGTCGGCTACTTCGTCCTCGACGGGTTCGACTTCGGTGTGGGCATGTCGCTGCCGTTCCTCGGCAAGAACGACGTGTCCCGCCGGCAGGTCATCAACACGATCGGCCCCGTGTGGGACCTCAACGAGACGTGGGTCATCGTGGCCGGGGCCTCGCTGTTCGCCTCGTTCCCCGAGTGGTACGCCACGCTGTTCAGCGGGTTCTACCTGCCGCTGCTGCTCATCCTGCTCGCGCTCATCCTCCGCGGCGTCTCTTTCGAGTACCGCCATCAGCGGGAGAGTCGCAAGTGGAAGCAGGGCTTCGACCGGATGATCGTGATCGGGTCGGTCGTCCCGGCACTGCTCTGGGGCGTCGCCTTCGGGAACATCGTGCAGGGGGTGGCGATCGATGAGAACCACATCTACGTCGGCGGCTTCTTCTCGCTGCTCAACCCGTATGCGCTGCTGGTCGGCGTGACGACCCTGCTGCTCTTCTTCCTGCACGGCGTGCTGTTCGTCGCGCTGAAGACGGACGGCCAGGTGCACGAGGACGCGCAGAAGCTCGCGAAGAAGGCCGCCATCCCGACGATCCTCGTCGCCGCCGCGACGGTGATCTGGACGGTCGCGATCGCGATGGGCCGCGAGGCTCCGCTGCTCTGGCTCGTCATCGGAGCCGGTGCGCTCGCAGCGGTCAGCCTGATCGCGGCGGTCGGCTTCTCGCTGGTCCGCCGCGAGGGGTGGGCGTTCTTCTCCGGCATGCTCACGGTCATGTTCGCCGTCGTCATGCTGTTCTCCGCCCTGTTCCCGTTCGTCATGCCGTCGACCATCGATCCGGCGTACAGCCTCACGATCGCCAACGCGTCCAGCACTCCGTATACGCTGCAGATCATGAGCTGGACCGCGCTGATCGCCCTTCCGCTGGTCATCGCGTACCAGACCTGGACCTACTGGGTGTTCCGCAAGCGCGTCACCCGCCGGTCGATCGAGGGGGCTCCGGCGCACGCGTGAAACCCGTCGATCCGAGGCTGCTCCGATACGCGGCCGCCGCCCGGGGGTTCCTCCTGGCGTCGGCCGCGATCGGCGTCTTCCAGACCGCGGTGACGATCGCCTTCGCGTGGCTGCTCACCGCGGCGGTCGTGGGGGCCATCGCGGGGCGCGACGTCACCACGACCCTGGTCTGGCTGCTCGGGACCGCCCTCGTGCGGGGTCTGCTCATCGCCGCGTCCGACGCCGCGGGCACGCAGGCCGCCGCCCGCACCGGGATGCAGCTGCGCGCGGCGCTCGTCGCGGCCGTCGGACGCCTCGGCCCGGGGTGGCTCGCACAGCGCAACCAGACGCAGATCGCCGTCACCGCCGGTCACGGCCTGGAAGCCCTCGACGCATACTTCGCGCGGTACATCCCGCAGCTCGTGCTCACCGTCATCGCGACGCCGGTGCTCGTCGCGGTCATGTGGTGGCAGGACTGGCCGAGCGGGCTCACCGCCGTCATCACCCTGCCGCTCATCCCGCTTTTCCTCATCCTCATCGGGATCGCGACCCGCACGGTGCAGAAGAAGCAGTGGCAGACGCTGCAGCACCTCGCCGCCCGCTTCGCCGACACGGTGCAGGGGCTGTCGACGCTGCGGCTGTTCGGCCGGGACCGTCGGGCGGCCGACCGCATCGAGGTGACCGCCGACGAGTACCGCCGCGAGACCATGAAGGTGCTGCGGTTCTCGTTCCTCTCCGGGTTCGCGATGGAGCTGCTGTCGTCACTCGCGGTCGCGCTCATCGCGGTCGCGGTCGGGTTCCGGCTGCTGTCGGGCGACCTGAGCCTGGAGGTCGGTCTCTTCGTGCTGCTGCTCGCCCCCGAGGCGTTCCTCCCCATCCGTCAGGTGGGCGTGCAGTTCCACGCGGCGGCCGAGGGCGTCGCGGCCACGGAAGACGTGTTCGACGTGCTGGATGCGGCGCGCGACCGGGACCGGGGCGGCATGCGCCCGCACGACCCCGGCACGGATGCACGACCGAACCCCGTGGACTCGTCCGGCAGCCGTGGCCAGGTCGTGCGGACGGAACGGCGGGGACTCGTGGTCGAGGGACTCCGCGTGCGAGACCTGCCGCCGGTGTCGTTCGTCGCGGAGCCGGGGACGGTGACCCTGATCGAGGGGCCGAGCGGCTCCGGGAAGTCGAGTCTGCTCGCCGCTCTCCGCGGGGCGGTGGACTCCACGGGCTCCGCGACCTGGGGCGGACGGGACGTCGCCGAACTCGCGCCGTCCGACTGGCTCGCCTGGGCCGGGCAGACGCCGGGGCTGATGCGGGGCACGGTCGCGGAGAACGTCGCCCTCGGCGATGGGTCTCCCGACCTCGCCCGTGTGCGCCGGGCGCTCGACGCCGCGTGCGCCGAGGGCGTCGAGGCCGACCGCGTGCTGGGCGTGCAGGGCGCCGGGCTGTCGGGAGGACAGGCGCAGCGCGTCGCGGTGGCCAGGGCGCTGTACCGCCACGACGCAATGCCGGAGCGGCTGCTCGCGCTCGATGAGCCCTCCAGCGCCCTCGACGCCGACACCGAGGAGCGGCTGTGGCGGTCGCTGCGCACGCGGGCGGATGCCGGCGCGACCGTCCTGCTCGTCTCGCACCGCCGCTCGGCCAGGGACATCGCCGACCGGATCGTGGCGCTGGGGGTGAGCGCATGAATGAGACGACCCGCAGCGACCGGGTCCGGGAGGTGCTCCGGCTCGCACAGCCGCCGTTCCGCCGCTTCCTCCCCGGGCTGATCTGGGGCGTGCTGTCGGCCGCCGCCGCCGTGAGCCTGCTCGCGGTGAGCGGCTGGCTGATCGTGAGCGCGTCGATCGTCGACTCCCTCGTGCCGCTGTCCATCGCGGTCGTCGGAGTGCGGTTCTTCGCCGTGACCCGAGCCGTCACGCGGTACCTCGAGCGGCTGAGCGGTCACGACGCCGCGCTGCGGCAGCTCGCGACGACCCGGTCCGACATGGTGCGCCGCCTCATCCCGCTCTCGCCGGCGGGGCTCGGCGCGACGGACCGGGGCCAGGTGCTCGCGGCACTCGTCGATGACGTGGAGAATCTGCAGAACCTCCCGCTCCGGGTCGTGCAGCCGCTCGCCGTCTCGGGCGTCGTCGCCGTGGGGGCCGTCGGCTTCCTCGCCTTCGTCTCGCCGCCCGCCGCGCTCACCCTCGCCGTCTGCCTCCTCGTCGCCGCGCTCGCCGCCGTCGGGCTGGGCTGGATCTTCGGCTCCCGTGCGGAGGCCGCGGTGTCGGCACGGCGGGCAGAGGTGTCCGCCGCCCTCGTCGACTACTTCGGCAGCCTCGACGTGCTGCTCGCGTTCGGCGCGGAGTCACAGGCCCGAGAGCGGATCCGCGTCGCGGATGCCGCCCTGCGTCGGGTCGTCGGTCGGGCGTCGCTGGCGCAGGCCGTCGCGGCCGGAGTGGTCTCGCTGATGGCCGGCGCCGCCTCGGTGTGGGCGCTGGCGGTGGCAGCCCCGGGCCTCGCCACCGGAGCCATCGACGCTCCGTGGCTCGCGGTCGCGGTGCTCGTGCCGATGGTCGTGTTCGAAGTGTTCGGCGCCGTGCCCATCGCGGCGGCTTCTTGGCGCAGCGTCCGCGCGAGCGCGGAGCGCATCGTGGACGTGCTGCCCGAACGGATGCCGCCGGAGCTGCGGACCGACGCGGGGGAGGATGTCGAGGTCGACGGCGTCCCCGCGCTCACGCTGCGGGGAGCCACGGCGCACTGGCCCGGAGGAGCGCCGGCGCTGACCGGCGTCGACCTCGACCTCGCGCCCGGCGAGCGGGTGCTCGTCTCCGGGGCGAGCGGGGCGGGCAAGAGCTCGCTGGCGGCCGCGCTCGTGGGCTTCCTCCGTGTGGACGGCGAGTACCGGGTCGGCGATCTCGAGGCGGCGTCGCTGTCCGGGCCGTCCCTGCGCCGCGTCGTCGGTCTGTGCGAGCAGCGGCCGCAGCTCTTCGACGAGGACGTGCGGCAGAACCTCCTCTTCGCCAGGGACACGGCCACCGACGAGGAGCTCCTCGCCGTGCTCGACCGCGTGGGACTCGCGGCGTGGGTGCGCGAGCGCGGGGGGCTCGATGCGCGGGTGGGTGACCGCGGTGCGCTGGTGTCCGGCGGTCAGGCGCAGCGGATCGCCCTGGCTCGCGCGCTGCTCCGCGGCTTCCCGGTGCTCGTGCTGGACGAGCCGACGGCGGGCGTCGACCCCGAGGCCTCGGACGCTCTGCTGCGCGACCTGCTGCAGGCGACGGGGGAGCAGTCGGTGCTGCTCATCTCGCACGTGGCGCCGCCCGCGGGGACGGTCGACCGGGTCGTGCGGATCGAGGGCGGCCGGACGGTCTGAGCCTCAGCCGACGAGGTTCATGTCGGCGGGCGGCTCCATCACGATGCCCTGCGCCTCGAACGCGCGACGGCGCTCCTCGATCCGGCGGTGCATCTCGACCTGCGCCTCGTCCACCAGACGCGGGTCGAGGTCGACCGTCGGCGGATGCGGGTCGCCGTGGTGCGCGGCGATGTACGCGTCGAGCTCGGGGCCGCTGGTCCAGGAGGTGATGAGCGCGTACCGGGGACCTGTGCCGCGATGCCACACGGCATGCCAGAAGCGCTGCGTGTCGACGATGATCCGGGAGCCGGCGCGCAGCGGCAGCCGCACCTCCGTGGCCGGGTCGAACCGGTCGGAGCGGAGGATGAGCATCGAGTCGGTGTCATCGGTGAGGTTGTAGTACCCGCGGACCACCCAGCCCGTGCCCGGCTCGTTGAGGCGGTTGTTGTCGTCCTGGTGCAGGTTGTAGATCGCGTCGGCGTAGTCGTTCGGCTGGAGTTCGATGACCCGGCAGCGGCCGACGCCGGCGCCCGGGGCCAGGGCGCGGCGCTGCAGGGTCGGGGCGATCGCGACCTGCGAGGGAATCCAGACGCCGTCCTTGTCGGTGCGCGGTGGCGTGTGGTTCCAGAAGCCGTTGCAGTCGATCTCGCCGGCGTAGCTCGTCAGGGGTGCGAAGCGGGTGATGCCGGAGGAGCGCCAGCCGACGTACTCGAGGTCCTGCCACTCGGACGGGTCCATCGGGGTGGTCTCGTCGTCGAGGACCACATACCCGGTCTCGGCGAGTGCCGCAGACGTGATGAATCCCATGCTGCTTGCATCCTTCCCGTCGTTCTGCCCCCGGAGGCGGCGGGTTCTTAGGCAATCCTAATCCCGACCTCCCCTCGCCGCCCCACCCCCTTGCGTGTGTCCCACCCCCTTCCGCCCGCGCGCAGAGGGGTGGCTCGGCCGGAAGGGGGTGGGTCGGCGAGGGATATCCTGAGGCCATGACGCAGCCCCAGGGTGCCCTTCTCGTGGGCAGTGTGAACTTCGACGACGCCGAGACCACGATGCGCACCGCTGCGGAGCTGCTCGGCGACCGGTTGCGTCGCATCCCGGACGGCGAGGTGGGCAAACGGTTCCACTGGATCATGTTCCAGCCCGACGTCATCGGCCAGGCGGACGGCATCGAGCGGATCGGCGACGAGCCCATCCCGTTCCCCGCCGGCATCGACGCCCGGGGCCTGCGGATCGCCGAGGGCGTGGACCCGGCGACGATCGCACTGCCTCCGCTGGGGTACGCCTCCGCGGCGATCGAGTCGTACGGCCTCTTCGCCCGGCTGCGTGAGGAGGCGGCGGTGCCGGCGGGTACCCGGTTCCAGGTGTCGCTGCCCACCCCGCTCGCCGTCATCTCCTCGTTCTTCCTCGGCGACGACCGGGCCGCGATCGAACCCGTGTACACCGCCGCGATGCTCCGCGAGCTCGACGAGATCCTCGCCGCGATCCCGCACGACGACCTCGCCGTGCAGTGGGACGTCGCGAGCGAGATGGGCATCATCGAGGGCGCCTCCGGCTACGGTGCCGTCATGGAGGCGTGGTGGCCCGGCGACCCGTTCGACGGCCTCGTCTCGCGTCTGGCCGCCCTCGTCGACGCGGTCCCGGACGACGTCGAGGTGGGCGTGCACCTCTGCTACGGCGACGCGGGGGAGAAGCACTTCTTCGAGCCGACCGACGCCGGCTCCCTCGTCCGCTACGCCAACGCCGTCATCGCCGCGGCCCACCGTCCGCTCACCTGGCTGCACCTTCCCGTGCCGATCGGCCACGATGACGAGGCCTACTTCGCCCCGCTCGCCGCGCTCACCCCGGTCGAGGAGTTCTACCTCGGCCTCGTGCACCGGGAGGACGGCGCGGAGGGTGCCCGTCGCCGGATCGCCGCCGCCGTCCCGTTCGCGCCGGAGTTCGGCGTCGCCACGGAGTGCGGCATCGGGCGCGCCCCCGCCGGATCCACGGAGGGCATCCTCCGCGCCCACGCCGAGGTCGCCGCCGCCTGGTGACCCCGCCGATTCGCGCGCTCGGCCCCGGTGTCGTAAACTGATCCGCGGTGACGTGTCCGAGCGGCCGAAGGTGCAACTCTCGAAAAGTTGTGTAGGGTAACCCCCTACCGTGGGTTCAAATCCCACCGTCACCGCCACCACGAAGGCCCCGCCTCCCGTTGTAACGACGGAGATGCGGGGCCTTCGTCATGTCCGGGATCCCGAGCGTGATAACGTAGATGTCGTTCACGGGCCTATGGCGCAGTTGGTAGCGCGCCTCGTTCGCATCGAGGAGGTCAGGGGTTCGAATCCCCTTAGGTCCACAGGAACAGAACGAAAGAACCTCGCCCCGCATCCTCGCGGGGCGAGGTTCTTTCGTTGGAGCTGGCGCATGGGGCCGATCCGATCGCCGCGACGAGACTGCTCGGCAGCGGCCGGGGGCTCGATGCGGTGCCCCTAGGCTGAGGACATGGACGCGACGCCCAGCGAATCCGGCTCGACCCTGCACACGCATGCCGTCGACAGCCAGCGCCGTGCCGCAGCCCTCGGCGAGGGGAATCGGGTGCTGTCCCGCACGCAGAAGGTGTACGTGGCGCTACGGGACGACATCGTCCGCACGCGGCTCGCGCCGGGCGAGGTCGTCATCGAACCCGAGCTGGCCGCGCGGTTCGGGGTGTCGAAGACGCCGGTGCGTGAAGCCCTGCAGATCCTCGTCGTCGAAGGGCTCGTCGTCGCGCTCCCTCGTCGCGGTTACGTCGTCCGCCCGCTGGGCATCAGCGAGGTGCGCGAGGTGCTCGACCTGCGGTTGATCATCGAACCGCCGATGGCGGCAGGGGCGACGCGCTACGGCAACGAGGCCTTCATCGAGGAGCTCAGCTCGATCCTGGACGCGCAGCGCAGCGGCTCCGGTACGGCGGAGCTGACCGATGCGGCCCGCGCGTTCCACGAGTGCATCCTCGGCGCGGCACGCAACGCTCGGGCGAAGACGCTCATGAGCGGCCTGTTCGACGAGACGACGCGGAGTCATCACCTGATCCCGGCGATCGATGCGCGCATCCACTCGGACGTCGAGAACAACGGGCACCAGCAGGTGCTCGAAGCGATCCGCACCGGCGATCCGCGGGCGGCCGAGGAGGCCATGCGCCGACACCTCGTCGAGCTGCGGGAGTTCGTCCTCCAGGCGTTCCTCGAAGCCTGACCCACCCTGGCCTCGTCCTCGTGGCGTCATGAGCACTTGAGATATATCTGAGGAATATCGCTATTGTGCCCAAGATATTCGGGAGCTATGGTGGTGCCGACACCGCGGTCGGCTCTTCGGCCTCGATGGAAGTTGCCGAGAGGATCCAGGTTTGTTGCGACGTCGCATCCGCACCTTCACCGAGCTGTTGAGCTTCGCTCCGCCCGCGCTTCCCACCGAGGCGACGCGCGTCGCTGAAGCCCGCAGCCTCGACGACCTCCGACGGCTCGCGAAGCGACGCGTTCCCGGATTCGTCTTCGATTACGTCGAGGGGGCCGCGGTGACCGAGCAGGCTGCGCGCGACAACGAGTCGGCCTTCGCCCGCCGGAGATTCGTGCCATCCGTCACCGAGAGCGCAGCGGGAGCGTCGCTCGCCACCCGGCTGCTGGGACGCGAGCACGCGATGCCCATCGGCATCGCCCCGATCGGCCTCACCGCCCTCATGCGTGCGGCCGGCGAGACCGACGGTGTGCATGCGGCTGCGAACCGCAACGTGCCCTTCGTGCTCTCCACGATGGGCACGCGGAGCATCGAGCACGTCGCTGACGCGGCCCCCGATGCGCGCCGCTGGTTCCAGCTGTACCTGCGGCGCGATCGCGCCGCGTCGCTCGCCCTCATCGAGCGGGCCGCCGTGGCAGGGTTCGACACGCTCGTGCTGACCGTCGACACCCGGGTCCCGGGGCAGCGCTACCGCGACGACCGCAATCGACTTTCGATGCCGCCGCGTCTGACGCTGCGCACTGCCGCGCAGTCTGCACTCCACCCGGCGTGGTCGCTCGACCTTCTGGCGCACGACGCACCGGCCATGGCGAACTTCGGCCCGCGGTCTGGAAGCGTCACCGACGTGGTGAGCAGCATGTTCGATCCCGCCCTGTCCCTGGACGACGTGCGGTGGCTGAGGGGGAACTGGAACGGGCCGATCGTGGTGAAGGGCGTCCTGTCCGCCACCGACGCCGAGCGCTTCATCGACGCCGGCGCGGACGCCATCTGGCTCTCCAACCACGGTGGGCGCCAGCTCGACCGCGCGATCGCGCCGATCGAGGTCGTGGGCGCCGTGCGGGCCGCCCTCGGCGACGACGTCCCCATCGTGCTCGACTCCGGTATCCGCAGTGGGCTGGACGTCGTGGCCGCGATCGCCGCGGGGGCCGACTTCGTCTTCCTCGGCCGGGGATACATGTACGGCCTCATGGCGGGCGGCCGGGTGGGGGTCGAGAGGGCGCTCGACCTGGTGGCGAACGAGACCCTGTCGACGATGCAGCTCCTCGGTGTGCGCACGACCGCCGAGCTGCGCGGCCGGGGGACCGCGGTCCTCGCGCCCACCGGATAGCCACGACCACGCCAGCACTTTTCAATGACGAAAGGACACCCCATGGCCAACGAACAGCAGCGCACTATGACCCCGCAGGCGAGGCGCGCGATCGCCGCAGCCTACTTCGGCACCCTCATCGAGTGGTACGACTACGCCCTCTACGGCGCCGCCGCGGGCCTCGTGATCGGCCCGCTCTTCTTCCCGGACGTCATCCCGGCCTCCGCCTCGATGCTCGCCTTCGCGACCTTCGCCGTCGGCTTCGTCGTGCGGCCGCTCGGCGGCCTCCTCATCTCCCACCTCGGTGACCGGGTCGGCCGGAAGCCCGCGATGATCCTGACCATCGTGCTCATGGGGATCGCGACCGTGGGCATCGGGGTCCTCCCGACCGCCGAGGCGATCGGGTTGGCCGCGCCGATCCTGCTCATCCTGTTCCGCTTCATCCAGGGCTTCGGTGCCGGAGCGGAACTCGCCGGTGCCCTCACGCTCGTCGCGGAGTACGCACCCGAACCGCGCCGGGGACGGGTGATCGGACTGGTCACCTCGGGCGCACCTGGCGGAGCATTCCTCGCGACGTTGGCCTTCACGTTCGCGTCGATGCTTCCCGGCGACGTGCTGCTCGGCTGGGCCTGGCGCATCCCGTTCCTGGTCTCCGCCGTCCTCTTCGTCCTCGCGCTGTGGATCCGTCGCCGCCTCGAGGAGACGCCTGAGTACCGGGACGCCGTGGCGAACGCCGCGCACGCCGCGACGAAGGTGCCCCTGGCAGAGCTCTTCCGCCGCAGTCCCCGCGAACTCATCCTCGGCTTCTTCAGTGTGTGCGGTCACAACGTGACCAACTACGTGCTCAGCGCCTTCGCCCTCAGCTACCTCACGCTGACGGTCGGGATGCCCCGGGTCGAGGCGCTGATCGCGGTCCTGGTCTCTTCACTGCTCACCGCCTTCGCTCCCGTCCTCGGCGGGGTCGCGGTCGATCGCTTCGGGGCCAAGCGCGTGGTCGTCTTCGGCTCCGTCGCCGGGATCGTCCTCACGTACCCGGTCTTCCTCTCGCTGCAGTCCGGCGACCCGGTGCTGGCCGCCCTCGGGATGACGGCGCTCGGCGTCGTTGCCGTGGGCGCGACCGCGGCCTCCACGGGGACCTTCCTCACGAACCTCTTCCCGACCCGGTACCGCTTCACCGGCGTCGCGACGGCCCGGGAGCTCAACGGCGCTCTGGTCGCCGGCCCGACTCCCCTCATCGCCACCGCACTCGTCGCGGCCGCCGGGGGAGGACTCTGGCTCGTGGTGCTGTTCGTGATCGGCGCCTGCCTGGTGTCCCTGCTGGCCGTCGTCGCGACGCCGAAGCGCATCGGGGACCTGCAGCCCGAGGACCTCTCCGGTGCCTCTCGGTTCGCGCCGACCGGAAGCGCGTCAGAGTGAGGGGAACGGGCGACACGCCCGGGAATCGGCGGTGATTTGCCCGATGCCCGGAACCCACGTAAGTTATTACCTGTTCGCCCCAAACGGTTGAGCGGAGGTCCTCGGACCGGCTCCCGTCAAGCATCGAACACCTCCCGAATCCCACACACTCACTGAGTGAACAGGATGAAGGATGCTGATCCGTTCCCACGGTCAGGCCGAAGAAACTCGGACTTGACAACGGAAACGAGATCGGTAAGATAGAGAAGTTGCCCTGCGGGCCTGGTCGTGATGGCTGGGTCGTGGGAGCATCCGATCCTTGAGAACTCAACAGCGTGCACTTGTCAAATGCCAAATTATCCTCGTCTAGCTTCGGCTGGGTGAGAATTCCTTTGGATCAAAGACCAACCTCCTTGTGGGGTTGGCAACGGATGAAGTCAGCAATGAATTCGTCTCTTTGGTCAGCATCAAACTCGCTGCGTTCCGGTTTTTCCCCGGTTCGTATGCAATTTCTTTTTACGGAGAGTTTGATCCTGGCTCAGGATGAACGCTGGCGGCGTGCTTAACACATGCAAGTCGAACGGTGAACACGGAGCTTGCTCTGTGGGATCAGTGGCGAACGGGTGAGTAACACGTGAGCAACCTGCCCCTGACTCTGGGATAAGCGCTGGAAACGGCGTCTAATACTGGATATGTGACGTGACCGCATGGTCTGCGTTTGGAAAGATTTTTCGGTTGGGGATGGGCTCGCGGCCTATCAGCTTGTTGGTGAGGTAATGGCTCACCAAGGCGTCGACGGGTAGCCGGCCTGAGAGGGTGACCGGCCACACTGGGACTGAGACACGGCCCAGACTCCTACGGGAGGCAGCAGTGGGGAATATTGCACAATGGGCGAAAGCCTGATGCAGCAACGCCGCGTGAGGGATGACGGCCTTCGGGTTGTAAACCTCTTTTAGCAGGGAAGAAGCGAAAGTGACGGTACCTGCAGAAAAAGCGCCGGCTAACTACGTGCCAGCAGCCGCGGTAATACGTAGGGCGCAAGCGTTATCCGGAATTATTGGGCGTAAAGAGCTCGTAGGCGGTTTGTCGCGTCTGCTGTGAAATCCCGAGGCTCAACCTCGGGCCTGCAGTGGGTACGGGCAGACTAGAGTGCGGTAGGGGAGATTGGAATTCCTGGTGTAGCGGTGGAATGCGCAGATATCAGGAGGAACACCGATGGCGAAGGCAGATCTCTGGGCCGTAACTGACGCTGAGGAGCGAAAGGGTGGGGAGCAAACAGGCTTAGATACCCTGGTAGTCCACCCCGTAAACGTTGGGAACTAGTTGTGGGGTCCATTCCACGGATTCCGTGACGCAGCTAACGCATTAAGTTCCCCGCCTGGGGAGTACGGCCGCAAGGCTAAAACTCAAAGGAATTGACGGGGACCCGCACAAGCGGCGGAGCATGCGGATTAATTCGATGCAACGCGAAGAACCTTACCAAGGCTTGACATATACGAGAACGGGCCAGAAATGGTCAACTCTTTGGACACTCGTAAACAGGTGGTGCATGGTTGTCGTCAGCTCGTGTCGTGAGATGTTGGGTTAAGTCCCGCAACGAGCGCAACCCTCGTTCTATGTTGCCAGCACGTAATGGTGGGAACTCATGGGATACTGCCGGGGTCAACTCGGAGGAAGGTGGGGATGACGTCAAATCATCATGCCCCTTATGTCTTGGGCTTCACGCATGCTACAATGGCCGGTACAAAGGGCTGCAATACCGTGAGGTGGAGCGAATCCCAAAAAGCCGGTCCCAGTTCGGATTGAGGTCTGCAACTCGACCTCATGAAGTCGGAGTCGCTAGTAATCGCAGATCAGCAACGCTGCGGTGAATACGTTCCCGGGTCTTGTACACACCGCCCGTCAAGTCATGAAAGTCGGTAACACCTGAAGCCGGTGGCCTAACCCTTGTGGAGGGAGCTGTCGAAGGTGGGATCGGTAATTAGGACTAAGTCGTAACAAGGTAGCCGTACCGGAAGGTGCGGCTGGATCACCTCCTTTCTAAGGAGCATCTGACGCTTCGGCGTCCAGAACCCGGTTCGAAGGCACACGTTCTTCGCTGGGAGCTCATGGGTGGAACATTTGACATGGCATCGAGATCTGATCTCGGGACTAGTACGCCGCTTCGGTGGTTGGAACGTTCTGGGTGAGGGGACCGGTGCCTGCACGCTGTTGGGTCCTGAGGGACCGGATGCGGATCTTTCGGGATCTGGTCTGAACCTCTGGACCTCTTTCTGTTTGTCCCTGTGGGGGCAGGTGGATGGGGGTTCCGCCCGTACTTTGAGAACTACACAGTGGACGCGAGCATCTTGCAACTGGTCTTTGATCAGTTGCGCAAGATGATCTTAAAGATCATTAGTCAATTTCTGATTCAGTCTTCGGACTGGTCGGGTTTTTGATTCAAACTCATGTGATTTCAAGTCTTTAAGAGCAAACGGTGGATGCCTTGGCATCTGGAGCCGAAGAAGGACGTAGCAATCTGCGATAAGCCTCGGGGAACTGATAAGCAAGTTTTGATCCGAGGGTGTCCGAATGGGGAAACCCCGCTGGGCGGCGTGCCGACCTAGTGACTCCCGCCTGAATATATAGGGCGGGTAGAGGGAACGTGGGGAAGTGAAACATCTCAGTACCCACAGGAAGAGAAAGCAACCGCGATTCCGTTAGTAGTGGCGAGCGAAACCGGATCAGGCTAAACCGAGTGTGTGTGATATCCGGCAGGAGTTGCATATTCGGGGTTGTGGGACTCACCAGTCAGTTCTGCCGAGCTGGCGACGTTACAGAAGCGTATAGACGAACGGTCTTGAAAGGCCGGTCATAGAGGGTGCCAACCCCGTAGTCGAAATGCGTGTTCTGGCGTGGAGAGTATCCCAAGTAGCACGGGGCCCGTGAAATCCCGTGTGAATCTGTCAGGACCACCTGATAAGCCTAAATACTCCCAGATGACCGATAGCGGACAAGTACCGTGAGGGAAAGGTGAAAAGTACCCCGGGAGGGGAGTGAAATAGTACCTGAAACCGTTTGCTTACAAACCGTTGGAGCACCCCTGGTAGGTGTGACAGCGTGCCTTTTGAAGAATGAGCCTGCGAGTTAGCGATATGTGGCGAGGTTAACCCGTGTGGGGTAGCCGTAGCGAAAGCGAGTCTGAATAGGGCGATTCAGTCGCATGTCCTAGACCCGAAGCGAAGTGATCTATCCATGGCCAGGTTGAAGCGACGGTAAGACGTCGTGGAGGACCGAACCCACTTAGGTTGAAAACTGAGGGGATGAGCTGTGGATAGGGGTGAAAGGCCAATCAAACTTCGTGATAGCTGGTTCTCTCCGAAATGCATTTAGGTGCAGCGTTGCGTGTTTCTTGCCGGAGGTAGAGCTACTGGATGGCCGATGGGCCCTACAAGGTTACTGACGTCAGCCAAACTCCGAATGCCGGTAAGTGAGAGCGCAGCAGTGAGACTGTGGGGGATAAGCTTCATAGTCGAGAGGGAAACAACCCAGACCACCAACTAAGGTCCCAAAGCGCGTGCTAAGTGGGAAAGGATGTGGAGTTGCTCTGACAACCAGGAGGTTGGCTTAGAAGCAGCCACCCTTGAAAGAGTGCGTAATAGCTCACTGGTCAAGTGATTCCGCGCCGACAATGTAACGGGGCTCAAGCACGCCACCGAAGTTGTGGCATTGACATTATTGGTAGGCCTTCGTGGTCCAGCCGTGTTGATGGGTAGGAGAGCGTCGTGTGGCCAGCGAAGCGGCGGTGGAAACCAGCCGTGGAGGCTACACGAGTGAGAATGCAGGCATGAGTAGCGAATGACGTGTGAGAAACACGTCCTCCGAAAGACCAAGGGTTCCAGGGTCAAGCTAATCTTCCCTGGGTAAGTCGGGACCTAAGGCGAGGCCGACAGGCGTAGTCGATGGACAACGGGTTGATATTCCCGTACCGGCGAAGAACCGCCCAAGCTAATCCAGTGGTGCTAAACGTCCGAGCCTTCACATCGTCGCCTTCGGGTGACACCGTGGAGGGGAGCACGTGACCCCATGCTGGTGCGGTTAGCGTATTAACAGGTGTGACGCAGGAAGGTAGTCCAAGCCAGGCGATGGTTGTCCTGGTGCAAGTGCGTAGGCCGAGTCGTAGGCAAATCCGCGACTCATACAGGCTGAGACACGATGCGGATAAAAAGTGGATGATCCTATGCTGCCGAGAAAAGCATCGACGCGAGGTTCTAGCCGCCCGTACCCCAAACCGACTCAGGTGGTCAGGTAGAGAATACCAAGGAGATCGAGAGAATCGTGGTTAAGGAACTCGGCAAAATGCCCCCGTAACTTCGGGAGAAGGGGGGCCTTCGACGTATTAGGACTTGCTCCGAAAGCGTTTGGAGGCCGCAGAGACTAGTGGGTAGCGACTGTTTACTAAAAACACAGGTCCGTGCCAAGTCGCAAGACGATGTATACGGACTGACGCCTGCCCGGTGCTGGAAGGTTAAGAGGACCGGTTAGCCGCAAGGCGAAGCTGAGAATTTAAGCCCCAGTAAACGGCGGTGGTAACTATAACCATCCTAAGGTAGCGAAATTCCTTGTCGGGTAAGTTCCGACCTGCACGAATGGCGTAACGACTTCCCAACTGTCTCAACCGCGAACTCGGCGAAATTGCATTACGAGTAAAGATGCTCGTTACGCGCAGCAGGACGGAAAGACCCCGTGACCTTTACTACAGCTTGGTATTGGTGTTCGGTGTGGCTTGTGTAGGATAGGTGGGAGACTTTGAAGCGGTGACGCCAGTTACCGTGGAGTCATTGTTGAAATACCACTCTGGTCACTCTGGATATCTAACTTCGAACCGTAATCCGGTTCAGGGACAGTGCCTGGTGGGTAGTTTAACTGGGGCGGTTGCCTCCCAAAAAGTAACGGAGGCGCCCAAAGGTTCCCTCAACCTGGTTGGCAATCAGGTGGCGAGTGTAAGTGCACAAGGGAGCTTGACTGTGAGACTGACAGGTCGAGCAGGGACGAAAGTCGGGACTAGTGATCCGGCAGTGGCTTGTGGAAGCGCTGTCGCTCAACGGATAAAAGGTACCTCGGGGATAACAGGCTGATCTTGCCCAAGAGTCCATATCGACGGCATGGTTTGGCACCTCGATGTCGGCTCGTCGCATCCTGGGGCTGGAGTAGGTCCCAAGGGTTGGGCTGTTCGCCCATTAAAGCGGTACGCGAGCTGGGTTTAGAACGTCGTGAGACAGTTCGGTCCCTATCCGCTGCGCGCGTAGGAAGTTTGAGAGGATCTGACCCTAGTACGAGAGGACCGGGTTGGACGAACCTCTGGTGTGTCAGTTGTTCCGCCAGGAGCACCGCTGATTAGCTACGTTCGGGATGGATAACCGCTGAAAGCATCTAAGCGGGAAGCCGGCCTCAAGATGAGACTTCCATACCTTCGGGTGAGAGGCTCCCAGCCAGACTACTGGGTTGATAGGCCAGATGTGGAAGCACGGTAACGTGTGCAGCTGACTGGTACTAATAAGCCGATGACTTGATAACACACCGTTTGTTGGTGCTTGCGTCCACTGAGTGGTTCTCGATGTACGGTCGAGAACTACCTTCAACAATGATTCATCATTGCTTTAGGTTTGATTGAAACATCAATAGTGTTTCGGCGGCCATAGCGTGAGGGAAACGCCCGGTCACATTCCGAACCCGGAAGCTAAGCCTCACAGCGCCGATGGTACTGCAGGGGGGACCCTGTGGGAGAGTAGGACACCGCCGGACTCCTTTTAGTCAAGAAGGCCACCCAATGCTGGGTGGCCTTCTTGCGTTAACGCGCAGGTGCCGCGTCAGCGGGCCAGACGCGCCTCGAGCGTCGCCGCTGTCTCGCGCACCGCGTTCGCCAGTACGACCTCCGCACCGTCGGCGTCGGCCCACGTGACGGCGACCGCGGCGACCGGCCAGCCGGCCACGTCGCGCACGACGGCGCCCACCGAACGCAGACCTTTCGCGACCTCCCCGTCCTCCGTCGCATACCCCCGAGAGCGTACGTCCCGGAGGAGTTCGCGCAGCTCCCCGGGGTGGCGGGGACCTCGTCCGGTGCGGTCGGAGAATGCCGACGCCGCCGGGTACAGCGCGCGTACCTGTTCGCGGGGGAGGGCGGCGAGCATCGCGCGTCCGGTCGCGGTCAGGTGCGCGGGGAGGCGCACGCCCACGTCGGTCACCAGGGCCGGCCGCCGCGGCGCACGCTCCTCGACGATGTACAGCACGTCCCCGCCGCTCATGACCGCCAGGTGCGCGCTCTCCCCGAGCTGGTCGGAGAGCCCGGCGATGAGCGGACGGCCGAGCCGTGCCAACGGCTGCTGCCGGGCGTAGCCTCCAGCCAGCTCGAAGGCCGATGTCCCGAGCCCCCACCGGCGCTCCTCCCGGAGGTGGAGCACGAAGCCGTGGGCAGCGAGCGTGCGCAGCAGGTGATAGACCGTCGATCGCGGAAGAGCCAGCTCGCGGGCGATCGCGGACGCGGCCACCGGCGCCGGCCGGCCCGCCAAGTAGCTCAGGATGCGCAGGGTCTGCGCCGCGGCAGGCACCTGGGCGTCAGCGGTCACGGAGATGTCTGGGATCACAGACACAGGTTGCCACGAAGCCGCGTGCGCGTCGACCCCGCGGGTGTGGAATCGAGACATGAGCGATCCTGCCCCTGTCCTCGTCGGCGCCGCCCCTTTGTCTGCCGCGGATGTCGTCCGCGTCGTCCGTCACGATGTGCCCGTCGTCGTCGACCCCGCCGCGCTGGACAGGGTCGCCGAGACCCGCCGTGTGGTCGACGGCCTCGCCGCTGACCCGAACCCGCATTATGGGGTGTCCACCGGCTTCGGCGCGCTGGCGACGACCTTCATCGCTCCGGAACGTCGCCTGCAGCTGCAGGCGAGCCTCATCCGATCGCACGCCGCCGGCACCGGCGCCGAGGTCGAGCGGGAGGTCGTGCGCGGGCTCCAAGTGCTGCGCCTCCAGACGCTTGCCTCCGGGCGCACGGGGGTTCGTCCCGTCGTCGTCGAGACGTATGCCGCGCTGCTCAACGCGGGCATCGTGCCGGTGGTCCGCGAGTACGGGTCGCTGGGGTGCTCCGGGGATCTCGCGCCCCTCGCCCACATCGCCCTCGCCGCCATGGGGGAGGGCGAGGTCCGCGACGCCACGGGCCGACTCGTCCCGGCGGCCGATGCCCTTGCGGACGCCGGCATCGAGCCGCTCACGCTTGTGGAGAAGGAGGGCCTCGCCCTCATCAACGGCACGGACGGGATGCTCGGCACGCTGGTGCTCGCGCTCCATGACCTGGAGATGCTGCTGCTCACTGCCGATGTGGCGGCGGCGATGTCCGTCGAGTCGCAGCTCGGCACGGACGCGGTGTTCGCCGCCGATCTCATGGCGCTGCGTCCGCAGGCGGGACAGGCCACCTCAGCCGGCCACCTCCGTGCCCTGCTCGCCGGCTCGCCGATGGTCGCGAGCCACAAGGGTCCGGAAGACGGCCGTGTCCAGGACGCGTACTCGCTACGGTGTTCCCCTCAGGTGCACGGCGCCGCACGTGACACGCTCGGGCATGCTGCCATGATCGCGGAGCGCGAGCTCTCCAGCGTCATCGACAACCCCATCATCACCCTCGACGGCCGCATCGAGTCGAACGGCAACTTCCACGGGGCGCCCGTCGCCGCGGTCCTCGACTTCCTGGCGATCTCGATCGCCGACGTCGCCTCCGTGTCCGAGCGGCGCACCGACCGCGCGCTGGACCCGGCCCGCAGCCACGGGCTCCCGCCGTTCCTCGCGGCGGAGGTCGGAGTCGACTCCGGGCTGATGATCGCGCAGTACGCGGCGGCCGGCATCGTCTCCGAGCTCAAGCGTCTCGCGGTTCCCGCCTCGGTGGACTCCATCCCGTCCTCGGCGATGCAGGAGGACCACGTCTCGATGGGCTGGGCAGCAGCACGGAAGCTGCGTCGGGCGATCGACGGTCTCTCCCGCGTCCTCGCGATCGAGATCCTCACCGCCGCCCGCGCGCTGGATCTCCGCGCGCCGCTCGAGGCGGGGCCGGCGACCGGAGCCGTGCGCGACCTCGTCCGCACGGTCGCCGCAGGCCCCGGCCCTGACCGCCACCTCTCGCCCGAGATGGAAGCCGTGACCGACCTCGTCCAGTCGGGTGCCATCGCCCGTGTCGCAAAGGAGCACATGCATGACTGAGGAGAACGCAGCGCGCACGGTACGCGCGGCCCGCGGTGCCGAGCGCACCGCCAAGAGCTGGGGCGCGGAAGCGGCCAAGCGCATGCTCATGAACAACCTCGATCCCGAGGTCGCCGAGCACCCCGAAGACCTCGTGGTCTACGGCGGGACGGGCAAGGCGGCGCGCAATTGGGCGGCGTACGAGGCGATCGTCCGCACGCTCGACGAGCTGGAGCCCGATGAGACGCTGCTCGTCCAGTCGGGCAAGCCGGTGGGCGTGTTCCGCACCCACGAGTGGGCGCCGCGCGTGCTCATCGCCAACTCGAACCTCGTCGGCGATTGGGCGACCTGGCCGGAGTTCCGTCGTCTGGAGGAGCTGGGGCTGACCATGTACGGCCAGATGACCGCGGGCTCCTGGATCTACATCGGCACGCAGGGCATCCTGCAGGGGACGTACGAGACGTTCGCCGCGGTCGCCCGCTCGCTCGGGCGAGACTCCCTGCGGGGGACGCTGACGCTGACCGCCGGTGCGGGCGGGATGGGCGGGGCGCAGCCTCTCGCCGTGACCCTCAACGAGGGCGCGGTCCTGATCGTGGACGTCGACGAGACGCGGCTGGCCCGCCGCGTCGAGCACCGGTACCTCGACGAGTACACCACCGACCTGGACGCGGCAGTGGCCCGGGTCGTCGCGGCGAAGGAGGCCGGTCACGCCCTCTCGGTCGGCGTCGTGGGCAATGCCGCGGAGATCTTCCCCGAGCTCCTGCGCCGGGGCGTGCCGATCGACGTGGTCACCGACCAGACCAGCGCCCACGACCCGCTCGCCTACCTGCCGATCGGCATCGAGGTGGACCGCTGGAAGGAGGAGGCGGCGCGCGACCCCGAGGAGTTCACCCGCCGGTCGAGGGAATCCATGGCCGCCCACGTCGCCGCGATGGTCGGCTTCCAGGACGCCGGGGCGGCGGTCTTCGACTACGGCAACTCGATCCGCGCGGAGGCGCAGCTCGGTGGATTCGACCGGGCGTTCGCGTTCCCCGGATTCGTCCCCGCCTACATCCGCCCGCAGTTCGAGGAGGGGCGCGGACCGTTCCGCTGGGTGGCGCTGTCCGGAGACCCGGAGGACATCTTCAAGACGGACCGCGCGATCGCCGAGCTCTTCCCTGAGGACACCGCGCTGCACCGCTGGCTCGACAAGGCGGGCTCGGCCGTCCACTTCGAGGGTCTCCCGGCGCGCATCTGCTGGCTGGGCTACCAGGAGCGGCACCTCGCCGGACTGAAGTTCAACGAGATGGTCGCCTCGGGAGAGCTGTCCGCGCCGATCGTCATCGGCCGCGACCACCTCGACTCCGGCTCCGTCGCGTCGCCGTACCGGGAGACCGAGGCGATGAAGGACGGCTCCGACGCGATCGCCGACTGGCCGCTGCTCAACGCCCTCCTCAACACCGCCTCCGGGGCGTCGTGGGTGTCGCTGCACCACGGCGGCGGGGTGGGGATCGGCCGCTCGATCCACGCCGGGCAGGTCACGGTGGCGGACGGTTCGGCCCTCGCGGCGGAGAAGCTCGCCCGGGTGCTGACGAACGACCCCGGGACCGGTGTCATGCGGCACGTGGACGCCGGGTACGATCACGCCGCGGAGGTCGCGCGCGACCGCGGACTGAAGGTGCCGATGCTGTGACGACGACGCTCATCTCCGGGATCGGGGAGCTGACCACCAACGTCGCCGCCGGGGGCGACCCGACCGGCACGCTCCGCGATGCGGCCGTGCTGATCGACGGCGCGCGGATCGCGTGGGTGGGCACGTCCGCTGCGGCCCCCGCGGCCGACGAGGTCGTCGACGCCGGGGGTCGGGCCGTGATCCCTGGATTCGTCGACAGCCACAGCCACCTCGTCTTCGGCGGCGATCGGGCGGCGGAGTTCGAGGCGCGCATGGCGGGACAGCCGTACGCGGCGGGCGGCATCCGCTCGACGGTGCAGGCGACGCGGGCGGCGACCGACGACGAGCTCCGCGCCCGACTGCGCAGGTTCATCGAGGAGCTGCGGGCGCAGGGCACCACCACGGTCGAGATCAAGAGCGGCTACGGTCTCGCCGTCGCCCAGGAGGAGCGCCTCGTGCGCCTCGCCGCCGAGGTGACGCCGGAGGTCACGTTCCTCGGCGCGCACGTGGTGCCGGTCGACTACGCCGACGATCCCGATGCCTATGTCGATCTCGTCGTGGGGCCGATGCTCGACGCGTGCGCTCCGCACTCCCGGTGGATCGACGTCTTCTGCGAGACCGGCGCGTTCACGGTAGCGCAGTCACGGCGGATCCTGGAGGCGGGCATCACCCGGGGTCTCGCTCCTCGGGTGCATGCGAGCCAGCTCGGTCCGGGCGACGGCGTGCGGATGGCTGTCGAGCTGGGGGCGGCCTCGGTGGATCACGGCACCTACCTCACCGACGCGGACATCGCCGCGCTCGCCGCGTCGGACACGGTGCTCACGCTGCTTCCCGGCGTGGAGTTCTCCACGCGCCAGCCCTATCCGGATGCGCGCAGGCTCCTCGACGCGGGTGTGACGGTCGCGCTGGCGTGCGACACGAACCCGGGGTCGAGCTTCACCTCGTCCATGGCCTTCTGCATCGCCATCGCCGTGCGGGACATGGGCATGACCACGGCGGAGGCGGTCTGGGCCGCCACCGCCGGCGGCGCGCGGGCACTGCGGCGCGACGACATCGGCCGGATCGCCCCCGGCGCGCGCGCCGACCTCGTGGTGCTCGACGCCCCCTCCCGCGTGCATCTGGCGTATCGCCCGGGTGTGCCGTTGGTGCAGCGCGTCTGGAAGGACGGCCTCGCGGTCGTGTGAGGCCGCGCGGGCTAGCGTGCCGCGAGGCCGGCGAGCAGCTCGAGCACGCAGAGGGCAGCGAGTCGCACGGTGCGACGGTCCTCGGCGTCCGCGGTCGCGTCGACCTCGGCGATGTCGGCGCTCACGACCCGCGGATCAGCGGCGACCGCCCGGGTGAGGGCGCGAAGCTCCCACGCCGCCAGGCCTCCCGGAACGCTGGCCGGGCAGCCCGGTGCGACCGCGCGGTCGCACACGTCCACGTCGATGTCGAGGTGCACCCGGGCGGCGTCGCCCGCGCCCGCGATCGCGACCGCCTCGGCCACGACGTCGGCGATGCCGCGACGGCGCACGTCGTCGAGGGTGATGACCCGGATGCCCCAGTCCGCCGCGCGGCGGGCGTAGGCGGCGGAGTTCGCGAAGTCGGCGAGGCCGATCTGCACGATGCGCGTGGGGTCGACGCGGGCCGTCGGGACGCCTGCCGCGGCGGGGACGTCCTCGACGAGCCGCCGCACCGGGGTGCCGTTGGACACGCCGTCGCGCAGGTCGAAGTGGGCGTCGAACGTGATCAGGCCCGTGGTCCGGGCACCGAGCGCGACCGGGTAGGTGAGGGAGTTGTCGCCGCCGAGGGCGATGAGGAGGTCTGAGGCGTCCGCGAGCTCCCGGACCCGCTCGATCGTCCGCGCCTCTCCCGCATCGCCGTCCGGCTCCGGCACGTCCCCGGCGTCCGCGATGCGGAGCACCTCGTCCAGGTCGATCGTCGGCGGGCCGAGGACCGTCGTGCCGTAGCGGGGGAGTGCCTCGCGGATCGCGGCCGGTGTCGCGTGCGCCCCGGTCGGGGACAGCGAGGTGCGCCAGGTCGGGACGCCGAGGAGCACCGCATCGGCCGTACCCTCGAACGCGGGCCAGGCGCCGGCGCGCGGCCAGAGCGGATCGTGGGACAGCGCCATGTCAGACTCCCGGGATCAGGGCGTGGGCGACGGTGAAGATCGCGAGGCCGGCGAGGGCGCCGACGACGGTGCCGTTGAGGCGGATGTACTGCAGGTCGCGGCCGACCATGAGCTCGATCTTCTCCGTGGTCTCGGCCGGATCCCAGCGCTCGACCGTGTCGGTGATGATCGAGGCGATGTCGTGCCGGTACCGGTCGACGAGGAAGACGGCCGCATCGGAGACCCACGTGTCGACGCGGCGCTGGAGGGCGGCGTCGGTCGTGAGCCGCTCGCCGACCTCCTGCAGCGCCTGCACGGCGCGGCGCCGCAGCCCGCTCTCCGGGTCGGCGAGGGAGGTGAGGAGTCCGTTCTTGGCGGTGTTCCACGCCTCTGCGGCGAGGGCGCCGACGCGCGGGCTGTCGAAGAGCGCGGCCTTGGCGTTCTCCAGCTTCTCGCGCGTCGCGGGATCGTTCTGCAGGGCGTCCGCGAGGCGGGACAGGTACCCGTCGATCGCGAGGCGGGCCGGATGCCGCGGGTCGGCCTGCACGGCGCGGACGAACTTGACCGCCTCGTTGTACACGGTGTCGTCGATGAGGCGGTGCGCGATCTTCGGCATCCATCCGGGGAGGCGCCGGGAGACGAGTCCGGTGAAGGAGGCCGCGTTGGCGTCGAGCCATCGCCCGATGCTGTCCACCGCGAGGTCGACGGCACCGTGGTGCGCCTCCGCCTCCACGATCTTCTCCAGCCACGCCCCGGCGGGCGGCCCCCACTCCGGCGCGACGAGATGCTCGCGGGCGAGGTCGGCAAGGAGGTCGCGCACGTCGTCGTCGCTGAGCGCGTTCAGCACGGCCGTCGCGATCGTCGCTCCCTCGGCCGCCACGCGCTCGGCATGCGGGGTCTCGCGGAGCCACTCCCCGGCGCGGAGGGCGATCGCGGTGCTGGTGAGCTTGGTGCGCACGACGTCGGCGGCGAGGAAGTTCGTCTCCACGAACTCACCGAGGGTGCGGCCGATCTCGTCCTTGCGGTTCGGGATGATCGCGGTGTGCGGGATGGGGAGGCCCAGCGGACGGCGGAACAGCGCGGTCACCGCGAACCAGTCCGCGAGGGCGCCGACCATGCCGCCCTCCGCGGCGGCGCGGACGTACGCGAGCCCACCGACCCGCTCCTGGAACGCGAACGCGACGACGAAGGCGAGGGCCATGAAGATCAGCGCCCCGAGCGCGACGGCCTTCATCCGCCGCAGCGCGCGCCGACGCTCCTGGTCGGCGAGGGAGAGCAGCGTCGTGGGTGTTCGCGGCATGACGTCATCCTTTCACGGGGCGAGTAGCCTCGATACGTGATCGAAGACATCAAGAAGCGCGCCCTGCACCGCACCAGCATTCTCGAGGGTCAGATGCGCGGCGTCGCGCGGATGATCGAGAGCGAGGAGTACTGCATGGACATCATCACGCAGTCCCGCGCGATCCAGCGCTCCCTCGAGTCGCTCAACCGTCTGCTGCTGGAGAACCACCTGCGCACGCACGTCACCCACATGTTCGAGGACGGCGGCGAGGAGCGCGACAAGGCCGTCGGCGAGCTCCTCAAGGCGTTCGACTTCGACCGCAAGTAAGCGAGAGGCGCGGACGGCCTTTCAGCCGACCGCGTACCGGTCGGCGACCGCCAGCGCCTCCTCGATCGCCGCCAGCCCCCGCACCAGCTCCGCCTCCTCGATCACCAGCGGCGGGGCGATGTGCACGCGATGGAAGTGCGTGAAGGGCCAGACCCCTGCCCGCTTCGCGGCGGCGGCGAACGCCGTCATCGGTGCAGCGTCGGCACCGGTCGCGTTGAACGGCACCAGCGGCTCCCTGGTCCGCTGATCCCGCACGAGCTCCACCGCCCAGAACAGCCCGCGACCGCGCACCTCGCCCACGCTCGGATGCGACTGCGCCCACGAGCGCAGGGTCGGACCGACGACCCGCTCGCCGAGGTCGCGCACCCGTTCCAGGATGCCGTCCCGGCGGAACACCTCGAACGTGGCCACACCGGCAGCGCAGGCGAGAGGGTGCCCGGAGTACGTCAGTCCGCCCGCGAACGGGACGGTGTCGAAGGCCGTGGCGATGCGGTCGGAGATCACGACGCCGCCGAGCGGGACGTAGCCCGAGTTCACGCCCTTCGCGAAGGTGATCAGGTCGGGGCGGGCCTCGAACGCGTCGATCCCGAACCACTCGCCGAGTCGGCCGAATCCCACCATCACCTCGTCCGCGATGAAGACGATCCCGTAGCGATCGCAGAGCGCGCGCACCCCGGGAAGATAGCCAGGCGGCGGAAGCAGCACGCCGTTGGTGCCGACGACCGTCTCGACGATGATCGCGGCGATGGTCTGCGGCCCCTCGAGCTGGATGGTCTGCTCCAGGTGCGCGAGGGCGCGCTCCGTCTCCTGCTCGGGCGTCTCGCTGTGGAACGGGGAGCGGTAGAGGTACGGTCCGAAGAACCGCACGGCCCCGGTGTCCGTGACGTCGTTCGCCCAGCGGCGCGGGTCGCCGGTGAGGGAGATCGCGGTCGCGGTGGAGCCGTGGTAGCTGCGGTACATCGACAGCACCTTGCGGCGGCCCGTGGCCTGCCGGGCCATGCGCACCGCGTATTCGTTCGCCTCCGCGCCGCCGTTCGTGAAGAACACCTTCTCGAACCCGTCGGGAGCGACCTCGGCGATGAGGCGGGCGAGCTCCCCTCGGACATCGTTGGCCATCGACGGCTGGATGGTCGCGAGCCGCCCGGCCTGCTGCTGGATCGCGGCGACGAGGTCCGGGTGCTGGTGGCCGAGGTTGAGGTTCACGAGCTGGCTGGAGAAGTCGAGGTACGCGGTGCCCTCGTAGTCCCAGAAGGTCGAGCCTCGACCCGCGGCGACCGGCAGCGGGTCGATCAGCGCCTGGGCGCTCCAGGAGTGGAAGACATGGGCGCGGTCGTCGGCGCGCACCTGCGCCTCGGCGTCCGGGGCGGGGAGCGGGGAGGAGAGTCCGTGGCGGTCGGTGAAGGTCGTCATCGTGGGCGCTCCTCGTCAGTGGTTGCTCGGGAAGCCGAGGTCGATCTGCGACGGGGTGTGGTCAGGCCACCGCGTCGTCACGACCTTCGACCGCGTGTAGAAGTGCACGGACTCCGGGCCGTAGATGTGCGCGTCGCCGAACAGCGAGTCCTTCCACCCGCCGAAGGAGTAGGCGCCGATGGGCACCGGGATCGGGACGTTGACGCCGACCATGCCGACCTCGATGTCGAACTCGTACTGCCGCGCCGTCCCGCCGTCGCGCGTGAAGATCGCGGTCCCGTTGCCGTAGGCGTTCGCGTTGACGAGCGCGACCGCCTCGGCATAGGAGCCCACGCGCACGACGGACAGGACCGGGCCGAAGATCTCGTCGTCGTAGACGCGCATGCCGGGTGTGACGTCGTCGATCAGGCTCACCCCGAGGAAGAAGCCGTCGCCGTCGAACGGCGTCGTCGTGCCGTCGACGACGACCGTGGCACCCTCGCCGGGAGCTTCCGTGACGTAGGAGGCGACCCGGTCACGGTGCTCCGCGGTGATGAGCGGCCCCATCTCGCTCGCCGGGTCCGTGCCGGGGCCTATCGAGAGGCCGTCGATGCGGCGGGCGATCGCGGCGACGAGGTCGTCGGCGATGTCGCCGACCGCCACGAGCACGGACACCGCCATGCAGCGCTCGCCCGCGGAGCCGTACGCTGCGGAGACGGCGGCGTCGGCGGCCGCGTCGATGTCGGCGTCGGGCATCACGACCATGTGGTTCTTCGCGCCGCCGAGCGCCTGAACCCGCTTCCCGGCGGCGGACGCCCGTTCGTAGATCGACCGGGCGATCGGGGTCGAGCCGACGAAGCTCACCGCCTGCACCCGCGGGGAGTCGAGGAGCGCGTCCACGGCCTCCCGGTCGCCGTGCACGACGTTGAGGACGCCGTCCGGGAGACCGGCCTCGCGGAACAGCCGTGCGAGCCAGACCGCGGCGGACGGATCCTTCTCGCTGGGCTTGAGGACGACGGTGTTGCCGCACGCGATGGCGGAGGCGACCATCCACAGCGGCACCATGACCGGGAAGTTGAACGGAGTGATGGCCGCGACCACGCCGACCGGCTGCTTCACGGAGTGCACGTCGACCCCGCGGGCGACCTGCTCGCTGCGCTCGCCCTTGAGCAGGTGCACGAGACCGGCCGCGAACTCGACGTTCTCGATGCCACGGGACACCTCGCCGGCGGCGTCGGACAGGACCTTGCCGTGCTCGGACGTGACGATGGCCGCCAGCTCGCCCATGCGCTCTTTGAGGAGCTGACGGAGCCGGAAGAACACGTCGGCGCGCTTGATGAGGCTCGTCTCCCGCCACGCCGGGAGGGCCGCGGCCGCGGCGGCCACCGCGGCGTCGACCTCGGTGGCAGAGGCGAACGCGACCTCTTTCGTGACGACTCCTGTCGCCGGATCGAAGACGAGGCCTCGGCGGGCCGCGTCGCCGGTATCGGTGCCGTTGATGACGTGACGGACGATGTCCACGGATGCTCCTTCGCAGAGGGGATCGCGTCTCGCACACTCTGACCGAGGGTCGCTACGCTGGGCTCGGCCCATGCTGACAGGAAACGGAGCAGGTGCGGAGTGGCAGAGCGTCAGGACTTCTCGGTGGATCGGACAGATCGTCCGGATCGATCGCCCTCGGTGCTGCGCGTCGGGGACGTGCTCGCGCTCCCCGCGGTGCAGGAGGGGGCGCCGACCGTCCTCGTCGGGGGCCCGGCACTGGAGGCCGGGGTGCGGTGGGTCCACGCCTCGGACAGCGCCACCGTCGCCCGCCTGCTCGACGGCGGCGAGCTGCTGCTCACGACCGGCGCGGCCTGGCCGACGAGCCCCGCAGCGTTGCGCGGGCTCGTGGCGGAACTGGCGGCGGTCGGGGTGTCCGGCATCATCGTCGAACTCGGCTCGCGGATGCCCCGCGTCCCGTCCGCGGTCGTCGAGGCCTGTGCCGCCTCCGGCCTCGCTCTGATCGCGCTCGGGGTGGAGGTCAAGTTCGTCGCGGTGACCGAGGCCGTGCACCGGGCGCTGATCGAGGCCCAGACGGCAGCGCTCCGCGAGCGTCAGCGACTGCACGACCTCTTCACCGCCCTCAGCCTCCGTGGCGCACCGGCCGACCTCATCGTGTCCGAGGTCGCCCGCGCACTCGACGCCCCGGTCCGCCTCGAGAATCCGGCGGGAGAGGTCGTCGCGATCGAAGCGCTCCGCGTCCCGGTCGGCGAGGCCCTCCGACAGACGGAGCGGGGCGGCGATCGGGTGCCCGTGCAGGCGCGCGGAGTGCGCTGGGGCTGGCTCATCGCGGCGGAGGGGCCGCCGCATCCCGCCGGTCGGTCCACGGTCCTGGAGCTGGGGGCGACGGCCCTCGCCTTCGGCTGCCTCGCCGATGGGGAAGGGGCGTGGACCGTGCTCGCCCATCGCCGCCTCGTCGAGGATCTTCTCGGCGCGCGGTTCGCCCGCGAGGAAGACGTCGAGGTCCGGCTCCGGAGACTCGGTCTCGACCCGTCGGACGGTACCGTCTCCGGCCTCGTCTTCCGCACGGAGGAGGACGCGGAGAGGCTCGTCGCCCGCGCGCGTGCAGCGGGCCTGCCTGCGGTGGGGGCCCGGCGCGGAGCCGACGTGGTCCTGCTCGTGGCCGCCGGAGCCGATGCGCTGACCGATCCGGTCCTCGCGCACCTCTCCGGCGGCGCGCCCGTGACCGTCGGACCGAGCGCCGAAGGCGTCCTCGGGCTCCTGGCCTCGATCCGCGCCGCGCTCGACGTCGCCGCACGGCCGTCCGGGGGCGACGTGCCGGTGGTCCGGCGCGTCGCCGACCGGCCGCTCGAACGCCTCGTGTCCGCTCTGCGCGACGACCGGCGGCTCCAGGCGCACAGCGAGCAGATGCTGGAGCCGCTCGTCCGTCACGACCGGGATCGCCGGGGAGACCTGCTCGCGGTCCTCGCCGCCCTCGTCGCGCACCCCGGCAACCGCTCCGCGGCGGCGGCCGCGAGCCATCTCTCGCGCTCGGTGTTCTATCAGCGCCTCGCGCTCATCGGCGACCTGCTCGGCGCGGATCTGGACGACGGGGAGACCCTCGCCGCCCTGCACCTCGCCCTCCTCGCCCGCCGTCGCGAGGAGACGAAGCCGCGCTGAGGCCGACCGTCAGCGCGTGCCCCAGGCGAACTGCTGCTTCTGGAGCTTCGCGTAGATGAAGGTCTCCGTCGACACCACCCCCGGGATCGGGCGGATGCGGTCGTTGACGAGCGCCAGCAGATGATCGTCGTCCTCACACACCGCCTCGACGAGCACGTCGAACGATCCGACCGTGATCACGACGTAGTCGACCTCGTCGATGTCGGCGATCGCCTCGGCCACGCCTCGGGCGTCCCCGGCAACCTTGACGCCCACCATCGCCTGCCGGTGGAAGCCGAGCTGCATCGGGTCGGTCACCGCGACGATCTGCATCACCCCGGACTCGGTGAGCCGCTGCACCCGCTGCCGGACGGCGGCCTCGCTCAGGCCGACGATCCGGCCGATCTCGGAGTACGAGCGCCGCCCGTCCTCCTGCAGCATCTCGACGATGGTCTTGGAGATCGCGTCGAGGGTATGGTCCTTCTTCGACGGTGCCATGGTGCGATCTTGGCACCGCGGACGGTCGTGGACAACGGGGTGTGCGTGCCCCCGCTCAGGCCTCGATCGGGCCCAGCCAGGCGCTCGCCGCGGTGGCGTGCGCCGACTCCGGGTCGGAGGGGTGGAACGCGCCGGCGAGGACGTCTCGGTACAGCCGGGAGAGCTCATTGGCGCTGAAGTACGAGCCGCCACCGGCCACCAGCATCGCCTCGTCGACCACCTGCTTGGCCATCGTCACCGCCCGGTGCTTGACTCCCGAGAGCGCGGGGAACCAGCCGGCCCCGCGGTCCGTGCGCTCGTCGACATCGCGGGCGAGTACGGCGATCTGCGGAGGGAGTGCGTCGTAGGCGAGGGCCATGTCGGCGATCCGCCAGCGGATGTCCGGATCCTGGCTGTACGCGGCGCCGCTCTTCTTGGAGCGGCGCCGGTGGGCCGTCGCCACGGCCAGCTCGAGGGCCCGCCGGGCGATGCCGGTGTAGACGGAGGCGAGGAGGATCTCGAAGACCGCGAAGATGCCGAAGACGATCGGGTCGGGGCTCGGGCCGGGGTCGATGCGCCGCACGACGTGTGCCGCGTCCGCGACGGCCCCCTCGAGGCGCGTGGTCCGGCTCTGGGTGCCGCGCATGCCGAGGGTGTCCCAGTCGTCGGCGGTGGTGACCGCGGACGTGCGGTCGACGAAGGCGAACACGAGCTTCGGCGCGTCGGGGCTCGTGGTGTCGAGCCCGTGCAGGCCGAGCTTCGTCCACACGGGGGCGAGCGAGGTGAAGATCTTGGTGCCGGTGAAGGCGTAGCCGCCGTCGCCGTCCGGGGCCGCCGCCGTGTCGCTCCCGAACAGCACGAGGTCGTTGCCGCCCTCGCTGATGCCGAACGCGAAGACCTCGCCGGCCACGGCGCCGTCCTGCACGAACTCGAGACCGGGGACCCCGCGATCCGAGAAGACCTTGGCCACGCCGGTCCAGACCAGGTGCATGTTGATCGCCAGGGCGGTCGCGGGCGCGGCGCCCGCGAGCCGCTGCTGGAGGAGGGCGGCCTGCTCGAGGCCGAGCCCCGCGCCGCCGTGCTCCCGCGGCACGAGGATCGACAGGTAGCCGGCCGCGCGGAGCTCATCGAGGTCGGCCTGGGGGAAGGTGTTCTCCCTGTCGTGGATGGGGGCGCGCTCGCGGATGCGGTCGAGCAGGTCGTCGGGGAGATACGCCGACGGGTCGAAGTCGGTCATGCCAGAGCCTCCAGGAGCTGTCGGATCGATTCCTCCGGGCGGTCGCGATGCACCGAGTGGCCGGCGCCGGCCACGACCGACAGGGAGATGCGGGGGTTGCTCGCGAGCACCTCGTCGGCGAGGGCTCCGGTGAAGATGCTGGAGATCGCGGGATCGCCCCCGATCACGTGCGTGGGCACCGTTAGACGGGCTGCGTGCGCCCGGACGTCCCACGGCTGGTTCTGTGCGCTGGTCTGCTCGACCGCCCACGTGCTCGCCCGCCGGACAGCGTCGACCTTGAGCTCCTGATCCTGCGGGTGCCAGTGCGGGTGCTCCTGTCGCACCGTGTCGAGGCGGTTGTCGGCGAAGGCGCGTTCCTGGCTGCGGCGGACGTCGGCCGCGTCCTGCTGGACGACGTGGATCGCGGGATCGATGAGGACGAGGCGTCGTGTCCAGTCCGCGTCGTCCGCGGCGGCCACCGTACCGGCGGCGCCGCCGAGCGAGTGCCCGATGACGGCATCCCAGGCGCCCGCACCGGGAGGGCGCGTCGCCGCGAGGTCCGCGGCATACGCGGCGACGGAGTAGTCGAGCGCCCGCGGGGCGTCGCCGTGGCCGCGCAGGTCCACCGCCGTCGCGTGCCAGCCGGCCGCCGCGAGGGCGTCGCCGAGCCGCCACATGAGCGCGCCGGACGATCCCAGACCGTGCACGAGGAGTGCGTGTCGCGGTGCAGCGGCATCGCCCCAGCTCAGGCGGGGGAGGGTGACGGGAGCGGGCATGGCACCAGCCTACGACCGCGCCGGGACACGGCGGGCGGCGTCAGCGCGCGGGCTCCAGGGGTGGCAGGTCGGCAGCGATGCGGAGCACCCGCGCGGCGGCCTCGTGTCCGGCGGCCAGGCGGGTCTCGAGGTCGGCGCCGTCGAGCGTCGCCGCGAGGAACCCGGAGGCGAAGGCGTCTCCGGCGCCGACGGGCTCGACGACGTCGACGGTCGGTGCGGGCACGAACACCGGGTCCGCGTCGCCGAGGAAGGCCGTGGCACCGACGTCGCCGTCCTTGACGACGAGCAGTCCGCAGTGCGGGAGGTGGGCGCGGATCTCCGGTGCTGTGGCAGTGCCCCAGATGCGCTCGGCCTCGTCGCGGCCGACGAAGGCGATGTCGGCGGCGTCGGCCAGACGAGCCAGCGTGGCGGACGCCTCCTCCGGGCTCCACAGTGCCCGGCGGTCGTTGACATCGAAGGAGACGACGGCTCCGGCGGTGCGCGCGTCGGCGAAGAGCCGGTCGACCATCGCCAGGCACGTCGCGGACAGCGCCGGGGTGATGCCCGTGGTGTGCACGATGCGCACGCCGGCCAGCTGCGCGGGGGACAGGAACCCCGGTGCCATGCGCGAGGCGGCGGAGCCGCGGCGGTAGTAGTAGACGGCCGAGGACTCCACGCCGGGATCCTTGAACATGACGCCGGTCTGCGCTTCGGCGTCGAGCTCGGTCCACAGCTCGACGCGGCGCCGCTCCAGTTCGCGGGAGAGGCGGCGGCCGAGGGGATCGTCGCCGAGGCGGGAGGCCCAGGCGGCGCGGTGGCCCGCGGCCGCCACTCCGACCGCGACGTTCGCCTCCGCGCCCGCGTGCGTGATCGACGCCGTGTCGGCGGACGCGAGGTCGGCGCCGGTGGGCGTGATCAGTGCCATCGACTCGCCGACGCAGACGATCGCGGGGGAGGAAGACGGGACGGAGAGGCTCATGAGGGGGTGACCGCCAGGGGCTCGGTGTCGGGATGGGGGCTCGCGTCGCGGTGACGCAGATCGGGGAAGGAGCGCACGAACACGATCGAGACGAGCAGTCCGACGCCCGCGAAGATGGTGGCGGCCAGGTAGGCGCCGCGCCAGTCGCCGACGTCGACGAGGAAGCCCGCGACCGCCGATCCGGCCGCGGCGCCGATGAGCTGGCCGGTGCCCGCCCAGCCGAAGGCCTCGGCGGTCTCGCTGAACTTCACGCTGGCCGTGGTGATGGCGAACAGCACCGCGAGGGCGGGGGCGATGCCGATGCCGGCGAGGATGAGCGTGCCGCCCAGCCAGTAGACGTTGAGCATCACCATCGTGAGGGCCAGGCCCACGGTGACGATGAGCAGGCGGCGCGCCATGGCCCACGGACCGATCGGGATGTGGCCGAAGGCGAGGCCGCCGGCCAGGCTGCCGGCGGAGAAGACGGCGAGGATGAGGCCCGCCGCGAGGCTGCCGTGTTCGAATGTCGCGACCACGCCGACCTCGACCGCCGAGCAGGCGCCGATGAGGAGGAATCCGATGACGGTCGCGAGGAGCACGGGCGGCTTGAGCACGACCTTGCCCAGGGCGTTGCGGCTGCGGGGGATGCGCACGCGGCCGACCTCGGGGGAGAGGATGAACCACGCGCCGCCGGCGACGAGGACGATCGCTACCAGGAGCAGACCCTCCATGGTGCCGACCTGGGTGGAGACGAGGGTGATGACCACCGGCGCCAGCACCCAGATGATCTCCTGCAGGGAGGCGTCGAGGGAGAACAGGGGGGTGAGCTGACCGGCGTTGACCAGCTTCGGGTAGATGGTGCGGACGGCCGCCTGCACGGGCGGCGTCGACAGGCCGGCGATCATGCCGAGAGCCATGTAGCCGGGGACGGAGAGCGGCAGCAGCCCGAGACCGAGCACGGCGATCACGCAGACGGACAGCGTGAGGGTCAGCACCCGCCGCATGCCCCACGCGCCCATCCACCGGCTGGTGATGGGGCCGGCGACCGCCTGGCCGACGCTGGTCGCGGCGAGCACGAGGCCCGCCGATCCGTACGATCCGGTCTGCTGCTCGACATGCAGCAGGATCGCCAAGGACATCATCCCGTTGGGGAAGCGCGCGGTGAGCTGGGCGGCGATCATGCGGCCCACTCCCGGCGTGCGAAGAAGATCCCGATAGCCCGCCACCAGACAACGGTACCGGGCCGCGGGGACGTCGGGGAGACGGGCCGGTGGCCGCGGTGCCGCGACACGCCGTGGACACGCCGGCGGACGAATTCCACAGGCCTGGGGATGTCCGAAGCCCCTCGTAAGGTGCCACCTGTGGATGGATCCCTCACAGGCTCCTCCCAGCCGCGATTTCCCGCGGCTCGACGACCTCGGGAGAGGGGGTCCGCCTGTGGAAGAAACGGTGGAGAACCTGTGTTGTATCTGTAGAGAGCGGTGGAAAAACTACACGGATGTAACTACTACCCCTTGTGGTCGCACCGAATGTCCGTCCCTATATGTAGTATTGAGATCCCGGCGGAGGTCTGCCGGAGAAACCAGAGATTTGAGGGGTTCAGATGTCGATCACGGTGTACACCAAGCCTTCCTGCGTCCAGTGCAACGCGACCTACCGTGCCCTGGATGCCAAGGGCATCGAGTACGAGATCCACGACCTGTCGGAGGACCCGACGGCCCTGGAGCAGGTCAAGGCGCTCGGCTACATGCAGGCGCCGGTCGTCGTCACCGACGAGGACCACTGGTCGGGCTTCCGTCCCGACAAGATCGACGAGCTCGCGTCCCGCCTGGCGTAGTCCGACAGGCTCGCCACCCGGCCCTTCGACAGGCTCAGGAACCCAAGGAGAGAGCTATGAGCGCCGTCGCGACCGCAGCGCCGCTCCTGGTCTACTTCTCGAGCGTGTCGGGTAACACCGCGCGCTTCATCGAGAAGCTCGGGCTTCCCGCCCGACGCATCCCCCTCCACCGGAACGAAGAGGACCTCGTCGTCGACGAGCCCTTCGTGCTGGTCACCCCCACCTATGGCGGGGGTGCCGGGCGCGGGGTCGAGAAGGGGGCCGTGCCCAAGCAGGTGATCCGGTTCCTCAACGACGAGCGCAACCGGCGTCATATCCGCGGGGTCATCTCCGCGGGCAACACAAACTTCGGCGACGCGTTCTGCCTCGCCGGCGACATCATCAGCCGCAAGTGTCACGTGCCTCACTTGTATCGGCTCGAGATCTTCGGCACACAGGACGACGTGGATCGCGTGAGCGACGGATTGGAACGACGGTGGAATCTTCAATGACCGAGACAGTGGCATTCAAGGTGAACCCCGCGTACGAGGGCCTGGACTACCACGCGCTCAACGCGATGCTGAACCTGTACGACGCGAACGGGAAGATCCAGTTCGACGCCGACAAGCGCGCCGCGCGGGAGTACTTCCTGCAGCACGTGAACCAGAACACCGTGTTCTTCCACTCCCTCAAGGAGCGCCTGGACTACCTCGTGGAGAAGGAGTACTACGAGGGCGCCGTCATCGAGAAGTACTCGTTCGACTTCGTGCAGAAGCTCAACGACCTCGCCTACTCGAAGAAGTTCCGCTTCGAGACGTTCCTCGGCGCGTTCAAGTACTACACGAGCTACACGCTGAAGACGTTCGACGGCAAGCGCTACCTCGAGCGCTTCGAGGACCGCGTCGTGATGACCGCGCTCGCCCTCGCGGACGGCGACGAGAAGCTCGCCGTGAACCTCGTCGAGGAGATCATCTCCGGTCGCTTCCAGCCGGCCACCCCGACCTTCCTCAACGCGGGCAAGGCCCAGCGCGGCGAGCTCGTCAGCTGCTTCCTGCTGCGCATCGAGGACAACATGGAGTCGATCGCCCGCGGCATCAACTCCGCGCTGCAGCTCTCCAAGCGCGGCGGCGGCGTGGCCCTGCTGCTGTCGAACATCCGCGAGTCGGGTGCCCCGATCAAGCAGATCGAGAACCAGTCCTCGGGCATCATCCCCGTCATGAAGCTCCTCGAAGACAGCTTCAGCTACGCCAACCAGCTCGGCGCGCGTCAGGGCGCGGGTGCGGTGTACCTCAACGCCCACCACCCCGACATCATGCGCTTCCTCGACACCAAGCGCGAGAACGCCGACGAGAAGATCCGCATCAAGACGCTGTCGCTCGGTGTCGTGGTGCCGGACATCACGTTCGAGCTCGCCAAGAACGACGAGGACATGTACCTGTTCTCGCCGTACGACGTGGAGAAGGTCTACGGCGTCCCGTTCGGCGACATCTCGGTCACCGAGAAGTACCGCGAGATGGTCGACGACCCGCGCATCAAGAAGACCAAGATCAACGCGCGCGAGTTCTTCCAGACCGTCGCCGAGATCCAGTTCGAGTCCGGCTACCCGTACGTCATGTTCGAGGACACGGTCAACAAGGCGAACCCCATCAAGGGGCGCATCAACATGTCCAACCTCTGCAGCGAGATCCTGCAGGTGAACACGCCGACCACCTACAACGACGACCTGTCGTACAAGGAGATCGGCAAGGACATCTCCTGCAACCTCGGCTCGATGAACATCGCGCTGTCGATGGACGCCGACGACCTCGGCCAGACGGTCGAGACCGCGATCCGCGCGCTCACCGCGGTCAGCGACCAGAGCCACATCGGCTCGGTCCGCTCGATCGAGGACGGCAACGACCGGTCGCACGCGATCGGCCTCGGCCAGATGAACCTGCACGGCTACCTCGCCCGCGAGCACGTGTTCTACGGCTCGGAGGAGGGCGTCGACTTCACGAACATCTACTTCTACACCGTGCTGTTCCACGCGCTGCGCGCTTCGAACCAGCTCGCGATCGAGCGCGGCACGACGTTCGACGGGTTCGCCGACTCCACCTACGCGTCCGGCGAGTTCTTCGACAAGTACATCGACCGCGCCTGGGTCCCGGAGACCGAGAAGGTCAAAGAGCTCTTCGCGGGCAAGCACATCCCGACGCAGGAGGACTGGGTCCAGCTCAAGGCGTCGATCCAGGAGCACGGCATCTACAACCAGAACCTGCAGGCCGTGCCGCCGACCGGCTCGATCTCCTACATCAACAACTCGACCTCCTCGATCCACCCGATCGCCTCGAAGATCGAGATCCGCAAGGAAGGCAAGCTCGGTCGCGTCTACTACCCGGCGGCGTTCATGACGAACGACAACCTGGAGTACTACCAGGACGCGTACGAGATCGGCTACGAGAAGGTCATCGACACGTACGCCGCGGCCACGCAGCACGTCGACCAGGGTCTGTCGCTGACGCTGTTCTTCAAGGACACCGCCACCACGCGTGACATCAACAAGGCCCAGATCTACGCATGGCGCAAGGGCATCAAGACGATCTACTACATCCGTCTGCGTCAGCTGGCGCTCGAGGGCACCGACATGACCGAGTGCGTCTCGTGCATGCTCTGACACTTCGACAGGCTCAGTGACCCAGGAACTAGGACAAGAATGACTCCTCACTCTCCGCTCAAGCTGGTCTCCAGCGTGCAGGCGATCAACTGGAACCGCATCCAGGACGACAAGGACCTCGAGGTCTGGAACCGTCTGGTGAACAACTTCTGGCTGCCGGAGAAGGTGCCGCTGTCGAACGACGTGCAGTCGTGGAACACGCTCACCCCCGACGAGCAGCTGCTCACCATGCGGGTGTTCACCGGGCTCACGCTCCTGGACACGATCCAGGGCACCGTCGGCGCGGTGTCGCTGATCCCCGACGCGATCACGCCTCACGAGGAGGCCGTCTACACGAACATCGCGTTCATGGAGTCGGTGCACGCGAAGAGCTACTCCTCGATCTTCTCGACGCTCGCGTCGACGAAGGAGATCGACGAGGCGTTCCGCTGGTCCACGGAGAATGCGAACCTGCAGAAGAAGGCGCAGATCATCATGGACTACTACCAGGGAGACGACCCGCTCAAGCGCAAGGTCGCCTCGACGCTGCTGGAGTCGTTCCTGTTCTACTCGGGCTTCTACCTGCCGATCTACTGGTCGTCGAAGGCGAAGCTGACGAACACGGCCGACCTCATCCGCCTCATCATCCGCGACGAGGCCGTGCACGGGTACTACATCGGCTACAAGTTCCAGCGCGGACTCGAGACGGCCGACCAGGCGCGCAAGGACGAGCTCAAGGACTACACGTTCTCGCTGCTCTACGAGCTCTACGACAACGAGGTGCAGTACACGCAGGACCTCTACGACGGCGTCGGGCTGACCGAGGACGTCAAGAAGTTCCTGCACTACAACGCCAACAAGGCCCTCATGAACCTGGGCTACGAGGCGATGTTCCCCTCCAGCGTCACGAACGTGAACCCGGCGATCCTGTCGGCGCTCTCCCCGAACGCGGACGAGAACCACGACTTCTTCAGTGGGTCGGGCTCGTCCTACGTCATCGGCAAGGCCGAGGCCACGGAAGACGACGACTGGGACTTCTGAGTCCTGTGCGGGGGGACGCAAGCAGAGCAATGCGTCCGACTCCGGCCGACCCGCTCCTCGGGCTGGCCGGAGTCGCCGTCGGGTGGCCCATCGTGAGTCTGACGATCGCGGTCCGGTCGTCCGCTGTCAGCGCTCAGGCTGAACGGTCGGCCTACGGCACGTACTCGCCCGATGTGTAGTCGGCGACGAGCTTCAAGGTGCCCGCTGACGGCCGCGCCGAGACCCACACGGTGCGTGGATCCCACAGGTTCCCAGGCACCGACAGTTGCGGCGTCGCCCCTATCTCCGCGGCGAGCTGTTCCGGGGTCATACCGTCGGGCGGGCGAACCGTGAACGTCACCGCGCAGCCACCGCTTCCGCAGCCTTCGCTCTGGCCGACCACCTGCGCTCCGGCAGGGAGGGGCACGGCTGATAGGGGAGGAGTGTCGCCCTCGTCGGCCATCATGAACAGCCAGCCCAGCCGTGCGAGGTAGAACACGATGAGGAGAGCTGCGGCGACGATCAGGCCGACCCGGATCCTGCGGCGCCGGGTCGCACCCTTCTCCTGCGGACCGTGGTCGGCTATCGGGGCGGGTTCCATGGCGTGAGCATACCCATCGCCCCCGGAAGATCCATCCGCCGCAGACCGAGCAAGACATAGGCCGGCCTCCTTCGCAGGAGAGATGACGACCGTCATCGCGGTCGCGCTCGCCGCGATTCGCAAGACTATTCTGTGGCGCTGTGCTGCGCAGCAGCCTGGCGGATGTGAACACGGTTCTGGATGTCAGCGGGGAGATGTTCGACGTACGCGAATCAGGACCTTCAGATGGGGTGCACGCCTACCATTTCACGTGGACCAACGGGCCCGAAGACGGTACGTGCGGTTTCTCGCTCGGGGGTAGCAACCTCACAGCCGAGCAGCTGGAACGAGCGGCCCGGAGTTTTGTTCAGTCGTTTTTTGCGCCGGACGGCCTCGGTGCTTCCGACTTCCCCTCCTTCATGGAAGGTCGGAGATCATCGCAATGACACGGGTCGCGGGCCTCTTCCCTCCGGCGGCTATCGGGTAGACCTCAGCGTGCGCTCAGCACGAAGGCCAGAACCGCTCCCAGAACGGTGCCCGCGAGCATCGCGGCGGCGGTCCAGCCGACGATTCGACCTCGGGCGACCTCGCGTTTCGTCGCGTACACGCCCGCGCCGAGGCCACTCGCCGCCGCTGCCGCCATCGTCACGCCGGCGACGAGCGCCTGGACCCCGTAGTCCGGCGTCGGCGGGGCAGGATCGACGAGCGGTGTCGCGAAACGGTAGGTCATGACGAGGCCGAGGGCGATGAGCGAGACGGCGGTCATCGCTGCGATCAACCACCACGCTGTCGATGTACGCATCAGTCACCCGCGCCCGCGCGTCGATTCCGGTCGCGGCGTCGCTCGCATCAGCCGCCGTCCCCGAGCACGGGGACGCCCCAGATCCGTGCCGCATCGGAGATGAGGCGATCCATGCCGTCCGGTGACTCTCGGCGAAGCGGCGCGTCGTCCCTGGTCACCGGCACCGGGATCGCGACCTGTCCCGCTTCCTGCGAGACCACGATCACCAGGGTCGGATAGAGGAAGGCGCCCTCCTGGATGCCGCCCCTCGTCACGCCCTGGATCCGGTCCCGGGGAACGCTGTAGGCCGTGAGGAGACGCGCTCCGCCGCGGATCAACCGAAAGCCCGAGGGCTCGATGACCCCGGTGGGGCTCGCCGTGAGCAGGCCGCGCGGTGCGGCGCCGAGTCCGAGAAGGGGAATCGTGCGCGAGAGGTACGCGGCCACGCCGTTGAGGGCGTAGGAGCCGAAGATCCGTGCCTGCGGCTCACGCTCCCGCAGCGCTCGCCGCTGGGCGTGCTGCAGTCGTCGGATGCGTCCGAGCACGATCCAGATGATCAGACCGGCGAGTGCAACCCCCGCGCCGAACACGAGCGAGGTCGCGACGGGCGGCTCGCCGTCCAACAGGGGACGCACGAGCGCCCCCCAGACGAAGAACGCCGCCAGTGCAGCAGCTATCGCGAGCACCAGTCTGTTGGCGGGCGGGTTCCGGCGCACGAGATCAGCCGCCCCACAGGAACGCGGCGGCGGGAAGGAGCGCCAGGACGCCGAGCACGGCTCCGACGACCGGCCACGCATACCCTCCGCCGTCGGCGCGGGCGAAGACGAGCCCGATCACGCCGAGGAGGAGGGCGATGCCGCCGAAGAGGACCGCGAGCGGCAGCGTGAGGAACACCAGCCATCCGTAGTTCGGGTCCGCCGTCCCCGCCAGGACGAAGACGATCGCGGTCGGCAGGATCCCGACGATCGCCACGACGGCGGAGGCGACTCCGCATCCGAAGGCTCGGCGACGGGGCAACGGAGAGATCTGGGTCACGGGGCGATCCTAGCGATCACGCGATCTCAGCGACGGCGAGCTCCGAGCGGTCGCACAGGAAGCCCTTCCTTTCCGCATCGGTTTCGGCTGGACTGTGCGCATCGGTGTCGAACCAATCGGAGGGTGGGACAGATGTACCGCAGCAATGGGAACTACGAAGCATTCGCACGACCCCGGAAGCCGGAGGGGGCCGACGACAAGACGGTCTGGCTGGTCGGCGGCGGTCTCGCCGCGATGGCGGCCGCGATCTTCATGATCCGCGACGGGCAGGTCGCGGGGGAGCGGATCACGATCCTCGAGGAGCTCGGGCTGCCCGGCGGCGCGCTGGACGGGATCAAGTACCCCGAGAAGGGGTTCGTCATCCGCGGCGGCCGGGAGCTGGAAGACCACATGGAGTGCCTGTGGGACATGTTCCGCTCCATCCCGTCGTTGGAGATCGAGGGTGCCAGCGTGCTCGACGAGTTCTACTGGCTCAACAAGGACGACCCCAACGTCTCCCTGTGCCGGGTGACCGAGAAGCAGGGGCAGGACGCGCATACGGACAAGCTCTTCACCCTCTCGGAGAAGGCGCAGAAGGAGATCGTCGCCGTCATCCTCGCCACCCGCGAGGAGATGGAGGGCAAGCGGATCGACGAGGTGTTCGGCGACGACTTCCTCGGCAGCAACTTCTGGTTGTACTGGCGGACCATGTTCGCGTTCGAGGAGTGGCACTCGGCGCTGGAGATGAAGCTGTATCTGCACCGCTTCATGCACCACATCGGCGGGCTGCCCGACCTCTCCGCGTTGAAGTTCACGAAGTACAACCAGTACGAGTCGCTCGTGCTGCCGATGCGGAAATTCCTCGACGACCACGGCGTGCAGTTCCGGTTCCATCACACCGTGACCGACATCCAGTTCGACATCGAGGACGGTCGCATCCAGGCGACGCGCATCGACTGGGTCGCCGGCGGCGAGCCCGGCGGCGTCGACCTCGGACCGGACGACCTGTGTCTGGCGACGATCGGGTCGCTGACGGAGAACTCCGGCAACGGCGACCAGCACACCGCTCCGGAGCTGAAGACCGGCCCGGCGCCCGCCTGGGACCTCTGGAAGCGGATCGCCGCGAAGTCGCCGGCGTTCGGGCGACCGGAGGTGTTCTGCAGCGACATCGACAAGACGAAGTGGGAATCCGCCACGGTCACCACCGTCGACGAGCGCATCCCGAAGTACATCGAGAGGATCTGCAAGCGCGACCCGTTCAGCGGCAAGGTCGTCACCGGCGGGATCGTCACCGCCAAGGACTCGGCCTGGCTGATGAGCTGGACGGTGAACCGGCAGCCGCACTTCAAGGCGCAGAAGCCGAACGAGATCGTGGTCTGGGTGTACGGACTCTTCGTCGAGACGCCGGGCGACTACGTCAAGAAGCCGATGCAGGAGTGCACGGGCGAGGAGATCGCGCAGGAGTGGCTCTACCACCTCGGTGTGCCGGTGGAGGACATCGCCGAACTCGCCGCGTCGGCGGCCAAGACGGTCCCGGTGATGATGCCGTACGTGACCTCCTTCTTCATGCCGCGCCGGGCCGGCGACCGTCCGCAGGTGGTCCCGGAGGGAAGCGTCAACTTCGCCTTCCTCGGACAGTTCGCCGAGACGACGCGCGACACGATCTTCACCACCGAGTACTCCGTGCGCACCGCGATGGAGGCCACGTATCAGTTGCTCGACGTGGAACGCGGCGTGCCGGAGGTCTTCAACTCGACCTACGACATCCGCTACCTCCTCAAGGCCACCGCGCGGCTGCGCGACGGCGAGACCGTCCACCTCCCCGGCCCGAACTTCCTCCAGGGTCGCCTCCTCGACAAGCTCGACAACACGCAGATGGGAGAGCTGCTGACGGACTTCGGGCTCATCCCCGCGCACGGCGCGACGGTGCCGCGCCCGCGGGACGACGACGCGATCGCCTGAGCATGCGTTCGGCGCGACCGATGCCCGGGAACCCGTGGCCGCACGACATGACCCTCACCGTCGAGGACCGACCGCACACGCTGCTGGAGCTCCTCTGGATCCGCGAGGCGCACGGGCTGGATCCCACCGATGACGCGCTCCCGCCGCCGCTGGTCGATCGACCGGTGGCGGCCGCGCGGCGTGTGGACGAGGAGACCCGTGCGCGCTGGACGGAGGTGTGGCCCCGGATCTGGGCCGACGCCGTCGCGCACGCCGCGACCGACCCGGACCAGGCGCTGGTCGACCGCGCCTTCGCCACGACGCTGAGTCCTGATGAGCGGGAGGCGGTGCTCACTCGGATCGTCGGGCCCACAGCGCGGGACGCGTTCGGGGTGGAGGTGTCCGATGATGCGGCCTACCGCGCGTGGGAGCGGCGCGGTTCCGAGGCACATCTCGCGACGCACCTCACGACGCTCGCGGACAGCCCCGAACGCCGTGACGTCGCCACCCTGGCCGATGCCTGGCGGCGCGGCCTCGGAAGGGTGGTGACGCTGCCCTGCCGGGGGACGTACGTCAGGCAGATCGGACCGCACGCGCTCCTGGTCACCGATGAGGTGCGGAGTGACGCCGCCGCGTACCGCGCGGCGCTGGACTCGTTCGGTCGAGGTCCTTCGGAGCGCCCGTCGAGGGCGTGACGCCCCGCGTGTCGAGTCAGAGGACGAGCGGGAGGAACGACACGATCAGGCCGACGGCGCCGACCGCGGCGAAGACGATCCCGACAGTCCGCAGGACCCGGCGCAGATGAGGCGGCTCACCGATCCGGATGCGAGCCGGGTCGTTCGAGCTGTGGAACCCGTCGAGCCATCCAACGGTGGCGGCCGTGGGCTCGCCGCGGCGCAGCGGTCTCTCGTGGAAGTCGCCGCCCGCGAACCAGCGGGCGGTGAGCCGACCGTCCCGATCGATCACGGCGACCTCGACGGGGACCCACTGCCCCTCGACGAGCCGGATCAGCAGGGCCACGATGAGGAACGGGATTCCGACGCCGAGGCCGATCCAGGACAGCACCTCACCGACGAGGGCCAGGGTGTCGACGAGGTGCACGGCTCCATCGTAGAGAGAGGACGAGGCGCACCCTGCGCGCCGATAGTCTGACCGGCATGACGGATTCCGCAGACGTCCCGACATCACGGCCGATGGATGGCTGGCTCGATGCCCTGAGCCAGCCCACCGGATCGCCGGGCGGAGGAGCGGCGTCGGGAGTGATGCTCGGCCTGAGCGCCGCCCTGATGTCCATGGTGGCCGCATACACCCCTGATGAGCCCGCCGCCGTCGAGAGCGCCGACCGCCTCGTGCGCCTTCGTGCCGAAATCCTGCGGGCGGTCGAAGCGGACGGACCGGTGTCGGCGGATCTCGGCGCCGCGCTCGCTCTGTCGGCGGACGACGGGGCGCGGGAGGAGCGCGTCCGTGCAGCGGCCGTCGACGCGGCGCAGTCGGTCGCGCGGCTCGGGCGCCTCGGCCTCGCCCTGCTCCCGGAAGCGCGCACGCTCTCGGACGACGGCAACCCGTACCTGGCGGTGGATCTCGCCGTCGCGACAGAGGCTCTGCGCGGCGGGCTGTCGGGGGCCTCTCTGAACCTGCGCGCGAATCTGCAGCTCGCCCGCAGGCACGGGGCCACCACGCCGATGTTGACGTCCCTCACGGAGGACGTCGCGCGTCTGGCCGAGGCGCGCACTCAGGTCGGGGGGATCACTGCCGAGCTCTCGGAGCGTCTGGACTGACGCGGGCACCGAGCGCGCATGAGGGACTCACCCCTGCGTGAGGCGATACGAGGGTCGGCGCAGCGCGCGCACCGAGGGATACGTCTCCGCCCCGGGGAGTGGGCGCCGATCGATGTCGAAGCGCAGACTCGCGTCGTCCTCAGGGTGAGGTGACTCGAGCCGCACGTCGGCGAACGGGCGCCACCTAAAACCGGGATCCGGCTACCATGTCGACGCGAGGAGCTCGGCGGTCCGGACGGTCCCCTGCTTCGGTCGGCGGGCGGGTCTTGATAGCATCCCGCCCATGAGCACGCCGGACTCCGATGCCGCTCGGCCCGAGCACGACCGCGCCGCGATCAAGGAGCGGGTGTACGCGACGTTCACGGGCCTCGCCATCGTGCTCGTGCAGAACTCCAATGTCGAGCACACCAGCGCCCTGCAGGCCACCGTGACCCTGCTCATCGGCATCGTCGCGATCGCGCTGGCGGGCTTCGCCGCCGATCTGGTCGCGCACCTCGCGACGCATGGCAGCTTCCCCCGGGGAGCGGACCTGCGCGAGGTCCTGGGGCTCACCGGCACGGCGCTCGGCTCGGCGGCGGTGCCGCTGCTCGTCCTCCTCGCAGCCGTGCTGGGGTGGATCGAGCTGCGGACGGCTCTCACCGTCGCGTCGATCGTCTACGTCGCGATCCTCGGGCTCATCGGGTACGTCGCCGTCCGCCGGACCGGGGTGCGGTGGTGGCAGCAGCTCATCGCACTGGGCATCCTCGTCGGGCTCGGCGGCGTCGTCGTGCTCGTGCAGCAGCTCGCGCACGGACACTGACGGACACACCCGTTGCGCGGACCGTGCGCATGGTTCATCCTGAACGTGCTGCACGGGCCGGCTTGGGGGGCCTCGACGGTCACGCTGCGGCCGACGGAGCGCCTGCCACCCAACTCCCTCCCCCGGCGGGCGCTCCGCTGTGAGAGCGATCTGCCGCCGCACCGACGCGGTTCGACTCACCCGGGTGATCATCAGCCCCGCCCCTGTGATCGTGCGGCCCGCAGGCTTATCGTCGGTGGGCAACGGCGGGCTGTCGCAGTCGGAGAACCCGTCACTCGGATCATCGGCGAGATCGAGGGACACCATGCACACGGAGACCACGCGCGCGCGCACGCGGACAGCAGGGGCACTTCTGGCGACGGCCATCGCGGCGGCGATGGTGCTCTTCGGTGCGACGCCGGCGTCCGCACTGTGGGATCCCGACCCCGTGCTGCCCCGGGCGGGCTTCTTCACGCAGGTCACGATCACCGGCTCGCAGTACCCGACGAATGTGACGGGGGAGCTCACGACCCTGGCGCCTACTCCCGGCGCGTACCCGGCGACCGGCGCCTCGGTGGAGGCCGTGAGCCCGCAGCTCATCACCATCGCCGACCCCGTCTCCGGAGCGACCGCCTCGGCCTACTGCATCGACTTCAGCACGGAGACCGGCATCGGCGCGGGCTACAACATCGGGGAGTGGGACGCATCGAATGTGCCCAACCTCGATTACATCAACTACATCCTCAACAACTACTTCCCCTTCAACACCGCGAACCCGCTCTCCGGCCTCCCGCTCTCGCAGCAGGTCGCCGCGGTGCAGAGCGCGATCTGGTACTTCAGCGACGGCTTCGTGCTGGCGACGGGGACCAACGCGACCATCCGGAATGCGACGGCCGCCGTCGTCCAGGCCGCGCTCGACAGCGGCGGCCTCCCGGAGCCGGCTCTGCCGACGCTCGCGATCGACCCCGACACCACCACGGTGCCGGAGGACGGATCGATCGTGGGACCCTTCACGGTCTCCGGCACCACCAGCGGCACGCTCGACGCGGCCGTGGGCGTGGAGGTCTTCCTGGATCAGGCGGGAACCCAACCTGTTCCCGTCGGTAGCGCGGTCGCTTCCGGCACGCAGCTCTGGGCGCGGTGGACCGGGCCGGCCGCGCCGGTGAACGGGTTCCGGATCACCGCGCAGGTCTCGCTCACCCAGGGCACGGTCTACCTCTACGACACGGAGTCGTCGGACAGGCCTGCGGCGCAGAAGCTCGTCCTGGCACAGACCACGACGCTCCCGGTTCGGACCGGCGTCCGCGCGACCCCGTATGCGTCCGGGGAGATCAGCGTGCAGAAGATCATCACCGGAGACGGCGCGGGACTGCAGGGCGCCATCACCATCGACCTCGCGTGCACACCCGCCCCGGCTGAAGGCGTCGTCGTCTCCGCCACGATCCCCGCGGGCGCCACGAGCGCGGATCCCGTCGTCTTCACCGGTCTGCCGGACGGGGCGACGTGTACGGTCAGCGAGTCCGCGGACGGCGCCAACGATGCGGTCACGCTGGCCGCGCAGACCATCGAACCGGAGACGGTGACGGTCGACGCGGCCGCGACGGAGCCCGTCGTCGTGACCGTGACCAACACGTACGACCCCGTCGAGACGCCGAGCAACGGCGGCGGCGGCGAGGGCGGTGACAACGGCGGTGAGGGCGAAGGGCTCGCGGCCTCCGGGCCGACGTCCATGACGGGTGCGCTGACGGTGGCCGGGCTGGGTCTCCTGCTCGCGGGTGCTCTGCTACGGGTGCGGCGACGGACGGCGCTCCGCTGAGGATGCGGCGTCCTCGTCGTCGTCCTCCCGTCGCGTGAGATGGTCGGCGAGCTCCGGGACCAGCACGAGGACGACATCGACGAGCTTCCAATCCAGGCCCTGGCACTGCTGCCGGACACGGTCGAGCTCGGCGAGGGAGGGCAGGGCATCGTCGACGGGGACGACGAACGCTTCGACGTGGAAGAACTGTCCCTGATCCCGCGTCCGCACGGCGACGTCGCGCACCCAGGGCAGGGAACGCAGGTGGTCGAGCACGGCATGGGAGTCGGGGTGCGGCTTCTCGTCGTCGAAGGTCGTGGCCCTGGTGTCCATGAGGTCGGTGATCGCGGCGCGGGTGTTGCGCCACCCGTCCCAGAGGATGCTCCCCGCGATGAACGTCGCCGCGGCCGCGTCCGCCCACCACAGCCCGAGCCCGATCCCGCCGACCCCGACGATCGATCCCGCTGCCGTCATCCAGTCGGCCTTGTTCATGTCGGCGTCGGCGTAGAGGACCTTGTTGTGCAGATCCTTGGCCAGGCGCATCTTCACGCGGCCGAAGTAGATCGGCAGCGGGATGGTCAACGCCATCATGCCCATCATCAGCCAGCCCGACCAGATCACGTGGCCGAACACCTGGACCGAGCCGATCGGCGGCCGGTCGCCGCTCACCAGTCCGATGACGGAATCGACCAGGAGGAACGCGCCCATGGTGAACAGGGCGACGCCGGCCACGAGGTGGGCCACGCCGACCGAGCGGAAGAACCCGTACGGGTACTTCGCGGTCGCCGGCTTCGCGATGATGCGGACCGCCAGGAGGAAGGCGATCGGCGGCGCGAGGGAGAGCAGGTCTTCGATCCAGGCGGCCTTCATCGCCTGGGAGTTGCCCATCACGAGGTAGACGCCGGTGATCGCCACGGCGAGGAACGCGAGCGTGTACCACTCGAAGCGGATCGCCCGGCGAAGCGTGTCCCGCTGCGCGGGCGGAAGGGCGGGATGGCTCCTCATCGGGCGCCTCCTCGTTCGAGCAGGAAGGTCTCGAGGGTCGTGAGGAACCGGTTCTCCCCCAGAACGGTGAGCATGACGTGCTTCTTCGTCTCGCCCGCGGTCGTCGCATCGTCGAACGGGACGGTCATCGCCGCCTTGTCGACCCAGGGGGTGTCATCGGTGAACCCGCCGACGGCCAGGTCGAGGGCGTGGTCGTGCAGCCGTTCGGCGAGGTTCGCCTCACTGTCGACCGTCCAGACGACGGTCGCGTCCAGCGTCTCGGCGAAGTCCTCCACGAGGCGCACTTCGACCCCGGCCGGGTCCGAGGGATCGGTCGTGTCCGTCCACGGCGGGTTGTGGGTGATCCCGACCCGGATCTCGCCGTCGCGGGCCTCGTCGAGGGTGCCGTCGACGTCGGCGGGGATGGCCGTGCAGCCGGCGAGCATTGCGGCGATCCCGAGCCATCCTCCGACGACCCCGACCGCGCGGCGGTGTGGTCTTCCGGTGCTCATCCTGCGCATCGGCGCGCGACGACCAGGACTGAACATCGCTTCGTTCGCTCCTCTGGGGTAGGAAAAACGCGCCGCACAGGCGACGCGAAGGGCATGGCTCTCACCATAGCCCGACCGGGTCATCGTCCTCTCGTCGCCCGGTCTTCCGGCTCCGGCGCGTCATCGTCGTTCTCGATGCGGATGCGCCGTCCCTCCTCGATGTCCTTCCGCTCCTTCTCCGCACGCTTGTCGCTCTGGCGGGTGTCGCGCGCGGGAAGCTGGATGTCGCGTTCGGCGGCGATCCCGGCCTGGAGCTGACGGCCGCGCTCCAGCTCGGCGTCGAACTCGGCGCCGAACAGGAGGGCGAGGTTCGCGATCCACAGCCAGAGCAGGAACACGATGACGCCCGCCATCGATCCGTAGGTGCGCTCGTAGTTGGAGAAGGTGGTGACGTAGAGCACGAAGCCGAGAGTGGCGACGGCCAGCACCACGATCGCCACGAGGGCGCCCATGCTGATCCACCGGAACTTCGGCTGCTTGGCATTCGGGGTCGCGTAGTACAGCATCGCCACGAGGAACACGACGACGAACAGCAGCAGGGGCCACTTGGCGATGTTCCACGCGAGCTGCACGCCCTCGCCTGCGCCGATCGCGTCGCCCAGCGCCGACACCACATCCCCGGAGAGCACGAGCACGATGGCGACGATCGTCAGCGAGACGACGGTGATGAGCGTGACGAGCAGCTGCATGGGACGCAGCTTCCAGAACGGCCGCCCCTCCTCGATCTCGTAGATGCGGTTCATCACTCGGCTGAACGCTCCGACATACCCCGACGCCGACCAGAGAGCGAGGAGGATTCCGAACACGAGCGCGATTCCGGCGCCTGGCGCCTGGGAGATCTGCTCGATGGGCCCGCGGAGGGCTTTCGCGGTCTCCGGCGGTGCCACGTCGCCGATGATGCCCAGCACCGCGTCGGCGGCGGCCCCGCCCTGGCCGAACACGCCGAGCAGCGAGAAGACGGCGATCATGGCGGGGAAGATCGAGAGCACCGCGTAGTACGTGAGGGCCGCCGCGCCGTCCAAGCACTGGTCGGCGGAGAACTCCCGGACGCTCTTGACGAGGACGTACTTCCACGACCGTTTCTGCAGATCCGTCGGGCTGTCCGGCTTCTCGTCGTGCTCGGGCGGTGGAGCGAACGCGGATCCGCTTCGTGCTGTGGGTGCCTTCGACATGGTTCCTCCTCGCGTCGGCGCGAGCGCTGCTCCCGCGATCCAGTCCTATGAGGAGAGGAGGTGTTCCGGCACGGGGGTTGCGCGAACCCGAGACGAGGGGGATGCTGTGCCGGCGGAGGGTCATGCGGCCGGGTACGTGACCACCGCGTCCGCGCGGACGACGGCGCCGCCGCTGAGCTCTGCCCTATCGACGTGCCCCGGACCGAGGATATGGCGGACGACCTCGTCCCGCGCGAGGAGGTGGTCGGCGATGATCCGTCGATGGCATCGCCACCACACGCTCTCCGAGCACATGACCGTGACGCGCCGCGCGCGACCCTCGGCGCGGAGCTCATCGAGGGCGCGTCCGAAATCCGCGGACAGGGCGTGATCGGCGTAGTTGTGGAAGCTGCGGTTCTGCCACCACGCGTTGGTCTCGAAGGGCACGTCCCTGCTCACCGGGCGTCTACCCGTCAGCGCCTCTTCGCGACGGTAGGCGATCCCCGCGTCCTGCAAGGAAGAAGCCAGCGCGTCCTGGTCGAACTGCGGGTACCGCTTCGAGCCGGGGAGACGCCGCACGTCGACGACACTCTCCACGCGGCTCTCCTGCACGAGCCCGAGGAACTCGTCGATCGTGCGGGTGGAGTGCCCGATGGTGAAGAACGGCTCAGACATGAGGCGACCGTAGCCCACTCGTCCCCATCCACGGACGACCCTTGCCCTGCCGCGGTCCCCGCACCTACGGTGAGGTGACGGGTGGGGATCCGCACCCGGGGCGGGGGCCGTTCGATGAGAAAAGTCCGATTCGGAGTTCTGGGCGTGCTGCTGGCCGCCGTGGTCGGCCTCGGTGGTGCTCTTCCCGCCGTCGCCGCCGAGCCCGCTGCTCGGCTCTCGCTCTTCAAGGCGATCGAGAACCTCGACACCGGCGCCAGTCTCGGAGACCGCACCCTGTGGACGATGCACGCGGTCAACGTGGCCACGGGGGAGACCTTCACCGGGGACGGCCTCAACGGCATGCAGTCGCGCCTCATCCCGCCCGGCACCTACCGCATCTTCGAGACCGGCGGCGTGGCCGGGTACGCCTTCTTCTCCTGGAACTGCGACGGCGATGTGACGACGCAGCCCGAGCGCACGATCACCATCACCGCGGACCAGTCGATGACGTGCACGGTGCAGAACAACGCGATCCGGAGCAGCCTCACGCTCGTCAAGAACGTGCAGGGCGGGGGCGCGGCCCCGTCGGAGTGGACCCTGCGGGCGCAGGGGCCCTCGACTATCGAGGGGGCGGGCGGCTCGGCCGCGGTGCAGAACCAGCCGGCGCGGATCGGCACCTACACGTTGAGCGAATCGGGCGGACCGGCGAGCTATGTGCCGGGGCCCTGGACCTGCGAGCGGCGGGATCTGACGACCGGCGCGGTCACCGCCGTTCCCGTGGCCGGTGATCAGTTCGAGATGACCCTCGGCGGGGCGGTGACCTGCCAGATCACGAACACCGGAGACCTGCCCCACCTGACGCTCGTCAAGGAGGTCGTCGACCCGGCGGCGACCGGATATCCGCTGGCCGCCCCGTCGGACTTCGTCCTGAGCGCGAGCGGACCCGAGCGGATCTCCGGTCCTTCCGGCTCGGACGCGGTCGACCACGCCTCCGTCGACCCCGGCGCCTACACGCTCGCCGAGAGCGGTCCTGCCGGGTACAGCGGCGGTGCGTGGACCTGCGTCGACGCCACGGGCGACGGCGGGATCGATGGGGCGCTTCTCTACGTGCGGGAGAGCTCCGACATCACCTGCCGCATCACCAACACCTTCGCGGGCGGTTGGCTCACCCTCGTCAAGAACGTGGTGGGCAGCGACCAGCCGCCGTCCGACTGGACCCTGACGGCGGCGGGACCGGAGACGGTGACCGGGGCCTCCGGATCCGCTGCGGTCACCCGCGTCCCGGTGCCGGTCGGCGACTACGCGCTCGCCGAGGCGGACGGACCCGCCGGGTACGCGGCCGGGCCGTGGTCGTGCACGGGCGGCGCCCTGGCGACCGACACCGTGACCGTCGTGGCGGGGGCGGATGTCACGTGCACGGTCACGAACACCCTCGAGGTCGGCCAGCTCACCCTCGTGAAGAACGTCGTGAACGCGGGCGGCGGTCCCCTCACCGCGCAGGACTGGGAGCTCACCGCGACATCGGCCGACACCGTCATCAGCGGCGTCTCCGGCTCTGGCAAGGTCAGTTTCGCGACGGTGGCTCCGGGGGTCTTCACCCTGTCGGAGGCGAGCACCGCCCCGGCGGCGGGCTCCTATGTGAGCGAGGGCTGGTCGTGCGTCGATGACGAGGGCACCCCCGTCGGCACCGGCGACACCGTCGAGGTCGTGCCGCTGGAGAGCGTGATCTGCACCGTCACGAACCGTTGGACCCAGTCGACCCTGACGCTGCGCAAGCAGGTCGCCTCCGCCTTCGGCACGCCGGCGCTGCCCTCGGCGTGGACCCTGACCGCGACCGACGGTGCCGCCACGGTGTCGGGGCCCGCCAATTCCCCCGCCGTCACGCAGGCGGCCGTCGCCCCTGGCGCATGGTCGCTGAGCGAGGGGGACGGCCCCGCCGGCTACGATCCGCTCGGCTGGAACTGCTCGGGCGGGACGGTGACCGGCGACGTGGTCCAGGTGCCTCCGTCGGCCGATGTCGTCTGCATCCTCACCAACGCATCGATCACCCCGAGCCTGACTCTCGTCAAGCAGGTCGTGAACGGCGAGCGCGGACGCGCGGTGCCCGGTGACTTCGAGTTGAAGGCCCGCGGCCCGGGCAACGCGGCGCTCTCCGGCCCCAGCGGGTCGGAGTTCGTCACCGACATGCAGCTTCCGCCGGGGGAGTACATCTTCTCCGAGGACGGCCCGAGCGGCTATGAGGGCGAGTGGTCCTGCACCGGCACGACCTGGGACGGGACCACGGCGACGCTGGGATTCGGGGAGGACGCGATCTGCACCGCCACGAACACCTTCGTCGGCGGCACTCTGACGCTCCGGAAGACCGTCGTCGGAGACGGTCCGGGAGCCCCGACCGGGCCCGCCGACGCCACGGACTGGACCCTGCGTGCGATCGGCGGCGGGGAGTTCCCGCGCCCGCGCATCGAGGGAGCGTCCGGCGAGACGGCGGTGACCCTGGCTCCGCTCGGGGCCGGTGCGTTCCGACTCTCGGAGCGGGCGGTCGCGGGTGCGCCCACCGCGGACTACCGCAGCGACGGCTGGGAGTGCATCGGGGGAGCGCTGGAAGGCGACATCGTCCAGGTGACCGCAGGGGTCGACACCGTGTGCACGGTGACGAACGTCTACGATCCGGGCTCCGGTCCCGACCCCGAACCCGAGCCGGAACCCGAACCCGAGAACCCGGATCCGGGAACGGATGTCGAACCCGGGGCGGAGGGCGGGGCGGCCTCCGGCCTGGCCACGACAGGTCTCGCGCCGGGCGCGGCCGCGGCGGCAGGCGCCGGTGGTCTGCTCGTCCTCCTCGGTGCCGGACTCCTCGCGGCGCGGCGGCTTCGGCGCACGCGGCACGGGCATCCCGGATCGCGCTGATCTGACCTCTCCGCACACGCACGGCGGGTCCGCCCTGGAGAGGACGGACCCACCGTGCCGAGACTCAGCCGGCGGCCGGTGCGATCTCGTTCGGCGTGACCTCCAGTTCGGTGCTCGCGAGCACCTCGCCGGTGGTGAGGTCGACGGCGTGCACGCTGTCGGCGGCCGGCTCGGTCACGTACGCGATATCGCCGGCGACGACGATGGCGGGGTGCGGGTCCTGCCACTCGGCGGGCCCTTCCCACGCCTCGATGACCGGGTAGGAGTCGGTGATCTCGCCGGTCTCCGGGTCGAGCACGTGGATGGCGCCGTCGGCACCGAGGATGTAGGCCAGGTCGCCCGGGCCGCGCGCGACGTCGCGGAAGGTGTACTCCGCCCCCTCGGGCAGGGACACGACCTCGGACGTCATCGCCGCGGTGTCGATGAGCGTGACCGCGCCCAGCAGGTAGCCCTCGGCGTCGGGGTCGTTCTTGTAGTCCCCGACGATGATCGGGCTCGTCTCGCTCACGTACGCGTTGCCCATGCGGCCGTATGGCTGGTCGGGAGCGGCGAGCTTGGTGATCTCGCCGTCCTTGTAGACCAGCGCGCCGTCCTCGCAGCCGAAGACGACCACCTCGTCGGCCGCGGTGCCTTCGCCGTGGACGCCGGGGCACTGGTCGGACAAGGCGATCTCCGTACCGTCCGCATCGCGCACCACGATGCCGCTGCGACCGTCCGCATCGCCCACCGTGGTGAGGAAGGTGCCGTCCTCCAACAGCACCGAGACGCCGTGGTGTGCCTCGACGCCGTCGACGGTCTCCACCTCCGGGAGACCGCCGTCGCCGAGGTCGGCGGTGTCGAAGATCGTGGTGTCGCTCGTGCCGTCGGCGTAGAGGATGGTCTTGCCACCGTGGCGGACGACGTGGCCGGGGGTGTCGGCCTCGAACACCGTGTCGGTCAGGACCGCCTCGTCGGCTGATCCGGCCCCGGTGTCGAGCACCTGGAAGCCCTCACTCATCGTCACCATGACGTGGCGACCGTCGCCGGCCGGATTCAGGCGGGTGAACGGCTCGGAGTCGAAATCGGCGACGGTGTCGAGGGTCTCGCCGTCGAGGACGAGGATGCCGCCCTCATACGAGACGGCCACCCTGGGGCCGGCGTCCGATTCCGGGGCGTCGCTCGCGGCGGAGCCGGCTCCGGCCGTGGTCGAGCAGGAGGCGAGCGTCACGGCGGCGCCGAGGGCGACCGCCCCGACCAGCGCCCGGCGCAGGGGGAGTGTCTTCATGCGGTGCATCTTTCTTGTGAGGGATGGTCTCAGCGGGTGAGACCGGAGGCGATGCGCTCGGTGTTGACGCGCATCATGGTCAGGTAGTCCGGGGCGCCGCCGTCTTCCGCGGTGAGCGACTCGGTGAACAGCTCGATCACCTCGACGTGGACGTCGGTCTCGTCGGCGAGCGCCTGGACGAGGCGGTCGGGGGAGGAGGACTCCGCGAAGACGGCGGGTACACCCGTCTCCTCCACGGCACCCACGAGATCGGCGAGGTCGGAGGCCGAGGGGGCCGCGAGCGTGGTGCCGCCCGGGATGACGGCGCCGACGACCTCGAAGTCGAAGCGGTCGGCGAGGTAGCCGAAGACATGGTGGTTCGTCACGAGCGCCCGGCGATCCTCCGGGATCGTGGCGAACGCGGTCGTCATCTCGGCGTCGAGCGCCGTCAGCTCCTCGCGATAATCGGCCACGTCGGCGGCGAGGATGTCGGCGTCGACTCCGTCGAGCGCGGCCAGGGCGGGCTCCAGGGCGTCGACGACGTCGATCATCCGCGCCGGATCGGTCCAGAAGTGGGAGTCCGGCATTCCCGCAGCGTCGCCGTCGCGGTAGTCCAGGACTTCGATCGCGTCGCCCGCGACGAAGGACGGCACCTCGGCCGCGACGGCCGCGTCGAGATGCTGCTGCAGGCCCTCCTCGAGCCCGAGTCCGTTGGAGACGAGCAGGTCGGCGTCCCGCAGCGTGGCGGCCTCCTGCGCCGAGATCTCGAACGAGTGCGGGTCGGCGTTCGGCTTCATGAGGGTGACGACGCGAGCCTGATCGCCGACGAGCTCGCCGACCACATCGCCCAGGATGTTCGTCGAGACGACGACCACCGGCCGCGCATCGGCGGGAGGGGCGCAGGCGGTCAGAGTGACGGCGGCGAGCGCGACGAGAACGGCGGCGAGAGGTCGTAGGAGGCGCATGTCAGCGTCCCGTCTCGGCGACGAACGCCGGGGCGTCGGCGGTATCGAAGGTCCGCGCGAGGCGGGCGTCGTCGGCGTAGTCGATCTCGAACAGCCGGTGCTCCGCCGGGCCACTCAGATAGGCGCGGTGCTGATCGGCGATGAGGGCCGGAGCCTCTCCTGCCTCCAGCGATGCCGCCACCAGCGGGGTGGTCTCCGCTCGCACCGTCCCGTCGAGCGCGCTGAGCACGAGCACGCGTCCGTCCTGCGCCAGCGCGAGGAGGGTGTCGTCCTCATCGCTGACCGCGGTGACCTGCGCGAGGGGAATGGGGGCGGTGAGCACCGTCCAGGCCTGCGCGCGGGTGTCGAGGACCCGGATGTCGGTCGGTCCGGCGAGGCCGGCGACCGTGGGGCGCCCCTCGCGGTTGTGGAACGCGGACACGGCTCCGTCCGGCGATCCGTCCGGGTACGGGATGCGGTCCACGGTGAGCGCCCCGGCCTCGACACGGGCGAGCAGGGCACCGTCGGCGCAGCCGATGACCGCCCCGACCCTGGTCGTGATCGTGCCGGTCGGTGCGGCGCAGTCTTCCCGGAGGCCGGTGCGCTCGCCGTCCGCCGTGTAGCCGACGACGACTCCGCCCGTCTCCCCGTCGGCCTCGGTCACCAGCGCGAACGACCCGACCGGCACCACCAGCCCCTCGTGCGGGGAACGCTCGATGCGGAACAGCTCACGGATCTCCCCCTTCGACAGGGCCTCCGTGTCGAGGAGGACGGCGTCTCCGGACCCGGAGAAGGAGATGCCGGTGCCGCCGGTGGTCGAGCTGTTCGTCGTCGCGACCGTCGCCGCGCCGTCGCCCTCCACCGCGCCGAGCAGGGCGGGATCGGCGCGGTAGTAGTGGAAGTGGTCGACGTGGTCCCACGTCCAGACGCCGCTGTCGACGACCTCGACGCCGTCGCCGGTGTCTGCGAAGAGGTACCGGCCGTCGGTCGTCATGCCCTCCGGGGCGGCCACCGTGCCGATGTCGGTGACGCTCTCGTCCAGGAGGTCGAGGTGGGTGACCCGACCCTGCGCGTCGATGGTCGTGAGTCCGAGCTGCGGTTCGGCGACCTCTTCCGCCCCGGCGATCGCGCCGTGGCCGTCTCCGGCGGAGGAGGAGGTGGCGGGGCTCTGCGCCGCGGGCCCGGCGCAGGACGCGAGGGGGAGAGTCAGGGCCGCGACGGTGATGAGGGGAAAGAGGCGGGAGTGCACGATGAGCCTTTCGGGACGAATCAGGAGGCGGAGACAGGGGCCGGAGGGGCGATCGGCCGCGGTGTTCGCACGGCGACCCGCGCCGCCCAGGACAGACCGGCGAGGGCGATCGCGGCGGCGGCGACGGACGCTCCCGCGGCGGTGGCCGCATACCAGGACGCGAGGAGACCGGCGAGGACGGCAGCCACGCCGAAGGCGCACGCGAGCGCCATCCGCGTGGGCAGGCGCGACGTCCACTGTCCGGCGGCGACCGCGGGGGCGAGGAGCAGACCGACGACGAGCAGCGAGCCGACCGCCTGGTACGACGCCACCACCGCGAGGGTCACCAGTCCGACCAGGGCCGCCTGGGCCCACCGTGGGCGGAGCCCGAGCACCGTCGCGATGCGGGCGTCGAGGGCGAGCGCGACGAACGGCCGATGGCAGAGGGTGGCGACCGTCACTCCCACGACCGCGGCCGCCGCGAGCAGGAGGAGGTCGGGGCGGGTGATCGCGAGGATGTCGCCGAAGAGGATCGCCGTCGCATCCGTGGCGAAGCTCCCGGAGTGGGAGATGATGATCACCCCCAGGGCCAGCATCGCGACGAAGAGCAGTCCGATGCTCGTGTCGTAGGAGAGCCGGGCGCGTCGCTGCAGGGCGCCGATGCCGATGCTCATCGCGACGGCGCTGACCGCCCCGCCGACGAGCACGGGCGCCCCGAGCACCGTGGCCAGCGCGACGCCGGGCAGCATCCCGTGGGCCAGGGCCTCACCGAGGAAGGCCATCCCTCGGACGACGACCCAGGTGCCGACGACCCCGCAGAGGACCGCGACGAGAGCGCCGCCGAGGAGTCCGCGCTGGAAGAACTCGAGCGTGAACGGGGTGAGCAGGGCGGCGAGCGAGGGGGTCACGGAACGCGAGCCTATTCGTAGTTGAGAATGATTATCAAATTCATAAACTGGAGTCATGACGAGAACCCTCCGCACCGCAGACGGCGCCCTGCGTCTCGACGACGTCTCCGTCCGGCTCGGCGACCGCGAGGCCCTGCGCGGCGTCACCCTGGAGGTGGAGGCGGGCGAGTTCGTCGTGGTCACGGGTCCGAACGGCGCGGGGAAGTCGACGCTCCTGGAGGTGGCCGCCGGGGTGCGCTCACCGACCAGGGGGCGGCGGAGCGTGACCGGTCCGATCGCCTTCGTACCGCAGCGCGCCGCGGTGCCTCCGGGCCTTCCGCTCACCGCGCATGACGTCGTGACGGTCGGGACGTGGCGTCGGCTCGGGGCCTTCCGGCGGCGGGATCGGCAGGCGCGTGCGGCGGTGGCGGCGGCGATGGAGCGCACCGCCGTGTCGTCTCTGCAGCGTCTGCCGTTCGCGACGCTGTCCGGCGGCCAGCAGCAGCGTGTGCTCCTGGCTCAAGGGCTCGCGGGGCAAGCAGGCGTCCTGCTCGTAGACGAACCGACGACGGCCCTGGATGTCGCATCGGTCCGTCGCATCCGGGCGGTGCTGCGCGAGGAGGCGGATCGCGGGGCGGGCGTCCTCTGTGTCACGCACGATGCGACCCTGATCGCGGATGCCGACCGCGAGATCGCGCTCCGAAACGGCGTGCGGCTCTCCGCGCCGCGCTGAAGGGAGGGGCCGCTCAGTGGAGCGCGATCAGAGGCCGTGTCCCATGTCGAAGTCGGAAAGCGCGGGGACCTCGATGTCGCCGGGAGACGACGAGTCGCCCCGCGGCTTCGGGAACAGGCGGTGGGCCTGCAGCTCGTCGACCTCGGCGGAGAAGTCGGGATCGGGTTCCCCGGTGTGATGGGGGCTGACGAGCACGTCGTTGCCGACGCCGACGAGGAGGTCCGCCCAGTCCTTCTCGCCCTCCAGGAGGATCGGGATCTCGACGGCTTCGGACTCGCCCTCCCTGGCGATGGCGGCGGCCAGGGTGAGCAGCGTCTCCGCGACGTCGTCAGAGGTGATGAGTTGCTGGCCGGCGTAGGAGACGAGTTTCATGCGGGCATCATCGCCTGCCCGTCGCCGTCACGCACGGGGGTTGCACTCACGCGCGGGAGAGGCTAAAACTGCCTTTCCGCTCGAGTATCTAACTAAGCTAGCAAACATGGAAAGGTCTCAACGCCTGCGCTGGGTGGGGCTGGTCTTCATCAGTATCGCCGTCAGCCTCATCATCGTCGACTCGACGATCGTCAACGTCGCCATCCCGGCGATCGTCGACGACCTGGGGATCACCTCCACCGAGGTGCAGTGGGTGCAGGAGTCGTACACCCTCGTCTTCGCCGCCCTGCTGCTCGTCTTCGGCAGCCTCGCCGACCGCTTCGGCCGGCGCCGCATCATGATCGTCGGTGTCGTCGTGTTCGCGGCCGCCTCCGTCCTCGCCGCCACCGCACCGAGCGGGGGTGTCCTGATCCTCGCCCGGCTCGTGCAGGGTGTCGGCGGTGCGATGATCCTGCCGACCACCCTGTCGATCATCAACGCGACCTTCCGCGGGCGGGAACGCGGCATCGCGTTCGCCGTCTGGGGGTCGACCATCGGTGGGATGGCCGCGGTGGGGCCCCTGCTCGGCGGGTGGCTGACCACGGCCTTCTCCTGGCGCTGGGCGTTCGGCATCAACATCCCGCTCGGCCTGCTGATCGTCATCGGTGTCCTGCTGACCGTGGCTGAATCGCGCGGCGAGCGCGCGGAGCGGATCGACGTGGTGGGGGCCGTGCTCTCCGTCCTGACCATGGGCAGCCTCGTCTTCGCGCTCATCGAGGGCCGCACGTACGGCTGGTGGTTCGTGGACGAGCGCCCGCGGATCGGCGACTGGACCTGGCCGGGGGATCTCTCGCCGATCCCGCTCGCGTTCGCCGTCGCGATCCTCGGACTCGTCGCGTTCATCGCCTGGGGTCTGCACCGCCAGCGACGAGGACGCTCCACCCTGCTGGCGCTGCGCCTGTTCGCGATCCCGTCGTTCCGCAACGGGAACATCGCCGCCGCCGTGGTCTCCCTCGGGGAGTTCGGCCTCATCCTCGCCCTCCCGCTCTGGCTCCAGTTCGTTCTGGGCTTCGATGCGCTGCAGACCGGTCTGCTGCTGCTCGCCCTGGCGGGCGGATCCTTCCTCGCCAGCGGGGTGGCCGGTGCCGCGAGCGGACGGATCGCCCCGGTCTGGGTGGTCAGGGTCGGGCTCCTCGCCGAGATCGTCGGCGTCGCCGGCGTGGGGCTCGTGATCGCCCCCGATGCATCCTGGGTGCCCCTCGTCCCCTTCCTCTTCGTGTACGGGCTCGGTGTGGGGCTCGCGACGGCGCAGCTCACCGGCGTGGTGCTCGCCGACGTGCCGGTGGCGGACAGCGGTGCCGCGTCCGGCACGCAGTCGACGTCCCGCCAGCTCGGTGCGGCGCTCGGCGTGGCCGTGCTCGGCACCGTCCTGTTCACGAGCACCGCAGCTGCGCTCGGGTCGGCGCTCGACGACCGTGGCGTACCGTCGGCAGAGCGCGACCAGGTGGTGTCCGCCGTCGTGGACAGTGCCGGCGCCGCCATCGCGGGACTGGATCGGGATCCCGAGACGGCGCCGTTCGCCGAGCTGGCCCGGAGTGCGTTCTCCGACGGCACCCGCTATGCGGCGTGGACGGCGGCGGGCTTCCTCGCCGTCGGCCTGCTCTCCACAGTCGCCCTCGGCTCTCCGCGGTCGCGGCAGGAGGAGCAGCAGCCCGCTTCGTGAAGAGCCGGCGGCGCCGTCAGCGTAAGTAGGCGTCGACCAGGAGGGTGCCGCGGATGTCGCGGAGCCGGTCGATCAGCCGGGCGATGCCGCTCGCGCCGAGGGAGGCGAGCGGGAGGTCGAACGGCCCGAGTGGTTCGAGCTTCCCCATCCGCACGCGCACCACCTCCCAGCCGGCGCCGCGTACCGCGCGGTCCTTCCGGCGATCGGCCTCCTCCCTCTTCCCGACGTGCTCGAGCCCGTGCCGGCCGACCGTGTCGTACTCGATCGCGATCCGCAGCTCCGGGAGCAGGATGTCGGGCCATACCTCCGTATGCCGGAAGAACGGCCGAGCGACCTTGATCGCGTTGACGTCGTCGGGGAACAGCAGCCGTTCGGTGAGCGCCTGCCGGAGCTTCCCCTCCGCGGCCGAGGCCGGTTTCGGAGCGCACGCGCTCAGGAACGCGGTGCCCGTCGGCAGCGCGGGAGTCTTCGTGCACAGCGCCGGCGCCCGCTTCTTCGGGCGTGCGGGGAGCGCCCGCGCCTCCCCGAGGATCACGGGCTGCGGACGCGCGAGTGCCGTGCATTCGGGGCACCAGGACGAGCGCCGTCGCACCCGCCCCGGGCGTTCACGCTGCTCGGTCGGCGTCGCCGCGAACAGGTGACCGACGGCGCACTCCCAGCAGAGCAGCACATCGGCCGCCAACGGGATCTGCGAGAGCGCGATGCCGTGATTGAGCTCCGGGTGGTACTGGCGGATGAGCTCGGGGTAGGCCGCCCACGCCGCCCGATAGGTGCCGACCGCGTAGGGCACGTCGAGTCCGCGCGAGAACTGGCGTCTCGCCCACCACTGCTGCACGGACTCGGGCACGACTGCGACGGTAGGCGAGGCCACGGACATCGCCGCTGCGGAGTCACCAGGGTGAACATCGACGGCTGCTCTGTCATGTGTGCCGGGGGCGCGCCTAGGGTCGGTGGCGAAGACCGGTGCCTCTGCGCGCGTGGAGAGCATCTCCGATCGCAACCGAAAGCAGGAAACCATGGCTGAACTGATCGTCATCTCCTATGACACCGAGAGCGACGCGGAAGGCGCCTACAACCGCGTCCAGGCCCTGCAGGACGACCTCGTCGTCGAGCTCGCCGGCCTCGCGCTCGTGAAGGTGGACGGCGAGGGCAAGACGAAGGTGGAGTACCCGGGCGCCGGGAGCAGGATCGGCCTCGGCGTCGCCTCCGGCGCTCTGTTCGGTGCGCTGATCGGCATCCTGTTCTTCATCCCGGTCGCCGGCCTGGTGTTCGGCGGCCTCCTCGGGGCCCTGTTCTCCGGTCTCGACAAGACGGGCATCGACGCTGAGTTCCGCGACCGCGTGAAGGCCACCGTGACGGCCGGCAAGTCCGCCGTCGTCATCTACGCGCTCAAGATCACCGAGGACAAGTTCGCCGAGGCGCTGGCCCCGTACAACGGCACCGTCGTGCAGACCTCGCTGTCGAAGGAGGACGAGGCCGAGCTGGTCAAGGACCTCGGCGGCCACTGACCCCCGACCGATGCGCTCGCTGTGGATCCGTCCGCGGCGGGCGCATCGTCGTGTCGGGTGTCGGTGGGGCGTGACATGCTGCGAGCGTGGACACCGTGAGCCTCCGGCCCTGGTCGGCCGCCGATCTCCCTCTCCTGCAGGCGGCGAACGCCCCGGAGATGACGGTGCACCTCAACGGGCCGGAGAGTGCGGCGGAGGTGCAGGCGCGTCACGAGCGGTATCTGCGCCTCGTCGCGGAGGACGAGGCCCTGATGTTCGCGATCGTCGACGACGCCGGGCGGCCTCTCGGTTCCATCGGCGCGTGGCGGATCGCGTGGCAGGACGAGCCCGCGTGGGAGACCGGCTGGTTCGTGCTGCCCGCTGCGCAGGGTCGGCGAGTGGCCGCCCGGGCTCTGGCGCTGCTCATCGATGTCCTCCGCGATCGCGCAGGGGACGGGCGTTCGTTGCTCGCGTTCCCCGCGGTCGACAACCCGGCGTCGAACGCGGTGTGTCAGCGGGGCGGCTTCACCCGTCAGGGAGCCCTCACGGAGCAGTTCCGCGGGGCCGAGCTCACGGTCAACGTGTGGGTGCTCGACCTCGCCGCCGACTCCTCGGCGGGATGACGCCGTCGGGTCAGCGGCGCACGCGCGCCCTGGTCTTCGCGACGCCGGCGAGGGTCGCTCGCACCGGCGTTCCGAGGTAGAGGCCGAGGGAGGCGCCGGAGGCGAGCGCGATGCCGATCACGGCGGCGTCGATCAGCGATCCGCCGACGGTGAGCATCCCGGTGGAGGTACCCGCTGCGTGCACGACCTCGAGGAGACCCTGGAACACCGCGACACCGGGCACGAGCGGGACGATCGCGGCGGTCGTCACCGCGACCGAGGGCACGTGCAGGTTGTGCGCGATGAGCATGCCGACGAAGCTCGCCAGCAGCGCTCCGACCGCGCTCGCCGCGGCCGGGTGGAGCTGGAGGGCGATGGTGCCGGCGTACCCGGCGAGGGTGACGGCGCTCAGCAGGGCGCTGACGAGGATGATGCGGATGCCCGCGCCGTTGAACACGGCCACGGCGACCGCGATGATGATGGCCCCGACGAACTGATTGAGCAGCGGGCCGAAGGGCGCGGGATCGTCCGGTAGCTCCATCGTGAAGCCGAGCACGCCGCCGAGCTCCAGGCCGACGAGGATGCCGATGACCACCCCGAGCGTCTGCATCGTCAGGTCGAGGATGCGGCCGCCGGCCGTGAGCGCGAAGCCGTCGATGGCGTCCTGCGCGGCGCCCACCACCGTGAGCCCCGCGAGCATGAGCACGATTCCCGAGGCGACGATGATCGAGGGGCGGATGCCGACGAACGGTTCGATCCCCGCGCTGCCGAGCGCCGAGACGGCGACCGCGACGACCGTGGTGACGAGGCCTCCCGCGATCTGGCTGAAGAACAGCGGTACCCGCAGCCGGGCCAGGCCCGCCTGGGTGAGCGCCGCCCCCAGCGCCGCGACGAACGTGAGAGCCACGATGAGCGGGGAGGCCCCGAGCATGATGCTCACTCCGACCGCGAGGAGCGCCCGTGCGACGATGACCACCGGCTGCTGATAGCGGAACGGCACGCGGCGGATGACCCGGAACGCGGTGCGCGCGGCCTCCAGGTCCAGGCCGCCGTCGATGTCGGCCACGAGCGCCTGCACGCGCTGCAGCTTCGCGTGATCGGGGGCGGCGACGCGGACCACGCGGACGAGCGTCTCCGGCCAGACCTCCCCGCTGAGGTGGAAGGACACCGTGATCGAGTTGTAGGTCACGTCGACCTGGACGCCCTTGAGGCCGTACGCCTCGCAGACGCGGGTGATCGCGAGCGTGACCTCGTGCGCAGAGGCGCCGACCGCGAACATCGACTCCCCGATGCGCGTCGCCAGATCGAGGACCCGTGGGACGGTGTGCTCGTCGATCACCGGCATCGCCTCGGTGTGGGCGACGGTGGACGGATCGGTGTGCAGCAGCCGGCGGACGGAGAGGAGCAGTCGCTGGGGGGAACGCGCGGGCATATGTCCCATTCTCCCGCGGACGAAGACCTCCCGACCGACCGCCCCGCTGTCAAGGCCCGAGACGGCTGCTGACCGCGCTTCTACAGTGGGGTCTCGCCGCGCCGCTCCCGACGCCGTGGCAGGAGGATTCGACGATGACGGATGACTCGCTTCCCACGGAGGCGCTGCTCGATGGTCGCTACCACCTCCGGGAGTGCGTCGGGCAGGGCGGGATGGCGCGCGTGTACCGTGCGGAGGACTCGCTGCTCGGGCGCACGGTCGCCATCAAGATGCTCCGCGCGGAGACCGAGCAGGGCGCCGCCTCCGAGCGCGCCCGCGGCGAGATGACCGTGCTCGCCTCCCTGAATCATCCGGCTCTGGTCACGCTGTATGACGCGCAGCTGCATCCGGGGCGGGCCGAGTACCTGGTCATGGAGTTCGTCGACGGGCCGACACTCGCAGAGCGGATCGCCCAGGGGCCGCTGCCCTCGGACGAGGTGGCGGCGCTCGCGGCCGATCTGGCGGAGGCCCTCCATGTCGTGCACGGCGCGGGGATCGTCCACCGCGACATCAAACCCTCCAATGTCCTGCTCACCGGGCGCTCTCTCACCGGGAGCCGGTCGGGTGCCAAGCTCGCCGACTTCGGGATCTCGGTGCTCGTGGACGCGGCCCGGCTGACGTCTCCCGGAACCGTGATCGGCACCGCGGCGTACCTGGCGCCGGAGCAGTTGAACGGCGCCGCGCCCGCGCCGCCCGCCGACATCTACGCGCTGGGGCTGGTCCTGCGCGAAGCGCTCACCGGAGAGCGCGCCTTCGCCGAGGCGGAGGGGATCGGTGCCACCCTGGCCCGCTTGATCGAAGCGCCGGTCATCCCGGAATCCGTGGGCCCGGCGTGGTCCGCGCTGCTGCAGCGGATGACAGCGACGGATCCGGAGGATCGGCCGACCGCCGCCGGCGTCTTCGCGGCGGTGTCCGCCCTCGCGCACCACCCCTCGATTCCGCCGCGGCCCCCGCTTCCGGCTGCGATCGCCGCCGCAGCGCTCGCGGAGCGGGAGGCGGCCGGACCGTCCGCTCCGACACGGACCCTCGTGCTGCCCGCTCCTCCGTCTCCCGAGGTCGGGATGCTCCGCCCCCGGACTCCTCGCCTGCAGCGGACCCGGCGACGCCGCGGACTCCTGACCGGAGCCGTGGCGGTCGCGGTCGCCCTCACCGTCGCCGGAACGCTCTGGGCGGCAGGGGCGCTCAACCCGAACCCTGTGGTGACGCCTGTCGACACCGAGCCGACCCCTCGCTCGTCTCCGACGCCGGCGGTCGTGGTGCCCGCGACCGTGCCGGAAGAGGAGGACACGCCGGTCGAGGCCCCGGCACCGGAACCGGCGCCCGCGGCGCCGGACGACACGAAGGCGGAGAAGGCGCAGGAGGCCGCTCAGAAGGCCGCGCAGAAGGCCGCCGAGGAGCAGCGGAAGGCCGAGGGGGACGCGCAGAAGAAGACCGAGAAGGCTCAGGAGCGCGCCGAGAAGGAAGCGGAGACGGCCCAGGAGGAGGCGGAGAAAGCGAAAGCGGAGGACGCCGACCTCGAGGATTGAGTCCTCGGGCCTGCGCCCTCCGTATCGGCGGTGCCGGTGTCAGACGGCGAGATCCGCGAGCTGCCGTGAGGCGCTGCTCGTCTCCGTGGGCTCCGGCACCAGGTACAGGCCGTTCGGCGTGTTCGCGGTGAACGCCAGCGCGTCCACCCAGCGCCGGTTGATGGCCGGAGGCCGGCTGCCGAAGAACTTGAACACGATGTTCGAGTGCGCGTGCACCCAGACCGTCGTCCGACCGCCCCCGACGGAGGCGTCTTCCTTCCACGAGAAGGGCATCGGCTCGCCGCGCCGGAGCTTCGTCGTCATGACGAGCTGGATATGTGTGAGAGCGCGGTCCTCGATCTCGATCTTCGGACCGCCCTCATAGATGAACTTGCCCATTGGATGGATCCTTCGTTCCATCTCCACAGGAACCCGTTGCCAAGAGGCGCAACCACGCTGATCGCTGGTGGGGATGTCTCCACACTCTCACTGATCCCGGCTCCGCAACACCCCACTTTCGTCCAGCAGGTCCGTGGCGGACGTCCCCGGCCTCAGATGCGGCGGGGACCGGGGCCGTTCTCGCCGAGGGCGTCCTCCGGATTCAGCAGGCGGCAGGCCTTCAGAGACAGGCAGCCGCAGCCGATGCAGCCCGCGAGCTCGCGCTGCAGGTGCTCGAGCTGGGTGCGCCGCTCCTCGAGCTCGGCGCGCCACCGCTTGGCCACGCGGCGCCAGTCGCCGTGCGAGGGCGGGGCGTCGACGGGCAGGGTCTGGAAGAGCTCCTGGACTTCGCTGAGCGGGATGCCGATGCGCTTGGCCACGACGATGATCGAGATCCGCCGCAGCATGTGGCGGCGATAGCGCCGCTGGTTTCCGGGCGTTCGCGTCGAGGCGATGAGGCCGAGCTGCTCGTAGAAGTGCAGCGCGGAGGGCGCGACGCCTGTGCGTCGGGTGACCTCCCCGATCGGGAGGAGATCGTCCGGTTCCATCCGCCGCCCTTCCGTGGACCTCAACAATACTTGAGGAACGGACGGAACGGTCAGCGTGAGGTCGGCGGAAGCTTGTCGACGCCGTGGCGGTTCGGCTTGTCCGGCTCGGCCGCGGTCTCCGGCGTCACGTCCTGGCTGTCGGCCGGCGCGCCCGACGTCGGATAGTGCGGCTCGTCGATCTCGACGGCCTTGTCCCGCTCGTCCGCCGGGGGCAGGTGGTCCAGGGGCTGCTTGATGTCATCGGGGTGGTGGCTCATGGCCCCAGGGTGCGCTGTGCCGAGTGCGGCACCCAAGGGGGTTGTCATCCGTCCCGCGGTGTGGTCGGTGGGTGGCGCTACGGTGGGCGGACACGACCACGGAGGGTTTTCCACATGGCATCCGTCCTCGCCGGACTCGATCACATCCAGCTTCCCGTCACCGACCTCGCGGCGTCCAGCGCGTGGTACGAGCGTCTGCTCGGCTTCCGCGTCCTCACCGACTACGGGTCGAGCGCCATGCTCCGGGCCGAGGGCGGTCCGGATCTCATGCTCTGGGAGGCGCCGGGGCACTCGCCGATGAAGCTGACGGTGTCGGGGGAGGAGCGGCCGGTCTTCTTCCTGCGCACGACCGAGATCCACGCGCTCGCCGAGCGGTTCGCGGCAGAGGGCGTCGACGTGGAGAGCTTCGACGACGGCGGCTTCGCCCTCTTCCTGAAGTTCTTCGACCCGGACGGCACCCTGCTCGGACTCATCCAGCACGCCGCCTGAGCCCGGCGTCGCGAGCGGGGCGTCGGGCTCCGCTGCCCTGTCGGTGGGTGCCGGGCTGGGCTATCGTCGGGGCACGGCTCCGCGCGGAGGGGCTGCGAGGAGGGGTGCATGGAGCAGGTCGACACGGTGATCGTGGGCGCGGGCGTGGCGGGATTGACGGCGGCGCGGCTGCTGCAGGATGCCGGGCGGACGGTCGTGGTGCTCGAAGCGCGCGACCGGATCGGCGGCCGGGTGCACACGGATCGGACCGACGGCGTCATCGATCTCGGCGCCTCGTGGATCCACGGCGTCGACGGCAGCCCGGTGGCGGCGGCTGCCGAGGCCTTCGGCATGCGGACCGTGGAGTTCACCGTCGGCGGTTTCCAGGTGGACAGCCGGCCGATCGCCTATCACGGCCCCGACGGGCGCCCGCTCTCCGCCGAGGAGACACGCGCCTTCGCCGCCGATGTCCACGCGGTGGACGCCGTGCTCCCGGAGGTCATCGCCGCCTCCCGCCCCACAGCCTCCTACCGCGACGTCACGGACGAGGCCCTCTCCCGCCAGGAATGGAGCGCCGAGCGTACGCAGCGGGTGCGGGAGTACCTGGAGCATCGCGCCGAGGAGCAGTACGGGACGTGGATCGAGGACCTCGCCGCGCACGGCCTCGACGACGACGCGATCGAGGGCGAGGAGGTCGTGTTCCCCGACGGGTACGGCGTGCTCCCGGAGCGCCTGGCCGCCGGGCTCGACATCCGGCTGGAACACCTCGTCACCCGTGTCGACTGGAGCGACGACGGCGTCTGGGTGCGGACCTCGCACGGCGACTTCTCCGGGGACACGACCGTCATCACGGTTCCCGTCGGCGTGCTGCAGGCCGGGACCATGGAGATCGTCCCCCCGCTGCCGCCGGTGAACGCCGAGGCGCTGGGGCGGCTGCGCATGAACGCCTTCGAGAAGGTCTTCCTGCGGTTCCCGACGCGGTTCTGGGAAGACGGGGTGTACGCCCTCCGGCAGCAGGGCCCCGAGGCGCGGTGGTGGCACTCCTGGTACGACCTCACGGCGCTGCACGACGAGCCGCTCCTGCTCACCTTCGCCGCCGGGCCCGCCGCGGCGGCCACGCGGGACTGGAGTGACGAGCAGGTGCAGGCCTCGATCATGGCGCAGCTCCGCCGGCTCTACGGCGACGCGATCCCCGGTCCGATCGGGATGCGCCGCACGGCCTGGCAGGACGATCCGTTCGCGCACGGCTCGTACGCGTACATGACGGTGGGATCGACCACCACGGATCACGACGACCTCGCCACCCCGGTCGGCGGCGTACTGCACCTCGCGGGCGAGGCCACGTGGACCGATGATCCGGCCACCGTGCCCGCGGCCCTGTTCTCCGGGCATCGTGCGGCCGAGCGCATCCTCGGGCGGGTGGTCCCGATCGAACGGCTCTGGGCGCAGGGGTGACGCGCCCCGGCGCCGGCAGTGTGGCCGTCGCCATTCGTCCGGTCAACCCCCTGCGTCATTCCTCGCCGCCGCGCATACGGTCGTCGGACCGAACAGAGGAGGAGAGCATGAGCGACCCCCAGAACACGCAGGGCACCCCCGGCGCCGACGAGGAAGCCGACACGGCCTCCGGCGGCGCTCCCGACGACAGCGGCGAGAGCACCGACGACGTGCTCGAGCGCGAGACGACGGACGACGAGGGCAAGCCCCTCGAGAACCCGTCCGGCGGCTGACCGCCGCCCCGCCCGAGGGTAGCCGCGCCCCAGGTGGCGCGGCTACCCTCGGGTCATGCGCCGCATCGCTCTCGTCCCTCTGCTGCTCGCCGTCGGTCTCCTCGCCGGGTGTGCGCAGGTCACCCAGGCCGCGGGAGACGCGTTCGGAGTTCCGGTCGCGGAGACGTGCGCGACCATCGATGACGCGTACGCGCAGTATCAGGAGCTGCTGAGCCAAGGCGACGCATCCGCGGAGCAGCTCGATGCCGCACGCGACGACCTCGTCGCCACCCTCGACGGCGTCGCGGACGGGATGGACGGGCAGCTCGGCGACCTCATCCGCTCCGGCGCCGATCAGCTCGGCGGCATGACCGACCTTCAGGCCCCGGAGACGGTCGAGGCGATCGAGCGCCTCCACGACGGGCTCTCCTCCTTCTGCGGCTGAGCCGACTCGCGCGGTCGTGTCGCGACGTACCACTGCCGGAGCAGCAGCACGATGAGCAGCACGTCGACGGCGTCACCCGCGTAGAACATCAGCTCCGCTCCGATCCGCGCGTCCCCGGGGTCCACGCCCACCGGAGGGTGTGCCCACAGCCACTTGGCGAGGACCGAGTGCGCGGCGATGAAGACGATGAGGACGGACGCCCGTACGGTGACGGAGGCCCGATGCGGATCGGGATCGAGGCCGAGGATGCTCGCGGTGAACAGATACCCCGTCAGCAGGACGTGCAGGTGCACCGCAGCATGGAGCCACGGTGAGGCGTGCATGAGGGGGAACAGCGGCGTGGCGTAGAGGAGCCACAACCCGCCGATGTTGAGGGTGCCTGCGACCATGGGATGCGTGAGCACCCGGATCGGGGCGCTGCGCAGCACCCGGGAGAGCGCACGGGCCTCGGCGACGGGAAGGGCGCGGAGGGCCAGGGAGACCGGACGCCCGAGCACCAGGAGGAGCGGGGCCAGCATGCCCACGAGGACATGGCCGGCCATGTGCACCGGGAAGCTGCTGTGGGCCAGGGCGGCGAACGGTCCGACGGTGCCGACCGCGGCGCACAGCAGACCGCTCATCCAGGCGGCCGTCCGTGGCCGCGGCCAGGGGCTGCGGTCGCGGGTCCGCCGCAGCGCGACGAGATACAGCACGGCGGCGCCGAGGAGGAGGACGAGGGCGAGGAAGGGGAGGACGTCGATGCCCCCGCCCGTCGCGTCCGCATTGAGGCCCGGAAGTCGGGGCGGGTCGTCGTGCCCGTCGTGCCCTTCGTGCACGGCTGTCACCCCCTCGGGGCCGGTCGGGTCCGCCACACCGTGAGGGCTCCGGCAGCGAGCAGCACGACGGCCGACACGATCCAGACGGTGTCGTAGAGCACGAGGTCGACGCCGTAGCGGATCTGGTGGATCCCGAGGAGCTTGTGGTCGACGACGCCGTCGAAGAGCTGGAAGAACCCGACCCCGGCGATCACCGCGCCCGTCCATCGCGTCCAGCGCAGGGGACCGCGGCGGCGGACGTCGGCGAGGAGGAAGGCGCCGAAGATCGTGAGGAACCAGCCGAACGCGTGGAAGAACCCGTCGGAGACGAGGGCGACGTCGGAGGTCGACAGGTCGTAGAAGTGATGCCAGTGCAGCACGAGGTGGAAGACGAAGAGGTCGATCATCGAGGCGGCGATCCCGCAGCCGAACAGGAAGCCTGACAGCAGCAGACGCCGGTCGAGGCGGGAGGGGGCTGCGCTGGTCATGGGGTCAGCGTCGTCCGGTCCCTCCACTGCGGCGATGTCCTTGACCGCATCCCGCGGGTGCGGTACGAGCCGATAGTTGCGAAACCGCAACTATCGGCGTATGGTTGATCTCGATCAACTTTCTATGCAGGAGCATTCCCCCGTGACACACACCTCATCCTCTTCCGAGACCGCGCGCTCGGCCCGCGAGGTCTTCACCGCGATCTCCGGCCTCATCGTCGGCATGTTCGTCGCCGTGCTCTCCGGCACGGTCGTCTCGACCTCGATGCCCGTCATCATCGCCGACCTCGGCGGCACCCAGTCGCAGTACACCTGGGTCATCACCGCGAGCCTCCTCGCCACCGCCGTCTCGACGCCGATCTGGGGCAAGCTCGCCGACCTCGTCGACCGCAAGGTCCTCATCCAGATCTCGCTCATCCTCTTCACGGTCGGCACCGTCATCGCCGGCTTCTCGACCGACACGAACATGCTCATCGCGGTCCGCGTCGTGCAGGGCATCGGCGTCGGCGGCCTCATGTCGCTCGTCATGATCGCCGTGGCCCTCATCATCTCTCCGCGCGAGCGCGGCAAGTACATGGGCGTCGTCGGCGGCATCATGGCCCTCGGCACGATCGGCGGCCCGCTGCTCGGCGGCGTCATCACCGACGCCTGGGGCTGGCGCGCCAACTTCTTCGTCGGCGTCCCGTTCGCGATCGTCGCCCTGGTGCTGCTGCAGTTCACCCTGCACCTGCCCAAGCCGCAGCGCGGCACCAAGGTGTCCATCGACTACTTCGGCATCGTCCTGCTCGCCGTCGGCGTCTCGACCCTTCTGATCTGGGTCTCCATGGGCGGCAACCAGTTCGATTGGGACTCGGGGACCAGCATCGCGCTCGCCGTCACCGCGGGCGTCGCCATCGCCGCCTTCGTCGCCGTGGAGTTCTTCGTCAAGGAACCCATCGTCCCGATGTCGCTGTTCCGCAACCGCACCTTCACGCTGTCGGTCATCGCCTCGATCGCGATCGGCGTCTCGATGTTCGCGACCTCGGTCTTCCTCGCGCAGTACTTCCAGCTGGCCCGTGGCGCCACGCCGACCGAGTCGGGCCTGATGACCATCCCCATGATCATCGGTCAGATGGGCGCGTCGATCATCATCGGACAGCTCGTCAGCCGGTTCGGCAAGTGGAAGGGCTGGATGGTCACCGGCTCGATTCTCGCCACCATCGGCGTGAGCCTGATGGCGACCCTCCGCTACGACACTCCGTTCACCCTGGTGGCCGTGTACATGTTCGTCCTCGGCGCCGGCCTCGGCATGGTCATGCAGAACCTGACTCTCATCGTGCAGAACGACACGGCTCCGCAGCAGCTGGGCGCGGCCTCGTCGAACGTCAACTTCTTCCGCACGATCGCCGGCACCATCGGCGTGACCGTCATGGGATCGCTGCTGTCGACGAGCGTGGCCGACTTCATGAAGGACGGCCTGAAGGGCTTCGTCCCGACCACGCCCGACGAGATCAGTGCCCTGGAGCGCCTGGGCTCCGGAGACGTGCCGAAGGTGGGCGAGCTGCCCGACACGATCCGCACGATCGTCGAGAGCGCCTACGGGCACGGCATCGCGGACGCATTCATCCTCGCCATCCCGCTGGCCGTGATCGCGATCATCGCGATCGCGTTCATCAAGAACAAGCCGCTGTCCACCAAGAACGCCGCGGAGCAGCTGCGCGAGCAGGCCGAGGAGTCCGTCATCGAGGTCTCCGAGGCCGAGGTCGGCGCCAACCTCTCGACGGGGACGATCCGCACCGGGCAGGCCGGACCGGCGACCACCACCGGGTCGGTGAGCGTGCTCGAGCGCGACGATCGGAAGCAGGAGCGCTGACATGATCGCGTCCGAGGCGGTCGGCACCCCCGACGTCGACACCGCCCTCAGCGACCTCCAGGCGCATCTCAACCTCATCTTCGCGCGGACCCGGTCGCTGTGGAAGGAATCGGCGTCCCGGGTCCACCCGGAGCTGCAGGTGGCGGGGTACAAGCTGCTCACGTTCATCGACCGGGCGGGCTCGGCCAGCGCGCACGAGCTCGCCGAGCGGTTCGAGATGGACAAGTCCGTCGTCAGTCGCCAGGTGCGGATGCTGGAGGACCTGGGTCTGATCGCCTCCGTGCCGGACGAGCGCGACGGCCGGCTCCGGGTGCTCACCGCGACGCCCGCCGCGTGCACCGCTCTCACCGAGGTCCGGCGAGAGTACGGCACCCGGCTCCGCGCCGTGATCGACGAGCTCACGCCCGCCGAGATCGACGCCGCGTCCAAGGTGTTCCGGCTCCTCGCCGAGGTCTGAGCGAAGCCCCGCGACCGCCTGCGGTCGCGGGGCTTCGCCGTACACTGGCGATATGAGCGCCTCGTCCGACGATCCTGCCGACGACGCTCCCCTCGACGATCTCGACCAGGCGGTCGCCCGCGTCGAGCATGAGCTCGGCCGTCTGTTCGCCCGCATCCGCGTCGGGTGGCGCGAGGCTGCCGCCACCGTGCATCCGGACCTCCAGCCGCTCGGGTACCAGGTCCTGACCTCGATCCTCGCCGGACGGGCGACCTCGGCGGGAGCCCTCATCGAGCGCCTGCAGACGGACAAGTCCGCCGTGAGCCGACAGGTGCGCCAGCTCGAGCAGCTCGGGCTCGTCGAGAGCATCCCGGATCCGGAAGACCGCCGCGCCCGAGTCCTGGTGGCGACCCCGCTGGCCGAGGAGCGCGTCGCTCTCGCCCGCTCCCGGTACGAGGGGCGCATCGGCGAGCGCCTGCGCGGCTGGACGGCCGCCGACCTCGACCACTTCGCGAACCTCGTCGCCGATCTGGGCGGTTGATACACCGGAACACCTGGTCGATTCACGGGAATACAGCGGCCGGCCGCGTCCTTGGTCCCTCTGTGACTCTCTACGACTCCGCCGACTTCGGCTCGCTGCACCTGTCCAACCGCGTCGTCATGGCGCCGCTCACCCGCACGCGTGCGGACGCCGACGGCGTGCCGACCGCGATCATCGAGGAGTACTACCGTCAGCGCGCGGGACAGGGGCTCATCATCTCCGAGGGCGTCTGGCCCGTCCTCGAGGGCAAGTCGTACCCCGGGCAGCCGGGAATCGTGACCCCCGCGCAGATCGACGGATGGCGTCGTGTGGCCGACGCCGTGCGCGCCGAGGGCGGCACCATTGTCATGCAGCTCATGCACGGCGGTCGTGTCGGGCACCCGGACATCTCGGGCGAGCCCCGCGTCGTCGCGCCGAGCGCCCTGGCGGCACCAGGGCAGACGCGCACCCTCAAGGGCAAGGCCGACCTGCCCGTCGCGCACGCCCTCACCCTCGACGAGATCCCGGTGGTCGTCGAGCAGTTCGTCCAGGCTGCGCGCAACGCGATCGCGGCCGGCTTCGACGGCGTCGAGGTGCACGGCGCCAACGGCTATCTCGTCCACGAGTTCCTGTCTCCCGTGTCCAACGTCCGCGACGACCAGTACGGCGGCTCGCCGGAGAACCGTGCGCGCTTCGCGGTCGAGGTGACCTCGGCGGTCGCGGCAGCCGTGGGTGCCGACCGCACCGGGATCCGCCTCTCGCCGGCCCACGGCATCCAGGGCGTCATCGAGGACGACGCCGCCGACGTGCTCGCGACCTACACCGCGCTCGCCGAAGGGCTCGCGCCTCTGGGGCTGGCCTTCGTCGATGTGCTGCACCCCGAGCCCGCCGGAGAGCTCGTCCAAGCCATCCGCCGGGCGGCGGGCGCTCCGCTCATCGTCAACACCGGCTTCGGCGTCGAGACCACCCGTGCGACGGCCGAGGAGCTGGTGGCCGAGGACTGGGCGGACGCGGTCGCGGCCGGGCGTCCCGTCATCGCCAACCCCGACCTCGTGGAGCGCTGGCGGACCGGGGCCGAGCTGAACGAACCGCGCCCGGAGCTGTTCTACGGTTCGACCGCCGAGGGCTACATCGACTACCCCTCGCTGGAGGTCGCGCGCGCCGGCGAGTGATGCGGAGCGCCCGCTGTCACACGACGATGTCGTCGGCCGTGTGAAGCGGGCGCCATCCGGTCTCGCGGATCCCGCGTCGAGGGAGGACGTCGGCGTCGGGCAGCGGGCCGAGGTCGACTCCGGTGAGGGCGGTGATCTCGGAGACCGGCACCTGGAACGTGCGGAAGGCTCCGAGCGACGCGACGGCGAGGGCACCCTCCCGGGTGTCGACGAGTTCGGTCTGATCGAGGAGGAACGCGGCGGCGGCGAGTCGGCCCTCGGCATTCCAGGCCGCGATCTTCCAGTACCGGAGGGGGACGCGGATGCCGCGGTACGGGGGGTCGGTGTCGTCGAGCACGGGGGCGGTGAACACCGTGAGGCGCTGCGCGGTGGTCTCCGCATACGCGAGCACGTGATCCTCCAGTCCGAGCCAGAGGTCTTTCGACTGGTTGAACACGGCGGCCTGCGGGGCGGCGTTGGGGTACGTGAAGGTCGCCTCCATGGCCGCGCGGGCGTCGGCGAGCTCGCCCCAGCCCGGATCGCGGCGGCGCACGAGATGCCCGCGGTCGAGGTCGTTCCGGGCGTACACGGCGGGCCCCGCCTGCTCCTCCGTCGGTACCCGGGGATCGAGGCGCCACTCACCTGTCCGGGGGAGGTCCCGCAGGCGGGCGCCATCGATGGTGACGGCCGTCACCGCGGCGAGCCGCCGCTCCGGGTCCAGCAGCACCGTGAACCGCGGAGCCGGCAGGGTGCGCACCGCCATCGGAGGCACGGGGAGCGGGAGCGGGATGCCGAGGAAACCGGGGTCGTAGCCGTCCGTCATGCCTCCATCGTGCCCCGGCCCGCCGACATCGGGTGGCCGTATCTCAGGCGGACCCGTTGTCCTCGGCGCGCCGTGCCGCGGCCTCCCGCACGCGGCGGCGGATGCGCAGCGCAATGAACACCAGGAGCAGCAGGATGAGCAGGCCGACAACCACGTCGGAGATCACGCCGCTCCACTGCTCGAGGATCGGCCGGATGGCGGGGCCGAAGGCGAAGCCGAGGCCGATCCAGATGCCGTTCCAGACCGCCGAGCCGACCAGGGTGTACATCGTGAACTTCCACAGGGCCATGCGCTCGATCCCTGCCGGGATCGAGATGAAGGAGCGCACGAGAGGCACGCAGCGGCCGAACAGCACCGCGCCGCCGCCCCAGCGCGCGAAGAACGCCTCCGCCTTGTCGAAGTCGTCGTGGTCGAGGAGCGGGATGCGTCCGACGATGCGCCGGGTGCGGTCCCGGCCGACCGCGGCGCCGAGCGCGTACCAGAGCCACGCACCGACGAGCCCGCCGATGGTGGCTGCGGCCCAGGCGCCCCAGGCGTTCATCCGGCCGTCGTAGGCGAGGAAGCCCGCCGCGGGCAGGATCGCCTCGGACGGGATCGGGGGGACGAACGTCTCGATGAGCACCGCGAGACCGACACCGACCTCGCCAAGGGTCTCGATGAGGCTGAGCACCCAGCCGATGAAGCCGTCGTAGCCGGGGGCGGAAGCGGCGAGGGGCAGGGTGCCGGGGGTCATCGTGTCCTCTGTCGGGGGATCGCGGTGATCGTGCGGAGAGCGGGTCCATCGGAGCGGACGTCGCCTCTGCACGGTATCGCCCTTCCCTGGACTCCGCCTGCGTGCGCAGGGAGCGGGAGGAGCCGGCATTGTCAAGGTGCTCGCCGCCGCCGGACGGTGCGGAGATCATGGAACCCCATCGACCGAGGAGGCAGCATGACCGATCCGCGACAGGACGAGACGACCGGATTCCACGGGGAGCCCCCGACCGCGAACAACGGCGACGGCGACGCGCCGGAGGTCGACGTGACCGATCTGGAGCCGGAGGAGATCGAGGACGGCGTGGAGGTCGACGACCGTCCCTGAGCGGTAGGGGAGATTTTGACATAGGTCAAAATCTCCCCTACCGTCTAGTCATGGGCACGGCGGAGAGCAGAGACGGCGAGACCGATGCGATCAGCGGTGTCACCGCCGCGGAGATCTCCGAGAGCGTGCGCGACCTCGTCGAGCGGGGGACGCTCGTCGCCGGAGACCGTCTGCCGCCGGTCCGCACTCTCGCCGAGAGGCTGGGCGTGAATCGCAACACCGTGCTCGCCGCCTATCGCGCACTCGTCACCGCCCGCATCGCGACCACCGGCGGGCGCACCGGGACGACCGTGCTCGGCCCTGCAGCCACGCCGGATGAGGGCTTCACGCCCGGAACGGCACTCCGCGACATCGCCAACGGCAACCCGCAGGCCGCCTTGCTCCCCGACCTCGTCGCCGCTCTCGCGACCGTGCGTCCCCATCCCGTCCTCTACGGCGAATCCGTCATCGATGCCGAGCTCGCCGAGTGGGCGACACGATGGATCGCGGAGGATCAGCCTCGTCCCTTCCGGCTCTCGGTCACCGCGGGCGCGGTCGACGCGGTGGAGCGCCTGCTCGCCCAGACGCTCGTGCACGGCGACCGGGTGGGCCTGGAGGATCCGTGCTTCCTGTCCAGCATCCAGACCGCGCGGTTGGCCGGCTACACCCCGGTCGCGATACCGGTCGACGAGGAGGGGATGACGGTGGAGGGCGTCCGTGAGGCCCTGGAGAGCGGCGTGCGCGCGATCGTCTGCACGCCTCGCGCCCACAACCCCACCGGGGCCAGCATCACTCCCTCCCGCGCCGAGGAGCTCCGCGAGGTGCTCGCTCCGCACCCCCACGTGCTGGTGATCGAGGACGACCACTTCTCGCTGCTCTCCCCGACCCCGTACGCCACCATCATCGGGCCGGCCCAGGAGCGCTGGGCGCTGGTGCGGTCGGTCTCCAAGTTCCTCGGCCCTGACATGCGGTTGGCCCTCACGGCGTCCGATCCGGTCACCGCTGAGCGCCTTGCCCTTCGGCTCAGTCCCGGCACCATGTGGGTGAGCCATGTCATGCAGCAGCTCGCGGCGACGATGCTGCGCGACGAGGGAGTGCACCGGCTGGTCGCGGAGGCAGGCGCCCGGTACGCCGCGCGCAACAGGTCCTTCGCCGCGCTCGCGTCCGCTCGAGGGCTGGACGTCGCTGCGGAGAGCGGGTTGAACGTGTGGGTCGACGTCCGCGAGGATGCGGGGGTCGTCGCCGCGCGGCTCGCGCACCGCGGATGGCTCGTGCGACCAGGGTCGGAGTTCGCGCTGGAGGACGAATCCGCCAGTGGACGCCATCTGCGGCTGACCGTGCACGACCTCGATGACGCCGACCTGCGACGCCTGGCCGACGACGTGGCCGCCGCCTCCGGCCCGGCACCGGCCGAGGGGGACGGATGACGACCGGAGATGCCGGGACCGCGTTCCGGGTCGGGCGATCCTCGCGTCTCGACGGCGTGCTCTACGACCTGCGGGGCCCGGTCGCCGCGCGTGCCGCCGAGCTGGAGTCCCGCGGAGAACGGATCCTGCGCCTGAACATCGGCAACCCGGCGCCGTTCGGGTTCGAGGCGCCGCCGGTGATCGTGGAAGCTCTCCGCGAGGCGCTCCCGCATGCCCACGGATACTCGGAATCCCCGGGGCTGCCGGAGACGAGGGAGGCGATCCGCGCGCACTACGCGCGGCGGGAAGGGTTCCCGTCCCTCGGGATCGAGGCGGTGACCGTCGGCAACGGCGTGTCCGAGCTGGTGGGCCTCACGCTGCAGGCACTGCTGGAACCGGGCGACGAAGTCCTGATCCCGAGTCCCGACTATCCGCTGTGGACCGCATCGACCGTCCTCGCCGGGGGTGAGCCCGTGCATTACCCCTGTGTGGAGGAGGCAGGGTGGCTTCCGGACCTCGACGCCATGGCGGCTGCGATCGGCCCCCGGACCGTCGCTGTCGTCGTCATCAATCCGAACAACCCGACCGGCGCCGTGTACCCCAGGGAGACGCTGGAGGGCATGGCGGAGCTGGCCCGTCGCCACGGTCTGCTGCTGCTCTCGGACGAGATCTACGACCGGGTCGTGTACCCCGGATTCACGCACGTCTCCACTGCCCAGGTCGCCCCCGATGTGCCCTGCGTCACCTTCGCCGGACTGTCCAAGACCCATCGCGTCGCCGGGTACCGGGCCGCCTGGGCGCTGACGACCGGGTTCGCTGCGGACGATCCGTTCCTCTCCGGTCTGCGGCTGCTCGCGTCGATGCGGATGTGCGCGTCCGTGCCCGCGCAGCATGCGATCACGGCGGCTCTGGAGCACGACACGTCGCTCGATGCGCTCGTCTCGGCGGACGGGCGGCTGACGGCGCAACGCGACGCCGCCACGGCGGCGCTCCGCGCGATCCCCGGCGTCGACGTTCACGAGGCGGGCGGGGGGCTCTACCTCTTCCCCCGCCTCGACCCTGAGGTGTACGGCATCCGTGACGACGAGCGCCTGGTCCTCGACTTCCTCGATGCGGAACGCATCCTCCTCGTGCACGGTCGCGCCTTCAACGGCGCCGACACCGACCACGTGCGCATCGCCTTCCTGCCCGAGACGGAGACCCTGGTCGATGCGGTGCAGCGCTTCGGCCGCTTCCTGCAGGGGTACTCGCCGCCCGGCGCGTGAGGACACCTGACCCGGTGGAGTGACCGAGTGGCCAGGTCGCGGTCCGCAAGACCGTGTACGCAGGTTCGATTCCTGCCTCCACCTCCGATCCGGCTCTCGACGAGCCGTTCCCGACGAAGGGCATCTCCATGCAGAAGGACTTCATCCCGGCCGCCGCGCCGCTCATCGGCGACGACGAGGTGGCAGCCGTCGAACGGGTGCTCCGCAGCGGGATGCTCGCGCAGGGCCCCGAGGTGGCGGCGTTCGAGCGCGAGTTCGCGACCCGGTTCGTGGAGGGGCGCACCACCGTCGCGGTCAATTCCGGGACGAGCGGGCAGCTCCTGGGGCTGCTCGCCGCCGGTGTGGGGCCGGGCGACGAGGTGATCGTGCCGTCCTTCACCTTCGCGGCGGTCGCGAACTCCGTGGTGCTGGCCGGAGCGACGCCGGTGTTCGTCGACATCGAACCGACGCACTTCACGCTGGATCCGACCGGGGTCCGTGCCGCGGTCACCGCCCGCACGAAGGGCGTCATGCCCGTGCATCTGTACGGGCACCCGTTCCTCGTGGACGGTATCGAGGAGGTCGCCAACGACCACGGTCTCGCCATCTACGAAGATGCTGCGCAGGCCCACGGCGCTGCGTGGCGAGGGAGGCCGGCGGGGACCATCGGCACGTTCGGCATGTTCAGCCTCTATCCGACGAAGAACATGACGGCGATCGAGGGCGGCATGGTGTCCTGTGCGGACGAGCAGGTGGCGCGCCGTATCCGTCTGCTCCGCAACCAGGGCATGGAGACGCAGTACGCGAACGAGGTCGTCGGCTACAACAACCGGATGAGCGAGGTGCATGCCGCGGTCGGTCGGGTGCAGCTCGGGCGGGTCGCCGCCTGGACCCGGCGGCGACAGGGGAACGCCGCGTTCCTCGACGCCGCGCTCGCCGGCATCGACGGGCTCACGGTGCCCGCGGTCGCGGAGGGCGCCGAGCACGTCTACCACCAGTACACGGTGCGGATCGCCGCGGGGGAGCGCGACCGGGTACGCGACGCTCTCCGCGATGAGCACGGGGTGGGTTCCGGCGTCTACTACCCGATCCCGAACCATCGGCTGCCCTCGCTGGCGCGCTTCGCTCCGACCGATGAGCTGCCGGAGACGGAACGCGCGGCGCAGGAGGTGCTCTCCCTCCCCGTGCACCCTTCGCTCACGGCCGGCGATCTCGACCGGATCGTGACGGGGGTCGCGGCGGTGATGTCGGCCGGCGGCTGACTTCAGGCGGCGAGGCCGAGCCAGGCGCGCGGCGAGCGGCCGAGACGCTGGGTGAACGCACGGGAGAAGGCAGAGGCGCTCGCATAGCCGAGGTCGGCGGCGACAGCGCTCACCGACATCCCCGCGCGGAGCTGCTCCTGAGCGATCGTGAGGCGCCACTCCGTGAGGTAGTCCCCTGGGGCGCGGCCCACGACGTCCTTGAAGCGCGCCGCGAAGGCGCTGCGCGACATCGTTGCGGTCCGCGCGAGGGAGTCGAGCGTCCACGGTTCGCCGGGCGCCTCGTGCATCGCCACGAGGGCCGGGGCGAGGCGCTCGTCGGCCAGGCCGGGCAGCAGCCCCGGCGGCAGGGCCAGATCACCGGAGTGATCGAGCATCCAGCGCAGGAGCTGGATGAGGACGACCTCGAACATGCGGTCGGCCAGGAGGGGGCGCCCGCAGCGCACGTTGTCGACCTCGGCGAACAGGAGGTCGAGTGCTGGGCCGAGGGTGGACACCTCGTCGAGCGGAAGGACGATCACGGACGGGAGGGTGCGGACGAGCGGATGCGTCGCTCCGCCGTCGAAGTCGATCGTCGCGCAGGCGAAGTCGGACTCCTCGGTCGGGGCGTTGAGGAAGGTGTGATCGATGGGGCGGGGGAAGAACAGCAGGCTGGGGCGGGTGATCGTCTCGCGCTCGATGCCGCCGTCCGGGCGCTGGTGCGTCACCTCCATCTCGCCGCGACGCAGCACGTGGAGGAAACCGTGGCCCGCACTCGCGGCGAAGACCGTGGTCCCGCACAGGGGTCCGGTGTGGAACAGGCGGCTGCGCACCCGGAAGCGGTCGAGCAGCGGGGTGAGGCGGTCAAGCGGCGGCATGCTTCCATTCTTCTGGACGATATGTCACGAACGCAAGATCAAATGATGCGTATCGTACTGTGCGGCGAGCAAGACTGAAGGGGAAGCCGAATCCGGCCCGTCCCGAAACACAAAGGAGCAACCCATGCCCAACGTCCCTCTCGTCGACCGTGAGACCGCCACCGGCGCCGTCAAGGAGCAGCTGGAGCAGATCGGCTCCGCCTTCGGCGCCGTCCCCGCCATGTTCCGCGCGGTCGCGAACTCGCCCGCCGCGCTCACCAGCATGTGGAGCGCGTTCGGCGCTTACGGTGGGGGCACGCTCGGTGCGGCCCTGGGCGAGCAGATCGCCGTCGCCGTCGCGAACCGCAACTCGTGCGGCTACTGCCTTGCCGCGCACACGGCGCTCGGCAAGAAGGCGGGCCTCACGACCGAGGCGCTCGCCGAGGCTCAGGCCGGCAACTCCGACGACCCCCGCACGGCGGCACTGCTGGCCTTCGCGCTCAAGCTCGTCGAGGAGCGGGGTCAGGTGACCTCGGCCGACGTCGACGCCCTCCGCGCGCACGGCTGGAACGACGAGCAGATCGTCGAGACCATCGGCCAGGTCGCGCTGAACCTCTTCACGAACTACGTGAACATCGCGCTCGACGTGCCGATCGACTTCCCGACGGTGCCGCTGCGTCGCGCCGCCTGAGGTCGAGGGGAGCAGAGGCCGGATTCGCTGGGGGTCCGGCCTCTTCCGCTGCCCGGGCGTTCGCGCTAGACCTCGACCGCATCCAGCCAGTCGGTGAGGACGCGGGTGGCGAGAGTCTCGAGCCGCGGGCCGAGCGTGCGTGCCTGTTCGCGGATCGATCGCGGGTCGATGCCGTGGTGATGCAGTTCGTGGGCGTGGCCGATGAGCCAGCGCTCGATGGCGCGGTGGTCGGCTTCCAGGTGGAACTGGAGGCCGAGAGTGCGGCCCACCGCGAAGGCCTGATGCGGGAAGCCGGGCGTGTGCGCCAGGGACTGCGCGCCGGCGGGGATCGTGAACTCGTCCCCATGCCAGTGGAGCACGGGCTCGCCGTCGAGAGGGGCCAGGACGGACTCCCGGCCCTCGGGGGTCAATGCGAGCGGGCCGAAGCCGATCTCGACCGCCCCGGTCGGCCGGACCTCTGCACCCAGGGACTCGGCCAGGAGCTGCGCGCCGAGGCAGACTCCGAGCGTGGCGCCGCCGTTGTCGAGTCGCGCCGCGACGGTGGTCTTCGAGGAGCGCAGGAAGGGGTAGCGATCGTCGTCGTACACCCCGATCGGTCCGCCGAGGACGATGAGAAGGTCGGCTCCGGCGACGGCGTCCGCGTCGAGCTCGTCTATGCCGGCATCGAGGAGGGTGGTCTCGTAGCCGCGCTCCGCCAGCAGGGGAGCGAGGATGCCGAGGTCTTCGAAGGGGACGTGGCGGACGGCGAGGGCCGTTCGGGGGGTGCGGGACGCGGACATGCACTCTCCTCGGTTAGATTTGACCTATGCCAAAAATAGCACACGAGGTTCAGGGTGCCGAGGTGGTCGTGCGCACGGCGGGGATACTGTTCGACTGCGACGGCGTGCTGGTCGATTCCGTCCCGTCGGCGGCGATCGCGTGGGGCGCCTGGGCCCGTCGGTATGCCCCGGGATTCGATTTCCTCCGAGACGCCCCGCACGGCATGCGACCGAGTGAGGTGGTCGCGACGCTCGTCGAGCCGGAGCGGGCGGACGAGGCGACGGCCGACCTCCTCGCGCGTGAGCTCGCCGTCGCGTCGGCGACGGCGGGGATCCCCGGGGCGGCCGCTCTGCTCGTCGCGCTGCCGGGTGACCTGTGGGCGGTCGCGACGAGCAGCAACAGGACCGTCGCGACCGCGCGGATGCGCGGAGCGGGCATCCCGGCGCCCGCCCTGCTCGTCGCCGCCGAAGACGTGGACCGCGGCAAACCCGCGCCCGACCCCTACCTCCGAGCCGCGCTCCTGCTCGGGCGGGACCCGGGGGACTGCGTGGTCTTCGAGGACTCGGCGCCGGGGATCCATGCGGCGAGGGCAGCCGGTGCAGGGCTCGTGGTCGGGGTGGGCGCAGCCTCTGCGTCGGCGCACCCCGACCTGATCGTGCGCGACCTCTCCCGGGTGCGCTGGAGCGGCGGAGCGCTGCGTCTCCCGGTGCTCAACGGAGCGCGCTGAGGGCCTCGTCGATCACGTCCACCGCGCCGTCGAGCTGCTCGTCCGTCGTCGTGAGGGTCGGCAGGAAGCGGATCACGTTGCCGTCGCTGCCGGCGGTGAGCAGCAGGATCCCGCGCTGGGCGGCGAACTCCGCGACCATGGACGCGGCCCCGGCTAGCGGTCGTGTCGTGCCAGGTGTGCTCAGCTCGAAGGCCTGCATGGCGCCGATCCCGCGGACGTCGCCGATCACGGCGTGGCGGGCGCGCAGCCCCTCGAGTCGCGCGGACAGGTGGGCGCCGATCCGACGGGCGTCCGCGAAGAACGTCCCGTGCTCGAGCTCGTCGAACACCGCGAGGGCGGCGGCGATCGAGACCGGGTTTCCGCCGAACGTGCCGCCGAGGCCGCCCGGGTCGGGCGCGTCCATGATCTCGGCGCGGCCGGTCACTCCCGCCAGGGGCAGCCCGCCGGCGATGCCTTTCGCCGTGAGCACGAGGTCCGGAACGAGGCCGAAGTGCGTGCTCGCGAACCATGTCCCGGTGCGCCCGAGGCCCGTCTGGATCTCGTCGGCGATGAACACGACCCCGTTGCGGGTGCACCACTCCTGCAGGGTTGACAGGTAACCCGCGGCAGGGACGACGAAGCCGCCCTCGCCCTGGATGGGCTCGGCGATGACGGCGGCGAGGTCGTGGACGCCGATGCGCTGTTCGAGATGGGCGATCGTGCGCGCCGCGGCCTCGGTACCGTCGAGTCCGTCCCGGTAGGGGTAAGAGTTGGGGACGCGATGGATGTCGGGGGCGAACGGACCGAACCCGGTCCCGTACGGCGCCGCCTTGTGGTTCATCGCGAGCGCGAGGTTGGTGCGCCCGTGGAACGCGTGGTCCAGGGCAGCGACGACGCGACGCCCGGTGTGCCGTCGGGCGATCTTCACCGCGTTCTCGACGGCTTCCGCGCCGGAGTTCGCGAAGGCCGTGCGGGTCTCGTGGGTGCCGGGGACCTTCTCCGCGAGCAGCTCGGCGAGGCGCACGTACCCCTCGTAGGGGGTGACGGTGAAGAGCGTGTGCGTGACCCGGTCGAGCTGCTCCGCCGCGGCGGTGACGGCGGCGAGGTTGGTGTGGCCGATCGTCGTCACGCCGATGCCGCTGCCGAGGTCGAGGAAGCGGTTGCCGTCGACATCGGTGACCCAGGGTCCGTCGGCGTGCTCGATGTAGACGGGGAGCACGCTGCCGACCCCGCGGGGGACAACGCGTTGCCGGCGCTCGTGCAGCGCGCGACTCCGCGGCCCTGGCACCTCGGTGCGCAGGCGCGGAGTCGACAGCGAGGTGTCGGAGAACAGGCCGGGTGCGGACATGGGCGGCTCCTTCGTGAGGGGGCGTCGGCGGGCGCGCGACGTGGTCCCGAAGCTATGTTAGATTTTGACCTATGTCAAAGTTCGAACCCGCGGAGGACGGTGCTGACCGCTACCCGACGGCGTTCACCGTCGCCGACTTCCAGGCCAACGTCGCGGCGGTACGTGCGCGCATCGACGCCGCCGCCGAGCGGGCGGGACGCGAACCCGGTGCGGTGCATCTGCTCCCGGTGAGCAAGACCGTCCCGACCGATCGCGTGCGGGTGGCGATCGGCGCCGGCCTGCGTCGGCTCGGCGAGAACAAGGTGCAGGAGGCGGTGCGCAAGAACCGGGAGACGGCTGACCTGGACGTCGACTGGGTGGTCATCGGCCACCTGCAGACGAACAAGGCGAGAGACGTCGTCTCCTTCGCCGCCGAGTTCCAGGCGCTCGACCGGCTCCGGGTCGCGGAGGCCCTCGACCGGCGTCTGCAGGCCGCGGGGCGCAGTCTCGACGTGTACGTGCAGGTGAACACCTCGGCGGAGGACTCGAAGTTCGGGATGCCGCCCGAGGAGCTCCCGGGCTTCCTGAAGGCCCTGCCGACGTACGGCGCCCTTCGCGTCCGCGGTCTGATGACCCTGGCGCTGCTCACACCGGACGACGCCCGGGTGCGCGAGTGCTTCGCGCTGCTGCGCACCCTCCGCGACAGGGCCCGCGAAGAGACTCCCGAACTCATCGGCGACGGCGCGCTGTCGATGGGAATGTCCGGCGACTACGAGATCGCCGTCGAGGAGGGGGCGACGTGCGTGCGGGTCGGGCAGGCGATCTTCGGCGCGCGATCCGTCCCCGACAGCCACTACTGGCCGGAGGGCTGACCGCCGCTCAGTCCTCGGTGCGGAACCCTGCCGCCTTGTGCGTGCCGTCGCAGAACGGCTTGAGCGCGGAGAGACCGCAGCGACAAAGGGCCACCGTGCGTCGGCGCGGGTCGATCACCGTGCCGTCGCTCGCGTGCAACTCGATCTCGCCCCGCACGAGCAGGGGGCCGTCCGGGTACGCCGTGACGGTCACCGGCTCCTCGCGACCGCTCATGCCGTCGTCCTCTCCCGCAGTGCCGAGCGGCCCTCGGTCCAGGCGTCCAGGGTGTGGGCTCCGGCCCAGCCGTCGACCGTGAGGCACGCGGCCGCGCCGAACAGGATGTCCGCCAGCAGTTCCGGACGGTCCTCGGCGAGGCTGCCCGCGAGGTCACGGGCGGCGATCTGCTCGTGCACCGCGTCGGCCTCCACATGCTCTTCGAAGTACGCGGCGACCTCGTCGGCGAACCCCAGCCGGTGCAGGCCGTCGGCGTAGAACCGGCAGGGGATCGACGAGGTCATCTCGTACGCGGCGAGGTGGCCGACGATCGCGCCGACGAGCCGGCGGTTGAGCCCGAACAGGCTCATCATGTTGTGCGAGGCGAGCGTGATCGCCGGGGCGTCGTCGACATAGGCGCCGTACGTGTCGTCGAGTCCCGCGGCGCGCAGGGCCCGCGCATAGAGCTCTGCATGCACCCGCTGGGGGCGCCCACCGCCGTACTCGTCGGACTGGATCTCTACGAGCGCGGCCTTGGGACGGCCGGTCAGCCGCGGAATCGCCCAGGAGTGCGGATCGGCCTCCCGCAGGGTGTACACCGATCGCAGGATCAGCGACTCCTCCGCCTGCTCGCGGGTGGCCTTCCTCGCGATGTGCCGCGACAGGCTGGGGCCGGTGTCCGCGGCGGCGAGGGCGAACAGGGCACGACCCACGGCGTCGACCGTGGGTTCGGGAAGCTCGGGCACCGGCACGGTGTCACGCAGTGCGGCCTCGAAGGCGTCCTCGAGGACGCGGCGCGCCGTGACCACCCCGGCATCCCACTCGAGACTCGCATCGAGCTGCGGAAGCGAGCCGTAGGAGGACGCGTAGAGGACGAACAGGGCGAGCTGGATGTCGTCGTCCCTGACCGCGTCGTCGCTCGCGGCGACGGCTGCGGCGGCGAGGTCGGGGAGGGTGGCGGCGTCGTCACCGCGACCCGTGAGGACGCCGAGGACGGCGCTCGACAGGGGGCCGCGCGGCGAGAAGGCGACGGCGGTGTCGGCGTCGAGGGTGGAAACGGTCATGAGGAGGGGCTCCCATCGGATCGAACACCGGCATCCTCACCCGCGCGAGCCGAGACCACCAGGGACTTGACGCCGAGCCGGTCGGCAGGCAAGCGCGCGCGCCGTCACGGGCACCCGGCGAACACGTACCCTTCATCGTCCGGGGTGACGAGGTCGCGATCGCGGAGCACTGTCGATGCCGGGGTGTCCGGGTCGGCGCACAGCTCCGTGAACGGCCGCGGGAGCTGATCCGTGTACTCGATGTCGATCACATGAGGCCCGTAGACCCCGGTGTACGTGCCGCACTCCGCGTACGCGGCGCATTCCTCCGTCACGGCGAAGTCGAAGCCCGCGCGCTCTTTCAGGGCGTCCGCATGCTCGGCCGCGTTCTTCTGCCCCGCAGCGAGCCCGACGCGGTGCGCCGCGTCGACGAGCAGTTCCGCGAGCGCGAGGTTGTCGTCCAGGCGCAGAGCGCCGCCGGAGCGCGAGAACGAATCGAGGTTGTCGAACTCGACCGCCTGGAAGTCGGCATCCGCACAGCCCTCGATCCACGGGACCACGATCTCGGCGATGCGGGACCGCTGCTCCGCGCTGCCGGTGTCCAGGAGGGCCTCGTCGGGCCAGTCGGGGTCGAAGACCACCTCGTCGCCGTCGCGCAGGAGCAGGTCGTCGGGCCAGGTGTCCAGCTCGCCCGGCTGGGTCTGGAAGCCGTTGACGTAGCAGACGGAGTAGAGGCCGGCGGCGGGCTCCGCGCTGCGGTCGCGGCCGACGATGCCCACACCCTCGGGCGGATCGTAGGCTCCGCCGAGCTGGTAGTCCGGAAGGGCGCCGGCCGGGGGAAGCGCGACAGTGGCCGACGACCCGGTTCCCTCAGCGGGGAGAGCGGGTGGCGCGCTGCAGGCGGAGAGGGCGAGGACCCCGACGGCGATGAGGACCCCGACGGCGATGAGGGCCGCCGGCGCCGGGGAGTGGCGTGTCGTCCTTCGACCGCGCTGGGGACGAGGGACGCTCATCGCGGCTGAGGCGTCGGCTGCGCGGGGGCGTCGACGGGCGGGGCCGCCGCCTCCGAGGGGTTCCGGCGGATCCCGATCCACGACACGACGCCGCCGAGCACGAGGAGCGCCGCCGTGACCCAGGCCGCGTTGTGGAACCCGTCGAGGTCGAGCGTGCCCCCGACGATGGTCGACAGCATCGCGACCACGAGCAGACCCGCGACGCGGGAGACGGCGTTGTTCACGGCGGAGGCGATGCCGGAGTGGTTCTCGTCGATGGCCCCGAGGATCGCGGCCGTCAGCGGGGCGACGGTGAGCGACAGGCCGAGGCCCATCACGATCATGGCCGGGAGCACCTGCGCCCAGTAGTCGAAGGTGGCGTTCACGGTCAGCAGCATCAGCGCTCCGACGGCCATGATCAGCGGTCCGATCGTCATGAAGATGCGCGGGCCCCAGCGCCCTGCCCACCCGCCGGCACGCGAGCTCAGCAGGATCATCAGGATCGTCATCGGCAGACTCGCGAGCCCGGCCGCCGTCGCGCTCAGTCCCGCCCCCTGCTGCAGGTAGACGCCGACGACGAAGCCGTTGAGGGAGAGCGCGGCGTACACGAAGAGCGTGGCGAGGTTGCCCCACCCGAAGTCGCGCACCCGGAACAGCCACAGCGGCATGAGCGGCGTGGCCGAGCGGCCCTGGCGCCACAGGAAGACGGCGAAGAGTGCGGCCCCGGCCACGGCGGGGATCCAGATCGCGGGGGAGGCCCACCCGAGGTTCGGCTGCTCGATGAGGGCGAAGACGACGGCGCCCAGTCCCAGCGCGCACAGTGCACCGCTCCACCAGTCCACGCGGACGCCCCGCGGGTGCTCCGGCAGATGCAGGCGGGCGAGCAGCACCAGCGTCACTCCGATGGGGAGGACGTTGATGAGGAACACGAAGCGCCAGGACAGGAAGTCGACGAAGAGCCCGCCGAGCAGGGGGCCGACCAGTTGAGCCGCCGTGGTGAAGGCCGTCCAGACGCCGATGGCCCGCGCCTGCAGGTCGCCGCGCATGGTCGCGGTGATGAGCGCGAGGGAGCTCGGGACGAGCAGGGCCCCGGCCGCCCCCTGCGCCCCGCGAGCCACGATGAGCATGAGCGGGTCGATCGCGGCGGCGACCGCGACGGACGCGATGCCGAAGGCGATGAGGCCGATCCGCATCACCAGCACCCGTCCGTAGGCGTCGGACAGGGAGCCGGCGAGCAGGATCAGCGCGCTGAGGGTGATGAGGTAGGCGTCGACGACCCACTGCTGCGTGGTGATCCCGCCGCCCAGCTCTTCACTGATGGCGGGAAGGGCGACGTTCACCACTGTCCCGTCGAGGAACGTGACGAACGAGGCCAGCACGGCGATCGCGATGACGAGCCGCTGGAGCGGGGCGAAGGATGACACAGGCCGACCCTACTCCGGGCGACGGACGCGGGGGCCCGTCAGGCGGCCGGTGTTCCGGTACCTTCCTGCAGGAGCCGTCGGAGCGCGGGGAGCCCGTCCCGTGCGTGCGCCGCACGCTGTCGCGCCGCACCGGTCCCGTCGGCCCGCAGCCGGTCGAGGCCCGCCCGCACCGCGTCCGCTTCGCCGAGGTCGTCCAGCACCGGCCCGATGTCGTCGACCAGGTGCTCCGCCACGGTCCAGGCCGGGCAGACCTCTCCGGTGAGCGGATCCACGATGCGGGCCGTCATCCCGGCTCTCGACGCCATCCAGATCGACGCGTCGATCGTCTCCGTCTCGTCGGCGACGATCCGCTGCCCGGACGCCAGGGCGATCCCGCGGGTCAGCAGCGCGGAGAGGACGGCGTCCTCCGCGGTGAGCTGCGTGTCCGCGACGCGCGCCTCGACCGTCGGGTAGCGCTCGGAGACACGCACCGCCCAGGAGAGGGATGTCGCCTCGCCGATGGTCCCGAGGGCCAGGAGCTGGTCCACGCGCGCCCGGTAGTCGTCGACGTCGGCGAACCGGGGCGGACACCACGACGAGGGGAGCCGGCGGATGAGCATGCTCCGCCAGCTCGCGAATCCCGTGTCGAGACCGTTGCCGAACGGGCTGTTCGTGCTGAGGGCGAGCAGCAGCGGCAGCCAGGCGCGGAGACGGTTCAGGGCGCGGACCCGCTCCTCCTCGTCCGGCACCTCGACGTGCACGTGCAGACCGTTCACCTCGTGCTCGCGGGTCAGGTGCGCCAGCCGCCGGGCGACGTCGTCGTAGTGCGCCGACGGCGAGAGACGCGGCGAGCGGAGAGTGGTGAACGGCGAGCCGGTCGGTGCCGCGATCGCGCGCCGGGCGCGTGCCTGCGTGCCGATGGCCGTGCGCAACGCCGACAGCTGCTGGACGGCCTCGGCGCCGGTCCGCACCGGATCGGTGAGGGCCTCGATCTGCGAGGCCAGGTACTCGGTGGTCACGCGTCCGGTGACGACGTCATCGCCGATGCGCTCCAGGATGTCACCGCTGAGGGCGACGGGGACGAGCGAATCCTCATCGAGCAGAAGGAACTCCTCCTCGATCCCGAAGCGCGTCATCCGGGTCAGTGGTTTCGCAGTTCGGAGATGAGCTCGGCCTTGCGCTTGCCGCTGTAGCCGGTGAGGCCCAGCTCCTTGGCGCGCTTCCGCAGCTCGGGAACGGTCCAGTCCTCGTAGTCCCCGTGCTTCCCGCCGCGGCGGCCGACGGAGCTGCGGCCGTCTCGTGCGGCAGCGTTCGAGATGCGGGCGGCCTTCTCCTTCGAAGCGCCGTCGTCGCGCAGCTCTTCGTACAGTTCCGGATCCTTCAGGGAGTTGTTGCGTCGTCCTGGCATTGCTCTGCTCCTTCGCGCATCGGGAGGGTCGAAGTCAACCCCCTCCAGGGTGGGTGTGGTTCGGGTCTAGCGTGGTCTCACCGCAGTCGGGCGCCCGCGCCCCCAGAGAAGGGAAAGACCGATGAACATCCTCCTGATCATCGTCATCGTCATCGCCGTGATCCTCGCGATCACCGGAGGGCTGGTGCAGTCGCTCCAGTTCCTGCTGTGGGTCGGTCTGGTGCTCCTGGCCATCGCCGTGATCGCCTGGCTGATCCGAGCGATCACCGGCAGCCGCAAGGTCTGACCCGAGTGCGGAGGGGGAGGCTCGCCATCGGCGAGCCTCCCCCTCTTCATGGGTTCAGCGGGTGGGGGATCAGCGGTTGAACGCGTCCTTGACGCTGTCGCCGGCCTTGCCCGCGGCGTCCTTCACGTTCTCGCCGGCCTGCTTCGCGTCGGCCTTCACCTGATCCGCCTGGCCTTCGGCCTCGAGCTTCTCGTTGTCGGTGAGCTTGCCGAAGCCTTCCTTGACCTTGCCACCCAGCTTCTCAGCGGAATTCTTCATGTCATCTGCGCCACTCATAAGAGGCTCCTCTCCTGGACGGATCGATTGCTCTTCGAGCGTCGCACCGCCGTCGCGGTCCGTCCACGGGATTGACATTCACCGACGGGCGTGTCAGCGTTCCGCCCCCATCGACTCCCGCCCGCACAGGGGTTAGCCTGGCGCCAGGCGGGTGTCCTGCCCGTCGTCCTGGACGAAGGGAGCGGTGTGCGATGGACGCGATGATGATGGGTGCCATGTCCAAGAACATGGAGTCGATGCCGGACATGGAGATGATGGACATGTCGGTGCTCCAGGCGTGTATGGACGCGTGTGCCGCCTGCGAGCAGGCCTGCACGGTGTGCGCGACGCAGGAGATGGACTGCGCCCCCGCGTGCATGAACTGCGCGGACATGTGCCACACGATGATGCGATCGATGCTCCGCATGCAGGGGATGACCCCTGCCACGATGATGGCGATGCTGGACGCCTGCATCGCGATGTGCCAGATGTGCATGGACGAGTGCATGCAGCATGCCGATCACAGCGACGTCTGCCGCCTCTGCGCTCAGGCGTGCCAGGCCTGCATGAACGCGTGCATGGCGGTCCGCGACATGATGATGGCGAGCGCCTGACCCGAGGGGATCAGGCCCTCGTCACACGACGGCGACGTTGAAGCGGGTGCGTCCCACGGCGAGCACGGCGTAGTCGAGGTGGAGGGCGACCGGGCTGCCGATGGCGGCCTCCAGCGCGGCGCCGGAGCCGTTCCACAGCGTGTGCGTGGTGCCGTCGAGCGTGCGGACGACGAGGTCTCCGGCGACCGGATCCGCCGCGATCACGAACGCGTCCGCCCATCGCGCCGGGGTCGCCGCGGCGAGACGCTCCTGGATCAGGTGCAGGGCGTGGCCGGGGGCCGAGGAGGAGCAGCGGCCGCCGTTCCGGCACATGCACGTCGCACGCTCACGCACCTCGAGGGGCGGACGGCGGTGCAGCGGCGTGGACACGGGGACTCCTTCGGATCGGCGTCCGGCCAGAGTACGTCGATGAGGTCGGGATCCCGCGGCCCTCCCGACACGCGACGAAACAAACGGGTGTAGGCTCGCCGGGTGCTGTCGTCGATGAGCGCCCTCGGGGCGCGGAGCGGAGCTGCAGGCGCGTTCAGCGCCGCAGGCAGAGGCTGAGGACCGGCCGGAGGCGGAACCCCGTCCCCGGTGCTGCGTCGTACCCCGGCATCGTCCGGGTGATCCTCCGATCCGTCTCGCCGACCCGGCGATCACACCGAAAGCTCTTCTCTCATGCGTCCCATCGACGAGCGCGCCCTGCGCGCCTCCTTCTGCAACGCCTCCCGCAAGGAGGTCTCCGACATCACCCTGCCGCCCGACTTCGCCGAGACCGACTTCGAAAGGCTCGACTACCTCGGGTGGATCGACCCGAAGCTGCCCCGGCGCGCCTATGTCGTCGTGTGGATCGACGACGAGCCCGTGGGCGTCGTGCTGCAGCGCGCCGAGCAGCGCGTGCTCGCCCGTGCGCAGTGCTCGTGGTGCGAGGACGTGACGCTCCGCAACGACGTGCAGCTCTACGTGGCCCGCCGTGCCGGAGCCGCCGGTCGCAAGGGCGACACGGTCGGCGTGCTCGCGTGCGCGGAGTTCGGCTGCAACGCGGCGGTGCGCAAGCTCCCGCCGCTGGCCTATCCGGGGTACGACCGCGAGCTCGCCCGCGAGATGCGGATCCTGCGGCTGCAGGAGCACGTGACCGGATTCGTGCGCGAGGTCGCCCGGACCGACTAGGCCGTCACGGCTCGCACGTGAGCCAGGGCGGGTGCCTCCCACGCCGCCGACAGCCGGGCGAACGCCTCGAAGCTGCGTCCGCCCGGCCAGTCGGCCGGCAGCATCGCCGGGGGCAGCCCCGGATCGGTGTAGGGCAGCACCCGCCACCGGTCGATGAGGTGCACGTAGGCCGGGAAGGGCTCCTCGGGCAGGGCCGTGAGCGAGGCCTGGAAGGCTTCGTGCCCGCCGCGCAGCGCGTCGAGGTCCCACCACGTGGCGGCGGCCTCGGCCAGCGTGCCGGCCGGGGCGGGGGCCGACGCGTCGAACAGCGTCGCCCAGCGGCGGGCACCGAGTTCGTCGAGGATCTGCTCCGCCTCCGCCCTGAGGTGCCCGGGACAGATCCACAGGGCGGGGGAGACGACGCCGGCGCCGATCCAGTGCAGTCGGCGGCGCAGTTGATGGCGCACGCTGCGCGCGCTCTCCGGGATCGAGAACGACACCAGGCACCACGGATCGTCGTCGGCCATCTCCTGCATCCGGAAGATCCGGCGGTCGCCGCGCTCCAGCATCGGCACGGCCGCCGGGCTCAGCCGGTAGCCGACGGCGTCGCGGCGCTCCGGCAGGAGCAGGCCCTTCTGCTTGAGACGGGCGATGCCCGTCCGGGCGGGAGCGGCGGGGATGCCGAGGTCGGCGGCCAGCGCCACGAGGTCGGCGGCCGAGATCCAGCCTCCGAGTGGGCGCAGATACAGGCCGATCAGGGTGCGCAGGAGCGAGGCGGTGCTGCCGGGGCGGGCGTCGATGTCATCGAGCACGACCGGCGCCGCGGGGTCAGGAGACACCGGACTCCAACGCATCCCTGACCGCGAGCACCCCGGCGACGGTCTCGGCGTGCGAGGTGCTCAGCGGCGACAGCCCGAGCCGGATCCCGTCCGGGAAGCGGAAGTCGGGGATGACGCCGTCGGCCCAGAGCCTCCGGGTGACCTCCCGGAAGTCGGGGTGGCCGATCGTGATGTGTCCGCCGCGTCGCGCCGGGTCGCGAGGGCTCAGCAGGCGCACGTCCAGGGGCGCGAGCAGCTCGTCGTACGCTCGGACCGCGAGCGCGGTGAGCGACTCCGACTTCGCGCGCACGCCGTCGATGCCCGACTGCTCGATGAGGTCGATCATGCCCTGCATCGCGAGCATCGAGGTCACCGGCGGCGTGCCGCTGAGGAGCTGACGGATGCCGTCGGCGGGGACGTACTCCGGGCCCATGGCGAAGATGTCGGCCGCGCTCCACCACCCCTGGATCGGCTGCCGCAGCAGGCCCTGCAGGTCGTGGCGGAGGTAGGCGAAGGCGGGCGATCCCGGGCCGCCGTTGAGGTACTTGTAGGTGCAGCCGACGGCCATGTCGACGCCCCAGTCGTCGAGCTGCATCGGCACGACGCCCGCCGAGTGGCAGAGGTCCCACATCATCAGGGCCCCGGCCTCGTGCACGACGGCGGTGATGCCGGGCATGTCGGCGAGGGCGCCGGAGCGGTAGTCGACGTGGCTGAGCGAGACGAGCGCCGTCCGCTCGGAGACCACGGCCGCGACGTCGTCGATCGTGACGCCGTGTACCGGATCGGGCGTGATCCAGCGCAGCGTGGCCCCCATCTCCGCCGCCACGCCCTCGGCGAGGAACCGGTCGGTGGGGAAGTTGCCCTCCTCGATCACGAGCTCCGTCCGCCCCGCGGGTCCCTGAGTCGCGCCCGTGGGTCCCTGAGTCGCGCCCCTGGGTCCCTGAGTCGCGCCCCTGGGTCCCTGAGCCGCGCCCCTGGGTCCCTGAGCCTGTCGAAGGGCCCCCCGCATGAGCTTGTACAGCAGGACGCTCGTGGAGTCCGACACGACCGTCTGCCCCGCGCCCGCACCGAGGGCGACGGCGCCGATGCGGTCTCCGAGCTCCATCGGCAGGGCCATCCACTGCTCGTCCCAGGAGCGGATGAGGCGGGTGCCCCAATCCTCGCGCACGAACGCGGCGAGCTTCTCCGGCACGTCGCGCAGCGGCCGCCCGAGCGAGTTGCCGTCGAGGTAGGCGGTGACGCCCGGGGCCTCGACGAACGCGTCGAGATGCGCGGCGAGCGGGTCGGCGGCGTCCAGGGCGCGGGCGGCGTCGAGGAGGGCGGTGTCGGCGGAGCGGTCGGTCATGTCACACCTTAAGGTCGGCGGGGGTGAGGGGGCGGGCGGCCAGGGGATCGGCGGATCCCGGTGGCAGCAGGAGGAGGAGAGAGCGGGGATCGAGCGGGTCGACGGGCGCGAGGGCGCGGAGGAGGGCGTCGTCGTCGAGCCCGGCGGTGCGGAGGGCGGCGACCTCGGCGGGGTTCAGGTCGACGGGGGTCGGGCCGTTGCCCATATCGGTGCCGTAGCGGACGGTGCCGCCGGCGGCATGGAAGCGGGCGACGTTGTCGATCGCGATGGCCCTCGTGGCGGGGTCGTGGATGGCGAGGGTGCTGATCCAGGACACCCGGACGGCCTGGTCCGCGATCTCGTCGTCATCCAGACGCTCGGTGAACGGGGCGTGCGCGAGCTGCGTCGCTCCGAGGCGGACGACGCGCTGCGCTTCGCCGGTGCCCTCCGCATGGGCGACGACGGGGAGGCCGTGCGCCACGGCGAGCTCGACGATCGCGCGGAAGAGGGCGTCGGAGAAGGTCGGGCCGGCGGTGCTGTTGCTCGCGACCTTGATGCCGGAGACACCGGCCGCCACCAGCTCCTCGATCACGGTCGCGGCCGCCGTCGAGTCGGCGATCTCCCGGACGGAACCTGTCGGCGCCCACGCGCGGTCCGAGGGGTAACCGCCGGGGGGAGTGAGGAACGCGCCGGCGAAGTCGACGGTTCGCAACTCAGGAGAATCCGGCCCAGCCGCACCCGGAACCGCCTCGGAAGCGCCTCCGCCGATCGAAACTCCTGAGTTGTGAACGGCGATCCGCGCCACCGTAGACGGATCGCCGCCGAGGTCGACCACTCGTCCGAGGCGCGATGAGGCCAGGAGCGTGTGGTCGACGAGCTGCAGGTGCACGTGGTGGTCCGTGAAGCCCCCGACGATGCGGCCGGAGAGGACCGGGCCCCCCGGCGCGGATGTCTCCTCACGAAGCCGGGGGAGCCCGTCCTCGCCGAGTTCGACGACGCCGTCCCGCCAGCGCTCGCCGTCGAAGAACGTCGCCGTGAGCATCAGGAACCGATCTCGGTGCGGACGGTGTAGAGCTCGGGGAAGAAGGTCAGGTCGAGGGCGCGCTGCAGGAAGCCGACGCCGCTCGATCCACCGGTGCCGACCTTCATCCCGATGGTCCGGGACACGGTCTTGAGGTGACGGAAGCGCCAGAACTGGAAGTTGTCCTCGAGGTCGACGAGGTCCTCGCAGGCCTCGTAGAGATCCCAGTGGGTGCGCGGGTCCTGGTAGATCGCACGGATGGCAGGCACGAGGGCCGGGGTCTCGCGGTACGGTTCGCGCACGTCCCGGTCGAGGATCTCGCGGGGGATCGGGAGGCCGCGGCGAGAGGCGTAGCGGAGGAACTCGTCGTACAGCGTGGGCTTCTCCCACTCGGCCGTGAGGAGCGCGAGGTTCGCCGGGTGGTCGCGGAAGACGCTCAGCATCTTCTCGTTCTTGTTGCCCAGCGCGAACTCGACGGCCCGGTACTGCACCGACTGGAAGCCGGACGAGTTGCCGAGGGCGCCGCGGAACTGGGCGTACTCCGTCGGGGTCAGCGTCGCCAGGACCGACCACTGCTGCGTCATCACATCCTGGATGCGCTTGACCCTGGCGATGCGCTTGAGGGCGTCGCGCAGGTCGTCGGCTGCGAGCAGCTCCCGCGCCGAGCTGAGCTCATGCAGCAGCTGCTTCAGCCAGAGTTCCGTCGTCTGGTGCTGGATGATGAACAGCATCTCGTCGTGATGCTGCGGGTCGCTCACCGGATGCTGTGCCGTGAGGAGCTGGTCGAGCGCGAGGTACGAGCCGTAGGTCATGCGGCCGGAGAGGTCGGTGACGATGCCGGACTCGAGTGCGCGTTCGTTCTCGGTGTGCATCCCGTGAACATATCACTTCCGTGCCGGTCGTCACAGACATGTTATGTCCGGGCCGGAGCGCCGGGCTCGGACGAAAGGGGCCGGTTCAGCGAGTGTGTGCGTCGAGGAAGGCGATGGTGTCCGCGAGCGCCTTCCGGGCCTCGGGGAGATCGAGGTGGAACTGGTACTCGTGCGGGAGCTCCGGCTCGTGCGGCGCGGGCCAGAACACCGGAGTGACCTCGACGCCGAGTTCCTGCAGCCGCTTCGCCATCGGGATCGACTGGAGCCAGGTGAGCCCGTCGCCGTTGCCGCCGGAGATGTACGTCGCGGGGAAGTCGGCCGTGACCCAGTCGACGGTCGACATCGTGGCACCCGTCGAGTCCTCCGCCCAGGTCTTCGTGCCGGCGTAGGCCCACATCGCCGATTTGAAGCCCCACCCCGGGACCCCGTCGAGCTCGGCCAGCGCGGCGAGGTCGTAGACGCCGCAGTTCAGCACGGTCGCGACGAGCTGGTCGGCGCGGAGCGACGGGCGGATGCCGAGGATCTCGGCGTAGTCCGGATTCGTGATGAGCGTCGCCATCTGGCTGGCGAGCTGCGCCCCGGCGGAGTCTCCTGCCAGCACGATGCGTCGCGGATCGACGCCCAGCTCCGCCGCGTGCGCGTCGATGTAGGCGAGGGCCTCGTCGAGCTGGTGGACGGCGAGCGGGTACACGCCCTCGGGTCCGCGGGTGTAGTTCACGCCGATGGTCGTGTATCCCTCCGCGGCGAGGATGCGGAGGTACGGATCGACGTCCTCCTTCGAGCCCGAGATCCAGGCGCCTCCGTGGATCCACACCACGGTCGGCAGTGCGCCGTCGGCGGAGGCCGGGCGGAAGACGTCCATCGTCGTGTCCGTTCCGGCATCTCCGTAGGCGATGTCCTTCCGTTCGTCGAGCGCGGCGTCAGGGACGTGCTTCGTCATCTCCGCCGCGGTCTCGTCACCGCCCTTCGTGAACACGGAGCGGATGATCATCGCGGACGGCCATGGGGTGAGCGTGCCGACGATCGCGACGACGGCGGCGACCGCGGCGAGGGTGCCCACGGCGATCTTCGTGCGACGCCAGGGCCTCCGGGCGGTCTTCGCGGCCACGGTTGCGGCGGTGCTGCGGGAGTCTTCCACGGCCTCAGTGTGGCAGCATCCGCCGTCGCGGACCGGGAATGACGGGCGTCCTCACCCGGCGAGGCTCGCGAGGAGACGCCGGAGGCCGTACTCGAAGGCGCGGTCGACGTCACCGCCGAGTCGGAACGCCCCGGACAGCTCCATCTGCAGGAACCCGGTGGCCCAGGCGGTGAAGAGACGCGCGGCGTCGAGAGCGTCCGCCTCGCCCACCGCGGTGGCGCAGGCGCGGATGACGGGGGCGGCGGAGCGTTCCAGCGCCTCGTGCGGGACCGCGGCGTTGAACATGAGGCGGAAGCCCTCCGGGTACGCGTGAGCGAAGGTGCGATAGGTCCGGGCGAGGGTGGAGAGGTCGTCGCCGGCCGCCTCGAGCTCGGTCGCGAGGGCATCGACGGATGCCATGGCGACCGCGACTCGCAAGGCCTCCCGATCGCGCACGCGCTTGTAGAGGGAGGGGGCGCGCACGCCCACGCGCTCCGCGACCGCCTGCATCGTGAGTCCCGCAGGGCCGTCGACCTCGATGATCTCCTGGCCGGCCGCGACGATGGCATCGATCGACGTGCGTTCGGGAGTAGGCATGGATCCTCCTCGATGGCTATTGACAGTAGCCATGATAGCTACGTAACGTAGCCATCGCAATCGTCCGAGAGGATCATCATGAAGCTCGCCCCCCACCTCCACCGCCTCGGCAACGACATCGTCGCCTCGTACCTCATCGACCTGCCCGAGGGCATCACCCTCGTCGACGCCGGGTTGCCCGGGCACTGGCATGACCTTCAGCGGGAGCTCGCCGTGATCGGCCGCCCGCTGTCCGACATCCGCGGACTCGTGCTGACTCACGGCGACAGCGACCACATCGGATTCGCGGAACGACTGCGTCGCGAGTCCGGTGTTCCGGTGTTCATCCACGGCGCCGATGCCCACCGCGTGCGTACCGGGGAGAAGCCGAAGACCCCGATGGGCCCTGCCCGGCTCGGTCCGATGCTCGGCTTCCTCGCCTACGGCCTCCGCAAGAGTGCGCTCCGCACACGCCACGTCGCCGAGGTGTCCGAGGTAGCGGACGGTGACGTGCTCGACCTCCCAGGGGCCCCGGTCGTCGTGGGTCTTCCGGGGCACTCGCCGGGGAGCATCGCGGTGCACGTCCCGGCGGTCGGCGCGGTGTTCGTCGGCGACGCCCTGACCACGCGGCATGTGCTCACGGGGGAGGAGGGCGCGCAACCCGCCCCGTTCACCGACGAGCCCACGGAAGCCCTGGCCTCGCTCGACCGCCTCGCGGCGCTCGACGCCGAGTGGGTCCTTCCCGGCCATGGTGCTCCGTGGCGCGGAACTCCCGCCGACATCGCCGCCGCGGTCCGCGCGCACGCCTGACGCTCGCCCCTGTCGGGTCCAGTAACGCTCCTCGCCGCGTATGCCGAGGTGCACTTTCCGTCCCGCCCGAACGCCACAGTACGGTGCCGGATCGATAACGCACCCCAGTCGCGCGGTAGAGGTGCGTTTCGCGTCCCGCGACGGGGACTCCGTGCGGGATCGAAACCGTGCCCGGCGGACCCTCGCGAGGGGCGGAATGCGTCCCGCTGGGAGGGCCTGCCGGCGTGCGGGATCGAAAACGGGCGGGAGACGGCGTGCGGAGGTGCGATTTCCGTCCCGCACGGGCGCGGGCGCGGGCGCGGGGCGGGGGGAGGGGTCAGGGGGAGAGGAGGGTGGCGGTGTCGGTCACGGTGATCTGCGGGGGATACAGGGACATGACCTGCACGGCGGCGGCGTGGTTCTCGGCCGTGGAGCCGGCGCAGGCATCCGCCACGAGCGTCACGCGTGCCCCGGCGTCCGCGGCGGCGAGCGCGGTGGACACGACGCAGCAGTCGGTCGACACCCCTGCGAGCACGATCCGACCACCGTGCCCCACGATCGCCTCCAGTTCCTGGCCCCACTTGCCGAACGTCGGGAGGTCCACGGTGGGATGAGGAGACAGGCCTTCCGCCTCGGGGACGAGCGCGTACAACGGGTCGTCGGCGGGGCGGTCGGCGAACGGCCACGCGGCGAAGTACTCGCCCCAGGAGGTCGAGCGGTCAGCCGTCGGCAGCCACCGGGTCACGAGCACGCGCTCGCCGAAGGCCTCCGCGAGGCGCCGGATGTTCGTCATCGCGGCGGCGAAGAACGGCGAGCCCCAGGCGGAGTCGGGGGACGCGAAGATCACCTGCGGATCGACCACCACGAGCCAGCTCTCGTCCGCGGAGCCTGCCGCCCCCTCGGCCCCTGAGCCTGCCGCCTCCTGGGTCCCTGAGCCTGCCGCCTCCTGGGTCCCTGAGCCTGTCGAAGGGCTCACGACTCCTGCCGCCGGATCTTCCCCGCCCGGGCGAACCAGGTCACGAGGAACGACAGCACCAGCGCCACGAACACCCCGAGGTTCGCATACGCCCAGTCCCCGTCCGTCCCGCCGACGAGGAACAGGAGGTATCCCTGCCAGTTGTTCCACGGCGCGGCGTCCGCGAAGCCGTTGAGCACGAGGCCCCAGCCGATCACACTCGCGACGACCATGGTGCCGATCGATGTCCAGTCCCAGGCGCCGTAGCGTCCGCGGCTGTCGAAGAGGGCCTCGTCGTCATAGTCCTTCCGGCGACGCAGGATGTCGGCGATGAGGATGCCGGCCCAGGAGGCCAGCGGTACGCCGAGGGTGATGAGGAAGCTCTGGAACGGGCCGAGGAAGTCGGTCGCGAAGAACACCACGAAGATGGTGCCCGCCGTGAGGATCGCGCCGTCGATCGCCGCCGCCGACGGCCGCGGGATGCGGATGCCGAGGCTGAGCAGCGTCAGGCCGGAGGAGTAGATGCCGAGCACCGCGCCGGAGACGAGCGCGAGCACGGCCGTGAACAGGAACGGCACGAGGACCCACACCGGCAGGATGCTCGCGAGCGCGCCGATCGGGTCCGCGGCGATCGCGTCCATGAGCTCGGCGTCCGATCCCGCGAGGAGCAGACCGAAGACGACGAGGATGACCGGTGCCACCGAGCCGCCGATCGTGTTCCAGGCGACGATCGCCCCGTCGGACGCGGTGCGCTTCTGGTAGCGCGACCAGTCCGCGGCGATGTTGATCCAGCCCAGCCCGAAACCGGTCATGACCATGACGAGCGCGCCGACGACCTGGCCGATGCCGCCGTCAGGCCGGGCCAGCACCGCAGCGAGGTCGATGGTCGGCGCGGCGAGGACGATGTAGACGATCGTCACGACACCCGTGATCCAGGTCAGCACCGACTGGAGCCGCATGATCGTGTGGTAGCCGAGCACCGAGGCGGCGACGATGAGTGCCGCGACGATCACGGTCGCGAGGATCTTCAGCCAGAGGCTATCCCCGTCGCCGCCGAGCTGCGTGATGACCGTCGCCGTCGCCAGTACCGCCATGATCGCGAGGAAGGTCTCCCAGCCGATCGACGTGAGCCAGGACACGATCCCTGGCACCTTCTGCCCCTGGACGCCGAACGCGGCCCGGGAGAGCACCATCGTCGGCGCCGACCCCCGCTTGCCCGCGATCGCGATGAGGCCGCACAGCAGGAACGACACGACGATGCCGACGACCGAGACCAGGGTCGCCTGCCAGAAGGAGATGCCGAAGCCGAGCACGAACGAGCCGTAGGACATCCCGAACACCGAGACGTTCGCCGCGAACCACGGCCAGAACAGGTCGCGGGGCTGGGCGGTCCGCTCGGACTCGGGGATGATCTCGATGCCTGCACGCTCGATGAGAGCCGGCCTGATGTCGGTCATCCTCACATCCTGGCACTCCGGGGGCGCACTCCGCGCGGCCCGATTCAGCCGGCGAAGAAGGCCCCGGCCACGCGCGTCAGGTCGTGCAGGTCCGAGACCCCGGCGAGCTCACGGGCGGAGTGCATCGAGAGGATCGGAATGCCCACGTCGACCGTGCGGATGCCGAGCCGGGTCGCGGTGATCGGGCCGATCGTCGACCCGCACGGCACGCTGTTGTTCGAGACGAACTCCTGCGTCACTACCTCGGCCCGATCGCACCAGTTCCGCCAGGACGCGGCGCCGACCGCATCGGTCGCGTAGCGCTGGTTGGCGTTGAGCTTGAGGATGGGTCCGGAGCCGAGCACGGGCTGCACGACGGGGTCATGCCGGCCGATGTAGTTCGGGTGTACGGAGTGCCCCACGTCGCTGGACAGGCACCACGACGACGCGTACGCCTGGCGGCGGGCGGAGCCGTCGGCGCCGAGCCCCGCGTAGAGCCGCTCCAGCACGTCCTCGAGGAAGGGGCCTGCGGCGCCGGAGCGCGACTCGGAACCGAGCTCTTCGTGGTCGAACGCGGCGAGGATCGCGACGGGCGCGCCCGCGGCGGGTTCGTGTGCCGCAAGGGCCACGACGCCCGCGTGCACGGAGGCGAGGTCGTCGAGCCGGCCCGAGGCGAAGAACGCGTCGTCCTTGCCGAACACGGCACCCCGCGCGGCATCGGCCACGACGACGTCGTACCCGCGGATCTCCGCGACGGCCACTCTGCCGGAAGCGGCGAGCTCGCCCAGCACATCGGCCTCGGTCGGATCCCCCAGGCCCCACACCGGCTGCGTCTCGGTCTGCTTGTCGAGCGCGAGGCCGTTGTTGACCCCGCGATCGAGGTGGATGGCGAGCTGGGGGAGGCGCAGCAGGGCTCCGGTGTCGGCGAGGACGACCCGGCCGTCGGCGAGGGCGAGCCGGCCGGCGAGGCGCAGCTCCCGGTCGAGCCAGGAGTTCAGCAGCGGACCGCCGTACACCTCGACGGCGGCCTGCAGCCAGCCGCGGGCTCCGGTGGTCGGCTGCGGCTTGAGCTTGAAGCCGGGGGAGTCGGTGTGCGCCCCGAACACGTGCACGGGCGTCGTGGCGGTCGCATCCTCCGGTACCACCCACGCGATCGTCGCGCCGTCGCGGACCACGAGGTACCGGCCTCCGGGCTGCGCGGGCCAGGCGTCCTCCTCCTGCAGCCGCGTGAAGCCGGCCTCCTCCAGGCGGCGGGCCGTCTCGGCGGCTGCGTGGTAGCTCGACGGGGAAGCGGCGACGAAGTCGGCGAGGTCCTCGGCGTGGGCGAGGGCGTCCGGGGTGACGGGCATGACATGACCTTCCTGCGCGGGGTTTGCTTCGAGCGTAGTCGCGCCCGGTCACCGCACCCTTCCCGGTCGGGGATAGGGTGGTGGCGATAGCGCCTAGGGTTCCGGGGTCTGCACCCGACTGGTCCGAGCGGCGCCACGGTCCTCCTCCGCAGGAGGGCCGTCATCTGACAGGACAAAAGCCCGGAGGACCCGATTCGTCGCGCCCGCGGCGGAGGGAAGGGTCTGCCGTGTCCGCTGTCGCTCTCGTCCTCGTCCTCGCCGCTGCGATCGCCCACGCGTCGTGGAACGTCATCGCGCACGGCATCAGCCGCGCCGGCTCGCCGTTCCTGTGGTGGGGTGCGGTCGCCAGCGCCGCCGTCTGGATCGGCGCCGTGCCGTTCACGGGCGGACTCGGTGCGGCCGACCTCGGCTCGTTCGCGCTCGGGGTCTCCGTCTCCGCGGTCCTGCACGTCGCCTACATGGCCGTGCTGCAGCGCGGCTACCGGGAGGGCAGCCTGTCGACCGTCTACGCGACGGCGCGGGGCACCGGGCCGTTCCTCTCCGTGATCGTCGCCGTGCTCCTGCTCGGCGAACGCCCCTCGGCCCTGGCGCTCATCGGCGTCGCGGCGGTGATCGTCGGCGTGGTGGCGATCGGGTTCGTCGACCGCCGTCCGGCGGGGAGCGGGCGCCGCGTCGACCCCGGGCTGTTGTTCGGCGCCCTAACCGGCGTGGCGATCGCGGTCTACACGATCTGGGACGCCCACGCGGTGCGGGCGTGGGAGTTGTCACCGGTGGCGTTCATGGTGGGGACGACGCTGCTGCAGGTGCCGTTCTACTCCGTGGCGGTGCGCGGACGATGGGGTGCGGTCCTGGCGCTGGGGCGCACGCAATGGCGCCGCATCCTGGCCTTCGGCATCCTGTCGCCGCTGTCCTACATCCTCGTGCTGACCGCCATCCAGATCGCTCCGGTGGCGCTCGTGGCGCCGCTCCGCGAGGTCAGCGTCGTGCTCGTGAGCCTGTTCGGCGCCTTCGTCCTGCGGGAGTCCCGGCCGGGATGGCGGATCGGCGCCTCGCTGGTCGTCCTCGTCGGGATCGTGCTGCTCGCGCTCTGAGTCCCCGGCTCAGCGGAAGGTGACGAGTCCGGCGTGGGCGGCCGTGACGAGGATCTGCACGCGGTCGCGCAGGTGCCACTTCGACATCATGCGACCGAGGTGGGCCTTCACGGTCCCCTCCGAGACGATGAGCGCCTTGGCGATCTCGGCATTGGACATGCCCTTCGCGAGGCACTGCAGCACTTCCTCCTCGCGCTCGGTGAGCGGTTCGAGGGTCTCCGCGGCCGCGGTGGGGGTGGAGTCGCGCACGTGGCGGATGAGCATCGACGCGATGCGGGGCGACAGCGAGCTCGCTCCCGCGAACACCTCGCGCACACCCGTGACGATCTCCTCCGCACTGGAGTCCTTGAGCAGGTAGCCGGAGGCGCCGGCGCTCAGCATGGGCAGCACGGTGTCGCTGCCATCGAGCGTGGTCACGGCGAGGATGCGCACGTCGGGCCACCGTTCGGCGATCGCCGCGGTCGCCTCGATGCCGTTCATCTCCGGCATCTGGACGTCCATCATCACGACGTCCGGCTTCTCGCGCTCGACCGTCGTGAGGGCCTCCCGGCCGTCCTCTGCCTGCGCCACGACCGTGATCTCGGGCGCGCGCGACACGAAGTGCGACAGCGCGGAGCGGACCAGAGGATCGTCATCGACGATCACGACGCGGATTTCCTGCATGGAGGAAGCCTAACGGCGTGAAGCGGGCGCTCTGAGGATGTAGACCTTTGGCTATCGAGGTCTGGACGAAGGCCAGATGTGCGCTCCGCGTGCCGCCGAGAAGATGAATACAGACATCGACAAACGGCACTAGGACGGAGGTGAATGTAATGACTTTCTGGCAGCAGGTTAGCAAGTTCTTTGGTCTCGTCCGCTAGAGTACCTGGCGAATAGGAGATAGTGAACCATGGCCTTCGACCATTCGATTCGCGGTTCTGCGGATTCGCTCCGACTGGTTCGAGGCGAGAAGCTGAGCGCCGTCGAGCGCATCGTTGTTCTGGTGATCGTCTCCATCACCATCGTTGTGGACCTCATCGGCGTCATCACCGTCCCCGGTGCCAACCCGGCAGTCGTGGTGGTGAGCGTCTCGTCCACAGCTGTGTTCGCCCTCTATCTCTGGAATCCCCTCCTTGCGACATGCGCCCTCGGCGTGGTGTTCGCGACATCTTTTCTCGTAGGCAGCGAGTACCAGGTCTTGACGGCCGCCGCAGTCGCGGCAGGTCTCGTCATGAGGCTCGGATGGACCTCGCTGATCCTCTCCTACGCCGGCGCATTTCTCGTCGCAGCAGCTCTCGTCGCCATCGGTGACGCGGACGCAGGCGTGAATGTCGCCATCTATCTCGTCTTCGCCGCGGTGGCGGGCGCCGTAGGGTTCGCCCTCAGACTGGCGTTCGCCCGCGGCAGCAGACTCGAGCGTCAGCTGGAGGCTGCGGCTGAGCAGGAACGGGAAGCCGTTCTCGCCGAGCGACGATGGATCGCCGGCGAGCTGCACGACAGCATCGCGCACCACCTCACGGTGGTGTCGCTGCACGTGCAGATGCTCGAAGACCCCGACACCAGCGATGGCTCCCGGGAGGCGATCCGTGTCGCCGCCCGCAAAGCCATGACCGACCTCCGTTTCGTGATCGACCTCGCCGACGACGGCCCCCGTGCAGCGGGCATGCCGACGGGCGACCTCGTCGCCGCGGTCGAGGAGGCGCAGGCCGAGTTCGAAGCGGCAGGGCACGAGGTCGTCCTCGACGGAAACCCCGGCGACGAACGGATCCCTCGTGCCGTCGAGATCGTGCTCGCGCGCATCGTGCGCGAGTCGGCCACGAATGTTCTGAAGTACGCAGGCCCCGGCACCGTCGAGATCCGTCTCGCCGTTGACGACGACAAAGCCCATCTGTCGCTGCGCAGCCCGCTGCCCACGACGCCGCGTCGTGAGCTCTCCTCCAGCCGGACCGGGCTCGGGCGGATGGCCGAACGCGTCATGGGTGCCAGCGGCGAGTTCAGCGCCGGTGAAGTGGACGGGCACTGGCTCGTGTCCGCCGTGTTGCCGGTGGTGTGAGCCCCGCGTATCCTGAGATGAAGCCCGTGAGTCCGGCCCCGAAGCCGTAGACGAAAGTCTACGAGTGTCTCGACATTCGGCACTTCAGCGGCCTCGCGGCGCCGACATATCCTGAAGGCTCCCCAGATAAAGCGTCCCCAGCGCTGCGATCGCGGGCGCGATCTTTCTGGCTTCTTAGACTCCCGCGCCCGCGGTCGCGAATCTGTCTCCGGGCCTCAGCCGCCCACCGCTCTCATGAAGTGCCCGTCCGTCGATATCCCGGACGCCGCCACCGTGAAGCGCACCACCTCGCTGAGGTAGCGGTCCTCCGACGCCTCGAAGATGCGCCCCTCCGCGTCCCTGGACGTCCGGGTCAACCGCAGGATGGGCGTCCCGCGGGGCACGCGCAGGAGCGCCGAGTCCTGATCGTCGGCCGCCACGGCATCGATCACGTGCTGCAGGGTGACGATCGGATGCCCGACCGACGCGAGGTGCTCGGTGATCGAGACCGCGTCGAGGTCGACGTCGAACAGCCGACGGCCGACGTCCTCCGTGTAGGCCAGTCGCTCCAGCATGGTCGGCCGTCCGTCCAGCAGCCGCAGTCGTACCACGCTCACGATCGTGTCGTCGGGTCCGACGCCCAGTGCCGGGCCGAGATCGCCCGCGCGTCGCAGACTCAGCTCCTGCGTCTGCGCGCCCGGCGTGACGCCGAGATCCCGCGCCCAGCGGGTGAAGGGGACCGAGACGTCGACCGCCTGATTCGCCTTGCGCGCCACCACGCGGGCGGGGCGCCCCCGGCCGGTCTCGATCAGCCCCTCGGCGCGGAGGGCCGCCAGGGCGTTGCGGATCGGACCCCGCGACGTGTGCCACCGCTCCGCGAGCTCCGCCTCCGTGGGGACATCGTCCCCGGGCCGGAGCGTGCCGTCGACGATCCGCGCGCGGAGGTCGTCGGCAATCTGGGTGTACACAGGTTCGGCCACATAGGTACATTACTTCGTCTGTCGTGTCCGGGCCTGTGTGTTGTGGGGCCGTTCATCCAGAAGAATCGCGGGTGAACGCCGCCTGAACTCTTCCGAGATAGGTATACATGTCGGCCCGACGGCTGGGAGAGTCGTCCCTGGATCACTCCTCCCACCCTGAAAGGTCCTCATGAAGCTCCGCGCTCTCCCCGCCCTCGCCGGCGCTGCGATCCTCGCGTTCGGCCTCGCCGCCTGCTCCGGATCGGCCGATGCCACCGACGCCCCCGGCGACGCACAGTCCGCCGGCGGTTTCGCCGTCGACGAGAACACCCTCGTCTTCGGCGTCGTCCCCGACTCAGTGGACACCGAGACGAACTACCAGCCGCTCATGGACTACATCGCCGAGGTCACCGGCAAGACCGTCGAATACCACGAGTCCACCGACTACGCGGCGCTCATCGAGGCCGCCGTCGCCGGCAAGGTCGACGTCGCCTCGTTCTCGGGGTTCACCTACGTCACCGCGACCAACAACGGCGCGAAGCTCACCCCGATCTCGTCCATCGTCACCGAGGAGGGCCAGGAGCCCGGCTACTACTCGCAGGCGATCGTGCCGGCGGACAGCGACATCTCCAGCCTCGAGGACTTCGCGGGCAAGAAGGTCTGCTTCGTGGATCCCTCGTCCACCTCCGGCTACCTCTTCCCGTCGTACAACCTCCTCGAGGCGGGCGTCGACCCGAAGACCGACATCACCCCCGTGTTCGCGGGCAAGCACGATGTCAGCGTGCAGAAGGTCGGCGAGGGCGTCGAGTGCGAGGCCGGCTTCGCCGAGGACTCCGAGGTCGAGAAGTCCGACAAGGTGAAGGTCATCGCCGAGACGATGGTCCCGGGCGCTCCGCTCGTCTACTCCTCGTCCCTGCCGGACGACGTGGCGAAGCAGCTCGTCGACGCCCTCGGCGAGGTCACCATCGACGACATCATCGCGGCGGGCATCGACAGTGCGGACTCGGACGCGTTCCGCAGCGTGTTCTACGCCACCAAGCCGGTGGACGACGCCTATTACGACCTCATCCGCGACATCTGCGCCGAGACCGAAGCCGAGCAGTGCCAGGGCTGACGCCCCGCGCCTGACGACAGGAGAAGCCATGACCGCGGCATCCGACACCCTCATCCGCCTCGCCGGCGTCACGAAGACCTTCGGCAGCACCACCGCCCTCAAGGACGTCACGCTCGAGGTGGCGCGGGGAGAGATCGTCGTGCTGCTCGGGCTCTCCGGTTCCGGCAAGTCCACGCTGCTGCGGCATCTCGACGGCCTGGAGCTGCCCAGCTCCGGGTCCGTCGAGGTGCTCGGCGCGTCCGTGCCCGCGATGAAGGGCCGGGCGCTGCGACAGCTTCGCAGCAGCGTGGGCTTCATCTTCCAGCAGTTCGAGCTCGTGCCTTCGCTGACCGTCCTGGAGAACGTGCTGACCGGGTCGCTCTCCCGGATGCGCGGCCCGCGGCTCGGGCTGTGGAGCTACCCCCGCGCCGCGAAGCTCACCGCGCTGGAGCACCTCGACCGCGTCGGCCTCCTCGACCGTGCCTACCAGCGCAGTGACACGCTGTCCGGCGGGCAGCAGCAGCGGGTGGCCATCGCCAGGGCGCTCATGCAGAAGCCGGCGATCCTCCTGGCCGACGAGCCCGTCGCCTCTCTCGACCCGGAGTCGAGCGAGCAGGTGATGGCCCTCATCCGCGAGATCGCCGCCGACGAAGGCCTCACCGTCGTGTGCAGCCTGCACCAGGTCGACCTCGCGATCAGCTGGGCCGACCGGATCGTCGGGCTCCGGCACGGCGAAGTCGTCCTGGACACCCCGACGGACGGACTCACCAAGGCCGAGGTGATGGAGATCTACGGCCGCGTCGCGACGACCACGGCCGAGATGCGCGCCGTGCAGGTGGAACTCGTCGACGCCGTGACCACGGTGGGGGCGTCATGACGACGGTGGGGGCCTCGACACGGGGCGCTTCGACAGGCTCAGCGACCCAAGGCGCTTCGACAGGCTCAGCGACCCAGGGACGGGCAAGCGTCGCGGAGCGGGCGCCGAAGCGGCCGCTCTCGGCCGAGCGCATCGCTGCCGGCCTCACGCTCGTCGTCCTCGTCGTGCTCGGCATCCTGGCGGTGCGCGACGTGGGTATCTCGATCCCCGCGATGGTGCAGAGCTGGGGCAACGCCGAGAACTTCCTCGCCAGGGTCGGCGGACTCTCCTTCCCCGCGCCGGCCGACCTCGCCTGGCTCATCGCCCTGACCGTCGGCCTCGTGCTCGTCGGCACGCTGTTGGCGGCCGTGCTCTCCGTGCCCCTCGCCTACCTCGCCGCCGCCAACACCACGCCGGGCGCAGGCTGGCGCGCGGCCGCACGATTCCTCGGCGTCCTCACCCGCGCGCTGCCGGACGTCGTGCTGGCCATGGCGTTCGTGCTCATGTTCTCGCTCGGCACGCTGCCCGGCATCCTCGCGATCGGCATCCACTCGATCGGCATGATCTCCAAGATGTTCGCGGACGCCATCGAGCAGATCGACGAAGGGCCCCGTCTCGCGATCCGTGCCGCCGGTGGCTCGAAGCTCCAGGAGTTCACCGCCGGCATCCTCCCGCAGGTGCTGCCGAGCTGGGTGGCGACCGTGCTGCACCGCAACGACATCAACCTGCGCGGGAGCGTCGTGCTCGGCTACGTGGGCGTCGCCGGCCTCGGGCTCGAGATGTCGTACGCGTTCAAGGCGCTGAACTACGGCAAGGGTCTCGGGATCGCGCTCGTCATCTTCGTGCTCTGCATCGTGATGGAGATCGTCTCGAGCACCGTGCGCGGTGCGATGCTCGGCGAGCAGAAGCACACGCGGTCGTGGATGGACCGGATCGTGCACCCGCGCCTGCGTCGGCGGTCGCACGCGCCCGCCGAGGGCCGCCCGGCGTGGGCGGTGAGCCCGGAGGCCGCGGTGCGTCGTCCGTGGACCGCGCAGCGCATGCGCCACACCGCGGCGGGGATCGTCGCGCTCCTCGTCGTGGTCGGCAGCGTCGTCGTGAGCCAGATCACCTGGTCGGACCTGTTCACCTTCTGGGCGAAGCTGCCCGACGTCGCCGCCCGGTTCTGGCCGCCGTCGTTCGGCAGCTACGACACGGTCGCGATGCTGCAGGCCATGCGGGAGACCGTCGCCATCGCACTCGCCGCCACCGTCCTCACCCTCCTTCCCTCGCTGCTGCTCGGCTCGTTCGCCGCGCGCAACGTCGCTCCGCACGCGGCAGGGCGCGGCACCGCCCGTCTGCTGCTCGTCGGCATCCGCGGCATCCCCGAGCTGATCCTCGCCATCGTCCTCGTCGTCATCACGGGTCTCGGCGCGCAGGCCGGTGTCATCGCGCTCGCGATCGGCGGGATCGGACTGCTCGGCAAGCTCATCGCCGACTCCTTCGAGGAGGTCGACCGCGGGCCCGAGCGCGCGCTGCGGGCGGTGGGCGCCACACGGATGCAGACGTACACGGCGGCCACGCTGACCCAGGGCACCCGAGCGCTCATCGGGCACAGCTTCTACATGCTCGACACCAACATCCGCGCGGCCACGATCCTCGGCATCGTCGGCGGCGGCGGTGTCGGCTACTACCTGCTGAACGCCAGCCAGGGTTCGCGCTACGAGACCGTGACCGCGATCGTCCTGATGATCCTCGTGACCGTGCTCGCCGTCGAGGGTCTCGCGATGTGGATGAGGAAGGTGTTCCGATGACCGGGGCGAAGCAGAATCCGGACGTCGTCGTGGTGGGGTCCGGCATCGTCGGCCTCGGCGCCGCCTTCGCCGCCGTGCGCCGCGGGCTCCGGGTCGTCGTCGTCGAGCGCGGCGCCGCCCCGACCGGCGCCACGATCCGTAACTTCGGCCACCTCTGCATCGGCGCGCAGGGCGGAGAGGCGCAGCGGTACGCGGATGCGTCCCGTGAACTCTGGCTGCAGCTCGCCAGGGACGCGGGGTTCTGGCTCCGCGAGTCGGGCACGCTCGTGGCCGCCCGCCACGAGGACGAGCTCGCCGTGCTCTCCGCGGCGGCACAGGACGGGGGCATCCGGATGCTGGAGGCTGGCGAGCTCCTGCGTCGTGCCCCGCTGCGCCGCGACGGGCTCGTCGGCGGTGCCCTCATCGAGGCCGACCTGCAGACGAACCCGCGCACCGCGGCGACCACGATCGTGCGCTACCTGACCGCACGGGGCGTCGAGTTCCGCTTCCGTACCGCGGTCACCGCCCTCGGCGCCGGCCGGGTGGAGACCACGCGCGGGGCGATCGACACCGGGGCGGTGGTCGTAGCCGTCAACCACGACATCGACCAGCTCCTGCCCGAGGTCGCGGAGCGTCACGGGGTGGTGCGCTGTGCGCTGGACATGATGCGGGCGGCCGTCTCCTTCCCTCGTCCGCTGACCGCGCCCCTGCTGACCGGCTGGTCCCTCATCCGATACGGGAGGTTCGCCGAAGGGCCAGAGGCCCGGGTCCTCCGTGAGCGCCTGCACGCCGAGCGCCCCGATCTCGCGGCCCTCGATCTCAATCAGATGTACACGCAGCTGCCCGACGGCACGCTCATCCTCGGCGACTCGCACGTCACCGATGCCGCCCCCTCCCCGTTCCAGCCGGAGGCCGCCTTCACCGCGTTCCTGAGCGAGGCCGAGGCCCTGTTCGAGGGGGCGGCGCCGCGGGTGATCGAGCGCTGGCAGGGCGTGTACGCGAAAGCCCCCGGCGAGTTCCTCGTCGACCGCGGAGACGACGGCGCCCTCGTGCTCGCTGCGACCACCGGCATCGGCATGACCTGCGGCCTCGGGCTCGCCGACCTCAACCTCACCGCCGCCCTCGGCGGCACCCCTGCTCTGGAAGGAACACCATGACCACTCCGATCGAACTCGTCGTCCTCGACATGGCCGGCACCACCGTCGTGGACGACGGCGTGGTGGAGCAGGCGTTCCAGCGCGCCGCCGAGCGCACCGGCGTCGCCGCGCGGCTGCCCTGGGAGGATGCCCTCGAGCACGTCAGGGAGACGATGGGGCAGTCCAAGTTCGACGTCTTCCTCCATCTCGCGGGCGGCGATGCGAGCGCGGCGCGGCAGGCCACCGCGGCGTTCGAGACCGCGTACGCCGAGCTCGTCGCCGAGGACGGCGTCGCGGAGATCCCCGGAGCGGCGGACGCGATCCAGGGGCTGAAGGACGCGGGGCTCACCGTCGTCCTCACCACCGGGTTCGCTCCGGTCACGCGACAGGCGCTCATCGATGGCCTCGGATGGGGAGGACTCGTGGACCTCGCCCTGTCTCCGGTCGATGCCGGCCGCGGACGCCCCGCGCCCGATCTCGTCCTCACCGCCCTTCTGCGCACGGGAGCGTCCGCGGTGCAGGCGGTGGCCGTCGCCGGCGACACCGTGAGCGACGTCGAGTCCGGCCGTCGTGCGGGGGCCGGCTTCGTCGCGGGGGTCCTCACCGGGGCGCACGATCGCGCGGCGCTGAGCGGAGCGGGGGCTGACGCCGTGCTGTCCGACGTCACGGCGCTGCGAGCAGCGCTGGCGCAGCGCGAGCTCCTTCCTGCCGTCGCCTCCGTCTGAGGTTCGAACCATGGGAACGGTGCTGATCCGCCCACCCGGTCACCGGAGGGACGTCGCGCTGCGCCCCGCTGCCACCGCGATGGTCTGGATCGGCGAAGGCCACCCGCACGAGACCATCGCCGTCCCCGGGGTCGCGCTCGGTGACCGGGACGTGCTCGTCGCCGTGGAGATGTCGACGATCTGCGGATCGGACGTGCACACCGTGCAGGGGCGCCGGTCCGCGCCCGCGCCTCTCGTCCTCGGGCATGAGAGCGTCGGTCGGGTCATCGCGCTGGGCGATGACGGTGCGACGGCGGTGGACGGCACCCCGCTGCGCATCGGCGACCGCGTGGTGTGGTCGGTCACGGTGTCGTGCGGCACCTGCGACCGCTGTCGGCGGGGCCTCACGCAGAAGTGCCGGGATCTCGGCAAGTACGGCCACGACCGCGTCGGCGCCCACGGCGACCTGACCGGGGCGTTCGCCAGTCACGTGCAACTGCGGGCAGGTACCGCGATCGTGCGCGTGCCGGAGGCGCTGCCGGCCGCGGTGCTGGCTCCCGCAGGCTGTGCGACGGCGACCGCATGGGCCGCCGTGGCGAGGGCCGCCCGCGACATCGATCTGGACGGCGCCGCGGTGCGCATCCACGGCGCGGGATTGGTGGGGATCAGCGCCGCGGCGATCGCGGCCGAGCACGGCGCCGTCGTCGAGGTCCGGGACCCGGACGACGACCGCAGAGCCGTCGCCTCCCGTTTCGGAGCCACCGCGCTCGACCGTGACCCGGACGTGGTCATCGAGGCATCTGGGCATGCGGTGGGGGAGGCCCTCGCCGGCGTCGCCGTCGGCGGCACGGTCGTCCTCGTCGGGAGCGTGTTCCCGGCGGCGCCCGTCCCGCTGGACGCGGAGGATCTCGTCCGCCGGCTGGTCACGGTGACCGGCGTCCACAACTACGGCGCCGACGACCTCGCGGCAGCGGTGTCGTTCCTCGCGGGTCGCGGGCGCGCGTATCCGTTCGCCGAGGCCGTGGGCGCCGTGCGACCGCTGCTCGACATCGACGCCGCTCTCACGGAGGCTGCGGCGCCGGGAGCCCCGCTGCGGGTGGGGCTGGTGCCAGGCCGCTGAGGCCTCAGTCGGAACCGGTGCGCCGTGGCCCTGCGGGGTGCAGCCCCTCGGCGTGGAAGGCGAGCAGTCGCACCGCGGCGTCGACGCTCGCCGCCAGGATCTCGTCCGGGTCACCGGTCAGGGCGAGCCTCCGGTGCCCGGCGTCGTCGGCGGTCGCCCAGCCGAGGTAGACCGTGCCCGCGGGATGACCACCCTCCGGACCGGGCCCGCCCACGCCGGTCGTCGAGACGCAGATGTCGGCGTCGAAGAGCTCCCGTGCGCCCCGGGCGAGCTGCTCCGCGCAGGCTGCGGAGGTCGGGTCGGTGCCCGGGGTGAGCCCCAGCACCCTCTCCTTGACCTCCGTGAAGTACGCGACGATGCCGCCGGCGAACCAGCCGGAAGCGCCCTCGCCGGCACCGATCGTGTTCGCGAGGCGTCCGGAGGTGAGCGACTCCGCCACGCTCACGCGCAGACCTCGACTGCGGGCGAGCTCGCCCAGGTGTTCGAGGTCAGGGGTCTCGTTCGGTGCGGTCATCGGGGCGCTCCTCTCGTCGGTTCCCCTACGCTACGGACCCCGCGGCGCCCTGTCGCAGGGGATTGACAACGGCGTCCGCGTCAAGCCCCTGGAGGGCCGTCCTCCTTGGCGCCATCGTCGAGGCGAGTCACACCGACGAAGGAGGCGGACATGGCGGAGGATGCGCGGGACACCGCGGGAATGCGGGCGGTCTTCTGGATCTGGGCGGGGATCATCGGCGTCGGTCTCGCCGTGATGATCGGCCTGCCGCTGGGAGGGCGATGACGATGGGCTCGCGCATCAAGGACCACGCCCTCAGCCTCTTCTTCCTCGCCCTCTTCGTGCTGGCTCTGGCAGGCCAGGCCGTCGCCGGCTACCTCCGCAACAACGACGAGCTCCTCGATCATGGGCAGCCGACGATCGGCTTCGGAGACTTCCTCTGGTCGTCCGACTTCGCGGTCGACGTCGCCGAGAACTGGCAGTCGGAGTTCCTGCAGTTCTTCCTCTTCATCGCCGCGACGATCTGGTTCGTGCAGAAGGGCTCGCCGGAGTCGAAGAAGCCCGGCGACGAGGGCCCGGGCAGCGACGCGGATCAGCTCGTCGGCGCGCACGCCCGCCCGGACTCTCCGCGGTGGGCCCGGGCGGGCGGGTGGCGATCGGCGGTGTTCGGCAACTCGCTGCTGCTCGTGATGGGGCGGTGTTCGTGCTGTCCTGGCTCGCGCAGTCGCTCGCCGGGACAGTGGTGATGAACGAGGAGAACGCGATGCACGGCCTCGCCGCGATCACCTGGGGCGACTACGTCACCAGCTCGGACTTCTGGGACCGCACGTTGCAGAACTGGCAGTCCGAGTTCCTCGCGGTGGGGACGATGGTCGCGTTCGCGATCTACCTCCGTCAGCGAGGGTCAGCGGAGTCGAAGCCCGTCGGCACCCCGCACCATCAGTCGGCCTTGGAATCCGACTGAGACCGCTCGTCGTTGACGTCGGCCTGCGACAGCCGCTCGTCGTCGGCGTCGTAGCCCGCACGCGCCTCCTGCAGCGGCTGGTCGGAGTACTCGCCGCCCTGGCGTCCGCCGAAGGGACGGCCGTGGTCGGCGAACTCGTCGCGGGCGAAGACCAGCTCCCACGGGCCCACCGTGAAGCGCGATCCGGTGCGCAGCGTCTCGGTGCGCTCGCCGGGGTGGGTCGCGTCGGCGTCGGGGTTGGAGTTCATCTCGCCGTCGGCGTGCAGGGTCACGACGTACTCGTCGCGGTCGTCATGCACGACTGTCGCGTGCACCGGCTCGGTGTCGGCGAGGCGCAGCTCGTTCCCGGCGGCCGATCCGATGCGGACCTCCTCCATGTCGAGCGCGAACTCGGTGCGCTCGTCGTCGCGCCGTACGCGCAGTCGCGGGTTGCCCGCGCCGCGCTCGGCGTGGGTGGTGCCGGGCGTGTAGCCCTCCTCGGGACGGTCGTCGATGTGGCGGTCAGTCATGGCGGTGCCCTCCTCGGGTGTCGATGATTCGAGGCTAATCGCCGCGCGGATCGCGCGCAGGGCCTTGACTTCCACGCGCGCATCGCCCTCCGAGGCTGATTTGCCGTGCGCCCCGTCCGAGGGCTTACCCTCTACCCATAGGCCGATCCCGGCAGTGTCCGCCGGGCTGAGGACCACCCGACCGAGGAGCATCACCCGATGGGCAAGTTCATCTACGAAGGCAGCGTGAAGACCGAGATCGAGGATCGGGCGCTCACGCACCTGCAGCTCGTCATCACGGCCAAGCTGCGTCGCGGCGAGCCGTTCCCGTTCAGCTGGCGCGAGGACGCCAGCGTCGGCGGTGGCCGGACCACCGTCTGGATCCAGCCGGGCAGCTCGCTCGTCTTTAAGTACTTCGGCAGCCGCCAGCCCGCCGTCAACCGGGCGTGGGTCGAAGCGCTCGCCTTCACCGCGAACTCCCCGAGCGGGCTCTACCTCGTCCCCGAGCCCGCAGAGGGTGCCGAGCCCCCGCACGGCGAGGTCCCCTCCGCCGGCTGACACCCGCTTTCGCGGAGACCGCCCCGGGCTGTCAACCCCCTGCCGTCCGCCCTCCGAAGCCGCGAGGCTCGATCACGACCCGATCGACAGCCCCATGACAGGAGGAGCGGATATGACCGACACCACCCGCGACGGCGGCCTCACCGACCCCCGACACGCCCACCACGAGGACGGATTCCCGGCGCAGAGCCAGGACCAGCCGGGCCTGACCGAGAAGACGACCCCGGAGCCGGACCACGGCGAGCAGTCCTACGTCGGCCACGGCCGGCTCGAGGGACGGCGCGCTCTCATCACCGGCGGTGATTCCGGCATCGGACGGGCGGTCGCGATCGCCTTCGCCCGCGAGGGTGCCGACGTGGCCATCGTGCACATGCCCGAGGAGCAGGCGGACGCGGAGGAGACGCTCGCGCTCGTCCGCGAAGCCGGTCGCACCGGTGTCAGCATCCCGGGCGACGTCCGTGAGGAGGCCTTCGCGACCGACGCCGTGCATCGTGCGCGTCGCGAGCTCGGCGGCCTCGACGTGCTCGTGCTCAACGCGGCCTATCAGCACGACATCGACGGCTTCGAGAACCTCGATACCGAGAAGATGCGCCGCGTGTTCGACACGAACCTCGCCGGCCTCGTCTTCTCGGCCCGGGCTGCGTTCCCCGACCTCGAGCCGGGATCCAGCATCATCGTGACCTCGTCGGTGCAATCGGCGCAGCCGTCGCCGGGACTCATCGACTACGCCATGACGAAGGCGGCCCAGGTCGCGTTCGTCAAGGCGCTCGCGGAGGAGGCCGGTCCGCGCGGGGTGCGCGTCAACGCCGTCGCGCCGGGGCCGATCTGGACGCCGCTGATCCCCGCGACCGGATGGGGGCCGGAGCGCCTGGAGACGTTCGGTCAGGACACCCCGCTCGGACGCGCGGGGCAGCCCGCAGAACTCGCCGGTGCGTACGTGTACCTCGCCTCGGCGGAGTCGTCGTACGTATCCGGCGCGGTGCTCGCGGTGACGGGTGGCAAGCCGCTCTGATCCGGGCGAGGACGGCGCAGGCGGCGGGGAGGCAGGGCCCCGCCGCCTAAGCTTGTCTGGTGCAGAGACCCGCGGCATCCGGCCCCTTCGTGGGCGTCGCGCTCGTCATCGGGTCCTGCCTCTCGTTGCCGTTCGGCGCCGCCGTGGCCGCGCAGCTCTTCCCCGTCCTCGGGCCGTGGGGCGTGACGTCGCTCCGCGTCGCGATCGCCGCGCTGCTGCTGGTCGTCATCGTACGCCCCCGACCCCGCGCCTGGACCCGGTCGCAGTGGCTCGCCGCCGTGCTGTTCGGGGTGTCGCTGGCCGCGATGAACGGGTTCTTCTATGCGGCGATCGACCGCATCCCCCTGGGGCCGGCCGTGGCCATCGAGTTCCTCGGGCCGCTCGTGCTCGCCGCCGTGCTGACCCGTCGTCTCGCCGACGCGGTCTGGGTGGGCGTGGCCCTGCTGGGCATGGCGCTGCTCGGGGTCGACGGCCTCGTCGGCGCCGAACCCCTCGATCCGCTCGGCGTGGTCTTCATCCTCGTCGCGGCCGGATTCTGGGTCATGTACATCCGGATGAGCGCGCGCGTCGGCGCCCTCATCCCCGGCAGCAGCGGGCTCGCGATGGGGCTCGTCGTCGCGGCCGCGCTCCTCATCCCCGTGGGCGTGCCGGCGGCGGCGACGGTGGCGCTGGACCCGCAGCTCCTCCTCCTCGCGGCGGTCACCGCGGTGCTGTCGTCGGTCATCCCGTACAGCTTCGAGCTCGCAGCGCTCCGCCGGCTCCCGCAGCGGGTGTTCGGCGTGCTGCTGAGCCTGGAGCCCGCGTTCGCGACCCTCGCCGGGTGGCTCATCCTCGGACAAGACGCCACGCCGCTGCGGCTGCTCGCGGTGGCGCTCGTGATCGCCGCGAGCGTCGGGACGACGCTGGGCGTGCGCCGCGACCGGAGGGGCGACGGCCCCGCGGGACCGTTCACCGCGCCGATCCCGCTTCCCGACTGACATCCCTCCGATCGGGCGGCTCTCACGCCCGGACGGCCACCGGCTCCGGCAGCGGGTACCGGCGGCGCAGGACCACCCGCTGCACGAGGGTCCACACCACCGTGACCGTGAGGTAGAGCGCGGCGGCCAGGGGCACGAAGGCCGCGAAGACCGCGGTGAGGTAGTGCAGCGCCGACATCATCCGGAGCACGCCGGGGGAGCTGAGCGGGGAGTCGTCGCCCTCGACGGGGACCGGTCGGAACACCCGCCGGGTGACCTCGGCGACGGCGATCATCACGGCCAGCAGCACGCCGAAGACCGCGAACGTCGCCGCGGTCGCGGTGCCGCCGAACAGCGCCGACACCAGGCTCGTGCCGAGCGGGGCGCCGAAGAGGTCGTGGGTGAGCAGCTCGTTCGGGTGCCCGGCGATCTCCGGTCGCAGGAACAGTGTGTAGAGCAGGCCGACGACCGGTGCCTGTGCCAGCACGGGCAGCATCCCGGCGAAGGGCGAGGTGTTCTCGGCGCGGTAGAGCGCCATCATCTCCTGCTGCAGGCGCTCCGGGTTCTTCCGGTGGCGCTGCTGCAGCGCGCGCAGCTTCGGGGCGAGGCGGGCCCTGGTCTGCTCGGCTCGGGCCTGGGAGATGCCGACGGGGATGAGGAGGGCGCGCACGAGGAGGGTCACGAGGACCACGGCGAGGGCGGCGGCGGAGGGTCCGGCGAGGGGTTCGAGAAGGGTCGAGAGGCCGTTCAGGGCACCGTAGGCGGCGTCCAGGAGCGCGGCGAGGGGAGGGAAGGCGAAGATGTCCACGGGCAGGTCCGTTCGATGAGGTCGGGAGGGGTCGGCGAAGGCCGCGCGGTCCCGGTCGGACGGGCTACGCGGCGGTCGAGGCTCCCGGCGCTCGCGGACGAGGGTGTCCCGCGGCATCCGGATCGCTCTGCGGGAGGAGCGTTCCGACATCGATCGCCCGCAGCGGGTGCGGGGCATCGGCGGAGGTCTGGTGGCGCACGCTCAGCGCGAGCGAGAGCGTGAGGACCGTGACGGCGAGCAGCGCGATCGCGAGGCCGAGCGCGGCGGCATCCGGCATCGTCACGAGGCCGATCGCGGCCGCGACGAAGCCGAGCATCTGCCCGAACCACTCGCTCATGCCGCGAGCTTACCCCGTTCGAATCGCCCGAATTGCTGTATCCGGGCCGCCGATGGAGCCATTCAGGCGATTCGAAGGGCGTACGGTCGGGGTATGGCGACAGAACTTCTGGGAGTCGAGCATCCGATCGTGCTGGGACCGTTCGGGGGGAGCTCGTCGGTGGCGCTGACGGCGGCGGTGAGCGCGGCCGGCGGGCTGGGATCGTACGGGCTGTACGGCTACGACGGCGACCGGATCCGCGCTGTCGGAGCCGAACTGCACCGCGCCACCGACCGTCCCTTCGCCTTGAACATCTGGCTGCCCGTGGGGGACGAGGTCGCGCCGAACCCGCAGCACGCGGTCTTCGCCCAGGCGCTGGAGCCGTTCTACGAGGCCGTCGGGGTTCCGGTGCCGGCCCGGCCCGAGCGCTACGTACCCGAGCTCGACGAACAGCTCGACGCGATCTGGGAGGTCGCCCCGGCCGTGCTGAGCGTGGTGTTCGGGGTGCCGTCCGCCGCTCTCGTCGCCGAGGCCCGCGACCGCGGCATCCGCATCGTCGGCACCGCCACCACCGTCGCGGAAGCCGTCGCGCTCGCCGAGGCCGGAGTCGATGCGGTCGTCGCCTCGGGAGCCGAGGCGGCCGGGCACCGCGTGTCCTTCCTCCGTCCCGCTGCCGAGTCGCTCGTGGGCACCGTCGCGCTCGTGCCGCAGATCGTGGACGCGGTCGACGTGCCCGTCATCGCCGCGGGCGGGATCGCGGACCGCCGCGGGGTCGCTGCGGCCTTCGCCCTCGGTGCCTCCGGCGTGCAGGTGGGGACGGCGTTCCTCGCGACCGCCGAGTCCGCCGCGACGGCAGCGCACCGCGACGCCATCCGGACCACCGCCGCCGACCAGACCGTGCTGACCAGCGCGATGAGCGGACGCCTCGCCCGCGGAGCCCGCAACCGCGCGGTGCGGGCGATCGAGGCCAGCGGCACGATCGCCCCCTTCCCGATGCAGAACTGGCTCACCGGGCGCTTCCGCGCGGCGGCAGGGGAGCAGAACCTGGGCGAGCTGCAGTCGCTGTGGATGGGGCAGGCCGCCCCGCTCGCGCGCGGGACCACCGCTGCCGAGGTCTTCGCGGAGCTCGCCGCCGGAGTCCCCGGCCGGTGAGGAACGCCAGGTTCCTGGCTAGAATGGCGTCATGTCCACGCAGAACGTCTTGGAAGCGCGAAACAACCTCTCGCGCCTGATCGCCGAGTCTCAGGCGGGTGAGGACGTGGTCATCACGAAGCGGGGCACTCCGGTCGCCCGTCTGGTCCCCATCGGTCCGGTCGACGTGGTGCGGAGCGGCCGCCTCCTCGTCGAGTGGATCGAACAGCATCCGCTTCCGCCCCGGCTCGCTCGGACCGCCGAGGAGCTGGACGCACAGGTCGCCGAGAACCGGGACGCCTGGGAATGATCTATCTCGACTCGTGCATCCTCATCTACGCCATCGAGGACCGCGGTCCGAGGGGCGATGCCGTGCGTCGGGCACTCCGCGACGTCGATGACGAGGTGGCGTCGAGTCCGCTGGCGCTCCACGAATGCCTCGTGCTCCCCGCCCGCGAGCGCAATCCGGAGCTCCGTGACCGGTACCTGGCTCTCTTCGAGAGGATGGAGATCGTGGCGCTCGATACGGCCGCGTTCGTCCGGTCGGCCGAGCTCCGGGCCGACTTCGGCCTGAAGACCCCGGACGCGCTGCACCTCGCCGCCGCCCAGCTGTCGGGGTGCACGGAGCTGTGGACGAACGACAAGCGCCTCGCCGCCGCGTCGCATGGGCTCGCCGTGGACATCCTCGACCGCTGAGCGGCCGGGCGCTAGAGGATGACGGTCGAGCGGCCGTGCACGATCACGCGGTCCTCGGCATGCCACTGCACGGCCCGGGCCAGCACCAGACGCTCGACGTCGGCGCCCCGGCTCTGCAGCTCTGCCGCGGACTCGGAGTGCGTGACCCGCGTGACGTCCTGCTCGATGATCGGCCCCTCGTCGAGGTCGGCCGTGGCGTAGTGCGCCGTGGCCCCGATCAGCTTCACGCCGCGCTCCTTCGCCCTGGCGTACGGGTTCGCGCCGATGAACGCGGGCAGGAACGAGTGGTGGATGTTGATGACGGGGGCTTCGAGGCGCGTGATGAAGTCGTCGCTGAGGATCTGCATGTACCGGGCGAGCACGACGAGGTCGACGTTGCCGCGGAGGAGGTCGAGCTGACGCTCCTCCATCGCCTGCTTGTCCGTCGACGGGATGTGCACGAACGGCACGCCGAAGGAGCGGACGGCCTCGGCGAGGTCGGGGTGGTTCGAGACGACCATGGTGATGTCGATGTCGAGCTGACCCCGCTGCGTGCGCCACAGCAGCTCCATCAGGCAGTGGTCGTACTTCGACACGAAGATCGCCACGCGCTTGCGGCGGGCGACGTCGTGCAGCGACCACTCCATGCCGAAGCGCTCGGCGACCGTCGCGATGTCGGCCTCCAGCGCGGGGCGCGCGGCGGCCAGCCCGTCGAGGTGGATGACGGTCCGCTGGAAGAACCGCCCGCCCTCGGAGTCGGTCGAGTGCTGGTCGAGCGAGATGATGTTGGCCCCGTGCTGGGCGAGCACGCCGGCGACCGCGGCGACGATGCCGGGCTGGTCGTCGCAGGCGATCAGCAGGCGGGCGGTATCGGGCTGGGTCATGGCTGCTCCTCGGGGTGTGCATCGATTCTGCCGTGCCGCGCGGGTGGGGAGCGAATCGCCCGCGGCGTCGCTACCCTGAGACCGTGGATGCGAGCGACATCGGACTGGTGCTGATCCCCCTGCTGGCGGTGGCCGCACCGCTTCTCGCGCGCGGGGTGCGTCCGCTCGTCCGGGTGCCGATCGTGGTGTTCGAGCTCGTCCTCGGCATCCTCGTCGGGCCGGCTGTGCTCGGCTGGGTCGAGCCCGGTCCGCTGCTGGAGAAGCTCAGCGACTTCGGGCTCGCTGTGCTGTTCTTCGTCGCCGGCTCCGAGATCGACTTCCGCCAGGTGGCCGGCAAGCCCCTCGCCCGGGCGTCGCTGGGCTGGCTGCTCAGCGTCGTGCTCGGCATCGGGCTCGGGTTCTTCTTCGCCCCTGGCGAGGGCATGGTCGTCATCGGGATCGCGCTGAGCTCGACCGCCCTCGGCACGCTGATGCCGATCCTGCGCGACGCGAAGGAGCTGGACACCCCGTTCGGCCGCGCCATCAGCACCATCGGCGCCGTGGGGGAGTTCCTGCCGCTGATCGCGATCTCGATCTTCCTCAGCACTCGGACGACGCCACTGGCCACCGCGGTGCTGCTGACCTTCGTCGTGCTGGCGGGACTCGCCGTCCTCGTCGCGCACCGGGTGCCGCACGGGCGCCTGCACGGCATCGTGCGCGCGACCCTCCACACCTCCGACCAGTTCGGGGTGCGCTTCGTGATCCTCCTCATCGCGGCCCTCGTCGGCCTCAGCGTCATGCTCGACCTCGACATGCTCCTGGGAGCGTTCGTCGCCGGTGCGATCTGGCGCATCATCATGGCCAGGGCCCCGGAGAAGGATGCCGAAGAGGTCGAGAGCAAGATCGAGGGCCTGGCTTTCGGCTTCCTCGTGCCGGTGTTCTTCCTCTACACGGGGGTGACCTTCGACCTGCAGGCGCTGCTGACGTCTCCTTCGGCGATGTCCCTGGTGCCGGTGTTCCTGCTGGCGCTCCTGGTGATCCGCGGGTCGGCCGCCCAGCTCTCCGCCCCGGCGGGCGCGAGCGGACGTGACCGCGCCGCGCTCGGCCTGCTCGCGGCCACCGGGCTGCCGATCATCGTCGCGGTCACCGCGATCGGCGTGGACCAGGACATGCTCGACTCCGGGACCGCGGCCGCGCTCGTCGGGGCGGGCATGCTGTCGGTGCTCCTGTACCCGCTGATCGGGATGACGCTACGTGGCGATCGCGCTCAGGTCGCCGGCCCGCGCCTCGCCGACCAGACGACGCTGGGGGAGCTGTGACCACCGCCTCCGCCCTGCTGACCCAGGCCGTGCAGGAGCTCGCCGGTGCACCCCGCGAGGGGCTCGGAGAGGAGAAGGACTCGCGCTGGCGTGGGCGGCGGATCGTCCGTGTCGGCGAGGCCTGGCACCTCGGCGTCATCCTGCTCACCGACACGCATACCTTGGCGACGGCGGAGGTGCTCCGCGCGGCGGACCCGGGGCGTCGGGGATACACCGCCGAGTCGGCACGCGCACGGGCCGAGCGCCGGGCCCTCGCCCTCCGCGGCGGCTTCCGCGAAGGGGATGTCGTGCACGTCGGCTGGAGCGTGATCGACGTCGACGCGGTGGACGCCGGAGGCTCCTCCGGTCCGCTCGCGCTCATCGACGGCGTGCCGTCGGTGCGCTGGAGTCAGGCGGGCGGTTTCATGCCGCTGGACGCCTACCTGCGCGAGCGCGTCCCGCTGCTCCGCGGCGACGCGCCGTCCTGATCTCAGCCGAACAGCTCGGCGAAGCGGCGGAGCAGGGCGGCGCCCTCGGTGACCGAGGCCGAGAGGACCTCCTGCTGCACCGCGTCGAACTGCGCCGGATCGAAGTACCCCGTCGTGCGATAGAACGTCATCCGATCGGCGAAGTCGCGCGGCGTCGGCTCGGGATGGAACTGCGCGGCGTACAGGTGGGTGCCCACCCGGTAGGCCTGCACGGGGCAGGTCGGGTTGGTGGCGAGCAGGACGGCCCCGGGCGGGGTCGTCGCGGCGCTCTCCTTGTGCGCGGTGAAGACGGTGAGTGCCGGACCGGACGGGCCGAACACGGGATCGACGGCGCCCTCCGGTGTCGTCTCGATGACCGTCGCGCTCGCCGCCTCCGGCATGGTCGTCACGACCTCGCCGCCGAGGAGGCGGGTGAGCACGCCGATGCTGAAGCAGGTGAAGAAGGCGGCGATCCGCTGCTCCCGCGCCGCGCGGGCGAGCGTCTCCAGGTCGGCCTCCACGCGTCGCTGCACCGCAGTCTTCTCGGCGTCGGTGACATTGAACGGCGAACCGCCGATGACGACGCCGCGGTACCGGTCGAGATGGGCCGGAGTCAGCGGCTCGTGCAGCAGATCGAGACGATCGACCACGTCGACTCCGAGCGCCCGCCGGAACGAGGCGTGCTCGGCATCCGCCGCCCCGGTCTCGGGTCGCACGCAGACGTAGAGAAGCGAGGCCATCAGGCGATTCTAACGAGGGGGAGGGTCCGGTCCTGACGGCTCAGCGGGACGAGTTCGCGGTGCGTCCTCGGACGATGCCGACGAACGTCTCGACGTCGGGCGTGGTCCGGTCGCGCGGCCAGGCGAGGGCCACGGTCGAGACCGGGCCGTCGGCGAGGACGCGGTAGTCGGCGTCCTTCCGGTGGTGCAGTCGGGCCAGTGACATCGGCACGAGGACGATGCCGACACCCGTCGCCGCCGTGGCGATCGCGTCGGCGGTCGGCAGGGGGCCGACGCGTGTGGGGATGGTGCCCGGCAGCTCCACCGGTCCAAGCACGTCGTCGGACAGGGAGTGCAGCACCTCGCCGGCGAGGTCGGCTTCCGTCAGCTCATCCGCCGCCAGCAGGTGCGAATCGGTCGAGGCCACGACGACCGGGACCTCGTCGTACAGCGGGATGACGTGCAGGGCGTCATCGTCCAGCGGGAGGCGCACGAGGGCGGCGTCGAGATCGTCGAGCGCCTCTCGCTGCCCGGCTACCTCGATCGGGACGAGTTCGAGGGCCACGTGGGGCAGTCGCCGCTTCCACGTGTCGATCCACTTGCCCGGCGTCGCTCCGGGCACGGCACCGAGGCGGAACGTCCGCGGCTCCTCGGGTGCGGCGGTCGGCGCGTCGAACACGACCTTCTCGGCGCGGGGTGAGCGGCGCGGGGCCGGCTTCCCCTGGCGTGAGCCGCCGCCCGCGGCACGGCCCCGGTGGGCGGGGGAGCCCTTGCCGGAGCCCTTCGCGGGTCGTCGTCCCTGGTGCGCCATGGGATCCAGGCTACTCGGCGTGCTCGGAGTCCTCGGCGGGGGAGTTCCGCTGGGTCCGCCGGACCAGTCCGGCGACACCGCCGACGAGGAACAAGGCCCCCGCCGTGAGGAGCACGATCGTGAGCAGGGTGGCGGGGGTCATCGTCCCCACGCCGTCGGCCAGCGCGGCGCGGCGCTCCGCATCCGTGAGGAACCACAGCGCCCCCGCGGCAATCGCGGCGAAGGTCGTGCCCCAGATGACGGCTGCCCAGCGCACCCGGGGTGCGGTGATGGTCTCGGTGCTCATTCCTGGCCCTCCTCGGGCTCTGGCAGGGTCACGACGATGACGCCGCTCGCCTGGTCGATGGTCACGGGCTGGATCGTGGAGGGACTGCCCTCCTCGGCGGAGATGTTCGCGGCGAGGACGTTCTCGTCACCCCGCGGCGTCGCGGCGATGACGCCGGTGTCCATGACCATCGGGTCTTCCGGATCGACGCGGAGCCAGCTCACCTCCACCCCGTCGCCCACAGTGCCGCGGAGCTGCAGCTGCACGCCGGCATCGACGAAGATCTCGGTCCGCCCCGACCCCTTCTCGATCTCGATAGGGCGGGGGCCGCCGTCGTGCCGGTGGAGCTGCAGGTACAGGTCGCCGAACGGCTGTCGGACGTGCGCCTCCTGGTTGTTCGTGAGCGAGGCGTACCCGAGGGTGAGACCGGGCATCGTGGACAGGAAGCCCGTGAGGAGACCCGCGGCCAGCGTCAGCACGGTGAGGAAGGCCAGGGCGCCACTGCGGCGACGGAGGGCTCCGGCCGTGATCATCGCCAGGGCCAGGACCAGCGCGCCGGACAACAGCCCCAGCGCGCCGCCGAGGGCTTCACCGACGGCGAGTCCCACGCCGGCGCCGACGACGATCGCGAGTCCGAGGGCGGTCATGACGAAGGGGAAGCCGGCGCGCGGATTCGACGCGCGGCGGACGCGTCGGCGCTCTGCGGCTGCGGCGGCGAACACGGCCGCCTCGGCCTGACGCTCCCGGCGGAGCTGGTCGCGTGCGGCGCGCTCGGCATCCTGCTGCTGCCGGCGCCAGGCCTGATCCTGCTCCTTCCAGGCGGCGTGCTGGGCGCGCCAGGTCTCCAGCGCGGCGGGGTCCTGGGTGCCCGGAGGCAGGGGTGCCGGAGGTGCGGGGATGGCGAGGACGTCGTGCCCGATGGTGTCGGCGAGCGGTACCGAGACCGCAGCGTCCGTCGCCGTGGAGGGAGTGGCGTCCGCCCCCGTGGCGGGACCCGAACCCGCGTCGGGGGCGGACGCAGCCGGGGCCGCCGGATCGGCGGAAGCCCCCGCCGGATCCGGCGCGGAAGCGCCCGGAGTGCGGCGCGCGGCACGCACGATGAGGAAGAGCAAGGCGGCGGCGAGCACGAGCCCGACCACCCAGGTGAGGGTCGACAGTGCCGACCAGCCGTCGTAGCCGAGGCCGAACAGGCGCCCGGCGAGCGGTGCCGTCGGGAAGAGCCCGATCACGGCGAGGGCGAGGATGCCGAGTTGCACGGGGTCGTACCGGCGCTGCAGCAGATCACGCAGATGCACGCGGCCGTCGACGTCCGGCAGCACCGCCCAGGCGAGGGCGTACAGGAACAGGGCGGGAAGACCGAAGAGGGCCGCGACGACGAGGACCCCGCGCACGATCAGCGGATCGATGCGGAGGCGGATCGCGATGCCCGCCGCGACACCGCCGAGCCAGCCGTCGGTGCGCACCACGCCGAGGCCGGCGACCCACAGCAGGAACCGGTCGGCACCGCGCGGCCGGCGGGGGGCTTCCGGTGCCGATGCCTCGTGGTCGGCGGGCGGTGGCGGAGCGGTCGGAATCGTCATGAGTCGATCCTCGCGGTCCGCAGCGCCGCGGGGCCATGGGGGGATCCCCTGAGCACACCCTGATTCCGCGCCGGGGAGGTCCCGGAGAGGGGAGGCGGATGATTGGATGACGGTATGCCCTCCGCCGTCTCCACACTCCCCGGCTCCGCGCCGGCGACCGTGCGTCCGGCGCTGACCCGCGACCGCGACGCCCTCGTGACCGGGGTGAGCGCCGGACTCGCACGCCACCTCGGTGTGCGCGTCGGGCTGGTGCGGGCGCTGTTCGTCGCTCTGACGCTCTGCGGCGGTGCGGGCGTGCTCCTGTACGCCTGGTGCTGGACCTTCATGCCGTGGACGGACGGGACGACCGCGCCGACGCGTCGCCTCCCGGTCGCCTGGCTCCTGCTGGTCCCCGCGGCCGTCGGCGCCCTCGTCGTCGTGGTGTGGCGCGGGGGCAGCGACTGGCTGAACGGATCGATCCCTCCGGGCACGGCGGCCGTGGTCGTCGGCGGCACCACGCTGTGCGCGACCGCCTCCGGGCTGTGGGCGACGCTCATCGATCGCACCGACACGGCCCGCGGCCCTCGGCACACCACCATCGTCCGCATCCTCGCGGTGCTCGTCCTCGGCCTCGTGGTCCTCCTGCTCCTCTCGTGGCCGATCGCGCGCTCGGGTGTCGTGCTCGTACTGCTCCCGCTGGCCGGGTTGGTGACAGTGGTGGCCTCGGCCCTCATCCCGCGCTGGCGGGAACTGGCGGGGGAGCGGGTGCGCCGCATCCGGGAGGAGCAGCGCAGCGTCATGGCCGCCCACCTGCACGATTCGGTGCTGCAGACGCTCGCCCTCATCCAGAACCGGGCCGGGGCATCGAGCGAGGCGGCACGGCTGGCCCGCGCGCAGGAGCGGGAGCTGCGTGCCTGGCTGTACGACGGCGATGCTCCGGCGGACAGCGACCTGCCGACCGACCTGCGCGACTACGCCGGAGCGCTCGAGATCGACCACCCGGTCCGGATCGAGGTGGTCTCCGCCGGGCTGTCGGCGGAGCGGGCGAGCGGAGAACTGGCAGCTGCGGCCCGGGAGGCGATGCTGAACGCCGCCCGGCACGCGGGCGGCGCGATCTCCGTCTACATCGAGGGTCGTGTCGACGGGGTCGACGTGTTCGTGCGCGACCGCGGTCCCGGATTCCGGCTCGACGAGGTGCCCGGCGATCGGCTCGGCGTGCGGGAGTCGATCATCGGGCGGTTGCGTCGCGCGGGCGGCACGGGGTCGGTGCGCAGTGACGACGCCGGTACCGAGGTGCATCTGCGCCTGCCCACCATCTCGTCCCCGGAGCGGGGACCGATCCGACAGGAGCCCCGTGGCTGATCCGCTTCGCGTCGTGATCGTCGACGACCACTCCATCTTCCGCTCGGGCCTGCGGGCCGATCTCGATGCGAGCGTGCAGGTCGTGGGCGAGGCGGCGGACGTGCCCTCGGCGATCGCCGTGATCGTGGAGACGGACCCGGACGTGGTGCTCCTCGATGTGCACCTCCCCGGCGGTGAGGGCGACGACGCGACGGGTGGGGAAGCCGTGATCCGAGGGACGCGGCCGACCACGACGCGGTTCCTCGCGCTGAGCGTCTCCGATGCGGCGGCCGACGTCGTCCGGGTCATCCGGGCCGGGGCGCGCGGCTACATCACGAAGGGGTCATCGGGCCGCGAGGTGAGCGAGGCTGTGCGCGCCGTCGCCGAGGGGGACGCGGTGTTCTCGCCGCGGCTCGCGGGATTCGTGCTCGACGCGTTCGGCGCCGTCGCCGGCGAGACCGCCACCGCGACGGACGAGCTCGACCGCCTCTCCTCGCGCGAGCAGGAGGTGATGCGACTGATCGCCCGCGGCTACGCCTACAAGGAAGTCGCCGCCGCGCTGTTCATCTCGATCAAGACCGTCGAGACGCACGTGTCGTCGGTGCTGCGCAAGCTGCAGCTCTCCTCCCGCCACGAGCTCACCGCCTGGGCGTCGGAGCGGCGCCTGCTCTGAGAGCGGTCAGGCCGCCAGCCAGAGACCCTTCTGATCGGTGGCGACGGTGAGCCCCGCCGCGACCGTCTCGTCGTCGCCGATGCGGGCGCCTCGCACGATGCGCGCGCCGGCGCCGATGTCGGTGCGGACTCCCACGTGCGCGTGATCTCCGACCGCCGCGCCCTGGCCGACGTGCGCGTGGGCGTCGATGTACGCGCCCTCGCCGATCACGGCGTCCTCGTCCACCCACGCACCGCGGGCGACGATGGCCCCCGCTCCGACGCGTGCTCCCGGTTCGATGTAGGCTCCCGCCTCGATGTGCGCCTTCGGATGCACCTTGGCGCCATGCGCGACGAGACCGCGACCGTTGGCGTGCTTGCGGTACCGCAGCGTCGCTCCGTGGTCGTTCTCGATGTCGACGTAGTTCTTGCCCACGATTCCTCCCGTGCTCCGGAGTTCTCCGGATATATCAACAACCACGGGAGGGGGAGATTCATTCCCGCGGATGGATACGGCTCAGCGCTGGCACCGGGGGCACCAGAACGTGATCCGCTCTCGGGTCGGATCGGCCCCCAGCTCCCCGCGACGGATGAGCGTTCCGCAGCGTCGGCAGGGGCGTCCGGCGCGTCCGTAGACCCACGTGGCCTGGCCCGGACGATCGATGCCGGTGAAGGTGCGGTTGCGGCGGTCGCGGTTCGCGCGGATGGTCCGCACACCCAGGTCGAGGAGGGCGGCGACGTCGACCTCCGGGGTCGGGGTGGTCGGCAGGATTCCGCGGAGGAACAGGAGTTCTGCCGCGTACTCGTTGCCGAACCCCGCGACGTTGCGCTGATCGAGCAGGGCGACGTGGATGGCCCGGGTGTCGGCGCCGAGCCGGCGCGCGGCCTCGATCGCGTCCCAGTCGGCGGCGAGCGGATCGGGGCCGAGGTAGCCGACGAGGTCGTCTTCATCGCGGGTGGGGACGACTTCGACGTCGGCGATGTCCACGCCCACCGCCTCGCGCTCCGCCGTGCCGACGATCGCCCGCACCTTGAACGCGGGATGCCGCCACTTCTCGCCGGGCCGGTACACGAACCAGGCGCCGTCCATGCGCAGATGCGAATGCAGCGTGCTCTCGCCGATCCGCAGCAAGAGGTGCTTGCCGCGGGGGATGGCGCCGTGCACCCGCTGTCCGGTCAGATCGAGGGTCGCGAAGCGCGGCACGCGGAGGTCGAAGCGCGTGACCTCCCCGCCCGCGAGAGCCTCGTCCAGGCGGCGGGCCGTGCGGAAGACGGTATCTCCCTCGGGCATCAGGCGATCCCCGGAGTGCGGTCGTGCCGTCCCGGGGCCGGCGCAGGGGTGGCGACGGCGAGCGGGGTGCGGGCCTGCATGTCGCGCGCCAGCATCGTGCTTCCCGCGACCGCGGCCGGCATCACGGCGACGGCGCCGCCCGGGATGAGGAAGCAGAGCTGGGTGGCGACGCCGAAGCCGAGCACGCGGGCGCGACTGCCCGAGAACAGCGCGGCGCGGGCGGCGGGGCTGAGATCGCGCGCATCGAAGGCGCGACCGGTCAGCTCCCGCGCGAGCAGGCGGCCCGTGAGGACCACGCCGGACACCGCGCCGAGGACGCCGCCGACACCGGGTACGAGGCCGATGAGGAGCACGAGGACGGCGATCAGGAGGCCGAGCACGACCAGTCGGAGACCTTCACCGACGGTGGTCCAGAAACTGCCGCCGTCGGCGGGAGGCGGGTCGCCCAGGTCCTTCTCCACGGCATGCCAGATGCGCTGATAGAACGGGTCGCCGATCGTGAGGGTGAGGGCGCTGAACACCGAACTGGCCAGCGCGAGCGCGGCGGCGACCACCACGAGGCTGACCGCGGTCCGCAGGAACCCGCGCCAGGGCTCGACCCAGCCGTCGGCGAAGGGGGTGAGCCACGCGGACAGCGACGGCATCGACAGGATCAGGGGCACGAGGACGGCCACGAGGAGCACGAGCGCGATGACCGCGGGGACGAGCCCGAGCGCCATCATGCCCGGACGGGTGCGCCACACGCCGAAGCCGCGGAACAGGGTGCGGACGCCGGCGGCGAACTCTCGGATCATGGCTCCAGGGTAGGGGGGTCAGTAGTGATAGCGGGCCTGCAGGATGGTCACGTGGCGATCGGTCGCCGTGTAGACGAGGCGATGAGCCTCATCGATGCGCCGAGACCAGGCGCCGGCGAGCGCGTGCTTGAGGGGCTCGGGCTTGCCGATCCCCTGGAAGGGGTCGTCGCGGAGGGTGTCGGCGATCAGGAGGTTGATTCGCTTGAGAGCGCGACGGTCCTCCGCCTGCCAGTACACGTAGTCCTCCCACCCTTCGGGTGTCCAGACGAGGAGCCGGGTCGTCATGCCTCGTCGAGGTCGTGCTCCGAGACGTCGTCGTCGCGGGCAGCGGCCAGGGCGCTGAGGAGTCGCTGAGCGTTCGCGGGCGAGCGCAGCAGGTAGCTCGTCTCCACCAGGGAGTCGTACTCCGCCTTGGACATGAGGACGGCACTTCCTCGGCGCGAGGTGATCTCCACTTCGCTGTGATCGAGGTTCACGCGCTCGATCAGGCCGAACAGATCGCGCCGCGCTTCACTCGTCGTGATGGCCATGTCGTTCCCCTTCTGGTACGGAATATGGTACCACTCGTGAGGCCGAGTCAGACGGCCTTGCGAAGGGTGAAGCCGCGCGGCGTCTGGACGAAGCCCGCCTCCTGCAGGGCCCGCCCGAGGATCGTGCCGTACACGCCCTCTCCGTTCACCTTCTCGACGGTGAGGGTGTCGAGGCGGCGGTCCCTGGCCGTCGTCGCGAGGTCGGCGGCGGCGGCCTGCAGCACCTCCTCGTCGTCCGTGAAGCACAGCACGGTCCGTCCGCCGCGCTCGAGCGACAGGGCGAGGGCGCCGTCGACGAGCACCACGAGCCCGCCGGCCTTGCGCCCCGGGCGATGCGAGACGCCCTCGAGCTTCGGCCACCCGAGCGCCGCACCGTAGGGGTTCGCGGGGTCGGTGGCCGCCAGGGTGACGGCCTTCCGCGGCGGCGGATCGGCGAGGCCGGCGTACGTGCGGAGACGGTCGACCGTGGCGGAGGCGGCGAACTGCGCGGCGCCGAGCTTCTCGATCACGTAGCCGCGACGGCAGTGCCCCGCCTCCTCGAATCCGGCCAGCACGCGGTACGCCTGCGCGAAACCTCCGGGGACGCCCTCGGACCGCACGGCCCCGCGAGTGACCACCCCGTAGCGGTCGAGGAGCAGTCCGGCGGTGACGGTCGCGCGCCTCGCCGGATCGGTCTCGACCTCGGGGAGCAGCGACCAGCGACCGCCGATGGAGGTCGGGCGCGGAGCCGTGCGCGTGAGCGACATGCCGCGATAGGTGCGCGCACGCGGAGCGCGGCGCTTGACCTTGTGGGCCTGGGAGCCCCCGGTCAGCAGCGAGCGGATCGGCGCGAAGGTGTCGTTGGTCACGTGCCCGGACCAGGTCAGCGACCACAGGGCCTCCAGCACCGACTGCTCGTTCTCGGCGCCGGTCATCTCCTTGAGCTGCGCGGCGAAGTAGGCGCCGCCCGCCGCGAGGGCCGCGAGGAGGCGCGCCTCCAGCGACTCCGCGGCGATCTCCGCGTCCGGATCGGGCAGGGTGAACGGGGCGAGATCGGCCGGGTGCAGCGAGACCCACCCGTCGCGGCCGGGGAGCGTGCCGTGTCCCGACCAGATCACCTCGCCCGCGGCCGTGAGTTCGTCGAGCATCGCCGGGGTGTAGTCGCGCACCCGCGACGGCAGGACGAGCGACTCCCAGGCGCTGGCGGGGATGGGGACGCCGGCGAACTGCTCGATCACGGTGAGCACGCCGTCGATGCCCTCCAGGGGTCGACCGAGATGCTGCCAGTCCGGCAGGAACCGGGCGTAGGCCTCCGGGGAGACCGGCTCGACGGACCCGCGGATCGCCGCGAGCGACCGCATGCGCAGCCGCCGCAGCACCTCGGTGTCGCACCACTCGATGTCGTCGCCGCTGCCGGCCGCGGTGGGGAGGAAGTACCCGCTCGTGAGGCGGCCGTTCGTCTCCAGGCGTTGCAGGGTGTGCCGGGCGACCGCGGTGCCGAGACCGAAGCGCTCAGCGACGGACGCGGTGGTGAAGGGGCCGTGGGTGCGGGCGTGACGGGCCACGAGGTCGCCGAGGGGATCCGCCAGCGGCTCGAGGAAGGCCACGGGGATGCCGGTCGGCAGGGCTGCGCCGAGAGCGTCGCGCAGGCGTCCGGCGTCCTCGATCGCGGCGACCCTGGCCACCCCGGCGATCGTGACGGGTATGGCCCGCCGCGCGGTCACGAGGTCGTCGAGCAGCGTCGCCGCGGTCGCTCCGCCGGTGGACTCCGGATCGAGGCGTGCCGCCACCTCGTCGGCGTCGAGCGGGCCGAGCAGCCGGAGCAGGTCGGCGACGCCCTCCACGCCGCGCGCCCGACGCTCCGGGTCGAGGCGCTGGGCCTCGCGCTCGAACTGCGCGATGACGTCGGGGTCGAGGAGCTCGCGCAGCTCGACCGTGCCCAGCAGCTCGCCCAGCAGTGCGGGATCGACGGACAGGGCGGCCGCTCGGCGCTCGGCCAGCGGCGAGTCGCCCTCGTACATGAACGCGCCGACGTAGCCGAAGAGGAGGTCGCGCGCGAACGGCGACGGCTGCCCCGGCTGGGTCTCGACGAGGCGGATGCGGCGGTCGGCGATGCTGGTCGCGAGCTTCCGGAGCGACGGCAGGTCGTAGACGTCCTGAAGCACCTCGCGCAGGGTCTCCAGGATCACGGGGAAGGTGGGATGCCGGCGGGCGACCTCGAGGAGCTGGGCCGAGCGCTGGCGCTGCTGCCAGAGCGGCGTGCGGCGGTTGGGGTTCGTGCGGGGCATGAGCAGCGCCCGCGCGGCGCACTCGCGGAACCGCGAGGCGAACAGCGCCGAGCCGCCGACCTCCTGCGTGACGAGCTGCTCCAGCTCGTCCGGATCGAACACGAAGAGCTCCGCACCGGGCGGCTCCGACTCGGCGTCGGGGATGCGCACGATGATGCCGTCGTCGCTCGCCACCGCGGAGCCCTCGACGCCGAGACGCTCCCGCACGCGCGCATTGATCGCGAGCGCCCAGGGCGCATGCACCTTCATGCCGTACGGGGAATGGAGGATGACCCGCCAGTCGCCGACCTCGTCGTGTCCGCGCTCCACGGTGAGCGTGCGGTCCGTCGGCAGGGTGCCCGTGGCCTCCCGCTGCTCGGAGAGATGCGCGAGGAGATTGGCCCGCGCCTGCTCGTCGAGCCCGGCTGCGATGAGACGCTGCTCCGCCTTCTCCGGCTTCGCGGCGGACACCTCGCGGGAGAACGCCCCGAGCGCCTCGCCCAGCTCGAACGGGCGGCCGATGCCGTCGCCGTGCCAGAACGGCACCTTGCCTGGCTGGCCGTAGGCGGGGATGACGTTGACGCGGTCGTGGGTGATCTCGGCGATGCGCCAGCTCGTGGTGCCCAGGGTGAACACGTCGCCGACGCGGGACTCGTAGACCATCTCCTCGTCGAGCTCGCCCACGCGGGCACCCGTGGACTCGCCCGCCACGAAGACGCCGAAGAGGCCGCGGTCGGGGATGGTGCCGCCGCTCGTGACCGCGATCCGCTGTGCGCCGGGGCGGCCGGTGAGGGTGCCGGCATCGCGATCCCAGACGAGGCGCGGGCGCAGCTCGGCGAACTCGTCGGAGGGGAAGCGGCCGGCCAGCAGGTCGAGGGTGGCCTCGTACGCGGAGCGGGGGAGGGACTGGAACGGGGCGGACCGGCGGACGGTCTCGAACCACTCCTCGACGCTGATGGCGCCGAGGGCGCTGGCCGCGACGGTCTGCTGGGCGAGGATGTCCAGCGGGTTGCGCGGCACCTGGATGGCCTCGATCTTCCCCGCCAGCATCCGCTCGGTCACGATCGCGGTGTGCAGCACGTCGCCGCGGTGCTTCGGGAACAGGGCCGCGCGGCTGATCTCGCCGACCTGATGTCCGGCGCGACCCACGCGCTGGAGTCCGGAGGCGGCGGACGGCGGCGCCTCGACCTGGATCACGAGGTCGACGGCACCCATGTCGATGCCGAGCTCCAGGCTGCTCGTGGCGACGACGCACCGGAGCACCCCCGACTTCAGCTCCTCCTCGACCTGTGCGCGCTGTTCTTTCGACACCGAGCCGTGGTGGGCCTTGGCGAGCACGGGATCGGCGCCCGCGGTGGTTCCCGCCTGCGCCATCATCGCGGCGGGCACGGCCGGCTCCGGAAGCGCGACCCCGATCCGCTCCGCATAGATCTCGTTCAGCCGTCCGGTCAGCCGTTCGGCGAGGCGGCGGGAGTTCGCGAAGACGATGGTGGAGTTGTTCTGGAGGATGCGGTCGACGATCGCCTCCTCGACGTGCGGCCACACCGAGCCGGTGACCTCGGTGTACTCCGCATCGATCCCCGGGGCCTCCGGCGGCGCCCCGGGCGGGGGTGGCGGGTTGGTCATGTCGTCCATCGGCACGACGACGCCGAGCTCGAAGGTCTTCGATGCCGGGGGAGCGACGATCTCGACCGGGTCGGCGCCGCCGAGGAACCGCGCGACCTCGTCGATCGGGCGGACGGTGGCCGAGAGGCCGATGCGCTGCGCTGCGGTCTCCGCGCCGTGGGAGCGGCGGAGGGCGTCGAGGCGCTCCAGGCTCACCGCGAGGTGCGCGCCGCGCTTGGTGGCGGCGACCGCGTGCACCTCGTCGATGATGACCGTGTGCACGTCGCGCAGGGTGTCGCCGGCCCGGCTCGTGAGCATGAGGTACAGCGACTCGGGGGTCGTGATGAGGATGTCGGGCGGATCGGATACGAGTTTGCGGCGATCGCTCGACGTGGTGTCTCCCGAGCGGACGCCCACGGTGATGCCGGGGGCGGTGAGACCGAGCCGCCGCGCGGACTGCCCGATGCCGATGAGGGGCGAGCGCAGGTTGCGCTCCACGTCCACGCCGAGGGCCTTGAGCGGGGAGATGTAGAGGATCCGCGTGCGGGACCCGTCCTTCTTCGGCTCCTCCGGGAGGGCGGCGCGCTCGCGGAACACGCTGTCGATGGCCCAGAGGAACGCCGACAGCGTCTTGCCGGAACCGGTCGGAGCGACGACGAGGGCGTGCTTGCCGGCGGAGATCGCCTCCCACGCGCCCGCCTGCGCCGGCGTGGGTGCGGTGAAGGCACCCCGGAACCAGTCCTGTGTGGCCGGGGTGAAGCGGTCGAGCACGTCGCTCATGCCTCCATCATTCCCGACCCCACCGACATCCGGCCCGGACCTTGACAGCCCCCTCTCCCGCCCGCACGACCCGGTCCCGTCCGCACGACCGAACCGAGGTTCCGGTCATGCGGGCGGACAAGGTTCGTGCAGGCGGAATGGGTGACGAGGTCACACGACCTCCCGCAGCACGCCGTCCGCGTCGATCTCGAGCGTGAGGTCGAGGTCGAGTCGGGAGAGGAAGGCGTCGTCGTGACTCACCACGAGCACCGCCCCGCGGTAGGCCCGCAGCGCCTCGACGAGCTGGTCGACCGTGTCGAGATCGAGGTTGTTCGTCGGCTCGTCGAGGACGACGAGGTGCGGAGCCGGATCCGTGAGGAGCAGCCGGGCCAGAGCGACCCGGAACCTCTCCCCGCCGGACAGCGCGGACACCGGACGGTCGGCCGTCCCGCCCCGGATGAGGAACCGCGCGAGCCGGTTGCGGAGCTCCTTCTCCGGGACCTGCGGTGCCGCGACGGCCACGTTCGCGAAGACGGACAGGCTCTCGTCGAGACCGTCGACGCGCTGCGGGAGGTAGCCGATCCGGTCAGTGAGCGCCTCCGCCCGGAGCTCCGGCCGTTCATAACTCAGGAGATCGCGCCCGATCTCCGCCTCCAGCGTCGGATTCGGACGTTCCGGCGCCTCTTGTCCTGAGTTGTGAACGGCCCCGTCGACCAGCCGCTCCAGCAGGGTCGTCTTGCCGGCGCCGTTGCGTCCGACGAGGGCCACGCGCTCCGGGCCCTGGATCACCCATGACCGCTCCGGTCCGCCGAGCTCGGCGATCCGGCGGCTCCGCGACACGTCGGGGTCCGGCAGCTCGATCTTCATCGAGGCGTCGGACCGCACCCGTCGTCCCGCGGCATCGTGTGCCGCGCGGGCCGCGTCCTCCTTCGCGCCCACCTCGGTGCGCAGCCTCCCCGCGGACACCTCGGCGGCCATCTTCCGACCGTGCGCGATGATCTTCGGGACGCGCTTCTCGACCTCGGCCTTCTTGGCGGTCCGGGCCCGGTGAGCGAGCTTGACCTCGGCCTCGATCCGCTGGCGCTTCTCCTTGCGGAGCACCTGGGCGGCGGCGACCTCGGCCTGCTTCGCCGCGTCCTGCTCCGCGTCCAGCCAGGCGCGCCACTCGGAGTAGGGGCCGCCGAACACGGAGAGGTTCCGTCCGTACAGCTCGGCGGTGTCGTCCATGAGCTCGAGCAGAGCGAGGTCATGGCTCACGACGATGAGCGTGCCCTTCCACGACTGCACCATCGCGGCGAGGGCCGCCCTGGCGTCACGGTCGAGATTGTTCGTCGGCTCGTCGAGGAGGGTGAGGGGAGCCCGCCGCAGCCGGATGCCGGCGATCGCGACGAGCACGGCCTCCCCTCCGGACAGCTCGCCGACCGTGCGGTCGAGGAACGCGGGGGCGAGCCCGGCCTCCGCGAGGGAGGCCTCCGCCCGCGCCTCGATGTCCCAGTCGTCGCCGACCGCGTCGAAGTGCGCGGGGTCGACGTCACCGGCGGTGATGGCCCGCACGGCATCGAGGGCGGCCGTCACCCCGAGGAGGTCGGATACCCGGCGGTCCACGTCGAGCGTGAGCTGCTGGGGGAGGAAGGCGACCTCGCCCGAGGTGCTGAGCGTTCCGGAGGTGGGGGAGAGTTCCCCGGCGATCAGCCGGAGCAGCGTGGACTTGCCGGCGCCGTTGCGGCCGACCAGTCCCGTGCGCCCGGCGCCGAAGGCTCCGGACACGCCGTCGAGGGCGACCGTGCCGTCGGGCCAGGTGAGGGAGAGGCGGTCGAGGACGACGGCGGCGTGCGAGGAAGAGGGCTGTGACATGGGGTGTCTCCTGTCGAGTGCGAGGGTGCACTGACACCGAGCCCTTCGGACCGTGGAGTCACGGAAGCGGAGGAGCGTCTGCCGGGGAGTCGGCGATCGTCGGGTCAGCGCGCGAGAAGAGGGGCGCGGAGGCGACGATTCAGATCAAAGGACTTCCAGACACGGCGGACAGGACGCCACGACGATACCCGGGCGTGTCGCGCCGCGCAACTCCCGGGCGTGTCGCCGCTCCGTCGCGCGGGGGATGCGGGGCCGCGCGACGGCTCGTACCGTGGAGGCATGGCAGACGATCGGAACCCCAGTCCCGAGGAGATGCGCGCCAGGACCGGCCTCGGCATCGGCCTCGCGCTCGGCGTGGCCATCGGTGTCTCCATGGGCGTCGCGTTGCAGAACTGGGCGCTCGGCCTGGTCTTCGGCGTCTCGATCGGCATCGCGCTGTCCGTGGCCTTCCGTGGATCGGGAGGCAGCGCCGAGAAAGGGCCGGAGGACGACGACGCCGGATCGGACTCCGCCGACGGCGCTCAGGACGGCCGGGACCCCTCCGCCTGATCCGCGCCGATCCCCTCGACCCAGGTCGTGAGGAACCGGTGCACGTCGCCGAGCTCCTCCTCCGAGATGCTGTGGGTCAGTCCGCTGTAGACGCGACCGGACAGGGACGTGTGCGCGGGGAGCCATTGCGCCGTGTGGGCGATCAGCGGCGCGGGGATGACGTCGTCGTGGGAACCGCGTCCCCAGAACACCGGGGGGCTGACCTCCGCGAGGTGCGCATCGCCGGGAAGGGCGTCCGGGGCGGCGTAGCCGCTCAGCGCGACGACCGCGCCGAACCGTTCGGGGGCCAGCCGCAGGGCCTGCAGCGACACCGCGGCGCCCTGGGAGAACCCGAGCAGCGCCACCGACGGCGCGTCCGCCGCGGCATCGTCGAGCCAGCGCAGGAACGCCTCCGCCGCGAGGGTGACGGCGGCGGAGCTGCGTCCGTCGAGCCCCTCGATCGGGTACCAGGAGCGACCGGGGGCCGGCCACGGCGGAGTCAGCGGTGCGGCGACGGAGGCCACCGCGACGTCGGCGGGGAGATACGGGACGAGGCCGAAGAGGTCGTGCTCGTCGGCGCCGTACCCGTGCAGCAGCACGAGCAGCGGGAGCCCGGCGCGGTCGGTGCGCGACCAGCGCGTCGCCGCATCGTCGATCGTCAGGTTCTCGGTCACACCGTCATCCTGCCAGGGCTCGCGCCGGTGCTGCCATCGACGAGGACGGCTGGTAGAAAGGAGGCATGGCGGTGCGCACACCCGATCCGGAGCCGGAGCCCGAAGACGAGGGCCTCGGTTCGTTCCGCGATGCGAACCCGCCGGTGCCGGATGCGAACCCCGGCTGGCTGAGCGACGTCGAGCTGGAAGAGGCGCGGCGCCACCTTCCGATGCTCTACGTCGAGGCGATCCCCGTGCGCACGGACGGCTCCGGTCAGGTCACCGAGATCGGCGTGCTGCTGCGGTCCACCCCGCTCGGCGAGATCACACGCACCATCGTGTCGGGCCGCGTGCGCTTCGGCGAGACGATCCGCGACGCGCTGTTCCGCCACGTCGAGAACGACCTCGGGCCGATGGCCTTCCCGCTCCTGCCGCCGCAGCCGCTGCCGTTCACGGTGGCCGAGTACTTCCCCATCCCGGGCGTGAGCGCGTATCACGACGACCGTCAGCACGCCGTCTCCCTCGCCTTCGTGGTGCCCGTGACCGGGACGTGCGAGCCGCGCCAGGACGCCCTCGAGGTGACGTGGTTCTCGCCCGAGGCCGCCGCCTCCGACGCCGTCGCCGCCGAGATGGAGGGCGGTCGCGGCACCCTCATCCGCCACGCGCTCGCCAGCCTCGGCCTCCTTCGCTGAAGCCCGTCCTTCTCCCTCCTACTTCTCCCGAGACCCCGGGGTCGAGTCGAGACCCCGGCTACGGCGCGCGCATAGTGCGGGGTCTGGGCGAGAACCCGGGGTCTCGGCGCGCGGTCAAGGCTTGTCTTCCGAGCCAGGGACCCTGTATTCATGACGAAGGTGATCTGCTCAGAACGCCCTGATCCTCGCGGTCGTCGACCGCGTCCGTCCCGAAGGATGCCCATGGCGTTCGCCGCTCCTCTCCGCACCCTCCGCGCACTGGCCGTCACGGTCGCCGTTGCGCTCCTCGCCTCCGGGCTCGTCTTCGTCGCGGCGCCCGCCACTGCGACGGCTGCCGCCGACCCCGCCTTCCCCGGGGTCGCTGAAGCGCTTCCCGCGGCGGTGGAAGCAGCCGCGGGGGTCGCTGCCGCCGATCCCGGTGAGGCGGATCCGGCGGGCACCGCCACCGTCACCGGACGGGTCACGTTCCCGGACGGCACCGATCTGAGTATGGGGCGGACTTTCGTCGCGGCCTATGCGCCGGGGGCGGACGTCGGTTCCCCGCTCGCGGCCGCCGCCGTGACCGACGGGTCTTACTCCTTGCGCGTCCCGCAGGGCGACGTCGTCCTCGGTGTGGTGTCGGAAGGGCGCGCCGTCTTCGATCAGGGTGGTCCGCAAAGCGGCGAGATCGTGTCCGTGGGACCCGACGGGGTCGTGCGTGACGTGGTGCTCGAGCGCTCCGCCCTCGTCTCCGGGCGCGTCACCGCGCCGACGGGCGTGGACATCACCGGGCAGCGGGTCGTCGTCGCCGTCTACCCGGTGGCCGGAGCCGGGGCCCCGGTCTCCGCGGCCAACGTCGTGACGGACGCCGGTACCTTCGCGGTCGGCGGGCTGCCGGCGGGCGAGTATCGCGTCGCCTTCGTGTCCTCGGTCGCGGGCGCGGTCTCGGAGTGGTGGCAGGACGCGCCTCGATTCGAGAAGGCTCGACCCCTCGTGCTGGCTGCAGGGGAGGCGCGGCCGGGGATCGATGCCGCACTCGAGGCGTTGCACCGCATGGAGACCTCGGTGCCCACGATCAGCGGTACGCCTGTCGTCGGGCAGACCCTTCGAGCGCTCCCGGGGGCCTGGACCGCGGGGGCCGCGCTCAGCTACCAGTGGTACGCGAACGGAAAGGCGATCGCCAAGGCGACAGCCTCCTCCCTCGCGCTGACGACAGCGCACGCGGGGACGCGCATCACCGTTCAGGTCACCGGGAAGAAGGCCACCTTCGCGTCGGCGACGGTCGCCTCAGCGGCGACGGCCGCCGTGCTCCGCCCGCTCGTCGCGCCGACGCCGTCGATCACCGGTACGCCGACCGTCGGGCAGACCCTCAAGGTCCGGACCGGAACCTGGACGGCGGGAACACGGCTGACGTATCAGTGGTACATCAACGGCGCCCCTGTCGCACGTGCCACCGCAGCCTCGTTCACGCTCCCGTCGTCGGCCGCCGTGAAGACGGTGACCGTCGTCGTCTCCGGGGCCAAAGCCGGGTACGCCGCCGCATCGCGGCGCTCGAAGCCGACAGCCGCGGTGAAGGGGATCCTGTCCGCACCGACGCCTCGGATCACCGGATCAGCGATCGTTGGCTCTCGCCTCACCGCCGTGCCGTACACCTGGACCAGCGGCACCCGGCTGAGCTACCAGTGGTACCTCAATGGCCGGGCCATCTCCCGTGCGACCGGCTCGACGCTCGTCGTCACCCCGGCGATGGTGAAGGCGAGGATCACGGTTCGCGTCACCGGCACGAAGAGCGGCTACATCTCCGCCGCGCGCACATCGGCTCGGACGGCCGCCGTCGTCTATCCGGGGCGCACCAAGCCGATCTCGACCTGGAACTGCCCCGCGTGGGCTCCCATCAAGGGCAACGCGCAGTCGATGATCTATCACGTGCGGAGCGGGGCGTACTACGCGAAGACGAAGCCGGAGGCGTGCTTCTCCACCGAGAGCGCCGCCGTCAAGGCGGGCTACCGCAAGTCGAAGCGGTAGGCCTCCGTCAGCCGAGACCCCGGGTTCCCGCCCATACCCCGGCGTACACCCGCGAGCGCCCCGGGGTCTCGGCGCGCACCCGGGGTCTCGGCGCGTCAGGGGCGGGTGAGGCGGGCGAGCGCGTCGACGAAGGCGTCGACGTCGGACTCCTCGGTGTCGAAGCCGCACATCCAGCGCACCTCGCGGCGGGCGGCGTCCCAGTCGTAGAAGCGGAACACGTCGCGGAGCTGATCGGCGACGCCCTCGGGCAGGGTCGCGAACACGCCGTTCGCCTGCGTCGGCTGCGTGAACTCCACCCCGACGATCGATCCGTCGGCGAGACCGTCCTCGATCCGCGCGCGGAGCCGGGCCGCCATGGCGTTGGCGTGCCGGGCGTTGCGCAGCCAGAGGTCGCCGTCGAGCAGTGCGATGAGCTGCGCCGAGACGAAGCGCATCTTCGACGAGAGCTGCATGTTGAACTTGCGTGCGTAGTTGAGGCCCACGGCGGCGTCCGGGTTCAGCACGACGATGGCCTCGCCGAGCATGGCGCCGTTCTTCGTGCCGCCGAAGGTGAGTACGTCCACCCCGGCGTCGGTCGTGAATGCCCGCAGCGGCAGATCGAGGGCGGCGGCCGCGTTCGACAGGCGCGCGCCGTCGACGTGCAGCTTCATGCCGCGCGCGTGGACGTGATCCGCGATCGTGCGGATCTCCTCCGCCGTGTACAGCGTGCCGAGCTCGGTCGACTGCGTGATCGAGACCACGAGCGGCTGCGCGCGGTGCTCGTCGCCCCAGCCCCAGGCCTCGCGGTCGATGAGCTCGGGGGTGAGCTTGCCGTCGTCGGTGGGGACGGTGAGGAGCTTGAAGCCCCCGATCTTCTCCGGTGCTCCGCCCTCGTCGACGTTGATGTGCGCGGTCGAGGCCGCGATCACGGCCCCCCAGCGCGGCAGCATCGACTGCAGGCCGGTGACGTTCGCCCCGGTGCCGTTGAACACGGGGTACGCGGCGGCGGTGTCGCCGAAGTGGGCCTGGAACACCTCCTGCAGGCGCGCGGTGTAGGCATCCTCGCCGTAGGCCACCTGATGGCCCCCGTTCGCGGCCGCGAGGGCCGCCAGGACCTCGGGGTGGATGCCGGAGTAGTTGTCACTGGCGAAGCCCCGGATGGCGGGGTCGTGCGGGATGCTCACCGGACAAGCCTAATCGCCTTCCCCTACCGGATGTCCGAGGCCCGCTCTACCCTCGAACCCATGGAACGCAGCGCGGCGAAGACCGCTTTCGCGAACGTCCTCGTCAACACGTTGATCGCGAACGTCACGACGAGCTTCCTGTGGTTCGCCCTCACCTTCTGGGTCTACATCGAGACCCGGTCGGTGCTGGCCACGGGCATCATCGGCGGTGCCTACATGCTGTTCGTGGCGTTCTTCGCGATGGTGTTCGGCACCATCGTCGACCGTCATCGCAAGCACCGCGTCATGCTCCTGTCGAGCGTCATCTCGGCGGCGGCGTTCCTCGTCGCGGGCGTCCTCTACCTGTGGCAGCCCGAGGCGTCCCTGCTCGACCTCGGCGGACCGTGGTTCTGGCTGTTCTCCGGCGTCATCCTGTTCGGCGGGGTGATCGAGCAGCTCCGCAACATCGCGCTGTCCACCACGGTGACGCTGCTGGTGCCGGAGGAGAAGCGCGCCAACGCCAACGGTCTCGTCGGCACGGTGCAGGGGCTCGCCTTCCTCGTCACGAGCGTCTTCTCCGGCCTCTCCATCGGCTTCCTCGGCATGGGGTGGACCCTGGGGATCGCGATCGTGGCGATGGCCCTCACCTTCGCGCACCTGCTGTTCATCCGGATCCCGGAGTCCGAGCCCGAGGTCGACCCGGAGGCGAAGAGCGCCGTCGACTTCCGCGGCAGCGTCCAGGCCATCCGCCAGGCGCCCGGACTGTTCGCGCTCATCGTCTTCTCGACCTTCAACAACCTCATCGGCGGCGTCTACATGGCGCTCATGGATCCGTACGGGCTCACGCTCTTCGACGCGCAGATGTGGGGGTTCGCCCTGGCCTTCGCGTCGACCGGATTCCTGATCGGCGGGGGACTGGTGGCCAAGTTCGGCCTCGGCAGGAAGCCCGTGCGCACGATGCTGCTCATCGTGATCGCGATGGGACTCCTCGGGGCGATCTTCATGCTGCGCGAATGGTGGCCGCTGTACGTCCTCGGCATGTGGGTGTACATGGCGCTCGTGCCGCCCGTCGAGGCCGCGGAGCAGACCGTGATCCAGAAGGTCGTCCCGTTCGCGCGCCAGGGACGGGTGTTCGGCACCGCGGCCGCGATGGAGGCGGCGGCGGCCCCGATCACCGCGTTCCTCATCGCCCCGATCGCCGAGTTCCTCGTGATCCCGTACATGGACAGTGCGCAGGGGCAGCGGCAGTGGGGGTGGCTCCTCGGCGACGGTGAGGCGCGCGGGATCGCACTCATCTGCCTCTTCGCGGGTCTGATCATGGTGGTCGCCGCGACCCTGGCCTTCTTCACCCGGTCATATCGCACCCTCACCGAGCTCTACGCGACCGCCCCGGATTCGGCTCCGGAAGAGGCTCCCGAACGGGCAGTCGACGCCGTGGATGAAGCGGGCGACGGCCCGCACGCGATCCGTGACGCCCCACCGATCGTCCCCGGCATACCGCCCGAGCCCCGGTGACCGCCCGAGGAGCGGGATTCAGCCCAGCTCGAGCACCCGGTCGTTGAGGTCGGCGGCGTCGGTGTCCCAGAGTCCGACGAGACGCGCGGCGAGGGCATCGGGATCGAGCGCCTTGGCGCGGAACACGACGGCAGCGGCGCGCAGCGGTCCGTCGGCCTCGCGCGCCGCCTTGGCGTACCCCTGGGCGACGGCACGGGTCCAGGCCTCGCTCGCTGCCTTGACCGCCGCGTAGTTCGCTCCGCCGGCGAGGGGCCGTGCGACGGAGGTCGACGACACGATCGCGAATCGTCCGGCGGCGGAGGCGCGGAGGGAGCCATCGAACGCGCGGCTCGTCGCGCGCACCGCCTCCAGCGCCGGCAGCAGCGCCGCGAAGTCGTCGTCGGTCTGCCCGGCGAGTCCGCCGCCGCCCCGCCAGCCGCCCACGAGGGGCACGACCGCATCGACCGTCTCGAGCCGCCCGGCGAGCGCCGTCATGTCGGCGAGGGAGGTCGCGTCGGCGACCGCCGTCTCGGCGCCCGCCTCGGCCAGGGCGCGTAGTCGCTCGGACGTGCGTCCGGTGGCGATCACCCGGGCCCCGGCATCGCGCAAGGCCCGCGTCGCCGCGAGTCCCGCCGCGCTCGTGGCCCCCGCCAGCACGACCACCCGGCCCTGCGCTTCCCGGCTCGTCGGCGTCGTCATGCGGTGTCCTCTCGGTCGGAGATGCCTCTGCGGCCGGACCCGGGATCCGGGTCTCCGGCCGCAGAGGGGGTGCGCCCCAGCGTCACAACGGAGCGATGCGGATCAGTCGTCCGTACCGCGGATGCCGACCGTCGACTCGATGACCGGCTTCATCTTCTTGTCGAGCGTCTCGAAGAACATCGACAGCGGGAACTCGTCGTCCAGGACCGCGTCGGTGTAGCCCTTCGGTGCTCCGGCGAGGATCTCGTCGGACAGCCCGCGCGCCCACTGCGATGCGGGGTGCGGGGTCAGCGTGCCGCGGACCAGCTCGTACGCGGCGAGCCAGTGCGCGACCTTGGGGCGATCGATCGAGTGCCAGTACAGGTCGTCGATCGCGTCACCGAGGGCCACGACGGCGTCCGGCACGTTCTCCCAGTCGAACGCGAGCGCCGTGTCGGTCCAGTGCAGCACGCCGCGCTGGTGCAGCCACGCGAACAGGAGCTGGCCACCCACCGCGTCGTAGTTGCGCACGCGCGTGCCGGTGATGGCGAAGCGGAAGATGCGGTCGAAGATCACGGCGTACTGCACGAGGTGCGCATACTCGTGCATCTCCCGCTCGGTCTCCGTGAGCTCCTCGCCCGCGGCGACCCGGGCATCCAGCGCCCGCTCGATCTTCACCGACTCGCGGAACGCCGTCATGTCGCAGCGCATCTCCTCCAGCGAGTACAGGAAGAACGGCATCCGCTGCTTGATCATGAACGGGTCGAAGGGCAGGTCTCCGCGCATGTGGGTGCGGTCGTGGATGATGTCCCACATCACGAAGGTCTTCTCGGCGACCTCCTGATCCTCCAGCATCGCCGCCGCGCGCTCGGGAAGGTCGAGGTTGGTGATCTCCGAGGCTGCACGGACCACGCGGCGGTAACGGGCGGCCTCACGGTCCTGGAAGATCGCGCCCCACGTGAAGGTCGGGATCTCGCGCATGGCGACGGTCTCCGGGAAGAGCACCGCGGAGTTCGTGTCGTAGCCGGGCGTGAAGTCGACGAGTCGCAGCGAGACGAAGAGCTTGTTGCCGTAGTCGCCGGCCTCGAGCCCGGCGATGAACTCCGGCCAGATGGTCTCGACGATGAGCGCCTCGACCAGGCGGTCGCTGGAGCCGTTCTGCGTGTACATCGGGAAGACCACGAGGTGGCGGATCCCGTCTATGCGGTGCTGCTGCGGCTGGAACGCCACGAGCGAGTCGAGGAAGTCGGGCACGCCGAAGCCCTCGGACGCCCAGCGCTCGAAGTCGGCGACGGAGGCCGCGAGGTAGTCCGCGTCGTGCGGGAAGGCGGGGGCGAGTGCCCGGATCGCGGCGGTGATCTGCCCGACGAGCGCGGTCGCCTGGTCCTGGGTCACTGAACTCGTCGAAGCGCCAGGGATCGAGCCGTCCTTGATCTGGAGCTCACGGAGGGCGATCGCGGCCTGCTTGAGCTGCGCCCAGGCGGCGGAGTTCTCCGCGATCGACGCATCCTCGACGACCTCGGGTTCGCCGACGACGGCCTGAACAGCGGAACTGTTGGCGGAAACGAGGGACATCGGAACCTCCGATCGCAGTGAAAAACGGAAAGATTCCGGTGATAACGGAATCCTGACGATAATCTTACAGCCATGGATGATTCTGTCGACCGTGCGATCCTGGCGACCATCTCCCGCGACGGGCGGGCGACGCTGTCACAGCTCTCCGACGCCGTCGGGCTCTCGGTGTCGGCGGTGCAGTCCCGGCTGCGGCGGCTCGAGACCCGCGGCGTCATCACCGGCTACCGGGCGATCCTGGACCCGGAGCAGGCGGGCACTCCGTTGTCCGCCTTCATCGAGATCACCCCGCTCGATCCGGCCCAGCCGGACAACGCCCCCGAGCTCCTGGAGCACCTCGATGCGATCGAGGCCTGCCACTCCATCGCCGGCGACGCGAGCTACATGCTCTTCGTCCGCGTGCCGACGCCGCGCGACCTGGAGCAGCTCGTCCGCGACGTCCGGCTCGCGGCGAACGTGAGCACGCGCACGACCGTGGTCCTGCAGACCTATTACGAGCACCGGCCGATCATCCCGGTCTCGACCGCCGAGTAGGGCGGCGTCAGAGCAGCGCGCCGACGAGCGCCTCGCCCAAGGGCGTGCGCACGTGCTGCATGCGGGAGCCGTCCCGTTCGCTCACCACGAGCCCGGCGTCCCGCAGCACGGTGAGATGGTGTGATGCGGTCGACAGCGCGAGCCCCGCATCAGCGGCCACCTCCGATGTCGTGCGCGGTGTCCCGGCGGTGAGGAGGATGCCGGCGCGCGCCGGTCCGAGCAGGGCGCCCAGGGCGGCCACGGTCTCGGTGGTGTCCCGTGCCCACCCCGCGGTCACGCCACGGGCGGGATAGAACAGCGTCGGCTGTGCGGGCGGCTCGGTGAGCACCAGGCAGCCCCAGGACGAGAGGACGGAGGGCACCAGCACGAGGCCGCTGCCGCGACAATCCACCTCCTCGCTGTGCCGGCGGAGCGAGACCCGCACCGCGCCCGCACCCCACGAGACCTGGGGATGGAGGGCGCCGGCCATCCCGGCGATGCCGGTCGTCGCGATCACTCGGGCACGAACGGCGATGTCGGCCCGGAGGAGGCGCTCCAGCTGAGGCCAGGTCGGTGCCAACGCGGCCTCCCAGACCTCCCCCCAGGCATCCGCGATCATCGCACGGGCGCGCTGCGGCCGGGCGGACAGATCGCGCAGGGCCTGACGCTGTGCACCCGTCGAGCGCTGAATCCGCTTGCCGAGGTCGACGCGCAGCGGGTCGAGCGCCGCCTCCCGCAGGGCGGCGAGTTCGTCCTCGGGGGTCAGATCGCCGCGCGGCGTGCTGGTGAGGAAGTCCGGGAGGTAGCCGTCGTCGCCGATCACCGTCGCCAGGAGCGCGAAGGCGTCGCGCGGCAGCCCCTCCCTCGCGGTGCGGAGCCACCCCCACTGCAGGGGGTGCGCCGCCGGGCGGAGGAGCACGCGCACCGCATGCGCCAGTTCGTGCCCGGGGGAGATGCCGAACCGCACCGCCTGGATGTCGCCGGGACTCAGGTGGAACTCGACCCGGTGATCCGGGTGGTCGACGCCCTCGACCGGCGCAGAGTTTCGATCCACATCGAAACTCTAGGAGGTGCGACGTGTGCTGTCGACACTGGGGTCATGACCGAGATCCACCTTCCCACCCTCGTCCCGAGCGGTGCGATCCGCATCGGCACAGGGAGCAGCCTCCGATTCGTCGGCGCCGACCACGGAGCCGCCGTCTCCTACTTCTTCGTCGAGAACCAGCCAGGAGAGGGGCCGGGGCTGCACTGGCACCCCTACCCTGAGACCTGGATCGTGCTCGAGGGCATGGTGCGGATCCGGATCGGCGACGACGTCCTCGTCGCGAGAGCCGGAGACACCGCCACCGCGCCCGCCTTCACGCCACACGGCTTCACCAACGCGGGGACCGGGCTCCTCCGGATCCTCTGCATCCACGCGTCCGACACGATCATCCAGACGTTCCTCGACGAGGACTGAGAGCGGAGACCACCATGTCCTTCCAGGCATACCTCGACAAGGTCGAGACCCAGACCGGCCTCACGCCACGGCAGTTCATCGCCCTCGCGCACGAGCAGGGGTTCGACGAGAGCACGAAGTCCACCGTCGTCCTGAACTGGCTCAAGCAGGAGTACGGCCTCGGCCACGGCCACGCGCAGGCGATGGTCCACGTCATCCTCAAGGGGCCGAAGATCAGCGACAAGCACGTCGGCACGACCGGGACGCACGCCGACAAGACCGACGAGCTCTGGCTCGACGGCAAGGACAGCAACCCGCACCGCTGAGTTCGCCGCCTCGCCGCGACGACTAGGATTCCGTGGGTGGCAGCATCCTCCCAGCGCAAGAAAAAATCCGGTCGGCGCACCCCGCCGCGCACCAGCGGCAACCCGGCCAAGCGGCCGGTCGTCGAGGCGGGTCCCGTGACGATCGGCGACTGGATCGGTGCGGCGCGTCTGCGCACGCTGCCCCTCGCGATCGCCCCCGTCATCATCGGTACGGGAGCCGCGCGCAGCACCGGGCCGGAGTTCCACTGGGTGATCGCGCTCGCGTGCCTCGCCGTCGCGGTCCTGCTGCAGATCGGCGTGAACTTCACCAACGACTACAGCGACGGGATCCGCGGCACCGACGCCCAGCGGGTCGGCCCGGCGCGGCTCACGGCCTCCGGACGGGTGAAGCCGCGCACGGTGCTCGTCATCGGCCTGGTCTTCTTCGCGCTCGCCGCGGTGGTCGGTATCGCGATCGTCGTGCGGACCGGGCAGTGGTGGATGCTCGCCGTGGGTGCGGCCTGCATCGTCGCCGCGTGGTTCTACACCGGCGGGAAGCGGCCCTACGGGTACTACGGCCTCGGTGAGGTCTTCGTCTTCGTGTTCTTCGGGCTCGTCGCGACTCTCGGCACCACCTGGGTGCAGGTCTTCATGCTCCCGCAGCAGGCCTGGCTGGGGGCGATCGCCGCCGGACTGTTCGCGTGCGCGGTGCTGCTGGCCAACAACCTCCGCGACATCGATCAGGACCGCGAGGTCGGCAAGCGCACGCTGACGGTCCTCATCGGCCGCCGCGCCACACAGGTCCTCTTCACGCTCTTCGTGCTCGTGCCGTTCGGCATCGCCGTGTTCCTCGCGTTGCTGTTCCCGATCGCCTGGATCTCGCTGCTCGCGCTCCTGGCCGGTCTTCCCGCGATCGCGATCGTCTGGACCTACCGGCAGCCGCGGGAGCTGGTCATCGCCCTCGCCCTGACGTCGCTGACCTCGCTGCTCTACGCGGGCGCCCTGTTCTGGGCCTTCGTCGGCTGAGCTGCTCCCCGTCTCCTGCGCCTCTCCGGGCACAGCTTCGGAGCTCGCGACCGACACGCCGTCATCTCGGACCTGTCCTCGGTGCGTCGTGCGGTCGCTCCGAAGTCGTGCCCGGCGACCCGGGCACAGGGACCGAGATGCCGGTCGAACCTATGGGTCAGCCGAGAGTTTTGAGACGCGGTCCAACAATCGGACCTGCCCCAGAGGTCCGAAGCTGTGTACGGCGGGCGTCAGGGGCGGTCGTCGGGGGCGCCGTCGACGAGTTCGTCCTCGGCCGCGGCGTCGGCCTGCTGCCCGGAGACTCTTCCCTGCCGGCGCTCGTGCAGGCGCGCGGAGGCGTCGGAGAGCGGGGTGCGCAGGAACAGCATCGAGATGCTCGCGCCGATGAGGGCCGCGAAGATCGCCGCCAGCCACCAGAACTCGCGGAAGATCGGGAAGAAGAACCACAGGATGGCCAGCGGGACGAGGAACGCCAGCAGGCGCAGCACGGTGTAGACGAGGAGGGGGGCGGGCTTCTTCACCCGTTCAGTCTACGTTCGCCCCCCCGTGCTCCCGCTGTGACGCCGGAGTCCGAGGCTCGCGAACGGGATGCCCCGCACCACGCGCCGCCACGGATGTTCCCCCAGGGTCCACAGCAGCTCGTCATCCGGGTCCAGGGCCAGATCCTCGCAGCCGACCGGCAGGGCCACCGGGTGGCGGGTGAGGGCCTGGCGAGGGCCCGACCACAGCACCCCGGGGCGCAGGTGGTCGGACTGTGACACGAAGTAGCGGTCGCCCCACCGCACGGCTCCCTGCATGTGCCGGATGCCGGGGGTGAACCGCTCGTGTTCGACGAAGGCGTCGTCGGTGCCGTCGGGGATCGTGAACTCGCCGATCGCCCCGGTCTCCTGACCCCGGTACTCGCCGATGAGCACGCGGGGGAGTGGCGTCCCGTCCGCGTCGAACACGCGACCGAGGAAGGAACACCGCAGCGCCACCGGGTGGCGATGGGTCCGCACCGCGACGACCGTGGTCCGCCGGTCCCGGCGGCCGGTGCCTCCGCGGATCCGCTGCGCCTCCGTGCCGTGCACCCGTCGAAGCGCGCCCAGGTCGAACTCCCAGATGCCCTGACCTGTCGCCGCCGCGAACAGGCGATCGCCGAACCAGGCGAGACCGCCCGCATGGATGGGCGCGGGCTGCAGGACGCCGTCGTCGTCGGCGACCGCCAGCACGATGTCGAGGCGGCGGGCGCGCGCTCGATCCACGAGGACGACCCGCGAGGCGAGGTGGCGACCGGCGCGATCCTGGCGGAACCAGCTCACCGCGAGGGCGCGCCGTCCGCGGCGCTCGCCGACGTCGATGCCCTGGGGGTACCAGCGCTGCGTCCACGAGCGGGCGGTGAGCCAGCGCAGCTCGATGCCGCCCCGCCGGCGGCGCCGACGCACCGGGCGCCACATCGTGTTCCAGGGCCACCGCATGCCTCCATCGTCCCCGATCCGACGGTGGTGTGCGAATATTCACGGATTGACCTAGGTCGATTCGCGCGATCGAACAGACGGTTGTATCGTGTTACGTGTTGAGTGCTGATCTTCATGGAGTCGCTCTCGACGACGCCTCGCGGTTCGCTGGTGGGGGCCAGTACCGCCGCGGGGTGGCCGTCGCCTCACGGTGGCGGTTCACCGGGTGTTCGCATCCGGCAGTGCAACGCACTGGGGGTGTGGCTCGTTCGGGTGCGGGCCACACCTCAGCGCGCATCTCGCGCCGACACCGGGCGTTCACCATGCGGTCGCCCTCCGGACACCGTCGCCTGTCAGGATGACGAGCCCATCGTCCATCCCGGGAGCTCCGTGCGCACGCCCCTCGTCACCGTCATCCTGCCTGCCAAGGACGCCGGGCCGTACATCGGCACCACGCTGGAGACGCTCACCCGGCAGTTCGATGATCCGGCCGCCCTCAAGCTCGTGGCGATAGACGACGGCTCGAGAGATGACACCGGCGCGCTCCTGGAGCACTACGCGGATCGGTTCCCGCGCGCTGAGGTGCTCCGCAATCCGGAACCGCGCGGGCTCGCCTCGGCACGCAACCAAGGGCTCGCGCATGTGGAAGGAGAGGCGTTCTGCTTCGTCGACGGCGACGACTGGATGCAGCCGCAGCGCCTCGCGGTCCTCGCCGCGCGCCTGCGAGAGCTCCGATGCGACTTCCTCCGGACGGATCATGTGACCGTCTCCGGGATGCGACGCGCGCTCGTCCGTGCTCCGTATCCGTGGCGGGAACGGGTCGTGCCGCCCCGGGAGGCGATCCTCCCCGTCGATGAGCCGAGCATGGTGGACTACCCGTTCGCCTGGGCGGGACTGCTGCACCGCCGCGTGCTCGACCGCGGGCTGGCCGCGTTCCCCTCCGGCCTCTTCACGGCCGAGGATCGTCCGTGGGTCTGGCGCCTGCACCTTGAGGCCGCCTCATTCGCCGTGGTGGACGCCCCGGCGCTGCTCTACCGTCGTGGCGTCGAGAGCTCGCTCACCCAGGTGCACGACCGCCGCCAGCTCGACTTCGCCCCGGCGCTGACCCAGGTGCTCGACCTCGTCCGGGCGGACCGCGAGGCCGACCGCTTCCTTCCGAAGGCCGTCTGGACCGCGCTCGCCCTCAGCGCGCATCACCTGGTGCGCTCACGGCGCATGACGCCGCCCGTGCGGAGGGAGATGCGCCGGCGGATCCGGCTGCTGTTGCAGGACCTCCCCGCCGCGGAGGTCGCCGGGGTGCTCGCCCGGCTCGACGGACCACGTCGGCGGGTGCTGGCGCGAAGCCTGCGCCGCGGAGGTCACGCCTGATGAGTCGCCTCTTCGCCCTGCACAGCGCCTACGGACTCGCCACCGCGGCCGCCGCGATCGACGCCGGGCTGCTCGACGCGGGCGCCGACGGCGGCGGTCGGATGGCGGAGCGGGTGCTCGTGCCGTTCACCTCGTCGCGCGTCCCGGAGACGGTCGTGGGCATCGCCGAGGATCCTGCGCTGCGCTCCCTCCGCGGCCGTTTCCATCGAGTGGAGGCGCTGGCCGACGTGCTCGGTCCCCTGCATCCGAGTGCGTGGGAGCCGACGGATGCCGACCTCCCCGTCCTGGGTCGGCTTCTCGCGCGAGCGTGGCGGCTCGACCCGCGGGAGATCGAGCTCTTCGTGCAGAGCCCCCAGGTCGCACCCGCTCGCACGCTCCTCTCCCTGTTCCCGGAGGCCCGGGTGACCATCGTCGGCGACGGCCTCATGACCTACGCGCCGATGCGGGTCCGGCTGCCGCATGCGGTTGCGGCACGCATCGAGCGCGTCGTGTACGCCGACGTGGTGCCCGGCGTCCGTCCGCTGGTGGGGTCTCCGCACGCGGTGCCTGTCCCGGTGCCTCCCGAGTCCTTCGCCGCTGCTCTGCGCGAGACGGGCGAATCCTCAGAGGGGCCCCCTGCTGCAGGGCCGGCGACCGTGCTCGTACTGGGACAGTACGTCGCGGCCCTCGGCCTGATGACTGCGGCCGAGGAGGTCGCGCTCCAACGGCGCCTGGTCGACCGGGCGGCGGAAGAGCGCCCGGAGCGGATCGTCTTCAAGCCCCATCCCGCGGCACCGCCGCAGCTCGCCCACGCCGTGCGCGCGCATGCGGAGAGTCGCGGTCTCACGTTCGTGGAGGATCGCGGTCGCCTGCCTGCCGAACTCCTGGCGGAGCGCCTCGACGCACGCGCCGTCGTGGCGACCTTCTCGACGGCTCTGCCCACGGTCCGTACCCTGTTCGGGCGGACGATCGGTGCCGCAGGGACGACGGAACTGCTCCGCACCCTCGCCCCGGTGGAGAACAGCAACCGCATCCCGCTGACGATCGTCGATGCGCTCACCCGGACGCCCTCGCCCTACGCCGACTCGGATCGGCTGCAGCTCCTCGTCGACGCGGTGGGCTACATGATGCAGCCGGAGATCGCAGGACACCTCCGCGTCCGGGCCGAGCAGTTGCTCGACGGCCTCGACGAGGAGGAACGCCGCCGCTACTTCGCCCCCGACCGGTTGGCTGCGCTCGCCCTTCCCGGGGGCTCGGCACCGCGCGGCGCGCGCGGCCTGCTGCGTCCACGCGGAGGCGTGGGTCGGGTCGAGGAATGGCAGCTCACGGCTGTCGGCGCCCGCCGCCGTGCGGGCCGAGCCTGGCGGGAGATCCGGGGACGATGAGGAGACACGACATGGACGAACGCGTGCGGCCGGCGGTGGCGATCATCCCCGCGCGGGGCGGGTCGAAGCAGATCCCGAGGAAGAACCTCGAGCGTGTGGGAGGGGTTCCGCTGGTGGCCAGAGCCGTGCACGCCGCGCGGGCGGCGGCGTGCTTCGATCTCGTGGTCGTCTCGACCGACGACGACGAGATCGCCGCGGTGGCCGAGGAGGCGGGTGCACGGGTGGTCCGGCGTCCGGCCGAGCTCTCCGGAGACACCGCGGCCTCGGAGGCGGCGATCCTGCATGCGCTCGATGAGCTGGAGCGCGACGGCGAGCGCTTCGAGATCGTCGCCTTCCTGCAGGCCACCTCGCCCTTCCTCCCGAGCGCGGCGCTGGCCGGTGCCGTCGGCGACGTGCGGCGGGGAGAGTCGGACAGCGCCTTCTCCGCCGTCGAGACCTACGGCTTCCTCTGGCACCGGGGGACCGACGGCACGGCGGAGGCGATCAACCACGAGGCCGGCCACCGCCCTCGCCGCCAGGACCGAGAGCCGCACTACCTGGAGACCGGAGCCTTCTACGTCTTCCGGGCCGACGGGTTCCGCGCCCATCGGCACCGTTTCTTCGGTCGTATCGGCATCGCCCCCGTGCCTGAGGAGACCGCGATCGAGATCGACGACGACGCACAGCTCCAGGCCGCTCGGGCCCTCGCCGTTCTGCACGAACGGCCCGGGCGCGTCCCCGCCCGCGCCGTGGTCACGGATTTCGACGGCGTGCACACGGACGACACCGCGATCATCGACGCCTCGGGCGGGGAGCGGGTGCGGGTCAGCCGGGAGGACGGGATGGGCGTCGCGCTCCTGCGGCGGGCGGGGGTGCCGATGCTGATCCTCTCCACCGAGGTGAACCCGGTGGTGCGCGCTCGCGCCGACAAGCTCCGTGTCCCCGTCCTGCACGGGATCGACGACAAGGAGGCTGCGCTCCGACAGTGGGCCCGGGAGCAGGATGTGGCGCTCGCCGACGTCGCCTACCTCGGCAATGACGTCAACGATCTCCCCGCGATGCGGATCGTGGGCTGGCCGGTCGCCGTCGCGGACGCGCACCCGCTCGTGCGGGCGGAGGCACGCGTCGTGCTGCGGCGGCGCGGCGGCGATGGAGCCGTGCGCGAGCTCGTCGAGCGGGTGTTGTCGAGCTGACGGCCCCCGGTAACCGTCCCGTCGGCCGGTGTTCACCCGTGGCCCGTACTCAGGAAGGACGGGGTGAAAACCGCTCGACGACCGGAGGAATCATGACTGTCAGCATCGGATCGCACGTGATCGGCGGCGGCCGTCCCGCCTACGTCATCGCGGAGATCGGCCTCAACCACAACGGCGACGTCGACATCGCGAAGCGCCTTATCGACGTCGCGGCCCGAGCCGGCGCGGACGCGGTGAAGTTCCAGAAGCGCACGCCCGAGATCTCCACGCCGGAGCACATGCGCGATGTGCCACGGGAGACGCCGTGGGGAACGATGACGTACCTCGACTATCGCCGTCGGGTGGAGTTCGGCCGTGACGAGTACGTCGAGATCGGCGACCACGCCACGATCCAGGGCCTGGACTGGTTCGCCTCGCCGTGGGATGTGCCGAGCGTCGCGTTCCTCGAAGACCTCCACGTCGTGGCGCACAAGGTCGCGTCGGCGAGCCTGACCGACACGGAACTGCTCGTCGCGCTGCGGGAGACCGGGAAGCCGGTCATCCTCTCGACGGGCATGTCCACGATGGAGCAGATCGATCGTGCGCTGGACACGCTCGGCACCGACCGCGTCGTCCTCATGCACGCGACCTCGACCTACCCCCTCGAGCCCGAGGAGGCGAACCTGCGGGTGATCGCGACCCTGCGAGACCGCTACCCCGGGATCCCCGTCGGGTACTCGGGACACGAGCGGGGCCTGCAGATCTCGCTCGCCGCGGTCGCGATGGGGGCGGTCGCCGTGGAGCGCCACATCACGCTGGACCGGACGATGTGGGGCTCCGACCATGCCGCATCCCTGGAGCCGGGAGGGCTGGAGCACCTGGTCCGCGACATCCGGGTCATCGAGAGCGCGGTGGGCGACGGCGTCAAGCGCGTGTTCGACAGCGAGCGCGCGCCGATGGCGAAGCTCCGCCGCGTGCCCGCATGACCGCCGATGCCGGGATGCGTGTGGTCGCCATCGCGGACGCCGACTCGTTCGTGAAGTGGGCGGCATCGCTGCTGGGGGCCGTGCCTGGTCTGCGGTCGCAGCTCCTGCTGGTGCGCACGCCGCTGACGGTGAGTGGCGCGCAGCAGGATGCGGCACTGGCGGGCACCGGCTTCGGCGCCGCTGACGTCACTCGGCTCGACCTCGATCGCGTGGTCGGATGGCTCGAGGCCGAGCGCCCTGACGTCGTGCTGCTCGCCGGGCGGGGACCGTTCGTCCGGCTCCTCGGCGGAATCGTCGATGCGCTGCCGCATCGCCCCGTGACCGTCTCCGGGCTTCCCGGCATGGCGATCCCCGCACAGCGTGGGGCGCTCGACTATCGACGACACACCGACCTGCTGATCGTGCACTCGCACCGCGAGCGCCGGGCGTTCGCCGAGCTCGGCGAGCGCATCGGGGTGCAGATGCCGCTCGCGCTGGCGACCCTCCCCTTCGCGCGGGGACGCGAGCGGTGGGGCGGCAGCCGTCTCCGGGAATCCAGGGCGGCCGGATCCCTCTCCGCGGGTACGGGCGGAGTCGCTCTCGCGGAGCGTCGTGTCGCCGCGACGCCAGCGGCGCTCCGCCGGCCCGGGGCGACGGACGTCGTCTTCGCCGGGCAGGCCCTCGTCCCTGCCCGCCCCGAGCAGCGAGCGGCGATCGCCGCCCTGCTCGTGCGCGCCGCGGAGGCCGAACCGTCGCGCCGAGTGGTCGTGAAGCTGCGGTCCCGTCCGGGGGAGGCTGAGACCCACCGCGATCGTGATCCGTACACACGGCTCTTCATCCATGGCCGCCCGGCGAACCTCGTCTTCTCGCACGCGCCGATGGCGACCGCTCTCGAGTCCGCCGCCGGCCTGGTCACGGTGAGCTCGACGGCGGCGGTCGAGGCGCTGGCCCACGGGGTTCCCGTGATCGCGCTCGACCGCTTCGGGGTGCACAAGAGCCTGCTCAACACGGTCTTCATCGGAAGCGGTCTGCTGGGCGGCGCCGGCGAGGTCGTCGCCGGCCGATTCCGCCACCCGCACCCCTCCTGGCTCCGCGACAACTACTTCCACCCGGAGGCGGAGTCGGACTGGTGGGACCGGGTACAGGAGCTCGTCGCGCTGCGGCGGGCCGGCGCCCTGCCGCATCGCCGGGTGCCCCCGGCCCGGGGTGGGGCCTGGCATGAAGGCTGGCGTCGCGCGAGCGTGCTCGGCCGCACGGACCGCTCCCTCACCGGACGCCTCGCGCTCGCCGCCGGCGTGCCCGCGACGCGTGCGCTCTCGGTGCTGCGTTCGGGCCGCCGTCGGACCGGTCAGGACACCTGGGCCGACCCGACCACGGACTACACGCTCGAACCGAACCCGTTCCAGGACTCGATCCGCCGCTGAGTCACGGCCGGTCCGCGCTCAGACCGTGCGCCAGTCGTGGCTCTCGATCGCCGCGCCCGCCTGGGGTCCCATCTGCAGCATCCCGCCGTCGATCACGACGGAGGCGCCGGAGATGTAGGCGGCCTCGGGCGAGGCGAGGAACGCGATCAGGGCGGCGACCTCGCGGGCGTCGCCGGGGCGTCCGAGCGGGATGCCGGGGCGGTCCTCGGTGTGCGGGTCGGTGTCGGTCTGCCCGGTCATCGGGGTCGCGATCTCACCCGGAGCGACGCTCACGGCGCTGATCCCATACCGGCCGAGCTCCAGTGCGAGGTTCTTCATGAGTCCGCCGAGGCCATGCTTGGCGGTGTCATACGCGCTCGCCCCCACCATCGGCTGGTGCTCGTGCACGCTGGTCACGGAGATCAGCCGCCCACCGCGCCCCGCGGTGACCATCGACCGGGCCGCCCGCTGCAGGCAGACGAAGGCTCCGGTGAGATCGGTGTCGAGCACCCGGTTCCACTCGTCGAGCGTGACGTCGAGGAACGGGGTCTGGAGTCCGGCCCCCGCGTTGTTGACGAACACGTCGACGCCGCCGAGCTCTGCGATCAGCCCGTCGATCACGTCGCCGCACGCGGGGATGTCGGAGACGTCGAGCTGTGTCACCACCGCGCGGGCGCCGTGGCTGCGCACCTCGTCCGCAGTCTCCTGGGCGCCGGCCTCGTCGCGGTGCCAGGTGATGCCGACGTCGATACCCGCTGCGGCGAGGGCGACGGCGGTGGCACGTCCGATCCCGGAGTCGGCACCGGTCACGATCGCGCGGCGGGCCTCGGCCTCGAGCCGCGCCTGCGGCTCTCCAGCCTCCGCCATCGGGGTCGGGGTCTTGTCGTTGTGCTGAGATTCGGACATGTCGGCCTCCTGCTCGGGCGTCATCGGTGCGAGCGACGGTACGGCGGCGGCGCGGCGCGGTCGAACCGGTTGACGGTGAGCGACGGCGACGCTAGCCGTCTCCGTCATCCGGCGACTCATGGTGTTATCCCAGGCAACGGTTCTGGCGGGGATGATCACGGCCGGGTAACGTCATCCCCATCGCGGCGATCCGGGCGGTCCCGGGCCCCGGCTCATATCCGGAGGCGTTGCGGGTTCGACTCCCGCCGTCGCGTCCACTCGGTCCCCTGCGCGGCCGCTCATCCCGGATGATGGAGGCATGCCTTCCGCCCGGACGGGGGTCCATGGCGCGCCACCGGCGATGGAGCCTGCTCTGCGCTACTGTGCTCACCATGAGCATCCCTGCTTTCGCATCGACCGGAATGCTCCCACTAGGCCGGCATAGCTGCGACCTATCCGAGTTCGAGGCAGTCTTCGTGACCGCGAGTCGGTTTCGCGGGTCAAGTTCGAGGGTAGAGCTCTTCGCGGACTTCCTCTCCGCGGTTCAGTTTCTCCGCGAGGAGTTCAGTGATGAACTGGTCGAGTGCGTGTGGATCGGTGGCGGATTCACGACAGCGAAGATCGATCCGACAGACATCGACGTCACGTTCATCCTCAACTGGAGTGCATACGACAGCCTGTCGAACTCGAAGCGGGGAAAGCTCAGCAAGCTGTTGCGAGCTGGCGGCTTCAAGAGGCTTGCCTTGTCGGTGGACGGGTTCATGATGGTTCGGGAGCGGGTCGCGCAGCCGTGGGCAGGGGCTGGACTCGGTTCCGACGGGGCAGACTACTTTCCTCTCAGGGGCGCGTGGGACGATTGGTGGAGCAGAGACCGCGCGCACACCACGTCAGATTCTCCGCCAGTGATCGAAGATGCAGATCCGGTTCGAGGGTATGTGGAGGTGATGATCTGATGGTCGAGACCAATCCGTCTCGTACTTCGGGTGATCTCTCGCGACTTCTCGACGAGATCGATGACGATGTTGCTGACACCATGTTCGGCGTCAATCATCTTTCCGCAGTACGTTTACTCGAGGATCATGGCAACAAGTTCCATATGGTGAGCGCCCGGTTCACAGGTGAGCTTCCCGGCCTACACGAGATCGGTGTGCGCGAGGCCACGACAGTCCTGGGGGAGCTCCAAGAGATCATCTCGGAGGTTGGCGCGGTCCTTCGGGACGAGTCTCCTAGGCGAGGGCCATTGCCCGCGGAGGTCCTTCAGGCCACTGAACTGCGGTTCGCCCCTCGAGTTCTTCCAGGCTCAGTGATTTTCACGCTGCACCCAGCACACGACGAGCCACTTTTCAGTGCTGGTACCTCGACCCTGGACATCGCGTTGGACAGCATCTTTGGCTTGTTTGACAAGGTCGAGCGGCCAGTATCGACCGGAACGAATGGTCCGGCCGACGTTGCGGAAGCCCTTCGAGAATACGGGCCCCGCACAGCGCGGCATCTTGTGAAGTTCGCCGCTGCGCTTGACCAGAGCGGCTTGAACATCGATGTTGGCGTGATGGCGAGTGGACGGATGTCGCGTGCGGCGAGGATCTCTCGCGCTGGCGCCCGCTTTCTTGGGGGCCTTGCTGAAGATGCGACGAGCAGAACAAACGAGATCCACTTGGTCGGACGGGTGCACAACCTAGGCACGGACAACAAGCATCGATTCGACGACGAGGAGCGCGGTCGTATCACAATGACGGCAGATGCCGAGGTGACTGCGGTACTACTCAATTCCTTCGCTGAGTCTCGAGTGCGGGTGAGGGCGAGTGAGACAGAGTCGGTGAAGGTTGCGACCGGCGCTACGTCATACCGCTACCACGCCACAAGCGCCGAGCTGTTGGACGGCTAGGGTCGTTGACGTTCCGCAACTAGTGATCGAAAGTGATTCCGGATGCGGTGATGTTGTGACCGCGCGTGAGGCCGATTGTGTCCCATCTTGCGGGTTCGACTCCCGCCGTCGCGTCCACTCGGTCCCGTGCTCTGCCGCTCATCCCGGATGATGGAGGCATGCCTTCCGCCCCTCGCCCCGGACTCCGGGTCTCCGCGGGTCTGACGATCCCGGAGGCCGAGCTGTCCTGGCGGTTCTCCCGATCGTCGGGGCCCGGCGGACAGGGCGTGAACACCACGGACTCCCGGGTCGAGCTCGTGTGGGACGCGGCGCACTCGGGGGCCCTGTCGCTGACGCAGCGCGAGCGGATCCTGGAGCGGCTCCGCGGACGACTGGTCGACGGCGTGCTGACGATCGCCGCGTCCGAGCACCGCGCGCAGCTGCGCAATCGGGAAGCGGCCAGGGAACGGCTCGCCGCGCTCGTCGCGGAGGCGATACGTCCGCCGGCGCCGGCCCGACGGGCGACGAAGCCGAGTCGGGGATCGAAGGAGCGGCGGCTGACGGCGAAGCACCGCCGCACCGACGTCAAGAGCCTGCGGCGGCGCCCCCGCGAGGACTGACGTCCGGACCCGTGTGTGCGCTCCGCGAGCCGGTGAGCTGCTCCTCGATCGGGGCCCAGCCGTGTTCGAGGAGCGCGGAGCCGGCGTCGAGTACCGCCTGCTGGTCGTCGCTCTCGGTGACGAGGATCTGCATCTGCAGGACGAACCGCGCGTACACCCGGACCTCGGGGGTGGGGGTCGGGATGCCGAGCTCGTCGGCGATGGCCGCGGCGAGCGCATCCTCATGGCGCAGCCACATCTTCGACGCGTAGTCGCGAAGCGCCGGCGTCTCGTTGAGGAAGCGCAGGAAGACGCGGGCCACGTCGTCGCCGTGCTCGTCGAGGTTGGCGCCGACCTCGGCCGCGTAGAAGTCGTGGATGGCCCGATTGATCGTCACGCCGGTCGGCCGGTCGCGCACCGCCGCGACGAGGCGATCGCGCTGCTCGTCGTCCTCGTCGAAGACGAGCGCCTCCTTCTGCGGAAAGTGGGCGAACACGGTGGTGGGGGAGACGTCGGCGGCGTCGGCGACCTCGCGGATGCTCACGTTGTCGAACCCGCGCTCCAGGAACATCCGGGTGGCCACGTCGGAGATGTTCTTGCGGGTCGCGGCCTTCTTGCGCTCGCGGCGGCCCGGGGGCGAGGGCGTCGTCATGCGGCCACCTTATCGCGCATCGGAATCGAAACTGTATTGACACTAAAACTGGTATCGCTACACTTTCGGTATGACTTCACCTCATCTCCCCGTTCGTGGCGCCGGCCGCGCCTGGGTCATGCTCGTCGTCCTGACGATGCTCACGGTCATCGGCATGACCGTCGTCCTCCCTGTCCTGCCGTTCGTCGTGCTGCAGTACGTCGCGCATGAACACGACCTCGCCCTCTGGGTCGGCGTGCTGGAAGCGGTCAACGGGCTGTGCGCCTTCCTCGCCGCACCGCTCCTCGGGCGGCTTTCCGACCGGTTCGGACGACGACCCGTCATCATCGTCGCGGCGTTCGGTGCGGCCTTCTCGATGGCGCTGTTCGGCGTGGGCGGAGCGATCTGGGTGCTCGTGCTCGCCCGTGTCATCCAGGGGCTGACGGCCGGAGACCTTCCCGCCCTGTTCGCCTATCTGGCTGACATCACGCCGCCCGAGAAGCGCGCGCAGCGCTTCGGCCTCCTCGGCGCGCTGACCGGCATCGGCACCATGATCGGACCCGCCATCGGCGGTTTGCTCGCCGCGATCGATCTGCGCCTGCCCGTGTTCCTCACCGCGACGGTCGGCCTCACGATCGCGGTCCTCAGCATCTTCCTGTTGCCGGAGAGCCTGCGGCCGGAGAACCGCATCGCCCGGATCGCACTCCGCGACGTCCAGCCGTTCGGCGTGTTCCGTACCGCGTTCGGTCGGCCCGAGCTCCGCGGACTGATGATCGCGTTCGCACTGCTCGCCCTGCCGTTCGGCTTCTTCGTGAACAACTTCAGCGTGCTCGCCCTCGACGCCATCCAGTGGGGGCCGACGCAGATCGGCCTGCTCACGGCGGGGGTCGGCATCATCGACATCCTCATCCAGGGTGTGCTGCTCGGCATCCTGCTGCCGCGGATGGGGGAGCGCGGCGTGATCGTCAGCGCCATCACCGCGCAGGCGATCGGTCTCGCCGGTCTCGCGGTCGTGGCCTCGCTGCTCGCCCAGCCGTGGCTCTTCATCGTCGGCGCGCTCCTGCTCGCCGCCGGTCAGGGCGCGGCGCAGGCTGCGATGGACGGCGCGATGTCCAACGCCGTCGGCGACGACGAGCAGGGCTGGCTCGGAGGGGCCACGCAGTCCCTCAACGCCGCGATCGGCACGATCGCCCCGTTGGTCGCGGCGGCCCTCTACACCGCGGTCAGCCATGCCGCGCCGTACTGGCTCGGCGTCGGGATCATGGTGGCCGCCGCGCTCGTCGTCGCGCGGGCGCACATCGCGAACACCGCGAAGCGTGAGCCGCAGGCGCAGGAGGCCGGCGAGGTGGCCGAAGCGCGGGTCTGAGCACAAGGAGCCGGTGCAGCGTCGAGGGTCCGCGGGGGTCAGCGCTCCCCGCGGACGAGCTCCACCCCCGCCCCGGCGAACTGCCGCAGCGTGGCATCGGGGAGGAAGGCCCGGGTGAGGGCTCCGCCGATACGGGTGAGGTCGCTCTCGTCGCGGAAGAGGAGGTAGAGGGTCTCGTAGCGGGGGTGGAACTTCTCCTTGAAACGGTGCAGCGAGCGGAAGCCGTAGACGGGCTCGAGCGCGTCGGCCAGGCGCTCGCTCAGCGCGGCGATCACGCCCGCGTCGGGCGGGTAGTCGTGCGCGAGCGGAGCGCCGGAGAGCGACATGATCTCGGCGCCCTCCTCCGAGAACTGCTGGGCGGAGGCGCCGATCAGGTACTCCATCACCGGTCCGAAGCCGCCCTCGCGGCGTCGCATGAGGTCGAGGGTCCAGCCGCGCACCACCCCGCCCTCCCCGTACACGGGCAGCCAGGAGAGGAAGCCGTCGACGTCGCCGTTCGGAGCGATCGCGAGGGCGAGTCGCACCTCGGGGTCCTCCGCCTCCTCCAGAGTTCCCAGCGTGAACCGCATCTCCGGAAGGTCCTTGTCGCCGACCCACGCCTCAGAGATCGCGCGGAGCTGCTGCCGCAATCCCCAGGTCTCCGCGGTGAGGTGGGTGAGTCGGAAGGTCATCTGCTCCCGCCCCGCCCGGTTGAGGGAGGTGCGCACCGGTTGCCACCGCTTGCCGGTGAAGGTGAGACCAGGGAGGTCGACGATCGTGTCGTCCGCCACCACGAGGCTGCGCCAGGTCTCCGGGACCGCCTCCCTCGTGGCCTCGTCCGCGCTGAAGAAGCACGGCACGAGTCCGGCATCCTCGGCCGTGCGGATGAAGTCGCGCACCGCCGCCGCACGGGACTCCGCCGGCCCGATCGGGTCGGCGAGGGCCAGGGCGACGCCGTTGCGACGCTGATAGGCCACGATCCCGCCGTCCACGCGGGCGTAGCCGTTGCCCTCCCACGTCGTCATCCAGGACAGGGTGCCCCCGCCGTGCGCCCGCAGTTCGCGGCGGAGCTCGTCCGTCGTCGGGGCGGGCTGCCGGCCGAGTCCGGTCGAGCGGCGAGCGCGGAAGGCCCGGCGCACCGCGATGAGGTAGACGAGCACGAGCGCCCAGAGCACGCCCGTGGCGAGGGTGAGCTCGGTCTCGGCGTCGATCACCATCTCGAGCTGCGCTTCGCTCGTGAGGATGATGAGGACCAGCACGAGGGTGGCGGCCAGCACGTTGAGAGGTCCGAGGATGACGGCCACCATCCAGGCCCAGCGGCGACCGCGCCGCAGGCCGTTCGCGATGAACAGGATCACCGCGACATCGATCGCCGTGTCGATGAAGCCGCCGGACGCCGGTTCCGTCGGGCCGAACGGACCGTCGGTCGGCACGAGGACCGTGATGATCTCGATGGCCACGAGCGTGAGCACCGCCATCACGGCGATCAGCCGCTGCTCCCGGACGGTCGTGCGCCGCACGCGCAGGCTCCGGTCGACGAAGAGGATGAGCAGCACCGCGAACAGATGCTCCAGGTCGGCGAGCTTTCCCCAGAACATCATCGCGACGAAGACGAATCCGAGGACCACCAGCCACGCGCGCACCCGCCAGGGCGGACGGAACAGCCCGACGGCGGCGGCGATGCACGCCATGGTGCCGCCGGACGCCCCGACGTCGAGGGCCTGCGCCTGGGTCTGCGCCCACGCCCACGGCAGCTGCGACACCAGCAACAGGAACAGAGCGGTGGCGAAGATGGCGAAGAGCTGCCCGACCGCGAAGTAGGCGAGGGCGACCCGGGTGCCGCGGCGGTGCTCAAGGTAGCCCATACCCCAGAACCCGGCGATGGTGAAGAGGTACACCCAGGGCTGGTTGACGAAGAACGTCCCCGTGACCGGCGTCCACCACTTGCCCTCGGCCAGGCTCGGCAGCCCGTAGGCGACGGCGGGGAAGAGGGCCGAGTCCTCGAACGGCCGCCACAGCCCCTGCCAGATCACGCCGGTGAGCAGCACGAGACCGATCATCGTCAGCGTCGCCGGCGTGGTCCGCAGGGCCCCGAACAGGAGGCGGGCCGACGAGGGGCGCTCCGAGGTCATGCGCTCAGCGTAGAGGTGGGGCCGCCGCACGGCGACCCCACCGACCGGATCACTCGGCGACGGCCTTCGCGATCGCGTCCTCCAGGTCGTTCCACTCGACGAGCTCGACCTTCTCGCCGTCGACGAAGAAGGTCGGGGTGCTGCTCACGCCCAGCCGCTCGCCGTCGCGCTTGTCCTGCTGCACACGGGCGAGGGTCGCCGGATCGGCGACGGCGGCATCGTACGCGGCCATGTCGAGCCCGAGCTCCTCGGCGAACGCGCGGAACACCTCGGGCGTCTCCGCCGACTGCTCGCCCCACTGGGCCTGCGTCTCGAACAGGCGGTGGAACATGTCCTCGTAGCGGTCCTGCTGCGCGGCGGCCTCGGCGGCGAGAGCGGCCTGCGTCGAGTTCACGTGTCCGGGCAGGGGGAAGTACCGGGTCACGTAGCGGATGTCGCCCTCGTACGTGGCGCGCAGCTCCTCCACGATCGGGTAGAACGCGCCGCACGCCTCGCACTCGAAGTCGAGGAACTCGACGACCGTGATGGCGTCGGGGCCGCCCTCGTCGAGCACGTGGGAGTCGGTGCGGACGGTGGGCAGCTTCTCGCCGGCCTCGGGGTCGGGCTGCGCGGGCTGCTGGCTGAGGGCATAGACGATGCCGACGACGAGCAGCACGACGGCGACGGCGACGGCGATCAGGGTCGCCTTGACGGGGGTTTTCATGGGGTCTCCAAACACGGGTGATACGACGAGGGGTGCCGCGGAGGCGGCCGGAGCCGACGTCGGATCAGGTGCGGGAGATGGAGAGCTGGATGAGCGAGACCGCGGGCAGGAACGGGCGGGGGCCGGCGCGGAGGGGAGCGGTCACCCGGGGCAGGAGGCCGCGGAGACGGATCCCGCTGCGAGTGCGCAGATGACGGAAGAGGAGGACGAGGGCGACGCAGCAGAGGGCGGCCATCGCGCACGCCGCCGCGGCGGCCGGATCCGCCGGTGCGACCTCGGCGACCTGTCCCGCCGCCGAGGTGTCGACCGGCTGCGAGACGCCCGGGGCGAGGCACAGAGTCGCGTGCGCATCCGCCGTCCCGTGCGAGGCCGACCACGCGCCGACGACGAGCAGGAGCGCGAGGCCGACGGCGATGACGATCCGGCTCTGCAGGACCCGCTCGGCGCGCGCTCGCGGCGTCGGGACGGGGGCGAGGGGCGGCATGTCCCGCGCAGTCTAGCAACGGACGCTTTGCCCGCCCCGGGCCCGTCCGACCCCGACATGCCTACACTGGAGGGGTGGCGAGACTACTGATCGTCGGCGGCTTCCTTGCCGCCGTGTTCTGGGTGTACAGCATCGTCGACTGTGCCGTGCAGCCGGCGACGCGGCACCGGGGCGTGCCCAAGGCCGCCTGGGTCGCCATCGTCGTCCTCATCCCCGTCATCGGCGGGATCCTCTGGTTCGTCATCGGCCGTCGCCGGGCGAACGACCAGGGCGTGCCGCGCACCGTCGCTCCCGACGACGACCCCGCGTTCCTGCGCAGCATCAGCAAGGCGGAGCAGGACGCCCGCATCCGTCGTCTCGAGGAGGAGCTCGCGCGGCTCGACGAGGAGACCGACGAGCCGCCCGCCGCGGATCCGCGCCCGTGACGTCGTCGCCGGCGATGGAGGCCGCGGCCTCCCTGTTCGCCGACCTCGTGGCTCAGGGCGTCCGTGATGTCGTGCTGTCTCCCGGCTCGCGGTCACAGGCTCTCGCGCTCGCCGCGGCGGCCTTCGCCGACGAGGGCGCGCTGCGCGTGCACGTGCGGATCGACGAGCGGGTCGCCGGGTTCACCGCCCTGGGCATCGCACGGGAGACCCGGGTCCCCGTCGCGCTCGTGTGCACCAGCGGCACGGCTGTCGCGAACCTCCTCCCGGCCACGATGGAGGCCTTCCACTCCGGGGTGCCGCTGCTGCTGCTCACCGCCGATCGGCCTCCCGAGCTGCGGGGAGTCGGTGCGAATCAGGCGACCATCCAGGAGGGTCTGTTCCACCCCTGGGTCCGGGCGCAGATCGACGCGCCCGTTCCCGGAGACGGCGAGTGGGACGGCCTCGCCGCGCGCGTGGTCGCCCTCGCGCTCGGGGCGGCGGAACCCGAGTCCGGGCTTCCCGGCGTCGCCGGCCCGGTGCACCTGAACCTGCCGTCCCGGGAACCGCTGTCGGGCGCGATGCCGACACGGACGCTGACGCCGGGGGAGGCGCCGCGCCTGCCGGAGCCGGAGGCGTTCGCGCTGGAGCGCGGGCCGCGAACAGTGGTCCTCGCGGGCGCCGATGCGGGTGCCGCGGCGGAGGAGATCGCCCATGCCGGCGGGTGGCCGCTCATCGCGGAGATCGTCAGCGGGGCGCGCTTCGGACGCCAGGTGGTGCACGGGTATCGCCGGCTGCTGTCCCGCGACGACCTCGGCGGACGCATCGAACGGGTGGTCGTGCTCGGACACCCGACGCTCAGCCGCGAGGCCGCACGGCTGCTGTCCCGCGCGGACGTGGAGGTGATCGCGGTCCGCAGGGGCGGCGAGGAGCTGAATCTGAATCACCGCACGCGCGCCGTCGCGGCCGTCACGGTCGCCCAGGGGGAGACCGACCGGGAGTGGCTCGGCGCGTGGATGCGGGCCGCCGCCGATGAGGCCGTGGATCTCAGCGAGAACGCCCCGGACACCGAGGGGCTCTCCTCCACCGACTTCGCCGCCCGTCGTGACGCCGTGCGCGCGGAACTCGACGCGGTGCGACGCCCGCTCGACCGGGAGCGCCTCGTGGATGCGGTGTGGCGGGCCACCTGGCCGCATGACCGTCTGGTCTTCGGATCGTCGCGCCTCGTCCGCGTCGCCGACGAGGTGCTCGGCGGCAAGAAGGTCCCCGTGCACGCCAACCGCGGACTCGCCGGGATCGACGGCACGATCGCCACCGCCACGGGTATCGCCGTCGCCAGTCAGGCCGCCGGGGCCCCCGGCGTGACCCGCGTGTTGCTCGGCGACCTCGCGTTCCTCCACGACGTCGGTGCGCTGCTGTTCCCGAGCGACGAGACGGAGCCGCGCCTCCAGGTCATCGTCGGCAACGACGGCGGCGGCACGATCTTCGACGGCCTGGAGGTGGCGGGCACCGCGCCGGCCGCGCACCTCGATCGCGTGTTCTACACCCCGCACGGGGTGCGCCTGGAGCACCTCGCGCTCGCCTACGGCTGGGAGTATCAGCGGGTCACCACGCGGACCGCTCTCGACCAGGCGCTGACGACGCCGCGCGGCGGTCGCCAGATCATCGAGGTGCCGCTGCCGCGGTGACTGGCATCATGTGCGTATGAACGCGCACACCTGGACGCAGAACCTGCGGGTGCGGCCCGGCTTCCGCCTCGCCGAGGTCGACCCCGACAGCAAGCCCGGCTATGACCACGGCAAGTCCCGCGGCACGGCCGACCTCGACGCTGGTCTCGAGCGCCTGAACGACCTGCAGGAACGGCTGTTCGCCGAGAGCCGGGTGGGCACGGCGCAGGACGCGGTGCTGCTCGTCCTGCAGGCGATGGACTCCGCAGGCAAGGGCGGCATCGTCCGGCACGTGGTCGGGGGCGTCGATCCGCAGGGCGTCGCGCTCGCCGCGTTCAAGGCGCCGACGGCGGAGGAGCGGCAGCACGACTTCCTGTGGCGCGTCGAGAAGAGACTGCCGTGGCCCGGGTTCATCGGGGTGTTCGACCGCTCGCACTACGAGGACGTGCTCATCGGACGAGTACGGCAGCTCGCCGACGCCGCCGAGATCGAGCGGCGCTACGACGCGATCAACGCGTTCGAGGAGCGCGCCGCGGCCTCCGGCGTCCGCATCGTCAAGGTCATGCTGCACATCTCCCCGGAGGAGCAGAAGGCGCGGCTGATGGAGCGCCTGGAGCGCCCGGACAAGCACTGGAAGTACAACCCGGGCGACGTCGACGAGCGGATGCTGTGGCCGCAGTACATGGAGGCGTACCAGACCGTCTTCGATCGCACGTCCACCGAGGCTGCGCCCTGGTACGTCGTGCCGGCGAACGCGAAGTGGTACGCGCGGCTGGCCGTGCAGGAGCTGCTGCTCGCAGCCCTCGAGGACATCGATCCGCAGTGGCCGGTCGCCGACTTCGACGTCGAGGCCGAGAAGAAGCGCCTCGCCGCGAGCTGACCGCGGCGGACGTCAGGCCAGCGCGTCGACGAGCGGGCGGAACTTCACGCGTGTCTCGAGGAGCTCGCTCTCCGGATCCGATCCGGAGACGATCCCGGCCCCGGCGTAGGCCGTGACCGCGATCGCGTCGTCCGTCGTCGTGAACTGCGCGCACCGCAGGGCGATGGCCCACTCGCCGTTGCCGTCCGCGTCGACCCAGCCGACCGGTCCGGCGTAGCGCCCGCGGTCGAACGGTTCGAGCTCCCGGATGGCGGCGATGGCCGTCGGTGTCGGGGTGCCGGCGACGGCTGCGGTCGGATGGAGTGCGCGCACGAGGTCGAGGGCGGAACGACCGTCCTCCAGCTCGCCCTCCACATCGGTCGCGAGGTGGAAGAGGTTGGGCAGCTTGAGGAGGAAGGGCTGCTCGCTCGCCGCGAGGGCCCTGGTGTACGGGCGGAGGGATGCGAGCACGCTCTGCACGGCGTACTGGTGCTCGTCGAGGTCCTTGGTGCTGGAGGCGAGGTGCGCGGACGCGGCGGTGTCGGCGTCGGCGTCGGCCCCGCGTCCGATCGTCCCGGCGAGCACGCGCGCGGTCACCGTCCGGTCCTGCACCGTGACGAGGGTCTCCGGGCTCGCGCCGATGAGTCCGTCCACGGCGAAGACCCAGGTGTCCGGGTACCCGGTCGCGAGCGCGCGGACGAGCCGCCGCAGGTCGGAGCCCGCGGGGATGGTGCCCTGGAGGTCGCGGGCGAGGACGACCTTGCTGAGCTCGCCGTCCGCGATGCGGTCCAGCGCGCCCCGCACGGCGTCCTGGTAGCCCTGGGGGCTCTGCGCTCCGGGGCCCACGGTCCCCGCCCAGTGCGGTCCGTACTCCGCGGGCTCGACGGCACCCGGCGCACGCTCGTCGTCGGACCGGCGGATGCGGGTCTCCCAGAAGCGGTCGCCATGGCGGCCGAGGATCCGCGACGGGATGACGAGCACGCTGTCGGCGCGCGAGTCCTCGTCGAAGGTGAAGGCCCCGAACGCGACGAGTCCGGTTCCGGGGAGTCGCAGCGGGTCGGAGACCGCGGCCGCCGCCGCGAGACCCTGCCAGAGCGTCGCGAGGGTCTCGGCGCGGGTGCGCCCCTCCTCGGCCGACGGGCGGAGCTCGGCGAACGGCTCACCCACGGCCACGATCCCGTCGCCGCGGCGGAACCAGGCGAGCGGGCGGGCGGGGTCCGCGAAGGAGAGGAGGTCTTCGACCGGATCGATCTCTCGGGTCTCCACGACCAGGGGGGTGTGCTGCACGACTCCAGCCTATTCCGCGGACGTAGGGTGGGCGGATGAGCGATGCGCGTCCCGCAGCCGGTGCCGAGATGATCTTCCAGTGGCGCAAGTGGGACGGGTCGCCGCACTGGCGCCACGAGTGCGTGTACCTCGGTGCCGACCGGTGGGGCGACTGGGTGGGGCAGCCCGCCGGCTGGCACAGCGCCCGCCCGGGAGCCGAGTTCCACGCCGCCACGCCGAACGTCACCCTCGTCCCGCCGAGCGCCGACTTCGCGCTCACCGTCAATCGCCGCCACCCCCGGGGGATGCGCGTCTACATCGACCTCGGGTGGGACGTGCGGTGGGCGGACGACCCGCTGCTCGCGACCGGGATCGACATGGACCTCGACGTCGTCCGCGTGGAGGGGGAGCGCGGCACCTGGGTGGACGACCGCGACGAATGGGCGGAGCACAGCGCCCGTTACGGCTACCCGGCCACCGTCATGCGGCATCTGGAGGAGCTGGCGCTCGACCTCGAGACGCGGGTCAGGGAACGCACGGCGCCGTTCGACGACGCCACGGCCGATCCCTGGCTGGACCGACTCGAAGCGCTGGACCTCGCGCCTAGACTGGACGCGTGACCGCGAACGACAAGAACCGCGCCGATCTCGGCAAGGACCCCGCCCGCGTCAGCGGCATGTTCGACCAGGTCGCCGCCGGGTACGACCGCACGAACACCGCGATGACGTTCGGCAACGACGCGCTCTGGCGGGCCGCGACCACCCGCGCCGTCGCCCCGAAGCCGGGGGAGCGCATCCTCGACCTCGGCGCGGGCACGGCGTCCTCCTCCGCCTCCCTCGCCCGCAGCGGCGCGCAGGTCGTCGCAGCGGACTTCTCGCCCGGCATGCTCGCCGAGGGCCAGCGCCGCCACGGAGCGATGCGCAACCTCTCGTTCGTGCAGGCGGATGCCACCGCCCTGCCGTTCGCGGACGACGAGTTCGACGCGGTGACGATGTCGTACGCCCTGCGCAACGTGAACGACCCGAAGAAAGCGCTGCGCGAGCTCTACCGGGTGACCAAGCCGGGCGGCCGCCTCGTCATCAACGAGTTCTCCACCCCTCCGGGCAAGCTCTTCCGCGGGGCCTACCGGTTCTACAACGCGCAGGTGCTCCCGCGCGTGGCCCGGGTCGCCGGAACGAACGGCGACGCCTACGACTATCTGAACGAGTCGATCCGCGACTGGCCCGACCAGAAGCGGCTGTCCGCATGGATCAGGGAGGCCGGCTGGCAGGACGTCGCCTACCGCAACCTCACCTTCGGCATCGTGGCCCTGCACCGGGCGCGCAAGCCCGCGTGAGCACGGCGCGAACGGCGGCACCCGACGCAGGTAGGCTGGGAGCGTGACTTCGAGCCCCAGCGCCCCGGGTTCGCGACTCGCGAGCCGTCTCGGCTTCAGCGATCGCGTCTTCGTCGGTCCCGCCGCGCGTCGCATCGCCCGCACCATCGAGGACGGACTGGAGCTGGTCGAGACCGGGCTCGCGGACGACGTGCGTGTCGCCGACCCCCTCGCCGACGCCGCCAGCCGCTATCTGTACGAGGCCGGCGGCAAGCGCATCCGCCCCGTACTCACGCTGCTCGCGGCGCAGCTCGGCGACGGCAACACCCGAGAGGTGATCGACGTCGCGAAGGCGCTGGAGATCACGCACCTCGGCTCGCTCTACCACGACGACGTCATGGACGGCGCCGACCGCCGCCGCGGTGTCCCCGCCGCGCAGACGGTGTGGGGCAACAACATCGCCATCCTCACCGGCGACATCCTCTTCTCGCGCGCCAGCCAGCTCATGTCACGGCTCGGCGAGCGGGCCATCCGGCTCCAGGCCGACACGTTCGAACGCCTGGTCCTCGGGCAGATGCACGAGACCCTCGGTCCGCAGCCGGAGGACGACCCGATCGCGTTCTACATCCAGGTGCTCGCGGACAAGACCGGTTCGCTGATCGCCGCGGCCACCCAGGGCGGCGTGATCTTCTCGAACGCCCCCGCGGAGTACGAGGAGCCGCTGCGCGTCTACGGCGAGAAGATCGGCGTCGCCTTCCAGCTCCTCGACGACGTGATCGACCTGTCGGCCAAGCCCGAGGAGACGGGCAAGGTCCCGGGCACCGACCTGCGCGCGGGTGTCCCGACCATGCCGTACCTCCTGCTCAAGGCGGAGGACGACGACGCCGCGGCCGACCTCGCCGCCCGCATCGACGACGGCGTGGCCCTCATCGCCGACGGCGCCGACCCGGCGATCCTCGACGGACCGCTGGACGAACTCCGCGACCACGCCGTCACCCAGAAGACCCTCGAGCTCGCCCACGCGTGGACGCAGGAGGCGATCGACGCCCTCACCGCACTTCCGCGCGGCACCGTGCGCGAAGCGCTCACCCGATTCGCCGAGACCCTCGCCGAGCGCTCCAGCTGACACCGTGCACGGGCCCCGGGCCCGGGTGTCTGCCGCGACGGCACACGAAAGGACCTCTATGACCAAGCTGAGACTGGCCATCGTCGGCGCAGGCCCCGCGGGCATCTACGCCGCGGACATCCTGCTGAAGGCCGAGCGCAAGTTCGACGTGTCCATCGACCTGTTCGAGCAGCTTCCGGCCCCGTACGGGCTCGTCCGGTACGGCGTCGCCCCCGACCACCCCCGCATCAAGGGCATCATCACCGCCCTGCGCGACGTGCTCGACCGTGGCGACATCCGCCTCTTCGGCAACGTCCGCTTCGGCGAGGACATCACGCTCGACGACCTCAAGAAGCACTACAACGCGGTCATCTTCGCCACCGGGGCGATCCGTGACACGTCGCTGGACATCCCCGGCATCGACGCGGTGGGCTCCTACGGCGCCGCCGACTACGTGAGCTGGTTCGACGGCCACCCCGACGTGCCGCGGGAATGGCCGCTGGACGCCGCCTCGGTGGCGGTCCTCGGCAACGGCAACGTCGCTCTCGACGTCTCCCGCATGCTCGCGAAGCATGCGGAGGACCTTCTCGTCACCGAGGTCCCCGAGAACGTGTACGAGGGACTCAAGGCGAGCGCCGTCACGGACGTGCACGTATTCGGCCGCCGCGGCCCGGCCCAGGTGAAGTTCACGCCGCTGGAGCTCCGCGAGCTGGGGGAGCTGCGCGACGTCGACATGGTCGTCTACGACGAGGACTTCGACTACGACGAGGCCTCGAAGGACGCGGTCGCGAGCAACAAGCAGGTCATGGTCATCGACCGCATCCTGCAGTCGTGGCGCAAGCGCGACTCCGTCAACAACGCCGGCGGCACCGCCTCGCGCCGCCTGCACCTGCACTTCTGGGCGCGCCCGGTCGAGGTGCGCACCGACGAGAACGGCCGTGTCGCCGCTCTCGTATACGAGCGCACCCAGCCGGACGGTCAGGGTGGCGCGGTCGGCACCGGAGAGCTGCGTGAGGTGCCCGTACAGGCGCTGTATCGCGCGATCGGCTACTTCGGCTCGCCGCTGCCCGGGGTCCCCTTCGACAAGAAGCACGGCGTCATCCCGAACCACGAGGGCCAGGTGCTCGCGAAGGACTCCAACGACCGTGTCCCCGGCGTGTACGCCACGGGGTGGATCAAGCGCGGCCCGGTCGGGCTCATCGGCCACACGAAGTCCGATGCCATGGAGACCGTCCGTCACCTCATCAACGACCAGGGCTCGTGGTGGCACCCGGAGGACCCGTCCGAGGAGGCCATCCCGGCACTGCTCGCCGAGCGCGGCGTCGCCTGGACCGATCTGGACGGCTGGCACCGCCTCGACGAGCACGAGATCAGCCTCGGCGCCCCGCAGGAGCGTGCACGTGTGAAGGTCGTCCCGCGCGACGAGATGGTGCGCGTCTCCCGCGGCGAGTGAGTCGTCTCGGCGCCGGGGCGTGCTCCCGGCGCCGGGTCCCGCAGCCCTAGGCTGAGGCCATGCGACCTCGTGCACTCCTGGCCCTCGGCGCCGTGGCCGTGCTCCTGCTGCCCGGCTGTGCGCCCGAACCCGAGGTGAAGCCCACCGGCACTCCGACGGCCGCCGCCACGGTCGCGCCCACTCCCGCGTCGGCGCAAGCGCCCACTCCGGCCTTCGATGTGGACTGCGCCGATGTCGCCGAAGCGATGTCGGGCTCCACCGGCGAGGTCGAGGGTGAGGTGGCGGAGGCGCTGGGTGTGTGGTCGTCACCGAGCTGGTACCCCGGTCCCGCGCAGCACATGTTCCAGCGGGCGGGCGGCATCGCCTGCTCGGCGGGGACGGCGGAGCGCAACTGGGAGGTCACGATCCTCCCCGGGGCCGAGGAGACGATCACGGGCGCGGAGTCCCGCGGCGGGTACTACGGTGAGGAGTCCCGCTGCGAGAGCGGCGGATACTGCTTCTTCCAGCTGGTCGACGGCGACGTCCTGGTCTCGGCGACCGTCGTGGATCCGGAGAAGCGGCCTGACGATACCGCGACGCTCGAGGAGGCCCTGCGCGGACTCGGCGCCGCAGCCGTGGCGTCGCTGCGTGAGGTGGATGTGCTGGAGAGTGCGGTCGAGGGTGTGGACTGCACGCGGTTCCTCACCGCGACGGAGCTCGCAGAGCAGGTCGACGCCGAGGTGCACGTGATCGACGCGTTCGGCGGATGGTCCATCCCGGCCGAGGTCTACCAGGAGCGCAACGGTGCGCGGATCTGCTACTACGCCTCCGGGGACGACGAGTACGCGGCCCAGGGGTACATCATGCTCACCACGCTGCCCGGTGGCGCGTGGGCGTTCGACGAGCTCGAGGACGGGGAGGAGATCGCGATCGAGGGCGTGGATGCCGCCCGCACCGGCGTCGACGAACTCCGCCGTCCGGTGCTCGATCTTCGCGTGGGTGCGGACTGGCTGCGTCTCACGACGTTCGACGGGTCGGGGATCGACGACCTCGCGCCGATCGCGGCCACCATCGCGGACGACTTCGCCGTCGCCCGTCCGGGCGGCGAGTGACGCCGTGGGCTAGCCTGGGCGCGAGGGGGAGGACGCATGGCCGAGTGGGTTCCGGATGTTCTCGGCGATGAGTTCGCCCAGCTCACCCTCGACCTCGGCAGCGACGAGCAGGGTCCGGTGGTCGCCACCCTCGTGCGGGCTCTGACGGCTCCGGTTCCGTGGTGGGAGCGCGCCCGGCGCCGTCGCCCGTTGCTCGAGGGCGTGGACGTGCTCTACATCCACGGGTGGTCGGACTACTTCTTCCAGAAGCGGTTGGCCCGATTCTGGACGGCTCGCGGTGCCCGCTTCTTCGCCCTCGACCTGCGCAAGTACGGGCGCAGCCTGCGCGAGGGCCAGACCCCGGGCTACATCACCGACCTGTCCACCTACGACGAGGACATCGCCGCGGCCCTGGACGCGATGGGGCACGGCGAGGACGGCGAGGAGAGCGGGCGACGCCTGATCCTGTTCGGACACTCGACCGGCGGCCTGACGCTGAGCCTGTGGGCGGCCCGGCATCCCGGCGCGGCCGATGCCCTCATCCTGAACAGTCCCTGGCTCGAGTTCCAGTTCGCCCCCGTGCGCGCCGCGATCGCCCCGATGGTCGAGTTCCAGGCACGGATCCGGCCGCTCGACGTCGCGCCGCAGGTCGACCTCGGCTACTACACCCGGGCGCAGCAGGAGGTGGCCGACCCCGACGACCCGATGGAGGTCAACACCGCCTGGCGTCCCGTGCAGACGATGGCCGTGTACGCCGGGTGGCTCAACGCGATCCTCACCGGGCACAAGGCCGTCGCCGCGGGTCTCGACATCGCGGCGCCGGTCTGCGTCCTGCTGTCGAAGCGGTTCGTGCCGCCGACCCGGTGGTCGGAGGAGCTGACCTCCGCCGACTCCGTGCTCGTCGTCGACGACATCGCCCGCGCGGCCCTGCGGCTGGGTTCCACGGTGACCGTCGAACGGATCGACGGCGCCCTGCACGACGTGTTCCTGTCCCGACATGAAGCCCGGGAGGACGCGTACCGCCGCTTGCACCGCTGGGTCGTCGGCTGGCGCGCCGTTCAGACGTAGTACATCGCGCGTGCGAGGCGCTCCGCCTCATCGCCGTCGCCGGAGCGCACCGCGTCGGCGAACCCCGCATAGACCTGTCGCATCCGCTCGCGATCGCCGGGACGCACGACCCACCCGCGCAGGTTCCGGGTCACGGCGACGGCGACATCGTCGATGAGCATCCGGTGCTGGCGGTTTCCGCTGTGGTCGGCGAGGTAGGCGAAGACGGCCCACCGCGCCCGCGCCGTCGACGCCCCGTCGGTGAGCGAGTCCTGCATCCGTGCGATGAGATCCTGCACGCGCTCCCGTTGGATGGCGCTCAGTCTCGGCACCGCCATCCGCGCCGTGATGCCGCCCTGGTAGCCGGCGAACTCCAGCGATTCGGCCACCACCTGCGGCGTGACCATCGTCACCTCCGTGTACCGGCTCGGGTACATCGTCACCAGTCCCAGTCGCTCCAAGCGCTGGAGCGCTTCGCGAACCGGCGTCCGCGAGACGTGGAGCTCGTCCGCCACGTCGACGTCCCGGATCCGGTCGCCTTCGGCGAACTCTCCCTCCGTGATGAGCCGCCCGATGTGGTGGAACACCTCATCCGCCAGCAGCTGCTTGTTCTCTCCGATGCTCTTCGACTCGATCTGCCCCATGGCCCAGCCCCCGGTCGTTCTTGGTCTGCGACCGGCGTCCACTCCCGGGCGGTGAGGGAGCGACGGTCGCAGGATTGCCGTCATGCCTCCACGGGGGGCCGATCCGCGTGGGGGCGCGCAGCGGGCGGGGAGGCTTGTCATGAACCCGGGACCGGTCGGCGTGCGACGTCGGCAGACCCCAGGCCGACGCGAGCTTCGGGGGCCCGCGCCGCTCCCTCCCCTGAGCCGGCGTGGCATCCTCGAAGCGCATCCACCGCGGCGATCGGGCGTCGGACGGGGATGGCGTCGGAGTCGTGACGAATCACGACCGCTTCCAGTCTCGACGAAGAACACCGATATCTCGGTATGCGTTGACCGGGGAAAAGAAAGGGCCCGGGATGACTCCCGAGCCCTCGCCTCCGACGCGAATGGCGTCAGCGGTAGTTGATGAACAGTGCCGGATTGGTTGGTGATCGTTGCTGGCTAGCGTGTCCACTGGGATTCCGCGGGATTTGGCGTTGGCAGTGGCTGGCCGATGTTGGTCAGATCGGCGGGTTTTGCGGACTCCGTGCGGACTGAATCGCATTATTCATGAAAGCCGTCAACGCCTGAACGAACCTCGTGGCTGGCTCCATGCGTCCGGCCTCGGTGCGGACAGCGGCACGATCCCTAACGGGTGGTCAGTCCCGAAGCGTTCTGAGAGCGATGCCGAGAGCATGATGTCCTGCGCTGTGATCCCGATGAACGATGCGACCTGCTCTAGCTCCGCTGTCGTGAAGGGGTATGCGCCGGACATGCGCCCGTAGATAGTCGGCTTGCTGAGACCCAGCACCGCGACGAGATCGATGGGCTTCTTGTTCGCTCGAGCTAGTTCTGCTCTGACGGCGCCCGCCACCGCCTCGTCGAAATTCATGGCCTGCACGATACTGCCACCGAACCGGGTCTGCATGTACCGACGTTCAAGCTAGGAGATTCTCGACGCCGGTCATCGCTCGGGTTAGTCGGTCGAGGTGCGCGGGGCTCTTGTAGGAGCGGGTCATGGCGCGCGTGGAGTGTCCGACGAGTTCGACGATCAGCTCCTCCGGGACGTCTGCGGCGTAGAGAAGGTCGACCGCGGCGTGTCTGAGGTCGTGCAGCCTGACGCGTCGATCTTCTCCGAGAAGTTCCCGTTGAACGGCTGGCCACAGCCGTGTCTCCATATTCGGATCGATGGGCCTGCCTTTGCGGGTGAAGACGAGTCCCCATGGGTTCGACTCCATGGTGGCCAGGTGGTGCTCCATCATGTCCCGTAACGGGTTGATGAGCGGTACCGTGCGCCAGCCTGCTTTCGACTTGGGCCTTGTGAGGAAGAAGCCCCCGTACAGGTGCCGGTACTCGAAATCCGGTGGGGCGATGGGTAGACCGTTGTCGCCGCGTCTGAGTGTTTGCATCTGCCAACTGATATCGAGGTGCGAGCCGACTCGACCTACCTCGAGTCCGACGACCTCACCGCGGCGCGCACCCGTCAGGATGTACGTCATCCACTTGAGCCCGTCCGGCCGCGTTTTCAGCGCTTCGAGGAGGTAACGGAGCTCTTGCGTGGTGGGGACGTCGAGTTGTGGGCGTGCCGGCCGTGGCTGCTCAACCAGACGCACGGGGTTGCGTTCGATCTCCTCTTCACGGACGGCGACGTCGAAGGCGCGTGAGGCGACGACATGCGCGTTGCGAACTGTGGTCGGGGAGCACTCGTCCCGCATCCAGCGGTGCATGCGCCGTATGTCAGCGGCCCGGACGGCTGCGAGCGGAGTGCCGGCGCCTAGAGCGGGGACGATCCTCGTTTTAGCGATGGATCTATACCCGTCTGCGGTCTTGGGTCGAAGCTGCGGGTAGACGCACTCGGCAAGCCAGTAGCCGAACCACTCGCCAACGGTTGTCCCGCTGCCAGAGGGGTACGAGTCCGGCGAGGGCAGGTCAGTCCCACCACGCGCCTTCTCGAATGCCCGCAGATGAGCAAGTACGACTTCGCGCTTCTTGGAACGGTAGCTCTTCCGTCTACGTTTGCCGTCAACACTTGGAAGAGGGAGGACGACGGTCCAATATCCCCTCTGGTCTCGGAAGATCGTTCCAGTTCCCTGCGCTCGCCGCTTCGTCATGCATGGACACTACGAGCGGCGATGTGTTCACGCTAGCGTGTGGTTGGAGGCGAACATGAAGAGCTACGAAATCACTGCGGAGCGCGACGGAAAGTTCTGGTTCGTCCGCATCCCCGAGCTGGACGGGGTGACACAGGCCCGCACCGAAGCAGAAATCTCGGTGATGGCACGGGACTTCATCGCCGTAACGCTGGATGTTCCCGTTGACTCCTTCGACCTCGAGGTCACCCTGCTTCCGGGGAACGGGGATCGGAACTAGACCAAGTAGCTCCAATCCCCACCTTCCAGTATCCATGGATCACCATGAACAACAGCACACTCAAATACGGGGCCGGCGTCTTTGCCCTCGCCTCGGCCACCTGGTCATTCGCCAGCGGCAACTTCTGGCCCGGACTGCTCGCAGTCATCGCAGCCGCAATCATCGTCATCTCGATCATCCGCGAGCGGGAAGACTGATGGAGCGATACCTGTCACGCGCCGAGTTCGCCGAACGCATCGGCGTCCTCACCGGCACACTCTCCCGCTACAAACTCCCCGAACCAGACGCCATGATCGGCAGCACACGCGGATGGACAGTCGAGACAGTCGACGCGTGGAACGCCGCGCGACCGGGAAGGGGAGGCAGCGACGCCACGGGATGACCTATGCGCCCACGGGAGCATCGTCGAGCTTGTCGAACTCGATTGGGCGTGCGCCGGCGAGCACGGCTAGGTGCCTCTCGACCACATCTGCGAATCGTGGGCAGTCGTTCTTGCGCAGCATGGTGACCATGCTGGTTACTTCCTGCTCCTTCGATAGCGCATGGCGCATCGTGGCACGGGTGGCCTCCATGACGTTCCTTGAGCTCTGCGCGTTGACCAGGACAAGGAAGTCGTCTGGGTGATAGATCTCGAAAGGGAGGTCGTCCTTCACGTCGTCGGAGAGGTTGTGGAATCCCTTGTCCTTCGTTACGAGGTAGCCCACGCCAGCCTCTAGAGCCGCAGCGTAGACGTGGATGTCGCCCTCGTCGCCCCCGGGGAACGGGATCTCGCAGTCGTAGTCCCTGAGCACCGTGCACAACGTGCGTAGGTTCTCACTCATTGCGGAGACAACCCCACCGGGCGCCAGCGCGTTGTCGTCGCGCCAACGCGCAACCGCCTCGGCGATGACATCCTCGGTGACCACGATCTCGAACGCAGGAGAAAAGTGACTGCCAGCGTGGGCGAGGTTAAAGAACCATCCTCGCAGGGTCACCGAATACAGGACATCTGCATCGACAAAAACCAGCGGGGACATGGCGATCAGCCTAGCGCCTAGCCCTCTCCGCTGTACCGATACCCATCGTCTAGCATTTTCGCCAGGGCGTCCTTGCGTGCCTCTTGGCGAGATCGAGCGAAGTCAAGAACTACCGACGTCTTGAGCCTGGTGTGGCTACCCACGCGATACGCCTCAAGCTCGCCACGCTTGATCATCTTCATCAGGGTTGGCCGGGAAACCCCGAGCCGCTGCGCGGCGGTCGTCGTGGTCAGCTCTTCCGGAAGGCTCTGAACCCCTACTGCCTCTCCCGAGGCGATCTGCTGGAGGACTTCCATGAGGAAGCCGGACAGGTCCGCGGGTAGCGGTATCTCGCTAAGGGCAGTCCGAAGAACGAAGCATTGCGGCTCGGCGTCGTGAAGCTTGCCGATAGTTTCGCGCGCTTCCTCGCGGATCTCGGTGTCGATCGTTGTCGCTGGGGTGAGCGTGAGGTTTCCCATGTGACTACTCAGCCTGACTCTTCTGGTTTCTTGATTGGTTTCTTGATTGGTTACTTGATTGGTCACTTGATTGGCTGCGTCAGTTCAGCGTTCGACGACTGGCGCTTGTTTCAGATTAAGTGTAACCCCACTGTCTGCAGGGCAGCAAGATCGACTAGTCGTAGCAGATTGCACAGTCCTACGATCCTGGCTAGTCGCCGGGGGACAGTCCAGGCCGTCTATCTCAGCCGGGTTGAGCTGTGCGGCTACGTGCGGTCACTGGTTCAAGCCATAGATCACGCGTCCTAGTGTTGCTAGCCTGATCCACCTTGGCCGGAGGAAGGATGATCCGGTATGCAATCAAGAGGCCTGCCCCCACCGTGAAGCTCAGTGTTGAGTTGGATGCCATCTGTTCCCGCAACAGGTACACGACTGATACGACGCCCGTTCTGGACGAGCTCAGGGCGACTGCGGGCGAACGCACAGACGTTCTCGCTGAGGCCGTGGGCACATGGGTTGGCTACTTCGAGGACGACTACACGGCGACCCTCTGCGCAGCCCTGAGAACGCTTCCGGACCCTTGACCCGTGGATTGCGTTGGGACAGCATCGACGGTCACTCCCAGACCCGTCCACACCCGAGCGGTTAGGTCACGGTCAAGCAGCTGCCCTCCCCGCTCTACATCACGACTGATCCTGCCTCACCCGGCTTCGTTCGTTGACGAGTGCTCGGGGGAAGCTACTGATGGGTGATGGCACCGTTGGAGTCAGGAAGCGGGTATTGGCGTCGAAGCTCGGCCAGCCTCAGCGCATATCTCGCAGGTGGTTGCTCGCCGCGAAGATACGCGGCCACGATGAACGATGTCGTCGCGGTGGCATCCCGCCAGTCAGCAGGAGTCACGTCTCTTGAGTGAGGGCTGGACACGATCGTGAGCCCGTCCGCAACCACTCGCCGAACGTCCGCATCCTCGATTAGCAGGTAGGTGCGGCCCGCGACCGAGGAAAACGGGCGGATAGCCTCGCCGGACGGAAGCTCACGTCCGGCCCTGTTCTCAGCCCTCCCGAGTTCGTGTAGGTCCACAAGCGCATCGTGGAGGCGAAGAGCGTGGTCCCGGCTGTTCGACGCATGGATGTCAGCAAGGGCATCCTCACGCTCACGAGTTCTCCGTCGATCGGCAATCTTGCTCTGCTGCCAGGTCGACGCAAGAGTAACTCCACCCGTTGAGAGCGCAGTGACAAGTACGAGCGCAACCGCCGGCAAGAAGTCAGTCATGGTGGCGCCTCAGTCTGTGGACGGCAAGATGTCCTGCTCGACTTGACGTCCATGGAACTTGAGGAAGTCTCTATCTACCTCGATGGGCTCGCCAAGCCTCCAGCCATTGCCCTTTCGGATGAGCTCGCCAGAGACGGTAAACGGGAGCCGCTGAGCGTGTGCCCGGATCGCCCAGTCATAGTCCTCACCGGCAAGCGGAACAGTGATTCGCCCCAATCGCCCATTGACGTCCGCTCGCACGACAACTTCGCCCTCTGACTGCTCGCCTGTTTGAGGTGCATTACCGCGTTTGAGCTCCGTCACCGGTCCCACGAGAGTCACTTGCTCAGGCTCGTGCCTTTGCGAGAGCCGCCGCTCGACGGAGGGAAGCTCCTCGATTGTCCCCCGTTCGATAGTGATTCGCTCGGGCACCGATTCGCGTTGGGGTTCCGTAGCAGCCCATTCGAAGGAAAGATCGATCGATCGTACCCCTTCGTCGTCGCCCATATCGTGGAGAGCTTGTACCAGGGGAAGTCGCATGCCGCGTCCGAGCGCCTCGTCGAAGTCAACAAAGTCGTCCTCGCGCCTAGCGAACCGTTGAGTAGCGTCCACTCCACGAGCGAGTTGAGTCATGACCCGTCTCGTAAAGCTCGGGGCGACATCCTCGGCCGAAGGGGCCACCGCCGTACCAATGCCTGTCGACGGCATTTCGGTATCGAGTCGGGCGGCGACAGTAATGATGAAGCTGCCCTTTTTCGTATGACCCATGCGCACGTCATCCGACAGGAACTCCTTTACGGTGTTCGGAACGCGCCCGCGCCCCGCGGACGCAGGGTTCCACGCCGTCAACGCAGCAGAGCGGATCAGCTGCTCGATGTTTTCCAGGAGTGACGTTGCCTGGCTGAACGGAATCGTTCCGTCTGAGGAATGCTGATCCACTCGGACAAAAAAGAGGTCGGCATGGATCGTTGCTACCTGCTCCGCGAGGTCGGACACGCGCCAGCCGAAAACCGATGCTATGGAGTGAACCGCCTCTCCTAGCCGGCGCGAGTAGTCGGAGAGACGCTGGTCGCGAGGGAGCAGGATCGGAGGAACCCCCTCCGTAACGTCATTCGGGAGCCAAATCTGATCGAACGTCCGATCGGCCCTCAGCGACCACTGCTGAATAGCGAGAAACTGAGCGAGGTTGGAGTCGGTCAGAACGTCGCTATACTCACCGAAACCTAGAACGTCGGTTGCCATCTGCTCGCCTCCTCCATGAGCTCAAGTAGTGATGCGGGGGTGAGAACATTGCTGCGCGGTATGTGCACAGTCACTGATGCACTCCCGGGCGCGACCGCGGGGAGATCCTTACCCCACATCCAATACATATGGCTCCTCGACAGGAGACCGTCTGTGTCGTGGTGCAGCCACTGCTCAGCCCGAGCGTTAGTCGTGAGCACGCAAAAGAGGGCCGGGGTGGATCGATTTAGGCGCGCCATTTTCTCGATCGAGCGCACATCCAGCGACCAGGCAATCGTATTAGGACCCGCAACGCTCTCCTGCCCGGTGCACTTCAGCTGTACATCAATCTTTGGCCCGTACATTCCACCTTGGGACGCATAGTCAACGGATGAGCTCAGTGTCACATCTCGGACGTCGTAGTCCTGGCCCCACGACCCGACATCGAGTCCAGTAGCGCTAGCGAGCGCGTGCAGGTACGCCTTGCTCAGTTCCTCCTTCATGCCGTTGAGCGGCATCGAACCGGTCGGCAAGACATGTGAATCGACGATCGTCATCGATCGTTTCCCCCGCGCATGCGCTCATTAAAGCACACGCCGAGCCCTCCCCCCTCTAGCCAGAGCTCTCGGTCACACGTCGCTGTTGCTTCAGCGCTCATCCGCTGATCGCTTCCAGACCCGAGGCGGTCCGAACGCCTTGGCTACCCGGCTAGATGACCGGCGCGAGTGCTCCATCAGACGGGGTGTCCGGTGGAGCACTCGCATTGAGGCCGCTGGGGTTGCCCTTAAACCCACGCGAACAACTTGTCGATTGGTGGGCGTAGTGCGCGTCCGCGACCGGACTGCAGGTAGTAGTTCCACATGATCCACGCGATCTCACGGTCGCGATAGTGGGAGAGGAACCGATTGAGGAGCGCTGGGTCGGTCATCGCCACTAGTTCCTCCATCCGTTTTCGAGCGTGACACGATTAGCGGCCGAGGCTCGATGGATACGTCCATCCACAATCTGAGCGAGCCCGTCCCCACCAATCTCCAACCTTCCCGAGATCGCCAACCCATCAAGGGAGATGGGCGGGGCCGCTGCTGCCTGGACGACGACAGGTGTCTGCGAAGCAACCCAGTAGGGCTGCTGCTGGTCGGACACACTGGGTCCAGTAGTGAGGGTCGCCCGCCACTCCTCGATCGCGGAGTGCCCACCCGCCGCATCAACCTCATCAGCAGGGATCACATGCTCACCAGGCGCAAGCAACCGGAGCTCAGAGTCCTTACCCTTCGGACCACGGCCACGAACCGGACCACCCGTAGACATACCCGGCGTCTTGAGTACCGTGCCGACACCGACCGTCGAAACCGGGATGTTGAAGTGCGTACGAACCGCCTCATTCAACCGACCCAGAATCCCATTCAAGCTCGCATGAGCCTGAGACGTGTCAGCCAGAACCTTGATCTGCCGCTCCGTTGGAATCGCATAGATCTTGTCCGCCAGAGCTTCCGCCTGACTCCTCGTGGCCCCCATCTGAATCGCCGAGTTGATCAAAGCCTCCCGGCCCGCACGCATACGATCCGTGTAACCCTTAGTCGACCCATCAAGCTCGAACTGGGCAGCCGCCGCAGCCTGCGAATCAGACGCAAGGCCCACAAGCATGTCCATGTTCGCCCGACCAGCCTCAGTCGAGACATCCAGGCCACGCGAACCATCAGCAATCGCCTGGTTCACCGCTGCAAGCGTCTCCAGAGCCAACCCCTACCGGTAGTTGATGAACTGCAGATCGATGTCGAGGTCGCTGCCCTTAAGGAGCGCGATCACGGCCTGGAGGTCGTCGCGGCTCTTGGACTGCACGCGGAGCTCGTCGCCCTGGATCTGGCTCTTCACGCCCTTGGGGCCCTCGTCGCGGATGATCTTGCCGATCTTCTTCGCGTTCTCCGAGGAGATGCCGTCCTTCAGGCTCGACAGGATGCGGAACTCCTTGCCGCTGGCGAAGGGCTCTCCCGAGTCGAGGCTCTTCAGGGAGATGCCGCGCTTGATGAGCTTGGACTGGAACACGTCGAGGACGGCGTTCGCGCGCTCCTCGGTGTTCGCGGTGATGAGGATCTGCTCGCCGCTCCAGGCGATCGAAGCGCCGGTCCCCTTGAAGTCGTAGCGCTGCTCCACCTCTTTGCGCGCCTGGTTCAGGGCGTTCTCGGCCTCCTGGCGATCCACTTTCGAGACGATGTCAAAGGAACTGTCAGCCATGACTCAACTGTATCCGCGGGGGTGCGGAAAGTCCCGTGAGCGGGCTCACGGGGCGCGCGCCGCCCCGGCGCCTAGACTTCGTCGATGCCGATGTCGCCCTACGTCGAGGCGATCCGTGCGCGGATCGGACACGACTTCCTCCTGCTGCCCGGTGTCACCGCCGTCATCCGCGACGGCGAACGGTTCCTGCTGGCCCGGCACGCGCACTCCGGCGTGTGGAGTCTGCTCGGGGGCGGCATCGAGCCCGGTGAAGAGCCCACGGACGCGGTCGCCCGGGAAGTCCTCGAAGAGACGGGAGCGCGTCTGCGGATCACAGGACTCATCGGCGCGTACGGTGGCGACCCGATGGCGGTGACCTATCCGAACGGCGACCAGGTCGGCTACGTCACGGTCGCCTACGAGTGCGAGCTGCTCAGCGACCCGGCACCGGACATGGACGAGATCGTCGAACTGCGCTGGTTCCCGCGAGAGGCCATCGCCGCCTTGCCGCGGCGTGACTGGATCGACCGCGTCATCCGCGATGCGCCGCATCGTGCTGGCGGTGACGCCGCGCGCTGATGCCCTCACCATCGGCTGATATGGAAGCGTTTTCATATCAGGAGAGTCTCGTCGTGCCGATCACGGGTTGATATCAACGCGCTCGCGGATTGTGATCGCCTTTCGAAACGATGCATACTGTAAGCGCTTGCAGTCTTGCAGGCGCTCAGCACTGAGAGAGGCACACACCAATGAAGGTGAACAAGAGGGGCATGGTCGCCGCGGGCGCCATCGCCATCGTTTCGGCTCTGACGCTCGCCGGCTGCTCGACCGGCTCCGGCGGCGACGACTCTTCCTCCGGTGGAGACGGCGGCGGCACGCTGACCGTCTGGGTCGACGCCGAGCGGGTCGACGCGCTGCAGGGCGCGGCGGACGCGTACCAGGAGAAGACCGGTGTCACGGTCAAGCTGGTGGGGAAGTCCGTCGACGACATGAAGGACGACTTCATCCAGCAGGTCCCGACCGGCAAGGGCCCCGACGTGGTCATGGGCGCTCACGACTGGCTCGGCGAGCTCTCGACCAACGGCGTCGTCGCTCCGATCGAGCTCGGCGACAGCTCTGAGGACTACCTCCCCGTCGCGCTCCAGGCGGCGACCTACGAGGGCACCGTCTACATGCTCCCGTACGCGGTCGAGAACATCGCCGTCCTGCGCAACGCCGACCTCGTCCCCGAGCCCGCGACGAGCTTCGACGACATGGTCGCGAAGGGCACCTTCGTGGTGGAGCAGGGCGCCGAGGGCAACTCGTACCACCTGTACCCGTTCCAGACCGCGTTCGGCGCTCCGGTCTTCGGCACCGACGACAGCGGCAGCTACGACCCGACCGACCTGCAGCTCGGCAGCGAGGGCGGCTTCGCCTTCGCCGACTGGCTGGGAGCGCAGGGCGCGGCCGGCACGCTGAACACCGATATCGACGGTGAGATCGCCAAGCAGCAGTTCCTCGACGGCACCGCCGCCTTCTGGCTGACCGGCCCGTGGAACGTGGGCGCGGCCACCGAGGCGGGCATCAACGTCGAGATCGACCCGATCCCGAGCCCGACGGGGGAGACGGCCTCGCCGTTCGCCGGCGTCAAGGGCTTCTTCGTGAGCGCCGAGTCGAAGAACAAGGTCGCGGCCAACGACTTCCTCGTCAACTACCTCGGCACGGAGGACGTGCAGCTGGAGCTGTTCAAGGCCGGCAACGTGCTCCCGGCCCTCACGGCTGCCGCCGACACCGCGGCGTCCGACCCGATCATCGCCGGCTTCCAGGCCGTCGGCGCCGACGCGGTCCCCATGCCGGCGATCCCCGCCATGGGCGCTGTCTGGCAGTTCTGGGGCGTGGCCGAGGCCGCCATCATCAACGGCGAGGACCCGCAGGCGACGTGGCAGAAGCTCGTCGACGACGTGACCGCCGCGATCGAGTAACGGCCGACAAGATGACGACCCTGCCGGGGCGGGCCGACCAGCCCGCCCCGGCAGGACCATGACGAGGACGACATGACAGACACCGAAGAGCGCACCGCGCCCCCCACTCCTCGGCAGCGCCAGGCGGCGAAGATCGCCGAGGCGGCCTCCCGACCGATCGGGTGGATGCTGCTCAAGATCCTGTTGCTGGCGATCGTGGACGCGATCGCCGTCTACGCCGTGTTCGTGCTGCTCGTACAGCACGAGTGGCTGGTCCTCGGCCTCGTCGTCGCGGTGACGGTCCTCGTCAACTACATCTACTTCTCCCGCAAGCGCATCGCGGCGAAGTACCTCACCCCCGGCATCATCTTCCTGGTCCTGTTCCAGGTCTTCACGCTCCTCTACACGGGCTACATCGGCTTCACGAACTACGGCACCGGTCACAACGGGAGCAAGGAGCAGGCGATCTCGTCGCTGCTCGCCTCCGCGCAGGAGCGCGTCGAGGACTCTCCGACGTACCCCGTCACGGTGGTCGAGCAGTTCGGCACCTACGGCCTCCTCGTCACGGATCCGGAGGACGGCGATGCGCTCCTCGGCACGGCGGAGCAGCCTCTCGCCGAGGTCGACGCGGAGTTCGAAGGCGGCAAGGCCGTCGCCCTGGACGGGTGGACCACTCTTCCGCTCGCCACCGTCTTCACCCTGTCGGAGGAGCTGGAGCAGCTCTCCGTCCCGTTCAGTGACGACCCCAACGACGGCAGCCTCCGTGCCCCCGACGGTCAGAACGGCTACCTGTACGTCTCGACACTGACCTACGACGCCGCTGCCGACACGATCACGGACACCGCGACCGGCACGGTCTACAGCGACACCGGCGACGGTGCGTTCACGGCGGAGGACGGCGAGCAGCTGCTGCCCGGCTGGCAGACCACGGTCGGCTTCGACAACTTCGTCCGCGCGGTGACCGACGAGTCCATCCGCGGTCCGCTCATCTCCGTCACCGTCTGGACCTTCGTCTTCGCGCTGGTGTCCGTCGCGACGACCTTCTTCCTCGGCCTGCTGCTCGCGCTCGTCTTCAACAACACGCGCATGCGCTTCCGCAACGGCTACCGAATCATCCTCATCCTCCCGTACGCCTTCCCCGCGTTCCTCTCCGCGCTCGTCTGGGCCGGGATGATGAACGAGAGCTTCGGGTTCATCAACCAGGTGCTGTTCGGCGGCGCGGCCATCCCGTGGCTCACCGACCCGGTGCTGGCGAAGGTGTCCGTGCTGCTGGTGAACCTCTGGCTCGGCTTCCCGTACATGTTCCTCGTCTGCATGGGCGCGCTGCAGGGCATCCCGGACGACGTGAACGAGGCCGCCGTCATGGACGGCGCGAACGCGTGGCAGATCTTCCGCCGCATCAAGCTGCCGCTGCTGCTGGTGACCGTGGCGCCGCTGCTGATCTCGTCGTTCGCGTTCAACTTCAACAACTTCAACCTGATCTACATGCTGACCAAGGGCGGCCCGCGCTTCAGCGACGTGTCGATCCCCGTCGGCCACACCGACATCCTCATCTCGATGGTCTACAAGGTGGCGTTCACCGGACAGACCCGCGACTACGGACTCGCCTCCGCCTTCACGATCCTGATCTTCGTCGTGGTCGCGACGATCTCGATCATCAGCTTCCGCAAGACCAAGGCCCTCGAGGAGCTGAACTGACATGAGCACCGTCCCCAGCACCGCCACCGCCACCGCCCACCGCACCGCTCCGCGGCGTCGTTCGTTCGGCGCCTGGTTCGCCGACACCGGCTGGCGTCATCTCGTCGCCATCGTGGTGAGCGCCTTCGCCCTCTTCCCGCTGCTGTACGTGGTGTCGGCCTCGCTCAACCCGAAGGGCACGCTCACCGGGTCGAACCAGCTCTTCTCGGCCATCGGGATCGACAGCTACGTGCGCATCCTCAGCGACCCGCAGAATCCGTACGGGACGTGGTTCCTGAACACGCTGCTCATCGCGGTCGTGACGGGCGCGGTCACCGTCTTCATCGGGGCCTGTGCGGCATATGCCTTCTCCCGCATGCGCTTCGCGGGCCGCCGCGTGGGGCGCGTCACCATCGTCGTCGTGCAGATGTTCCCGCAGCTCCTCGCGGTCGTCGCGATCTTCCTGCTGATGTCGACGCTGGGGGACTGGTTCCCGGCGATCGGCCTCAACACGCACACCGGCCTGATCCTCGTCTATCTCGGCGGCGCGCTGGGCGTGAACACCTACCTGATGTACGGCTTCTTCAACACGATCCCGAAGGAGATCGACGAGGCCGCCCGCATCGACGGCGCCGGGCACGCGCGGATCTTCTTCACGATCATCCTGCGCCTGGTCGCGCCGATCCTCGCGGTCGTCGGTCTGCTCTCCTTCATCGGCACGGTGAACGAGTACGTGATCGCCAGCGTCATGCTCGTCGACGTGGATCAGCAGACCCTTGTCGTCGGTCTGACCAAGCTCGTCGCGAACCCCCGCTATGCCGACTGGTCGGCCTTCTCCGCCGGCGCGGTCATGGCCGCGATCCCGGTCATGGTGCTGTTCCTCTTCCTGCAGAAGTACATCGTCGGCGGTCTGACCGCCGGAGCGACAAAGGGCTGATCGAAGAACCGCTGCCGCTATCCTGCGTCACATGCTACCTTGTGAGGCATGACAGCGGACGTCGGTGCGCAGATGCGCAAGGGAGTGGTCGAGTACTGCGTACTCGGTCTGCTGTCGCGCGAGCCCATGTACGGCTGGCAGCTGTCGGATGCACTCACCGGCGCCGGGCTGATCGCCAGCATCGGCACGCTGTATCCGCTCCTCGGGCGGCTGCGCGACAACGGCTGGGTGACGACGTTCGACCGGCCGTCGGAGAGCGGTCCGGTGCGCAAGTACTACCGGCTCACGGATGCCGGTATCGATCAGCTCGCGCGCTTCCGGGCGCAGTGGGCGCCGTTCGCCCGTGCCGTCACGGGCATGGTGGGGGAAGGATGACAATGACCGAGAAGACCGCAGCCGAGCTGCGTGACGACTACCTGGCGCGGCTGGACGAGGCGATGCGCGGACTACCGCACGGTGTCGCGTCGGACATCCGCGGCGGGATCGCGGAGGAACTCGACGGGCTCGATGCGGAGGCGACCGCGGAGCGGATCGACCGGCTGGGGGACCCCCGAGGGATCGCCCGTGAGGCGGAGGACGAGGTTCCGACCGCGCCGCCCGTCGTGCTCCCTGCGCCCACGCCCGCACCCTCGGCTCCGCGCACGCCGACGACCGCGACGCGGGGCTTCGCGATCGCGGCCGCGCTCACCCTCAGCTTCGGCGGGATCGTGGTGCCGGTCGTCGGCTGGTTCGTGGGTGCGGTGCTCGTGAGCCTGAGTGCGATGTGGCGGACCTGGGAGAAGGCGGTTGCGATCCTGGTGCCCTTCGTCGCCACCGGGCTGACCGTCCTGATCGCATCGACGATGACCGGCTTCTCCACCGGATCGGCGTCCGGCAGCTCGACCGGCGGCGAAACCATGCCGGAGGTGGTGAACCCACTCGTCCCCTCCTTCGGGGAGTGGCACCTGCTCCTGCTCCTGGGGTTCCTACTGGTCCCGGCTTCCGGGCTCTGGCTGCTCTGGCGGATGCGCGGTCGTAGCGCCCGTTGAGCGACACCACCTCGACGCGGCGTTGCTCACGACCCTCGCGACGGCTCGGGCCTACGGTGAGACCATGGCACGGGTGGGTGGACGCAACCTCGGGATGAGCTGGTTCGCCGGCATCGTGTGTGCAGGGATCGTCGCCGGACTCGTCTGGCTCTCGCTGCCGATGGTGCCGATCCTCGCGCAGTTCGCCGGGGATGCGCTTCGCAGTACTTTTCCCTGAGCGGCGGAAACCGCGGGACCACGCGTATGGCGACACGACGGCACGCCTCCGGAAGCGCCGGGACAGGCGGCGGTAATCTCGCACTGCACATCCCCGATGAGAGGCGCACCCCATGAGTGATCCCGAGGCTCGTCAGCCCGAGAAGTCGAACGACGTCGACGACGTCGTCGGCAGCGCGAACGCCGGTCTCGACGCCGCGGCGGCGGCCCGCGGAGATGTCCCCGGCCACGCCGACGACGCCCGTGCGGATGATTCCCGCGCCGCAGACGTCACCGCGGCCTCCTCCGAGCCAGTGGCCGACCAGGCCGCGACCCGGCAGGAGTCCGCCGTCGACCCCGATCTCGCCGCCTTCGAGGCCGCCGAGCGGGACCACCCCGGTACTTTCAGCTCCGCCGCCCCGATGCCCTCGAGCACCGACGGCGACCGCCGTGACGCGGACCTCCGCGACGCGGACCGCCGCGATGCGACCCCCGAGACCTCGCTGTACGCGACGCCGGAGACCTCGCTGTACTCCACGCCGAGCAGCCACGCGCACGAGGAGTCGGCCATGGCCGGTGCGGCCTACGCATCGCACGCCGACGACACCGACACCCGCATCGTGCCGTCCGAACCGCTCACGAACGGCGCGGCCGCCGCGCCGCAGCAGCCGCAGCCGATCTTCGTGCAGGCGCCGGAGCCACCGCGCGAGCGTGGCAACCGCGGCACCGCCGGGGCCATCGGCCTGCTCGCCACCGTCGCCTTCGCGCTGCTCTACCTCGCCACCACACTCGGCCTCGGCGCCCTGGCCGGCGATGTGAACGGGGAGAACATCGGCGAGGCGCTCGTCGCCCCGCTGCTCACCTGGGGGTTCTGGACCCCGGTGGTCGTGTTCTTCCTCGGCTTCTGGCTCCTGGGAGCCATCATCAACCGCGGCCGCTGGGGCCTGTGGGTGGTGTTCGGCATCGTGGTCGGGCTGATCGCCTACGCCGGACACATCCTGGGCCAGCTCTTCGAGGCGCCCTTCTGGAAGCTCACGGCGTCGCAGGGTCTCGAACTCGCGGGCGAGCAGCTACTCGCCCCGCTGGCCATCGCGGCCTTCGTCTTCGCCCGCGAACTCACCATCTGGTTCGGCGCCTGGGTGGCCCGCAGCGGTGCCCGCAAGACCGAGCTGAACGAGGAGGCGCAGCGCGAGTACGAGCGCACCCTCGAGGCCGGTCCCACCCTGTCGAGGTAATCACGAACACCACCACGCCGAACCCCCGCGGGCCCGAGTCCGCGGGGGTTTCGGCTGTCCTGGCGGCGGTCATGGCCACCATCGCCTTCTTCGCCCTCGCGGTCTTCGGCCTCGGCGCCCTCAGCGTCGCCACCGACCGCGACATCATCGACGTCCCGGGCCTGGGGCAGGTCCCCGGGGTGTCCGGCATGGTCGCGGCCGTCGTCGTGTTCGCACTCACGCTGTGGGCGACGGTGCGGAGAGGACATGCCTCCTTCGGCTCCGCTCCCGTGATCGCGCTGCTCACGGCACTCGTGCACTTGGCCACGGTCTGGATCGCCGTGCTCGTCGCGACGAGCGATGTGGTCGTGGCCACGGCCGTCGCCGGAGATCTCGTCCGCGGCGGCGCGAGCCTCGTGCTCCTCGCCGCCGCAGCGGTGGCTGCCTGGGGCGGGATAGCCCTCCGCCGGACGAGGTCCGCACAGCCGCGATGGCCGTGGGAGCGTGACGAGGCGGAGTGACACCCCGTAAATCCGCGCCGTGAGCGGCGACGCGCCGTACGCTGGTGGGGTGGAGCGCTCATTGGAGACGCAGGTCGACCAGGCCGTCGAGGCCTGGTTGCGCTGGGTGCCGCGCTGGGAGCCGGCGACCCACCGCGGAAGGACTGCGCCGTGCCGGCGCTGTCTCGGCTCGCCCGTCCTCGCCGCCGCAGGCATTGCGGGCACCACGCCGCACGGTGTCCAGCATGGGCTGTCGACGCGCATCAAGACGATCGTCGACCACGCGGTCGCGGAGTACACGGCGCGGAACCTCCCGACCCTGCAGCGCGAGCTCGATCAGCAGGCAGCGCGCAACCGCGCCCGCAGCTACCGGCCGACGGAGGACCTCGACCCTGAGTTCGAGGGCATGCCGCTGGATCCGGAGCCGGTACCCGGCGCCCCCTTCCTCTTCACGATCGCCGGTCTCGCTGACGATTCCGCTGCGGAGTTGCCGCCTCTGCCCCCGCTGTCGGACGAGGCGAAGACCGCTCTCCGGCAGGAGGTCGCCCTGGCCGACGAGTACGCGAACCTCGTCGGGCGCGAGATCTGCGGGATCCTGCTCCGACACCGGATCACGATCCAGGCTGCGGTGTCGCGACATGTCGAGCCGCAGATCGAGGCGCTTCTCGCCGAGCTCACGGAGTCGCTGGACTCGCCGTTCGACCCCGACATCCCCTGACTTCGGGTGGCGCGGGGGAGTGCGACCATCATTTGACCGTCAGGTTACGCGGCATTACACTTGATCAGGTGTGTGCACGTCCTGACGTGCGCGCTGGGCGTCGGCACCTCGCCGGTCCGCCCCCACGGCATACCCACCACACCAAAAGCTCGTCGGTTCCGGCGTGCCGGTGGGTCATGATGTGAAACCCATCACGCTGTCACCGTGCAGCACTATGAGGAGAGAACGTGCCAACCATTCAGCAGTTGGTTCGCAAGGGTCGCTCGCCCAAGGTCACCAAGACCAAGGCGCCCGCGCTCAAGGCGAACCCGCAGCAGGCCGGGGTCTGCACCCGCGTCTACACCACCACCCCGAAGAAGCCGAACTCGGCGATGCGCAAGGTCGCTCGTGTGAAGCTCCGCAACGGGACCGAGGTCACCGCGTACATCCCCGGTGAGGGCCACAACCTGCAGGAGCACTCCCTGGTGCTCGTCCGCGGCGGTCGTGTGAAGGACCTCCCCGGTGTGCGTTACAAGATCGTCCGTGGCGCTCTGGACACCCAGGCCGTCAAGAACCGTAAGCAGGCTCGTTCCCGCTACGGCGCGAAGAAGGGTTGAGTTAGATGCCTCGTAAGGGTCCCGCCCCCAAGCGCCCCGTCGTCAACGACCCGGTCTACGGCGCTCCGATCGTCACCTCGCTGGTGAACAAGATCCTCGTCGACGGCAAGAAGTCGCTGGCCGAGTCGATCGTCTACGGCGCCCTCCGCGGTGTCGAGGCGAAGAACGGCCAGGACGCCGTCGCCACCCTGAAGAAGGCGCTCGACAACGTGCGCCCCACGCTCGAGGTCCGCAGCCGCCGCGTCGGTGGCTCGACCTACCAGGTTCCGGTCGAGGTCAAGCCGCACCGTGCGAACACCCTCGCGCTGCGCTGGCTCGTGAGCTACGCCAAGGGTCGTCGTGAGAAGACGATGACCGAGCGTCTCCAGAACGAGATCCTGGACGCGTCGAACGGCCTGGGTGCCGCGGTCAAGCGCCGTGAGGACACCCACAAGATGGCCGAGTCGAACCGCGCGTTCGCTCACTACCGCTGGTAACCCCTTCGACGGGCTCAGGGACCCTTCCGCGTTCCTGGGCCCGTCGCACCCCCTCTTCGCAGTACACCTGCTGCTCCAAAAGATAAGGACACTCCTGTGGCACAAGACGTGCTCACGGACCTGAGCAAGGTCCGCAACATCGGCATCATGGCGCACATCGATGCCGGCAAGACCACGACGACCGAGCGCATCCTGTTCTACACGGGCGTCAACCACAAGCTCGGCGAAACGCACGACGGTGCGTCGACCACCGACTGGATGGAGCAGGAGAAGGAGCGCGGCATCACGATCACGTCTGCCGCCGTGACCTGCTTCTGGAACAAGAACCAGATCAACATCATCGACACCCCCGGTCACGTGGACTTCACGGTCGAGGTGGAGCGTTCGCTCCGCGTCCTCGACGGTGCGGTCGCCGTGTTCGACGGCAAGGAGGGCGTCGAGCCCCAGTCCGAGACCGTGTGGCGTCAGGCCGACAAGTACAACGTGCCCCGCATCTGCTTCGTCAACAAGATGGACAAGCTCGGCGCGGACTTCTACTTCACGGTCGACACGATCATCAACCGCCTCGGCGCCAAGCCGCTGGTGCTGCAGCTCCCGATCGGTGCCGAGAACGACTTCGTCGGCGTCATCGACCTCGTCGAGATGCGTGCTCTGGTGTGGCCCGGCGATGCCAAGGGTGACGTGACCATGGGCGCCTCCTACGAGGTGCAGGAGATCCCGGCCGACCTCAAGGACAAGGCCGAGGACTACCGCCAGCAGCTGCTGGAGACGGTCGCCGAGACCGACGAGGAGCTTCTCGAGAAGTTCTTCGGCGGCGAGGAGCTCACCGTCGCGGAGATCAAGGGCGCCATCCGCAAGATGGTCGTCGCCAGCGAGATCTACCCGGTCCTCTGCGGCTCCGCCTTCAAGAACCGCGGTGTGCAGCCGATGCTGGACGCCGTCGTCGACTACCTCCCGTCCCCGCTGGACGTGCCCGCCATCGAGGCGCACGACCCGAAGGACGAGGAGAAGATCATCGAGCGTCACCCCGACGCGAAGGACCCGTTCGCGGCCCTGGCCTTCAAGGTCGCCGTGCACCCGTTCTTCGGTCGTCTGACGTACGTGCGCGTCTACTCGGGCGAGCTCGAGTCGGGCGCCCAGGTCATCAACTCGACCAAGGGCAAGAAGGAGCGCATCGGGAAGATCTTCCAGATGCACGCCAACAAGGAGAACCCGGTCGACAAGCTGACCGCCGGCAACATCTACGCCGTCATCGGCCTGAAGGACACCACCACCGGTGACACCCTCGCCGACATCGCGCAGCCGGTCGTCCTCGAGTCGATGACGTTCCCGGAGCCGGTGATCGAGGTCGCGATCGAGCCGAAGACCAAGGCCGACCAGGAGAAGCTGGGTCTCGCGATCCAGAAGCTCGCTGAGGAGGACCCGACCTTCCGTACGGAGCTCAACCCGGAGACCGGTCAGACGACCATCAAGGGCATGGGCGAGCTGCACCTCGACATCCTCGTGGACCGCATGAAGCGCGAGTTCCGCGTCGAGGCGAACGTCGGCAAGCCGCAGGTCGCGTACCGCGAGACGATCCGCAAGGCCGTCGAGAAGCACGACTACACGCACAAGAAGCAGACCGGTGGATCGGGCCAGTTCGCCAAGATCCAGTTCAACATCGAGCCGCTCGAGCTCGACGGCGAGAAGACGTACGAGTTCGTGAACGCGGTCACCGGTGGCCGCATCCCGCGCGAGTACATCGGCTCGATCGACGCCGGTTTCCAGGACGCCATGAACGTCGGTGTCCTCGCGGGCTACCCGATGGTGGGCGTCAAGGCGACCATCGTCGATGGTGCGGCGCACGACGTCGACTCCTCGGAGATGGCGTTCAAGATCGCGGGCTCCATGGGCTTCAAGGAGGCCGCGCGTCGTGCCAACCCCGTGCTGCTCGAGCCGCTGATGGCCGTCGAGGTCCGTACTCCGGAGGAGTACATGGGCGACGTCATCGGCGACCTGAACTCGCGTCGTGGCCAGATCCAGTCGATGGAGGACGCCGCCGGCGTCAAGGTCGTGCGCGCCGCGGTGCCGCTGTCCGAGATGTTCGGCTACATCGGCGACCTGCGCTCGAAGACCTCGGGCCGTGCCGTCTACTCCATGGAGTTCGACAGCTACGCCGAGGTCCCGCGCGCGGTGGCCGACGAGATCGTCCAGAAGGCCAAGGGCGAGTAATCGCTCTTCTGGGAGCCCTGGGTGCTGAGCAAGTCAAAGCACCCGGGGTTCCCAGGTCACCTACAACTTCACATTCCCTCTCTACTAAACTGAGAACCTAACCCGTAGAGAACCGGTCGCAAACCAGTGCCCGGCACCTCTACAACGACGTCCTGAGGAGGACCCAGTGGCTAAGGCCAAGTTCGAGCGGACCAAGCCGCACGTCAACATCGGAACGATCGGTCACGTCGACCACGGCAAGACCACGCTCTCCGCAGCGATCTCGAAGGTGCTTGCTGACAAGTACCCGTCCGACACGAACGTGCAGCGCGACTTCGCTTCCATCGACTCGGCGCCGGAAGAGCGCCAGCGCGGTATCACGATTAACATCTCGCACATCGAGTACGAGACCCCGAAGCGCCACTACGCCCACGTTGACGCCCCCGGCCACGCCGACTACGTCAAGAACATGATCACGGGTGCGGCGCAGATGGACGGCGCGATCCTCGTCGTCGCGGCCACCGACGGCCCGATGGCGCAGACGCGCGAGCACGTTCTGCTCGCCAAGCAGGTCGGCGTCCCCTACCTGCTCGTCGCGCTGAACAAGTCCGACGCGGTCGACGACGAGGAGATCCTGGAGCTCGTCGAGCTCGAGGTTCGCGAGCTGCTCTCGAGCCAGGGCTTCGACGGCGACAACGCTCCCGTCGTCCGTGTCTCCGCTCTCAAGGCCCTCGAGGGCGACGAGAAGTGGGTCGACGCGATCCTCGAGCTCATGCAGGCTGTCGACGACAGCGTTCCGGACCCGGAGCGTGACCGTGACAAGCCGTTCCTCATGCCCGTCGAGGACGTCTTCACGATCACCGGTCGTGGCACCGTCGTCACGGGTCGTGCCGAGCGTGGCACCCTGGCCATCAACTCCGAGGTCGAGATCGTGGGTCTGCGCCCGACGCAGAAGACGACCGTCACCGGTATCGAGATGTTCCACAAGCAGCTCGACGAGGCATGGGCCGGCGAGAACTGTGGTCTGCTCCTCCGCGGCACCAAGCGCGAGGACGTGGAGCGCGGCCAGGTCATCGTGAAGCCGGGTTCGGTCACGCCGCACACCAACTTCGAGGGCACGGCCTACATCCTGTCCAAGGACGAGGGTGGCCGCCACAACCCCTTCTACACGAACTACCGTCCGCAGTTCTACTTCCGCACCACGGACGTCACCGGCGTCATCTCGCTGCCCGAGGGCACCGAGATGGTCATGCCCGGCGACACCACCGACATGACGGTCGAGCTGATCCAGCCGATCGCCATGGAGGAGGGCCTCGGCTTCGCCATCCGTGAGGGTGGTCGTACGGTCGGCGCCGGTACGGTGACGAAGATCATCAAGTAAGCAACCGCTTCCTCGCAGAGGGGTCGAGCCTTCGGGCTCGACCCCTCTGTCGTTTCCGGATCGAGGGTTCCGTCGCCCGGTTCCGCCCGGCACAATGAGGTGTCCGGCGCGATCGTCGGAAGCACGCACCTCCGAAGGGGATTCACATGGGTATCGAGGACGCCGTCAACAAGGGCAAGGACCTGTACGAGCAGAACAAGGACAAGCTGGCCGAAGCGGTCAAGAGCGAGCAGGCCGAGGACATCAGCGACAAGGTGCTCGACGGCGTCGCCGACTTCGCGAAGAAGATCGCACCCGGTGCCGCCGAGAAGATCGATGAGATCCGCGAGAGCGCCGACAAGAGCGTGGGCAACGAGTAGATCCCGACATCTCCGTGGAGAGCGGCGGTCCCGAGAGGGGGCCGCCGCTCTTCCGTGTCGAGGGGACGCACGGCGCCCTCGGATGTGGCGGATTCTCGAAGACATCGAGTAGGATCGTGTCGACCGCCTGGGGATCTTGCGGTCGGGGTGCCGAAGGGGTTCGGCTCCCGAATCACGCGGGTTCATCCGCGTTCACACTGGGGAAAGCGATCTTGGGGATCATCGTGCGACGCGCGCACTCTCTGCGCCTGAGCGTCTCCCCGCCCGCGCGGCGGGTCTTCCGCCGCGCCCTCGGTCGAGGCATCCGGCGTCCCTTCACGCTGGATTCCTCGCGTTCGGTGTGCCCCCTCGCACCGGACGCCCTCCCCAAGCGGGGCGAGGCATGGGGATGCCTCGCCCCGCGCTCCTCCGCGGGCTGAGGCGCCCGGGAAGAGGCGTTCACTGGGAGTCCGGTGAGCGCGACACGCCCGGGTTTGCAGAAGTGAAATCCGTCGTGGCAGAATAGACAGGTTCGATATTCCGTCGCCGCTATGCGTGCGCCGGATCACTGCCAGGGCAGTGCATAGACGGCGCCTCCTCCGGGAGGCTGCAGGGTTCTAGGCCGCGGGCAGCAGGACACAATCCCGACACCTTCATCATCGAGGGCACTGCCGTGCGCGGCGGGCGTCGGGCATCCGTCACCTTCGGGTGTGCGGCTGACAGCAGAACAGTGGTGCAGCCTCTTCGACAGGCTCCCTGACCGCGAGGTCGAGAGCCGGAGAAGACGAGTGCCGAGGCGCGAACAGCGCCGACGTGCGTCCAATGCCCCAAGGCCACCCGGTCTCGGACGGTAAGACGCTTAAAGAGAGAGAGCAGACAATGGCGGGACAGAAGATCCGCATTCGCCTGAAGTCGTATGACCACGAGGTCATCGACACGTCCGCACGCAAGATCGTCGACACCGTGACCCGTGCGGGCGCGACCGTCGTCGGACCCGTGCCCCTTCCGACCGAGAAGAACGTCGTGTGCGTCATCCGGTCGCCCCACAAGTACAAGGACAGCCGCGAGCACTTCGAGATGCGCACCCACAAGCGCCTGATCGACATCGTCGACCCGACGCCCAAGGCTGTCGACTCGCTGATGCGTCTCGACCTTCCGGCCGACGTCAACATCGAGATCAAGCTCTGAGGTCCGCCATGGTTGACATCAACTCCAAGGTTTCCAAGGGCATGCTCGGCACCAAGCTCGGCATGACCCAGGTCTGGAACGAGAACGGCAAGCTCGTTCCCGTCACCGTCATCGAGCTCGCGCCGAACGTGGTCACCCAGATCCGTACCCCCGAGAAGGACGGCTACAACGCCGTGCAGATCGCGTACGGCCAGATCGACCCCCGCAAGGTGAACAAGCCCCTCTCGGCTCACTTCGAGGCTGCCGGCGTCACGCCGCGTCGTCACGTGACCGAGGTCCGCACGGCCGACGCCGCCGACTACACCCTGGGCCAGGAGCTCACGGTGGACGGCACGTTCGAGGCCGGCCAGCTCGTCGACGTCGTCGGCACGAGCAAGGGCAAGGGCACCGCCGGTGTCATGAAGCGCCACAACTTCAAGGGCGTCTCGGCATCGCACGGTGCACACCGCAACCACCGCAAGCCCGGCTCCATCGGCGCATCGTCGACCCCGAGCCGCGTCTTCAAGGGCATGCGCATGGCCGGCCGTATGGGTGGCGAGCGCGTGACCGTCCTCAACCTCACGGTGCACGCCATCGACATCGAGAAGGGACTCATGCTCGTCAAGGGCGCCGTCCCCGGTGCTCGCGGCCGCATCGTCTACGTCCGCAACGCAGTGAAGGGTGCCTGATCATGGCTGACTCCACTCTCGCGCTCGACGTCCTCAAGGCAGACGGCAAGAAGGCAGGCTCCGTCGAGCTTCCCGCCGCGCTGTTCGACGTCAAGACGAACATCCCGCTCATCCACCAGGTCGTCGTCGCGCAGCTCGCGGCGGCTCGCCAGGGCACGCACTCGACCAAGCGTCGTGGCGAGGTCTCGGGCGCCGGCCGCAAGCCCTTCAAGCAGAAGGGCACGGGTAACGCCCGTCAGGGCTCGATCCGCGCGCCGCACATGACCGGCGGTGGCATCGTGCACGGCCCGAAGCCGCGCGACTACTCGCAGCGCACCCCCAAGAAGATGATCGCTGCCGCCCTCCTGGGTGCGCTCAGCGACCGCTTCCGCGGTGACCGTCTGCACGCGATCGACACCTTCGGCACCGACGGCGCGCCGTCGACCAAGGCCGCCGCGGGCTTCCTCGCCCAGGTCGCCACGTCGAAGAACGTCCTCGTGGTCATCGAGCGCGGCGACGAGCTCGCGCTCAAGAGCATCCGCAACCTCGGCCACGTCCACGTGCTGACGTTCGACCAGCTCAACGCCTACGACGTTCTCGTCTCCGACGACATCGTCTTCACCCAGGCCGCGCTCGAGGGCTTCATCGCCTCCAAGTCCGGCGCCAACCAGGAGGTCTCCGCATGAGCGAGCAGGCATCTGTTCTCCAGACGGCCCTGAACAAGGACCCGCGCGACATCATCCTGAAGCCGGTCGTGTCCGAGAAGAGCTACGGCCTGATCGACGAGGGCAAGTACACCTTCCTCGTCGACCCGCGCGCTTCGAAGACCGAGATCAAGCTCGCCATCGAGAAGATCTTCGGCGTCAAGGTCGCGTCCGTCAACACGATCAACCGCGTCGGCAAGGCCCGTCGCACCCGCTTCGGCACCGGTAAGCGCAAGGACACCAAGCGCGCCATCGTGAGCCTGAAGTCGGGCACCATCGACATCTTCACGGCAATCGGCTGATCCGGGGGATAAGGACAATCATGGCTATTCGCAAGTACAAGCCCACGACCCCGGGCCGTCGCGGCTCGTCGGTGGCTGACTTCGCCGAGATCACCCGATCGACGCCGGAGAAGTCGCTGCTGCGCCCGATCTCGAAGACCGGTGGTCGCAACAACCAGGGCCGCATCACGACCCGTCACATCGGTGGTGGCCACAAGCGCCAGTACCGCGTCATCGACTTCCGTCGCAATGACAAGGACGGCGTGAACGCCAAGGTCGCTCACATCGAGTACGACCCCAACCGCACCGCGCGCATCGCGCTGCTGCACTACTTCGACGGCGAGAAGCGCTACATCCTCGCGCCGGCGAAGCTGAAGCAGGGCGACATCGTCGAGTCGGGCCCCGCGGCGGACATCAAGCCGGGAAACAACCTCCCGCTGAAGAACATCCCCACGGGTACCGTCATCCACGCCATCGAGCTCCGCCCCGGCGGCGGCGCGAAGATGGCGCGCTCGGCCGGTGCGTCGGTCCGCCTCGTCGCCAAGGACGGCCCCTACGCCCAGCTGCGTCTGCCCTCCGGTGAGATCCGCAACGTCGATGCGCGCTGCCGCGCGACCATCGGCGAGGTCGGCAACGCCGAGCAGTCGAACATCAACTGGGGCAAGGCCGGCCGCATGCGCTGGAAGGGCGTCCGCCCGACCGTCCGCGGTGTCGCGATGAACCCGGTCGACCACCCGCACGGTGGTGGTGAGGGCAAGACGTCCGGTGGACGTCACCCCGTCTCCCCGTGGGGTCAGGCCGAGGGCCGCACCCGCCACGCCAACAAGGAAAGCGACAAGTACATCGTGCGTCGTCGCAACGCCGGCAAGAAGCGCAAGTAGGAGTAAGAGAAGATGCCTCGCAGTCTCAAGAAGGGCCCCTTCGTCGACGAGCACCTGCTTCGCAAGGTGGTCGTGCAGAACGAAGCCGGCACGAAGAACGTCATCAAGACCTGGTCCCGCCGGTCCATGATCATCCCGGCCATGCTGGGTCACACGATCGCGGTCCACGACGGTCGCAAGCACATCCCCGTGTTTGTCTCCGAGACCATGGTCGGTCACAAGCTGGGCGAGTTCGCGCCCACCCGCACCTTCCGCGGCCACGAGAAGGACGACAAGAAGGGCCGCCGCCGCTGACGCGGTGGCGATAGAGGAGAGAGAAATGGTGGAGTCCATCGCACGCGTGCGACACATCCGCGTGACCCCTCAGAAGGCTCGTCGTGTCGTCGCGCTCATCAAGGGCAAGCAGGCCCAGGAGGCTCTGGCGATCCTGAAGTTCGCTCAGCAGTCCGCCAGTGAGCCGATCTACAAGCTTGTCGCGTCGGCCATGGCCAACGCGCAGGTCAAGGCGGATCGTGACGGCGAGTACCTCGACGAGCAGGACCTGTACGTGAAGAACGCGTACGTGGACGAGGGCACGACGCTCAAGCGTTTCCAGCCCCGTGCACAGGGTCGCGCTTTCCAGATCAAGAAGCGCACGAGCCACATCACGGTCGTGCTCTCGACGCCGGAGGCGGCTCCTGCTGCGGCCGGCGACAGCAACAAGAAGGCGAGCAAGTAATGGGACAGAAGGTCAACCCGTACGGCTTCCGCCTCGGCATCACCACGGACCACGTGTCGCGCTGGTTCTCCGACTCGACGAAGCCGGGTCAGCGTTACGCCGACTACGTGGCCGAGGACATCAAGATCCGTCGCCTGCTGCAGACGCAGCTCGACCGTGCCGGCGTCTCGAACATCGAGATCGAGCGCACCCGTGACCGCGTCCGCGTCGACATCCACACCGCCCGCCCGGGCATCGTGATCGGTCGTCGTGGTGCAGAGGCCGAGCGCATCCGCGGCGACCTCGAGAAGCTCACGGGCAAGCAGATCCAGCTGAACATCCTCGAGGTCAAGAACCCCGAGGCCGACGCCCAGCTGGTCGCCCAGGGCATCGCCGAGCAGCTCTCGGCTCGTGTGGCGTTCCGCCGCGCGATGCGCAAGGGTCTGCAGGGCGCGCAGCGCGCCGGCGCCAAGGGCATCCGCATCCAGGTCTCGGGCCGTCTCGGCGGCGCCGAGATGAGCCGGTCGGAGTTCTACCGCGAGGGTCGTGTGCCGCTGCACACGCTGCGCGCGAACATCGACTACGGCTTCTACGAGGCCAAGACCACCTTCGGCCGCATCGGCGTGAAGGTGTGGATCTACAAGGGCGACCTCACCGCCAAGGAGCTCGCGCGCGAGCAGGCCAACGCGCCGAAGTCGCGCCGTGACGACCGTGGTGACCGCCGCCGTGCCCCGCGCAACGAGGCACCTGTTGCAGAAGGAGCTTCGGCATAATGCTCATCCCCCGTAAGGTCAAGTACCGCAAGCAGCACCACCCGGGGCGCTCGGGTCAGGCCACCGGCGGCACGAAGGTCTCCTTCGGCGAGTTCGGCATCCAGGCCCTCACCCCCGCGTACGTGACGAACCGTCAGATCGAGTCCGCTCGTATCGCGATGACCCGTCACATCAAGCGTGGCGGCAAGGTGTGGATCAACATCTACCCGGACCGTCCGCTCACGAAGAAGCCTGCCGAGACCCGCATGGGTTCCGGTAAGGGTTCCCCCGAGTGGTGGGTCGCCAACGTCAAGCCGGGCCGCGTCCTCTTCGAGGTCGCGGGTGTCGACGAGCAGCTCGCTCGCGAGGCACTGACCCGTGCAATCCACAAGCTGCCGCTCAAGGCACGCATCATCAAGCGCGAGGAGGGCGACGCGTAATGGCGATCGGCACCAAGGAGCTCGCTCCGGCAGAGCTCGACACGTTCGAAGACCAGCGCCTCGTTGAGGAGCTGCGCAAGGCCAAGGAGGAGCTGTTCAACCTCCGTTTCCAGTCGGCCACCGGCCAGCTGGAGAGCCACGGCCGCATCCGCGCCGTCAAGCGCGACATCGCGCGCCTCTACACGGTGATCCGCGAGCGCGAGCTGGGCATCCGTGCGACGCCCGCTCCGGTCGAGGCTCCCGCGAAGAAGGCGACCAAGTCGAAGGCGAAGAAGGCGGACGCCGCCGAGGACGCCCCGAAGGAAGAGGCTGAGTGATGGCCACCAAGAAGGAAGCCGCCGTCGAGGCTGAGCACGCCGCTCACGACGTGCGCGACGCCGACGCCCGCGGGTACCGCAAGGCCCGTCGTGGCTATGTCGTCAGCGACAAGATGGACAAGACGATCGTCGTCGAGGTCGAGGACCGCGTGAAGCACCCGCTTTACGGCAAGGTCATCCGCCGCACGTCGAAGGTCAAGGCGCACGATGAGGCGAACTCCGCCGGCATCGGCGACCTGGTCCTGATCAACGAGACCCGCCCGCTGAGCGCCACCAAGCGCTGGCGTCTGGTGGAGATTCTGGAGAAGGCCAAGTGATTCAGCAGGAGTCCCGTCTCAAGGTCGCCGACAACACCGGCGCCAAGGAGCTGCTCGCGATCCGCGTCCTCGGTGGCTCGCGCCGCCGGTACGCCGGTCTGGGCGACACCATCGTCGCGACCGTCAAGGACGCGATCCCCGGTGGCAACGTCAAGAAGGGCGACGTCGTCAAGGCGGTCATCGTCCGCACCAAGAAGGAGACCCGTCGTCCCGACGGCTCCTACATCAAGTTCGACGAGAACGCCGCCGTCATCCTGAAGAACGACGGGGAGCCCCGCGGCACCCGTATCTTCGGGCCGGTCGGCCGTGAGCTTCGCGACAAGAAGTTCATGAAGATCGTCTCGCTGGCACCGGAGGTCATCTGATCATGGCGAAGATCAAGAAGGGCGACCTGGTTCAGGTCATCTCGGGCGCCAAGCCCGAGCGTGGTGGCGACCGCGGCAAGCAGGGCAAGGTCCTCGACGTCCTCGTCGAGCAGAACCGTGTCGTCGTCGAAGGCGTCAACTACGTCACCAAGCACACGCGCGTCGGTCAGACGCAGCGTGGCACGAAGACGGGTGGCCTCGAGACCGTCGAGGCCCCCATCCACATCTCGAACGTCGCACTCGTCGACCCCTCGACCAAGAAGCCGACCAAGGTCGGCCACCGGGTCGAGGAGCAGACCAAGGACGGCGTGAAGCGCACCGTCCGCGTGCGCTTCGCGAAGAAGAGCGGTAAGGACCTCTGATGGCAACGACCGACGCTGCGGTGGCTGGCAAGATCCAGCCCCGCCTGAAGGCGAAGTACAACGCCGAGATCAAGAAGGCTCTGCAGGACGAGTTCGGCTACGAGAACGTCATGCAGATCCCCGGCCTGGTCAAGGTCGTCGTGAACACCGGTGTCGGCGAGGCTGCTCGCGACAGCAAGGTGATCGATGGTGCGGTCGACGACCTCACCAAGATCACCGGCCAGAAGCCGATCGTCACCAAGGCCCGCAAGTCCATCGCGCAGTTCAAGCTGCGTGAGGGCCAGGCCATCGGTGCGCACGTCACCCTCCGTGGCGACCGTGCGTGGGAGTTCGTGGACCGCCTGGTCTCGCTCGCGCTGCCCCGCATCCGCGACTTCCGCGGTCTGTCGGCCAAGCAGTTCGACGGCAACGGCAACTACACCTTCGGTCTCCAGGAGCAGAGCGTGTTCCACGAGATCGATCAGGACAAGATCGACCGCGTCCGTGGTTTCGACATCACCGTCGTGACCTCGGCGAAGACGGACGACGAGGGCCGGGCACTGCTCCGTCACCTCGGCTTCCCGTTCCGCGCGGACGACGCCCAGGCGTGACCCTTCGACGGGCTCAGTGGTCTCGTGTCACTGAGCCCGTCGATGTGCACGTACAATTGAAGATTGCGTGCTCATCGCAGGCCGTCTGTCGTGTAACGGCAGCCGGAACCTCATGAACGAAAGTAGACAACAATGACAATGACAGACCCGGTCGCAGACATGCTGACCCGTCTGCGCAACGCGAACTCGGCGCACCACGACACCGTGACGCTGCCGTCGAGCAAGCTCAAGACGCACATCGCAGAGATCCTCCAGCAGGAGGGCTACATCGCCGGTTGGGAGACCTCCGACGCGCGCGTGGGCAAGAACCTCACGCTGACGCTGAAGTACGGCCCGAACCGCGAGCGCTCGATCGCGGGCATCAAGCGCGTGTCGAAGCCCGGCCTCCGCGTGTACGCGAAGTCGACCGAGATCCCCACGGTCCTCGGCGGCCTCGGCGTGGCCATCCTGTCCACCTCCTCCGGTCTCCTCACGGACCGCCAGGCTGAGCAGAAGGGCGTGGGCGGAGAAGTTCTCGCCTACGTGTGGTAATCCGAAATGTCGCGTATTGGACGACTTCCCATCGACGTTCCCGCGGGCGTGACCGTTTCGGTCGACGGCCGTGAGGTCGCGGTGAAGGGCCCCAAGGGTGAGCTCACCCTCACGGTGGCCAGCCCCATCGAGGTGTCGGTCGAGGAGAACCAGGTTCTCGTCACCCGCCCCGACGACGAGCGCGAGTCGCGGTCGCTTCACGGCCTGACCCGCACGCTCATCAACAACAACATCATCGGCGTGACCCAGGGCTACACCAAGGGTCTGGAGGTCGTCGGCACCGGTTACCGCGTGCAGCAGAAGGGCAACTCGGTCGAGTTCGCCCTCGGCTTCTCGCACCCGGTCCTGGTCGACCCGCCCGCCGGCATCACGCTCACGGTCGAGGGCACGAACAAGCTCACCGTTAGCGGGATCGACAAGCAGGCCGTCGGTGAGGCGGCTGCGAACATCCGCAAGATCCGCAAGCCCGAGCCGTACAAGGGCAAGGGTGTGCGCTACGCCGGCGAGGTCGTGCGTCGCAAGGCCGGAAAGGCTGGTAAGTAACCATGGCTGTGAAGTCGAAGTCCGACGCCCGCGCGCGTCGTCACGCCCGTCTTCGCAAGAAGATCGTGGGCACCGAGGTGCGTCCGCGCCTCGTCGTCAACCGTTCGGCGCGTCACGTCTTCGTGCAGCTCGTCGACGACAGCAAGGGCCACACGGTCGCCTCGGCCTCGACGCTCGAGACCGACCTGCGTTCGCTGGATGGCGACAAGACCGCCAAGGCCCGCAAGGTCGGCGAGCTCCTCGCCGAGCGTGCGAAGGCCGCAGGCGTTTCCGAGGCAGTGTTCGACCGTGGCGGCAACCGCTACGCGGGTCGTGTCGCCGCCATCGCCGACGGCGCCCGTGAAGGGGGTCTGGCACTGTGAGTGACAACAAGGAGAACGAAGTGACCGAAGCGGCTGCTGCCACTTCCGAGACGGCCGCCGGCACCGCGCAGGCTGAGCCCACTCGCGACCAGCGGGACGGCCGCCGCGGCGGACGTGACCGCAACCAGGGCGGCCGCGACCGCAACTCGCGCGACCGCGGCGACAACCAGTTCCTGGAGCGCGTCGTCACCATCAACCGCGTCTCGAAGGTCGTGAAGGGTGGTCGTCGCTTCAGCTTCACCGCTCTCGTGGTCGTCGGCGATGGCAACGGTCTGGTGGGCGTCGGCTACGGCAAGGCCCGTGAGGTCCCCCTGGCGATCTCGAAGGGTGTCGAAGAGGCGAAGCGCAACTTCTTCCGCGTCCCGCGCGTCGGCAGCACCATCCCGCACCCCGTGCAGGGTGAGTCGGCCGCCGGTGTGGTGCTCCTGCGCCCCGCCGCCGCCGGTACCGGTGTCATCGCCGGTGGTCCGGTCCGCGCCGTGCTCGAGTGCGCCGGCATCCACGACGTGCTGTCCAAGTCGCTCGGCTCGTCGAACACGATCAACATCGTGCACGCGACGGTCACCGCCCTGAAGGAGCTCGAGGAGCCCCGCGCCGTCGCCGCACGTCGTGGTCTCGAGTTCGACCAGGTCGCCCCGGCCCGGCTCGTCCGCGCCGAGGCCATCGCCGCACAGAAGGTAGGTGCCTGATGGCCGCGCGACTCAAGGTCACGCAGATCAAGTCCAAGGTGAGCGAGAAGCAGAACCAGCGCGACACGCTGCGCAGCCTCGGTCTCAAGCGGATCGGTGACACCACCGTCCGCCCCGACGACGCGCAGACGCGCGGCTACGTCAAGACCGTCGCCCACCTCGTCAAGGTTGAGGAGATCGACTAATGGCTGAGAAGAACGAGGCCGTCGAGGCCGAGAAGGCCACCAAGAAGGCGGCGGCTCCCAAGGCCGACGCCGCCAAGAAGCCCGCCGCGAAGAAGGCACCGGCCAAGACCGCTGCCGCCGACGCCAAGGCCGACGGCTCCGCCAAGGCTGCGCCGAAGAAGGACGCCCCGGCGTCCCGCCCCGGTGTGCTGAAGGTCCACCACCTGCGTCCCGTCCCCGGCTCCAACACCGCGAAGACCCGTGTCGGTCGCGGTGAGGGCTCGAAGGGCAAGACGGCCGGTCGCGGCACGAAGGGCACCAAGGCCCGCAACACCGTGCGCGTCGGCTTCGAGGGTGGCCAGATGCCGCTGCACATGCGCACGCCGAAGCTGCGCGGCTTCAAGAACCCGTTCCGCGTCGAGTACCAGGTCGTGAACCTGGAGAAGCTCGCGGAGCTCTACCCCCAGGGTGGCGACGTCACCGTGAGCGACCTGGTCGCCAAGGGTGCGGTTCGCAAGAACGAGAAGGTCAAGGTTCTCGGAGGCGGCGACATCGCCGTGAAGCTCACCGTCGCGGTCGACAAGGTCTCGGGTTCTGCCGAGCAGAAGATCGTGGCTGCGGGCGGATCCGTCAAGTAACCACTGCGGAAGAGGGGTCGGAGATTCTCCGGCCCCTCTTCTGGTTCGGCGGGGGAGAAGCCGACCGCTCGCATTCCCCGGACCTCGGAGTGGGTTACCCTGGTGTTTCAGCCGCCCCTCGAGGGTTCGGCCACCTTTTCAGGAGGAACGTTCTTGTTTAGCGCCATCGCGCGGATCTTCCGCACGCCCGACCTGCGTCGGAAGATCGGTTTCACTCTCGCGATCATCGCGATCTACCGTCTGGGCTCGAACGTCCCTGCGCCGTTCGTCAACTTCCCGAACGTCGAGCAGTGTCTCGCTGCCAACGCCGGCACCGAGGGCCTGCTCGGACTCGTCAACCTCTTCTCCGGCGGCGCGCTGCTGCAGTTGTCGATCTTCGCGCTCGGCGTCATGCCGTACATCACCGCGACGATCATCACGCAGCTCCTGCGCGTCGTCATCCCGCACTTCGAGGCCCTGCACAAGGAAGGCCAGGCCGGACAGGCCAAGCTGACCCAGTACACGCGGTACCTCACGATCGCCCTCGCGCTCCTGCAGTCGACGACACTCGTCACTGTGGCCCGTACAGGCCAGCTCTTCGGCACGACCGACATCGGGGCGTGCACACAGCTCCTCACGAACGACGTGTGGTGGGCGCAGGTGCTCATCATCATGGCGATGACGGCCGGCACCGGTCTGATCATGTGGTTCGCCGAGCTCGTCACGGAGCGGGGCATCGGCAACGGCATGTCTCTGCTGATCTTCACCTCGATCGCTGCGACCTTCCCCGGCGCGATGTCGATCATCTGGCAGACCCGCGGCTTCGAGGTGTTCCTCCTCGTGCTGCTCGTCGGCATCATCGTGATGGGGCTCGTGGTCTTCGTCGAGCAGTCGCAGCGGCGCATTCCCGTGCAGTACGCGAAGCGCATGGTGGGCCGCCGCACGTACGGTGGGACGAACACGTACATCCCGATCAAGGTCAACATGGCGGGCGTGATCCCGGTCATCTTCGCCTCGTCGCTGCTGTACATCCCGGCGCTCATCGCGCAGTTCAACACCCCGCAGGACGGCTCCACGCCGCCCGCGTGGGTCAGCTGGATCAGCGCGAACTTCACCACCGGCAACAGCCCGATCTACATGGCGGCGTACTTCCTGCTGATCATCGGGTTCACCTACTTCTACGTCGCGATCACGTTCAACCCGGTCGAGGTCGCCGACAACATGAAGAAGTACGGCGGCTTCATCCCCGGGATCCGGGCCGGCCGTCCGACCGCGGAGTACCTGGACTACGTGCTCACCCGCATCACGCTCCCCGGTTCCCTCTACCTGGGTCTGATCGCCCTCATCCCGTTGATCGCCCTCGCCACGGTCGGCGCCAACCAGAACTTCCCGTTCGGTGGCGCGTCGATCCTCATCATCGTCGGCGTGGGTCTCGAGACGGTCAAGCAGATCGATGCCCAGCTGCAGCAGCGACACTACGAAGGACTTCTCCGATGACGGTTCGACAGGCTCACCGACCCACTGCCCGTTTGCTCATCGTCGGCCCCCAGGGTTCCGGCAAGGGCACGCAGGGTGTGCGCATCGCCGAGTCCTACGGGATCCCCGTCGTCTCGACCGGCGACATCTTCCGCGCGAACATCAAGGAGGGGACGGCTCTCGGCCAGCAGGTCACGGCGATCCTCGACAAGGGCGACCTCGTGCCGGACGAGTTGACGAGCGAGATCGTGCGCGACCGGCTGAGCCAGGACGACGCGCAGAACGGCTTCCTCCTCGACGGCTACCCCCGCAACACCGCTCAGGTCGCGCACCTGGACGCGTTCCTCGAAGGACGCGGCGAGGCGCTGGACGCGGTGATCCTCCTCGACGTCCCGCGCGAGGAGAGCATCGCCCGCCTCGCGCTCCGGGCCGCCGAGCAGGGGCGTTCCGACGACACGGACGAGGCCATCGCGCACCGACTCGACATCTACGAGAAGGAGACGGCGCCGATCATCGAGGTCTACAGCAGCCGCGGCATCGTCGACCGCATCGACGGTGTGGGCTCCCTCGAGGAGATCACGGAGCGCATCTCCGCCGCCCTGGCCGCTCGTGGGCTGCGTTCCACCACGTCCGCCGTCTGAGATGTTCCGGCGCTCGATCTACAAGACCCCGGCTCAGCTGCGAGCCATGGTCGAACCCGGCCTCATCACCGCCGAAGCCCTCGATGGCGTCCGGGCCCTCATCAAGCCGGGGGTGAAGACGATCGAGCTCGACGCCGCCGCGAACCGCGCCATCCTGCAGCGGGGGGCGGAGTCGAACTTCCAGCTCGTCAAGGGGTACCACCACACGATCTGCGTCTCGGTCAACGAGCAGGTCGTGCACGGCATCCCGGGGGAGCGGGTCCTCCAGCCCGGCGACATCGTCTCGGTGGACTGCGGCGCCCAATTCGAGGGCTGGAACGGTGACAGTGCGATCACGGTCGTCGTCCCCGATCCCGAGCGCCCCGAGCTCGTCGCGCGCCGCGAGGAGCTCTCCCGCGTGACCGAGGGGTCCATGTGGGCGGGGATCGCCGCGATGGCCACGGCCTCGTCGATCGACGAGATCGGCGCCGCCATCCAGGACTACATCGAAGCGCAGGGGCCGTCCGCCGTGAGCGGTGAGCCCTACGGGATCCTCCGCGAGTACGTCGGACACGGCATCGGGCGGAAGATGCACGAGGCCCCCAGCGTCTTCAACTACCGGACGCCCGACCGCGGCGCGGACGTGAAGCCCGGGCTCGTGCTCGCCATCGAGCCCATGGTCACCGCCGGCGGCGAGGCGACGTTCGTGGAGGATGACGACTGGACCGTCACGACGGTCGACGGCACTGACGGCTCACATTGGGAACATAGCGTCGCCCTGCATGATGGGGGCATCTGGGTGCTCACCGCGCCCGATGGTGGAAGAGCCGGACTCGCCCCGTTCGGGGTCGAGCCTCGAGAGATCGGAAAGTAATGGCAGCGGCGAAGAGCAACACCAACTGGTTCGCGATCGGCGTCTCCATCGCCGTCGTCGTGGTCCTGGTGGCCCTCGGCGGACTCGTGGTGTTCCTCAACAACCAGGCGACCTCTCCCGGCGCCACCCCGACCGCTAACGAGAACTTCGACGCCGAGGCCGGCTCCATCTCCATGGGTGACGGCGACACGACGGTGTCGGTCTTCCTCGACTTCCAGTGCCCGGTCTGCAAGTCCTTCGAGGACCAGTTCGGCGCCGCCCTCGAGGCCAAGGCGCAGAGCGGCGAGATCACCCTCGAGCAGCACCCCATCGCGATCCTGGACCGCTTCTCGCAGGGCACCGAGTTCTCCTCCCGTTCGGCCGGTGCCGCGTTCTGCGTCGCCGAGTCGGACTCCGACCTCTACTTCGACTACGCGAAGGTCCTGTTCGAGAACCAGCCGGCGGAGAACACCCCCGGCCTCACGAACGAACAGCTCGCCGAGTTCGCCACCCAGATCGGCGCGGGCGACGACGTCGTGTCCTGCATCACGGACGAGACGTACCGCAAGTTCGGTGCCGCGCAGGCGAAGGCCAACGACATCCAGGGCACGCCGACCGTCGAGATCGACGGCGAGCGGCTCGACCTCCAGAACCAGGAAGACATGAAGCGGTTCACCGACCTGCTCGGCTGAGACCCGCTCACCCGCTCGACGCCCCATTCGGCCAAGTTGCCGGATGGGGCGTCGTCGGATAACATAGATCTTTGGTGCCTTGTGCCATGCGTTCGGCGTGTCCGATCCGGCCCGGTACCGCACACCACCCACCCACCGCAGATCGACCGATCTGCAGAAGCGTCAGCGAGGCTATGGCTAAGAAAGACGGTGTCATCGAGATCGAGGGCGTGATCTCCGAGGCTCTTCCCAACGCGATGTTCCGCGTTGAGCTCAGCAACGGACACAAGGTCCTGGCAACGATCTCCGGAAAGATGCGGCAGAACTACATCCGTATCATCCCCGAGGACCGTGTGGTCGTGGAGCTCAGCCCCTACGACCTGACCCGCGGCCGCATCGTCTACCGCTACCGCTGATCGGTCGAGAAGTAACGGCTGCCCTTCGACGGGCTCAGGGACCCCGGTCTCGGAGGTCGGACATCGGGCAGCACGAAGACAGCGAACAGGAAACATCATGAAGGTCAACCCCAGCGTCAAGCCGATCTGCGACCACTGCAAGGTGATCCGCCGCCACGGCCGCGTGATGGTGATCTGCAAGAGCAACCCGCGCCACAAGCAGCGCCAGGGCTGAGCCCCCGCTGCGTGAGCGCCGCTCTCGCAATCTCATAACTCAATACGAAACGGCAGGATCAGAACCCGCGGAAGCGGGGGACACCTCGGGGCGGAGGCCCGGGCACCGATCCTGCTCCACACCTCCACAACACCCAGGAGAACCGCATGGCACGTCTTGCCGGCGTTGACATCCCGCGCGACAAGCGCGTGGTGATCGCCCTTACCTACATCTACGGCGTCGGCCGTACCCGCTCGGTCGAGATCCTCAAGGCGACCGACATCGACGAGAGCATCCGCGTGAAGGACCTCAGCGATGACCAGCTCATCGCCCTCCGCGACTACATCGAAGGCAACTACAAGGTGGAGGGTGACCTGCGCCGCGAGGTCGCCGCAGACATCCGCCGCAAGGTCGAGATCGGCTCCTACGAGGGCCTCCGCCACCGTCGTGGCCTTCCGGTCCGCGGTCAGCGCACCAAGACCAACGCCCGTACCCGCAAGGGCCCGAAGCGCACCGTCGCCGGCAAGAAGAAGGCCCGCTAAGCAGCGGCCAGGGACTAGGAGAACACTTTCATGGCTGCACCCAAGGCCGCCGCGCGCAAGCCGCGCCGCAAGGAGAAGAAGAACATCGCGCTGGGCCAGGCCCACATCAAGTCGACGTTCAACAACACCATCGTTTCGATCACCGACCCGTCCGGCGCCGTCATCGCCTGGGCTTCGTCGGGTGGCGTGGGCTTCAAGGGCTCCCGCAAGTCGACCCCCTACGCCGCAGGCATGGCAGCGGAGTCCGCTGCCCGCCAGGCCGCTGAGCATGGCGTGAAGAAGGTCGACGTCCTCGTGAAGGGTCCGGGCTCCGGCCGCGAGACCGCGATCCGCTCGCTGCAGGCCGCCGGCCTCGAGGTGGGTTCGATCCAGGACGTCACCCCGCAGGCGCACAACGGCTGCCGTCCGCCGAAGCGCCGCCGCGTCTGATGCGTGTGCCGAGCCGCTCGTCCTTCGGGTCGAGCGGCTCGGCGCCCCGCGTGGGGCATCGACTTCCACAACTCAAGACCTCACCCCACCACATGTCATATAGCGGGCATGTGATCGAAAGGAACACAGAGTGCTTATTGCACAGCGTCCCACACTGACCGAGGAAAAGATCGTCGAGAACCGGAGCCGGTTCATCATCGAGCCTATGGAGCCCGGCTTCGGCTACACGATCGGCAACGCGCTGCGTCGCAGCCTGCTGTCGTCGATCCCCGGCGCCGCTGTCACCAGCGTCCGCATCGACGGTGTGCTGCACGAGTTCAGCACGATCCCCGGCGTGAAGGAGGATGTCACCGAGATCATCCTCAACATCAAGCAGCTGGTGGTCTCCAGCGAGCGCGACGAGCCCATCACCGCGTACCTCCGCAAGACCGGTGCCGGTGAAGTGACCGCCGCCGACATCTCGGCTCCGGCCGGTGTCGAGGTGCACAACCCCGAGCTCGTCATCGCGACGCTCAACGACACCGCCAAGTTCGAGCTCGAGCTCACCATCGAGCGCGGCCGTGGCTACGTCTCCGCGACGCAGAACCGCAACGAGTACGCCGAGGCCGGTCAGATCCCGATCGACTCGATCTACTCGCCCGTGCTCAAGGTCAGCTACCGCGTCGACGCCACCCGTGCCGGTGAGCGTACCGACTTCGACAAGCTCATCCTCGACGTCGAGACCAAGTCGGCGATCAGCCCGCGCGACGCCGTCGCTTCGGCCGCCAAGACGCTCACCGAGCTGTTCGGTCTCGCCCGCGAGCTGAACGTCGAGGCCGAGGGCATCGAGATCGGCCCGGCGCCGGTGGAGGCTGTGAACTCCAGCGAGCTGTCGATGCCGATCGAGGACCTCGACCTGTCGGTCCGCTCGTACAACTGCCTGAAGCGTGAGGGCATCAACACCGTTTCTGAGCTCGTCGCCCTGTCGGAGACGCAGCTCATGAACATCCGCAATTTCGGCCAGAAGTCGGTCGACGAGGTGCGCGACAAGCTCATCTCGCTCGGTCTGTCGCTCAAGGATTCGGTGCCCGGTTTCGACGGCGCCCACTTCTACGGCGGCAGCGAAGACGAGTCCTTCTGATACCCGACCCTTTCTGACCAGGAGTTAGACGATTATGCCCAAGCCCACCAAGGGTCCCCGCCTCGGAGGCGGCCCCGCCCACGAGCGCCTGCTGCTTGCCAACCTCGCGGCTGCGCTGTACACCCACAAGTCGATCAAGACGACCGAGACGAAGGCCAAGCGCCTGCGTCCGCTCGCCGAGCGCCTCATCACCTTCGCCAAGCGCGGGGACCTGCACGCCCGCCGTCGCGTGCTGTCGGTCATCGGTGACAAGGAAGTCGTGCACGTCCTGTTCAACGAGATCGCTCCGCTCGTCGCGGACCGCGAGGGTGGCTACACCCGCATCACCAAGGTCGGCAACCGCAAGGGCGACAACGCTCCCATGGCCGTGATCGAGCTCGTCCTCGAGCCCGTCACCCCGAAGGCGAAGTCGACCAAGAAGGCCGCCGCGGCTCCGAAGGACGAGAAGCCCGCTGCCGAGGAGGCTCCCGCTGAGGAGGCCGTCGAGGCTCCCGCGGACGAGACCGCTGCCGACGACACGGCTGCCGAGGCCGGCGCCGAGTCGCAGGCCGAGGGCGAGGCCGCTGAGGCCGCCGCCGAGGACGCTGTCGAGAAGAAGTCCGAGTAAGGACCGCTCTCCCACGAAGCCCGCCGCCCCTCTCGGGGTGGCGGGCTTCGTCGTTCAGCGGGGATCGGTGATCCGATAGCGCGCTCCGGGGCGCCCCTTGGTCGAGTAGTCCAGGGACCGCACGGCCTGGCCGGTGGCGGCGAGGTGCTCGAGATAGCGACGGGCGCTGACGCGGGAGATGGCGAGGTCATCCCCGATCTCGGTCGCCGAGGCATCCGGTCGGACGGCGAGGGCGGCGGAGACCCGTTCCAGGGTCTCCGCACTCAAGCCCTTCGGCAACCCGTACCGCTCCCGGAAGGCGATGATGGCGTCGGCCGCCTCGACCCGGCGGACGACGTCGTGCAGCTCGGTGTGGTCGCGGAGCAGGAGCGTCGCTCCCACGTCGGCGGATCCGTCTCCGGAGGCGGTGCTGCGGGCGACGAGCACATGCGAGCCGACGATGACGGGGCGGCCCGCGGCCTCGCCTTCCCGGAGCACGGTGGCGAGGTCGGCGCCGAGCACCTCGTCGGCGGGAGCACCGTCGAGATCGGCGGCATCGCGGCCGAGGAACCTCGCAGCCGCGTCGTTGACCAGGGTGATCCGACCGCCGCCGTCCACGGTGACGACGCCTTCGCTGAGCCCGTGCAGGGTCGTCTCCTGGTTCTTGACCAGCGCCGCGATCTGGTGCGGCTCGAGCCGGTAGATGCGTCGCCGGATGAACGACGTCACCCACGCGGCCCCGAAGACCCCGAGGACCGCTGCCACGAGCATGGCGGAGATGAGACCCACGAGGTTGCTGGTGAACTCCTCGTTCAGCTCGGACTCCAGGATGCCGACGGAGGCCGTGCCGATGACGGCACCGTCCTCGTCGCGGATGGGCACCTTCACCCGCCACGAGGTCCCGAGCGTGCCGGTCTGCGTGCCGACGAAGATCTCGCCGCCGAGCGGGATCGACGGGTCGGTGGACACCCGCTCGCCGATGCGGTCGGTGTTCGGATGCGAGTACCGGATGCCCTCGTCGTTGGCGACCACGACGTACGCGAGGTCGGAGGCCTCGCGGATGACCTCGGCGACCGGCTGGATGGCAGCGGCCGGGTCCTCGTCGTCGAACGCATCGAGGACGACGGGGAGAGCGGCGACGGACTGGGCGACCGCCTGCATGCGGTCCTTGTAGGCCTCGCGAAGCGCGTTCTCCTGGAACGCTCCGGCGGCGATGCCGGTGCCGAGGGTCACCAGGAACACGATCAGCGCCTGCAGCGCGAGCAGCTGCACACGGAGCGTCATCTTCGAGGCCACGGATCCATTCTCCCGGGTGGGTGGACGGGCCGCGAGCCGGCGCCGGAGCTGTTCGCGACCAATAGTTACGGAACGCGACCAATGGTTTCCGAAGCTTGAGCGGGCGCATCGGCGCCTCGACAGTGGACGGATTGCACTCGAACGCTCAAGGAGGAGCGCCATGAATCACGCCCGCATCGGGACCCTCGCCGCGGCAGTCGCCGCGACCGCCCTCGTCCTCACCTCGTGCTCGACCGCCGACGGCGGAACGGCCGGCTCCGACGGCGGCGACGACGCGGCCGCCATCACCGACGTCAACATCGTCGTCCCCGCCGACCCGGGCGGCGGCTGGGACCAGACCGGCCGCGCCCTCTCGCAGCTGCTCACGCAGGAGGACATCGTCGGTTCGGCGCCCGTCACCAACGTCGGCGGCGCGGGAGGCACGGTGGGTCTCGCGCAGCTCGCCAACGAGAAGGATCCGGCGACCCTCATGGTCATGGGCCTCGTGATGGTGGGCGCGGTGGAGACCAACGCCTCCGCCGTCCGCATCGAGGACATGACCCCGATCGCCCGACTCACGGACGAGCCCCTCGTCGTGGTCGTCCCCGCGGACTCGGAGTACGACACGCTGGAGGACCTCGTCGAGGATGTCGTGGACAAGGGCCAGGAGGTCACGATCACGGGCGGCTCCGCCGGGGGAGCCGATCACATCCTCGCCGGGCTGCTGCTCGAGGAGGCGGGACTCGACGGCGCCGAGATCGCCGAGAAGCTGAACTACACGCCCAACTCGGGCGGCGGCGAGGCCACCTCGCTGATCCTCGGAGGCAAGGTCTCGGCCGGCATCTCCGGCGTGGGCGAGTTCCTGCAGCATATCGAGGCCGGCTCCATGAAGGCCCTCGCCGTCTCGTCGGAGGAGCCGGTCACGCAGCTGCCGGACGTCGACACGATCACCGAGTCCGGGTACGACGTCGTGCTCACCAACTGGCGCGGCGTGATCGCTCCGGGTGGGATCAGCGACGCCGAGCGCTCGGAACTCGAGCGCCTCGTCACCGAGCTGGAGGCGTCCGACGCGTGGAAGGACGAGCTGGAGACGCGAGGGTGGGCGGACGCGTTCCTCACCGGCGCGGAGTTCGACGAATTCCTCGACGGCAACATCGCCGAGGTCACCACGACGCTGCAGAACATCGGGCTGGTCGGCTGAGATGACGACCGGGTCTTCCGGACCCGGCGAGGAGGTGCGGACCGACGCCCGTCGGTCCGCACGTCTCGTCGCGTCCCTGCCGCGGGGGGAGCTCGTCTTCGCCCTGCTCATGGTGGCTCTCGGCGTGTTCGCGTTCGCCGGTGTGTTCACCATCCATGTGCCCGCGGGTGGCCAGGTCGGGCCGACGGTCTTCCCGCTGTTCGTCTCGGTGCTGCTTCTGGGCTCGTCTCTCGCCGTCGTGGTGAGCATCCTCCGCGGCCACCGCGGTGTGCCCGAGGAGGGGGAGGACGTCGATCAGAGCCTGCCGACCGACTGGCTCACGCTCGTGAAGATCGCGGCGCTCGTGGTCGCTCATCTGCTCCTCATCGAGCCGCTCGGCTGGGCCCCGGCGGCGGCTCTGCTGTTCGGCGGCGTCGCGTGGGCGCTCGGCGCCCGCCGCTGGTGGATGGCGCTCCTCATCGGCAGCATCCTCGCGCTGGTCGTCCAGGTCGTGTTCGGCGGTCTGCTCGGGCTGTCGCTCCCCTGGGGACCGGCGCTCGGTTGGCTGGGAAGGATGTTCTGATGGACAGCTGGAGTTTGCTCCTCGAGGGGTTCGCGACCGCGCTGCAGCCCCAGTACCTCGTGTTCGCCTTCTTCGGCGTGCTGATCGGCACCGCCGTTGGAGTGCTCCCCGGGATCGGGCCGGCGATGACCGTCGCCCTGCTCCTTCCCCTCACCTACACGTTGGAACCGGCCGCAGCGCTCATCACGTTCGCGGGGATCTACTACGGCGGCATGTACGGCGGGTCGACCACGAGCATCCTGCTGAACACCCCGGGGGAGTCGTCGTCGATCGTGACGGCGATCGAGGGCAACAAGATGGCCAAGCTCGGGCGGGGCGCGGCGGCGCTGGCCACCGCGGCGCTCGGGTCGTTCGTCGCGGGGACCCTCGCCACCGTAGGCCTGACGCTGCTCGCACCGGTGCTCGCGCAGTTCGCCGTGAACCTCGGGCCCGCCGACTACGTGGCTCTCATCGTCGTAGCCTTCGTCACCGTCGGTGCGCTGATGGGGTCCTCCGTGCCGCGCGGCCTGCTGTCGCTCGGCGTCGGCTTGTTCCTCGGCCTGGTCGGCACCGACTGGCTCTCGGGCCAGCAGCGGTACACGCTCGGCCTGCTGCCCCTGGCGGACGGCATCGACGTGGTGCTCGTGGCCGTGGGGCTCTTCGCGGTCGGCGAGACGCTGTACGTCGCGGCCCGGCTGCGGCACGGCGCGATCGACGTGATCCCCGTGTCGCGCGGGTGGCGCAGCTGGATGACGAAGGACGACTGGCGCCGCTCATGGAAGCCGTGGCTCCGCGGCACCGCCATCGGCTTCCCGATCGGCACGATCCCGGCCGGCGGTGCCGACGTGGCGACCTTCCTGTCCTACGCCACCGAGCGCAAGCTCTCGCGCCGCAAGGACGAGTTCGGCCGCGGGGCCATCGAAGGCGTCGCGGGCCCGGAGTCGGCGAACAACGCGGCGGCCGCGGGCGTGCTCGTGCCGCTGCTGACGCTGGGACTTCCGACGACGGCGACGGCCGCGATCATCCTCACCGCGTTCCAGACGTACGGTCTGCAGCCCGGGCCGCAGCTGTTCACCGGACAGGCTGACCTCGTCTGGGCACTGGTGGCGAGCCTCTACATCGGCAACGTGATCCTGCTCGTGCTGAACCTGCCGCTCGTGGGCATGTGGGTGAAGCTCCTGCAGATCCCGCGGCCGTACCTGTACGCGGGCATCCTCCTGTTCGCCGCCTTCGGCGCGTACGCGCTGAACTTCGCGGTCGTCGACATCCTGATCCTGCTGATCATCGGCGTCCTCGGCTACTTCCTGCGGCGGTACGGGTTCCCGGTGGCGCCGCTGGTGGTGGGCATGATCCTCGGGCCGATGGGCGAGGAGCAGCTGCGGCGCGCGCTGCAGCTCAGCCAGGGCGACCTGACGACGCTCATCGCGCAGCCGTTCTCCGCAGTCGCCTACGTCATCCTCGCGCTGCTCATCGTCGGCGGGCTGTGGCTGCGGCGCCGACAGCGCCGGTACGAGCAGGCGCTCACGGAGTCCATCGCGGTGCCCGTCAAAGCGGACTCGGAGGTTTGAGCCCGCTCGATTCGAGGAGGGGAGAGGCCGGGAGTAGGCTGGTCCGGTGAGCGATGCGACGGTCCTGAAGCGCGGGCCTCGCGCCTACGCCACGTTCATCGGCATCGGCCTCCTCGCCGGCCTCCTCTCCGGTCTCTTCGGCGTCGGCGGCGGCACGGTCATCGTCCCCCTGCTGGTGCTGCTGCTCGCGTTCGACCAGCGGCTCGCGGCCGGGACCTCGCTGGCGGCGATCGTCCCGACGGCGACCGTCGGGGTCATCTCCTACGCTGCGTCGGGCTCCGTCGCCTGGATCCCGGCGCTGATCCTCGCCGCCGGAGCCGTGGTCGGAGCGCAGATCGGCACCCGCCTGCTCCCGCGGATCTCGCAGACCGCCCTCCGCTGGGGGTTCGTCGGCTTCCTCGTCGTCGTTATCGTGAGCCTCTTCCTCGTCATCCCCTCGCGCGACGCCGTCTTCGAGCTCACCTGGCTCACCGGGATCGCCCTGGTGGTCGTGGGAATCGGAACCGGCATCCTGGCCGGGCTCATCGGCGTGGGCGGCGGTGTGATCGTCGTCCCGGTGCTCATGCTCGCGTTCGGCACGAGCGACCTCGTCGCGAAGGGCACCTCGCTGCTCATGATGATCCCGACCGCGCTCTCCGGCACGGTCGGCAATCTCCGCAACCGCAACGTCGATCTCCTCGCCGCGCTGCTCATCGGCGTCTCGGCGTGCACCACGACGGCCCTCGGCGCCTGGCTGGCGACCATCGTCGACCCGACCGTCGGCAACCTCCTCTTCGCCGCGTATCTCGTCGTGATCGCGGTGCAGATGGCCCTCAAGGCCGTCCGCGGGCGTCGGCGCGGCTGACGCCGCGGCCGCCGTTCCTGCGGCGCGAGCCGACCGCTGAAGCGCGCCGGACCCGTCCCTTTCCCTGACTCCCGCGAACGATTTTCGCCGCGCCTCTTTACAGGCCGTGCTGCGCTCGCTATCGTCGGTCATCACATGACGTCATATAACGAGTCATGATGTTTGATCGAAGGTCATCAGAAGGGACCATCTTGTCTGCCACCGCTCTGTTCGTCGACTCCGCCGCTATCGAGAACCAGCTCGCTGCGGCCCGCCAGGCGATCGCGACCCGAGACACCATCTCGCGCGTCGTGCTCACCGCCTGCGGCGGCTCCTTTGCCGTCATGCAGCCCATCGAGTACCTGTTCGGCACCAAGGCGGTGTCGCTCGAGGCGACCGCACTCAATGCTGCCGAGTTCACCAGCCGCGCCTCGTCGCGCGTCGACGCCGACACCCTCGTCGTGCTCTGTTCGCACTCCGGCACCACGCCGGAGACGGTCGCCGCGGCGAAGCACGCACGCGAGCGCGGTGCGCTCACGGTCGCCTTCACGTTCGACCCGACGTCGCCGCTCGCCGAGGCATCGGAGCACGTGGTGGCGTATCAGCACGGCGAGGGGAAGAGCGAGGCCCACGTCGGCCCCGCGCTGCTGCTGCGCCTGGCGGCCGGGATCCTGGACGACCGTGAACAGGCCGGCATCGCCGGTGCGGTCGACGAGGCCGTCGCCCAGTTGCCGACCCTCGTGCCGGCAGCGCGCGAAGCGCACTCCGCAGCCGCCGATGCCTGGGGATACCGCCACCGTCGCGAGTCCCTCATCTACACGATGGCGGCAGGCTCCAACTACGGCTCCGCGTACTCGTTCGCCATCTGCCTGCTGCAGGAGATGCAGTGGGTGCACTCCGCCGCCATCCACGCCGGCGAGTACTTCCACGGCCCCTTCGAGATCACCGAGGAGGATGTGCCGTTCATCGCGCTGCTCGGACTCGATGAGACTCGGTCCGTCGAGCAGCGCGCGGTGGACTTCGTCACGAAGCACTCGGATCGGGTGCTCGTCATCGACGCCCAGGAGTTCGGCCTCGATGTCGTCGCTCCGGAGGTGCGCGGCATCGTCGCCCACCTCCTCTTCAACGTCGTGCTCCGCGCGTACGCGGATGCACTCGCCGACCACCGAGGACACCCCCTCAGCGTGCGCCGCTACATGTGGCGCATGGAGTACTAGGAACGAAAGGATCGCAACGATGCGAACATCAGCCCGGATCGGCGTGGCGGCTGCGGCCGCCGCCGCCCTCGTCCTGCCCCTGGCCTCGTGCGCCGGCGGCGAGAGCGAGGCCTCGGACGGCCAGGTGGAGATCAGCTTCTTCCACCGCTGGCCCAACGAGCCGAAGAACTCGTACTACACCGACATGGTGGCGGAGTTCGAGAAGGAGAACCCCGACATCAAGGTCTCCGTCGAGAGCGTGCTCAACGACGCCTACAAGGACAAGGTGAAGGTCGTCGCGGGCTCCGCCAACGCTCCGGACGTCCTGTTCACCTGGAGTGGCTCGTTCGTGGACGAGCTCGTCTCCAACGACGCCCTGCTCGATCTCGGGCCGTGGCTCGAGGAGGACACGGACTTCCGGGACAGCTTCTACCCGAGCCAGCTGGAAGCCTTCGAGGTGGACGGCACCTCCTACGGTCTGCCAGTGGGAATGCAGTCGAAGCTGTTCTTCTACAACAAAGACGTGTTCGAGGAGCTGGGTCTCGAGCCGCCGGCGACGTGGGACGAGTTCATCGACGTCCTGGAGACGATCCAGGACGCCGGCATGACCCCGATCGAGTACGGCGCGCAGGAGCAGTGGACGATCGCGCACTACGTCGGCACGCTGAATCAGCGTGTCGTCGATCCGGAGGTGTTCGCAGCGGATCAGGATCCGGCGACCGGCGCGTTCACGGACGAGGGGTATGTCCGGGCGCTGGAGCGCTTCCAGGAACTCGCCGAGTACATGAACGACGACCTCACGGCCGTCGGGCATGAGATCGCGCGTAACGCCTGGATCGCGGGGGAGGCGCCGATCATGTACATGCAGAGCGCCGAGGTGGGGTACTTCGGCGACGCGCAGTTCGAGTACGGCACGTTCAACTTCCCTGCGGTCGAGGGCGGCAAGGGCGATCCGGCGGAGCTGACCGGAGCTCCGGAGGGCTTCGCGATCTCGAAGACCACGAAGCACCCCGAGGAGGCGCAGCGGTTCCTCGAGTTCCTGCTCAGCAAGCAGAGCGGCATCGCCTATGCGGAGCGCGCGGGCGAGCTGAGCCCGGTCAAGGGTGCGGTCGAGGAGGCGGACGTGCCCGAGATCTCACGGGAGCTCGCCCAGGGGATCGTCGACGCCTCGGCGATGACGACCTGGCTCGACAACGCCTACGATCCGCAGATCGTGCAGGCGTACCTGTCCGAGACTCAGCTGATGCTCAGCGGCCAGCAGACCCCCGAGGGGGTCATGGCCGCCGTGCAGGAAGCCGCGAAGCGCGTGCGCGACGCCTCCTGATCCGCACCGGGGCCGCCGGCATCCTCGGCCGGCGGCCCCTCCCACCTTTCGGAAGAGACACCGTGATGAGAACACGCTCTCGAGCCTGGTCGAACCTGCTCTACGTGCTTCCCGCGATCATCCTGATCGGGGTGTTCGTGTACTACCCGCTGGTCGCCAATGCGGCCTTCGGCTTCTTCTCCTTCAGCGCCGGCAGCGGTGAGATGCGCTTCGTCGGCCTCGACAACTTCGCGCGGCTCCTCAGCGATCCGATCATCGCGACGGCCCTGGGCAACAACATCCTGTACGCGATCGTCTCGATCGTGTGCCAGGTGGGTGGTGCCCTCGTGATCGCCGCCTGGCTGACCCGGCTGCTCGGTCCGCGCATGGGCGCATTCCTGCGCAGCGTGTACTTCTTGCCCGCCGTGATCTCGATGACCGTGATCGCGCTGCTGTTCACGTTCGTGTACAACGCCCGCGGCGGACTCCTCAACGCTCTGCTGGAGGCGATCGGACTCGGCAGCCTGCAGACGGCGTGGCTCGCCGATGTCGACACGGCGATGGGAGCGGTCATCGGCGTCTCCCAGTGGCAGAGCATCGGCTACGTCTGCATGCTCTACGTCGTCGCACTGCAGCAGATCCCGGAGGAATACTACGAAGCCGCGTCGCTGGACGGCGCCGGACGGATTCGCCAGTTCTTCAGCATCACCGTCCCGCAGGCCAAGGAGATGATCTTCGTCGCGATGATCCTCACCGTCTCCGGCGCTTTCACGGTGTTCAACGAGCCTTACATCCTGACCAAGGGCGGTCCGGGAAACACCACCCAGGTCCTCGCGACCTACATGTACAACCAGGGTTTCTTCCAGAACGAGATGGGCTACGCCTCGGCCATCGCGAGCCTGATCTTCGTGATCACGCTCGTGCTGTCCGTCGTGCAGATGGTCTCGTTCCGAAGCGGGAGGCAATGACATGAGCAGTACCCGGCTTCGTCCGGCGGAGCGTATCCGCCGTGCCCCGGTCCAGGTGATCCTGGCCGTCTACGCTGTCGTGATCGCCTACCCCCTGCTCTGGATGGTGATCTCTTCGTTCAAGTCCTCATCCGAGATCTTCGCCGATCCGTGGGGGCTGCCGTCGGTCTGGCTCGTCCAGAACTATGCCGCCGCCTGGGATCGCGGGATCTCCGACTACTTCCTCAACTCCGTCATCGTGACGGTCATCTCCACCGCCGCGACCGTCGCACTCGCGGCACTGTGCGCCTACGGCATGGTGAGGCTGTCGAGCCGCGTGGCGAACGTCGTGCTGATCGTGGCGATGGGCGGGCTGGTGGTGGCACCGCAGGTGAGCCTCATCCCGCTCTACCGCCTTCTCGACACGATGGGACTGCTGAACACCTACTGGGCGATGATCCTCCCTTATGTGGCGTTCCGTCTGCCGATGGCGATCCTGCTCATCCGTTCGGTCTTCCTCGGCATCCCCCGCGAGCTCGAGGACGCCGCGACCATCGATGGCTGCCGCTCGTTCGGCGTCTTCCGGCACGTCTACCTGCCGCTGAGCGCGTCCGTGCTGACGACCGCCGCCGTCCTCACCGGTTACTTCGCCTGGAATGAGTTCCTCTTCGCGATCGTCTACATCGACGCTGATGCGCTCCGCACCATCCCCGCGGGACTCATGTCGTTCCGCGACTCCCTCTCCACGGAGTGGGGTGTGCTCCTGGCAGGATTGACCATCGCGGCCCTGCCCATCGTGGTGGTGTTCCTCGCGCTGCAGCGGTACTTCGTCGCCGGCGTCGCGGCGGGGAGTGTGAAGGGATGACGATGGATACGGATCAGCTCCGGGATGCGCTCGCCGCGGTCCCACCGCCCTCGCTGGTCGGCGTCGGGGACAACGTGCTCGACTGCTATCTGCATGAGGACCTGGCCTACCCCGGGGGCAACGCCCTGAACGTCGCCGCGTACAGCCGGCTCTTCTTCGGCGGCACAGCCGGATTCGTCGGGATCATGGGAGACGACCGTTTCGCGGACCACGTGCGGGGCGTCCTCGACGAGGTCGGAGTGGACGGCGCCCGCATCAGACGCGTGCGTGGCGCGAACGGCATGGCTTTCGTCGCGTTGGACGAGGACGGCGACCGGCGCTTCGTCGCCTCGAACCGCGGGGGAGTCCAGGCCGAGCTGCGGCTGCGTCTGAGCGAGGCCGATCACGAGTACCTCTCCGGCTTCGACCGCGTGCACACCTCGGTCTACTCGTCGTTGGAGCCGGAGCTTCCGGCCATCGCGGAACGGGGGAGCCGCGTGTCGTACGACTATTCCGACGACGCGTCGCCGGATATGATCCGGGCGACAGCTCCGCACGTCGACGTGGGGTTCTTCTCCGGCGGCCACCGCAGTGATTCCGAGATCGACGCCCTCGGCCGCTTCGCCGTGGCCTGCGGTATGGGGTCGGCCGTGGTGACGCGGGGTGCCCGCGGCTCTGTGGGCTTCGAGGCCACTTCCGTGCGGCGCACCGGTATCCGCGAGGTCGACGCCGTCGATGCGCTCGGTGCCGGGGACGCCTTCCTCACCGGGTTCCTCGCGGCGCGGGCGGGCGGGGCCGATCTCGCCGGATGTCTCGATATCGCCGCCGTCAGCGGAGCGCTCGCCTGCACGTTGCGCGGGGCGTTCGGATACCCTGTGCATGCGGGGGACGACGCACGCGCGCAGATGCTGCGACGATACCCGGCGCCGTAGAGGAGGACTCCGACGTGACTCAGCTGTCGTCAGCCGTCGGTTCGACCCCGCTGCACGAACAGGTGCGAAGCCTGCTGATGCGGGAGATCGACGCCGGGACCTATGCCGAAGGCGAGCGGCTTCCGTCCGAACCCGAGCTGTGCGAGCGCTTCGGTGTCAGCCGGATCACCGTGCGGCGGGCGGTGGCCGACCTCGAGGGCCTCGGCATCGTGCGTCGACAGCAGGGCCGTGGGACCTTCGTCGCTCCGCGACGCGAGGTGATCGGCGCCATGACCCTCGGTGGCTTCGCGGACACCGTGGTGGCAGACGGGGTCAAGTCCCGACGGATCATGCGCGCCGAGACGACCCCCGCCGACGAGAAGCGCGCGCGCCGCCTCGGCGTCCCCGTCGGCGACCCGGTGTTCCGGTTGGTGCGGGTCTTCGCTCTCGACGGCATCCCGCTCTCCATCGACGACAGCCGGTATTCTCTGACGCGCTTCCCGGATTTCGATCGGCACATCGACCACGACACCTCCACGTATCAGGTGCTCCGCGACGTGTACGGCGTTGAGTTCTCGGAGATGTACCGCGAGATCGACGTCGGCTTCACGACCGCGCAGACCGCGGAGTGGCTGGCCCGTCCGGAGCACGATCCGCTCATCGTCGTCCGGAAGCGCGCACTCGACCGGGCTGGTGAGGTCGTTCACACGTCACGGGTGAAGGTCGTTCCGAGTCGGATGACGCTGAACATGGTGGTTCGCTCCCAGGGGTGAGGCCGGCCGGGTCTCGCGATGCCGCATATCGTCCGGGTTTCCGCCGGCCCCGCCCGGACCGGACTGTCGGCGTGCCTCGGTAGGATCGACGGGTGGCAGTGAACCAAGAACTTGTCGGCCGGGAGTTCCCGCCGACCGCCCCCTACCTCGTCGGGCGGGAGAAGGTGCGCGAGTTCGCGCGCGCCGTATTCGCCGACGCCCCGCAGCACACCGACGTCGAGGCTGCCCGTGCGGCCGGCTTCGCCGATGTCGTCGCGCCGCCGACCTTCGCGATGGTCCTGCAGGACCTCACGCTGCAGCAGCTGCTGGCCGAGCCGGATTCCGGCATCGTCTTGGCGCGCACCATCCACGCCGAGCAGCGGTTCCGCTACACCAGGCCGATCGTCGCGGGAGCCGAGCTGACGGCGCAGCTGCGCGTCACCGGCATCCGCATGATGGGCGGCAACGCCATGATCACGAGCGAGGCCGAGATCACCGACGACGGGGGCGCGCACGTCGTCACCGCCACCAGCGTGCTCCTCGTCGGCGCCGAGGGGGAGACCGCATGAGCGCGTTCACCGTGGGAGACGTGCTCGCCGAGCGCACCGTGCACCTGACGAGGGAGTCGCTCGTCCGCTACGCCGGGGCTTCTGGAGACTTCAACCCGATCCACTATCGCGACGACGTCGCCGCCGCCGTGGGTCTGCCCGGCGTGCTCGCGCACGGCATGCTGACCATGGGCATCGCCTCCTCTGTGGTCGTGGCCGCGCTCGACCCGCAGACCCGGATCCTCGACTACGGTGTGCGCTTCACGAAGCCCGTGGTGGTCGACCCCGAGACCGGCGCCGACGTGCACGTCGTCGCGACGGTCGGCGCGGTGGACGATGAGTCCGCGCGCATCGACCTCAAGGTCACGACCGGCGACACCACCGTGCTCGTCAAGGCGCAGCTGCGCGTCGCCGTCCGATGAGCGACGTCGAGCCGATCCGGCTGGCCGAGCTCACGACGCTCCGCACCGGCGCCGCCCCCGCGCGCATGCGCGAGGCGACGACGACGGCGGAGCTCGTCGCGGTCCTCCGGGAGACCTGGGCGGAGGGCGACCCCTGGCTGGTACTCGGCGGGGGTTCGAATCTCTTCGTCGGCGACGAGCCGTTCGAGGGCACCGTCATCCGCATCCGCACGAGCGGGATCGAAGAGCTCCCGTCGCCGCATGCCGGCCGCATCCGCCTGCGCGCGCAGGCCGGACACGGCTGGGACGATCTGGTGTCGTACGCGGTCGAGCGGGGCTATGCCGGACTCGAGGCCATGAGCGGCATCCCCGGCACGGTCGGCGCTGCGCCCGTGCAGAACATCGGCGCCTACGGGCAGGAGATCCAGGAGACCCTGGTCGAGGTCGAGCTGATCGATGAGGGTTCCGGCGAGATCTCCACTGTTCCGGCGACCGAGCTCGGGCTCGGATTCCGCACCTCGGTGCTCAAGCACCATCACGGGAGCGAGCCGCAGCGCCGGGCCGTGATCCTGTCCCTCACGGTCGATCTCCTCGTCGCCCGCGAACGCGTGGTCCGCGGTGAGCAGCTGCGACGCGCTCTCGGCCTGACCGACGACACCCCGGTGCCGCTGGTATGGGTCCGGGAGCGCATCCTCGCCACGCGCGCATCGAAGGGCATGCTGCTCGATGCCGACGACCCGGACACGCACGGGGTCGGCTCCTTCTTCCAGAACGCGATCGTCACGGCCGCCCAGGCCCGGTCCCTTCCGCCGGAGTGCCCGCGCTGGCCGGTCGCCCCCGACCTCGACGCCGTGACCGTCATCCCCCTCGCCTCCTACGACGGACACGTGCCGCCGACGAAGACCGAGGCCCCGGACGTGAAGGTGAGCGCCGCCTGGCTGATCGAGCAGGCCGGCATCCGCAAGGGGTTCAAGCTGCCCCGCTCGCGGGCGTCCGTCTCGACCAAGCACGCCCTGGCCCTGACCAACCGGGGCGGCGCCACGGCGGCCGAGGTCGCCGAGCTCGCCCGTTTCATCCAGCACCGCGTGCACGCCGAGTTCGGTCTGGTGCTGCAGCCGGAACCCGTTCTGGTGGGCGTCGACCTGTGACGAAGCTCGAGCGGGTGTCGCGGACGCAGGCCGTCGTGGACGGACTGCTCGACGCCATCATCACGGGTCGGCTCGAAGCCGGACAGCCGCTGCCGCCCGAGGGGGAGCTCGCGGAGCAGTTCGGGGTCTCCCGCCTCACGATGCGCGAGGGCGTCCGCCTCCTGCAGGCGCAGGGCGTGATCGTCGCGGTGCCCGGCACCCGACACCGCATCGCGCCGACCGACGAGTGGACGGGCCTCGACGCGGTCGTCCGGCACGCCCAGAGCGCAGGCGCCCGAGAGCGCTCGTCGCTGGAGATGCTCGAGATGCGCATGATGTTCGAGACCGGGGCGGCGGAGTTCGCGGCGGGGCGCCGCACCGAGGAGCACCTCGCCGAGATGGCCGCGCTCCTCGAGGAGATGCAGGCGGCGCACGAGCGGGCCGACGTGGACGCCTTCGTGGCCGCCGACCTCGCCTTCCACGACGTGATCATCCGCGCGGCGGAGAACCGCATCCTCGTGGCCTCGATGCGTCCGCTGACGACGATGCTGCAGGCCACCCGCAGCGAGACGAGTGCCATCCCGGACATCCGGGAGCACGCGCTGGCGGAGCACGCGGCGGTGCTGGAGGCGATGCGGACCGGGTCCGGCGCGGCTGCCCGCCAGGCCATGCGCAGCCACATGCGCCAGACCCGCGACGACCTGCTGCGCTACGTCCACGGGCGCTGAGCAGCACGCTCTCCGTCGGTTTGGAAGGACGGTGATCGTGAGGTACGCTCGTCGTTATCTGATATCGGATAGCGATGCAGATTCCCCTGGCCCGTGGCCCCCACCACGGGCCATCTTCCGGAACGAAGGAGTTCGTGTGCACATCGACGACCTGCTGGCCCCCCTGCCTGCACCCGTCGCCGTCACCGCGGCCGACGTCCGCACCGAGGTCGACCCCGCCGCCGTGCTCCTCGTCCTCGACGACGACCCGACCGGCACGCAGTCGGTCGCGAACCTCCCGGTCCTCACCCGATGGGAGCGCGCAGACCTGGACGAGGCGCTCGCGACCGGCGCCGCCGCCGTCTATGTGCTCACGAACACCCGGTCCCTCGACGAGGAGGCCGCGGCCGCCCGCAACCGCGAGATCGTCGACGTGGCCCTCGCCGCCGCCGAGGCCCAGGGGCGGCGCGTGACGTTCGTGTCCCGGGGCGACTCGACGCTGCGCGGCCACTTCCCGCTCGAGACCGACGTCCTCTCCGCGGAGATCGGCTCCCGCTCCGGTCGCACCCCCGCACTGACCCTGCTCGTCCCCGCGTTCCCCGACGCCGGGCGCATCACGGTCGACTCCGTGCACTACTGGGTGACCGACGGCGAGGCCACCCCGGTCGGCGAGACGCCTTTCGCGGCGGACGCGACCTTCGGCTACGGCTCTTCCGACCTGCGCGAGTGGGTCGCCGAGAAGACCGGCGGACGCATCCCGGCGTCCGCGGTCGCGGGTCTCGACATCCGCACCATCCGCGCCGGGGTGGACGCCGTGGCCGGCTTCCTCGAGGGACTGACCGACGGCACGGTCGTGGTGGTCGACGTGGTCGAGGAATCGGACATGCGCGTCGTCGCGCTCGCGCTGCACCGCTTGCGGGACCGCGACGTGCTCCTCCGAGTCGGCCCGCCCTACGTGCGCGCGCACATCGGACAGGAGATCGCCGAGCCGGTGCGCGCGGAGGACATCCCCTTCGCGCATGATCGCGGTGGCCTCGTGGTCGTCGGCAGCCACGTGCCGCTCACCACCGCTCAGCTCGAAGCTCTCACAGCGGCCCGGCCGAACACCCGCACGATCGAACTCGAGGTGCGTGCCCTCATCGGCTCCGAGCGCGAGATCCACCTCGAGACGCAGGCGCACGCCGTCGCCGAAGCGCTCGCTACGGGGACCGTGATCGTGCACACCACCCGCGAACTCGTCACGGGTGCCGACGGCGACGAGAGCCTGGCGATCGCCCGCCGCATCTCCGGCGGCGTGGTCGAGCTCGTGCGTCGGGTCCTCGCCATCGCTCCGCCCCGCTTCGTCATCGCGAAGGGCGGGATCACCTCCAGCGATGTCGCGAGCGAGGCCCTCGAGATCCGCCGGGCCACCGTGCTCGGTCCCATGCTGCCCGGCCTCGTGTCGCTGTGGCAGCCGGAGACCGGCCCTGCCGTCGGTATCCCGTACGTCGTGTTCGCCGGCAACGTCGGCGACGCGGACTCCCTCGTCACGGTCGTCGCCACGCTCGCAGGCGACGATGGAAACAACCCGGAAGGACACTCATGACATCCACCGTCGCTGTCATCGGACTCGGCGCCATGGGGCTGCCGATGGCCACCCGCCTCGCCGAGCGCTTCGCGGTGCGTGGCTTCGACATCGCTGCCGAACGCGTCGCCCTCGCCGCAGAGGCGGGTGTCACGCCGGCGGCGTCCGCAGCCGACGCCGTGGACGGTGCCGACGCGGTGCTGGTCGCCGTCCGGACCGGCGCGCAGCTCGAGGCGCTGCTCTTCGGCGAGGACGGGCTCGCCCCGCACCTCGCGGACGGCGCGGTCGTGATCCTCACCAGCACGGTGGGCACGGACGGCATCGATGCCATCGCCGCCCAGCTCGCCGCGCACGGTGCGCAGCTCGTCGACGCTCCGCTGTCCGGAGGGCCGGTCCGTGCCGGGGAGGGCGACCTCCTCATCGTCGTCGGCGCCACCCCGACCGCTCTGGAGACCGCGCGGCCCGTGCTCGACCAGCTCGCCTCGACGCTGTCCATCGTCGGCGACAAGCCCGGGGACGGCCAGGCGCTGAAGACCGTCAATCAGCTCCTCTGCGGCGTGCACATCGCCGCGGCCGCGGAGGCGCTCGCGCTCGCCGACGCCCTCGGACTGGATCGCGCCCGCACACTGGACGCGCTGACGGCCGGTGCCGCGAACTCCTTCATGCTCGGCAACCGCGGTCCGCGCGCCCTGCAGGCCTACGACGAGGACGGCGCCGAGGTGCTCAGCCGCCTCGACATCTTCGTCAAGGACCTCGGCATCGTCGGCGACGCCGCCCGCCGTGCGCACCTGTCCACGCCGGTCGCTGCCGCGGCCGAGCAGCTGTTCCTCCTCGGCGAAGCGCAGGGCCTCGGGGCCCTGGACGACTCCGCCGTCATCCGCGTCGTCGCACCCGAACGACTGTCCTGAGCGCGACGTCGCGCCCTCACTGAAAGAAGAGATCCAGAGATGCTTCCTCTTCCGATCCTCATCCTGATCGGCCTGGCGGGCCTCGGCCTGCTGCTCCTGCTCATCATCCGGTTCAAGATGCAGGCGTTCTACGCCCTCATCCTCGTGTCGATCATCGTCGGCATCGCGGCAGGTCTACCGCTGACCACGATCCCCGCCGACGGCGACACCCCCGAGCAGCTCGGCGTCATCCAGGCGATCATCGCCGGTGTCGGCGGCACCCTCGGCTCGGTGGCCGTGCTCGTCGCCCTCGGCTCGATGCTCGGCAAGATCATCGAGCTGTCCGGCGGCGCCGAGTCGCTCGCCGGACGCTTCACCAGCTGGCTGGGCCCGAAGCGCGTCGGCATCGCGCTCGTCATCGCCGCCGGCATCCTGGCGATCCCGGTGTTCTTCGATGCCGGCTTCATCATCCTCATCCCCATCGTGTTCGCCTTCTCGAAGGTGGCCGGTCTCAACCCGATCAAGTTCGGCCTGCCGGTCGCGGGCATCATGCTCGCGGTGCACGTCGCGGTGCCCCCGCACCCGGGCATCGTCGGCGGTTCCGCGATCCTCGGGGCCGACATCGGCTGGGTGACGATCTTCTCCCTCGCGATCTCCGTGCCGCTCGGCGTGCTGTCCTACCTGGTGGCGAAGTGGATCAACACCCGCGAGTTCGCGATGCTCGCGGCCACGAAGGAGATGTACGACAACTTCGGCACGGAGAAGTCGACGCTCACCGGCGGACTCGGCGAGGGCGAGAAGGCGCCGGGCGCCGGCACCGTCCTCGGCCTCATCCTCCTGCCGCTCGTGCTCATCATGCTCGGCACCGCCGTGGCGCCGCTGTTCGAGGCCGGGACGTTCTGGAACGGATTCCTCAGCATGGTCGGCCAGCCGATCTTCGCCCTCATGGTCGCGATCGCCGCCGCGATGTACCTGCTCGGCGTGCGTCGCGGCTGGTCGGCCGCCCACCTCGGCGAGGTCATGGAGTCGGCGCTGCCGGCCGCCGCCGTCATCATCCTCGTGACGGGTGCCGGTGGTGCCTTCGGGCGTATCCTCACGGAGACCGGGATCGGTGGAGCGGTCGCCGAGGTGCTCGCCTCCAGCGGCATGCCCCTGCTGCTCGCGGCCTTCCTCATCTCCCTCATCATGCGTGCCGCCCAGGGATCCGCGACCGTCGCGATCGCCACCACCGCGGGGCTCCTGCTGCCGTCGGTCTCCGCGATGGGGCTCGACACCGTGCACACCGCGCTGCTCGCGGTCGCGATCGGCTACGGCGGCCTCGGCCTCAGCCACGTGAACGACTCGGGCTTCTGGGTGGTCACGCGGTACCTCGGCCTCTCGGTGAAGGACGGTCTGCGCACCTGGACGCCGCTCACGACGGTGCTCGGCGTGACCGGCTTCGCGTTGACCTGGATCCTCTACGCGGTGATCCCCGTCTCCTGACCCGTCCGCACGAACGGCCGTCGCCTCCGGGTGGCGGCCGTTCGGCGTCTCCGGCGGGTGGTGACCGGGGCCACGGCGGACTACGCTCGCGGGATGAGCGGACTGATCCCGTACCTGCTGTTCCCCGGCAATGCCGCAGAAGCGCTCGGCCACTACCGCGACGTCTTCGGCGGCGAGCTCCAGCTGATGGACTACGCGAGCGCCGGTCGTCACGACGGCCCGGGCGATGCGGTCGCGCACGGACAGCTCAGCGGGCTGGTCGAGCTCGCCGGGGCCGACGCGGGAGCCGATGACGACGCGGTCCAGATGAGCGGGATGTTCCTCTCGCTCCTCGGCACCGCCGCCCCGGGGACGCTCACCCGCTGGTACGACCGCCTCGCCTCCGGCGGCCGCGTGATCGACCCGCTGCAGCAGCGCCCGTGGGGAGACGTCGACGGCACCCTCGTCGATCGGTACGGCGTCCGCTGGCTGATCGGCTTCCACCCCGAGGACTGACTGACCCGAGACCCCGGATTCACGCCGAGACCCCCTCGTACCTGCGCAGGTACGAGGGGGTCTCGGCGCTAAAGCGGGGTCTCGGGTCAGGAGGAGAACAGACGCTGCAGGCGCTGCACGCCCTCGAGGAGCTGGTCGTCGCCGAGCGCGTACGACATGCGGATGTAGCCCGACGGACCGAACGCTTCACCGGGGACGACGGCGACCTCGGCCTGGTCGAGGATGAGGTCGGCGAGCTCCAGCGAGGTGGTCGGGGTCACGCCGCCCCAGGTGCGACCGAGCAGGCCCTGAACGTCGGGGTAGACGTAGAACGCGCCGAGCGGGTTCGGGACCACGAGTCCGTCGATCTTGGACAGTTCCGACACGATGAGCTGGCGGCGGCGGTCGAAGGCCTCGCGCATCTTCTCGGCCTCGTCCTGCGGACCGTTGAGCGCCGCGATCGCCGCCTTCTGCGCGACGTTGTTCACGTTGCTCGTGAGGTGCGACTGCAGGTTCCCGGCGATCTTGATGGCGTCGGCCGGACCCACCATCCAGCCCACACGCCAGCCGGTCATCGCGTAGGTCTTGGCGACCCCGTTGACGAGGATCGTCTGGTTCGCAGCCTCCGGCACGGCCTCCACGATCGAGGTCGCCTTCACGCCCTCGTAGGTGAGGTTCTGGTAGATCTCGTCGCTGATGATCCAGATGCCGTGCTCCACCGCCCACTCGCCGATGGCCTTCGTCTCCTCGGCGGTGTACACGGAGCCGGTGGGGTTCGACGGCGACACGAACACGAGGACCGTCGTACGATCGGTGCGCGCCGCCTCGAGCTGCTCGACGGTCACCTTGTACTCCTGGTCGGCGCCGGCGAAGACCTCGACCGGGGTGCCGTCGGCGAGACGGATCGCCTCCGGGTAGGTCGTCCAGTACGGAGCCGGCAGCAGCACCTCGTCGCCGGGGTTCACGACCGCCTGGAACGCCTGGTACACCGACTGCTTCCCGCCGTTGGTGACGATGACCTGACCGGGGGAGACCTCGAGGCCGGAGTCGCGGAGCGTCTTGGCGGCGACCGCCTCGCGCAGCGCCGGCAGTCCGGGAGCGGGGGTGTACCGGTAGCTCGCGGGGTCGGCCAGCGCCTCGGCCGCCGCATCGACGATGAACTGCGGCGTGGCGAAGTCGGGCTCGCCCGCGGCATACGAGATGACGGGCTTGCCCTCGGCCTTGAGGGCCTTGGCCTTGGCATCGACCTTGAGGGTCGCGGACTCGGCGATGGCGGACAGCTTGCGGGAGAGAGGAGCGCGTTCGGTCACGGTTACGAGCGTACTCGGGTCGATACGGCGGGGGAGGTGTGGGATGCCGCCAAGATCCGAGGTTCTTTCGGGTTCGACAGGTCAGTCGGTGGAGAGGCCGTGCGCCTGGGCGACGGCGTCCAGCGTGATGCGTCCCCCCTGCACGTTGAGGCCCTTCGCGAGGGCAGCGTCGTCGGAGGCCGCCCGCTCCCAGCCCTTGGCCGCGATCGCCGAGACGTAGGGGAGGGTGGCGTTCGTGAGCGCCCGGGTCGCGGTCGTCGGCACGGCTCCCGGCATGTTCGCGACGCAGTAGTAGATCGAGTCGTGCACCGCGAAGGTCGGGTCGTCGTGCGTGGTCGGACGGGAGCCCTCGAAGCAGCCGCCCTGGTCGATCGCGATGTCGACGAGCACGGACCCCGGCTTCATCGCCGCGACCATGTCGTCGGTCACCAGCTTGGGGGCCGCGGCGCCGGGGATGAGGACCGAGCCGATCACGAGGTCCGCCGTCGTCAGCTCCTCGGCGATGTCGTACCGGCTCGACGCGCGCGTCTCCAGGGCGCCGCCGTAGCGGTGCTCGAGCTCGCGCAGGCGGGGGAGCGCCACGTCGACGACGGTGACCTTCGACCCGAGTCCGAGCGCGTTCGCGGCGGCGTGCTCGCCCGCGACGCCGCCGCCGATCACCACGGTCTTGGCCCGCGGGGTGGCGGCGATGCCGCCCAGCAGCATGCCGCGGCCGCCCTGCGAACGCAGCAGCGAGTGGGACCCCATGACGACGGAGAGGCGACCGGCGATCTCGCTCATCGGCACGAGCAGGGGCAGCGTGCGATCCGGCAGCTGCACGGTCTCGTAGGCGACGGCGGTCGTGCCGGCCGCCACGAGCGCCTCGGTCAGCGGGCGGTCGGCCGCGAGGTGGAGGTAGGTGAAGAGCGTGAGGTCGGGGCGGAGGAAGCCGTACTCCTCGGCCACGGGCTCCTTGACTTTGATGAGAAGGTCGGCCTCGCCCCACGCGTCGGCGGCGGTCGCGACGATCTCCGCACCGGCCGCGCGGTACGCGTCGTCATCGATGCTCGACCCGACGCCGGCTCCCGACTGCACGAGCACCCGGTGGCCTTCCCGCACGAGCCGATCGGCCCCGGCCGGGGTGAGGGCGACGCGGTTCTCGTTGTTCTTGACTTCGGTCGGGACGCCGATCTTCATCGATCCTCCAGGTCTCGGGGGCGCAGGGTGCAGACAAGGATCGCAGAAACGTCGAGACATCGACAGATTCGATGAAGACTCTTCGGTGCGAGTCCGAATCCTGAATAATGCTTCGTATGACCACCGCCTCCGCGTCGCCCGAGCCGAACAGCGTTCGGGCGCCTGCTCTCGACCCCACCGACGCGCGGATCGTGCAGCTCCTCACCGCCGACGGGAGGATGACGAACGCCGAGCTGGCCGGACGGCTGGGAGTCGCCCCGTCAACGGCGCACGCACGCCTGCGCGGGCTGATCGAGCGCGGGGTCATCACCGGGTTCCATGCGAGCGTCGACGAACGCGAGCTCGGCGCCGGACTCCAGGCGATCATCGGCGTCAGCCTGCGCCCGGCCGCCCGACGGGAGAGCATCGTGGAGTTCGCGGATCGCGTGCGCGCGCTGCCGCAGGTGATCCAGGTGTTCTTCCTCGGCGGAGACGACGACTTCCTCCTGCACATCGCGGTCGCCGACTCGTCGGAGATGCGCGAGTTCGTGCTCGAGCACCTGTCCGCTCAGAGCAGCGTGGCATCGACCCGCACGAGCATCGTGTTCGACTACCACCGCAACTCGGTCGCCGCGTCGTTCCACTGAGTCGCCGCGCGGCGACTCAGGTCTCGAACGAGGAGGGGACGGCGCAGTAGTCGGCGAAACGCCGGGTGGGATGGGCCGGATCGGTCACGTCGACCAGGGCGTTCGCCGCGGTGTGCGGGGGCTCGTCTCCGGCGAGCTGCCAGAGGACGTAGTTCCACATCCCGCGTGCGCTCGGCGACACGATCGCGCCCGGTCCGGACACGAGGAGCACGGCGTCGCTGTCGGTGGCGCGGAACGGCGCCACGACGTCGGCGCGGAGGGCGGCTTCCTCCCCGTCCGCGGTGTGTGCGCGCTCGACGGTCTGGCCGGCAGCGGTGAGCGCGGCGGCCAGGCCATCCGCGGCCACGCGCGAACGCTCGGCGTCGGCCCCGGCGACCGCGACCAGCCGTCGCCCCCGCGGATAGAGGTGCAGGAACTCCTCGGCGATGCTGCTCCATACGGCGCTCATGGCTCCAGGCTACGCCCGGCAGGGAGCGTGCGGGCCGGGTGGGACGTGAGGATGCCGCGGACCTCGCGGCCCGCGGCATCCCGGCGTCGTCAGTCCTCGTCGACCAGGAACCGGCTGTAGGCGCCCAGGGTGAGGAAGGTCGGGAACTCCTCGCGGAGGGCGACCTCGCGGAAGATCTCGGCGGCGTCGTCGAAGCGGTCGCCCTCGCGTCGCTCGACCTCGTCCAGCACCTCGCCGATCAGCCCTTCGACGTACTCGACCGTGATGGGGGTGCCGTCCTGCGTGGTGCGGTCCTGGTGGATCCACTGCCACACCTGGGAGCGGCTGATCTCCGCGGTCGCGGCATCCTCCATAAGGTTGTCGATCGCGACGGCGCCGAGCCCGCGCAGCCAGGCCTCCAGGTAGCGGATGGCGACCGAGACGTTGTCCCGCACGCCCTGCGCCGTGATCGGGCGACCGATGTGCAGGTCGAGCAGGTCGCGTGCCTCCACGTGCACGTCGTCGCGCTGGCGGTCGATCTGGTTCGGGCGGTCTCCGAGCACGGCGTCGAACTCGGCCTGCGCCGTCGGGATCAGGTCCGGGTGGGCGACCCAGGTGCCGTCGAAGCCGTCGCCGGCCTCGCGCTTCTTGTCAGCCGACACCTTCTCCACCGCGCGTGCCGTCACCTCGGGGTCGCGGCGATTGGGGATGAACGCGCTCATGCCGCCGATCGCGAAGGCGCCGCGCTTGTGGCATGTCTGCACCAGCAACTCGGTGTAGGCCCGCATGAACGGCACCGTCATCGTGACCTCGCCGCGGTCGGGGAGCACGAAGCGAGCGCCGCGGCCGCGGTAGTTCTTGATGATGGAGAAGATGTAGTCCCAGCGCCCGGCGTTGAGGCCCGCGCAGTGGTCGCGCAGCTCGTACAGGATCTCGTCCATCTCGAACGCGGCAGGCAGCGTCTCGATCAGCACGGTCGCGCGGATGGTGCCGTGCGGGATGCCGATGTACTCCTCGCTGAAGGAGAACACGTCGTCCCACAGCTTGGCCTCGTCGCTCGACTCCAGCTTCGCGATGTAGAAGTACGGTCCGCGTCCGCCCTCGATCAGCGCCTGCGCGTTGTGCAGGAAATAGAGGCCGAAGTCGACCAGGGAGCCGGACGCCGAGGTGCGGCGGCCGGAGCGGTCGATGAAGGCGAGGTGCTTCTCCGGCAGATGCCACCCGCGCGGGCGCATCACGATCGTGGGGGTGCGCTCGGCGGTGACGCGGTACTCCTTGCCCTCGGGGGAGGTGAAGGAGAGCTCGCCCCGGATCGCGTCGCGGAGGGACAGCTGCCCTTCGATGACGTTCTTCCAGGTCGGGCTCGTGGCGTCCTCCTGGTCGGCGAGCCAGACGCGAGCCCCGGAGTTCAGGGCGTTGATCGTCATCTTCGGGTCGGTGGGGCCGGTGATCTCGACGCGGCGGTCCTCGAGCCCGGGGCCGGCGCCGGCGACGCGCCAGGTGGTGTCCTGACGGATGTGCGCGGTGTCCTCGCGGAACTGCGGGTCGTGCCCGTTGCCGATCTCGAAGCGGCGGCGCATCCGGTCGGCCAGCCGGTCATGGCGGCGGGAGGCGAATCGGTGGTGGAGCTCGGTGAGGAAGGCGATCGCCTCCGGGGTGAGGATCTCGTCGTAGCGATCGCGCATCGGCCCGGCGATCTCGATCGCGGGCCCCTGCCGGGTCGTCTGAATCGGTGCGGTGGTCATGATGGTGTCCTTTGCCTTATGCCGAGCCCCCGGGGTGTCGTCGAGACCCCGCGCTCCCGGCGTGTGCGGGGCGGGGTCTCGACGAGAACCGGGGGTCTCGGGGGAGAATCAGTGGAACTGGGCGGTCTCGGTGGAGCCGGCCAGGGCGAGGGTCGCGCTGTCGGGGTTGAGCGCGGTGGAGATGACGTCGAAGTAGCCGGTGCCCGCCTCGCGCTGGTGCTTGGTGGCGGTGTAGCCGTCGGCCTCGGCGGCGAACTCGGCTTCCTGCAGCTCGACGTAGGCGCTCATGGCGCGCTCGGCGTAACCGCGGGCGAGATCGAACATGGAGTGGTTCAGGGCGTGGAACCCGGCCAGGGTGATGAACTGGAACTTGTAGCCCAGGTCTGCCAGCTCCTGCTGGAACGTCGCGATCTCGGCGTCCGACAGGTGGCGCTTCCAGTTGAAGCTCGGCGAGCAGTTGTAGGCCAGGAGCTTACCGGGGAACTGTGCGTGGATCGCGGTGGCGAACTCCCGTGCCAGCGCGATGTCCGGCTCCCCGGTCTCGACCCAGAGCAGGTCGGCGTAGGGGGCGAACGCGAGGCCGCGGCTGATGACCGACTCGATGCCCGGGCGGATCCGGTAGAAGCCCTCGGACGTGCGCTCGCCGGTGGTGAACTCCCGGTCGCGCTCGTCGACGTCGCTCGTGAGTAGATCGGCGGCGAGGGCATCCGTGCGGGCGATGATGACGGTCGGAACGCCGGCGACGTCCGCCGCGAGTCGTGCCGCGTTCAGCGTGCGGATGTGCTGCTGCGTGGGCACGAGCACCTTGCCGCCGAGGTGGCCGCACTTCTTCTCGCTCGCGAGCTGGTCCTCCCAGTGGATGCCGGCGGCACCGGACTGGATGAGGGACTGCGCGAGCTCGTAGGCGTTGAGCGGACCGCCGAAACCCGCCTCGGCGTCGGCGACGATCGGCGCGAGCCAGTCCTGCGTGATCTCGCCCTCGGCGTGCTCGAGCTGGTCCTGCCGGAGCAGGGCGTTGTTGATGCGGCGCACGACCGCCGGGACCGAGTTCGCGGGGTAGAGCGACTGATCGGGGTAGGTCTGTCCTGCGAGGTTGCCGTCCGCGGCGACCTGCCAGCCGGAGAGGTAGATGGCCTTCAGCCCGGCGCGCACCTGCTGCACGGCCTGGCCTCCGGTGTAGGCGCCGAGAGCCCGGATGTAGTCCTCCGTGTGCAGAAGGTTCCAGAGGTTCTCCGCGCCGCGGTGGGCGAGGGTGGCGTCCTCGCGGACCGAGCCGCGGATGCGGATGACGTCCTCCGCGGAGTAGGTGCGCTCGACGCCGTCCCACCGCGGGTCGGTGTCCCAGATCTCCTGAAGCTCCGCGGCCGTCTGGACCTGGTCGCCGGCGCGCAGGCCGGCGGGGCGCGGGGTGGGGGTCGCTGCGGTGTTCGTCATGGTGTCTCCTCGGATGGGAATCGGCGTCGGTGCCGATGGCGTGCCTCCACTCTGTGTGAAGTTCCCCTGCTCTCCCACGCCGGATCCAGGAGAAGTTTGCGCGAATTTCTGCTTTTGTGACAGACTCGGCCCTCACGCCCCGCTCACCCGGCTTGCCGGGATCAGAAAAGACCCCGGCGCGGTCTCGCGCGGAGCGTTCCCGATCCCGCACCGACGCGGACGGTGGGCCGAGAGGATCCGACATGGACGACACCACGGAAGACGCCGACGCCCTCACCGTCGGCCGACGCATCCGCCAGCTGCGCACAGCACGGGGCCTGACGCTCGAGGAGCTCGCCGCCGCGGTCGATCGCGCGCCGAGCCAGATGTCGATGATCGAGACGGGCAAGCGCGAGCCCAAGCTCACGCAGCTGCAGGCCATCGCCCGCGCGCTCGGGGTGACCATCGACGCGCTGCTTTCCGGGGAGCCGCTCGACGAGCGCAGCGCGATCGAGATCGCCCTGGAACGCGCGATGAAGGGGCAGACGTTCCAGGCGCTGGGCATCGCGCCGTTCCGCATCGCCAAGAGCGTGCCGACGGAGGCGCTCAAGGCGCTGCTCGCCCTGCAGGGCGAGATCGACCGCCTCAAGGACGAGCGCGCCGCGACGCCCGAGGAGGCGCGGCGCGCCAATGTGGACCTCCGGCACTTGATGCGGCGACAGGACAACCACTTCGCCGACCTCGAGGCGAAGGCGGCCGAGATCCTCGCAGCCGTCGGTCATCCCGGGGGGCCGCTGACCCAGCGCACCGCATCCGAGATCGCGGCGTACCTCGGCTTCACCCTCCACTACGCCGCCGACCTGCCGCAGACCACCCGCAGCGTCGCCGACCTCGCGAACGGCCGGCTGTACCTGTCGAGCAGCGTGCCGGCCAAGGGGGATGCCCGCACCGCGGTCCTGCAGGCGCTGTCGAGTCGCATCCTGGGGCACGCCGAGCCGCGCAGCTACGCCGAGTTCCTCCGCCAGCGCGTCGAGACGAACTACCTCACCGGCGCCCTGCTGATGCCGGAGGCCGACGTCGTCCCTGCCCTGCAGGACGCGAAGCAGCGGCGCGCGATCTCCATCGAAGACCTCCGTGACGCGTACTCGGTGTCGTACGAGACGGCGGCGCACCGCTTCACGAACCTCGCCACCCGGCACCTCGACATCCCCGTGCACTTCCTCAAGGTGCACGAGTCGGGCACGATCACCAAGGCGTACGAGAACGACGACGTGAACTTCCCGACCGACCGGCTCGGCGCCATCGAGGGGCAGATGTGCTGCCGCCGGTGGACCTCCCGGGTGGTCTTCGACGAGGACGACCGCTTCAATCCGTACTACCAGTACACCGACACCGGAAACGGCACCTACTGGTGCACCGCCCGTGTGGAGGCGTCGAGCGAGGGCCTGCACTCGGTCAGCGTGGGCGTGCGGTTCGACGACACGAGGTGGTTCGTCGGCAGGGACACCCCGCACCGCGGCGTCTCGAAGCACTCGGTCGAGGTGTGCTGTCGTCGGGCCCCCGCCGAGCTGGAGGAGCGGTGGCGCGAGAACTCCTGGCCCAACGTGAAGACCCCGCGCACGCTGCTCGCGACTCTGCCCACGGGAGCCTTCCCCGGCGTGGACACCACCGACGTGTACGAGTTCCTGGAGTCTCACGCGCCCCGGTGATCCCGCTCGGTACGCTCGGTCGATGAGCAGCGGTGTCTTCCCCGGTCCCTTCGGTCCGATGCCCGAGGCGGGTGCCGCCGCGATCCTGTGGATGCCCCCGCAGCCGGACGCTCCGGGGCCGGTCCGGTTCGTCGACGGCTTCGAGCCCTTCGTCGAGTTCGCGCGGGGCCAGGGGAACGACCCTGCAGCGCTCGCCGTCGATCTCGGGGCGACGTGGGACTTCATCGCCGGTCATCCGGAGGTCCTCGAGAGCGACAGGCTGGCCACGGCGGCGGCGCGGTTCGTGGGGAACGTCATCGCGGTCGTGCATCCGGCCGCGACATGGCGGATGACGGGCGAGCCGGAGATCGGGACCAACACCCTCTCGATCCCGGTCGCGGGCCTCGTGCAGGGGATGGTGCAGCAGCCCGAGCAGCGGGACGCGCTTCTGCAGATGCTCGCGTCGTGGGAGCAGGACGACCTCGACGACGAGGAGATGAGGGCGCTGTCCGCGGAGGATTCCGCTCCCGCGGTCGTCGTCATCCCGGCGCGCGCGTATGTCCGGCCTGCTCTCCCGCTCCTGGACTTCCATGACGAGAGCGGCGAGGTCATCCGTTACGGACGCCGCTGGCCCGATGGCATCGCGCCGGAGGAGTCGTACTCTCGGGAGAGCCACCCGGAGCGCTTCGCGCCGCTGCTTCTCGTGGTCGATGCGCTCGTCGAGCACCTCTCCCGCGAGTACGAGGTCGAGGCGCGGCGAGAGTCGGGGGAGGACGGGACGGAACGCATCGTGCTCGCACCGGCGTACGGTGCGCGAGTCATCCTCACGCCGACCGTTCCCTCCGTCAGCATCGAGGCGGGCGCCCACTTCCACGCGATCGTGCCGTCGTGCATCTGCGATGCCTGCGACGAGACCGCCGAGACCGCGGCGGACGAGCTGGAGCGGATCGTGCTGTCGATCGTCGCTGGCGGCTTCCGGGAGAAGTACCCCGTCGGTCGCCGTGCGTGGCTGTACACCGAGATCCGGTCGCCGGACGGCGAGCGGCGGGAGAGCAGTTCCGGCCCCGCCCCGGACCACTCCGTCGAGGATCACGAGCGCGCGGCGGCCCTGCTGAGCGGACTCGACGACGGCTGGTGGCCTGCCTGGCCGCTCCGCTCGACCGCACAAACTTAGTTTGATCTTGCTTAGTCAAGATTGACTATGTTACTTTCATCGAGCCATCAATGACGAACGGCCGAGAAGGGACCCTCATGGCTACTTCCTCTGCGGAAACCCGATTCCGCACCACTGCCACCCTGACGTGCGTTCTCGCCGCCACGCTGACGCTCGGAGCATGCTCCTCGCCGGCGCCCGGCGGCGATACCGCCCCCACGAGCGCGGGCGGCAGCGACGCCTGCCAGCGCAACCAGGATGCCGGCACCATCACCTACATCTCCGGCTACGGCTACTCCGCTAGCGCCGGGCAGCTCGACGTGTTCCTGGCGAAGGAGCTGGGCTACTTCGACGACCTCTGCCTCGACGTGGAGATCAACGCCTCCGGCGCGAACGGGCAGCAGCTCGTCGCCTCGGGGCAGGCGCAGTTCACCGCTCTCGGCTCCGCCTCCGACGTGATGCTCGCCGCGGCGAACAGCAAGAACCTCACCGCGGTCGCGACCTACGGCACGACCCCGCCGTTCTCGATCTTCGGCAACGAGAAGCTCACCGACCTCACCGACCTCGAAGGCGGTTCGCTCGGGTACTTCATCAACCTCACGCCCATCGCCTCGGCCATGCTCGACGAGGCCGGCGTCGACGTCTCGAAGATCGAGATGGTGAAGATGACCAACTACGACCCGACCGTCGTCGTGCGCGAGCAGGTCGATGCGATCGTCGGCTACGCCTCCAACCAGCCGCAGACGCTCAAGGCACAGGACCTCCCGTTCAGCGAGTTCCTGCCCTCCGACCTCGGCGTCGAGGGCACGTACAACGTCATGGAGGTGAACTCGCGCTTCCTCGACGAGCACCGCGAGGTCGCGGCCGACTTCATGCGCGCGAGCCTCAAGGCCCTGCAGTTCTGTCTCGACGAGGCGGACGAGTGCATCGACATGCTGGCGGCCCTCGCGGAGGAGAACGGCCAGGGTGCGGCATTCCCGCGCGATCAGCTCGCCCGCACGTGGGAGGTGGAGTCGGCCTGGGTGCGCGAGAGCGCGGGCGGCAACCCCGGCGTGCAGACGGCGGACATGTGGCAGCCGGAGTACGAGATCGTGCAGGAGTACGGCGACGTGAAGGACCTCCCCGCCATCGCCGACATGATGGACCCGGATCTCGTGGCGGACCTGTACGACGGCGACACCCTCATCTGGGCGGAGAAGTGATGACCGCGGCACAGGGGGCGGGCGTCGAGGTCAGGAACGTCTCGAAGGCCTTCGGCGTCGACGGAGCCCAGGTGACCGTGCTCGACGACGTGAGCCTCACGATCGGCATGGGCGAGTTCGTGTCGGTGATCGGCCCCAGCGGCTGCGGCAAGTCCACGCTGCTCAAGGTGGTCGCCGGACTCCTCGACGCCGACTCCGGCACCGTCACGATCGACGGCGAGAGCGTCACGGCGGCCTCCCGCGACAAGAAGATCGGTCTCGTCCCGCAGTCCCCGGCGCTGCTGCCGTGGAAGACGGTGCGCGAGAACGTCGAGCTCCCCGTGCGGATCAACCGCGGAGCCAACGGCGACCGCGCCCTCCGCGACCCGGCCGAGCTGTTGTCGACGTTCGGGCTCGGCCATGCGCTGAAGAAGTACCCCGGGCAGCTCTCCGGCGGTATGCAGCAGCGCGCCGCGATCGCCAGGGCCTTCGTGTTCGATCCGGCGATCATGCTGATGGATGAGCCGTTCTCGGCCCTCGACGAGATGAACCGGGACCTGCAGCGCATCGCCCTGCTGGACTTCTGGCAGTCGAACCGCAAGGCCGTGATGTTCGTCACGCACTCGGTGCCGGAGGCGATCATGCTGTCCGACCGCATCGTGGTCATGGCGGCCCACCCCGGACGCATCGCCGAGGTGATCGATGTGAACCTCCCGCGGCCGCGGACCGAGGAAGCGTATGCGACAGACGAGTTCCGCGACCTGGAGGCAGTCGTGCGCGGTGCGCTGCGCGCGCAGACGGAGAAGGCCCATGTCTGAGCTGACGATGAGAGACACCACCGCCACCCTCGCCACCGCCCGGCTGAAGGCGCAGCCCCGCCGCGGCATCCCCGGGTGGCTCCGCTGGGGCTCCTGGGTGCCGACCCTGATCACGTTCGTGATCGCGGCCCTGCTCTGGCAGATCGTGGCGTGGACCAACCCCTACGTCCTCCCGACGCTGGAGGCCATCGGCGCCAGCCTCGTCGAGGACGCGGGGATGTACTGGTCGAACTTCCTCGTGACGCTGCTTGAGGTCGTCGTCGGCGCCTCGGCCGGCATCCTCGCGGGTTTCCTCCTGGCGGTCGTGATGGCCGAGTTCCAGATCATCGAGCGCGCCGTCATGCCGCTGGTCATCATCGTGATGGTGACGCCGATCGTCGCGATCGCCCCGGCGCTCGTCGTCGCCTTCGGGTTCGGCATGGTGCCGAAGTTCATCGTCACCGGCCTCGTGGTGTTCTTCCCGATGCTCGTGAACTCGCTCGCCGGCCTCCGCGACGTGGACCAGAAGGCGCTCGATGTGTTCACGACGCTGCACGCCTCGCGGTGGGAGATCTTCCGCGAGCTGCGGTTCCCCGGCAGCATGCCGTACGTGTTCGCCGGTCTGCGGATCGCGCTGCCCCTCGCCGTGGTCGGCGCGGCCGTGGCCGAGTTCGTCGCGGCAGGACAGCAGGCCGGTCTCGGCTCCCTCGTCACCACGTCGGCCGCGCAGGCGAATCTGCCCGTGACCTGGGCGAGCATCGCCCTGCTCTGCCTGCTCGGGGTGCTGCTCATCGTGCTCCTCGCGGTCGTGCGCCGGCGCGTCCTGTGGTGGAGCGACGGCGAGGTCACCGCGAAGGGCTGACCGTACGACCCCCCGGTCCCGGGGGCGCGACCCCTGCGCCCCCGGGTTCCCCCGGCGTGCCCGGAAACTCCGAACGACACCATCCCCCACTCCCAGGAAGGCATCCGCCATGACCGCTCAGCACCCCGTGAAGACCCTGCGGCTCGGACTCTTCGAGAACGCCCAGGCCAACGACTCCGGCACCGCGACCTGGCGCCACCCCGACAACCGGCGCTACCTCTTCGACAAGCTCGACTACTGGCGCGACACCGCGCGCCTGGTCGAGGACGCAGGGTTCGACTTCCTCTTCCTCGCCGACGCGTGGGGCTGGGCCGACGTCGCCGGCGAGCGTCCGGACATCTGCTCGGTCGAGGGCCTGGACCTGCCGCGGCTCGACCCGGCGATCATCCTCGCCGCGCTCATCCCGGAGACCTCCCGCCTCGGCCTCGTCGCCACAGGGTCGACCCTGCTCGAGCCGCCGTACTCCTTCGCCCGGCGCCTGGCCACCCTCGACATCCTGTCCGGCGGCCGGATCGGCTGGAACGTCGTCACCACCGGCACCGCCGACACCGCGGTGCAGGGCTTCGGTGTGCCGATGGTCGGGCACGACGAGCGCTACCTGATGGCGGACGACTTCATGCAGGTCGTCTACAAGCTGTGGGAGGAGGCCTGGGAGGAGGGCGCGCTGGAGCGCGACAAGGCGGGCCGTTTCGCCGACCCGGCCAAGGTGCACCGCATCGCGCACGACGGGCCCTACTTCCGCTCGCACGGCTACGGCAACACGCAGCGCTCGCCGCAGGGCACGCCGGTGCTGTTCCAGGCCGGGGCGTCGCCCGCGGGCCGCGAGTTCGGCGGCAAGCACGGCGAGGCGATCTTCGTGGGGAGCGGCTCTGTCGAGCAGCTCCGTGCGCATTCCTCGGCGATCCGCGAGGAGGCGGTGAAGAACGGTCGTGGCGCGCACGAGGTGAAGATCATGTCGGCGTTCGCCGCTGTCGTCGGCAGCACCGAGGAAGAGGCGCGCCGCACGTATGCGGAGGTCGCCGACGCGCAGAACCCCGAGGTCACCGTGGCGTCCTACGCCTGGTTCACCGGCCTCGATCTGTCGTCGTATGACCCGAGCACGCCGATGTCGGAGCTCAGCACCGAACTCTCGCAGACGCAGGTCGCCCGCTTCGCCGACAAGACGGTGGGCGACGTGCTGGGCGACTGGCACGCGCACGGGGTAGGCGCCCGGCCGATCGTGGGTACGCCGGAGCAGGTGGCGGACCGGATGATGGAGCTTGCCGACGGCGCGGACCTCGACGGCTTCCTCTTCGCCCCGGTGATCCCCCCGGCGTCGACCGCCGACTTCATCGAGCACGTGCTGCCTATTCTCAAGGAGCGCGGGGCGATCACCGACCCCGCCGCCGAGCCGCAGTCGCTGCGGGAACGGCTGATGGGCACCCCGACGCCCGCGCTCGCCGAGTCCCACGTGGGCTCGTCGTTCCGGCGGACGATGGCCCGTGTCTGAGACCCTCGCCGGCGTGGCCGTCGTGGGGAGCGCGAACCTCGATCTCGTGGTCGAGGTCTCGCGCCCACCCCGCGTCGGCGAGACGCTGCTCGGTCGGGCCGGGGGACGCTTCCCCGGTGGCAAGGGCCTCAATCAGGCCGTCGCGGCGGCGCGCACCGGAGCCTCGACGCGGTTCTGCGGTGTCGTCGGAGCGGACGAGGCGGGGGCCGTGCTGGAGGCGGCGCTCACGGAAGCGGGCGTGGACGCCGCGCTCCGCCGCTCCGCGTCCGCGCCGACCGGGGTCGCGCATGTGCTGGCCTTCGACGACGGCGACAACAGCATCCTCGTGGCGGCGGGGGCGAACGGCGAGCTCACTCCGGAGGACGCCGTGGCCGGGATCGCCGGGGCGGCTGTGGTGCTCGCCCAGCTCGAGGTGCCGTTCGCCGCGGTCGCCGCGGCCCTCGTGGCCGCCCGGGGTGCGGGGGCGCGCACGATCCTCAACGCCGCCCCCGCGCACGAGGCGGCGGTCGAGCTGCTCCCGGAAGTGGACGTGCTGGTCGTGAACGAGACGGAGTGCGCGGAGCTCGGCGGCGTCGAGCGGCTCCTCGGCGCCGGTGCCGGAGCGGTCGTGCTCACGGAGGGGGCCGCGGGTGTGACGCTGCATCGGCCGGGACGGCCCGGGGCGCACGTGGCGGCCTTCCGCATAGACGCCGTCGACACGACGGGAGCCGGGGACGCCTTCTGCGGCGCCCTCGCCGCCGGGCTCGCCCAGGGTCGAGACACCGAGCACGCTCTCGTGCGCGCCTGTGCCGCGGGGGCGATCGTCGCCCGACACCGCGGGGCGACCACCCCGGCGCTCACCGCCGATGCCCTCGACGCCCTGGTGGCCGGGCGCTGAGTCGCGTGCGCCCTGCGGGTCACCGCGGGGGAGCGGGTTCCGCCTCCGTCGTCTCCGCCGTCTCGCCGGCGAACGTGTACGCTCCGGCGCGCAGCCGCTCCAGCAGCGTCAGGAGCCACTCCTTCTCGGCGGTGAGTCGGGCGGTGGAGAGGTCGAAGATCTCGCGGACGTACTCCGGGGTCGTCTCCGAGCGCAGGGTGTCCTGCACGTCGAAGCCGTTCTGCGTGATGATCGCGTCGCTCTTGATGAGCCGATGCTCGAGCCCGGCGATGACCTCCTGCCGGCTGAGGACGAACATGAACGAGGCCACGGTCATGATCGCCTGGGTGTCGAAAGCCGCGACGTTCCACAGGTTCTCACGCAGCATGCGCTGCAGTTCCACCTCGCCGGCCGGGGTGATGCGGTAGGTGGTGCGCGCCGGGCGCTTGCCCTCGGTCTCGGTGCCGCTCTCCGCCACGTAGCCGTCGACCTCGAGCGCGCGGAGGGCGTTGTAGATCGAACCGGGCTGGATGTGCGCCCATTCGTCGACGTGCCACGTCATGAGCTCGCGGCGGAGGAAGTAGCCGTGAACGGGCTGGAACTGCTTGACGGCGCCGAGGACGACGAGGCGGGTGGTCGACATGCGCTTCATGCTAACGGCTCGGTGTCGTGAAATCTGTTGTTTGCATGGTCAAAAATGCATATGATTCAAATTAGTCAAAGTTGACTAACGAAAGGACTTCGTGATGACCACTGCCGTGACCGACGCCCTGCCGCGGGACCGCGCTCTCCGTCGCGCCTTCTCCGTTTACCCGACCGGTGTGGTCGCGCTGGCCGCCCACGTCGAGGACCGTGCCGTCGGCATGGCGGTGAACTCCTTCACCTCGATCTCGCTGGAGCCCGCGCTCGTCGCCGTCAGTGCCGCCCGCACCTCGAAGACGTGGCCCGTGCTTCGCGCCGTCCCCGAACTGGGGATGAGCGTCCTCGCCGCGCACCACGAGCCGCTCAGCCGCTCGCTTTCCGCGCGCGAAGGGGACCGGTTCGGCGGCCATGCCTGGCATCGCTCGGAGGGCGGGGCCGTGTTGATCGACGACGCCGCGCTCTGGCTCACCTGCCGCCTGCACAGCACGTTCGACGGCGGCGACCACGAGATCGCGCTCTACGAGATCCAGGACGTGACGCTCTTCGACGACGTCGAGCCGCTCGTGTTCCACCAGAGCCGCTACCGCGCGATCTCGCCCGCCGTAGACGTGTGACCGGACCGGCGCTCCCGGTGCTCTCCGGCCTCGTCGTCCCCGGCGACGGCCGCGGGCGACTGCTCGGCTTCCCGACCGCGAACCTCGCCCTGCCCGAGCGGCTGCTGCCCGACGACGGCATCTACGCGGCCTGGGCGCGGCTGCCCGATGACGACCGGCGGTGGGAGGCGACGGCGAGCGTCGGAGCCAACCCGACGTTCTGCGGCGACCGGGCGCGGCGACTCGAGGTGCACCTGCACGACGTCGACCGCGACCTCTACGGACAGCGGCTGTCGGTCGAGCTCGTCGCGCTGCTCCGGCCGACCCTCCGTTTCGATGGGGTCGAGGAGCTCGTCGCTCGCACCGCCGCGGATGTCGCGGCCTCCCGGCGGCTCCTCGCCGCGGAGCGGCGCACGTTCGCACGACGCTGACTACACCGCGTTCCAGCGAAGTCGCGGCAGAGAGGGGAACTCGGTGAGGATCGCCGCGGCGTCGGTCACGGGGAAGAGTGTCACCGGGAGTGGAGAGAGCCCCGGCGATGGTGCGACCGCGTAGGCCAGAGCGGCCGGCCCCTCCGGCGCGCTCAGAGAGACCCGACTCTCGCGGCCGGCGACGACGACCGTGGAGCTGTGGGGGCCTGCGGATAGGGCTGCCGCCGCGGCAGTCGCTCGGGCCAGGAGTGTCGGACCGGGAAGCCAGGGCAGGAAGGCGTCCGCAGCGAGTCCGAGGGCCAGGGCCAGGGCCGGGGTCAACCAGCGGTCGCTCTTGAGGCCGTAGGGAGTGGGCTCCCGCGAGAGCAGGTACCCGTAGCAGTGCAGGAGGCCGGCATTGCCGGTCGGCCAGGTCGCAGAGAGGCCCGCGCGCCGGTGGAGTTGGGCGAACAGGGCCGGCGTGATGACACCCGTGCCGGTGTTCTCGTCGACCGCCGTCGATCGGCCCCACGCGGCGAAGCGCCCGGCATCCCGATCGGCTCGGAGTGAGGCGTCGAGCCAGGGCAACGCGTCGATCGCGCCCTGCGCGGCGACAGGGGTGTCGATCGCCGCACGGTCGGCGGCGTGCATGAGGGCAGCGAGTTCGGACACGGCGTTCACCATACGGGAGCGAGGTGGACGGAGTGTTCACGCGGAGTTCATGCGGCGTGGGCGTTCTGTCCATATCCATCGCTCAAGGTGGACGAAGCGTCCGCACAGAAGGAATCCCGTGACCACCATCCTCCTCTTCGATTTCGACGGCACGATCGCGCTCGGCGACGGGCCCGTCCTCGCCTATGCCCGGCACGTGGCCATCGCGCTGGGCGCGCCGGAGCGCTTCGTCCACGACATCCGCACCGCGATCGCCGCCGCGGGCCCCGACGCCGTCGACGGTTACGACGTCGTCCGCCGCGCGGCGGACGGCCTGGGTGCCGACCGTGCCGTGCTCAGCGCGGCGTACATGGCGAGCCGCGCTCAGCTCGCCACGGCAGCGGCACCGGTCACGGTCCCGAGCGGCCTGGTCGAGTTCCTCCGGACCGCCGGCTCCGTGGCGGAGCGCGTGCTGGTGACCAATGCCCCCGCCGTGCGCCTTCCGGAGGCGCTGGAGCACCTGGGGCTTGCCGGACTGTTCGACCGCATCGTGACCGACGCCCGCAAGCCCGCGGGGATGGAGAAGGTCCTCGACGCGCTGCCGTCCGGTGCCCGTGTGCTGAGCATCGGCGACATGTGGCGCAACGATCTCGCCCCCGCACACGCTCGCGGCCACGCCACCGCGCTGATCGGGGGTTTCGCCGACCCGGCCGCGACCCCGACTTTCCGTGCGGCCGACTTCGCGACGCTCGCCCCGCAGCTCGAAGCCTGGCTGCCGGCCACCGACTCCTCCATTCCGCCCATCTCACACACCCTCACCACCGAAGGATGATCATGCGTACCTCCCCCTTCCGTCGCCCGGTTCTCGGTCTCGCCGCCGCCGGCGCCCTGCTGACCGTCGCGCTCGCCGGGTGCTCCGGCACCGCCGCCGGGTCCGACCCCTCCGGCGTCCCCGCCGAAGATCCGGACTCCCTCGTCCTCGCCCTCGTCCCGTCGCAGGACCAGGACGGCCTCGTGGACACCGCCGCCCCGCTGACCGACTACCTCACGGAGGAGCTCGGGATCGAGGTGACAGGTGTCGTCTCGAAGGACTACCAGGCCGCGGTCGAGGCGATGGGCGCGGGGCAGGCGCAGATCGGCTTCCTGCCGTCGCTGCAGCTCTGGCAGGCGAACGACATGTACGACGCCTCCGTCGTGTTGCAGACCGAGCGCAACGGCAACATCACCTACCCGGCGCAGTTCATGACGAACAACCCCGACAAGTACTGCGAGGACGAGCCGGTCGCGCGTGACGGGATGCTCTTCTGCAACGGCGCCGACGCCATGACTGGGCCCGCCGGTCTCGACAGCATCGACAAGGTGGAAGGCGCGAAGGTCGCCGTCCTCGGCCCGGGGTCCCCCGCCGGTTACATCTACCCGATCCTCGCGCTCCAGGAGGCCGGCCTGGACACGGACGCGGACGTCGAGCAGATCCCGGTGACGGCGAACGACGCGTCCGTGCTGGCCGTCTACAACGGCGACGCGGAGGTCGGCTTCAGCTTCTGGGACGCCCGCACGATCGTGCAGAAGGACACCCCGGACGTGGGGGAGAAGGTCGTCGTCTTCGCCATGACCGAGGAGATCCCGAACGACGGCGTCGCTCTGTCGGCCGACCTGTCCCCGGAACTGCAGGAGCGCATCACGACCGCGCTCGAGGAGTTCTCGAACACGGAGGAGGGCTCGACGATCCTGGAGAGCATCTACTCGATCACCAAGCTCGCACCGGCCGACCCCGCGTCGCTCGACGTCGTCGCCCGGGCCGCCGAGGCACTGGGGCTGCAGTAAGTTGTCCGCTCCGCATCACCCGGTGGACGTCGCGGCTCCGGCCGCGGCGTCCACGCCGTGGTCCATCCGCCTCGAGGAGGTGACTGTGCGGTACCCGAACGGCACGGTCGGACTGAACCGTGTCTCCCTGGACATCGCCGCCGGCGAGATGGTCGCGGTCGTCGGACTCTCCGGCTCGGGGAAGTCCACGCTCATCCGCACGATCAACGGCCTGGTGCCGGTCACCTCCGGCACCCTCGACGTCGGCGGGCATCGCGTGAGCGGCGCCTCCCCACGCACGCTGCGTCGGCTCCGGGGGGACATCGGCATGGTCTTCCAGAGCTTCAACCTCGCCGGTCGCGCCAGCGTGCTGCAGAACGTGCTCGTCGGGCGTCTCGCCCACACGCCGCTCTGGCGCACGCTCCTCGGTGCCTATCCTGAGGTCGACCGGCAGCGCGCGTACCACGCGCTCGACCGGGTCGGGATCCTGCCCAAGCTGCACGCGCGGGCCTCCGATCTCTCCGGCGGCCAGCAGCAGCGCGTCGCGATCGCTCGCGCTCTAGCCCAGGAACCTCGCGTCGTCCTGGCGGACGAGCCGGTGGCCAGCCTCGACCCACCCACCGCGCACGGCGTGATGAACGACTTGCGCCGCATCAACCGCGACCTGGGCATCACGGTGCTCGTCAACCTCCATCTGCTCGACCTCGCACGTGAGTACGGCGCCCGCATGATCGGCATGCGCGCGGGGGAGGTCGTCTACGACGGTCCCGCCGCCGGCGCCTCGGACGCGGATTTCGAGAGCATCTACGGCCGCTCGCTCACCGCGGACGATCGGCTGGACGCATGACCGCCCCCGCCGTCGCTCCGGGGACCGCGCCGGCACCGCTCGACGTCCCCGCGCGTCCCCCCGGCGCCTGGAAGGGGCCCGCCGTCCTGGCGGGGGTGGTGGCGGTGACCGTCGTGATGTGTCTGCCCGGCATCGGGATCGGAGTCGACCTCGACGCGATCGCGCGCAACTGGCAGAACGGCGCCGACAAGGTACTGAAGCTGCTCGTGCCCGACTGGTCGTTCTTCCCGCGCACGGTTCCGCCACTGATCGAGACCTTGCAGATGGCGGTCATCGCCACTGCGATCAGTGCCGTCGTGTCGCTGCCGCTCAGCTTCTGGGCCGCGCGGGCGACGAACCCGAACACGGCCGTGCGGCTGGTCGTGCGAGGCGCCCTCAACGTCGTCCGCAGCGTTCCCGACCTGCTGTACGCCGCCATCCTCGTCGCGATGGTGGGCGTCGGCGCCCTTCCCGGGATCCTGGCGCTGGTCCTGTTCAACGTCGGGATCATCGTCAAGCTCGTGTCCGAGGCGATCGACACGAACGACCGCGGCCCCCTCGAAGCCGGCAGGGCGGCGGGTGCGACGCAGACCCAGATCAACCGCACGCTCGCGCTTCCGGACGCCTGGCCCGCCTTCGCGAACCAGACCCTCTACGTCTTCGAGCTCAACGTGCGCGCCTCGACCGTGCTCGGCCTGGTCGGGGCGGGCGGCATGGGGCTGCTCATCGACGCCGTCCGCACCTTCTACCGCTATGACCAACTCTCGCTCATCATCCTCGAGATCCTCATCGTGGTGATCGTGATCGACGTGGTCTCCGACGCCGTCCGACGGAGGCTCATATGACCGCGCCTCTCACCGCCGTCCCCGCCCGGCCTCGGCGCCCCTGGCTCCTCCTCGGATGGGGCCTCGTGACCGGCGTGATCGTGCTGGCCTTCTGGTCGATCGACGTCTCCTGGGCGCGCCTCGCCGATCTCCCGGCGGAGATCGTGCGCTACACCGTGCTCATGTTCGGCGACCCGAACTGGGAGAAGCTCCCCGAGGCTCTGTGGCAGACCTGGCGGAGCATCGAGATGGCCTGGGTCGGCACCGTACTCGGCATCCTCCTCGCGACACCCCTGAGCCTGCTGGCCGCTCGCGGCTTCGGACCGGTCTGGCTGCGCAATCTGCTTCGCGGGCTGTTCTCCCTCATCCGCGCGGTCCCGGAGATCATCATCGCGATCGTGATCCTCTCGGTGACAGGGCTCACGCCCTTCACGGGAGCCCTGGCGCTCGCACTCAACGGCATCGGCACCCTCGGCAAATGGGGCTATGAGGCCGTCGAAGCCGTGCCCCGTGGCCCCATCGAGGCGGCACACGCGGCCGGCGGCAGCACTCTCCAGGTGCTGCGATGGGGAGTGTGGCCGCAGGCGGAACCGGCGTTCTGGTCGTTCTGGCTCTACCGCTTCGAGATCAACGTGCGCTCGTCGGCCGTCCTCGGGCTCATCGGCGTCGGCGGCATCGGCGACATGCTCACCTCCTACACCCAGTACCGTGAGTGGTCGACGGTGGGTGTCCTGCTCATCGTGGTGGTCGTGGTGACGATGCTGATCGACGCGGCATCCGGCGCGATCCGCCGCCGGATCATGGAGGGAGCCCGAGTCCGTGTTCGCCCCTAGCGCTCCGCCGACCGTGCGCATCGCCGCGGTTCGCAACACCCTGCAGCCGGCGGAGCGGCGGGTGGCCGAGCTCATCCTGGACTCCGCCGACGCCGTCGTGGAGTGGACAGCGCAGGAACTCGCCGACCGGGCCGGAGTCGGCCGCGCCACCGTCGTCCGCGCGTGTCAGGGCTTCGGTTACCGCGGCTACCCACAGCTCCGGGTCGCGTTGGCCGCCGAGCTCGGCGGGGGGAGCGGTGACGCCGCGGTCGATCACGGGCCCGGTGTGCTGGGACGGATGCGCGCCGAGATCGGCCGAGTCGCGGCGTCCCTCCCTGTGCTTGCGAGTCTCCTGGACCCGGCGACCGTCGACGCGGCAGTCGGCGCGACCGCTTCCGCGCGACGTGTGCTGGTCCTGGCGAACGGTCTCTCGTCGCCGATCGCCAGCGACCTGGCGATGCGGCTCACGGCGGCAGGGCGACCGGCGGAGTTCATCGCCGACGCCATCGCCCAGCAGATCGCGGCCCGGCATCTCACGGAGCAGGACGTGTGCGTCATCGTCAGCGGTTCCGGAGCCAATGAGGCGAGCCTGCGTGTCGCGACTGCCGCCGCCCGCGGCGGTGCGACGGTGATCGCGCTCACCTCGTTCGCGTCCTCCGCGCTGACCGACGCGGCCTCCCTGTCACTCGTCATCACCCCGGCCGGGGTGAGCTTCCGCGAAGAGCTGCAGCACGCCTCCCGCGTCGCTTTCCTCGTGTTCGCCGAGGTGTTCGCGGCCGCGGTCACCTCCGCGCGCGGCGACGCTGCCGTCCAGGCTCGGGCACACGCCCTCGAAGTGGTCTCCGACAACCTCGACGGCTGAGGGACCACGGTTCCGGCTGCACGATCCCAGTCCGGATGCACGAGCAGGCGGGCCGATCCGTCGTGCACGTGTCGCGCAGTCGTGCGGGTGACGCGGGGTGAGGGGGGCGGAAGGGGCCGGGTCAGTCGCGCGCGGTCTGCAGCAGCGCCCACACCTCGGCCCGGGCGGGGAAGGTCGTCAGGTCGACCCCGAGGAGGGCTCCGGCGTGGGAGACCCGGGAGCGGAGGGTGTGCCGGTGGATGCCCAAGGCGGCGGCGGCCTGCTCGGCCCGCGCGTCGTGGTCGAGCCAGGTGCGCAGCGCGTGTTCGAGCGCGGTGCCGTGGGCGGCGTCGTGCTCCCGGAGCGGGGCGAGTCGCGACTCGGCGACGAGCCGGGCCTCATCCGTGGCCAGAGCGGTGAGCAGGCTCGACCCGACCGTGTCGGCGTACCGGACGGCACCGCTCGTGCCGGGCTGACGGAGCGCGACGAGCGCCTGCGCGTGGGCCCGGGAGAAGGCGTCGTACCCCTCCGGAGCGGAGACGCCGACGCGGGCGGTGAAGCGGGCGGCCACATCGTCGAGAAGCGGCTCGTCGGTCGCGGAGATGCAGATGACGACGCCGTCCTCGGAATCGGCGAGGAACGCGGGAGTGCCGTGGTCGAGGCGCCGGCGCTCCCACCAGTCCAGGAGCGGTTCCGCCGGGGCGTCTCCCGTCACGGCGACCACCACGGGGGCGGGCGGGAGGCTCCCGAGCACCCGGCGCGCGAGGCCGGGGTCGTCGCCCAGGAGCGAGCGCAGCAGCTGCGTGTGCAGGCGGCGACGGCCGCGCGCGAGCTGCTCGCTCTGCTCCCGCGCGAGTCCGGCCATCGCGATGACCGACGTGACGACGGCTCTGGCCTCCTGGTCGAGGGCGTCGGCCTCCACGGCGAGCACGCCGCGCAGGTGCCCGCCCCGCCCCACCGTGAAGAGCATGAAGGTGTGTGCCTCGAGGGTGAGGGACTGCCCTGCCTCGAGTCCGCGGTCGAGGATCTCCTGGACCCGCGTCCCGAGCTCCTCCCGGACGCCTGCGGAGAGGGCGTCCCGGGGGTGGGTGACGAGCAGGTCCCCCGTCGCATCGAACATGCCCGCCCAGGCGTCGAGCCGACGGCCGAGTTCGGTGACGATGGCGTCCAGCCCGCGCGGTCGGAGCGCGGCGAGGGCCAGGGCGCGCTGGGTGTCGAGCGCCCAGGTGCGCCGGGCGTAGGCCTGCGCCGCGATCGCTTCGGAGTGGGCGCGGGCCACGGCGATGAACGGCGTGCGGTACGGCACCTCGAACAGCGGGATGCCCTGGTCGGCGCACGCCGCGATCAACTCTTCCGGCGTGCCCGAGCGATGCACGTCGGTGCCGAACCCGAGCCCCAGCACCCCGCGCTCGGCGAGGCGCACGACGTAGGGCGGGATGGCGTCCGCGTCGTCGAACTGGGCGCCGGTGGTGAGGAGCACCAGGTCTTCCGCGAGGAAGGGTGTCGGATCCGCGAGATCCGAGCTGTGCACCCAGCGCAGCGGACGGTCGAGTGCGCCGTCAGGCAGATCCGCGGCGGCGGAGACGAGGCGCAGGTCCAGATCACGGCGCCGCAGCAGGGCGGACAGCGTGGGCGGATCGGTGGGGGCCATGCGATCTCCGGTTGTACGAGACGGCGAAATCAATTCTCCGATTGTACGACCCGGCGAATGCGGGCGTCTCCGATGCCGCCGTACGCTCGCGACATGGCTCTCCTCGACACCGCAGCACCCGCAGTCCCCCTCGGCGGCCCCGACCTCCCGCAGGAGCGTCGCCTCGTCACGGAACTCCCCGGCCCGCGGTCGGCCGAGGTCCTCGCCCGCAAGGCGGACGCGGTCGCCGCCGGTGTCGGACACACCGTGCCCGTCGCCGCCGTCGCCGCCGGGGGAGGGGTGGTCGTCGACGCCGACGGCAACTCGCTCATCGACCTCGGCTCCGGCATCGCGGTGACCACGGTCGGCAACGCGCACCCGAAGGTCGCCGCGGCCGTCGCCGCGCAGGCCGCGCAGTTCACGCACACCTGCTTCATGATCTCGCCGTACGAGTCGTACGTCGGCGTCGCCGAGGCGCTCAACCGCGTCACCCCCGGTGACTTCGCCAAGAAGAGCGCCCTGTTCAACTCCGGCGCCGAGGCCGTCGAGAACGCGATCAAGATCGCCCGCAAGCACACCGGACGCCAGGCCGTCGTCGCGTTCGACCACGGCTACCACGGCCGCACGAACCTCACCATGGCGCTGACCGCGAAGTCGATGCCCTACAAGAGCGGCTTCGGCCCGTTCGCCCCCGAGGTCTACCGCGCGCCGATGTCCTACCCGTTCCGCGACGGACTCGAGGGCGCAGAGGCCGCGGCCCGCGTGATCGTCCAGCTCGAGAAGCAGATCGGCGCCGACAACCTCGCGGCCGTCATCATCGAGCCCATCCAGGGCGAGGGTGGCTTCATCGTCCCCGCCGACGGCTTCCTCCCCGCGATCGTCGACTGGTGCCGCGCGAACGGCGTCGTCTTCATCGCCGACGAGGTGCAGACCGGGTTCGCCCGCACCGGGCACATGTTCGCCAGCGAGATCTTCGGCATCGAGCCCGACCTCATCACCACCGCCAAGGGCATCGCGGGCGGGCTGCCCCTCGCGGCCGTGACCGGTCGCGCCGAGATCATGGACGCCTCGCACTCCGGCGGCCTCGGCGGCACCTACGGCGGCAACCCGATCGCCTGCGCGGCGGCGCTCGCGGCCATCGACGTGTTCGAGAACGACGGCGTCATCGAGCGGGCCCGCGAGATCGGCGAGATCCTCATCGGCCGCCTCACCGCCCTCCAGTCCGAGGACGCCCGCATCGGCGACGTCCGCGGTCACGGCGCGATGGTCGCGGCCGAGTTCGTGGACCCGGAGACCAAGGCTCCGGACGCCGCGCTCACGGCCGCCGTTGCCAAGGCGTGCATCGCTCAGGGCGTCATCGTCCTCACCTGCGGCACGTACGGCAACGTCATCCGCTTCCTCCCGCCGCTGTCCATCGGCGACGAGCTGCTGAACGAGGGCCTCGACGTCGTGGCCGAGGCGCTCGCCGGCGCCTGACACTGTCCGGTCGCGTCCCCGGATCGGGGGATTTCGGGACGCGACCGGTACTTCTTCCCCCGCATCCCCCGACGACGAAGGAGTTGCAGATGGCTGAGATCACCCGCGACGTGCTGATCGTGGGCGCCGGAGCCGCAGGGCTCACGGCGGCCAACGACCTGCGGAAGGCCGGACTGTCGGTCGCCGTGCTGGAGGCCCGCGACCGCGTGGGTGGCCGGCTGTGGACCGACGTGATCGACGGCGCCATGCTGGAGATCGGCGGCCAGTGGGTCTCGCCCGACCAGGACGCCCTCAAGGACACGATCGAGGAGCTGGGGCTCGAGACCTACAGCCGCTACCGCGAGGGTGACAGCGTCTACGTCGGCCCGGATGGTCAGGCCCACCGCTTCACGGGCGAGATGTTCCCGGTGTCGGCGGAGACCGAGGCCGTGATCGCCCGCATCACCGGCATCCTCGATGCCCTCGTCGCCGAGATCGACCCGGACAAGCCGTGGGAGCACCCGAACGCGGCCGAGTGGGACTCCATCTCGTGGGACGCCTGGCTGCGGTCGCAGACCGACGACGACGAGGCCGTGCGCAACCTCGCCTTCGCGACCGGCTCGGCGATGCTGACCAAGCCGACCCATGCCTTCTCGCTCCTGCAGTCGCTGCTGATGGCGGCGTCCGCCGGCTCGTACTCGAATCTCGTCGACGCCGATTTCATCCTCGACAAGCGCGTCGTGGGAGGGCTCCAGCAGGTGCCGCTGCGCCTCGCCGAGCGCCTGGGTGACGACGTGCTGCTGAACCAGCCCGTCCGCAGCCTGGAGTGGTCGGACGACGGGGTCGTGGCGACCACCGACGACCTCACGGTCCGGGCACGGTACGCGATCCTCGCGCACGCCCCCATCCTCTACAACCGCATCTCCTTCGTCCCGCCGCTGCCGCGTCGTCAGCACCAGCTGCACCAGCACCTGTCGATGGGCTTCGTCATCAAGGTGCACGCCGTCTACGACCGCCCGTTCTGGCGCGAGCAGGGCCTGAGCGGTACGGCGTTCAGCCCGTACGAGCTCTCGCACGAGGCGTACGACAACACCAACCACGGGGACGAGCGCGGCACCGTGGTCGGCTTCGTGTCCGACGCCAACGCCGACGGCGTGTTCGAGCTGTCGGCCGAGGAGCGCAAGGAGCGCATCCTCGAGTCGCTCTCGCACTACTACGGTCCCGAGGCCAAGAACCCGGTCGTCTACTACGAGAGCGACTGGGGCAGCGAGGAGTGGACCCGCGGCGCGTACGCCGCGAGCTTCGACCTCGGGGGTCTGCACCGCTACGGCGCCGACCTGCGCACGCCGGTCGGACCGATCCACTTCGCCTGCAGCGACATGGCCGGAGCGGGTTACCAGCACGTCGACGGGGCGATCCGCATGGGCCACCTCGTCGCGGCGAACATCGTCGACGCCCGCCGCGAGGCCGGCGCTCCCGAGAGCATCGGCTGATGACCGGCTCGGTCGTCGTCGGCTACACGGCGACGGATGCGGGGGCCGACGCGGCGGCGCTGGGCGCACGACTGGCGCGCAGCATCGGCGCGACCCTGCACCTCGTGATCGTGCTGCCGACCGAGGGGACCCGGAGCGCCGCCGTGCCACCGGAGCGCGCCTACGAGGACGTCATCCGGAAGCAGGCGCGGAGCTGGCTGCAGGACGCGGTGGTGCGTCTGCCGCAGGAGCTCGTGCGCAGCGGCCACGTGCGCTTCTCGGAGTCGTTCGCCGAGGGCCTCATCGCCGCCGGTGAGGAGTTCGACGCCAGCGTCATCGTGATCGGCACGGCCGGTGGAGGCCTCTTCGGCCGGCACCGCCTGGGCAGCGTCGCGTCGGAGCTGCTGCACTCCTCGCCGATCCCGGTGGCCCTCGCGCCGTCCGGTCTCGCGCAGCAGGACGACCACGTGCTCCCGCGCGTCACCGTCGCCGTGGGCACCCGACCCGGCGCGGAGGGCGTGCTCGACCAGGCCGTCGCCCTCGCCGGCGCCGCCGAGGTGAGCCTGCGGCTGGTGTCGCTCGTGCCGTTCGACGTGCCCCCGGGACTCGACACCGGGGCGATCCGCCTCGCCGGCAGCGAGCACGCGCACCAGGTGCTGGCCGTCGCCGCCGAGCGGCTGCCGGACGGCCTCGGCGCCGTCGTCGAGGAGGCCCCCGGCGAGACGGTGGAGGACGCCGTCGCCGGGCTCTCCTGGCTCCCCGGCGAGGTCGTGCTCGTCGGCTCCAGCCGGCTGGCGCAGCCGCGCCGACTCTTCCTGGGCTCCACGGCGGCGAAGATGCTGCACGAACTGCCCGTCCCCATGATCGTCGTCCCGCGTACCCGCGATGAAGCAGGAGACCGCTGATGAGCAGCACCAACCGGGCGACGGAGCCCGCATCCGGCGTCACGACCGGAATCTCGACGAAGGGCCTGAGCGCCGGCACCGTCGGCCTGATCGGCGCCGTCGTGATCGGCATCTCGTGCATCGCCCCCGCCTACACCTTCACGGCCGCCGTCGGCCCCACCGCGTCCGAGGTCGGCGCGCAGATCCCGGCGATCATCCTCGTCGGCTTCATCCCGATGCTTCTGGTCGCCTTCGGCTACCGCGAGCTCAACAACCGCATGCCCGACTCCGGCACCTCCTTCACCTGGGCCGCCAGGGCGTTCGGGCCGTGGGTGGGCTGGATGGCCGGCTGGGGTCTCGTGGTCGCCACGATCCTCGTGCTGTCCAACCTCGCCGGCGTCGCGGTCGACTTCCTGTTCCTGCTGCTGTCGCAGATCACGGGCAACGCGGAGATCGCCGATCTCGCCGGCGTGACCTGGATCAACATCGGCGTCTGCCTGCTCTTCATGCTCGGCGCGACGTGGGTGTCGTACCGCGACATGCAGACCACGCAGAAGCTGCAGTACTGGCTCGTCGGATTCCAGATCCTCGTGCTCGTGTTCTTCGCGGTCGCCGCGATCGTGCAGGCCGTGGGCGGCAACGGCTTCGACTACCAGCCGTTCGACCTCAACTGGTTCAACCCGTTCGCGATCTCGTCGTTCAGCGCGGTCGCCGCCGGTCTGTCGCTGTCGATCTTCATCTTCTGGGGCTGGGACGTCACCCTCACGATGAACGAGGAGACGAAGGACCCGGAGAAGACCCCGGGGCGCGCGGCCACCGTCACGGTGCTCACGATCGTCTCGCTGTACCTGCTCCTCGCCGTCGCGATGATCATGTTCGCGGGCGTCGGCACGGGGGAGCTCGGCCTCGGCAACGGCGACATCCAGGAGAACGTGTTCTTCCACCTCTCCGGACCGATCCTCGGGCCGCTCGCGTTCCTCGTGTCCCTCGCGGTGCTCACGAGCTCGGCGTCGTCGCTGCAGTCGACGTTCGTCGGTCCGGCCCGCACCCTGCTCGCGATGGGCCACTACGGCGCGCTCCCGAAGTCGTTCGCGAAGGTGAGCCCACGGTTCTTCACCCCGGGCTACGCCACGATCGTGTCGGCCATCGTGGCCTCCGCGTTCTACGCGGTGATGCGCGTGGTCAGCGAGGACACGCTGTGGGACACGATCCTCACGCTCGGCATGATGATCTGCTTCTACTACGGGATCACCGCGTTCGCCTGCGTCTGGTACTTCCGCAAGCAGTGGTTCGACTCGGCGCGGAACGTCTTCTTCACCTTCCTGTTCCCGCTGGTGGGCGGCATCATCCTGGCGATCCTGTTCTTCACCACGCTGATCGACTCCATGGACCCGGCCTACGGCTCCGGGTCGGAGATCGGCGGCATCGGGATCGTCTTCATCCTCGGCATCCTCATCATCGTCGTCGGCATCGCCGTGATGATCTGGAACGCCATCCGCCGCCCCGCCTTCTTCCGCGGTGAGACGCTGGGTATGGACGCTCCGCCCAGCCGTCGTCGTCGTCCCACGTCCGTCTGAAAGAGAGAGAATCCATGAGCACTCAGAACGAGCAGGCGCTGCTCGACAGCATCCCCACCGGCCTCTTCATCGGCGGGGAGTGGATCGAGGGGGAGACCGGCGCGACCTTCGACGTCAAGGACCCCTCGACGAACCAGGTGATCCGCACGATGGCCGACGCCACCCCCGCGGACGGCATCCGGGCGCTCGACGCCGCCGTCGCCGCGCAGGAGGAGTGGGCCGCGACGGCACCGCGCGTGCGCGGCGAGATCCTCCGCCGGGCGTTCGATCTCGTGCAGGAGCGCAAGGAGGACCTCGCGCTGCTGATGACGCTCGAGATGGGCAAGCCCCTCGCCGAGGCCCGCGGCGAGGTCGCCTACGGCGGCGAATTCCTCCGCTGGTTCAGCGAGGAGGCCGTGCGCATCAGCGGCCGCTACGGCCTCAACCCCGAGGGCACCGGTCACATGATCGTGTCCCAGCGCCCCGTCGGCCCGTCGTTCTTCGTCACGCCGTGGAACTTCCCGTTCGCGATGGCCACGCGCAAGATCGCCCCCGCCCTCGCCGCCGGCTGCACCGTGGTGATCAAGCCCCCGGCACTGACGCCGCTCACGACCATCTTCTTCACGACCCTGCTCGAGGAGGCCGGTCTGCCCAAGGGCGTCGTCAACGTCGTGCAGACCTCGAAGTCGAGCGCCCTGTCCGCCCCGATCATCGCCGACCCGCGCCTGCGCAAGCTGTCCTTCACCGGGTCGACCGAGGTCGGCCGCAAGCTCATCGCCCAGGCAGCCGAGGGCGTGCTCCGGGTCTCGATGGAGCTCGGCGGCAACGCGCCGTTCGTCGTGTTCGACGACGCGGACCTCGACAAGGCCGTGGACGGCGCTCTCGCCGCGAAGTTCCGCAACATCGGTCAGGCCTGCACGGCGGCGAACCGCTTCATCGTGCACAAGGACGTCGCGGGCGAGTTCGCCAAGCGCGTCACCGAGCGTGTCAACGGCATGAAGATCGGCCGCGGCACGGAGGAGGGCGTGGCGATCGGCCCGCTCATCGACGAGGACGCCGTGGCCAAGGCCGGCGAGCTCGTGGACGACGCCGTCGAGCGCGGCGCGACCCTGCTCGCGGGCGGCAAGGCGCTCGAGGGCACCGGCACGTTCTACGAGCCCACGGTCCTCACCGACGTCGTCCCCGGTTCCGCGATCCTCCGCGAGGAGATCTTCGGCCCGGTGCTCGCGATCGCGACCTTCGAGACCGAGGACGAGGCCGTGCGCCTCGCCAACGACACCGAGTACGGCCTGGTTTCCTACGTCTTCACCGAGAACCTGCAGCGCGGTCAGCGGATGATCGACGCGCTGGAGACCGGCATGATGGGTCTCAACGTGGGTGTCGTCTCGAATGCGGCGGCTCCCTTCGGCGGCGTCAAGCAGTCCGGCGTCGGCCGCGAGGGCGGCTTCGAGGGCATCCACGAGTACCTGTCCACCAAGTACACGCTGATCCCGGTCTCCTGACCTTCCCCCTGAACGGCCTGGGTCCCTGAGCCTGTCGAAGGGCCCCAGCACACGAGAGGACAACTCATGACCGACTACGCCGTCGTCAACCCCGCCACTGGCGAGACCCTGGCGTCGTACGACACGTTCACCGACGCGCAGATCGAGGAGGCCGTCGCCGCCGGGGACGAGGCCCACCGCGAGTGGTCGCGCTCCACCACGGTCGCCGACCGTGCCGCGCTGCTGCGCCGTGCGGCCGAGCTGCACCGCGAGCGCCGCGAGGAGCTGGCCGACATCTTCGTGCGCGAGATGGGCAAGCCGCGGGAAGCCGCACTCGGCGAGGTCGACTTCGCCGCCGACATCGCGGAGTACTACGCGGACCAGGCCGAGGACATCATGGCCGACCAGCCCATCAAGATCCTCGGGGAGGGGTCGGCGATCATCCGCCGCTCCTCGCTGGGACCGCTCGTGGGCATCATGCCGTGGAACTTCCCGGCGTACCAGATCGTGCGCTTCGCCGCGCCGAACCTGATCGTCGGCAACACGATCCTTCTGAAGCCCGCGCCGCAGTGCCCGGAGTCGTCGAGCGCGATCGAGGCGATCTACCACGACGCCGGCTTCCCCAAGGGCGCGTACCAGAACGTGCTCGCCACGAACGACCAGATCGCGGCGATGATCGCGGACTGGCGGGTTCAGGGCGTGTCGCTGACCGGCTCCGAGCGTGCAGGCGCCGCGGTCGCCGAGGTCGCGGGCCGCAACCTCAAGAAGGTCGCACTGGAGCTCGGCGGGTCCGACCCGTTCATCGTGCTCTCCACCGACGACCTCGACGCCACCGTGCAGGCGGGCGTGGACGCGCGCCTCGACAACAACGGGCAGGCCTGCAACGGCGCCAAGCGCTTCATCATCGTCGACGACCTCTACGACGCGTTCGTGGAGAAGTTCACGGCGGCGATGGCGGCCGTCGAGGCGACCGATCCCACGCTCGACGACACGGTCCTCGGCCCGGTCTCGTCGGAGGCGGCGGCGGAGAACCTGCAGAAGCAGATCGACACCGCCGTGGCCCAAGGTGCGACCCTGCTCACGGGCGGCACGCGCGACGGGGCGTTCTTCGCACCGACCGTGCTCGCCGACGTGACCCCGGAGATGGACGTCTACCGCGAGGAGCTGTTCGGCCCCGCGGCCGTCGTCTACCGTGTCGCGGACGAGGAGGCGGCGGTCGCGCTGGCCAACGACACCACGTTCGGTCTCGGCTCCTACGTCTTCACGACGGACGAGGCGCAGGCGGAGCGGGTGGCCGACAGGATCGAGGCCGGCATGGTCTACGTGAACCTCGTGCTCGCCGACAGCCCCGAGCTCCCGTTCGGCGGCATCAAGCGCAGCGGCACGGCTCGGGAGCTCGGCCACCTGGCCGCCGACGAGTTCGTCAACAAGAAGCTGATCCGCATCGGCTGACCGTCGACCCACCCCCTTGCGGCCGAGCGGCCCCCTTGCGTGCGCACGCAAGGGGGCCGCTCGCACGAGAGGGGCCGGGTCGACGGGGGTGCGCGTCGAGGACGGACGAGGCACAATGGCGGCATGAGTGCGCACACGGATCCGGTCCAGTCCCTCACCGCGGAGCAGAGCTGGGAGCACCTGCGCAGCCAGGAGCTCGGGCGGCTCGTGACCCGGGTCGGCGAGACCATCGACATCTTCCCCGTGAACTATGCCGTGGACGGCGAAGGACTCCTGTTCCGCACGGCCCCCGGGAGCAAGCTGTTCGAGCTGACGGTCAACGCCGACGTGCTCTTCGAGGTCGACGACCACACGGACACCGCCGCCTGGAGCGTCATCGTGCGCGGGCGTGCGGAGGCTCTGGAGACCGACGCCGACATCGAGCGGGCGGAGGCGGCGGGTCTGCGTCCGTGGATCCCGACCGACAAGCGCGTGTACGTGCGCATCGCCCCGGCGTCGGTGTCCGGCCGCGCGTTCCGGCGCGATCCCGAGCCCGACCGGGACGGCCCGCAGGAGTACTGAGCCCGGCCCGGGGAGGCCTCGGCGGGCGTAGGGTCGGGGTATGGCCAACGTCGCTGAGAACATCGTCAAGACTCTGAACGCCAACGGAGTCGACCGGGTCTACGGCATCCCGGGCGACTCCCTGAACGGACTCACGGACGCCCTCCGCAAGGACGGCCGGATCCGCTGGGTGCACGTACGCCACGAGGAGTCCGCCGCCTTCGCCGCCGCGGCCGACGCCGGCACCACCGGAGACCTCGCCGTCGTGGCGGGCTCGTGCGGCCCCGGCAACCTGCACCTCATCAACGGCCTGTACGACGCGCAGCGCTCCCGCGTGCCGGTGCTGGCCATCGCCGCGCACATCCCGACCGTCGAGATCGGCACCGGGTACTTCCAGGAGACCCACCCGCAGGAGCTGTTCCGCGAGTGCAGCGTGTACGTCGAGTACGTTGCTGACCCGTCGCAGATGCCGCGGCTGATGGAGATCGCGATGCGCGCGGCCATCGAGCAGCGCGGCGTCGCCGTCCTCGTGATCCCGGGTGACGTGGCGCTGTCCGAGATCGCGGACGACCGCGCTGTGGTGATCGAGCGCACCCGCCCGCTGATCCAGCCCAGCGGCCCGGAGCTGGAGAAGGCCGCGACCATGCTGAACGCGGCGAAGAAGGTGACCATCCTCGCCGGGGCCGGCGTGGAGGGTGCGCACGACGAGGTGATCGCGCTCGCCGACGCGCTCGGAGCCCCCATCGTCCACGCGCTGCGGGGCAAGGAGTTCATCGAGTACGACAACCCGTTCGACGTCGGGATGACCGGGCTGCTCGGCTTCGCGTCCGGCTACCGGGCCATGGAGGCCGCCGACACGCTCCTCGTCCTCGGCAGCGACTTCCCGTACGAGCAGTTCTACCCGGAGCACGCGACCACCATCCAGGTCGACATCCGCGGGTCCCAGCTCGGCAAGCGGCACCCGCTCGACCTCGGCCTCGTCGGTGACGTGAAGGCGACCGCCGAAGCCCTGCTGCCCCGTCTCGCGCGGAAGGACGACCGCGGCCACCTCGACGACGCCGTGGCCCACTACCGGAAGACGCGCAAGAAGCTCGACGAGCTCGCGGTGCCGGCCAAGGGAAAGCGGCCCATCCATCCGCAGTACCTCGCCCGACTCCTGGACGAGTACGCCGCCGACGACGCGATCTTCACCGCCGACGTGGGCTCGCCCACCGTCTGGGCCGCGCGCTACCTGTCCATGACCGAGGGGCGCCGGCTGATCGGATCGTTCACGCACGGCTCGATGGCGAACGCCCTGATGCACGGCATCGGCGCGCAGGTCGCGCATCCGGATCGTCAGGTCGTGGCGCTCGCCGGCGACGGCGGCCTCGCGATGATGCTCGGCGAGCTGCTCACGCTCACCCAGAACGGTCTCCCGGTCAAGACGATCGTGGTGAACAACTCGTCGCTGAACTTCGTGGAGCTGGAGATGAAGGCCGCCGGCTTCGTCACCTACGGCACCGGGTTGGACAACCCCAGCTTCGCGGCGATCGCCGAGGCCATGGGCATCTTCGCCCGTCGGGTGGAGCGCAGCGAGGATCTGCCGGAGGCCGTCCGCGAGGTCCTCGCGCACGACGGTCCCGCGCTCCTCGACGTCGTGACCGAGCGCCAGGAGCTGTCCATGCCGCCCGCGATCGAGGCCGCGCAGGTCAAGGGCTTCGCGCTCTACGCCATCCGCACGGTCATGTCGGGTCGCGGCGACGAGCTGCTCGACCTCGCACGGGCGAACTGGCGTCAGCTCTTCTGACGCGGCCCTCCGCCACGTGACGCCGGCTCGGGACCCCCTCCGGATCCCGAGCCGGTGTCGTGTCAGCTCTCGACGAGTGCCCTGACCTCTGCGGCCTCGGCGTGCCGCCCCAGTGCCTCCAGCATGTCGCCGAGCTCCAGCGCCGCCACCTGACGCAGCGGTGGGAAGCCCTCGGCATGCTCCAGGGCGCTCCGGTACACCGGCACGGCATCGGCCGGGCGGTCGTTCCCCGCGAGCACCCGGCCCGCGAAGAGTTCCGAGCTTCCGGCGGCGCCCTGGTCGCCGAGCGCCGCGAAACCGTCGGCGGCGGTGAGAGCCGCGGCGACGGCCTCATCGGTCCGGCCCAGCTGAGCGAGCGCGCGGCCGCGAGAGTCGGTCACGTCAGCGAGCAGCCAGCCGGCTTCATGCTCCTGGGCGAGCGCGGCGACCTCGTCGAAGAGCGGGAAGGCGCGCTCGTCACCCCGGCCTGCGTAGGCCTGGCCGAGGCTGTGCAGCACCTCGGACAGCGCGCCGACGGCCTCGGGGGCACGCCGCACGATGTCCGCAGCGCCCTCCAGCAGCCGGACGGCGTCGTCGTGCTCCTCGAACCGGGCGAGGATCTTCGCCTGCTCCGTCATGGCCATGGCCTGGTCGGCGTGGGACTCCGCCTGCCCGAACAGCTCGGCCGCGTAGCCGTGTGCGCCGACCGCCTGACCGAACTCGCCGGACTCGGCGAGCGACCGGGCCAGGAGCGAGGCGGTCATGGCGCGCGAACCCGCAGGAGTCTCGGCGTTCTCCTCGCGTTGGAGCACGTCGCCGAAGAGCTCGGCTGCCTCCTCCGCGTCTCCCGCGCGGAGCATCGCCCTGGCCAGCCGGAAGTCGACGCCGGTGCGATCGCCGTCGTCCTGCAGGCGAGCGGCCAGACGGTAGCGGGCGACGGCCTTCTCGGGCTCCTCGGCGTCCTCCCAGAGCGCGCCCGCGAGCACATGGGCCTCGGCGAGAGCGCGGGTGGCGCCGAGTTCGGCGAGCAGCCGGCACACCTCGTCGGCGTCGACGGCCCCGTCCTGGTACGCACCCGTGCCGCCGCGTACGCGGGCCCGGGTCTGCAGCGCGTGGGCCCGGTGTCCGGCGGACAGGTCCTCCTGGGAGAGGAAGCGGTCGAGGAGCGTGCGACCGGCGTCGAGGTCGCCCTTGCTCAGCACGGCGCCGATCGCCACGAGGGTCGTGGTGTTGGACAGCCGGGTGTCCTCGGCCTCCGCGAACGAGCGCGCGGCGAGCTCGGCGAGGTCGAGCGCCGCATCCGGCTCCTCCGCCCGGAGGTGCAGCGACGCGCGGCTGATCGCCAGATCGCCGCGCGACCACGCGGGAAGACGGTCGGCCTCGGCCAGTTCCTCTTCGAGCGCCGCCATGGTCTCGTCGGTGTGCAGGCCGAAGGTCGCCAGGCCGAGCCGCTCCTCGAGGTCGGCCTGCGCGTCGTTCCCGGCGGCCCGAAGCGCGGCGATCCGTTCGGGGAGAAGGCGCTCGGCCTCGTCCACGCGATCGAGTGCGACGAGGATGCCGAGGTGCATCGACAGGAGCTGCGCGCGCTTGGCGGCGTCGTCGATCTCCAGGGCGTGCGGGAGGGCGGCGAGGGTCTCCTGCTCGGCGCCGAACTGCGCGAGCTGCATCGCCCGCTCGAACCAGCCGTCCGGGTCGGTCGGGGTCGTGGCCGGCGCGGGGGCGACGAACGCGTCGGAGCGGATCGGGACGTCGTAGCTCTCGTCGGCGAGAGCGCGCATCCGGGCGAGGCTGCGGGCGTGGCCGTCAGTGCCGTCCCGCTCGTCGAACTGTGCGCCGATGCGCTCGGCCGTCGACCAGGCGGTCGCGGCGAGCTCGGCGGCGCTCCACGGGCCGTCGTGCGCGCCCAGCAGCGGCACGAGCGCCGGGGCGTCGGCGCCGCGGACCGGGGTGTCGCCGTGTCCGGCGGCGGTGACGCGGTCGAGAGCGACCGCGAAGGCGGTGAGGGCGGCGAAGTGCGCGTCGACGTTGAGGCCGTCGTGGGCCAGCCACGCGATGTGCTTCTCGATCAGGGCCAGCGCCCGCGCCTCGTTGCCGGTGATCGCGGCGAACACGATGTTGTTGGCCACGATGCGCAGGTTGTCCGGGTTGTCCTTCGCCAGGCGGTAGCTGCGCAGGTGCGCGGTCTTCGCGTCCTCCGCGCGACCGGCACGCAGATACGGCAGCAGCACGCGGGACAGGGCGTGCTCCGGCTCTTCGCCGCACGAGAACCCGCCCTCGAGCATCTCCTCGACGAGGCGGATCGCGTCGGCGTCCCGGTCGGTCTCCGCGAAGAATCCCGCGAACTGGCTGCGGCTGCACGCATCGCAGTGGCTGTGCTCGTCGCGCGGCGTGGCCTCGAGCTGCACCCGGAGGGCCTCGGCGGCGTCGAACCGACCGGAATCCCAGGCGTCCTCGAAGCGGGCGGTCAGCACGCCGCTGAGGCCGAGCCCTGCGGCGCGGTAGTGCGCCTCCATGTCGTCGAGCACCGCCGTGATCTGCTCCTGCGAGAAGGCGGGGGAGGAGCGCAGGGACGACGCCATCCACTTGAACTGCCACATGAGGTCGGCCCCGCCGTTGTCGAGGTCGGCGGGGAACCGCTGCGGGTCGGCGTCGTGATGCGCCAGGCACCAGGCGAAGGAGTTGAGCATGACGTCGGTGGCCCCGACCATGTTCGCCGAGGCGGTCTGGCGCATCCGGGCCTCGTACTCCAGCCGTTCATCGCCGATCTCGATGGCCAGCGCGACGGCCTCCGCCACGAGGGCCTGCTCGGCCGGGCCCCACGGGGTGCGATCGATCTCCTCGATGAGCTGCTGGAAGCGCTTCTTCGGACGTGCCATGGAGGGCCCTTTCGGGTAGTCGGGGGTGTCAGCGCGCGTCGAAGGGGAGCGTGTCCCCCTCGAGGCCGGCGGAGAGCGAGACGAGGTCGGAGAGGGCGCTGGTCATGAGCGCCCGATCGGCGTCCGAGAGCGGGTGGTGACCTGCGAGGAGCGCCTGGATGTAGAGGAGTTGGACCGTGCGCGCGAACACGGCGTCGTCCTCGACACGGACGAGGGCGCGGACGACGCGGTTGGACCAGTTCAGGCACAGCCGCGCCGTGAGGTCGTCGTCTCGCGCGGACGAGAGCGTCTGGTCGATGCGGTCGAGCACCCCGCCCCAGAGCGTGCTCGCGATGCCTTTGGTGCGTCCACGATCGATCGTCCGCAGCACCTCGGGATCCGCGACGTAGAGCCCGGTCAGCTCGGGGCGATCGATCGCCCTGACCACGACGGCACAGTCGGAGGCGGCGAGCACGGCGCCGGCGCGGGACTCCAACGCCATCGCGATGTCCCGGTCGTCGAGCGGCGGCGGGTCGAGGCGATCGAGCTCCCCGGTCACATCGACCTGCTCGACCGTGACCTGCGGGTAGAGGTCGGGGAGCAGGCGGATCAGATCGGCGTCATAGAGGTAGCCGCCGTTGACGAGCACCTCGTCCGAGGGGGAGATGCCCGCCACCTGGCGGAACTCGTCGACGGTCTGGGCGTAGCGCACGTGAGGGTAACGCTCCACGAGCTCGCCGATCCGCAGCGTGCCGTGCGTCGTCTCCACGGTGAGCCAGCGGGTGATGAAGCGCGCGAGCTCCTCATCGTGGCGCACCAGGGACTTGAGTCCGACCTCGTGCACGGCGACGAACTGCGCGAGACGATGCGGTTCGCGCAGCCCGAGTTCGAGCACCCAGCGGCGGATCCCGGCGCCGAGTTGCTCCCGGACGTGCTCCAGGGCCGTGTCCTCGACGAGGGATTCGCGGCTCGCGGTCGGTGCGAGGCCGGTGGAGTCGACGACGGCGCGCACGAAGAAGGCCCAGTCGGGCAGGACGTCGTCGACGCGCTCGGACAGCAGCATGCGCCCCAGGTACATACGGGTCGCCTGGCGGGCGCCGGGCGGGGGTGCGAAGGGCAGCACGTACGCCAGGCCCTGCGTCCCGGTCGCCGGCTCGCTCAGCGGGATCACGTCCAGCGGGGCGGCCCCGAGCAGGTCGCGACCGTACTGCACGGCCGCCTCGATGTCGGCGGCGGAGTCGAGGAAGGGCGGCTCGCGCGTCACGTCGATGTCCCCGCCCGGCGCGTCGATGGTCACCCGCACCGGCAGGAACTCCCCGAACGTGGTCGCGAGCTCGTGCACGGCCGCCGGCCGCAGCAGCTCGTCGGCGTCGAAGCGCGGCACGAGGTGCACGCTGGTGCCGATCGGCAGGTCGTCGTCGATCTCCACGACGCGGAACGTGCCGTCGGCGCTGCCCGTCCACTCCACCGCGGGTCCGCCTCTGGCGCTGCGGGAGCGGATGACGATGGTGTCGGCGACCATGAAGCAGCTCAGCAGCCCGATGCCGAACTGGCCGAGGAAGTCGCTCCGGGGGAGGTCGAAGATGTCCCGCTTGGAGCTGCGTCCGACGGTCGCGAGCAGATCGGCGACCTCGGCTGCGGTCAGGCCCACCCCGTCGTCGCGGAGCACGAACTCACCGGTCTGCGCGGTGAGCGGCGTGATGCGGATGCGGCTCCCGCCCCCGTCGACCTCACGGCGCGCCGCGATCGCGTCCCTCGCGTTCTGGAGCAGCTCCCGCAGATAGACCCGGGGACTGGAGTAGATGTGCCGGCTGAGCAGATCGACGACTCCGCGCAGATCCACCTGGAACTGCTGCACATCCCCACTCACATGCGTCCCTTCCTGCTTCGTCCGCCCGCCGAGCCTAGCAACAACGCGGGTTCCGCTTCCTGTTCGGCACCACCGGATCGATGCCGTATGCTTGGTGAGCAGTTGTTCTCTGCATTCTTTCGCCGTGCCTGGCGTCTACGACATCGGCCGGTGGCAGGGTGGGGAGGGCATCCCCGAGACCTCCGGGTCTCTAGGGCGGTAGCTCAATTGGCAGAGCAGCGGTCTCCAAAACCGCAGGTTGCAGGTTCGATTCCTGTCCGCCCTGCGCGTCAGCGCACGCTGACACACGAAAGGTACATTCAGGATGGATCAGGACGAACCGCGCGGCGACGTCGTCGCGGCCGGCGCCACGCGCCAGAAGAAGGGCAACCCCTTCTCCCGGTTCTTCGGGGGCATCGCCCTGTTCATCCGCCAGGTCATCGCCGAACTGCGCAAGGTCGTCACCCCGACCCGCAAGGAGCTTTTCAAGTTCACGGGTGTGGTGCTCGTCTTCGTCCTGATCGTCATGGGCATCGTCTACGGTCTCGACTACGTCTTCGGGCTCCTGACGCACTACGTGTTCGGAATCCCTGGCTGATGACCCCCGCGGCGACAGCCGCAGCTATGGAGAAGAAGCAACGTGTCTGAACGATATTCCGACGACGCCGACTGGGCGACCGCCGCAGAGCAGTCCAGCGAGGAGGACGAGGCCCAGGAGGGCAACGTGCTCGCCGCCGAGGAGCTCTCGGTCACCTCTGCCGAGCACGTCGCGGTCCACGTCGAGGACGAGGACGGCGAGCAGGAGACGGAAGACATCGACATCGACATCGACGACCCGGAGGCGGACGCCATCGTGAACGACGCTCTGAACCTGGACGAAGCCGCGGAGTCCGAAGCCGCCGCCGAGGTCCTCAACGATTCCGTGGCCGAGGAGGTCGCGGAGCAGGAGGCCGAGGCGGCCGACGAGGTCACCCCGTACGAGGGACCTGACGTGAACGGCGAGGACGACCGTCCCGCCGCCGAGTCCGACGACGACGAGTCGGCTTCCGAGGAAGACCCGTACGAGGCCTTCCGCATGGACCTGCGCATGCTCCCCGGCAAGTGGTACGTCATCCACTCGTACGCCGGCTTCGAGCGCAAGGTCAAGGCGAACATCGAGCAGCGCAAGTCGACGCTCGAGGTCGAGGACGAGATCTACCAGGTCGAGGTCCCGATGGAGGACGTCGTCGAGATCAAGAACGGCCAGCGCAAGATGGTCACCCGTGTGCGCATCCCCGGCTACGTGCTGGTGCGCATGGAGCTCACGGAAGACACCTGGTCGGTCGTGCGGCACACCCCCGGCGTCACCGGCTTCGTGGGCAACGCCCACAACCCGACGCCGCTGCGCTTCGAAGAGGCCTTCAACATGCTGAAGTCCCTCGTCGAGGTCAAGGACGTCCCGACCGCCAAGAACATCGCGGCCAAGGGCGGCGTCGCCGTCGCCCGCCCGCTTCCCGCCGAGGTCGACTTCGAGATCGGCGAGACCATCACGATCAAGGAGGGCTCGTTCGCGGGTCTTCCCGGTTCGATCAGCGAGATCAAGCCGGAGAGCGGCAAGCTCACGGTCCTCGTCTCCCTCTTCGAGCGCGAGACCCCGGTCGAGCTGTCGTTCGACCAGGTCACCAAGATGATCTGACACTGTCTCGAGAACGGCCGCCTCTTCAGGGGCGGCCGTTTTCTTTCCCCCGACCCACCCCCTTTCGTGTCTCCCGGCCCCTTGCGGACGTACGCAACGGGCCGGCTCGTACGGAAGGGGCCGGCTCGCCAGCGGGGGAGAGATCAGGTAGACTTACGTGGTTTGTGCGATAGCCCGCATGGGTCCCTGAGCTTGTCGAAGGGCGCGCAGACGACCACGGGCCGGAGAGGCCGGAGCCGTGGGAGAAGCGGATGCTCGCATCCGCCTCGAGGAAAGGAAAGAGAATGGCACCGAAGAAGAAGGTGACCGGCCTGATCAAGCTTCAGATCAACGCCGGTGCCGCCAACCCGGCGCCGCCGATCGGCCCCGCGCTCGGTCAGCATGGCGTCAACATCATGGAGTTCTGCAAGGCGTACAACGCCGCGACCGAGTCGCAGCGCGGCAACGTCATCCCCGTCGAGATCACCGTCTACGAGGACCGCAGCTTCACCTTCGTCCTGAAGACCCCGCCCGCGGCGGAGCTCATCAAGAAGGCCGCCGGCGTGCAGAAGGCTTCGGCCACCCCGCACACCGTCAAGGTCGGCAAGATCACCAAGGACCAGGTCCGTCAGATCGCCGAGCAGAAGCAGGCCGACCTGAACGCGAACGACATCGAGGCCGCCTCGAAGATCATCGCCGGCACCGCCCGTTCCATGGGCATCACGGTCGAGGGCTGAGGAGAATAATCATGGCTACCAAGTCCAAGGCTTACAAGGCTGCCGCCGAGAAGATCGAGGCAGACCGTTTCTACACGCCGTCCGAGGCCGTCGCGCTCGCGAAGGAGACCGGTTCGGCGAAGTTCGACTCGACCGTCGAGGTCGCGCTGAAGCTCGCCGTCGACCCCCGCAAGGCGGACCAGATGGTGCGCGGCACCGTCATCCTGCCCCACGGCACCGGTAAGACCGCCCGCGTCATCGTGTTCGCCACCGGCCCCGCGGCCGAGGCTGCGATCGCCGCCGGCGCCGATGAGGTCGGCGGCGCCGAGCTCATCCAGAAGGTCGCCGACGGCTGGACCAACTTCGACTCCGCGGTCTCGACCCCGGAGCTCATGGGCCAGGTCGGTCGTCTCGGCAAGGTGCTCGGTCCCCGTGGCCTGATGCCGAACCCGAAGACCGGCACCGTGACTCCGAACCCGGCCAAGGCCGTCGAGGAGATCAAGGGCGGAAAGATCGAGTTCCGCGTCGACAAGCACGCCAACGTGCACTTCGTCATCGGCAAGGCCTCGTTCTCGGCCGAGCAGCTGAACGAGAACATCGACGCCGCTCTCGAGGAGATCGTCCGCCTCAAGCCGTCCAGCGCCAAGGGCCGTTACATCCAGAAGGGTGCGGTGTCGACCACGTTCGGCCCCGGCATCCCGCTGGACGTCAACGCCATCTGACGCGTCGACGGGTCTCGCACCCGTCGCACCGAACGCCCCCGGGTCCTCCTCGGGGGCGTTCTGCGTTCCCGGAGGCCTCGCCGCCCCGACATCCGGCGTCATCCGATGCGGGCAAGGTCGGAGGCGCCGCGTACTGTGGGGGAGTTCCCGCGGTCGTCGCGTAAACTCGCATCCGCGCTTTCTCGCCCCAGGAGGGTCCATGTCCCGTCGTCTCATCGCCGTCACCGCACTCGTCGTCGCCGCCGCGGCCCTGACCGCCTGCAGCGGCTCGAGCACGCCCGCGAGCACCGACGGCGAGAGCGCCGCCGGCTCCGACTTCGGCCTGGTCAAGGACGGCACGCTGACGGTCGCGACCGAGGGCACCTACCGCCCGTTCAGCTTCCACGCCGACGGCGGCTCCGGCGATCTCACCGGCTACGACGTCGAGATCATCCAGGCCGTCGCCGACGAGCTCGGCCTGAAGGTCGAGTTCCAGGAGACCCAGTGGGACGCGATCTTCGCGGGCCTCGATGCCAGCCGCTTCGACGTGATCGCGAACCAGGTGTCGATCAACGACGAGCGCGAGGCGAAGTACCTCTTCAGCACCCCGTACACGGTGTCGCCCGGCGTGATCGTGGTCAAGGAGGACGACGACTCCATCTCCTCCTTCGACGACCTCGAGGGCAAGACGACGGCCCAGTCCCTCACGAGCAACTGGTACGAGCTGGCCACCGAGTCCGGTGCCAAGGTCGAGGGCGTCGAGGGCTGGGCGCAGGCCGTGGAGCTCCTCCGCCAGGGGCGGGTGGACGCGACCGTCAACGACAAGCTGACCTTCCTCGACTACGAGACGACCAACAGCCCGACGGGCCTGAAGATCGCCGCGGAGACCGACGACGCCGGGGAGCAGGCCTTCGTGTTCACGAAGGACAAGGAGGCGCTCGTCGATGCGGTCGACGAGGCGCTCGACAAGCTCCGTGCCGACGGCACCCTGGCCGAGATCAGCGAGAAGTACTTCGGCGAAGACGTCTCGCAGTAGGCGATGCAGAATCCCTGGGAGCTCTTCTTCTCCTCGCTCGGGCCGATCGCCTGGGCGGGGCTGACGGCGACGATCCCGCTCGCCCTGGTGTCGTTCGTCCTGGGGCTCGTGATCGCGATCGGCATGGCGCTGATGCGGATCTCGGTGCATCCAGTCGTGTCCGGCATCGCGCGGTTCTACATCTCGGTGATCCGCGGCACGCCGATGCTCGTGCAGCTCTTCGTGATCTTCTTCGGCCTGCCGTCCGTCGGGGTGACCCTCGATCCGTGGCCGAGCGCCATCATCGCACTCTCGCTCAACGTCGGCGGCTACGGCGCCGAGGTCGTGCGGGCGGCGATCCTCTCGGTCCCGAAGGGGCAGTGGGAGGCCGCGTACACGGTGGGGATGAACCGCACCCGCACGTTGACCCGCATCATCCTGCCGCAGGCCGCCCGGGTGTCGGTGCCGCCGCTGTCCAACACGTTCATCTCGCTCGTGAAGGACACCTCCCTCACCTCGCTGATCCTCGTGACGGAGCTGTTCAAGGTGGCGCAGCAGATCGCCTCCGCCACGCTCGAGTTCATGGTGCTGTACCTGGCTGCGGCGCTGGTCTACTGGGTGATCTGCCTGGTGCTCTCCTTCGGGCAGAGCGCCCTGGAGAGGAGGCTCGACAGTCGTGTCGCGCACTGACCCCACGGCCGAACCGCTGCTCACCGCACGGGGCCTGCACAAGAGCTTCGGCACCACCGAGGTGCTGCGCGGCTTCGACCTCACCCTGCACCGCGGCGAGGTCGTGGTGCTCATCGGGCCCAGCGGCTCGGGGAAGACGACCGTCCTGCGCGCCCTGAACGGCCTGGAGACCCCGGACGCCGGCACCATCGCGATGGCCGGGGGCCCGGAGATCGACTTCGCACCGGAGATCCGCCCGAAGCCCCGCGTCGCGAAGCAGCAGCGGCTCGCGTTGCGTGACCGGTCGGCGATGGTGTTCCAGCATCACAACCTCTTCCCGCACCTGACCGTGCTGGAGAACGTGATCGAAGGGCCGTGGCGGGTGCAGGGCCGTCCGAAGGCCGAGGTCGTCGCCGAGGCGCAGGCGCTGCTCGCCCGGGTCGGTCTCGCCGACAAGGCGGACGCGCGGCCGCATCAGCTCTCCGGCGGGCAGCAGCAGCGGGTGGGCATCGTGCGGGCACTGGCCCTGCAGCCGGACCTGCTGCTGTTCGACGAGCCGACGAGCGCGCTCGACCCGGAGCTCGTGGGAGAGGTGCTGCTCGTCATCAAGGAGCTCGCCGATGAGGGATGGACGATGGCCGTCGTCACCCACGAGCTGAGCTTCGCCCGCGAGGCCGCAGACCATGTGCTCTTCCTGGACGACGGCGTCGTCGTCGAGCAGGGGCCGCCCGCCGAGCTGTTCAGCGCTCCGCAGCACGAGCGCACGCAGCGGTTCCTCACCCGCATCCTCCGGCCCCTCGACGGCGCGTGAGTCCTCGACCCCGCGGGCGATCGGTGGCAGGATGCGGTGCGTGGGCACCATCGACGACTACCTGACCGATCTCGACGCCGCAGACCGTGCGGTGATCGATGGCGTGTACGCGATCGCCACGGAGGAGGTGCCGGAGGCGGAACAGGGCACCGGCTACGGCATGCCGGCGCTCGTGTACGACGGCAAGCCGCTGCTCTCGGTGATGCGTGCGAAGAAGCACATCGGCGTCTACCCGTTCAGCCCCGAGGCGGTCGCCGCCGTGGCGGGCCTCCTCGACGGTCACCCCGGGGTCAGCCTCGACAAGGGGACGATCCGGTTCCAGCCGGAGCACCCCCTGCCGGTGGAGGCGGTCCGCGCGCTCATCCGGGCGCGGGTGACGCAGATCGAGGCCGGGTGAACGCCTAGGCGCCCAGCACCGGGAGCACGAGGCTCACCGCGAGCGTGATCATCACGACCGCGATCACCGCGTCGAGGAGGCGCCAGGAGCGCGGGGTGCGCAGCCACCGTCCGAGGTAGCGGGCGCCGAAGCCGAGGGCGGTGAACCAGAGGATGCTCGCCGCGACCGCCCCCGCCGCGAACAGCCACCGCTCCTCGCCGTGCGTCGCCGCGATCGACCCGAGCATCAGCACCGTGTCGAGGTACACGTGCGGGTTCAGCCACGTCAACGCCAGCGTCGTGAGGATCACCGGGGCGAGGCGGGTGCGGGTGAGCGTGCCGGTGCCCCCGGACGCCTCGAGGACCGGGGCGTCGCCCCCGTCGACCACCAGCTCCTCGCCGCCACGCCAGGCCCGCCGCGCCGCGAGCAGGCCGTACCCGAGCAGGAACAGCGCCCCTGCCCAGCGAGCCACGACGACGAGCCAGGGGGCGGCGGACAGCACGAACCCGAGCCCGGCGACGCCGGCGATGATCAGCACGGCGTCGGAGAGCGCGCACACGATCACGACGGCGAGGACGTGCTCGCGCCGGATGCCCTGACGCAGCACGAAGACGTTCTGCGCGCCGATCGCGACGATGAGGGAGAGACCGAGGCCGAGACCGGCGAGGACGGTGAGCATGTGTCGAGCCTAGGAGGGCTGAGCATGAGGTGCAGCGAAGATTCCTTCCGCACCATTAGCATCGCTGATGTGAGGATCGACCCGGAGCTCGCCGCCACGCTGGCCAGCGTCGCCGACGAGGGCACCCTCGATGCCGCGTCGCGTCGACTGCAGGTCACCCCATCCGCGGTCAGTCAGCGTCTCAAGGCGCTGGAGCAGCAACTCGGGCGGATCCTCCTCGTGCGCAGCAAGCCGGTCCGCCTCACCGAGGCGGGGGAATCCGTCGTGCGGCTCGCGCGGCAGATCGCCCTCCTCGAGCAGGATGCGCTTGCCGGGGTCGGGATCGAGGAAGACGGTGGAGGGCGCCGCATCACGGTGCCCCTGGCCGTCAATGCGGACTCCCTGGCGACCTGGTTCCTCCCTCCGATGGCCCGGCTCTCGGCTGTGCACGACATCGATCTGGATCTTCATCGCGACGATCAGAACTTCACCGCGCGCCTGCTCGAATCGGGGACCGTCATGGCGGCGGTCACGAGCGAGGCCACGGCGGTCGCGGGGTGCACGGTCACGCCCCTCGGCGTGCTCGAGTACCGCGCCATGGCCGAAGCCGCCTACGCCCGTCGATGGTTCCCGGACGGCGTGACCCCCGGTGCTCTGGCGCACGCGCCGTTCGTCGACTTCGACCGCCGGGACACCCTCCAGCACGAGTGGCTGGCCGCGCGGGGAGTGCCGGCGGCCGGGGTTCCCCGGCACTACGTCCCGGCGTCGCACGACTATGCGCTGGCCGTCGGCCTCGGGCTGGGGTGGGGGATGGTGCCGCGGCTGCAAGAGGTGCCGGGACTCGTGGCGCTGGGCGGTCCGATCCTGCGCGTGGTGCTGTACTGGCAGCAGTGGAACCTGCGCTCCGCGCTGCTCGACACGATCGCGTCCGAGGTCGCGGGGGAGGCGCGCCGGGTGCTCGCTCGCGAACCCTGACGGGGCCGGGACGGCGTCGGCGCGTGGGCGAGGCTGACGACGGCTGCCGCGAAGAGGGGCTTGTCCTCGCCCCCGGGGTCCGGCAATATACCAGCACGCGGGAGGCCTGAGCTCTACTCGTCGGGCATCCGCGCAGACCGGATTCCTGAGGGGGGAAAAGATGGCGACGAAGACGACGCAACGAAAAGTCCTTGCGGTGCTCGCGGGTGGTCTCGTCCTGGGTGTGGGGGTGGCGGGAGTTCTCGCCGCCTGGAACGACTCCGAGTTCGCGACCGGGACGTTCACGGCCGGGGCCTTCGACCTGGAGGGCTCCACGGATGGCACGACTTTCAGTGACCACAACGTGGATGACGGCGACACGGCAGCGGCACTGGCCTTCACTCTGCCGGCGGGGGTGGTCGGCAATATGTCGCCGTCCGACACCGTTTACGCCGGCCTCTGGGTGCGGCTCGCCGCCGGGACGACGACGGGAGCGGATCTGGTCGCCGACGGGACGACCGCGGACCCGGCGGCGAGTTCGAACACGGACCATCTGTCCTACGCGGTCTATCAACTCGCGCCGGGGGCGACATGCGACGCGGCCTCGGCGGTCGGCACCCCCATCGCGACCGGGGCCACGCTCGACGCGCAGACCGGTGTGACGACCGTACCTCTCACCGAGGGCGCGACCGCCGACACGGCCGGCACCGCGGTGCAGCTCTGCTTCGCCGTGACGGCGGATGCCGCGCTGGAGCCGGGGTTGGTGACGGACGCCACGTGGAAGTTCACGGCCACGTCCACGAGCTGAGTCTTCATGGACACCCGCAGAGTGAGGCGGGAGAAGGGACGGATGCGCTCCCGCCGGATCCGGGCGATACTCGCCGGGGGTCTCGTGCTGGGCGTCGGCGCGACCGCGACCCTCGCCGCCTGGAACGACTCCGAACACGGCGCCGCGACCTTCACGGCGGGCCGCTTCGACATCGTCGGGGCCACCGACGGGACGACCTTCTCCAGTCACGCGACGGCGGGAACGGCGGCCGCGCTGAACTTCCAGCTGCCGCCCACCGCCATGGCACCGGGAACGACGACGTACGCGCTGTTCAGCGTGCGGACCGCGAACCCCTCGGTGGCCGGGGTGCTGCAGCTCACGCCGGGAACACCGGGTGGAACGGGATTGGCGACGTATCTCACCTATGGGGTGCGGACGATAACCGGAACCTCCTGCACGGCGGCGACGTATCCGGCGGGGACCGCTGTCGTTCCTGACGGGTCCACCCTCACGACGGCGGGGACGACGACGCAGGCGGTCGCGGCGAACGGGGCGGCGCAGGTGAACTACTGCTTCGCGGTGACCCTGCCCACGGCGGCGGGGAACGGCGCGCAAGGGCTCACGATGACCCAGACCTGGCAGATCCAGGGAACGTCGTCATGACCAGGACCCGTCGGGAAGGGCGAGCACGGACCGGCGAGGCGGTCGGGGCTCGCGGACGCGGGCGGAGGATGCTGGGCGATCTCCTCCTGTGGTGCGCCGCTGCGGCCGGCACCATCTGCATCGTCCTCGTGATCCTCGCCGCGACGTCGCAGATCACGCTCATCCTGTTCCGGACGGGATCGATGGCGCCGACGATCCCCGCCGGCTCCGTGGCGGTCGTGCAGCGCGTGCCCGCGGAGGAGGTCGAGGTCGGGGACGTCGTGACGGTCGACCGGCCCGGTGAGCTCCCGGTGACCCATCGCGTCACGGCCGTCGAACCGGGAGCCGCCGAGGACGAGCGGATGCTCACCCTGCGCGGCGACGCCAACGCGGCGGAGGATCCCGTCGCGTATCCGGTGTCCTCCGTCCGCACGGTGCTCTTCGCGGTGCCAGGGGCGGCCGCCGTGGTGGTGGCGCTGGGTGACCCGGTGGTCCTCGCCGTGCTGACGATCGCGGCGACGGCGCTCGTGGTCTGGGCCTTCTGGCCGCGGACGCCGCGGCGGGCCCCGGTGCGCACGGAGGGGTCGTGAGACGGCGCGGGGTGGCGGCCCTCTTCGCGGCGCCTCTCCTGCTCGCCGTGGCGGTTCCGGGCGTCGCCCGGGCGGAGCCGACATCGGAGGTGATCCAGGGCGACGTGCTGCGGCTCGTCTCGATCGCGGACTGGGACTCCGCCGGAGGCATGCTTCCCGGCCAGCCCGTGCAGTGGGATGTCGAGGTCAGCGCCGACGCCGAGGAGCCCGGACGGATCCGCATCGGCGTGCGGGCGACGGGGGACGCCCGCCTCCGGGTGGACATCGCGCTGTGTTCCGAACCCTGGGGTGCCTCGGGGTGCGCGTCCGGTTCGACGGTCGTCCGCGATGACTGGAGCATCCCCCGGGACGGTGCCGAGGTGCCGGTGACCGAGATCGCACATTCCGAGACCGCCCACCTCCGTCTCGCGATCGCGCTGGATCCTGCGGATGGTGCCGGGACGACCGAGGTGCAGGTCGTCGCGCATGGGGCGGGGGAGACGGTGCTCGCCGGCCCGGGCGGCGGGCTCGCGACGACGGGGCCCTCGCCGGGGATCGCGCCCCTGATCGTGGCGGCGGGGCTGGTCGTGGTCGGCGGCGCCGCCCTCGGCGCCGGTCGGCGCCGTTCTGGCGGTGGGGAGGTGCCGCGATGAAGCGCGATCGACGAAGGGGCGCCGGGGTCGTTGCGGTCGCCCTGCTCTGTGCCGCCTTCTCCGCGTCGTCCGTCGAGTCCACGGCGGCGCGCTTCACGGATGTCGAACACGCCGCGGGATCCTTCACCGCATCGCGGCTGGTCGCGCCGTCCATCACCTCCTGCACGGTGACGAGCCTGCTCGGCACCTTCACCGGCTTCACGATCACCTGGACCTCGCCGTACCTGAAGGCGCAGCAGCGGCTGTCGATCAACACCGTCGTCGTCGACAACGGCTCGGTCAGTCAGAGCGGGAGCGGGCCGTACACGTACTCGACCACGATCAGCTCGGGCCTGCTGAGCACCTTGCTCGGAAGCCTGCTCGGCTCGTCCAACACGGTGCGGGTCGAGGCCGTTCTCCCCGGAACGTCCTGGGTCTCGCCCGCCGCGACGCGAACGCTGTCGGTGGGCGGACTGCTCGGTCTGGGCGGGAACAACACGTGCACGTGAGCACGCGCCGTCCGCTCAGTCGGCGAGGGCGAGGGCGCGGAAGGCGTCGCGCTCGCGGAGCTGCTCGCGACGGCTGTCCAGGGGAGTGGCGGAGCGGGCCGGGACCGTGCGTCCCGTCGTGCGGCGGTACAGCTCGTCGATGAGGTCGGTGGCGAGCCCCACGAGCTTCGCGATCTCGCGCTCGTCGCGGTCGATCCAGACGCAGCGGGGCTCGTCGTGGACGGGGGAGAAGTCGACGTGCTCCTCCCAGACGAACAGGGTGCGCTCGGCGCCCAGCACGTGCTGCTGCCACCACACCTGGCGCAGGTAGGTGCGGGGGATCCCCCGGAAGGCCTTGTTGGTGGTCTTGATCTCCGCGAGGCTGACACGACCGTCCGCGTCCACCGAGATGCCATCGGGCGTCGCCAGGTGGCGGTGCTCGACCTCGGCGCGGAACAGCGCGGAGGAGGGGAAGATGCCGTGCGTGGCCGCGACCCAGGCGGCGATCTCCGGCTCGCGGCGTCGGCCGTGGTCGGTGTAGGCGTTGCCGCCGAACCGCGGCCCGCCGCCGAGCTTGGCGTCGGCAGCACGGGCGATCGAGCGCTCGCTCGTGAGTCCGGCGACGTCAGTGGCCGTGATGCCGCGGGATCGTGCCCTCATCCATGCCACGCGGTCGCGCGAGTCCGCGACGATGCGAGCTTGGAGTTCCGGGGTCACCAGAAGACTCTAACTCTCCCCCACCCCCGTACCCGTCGTACACGCCGCCCCCTCCCGCCGACCCACCCCCCTGCGTGCGTCCCGGCCCCCTACGCACGCGCGCAAGGGGGTGGCTCGAACGCAAGGGGGTGGGTCGGCGAGCGAGGACGGTTCCTGCACAGGGGGCGGGAGGGGAGAGAGGGGTGTGGATAACGGGGGGAAGGCGGGGGAGTGGCGAGAGGAGAGGAAGAGTCGGGGGGATGAGACAGGTGAGTGTGGAGGAGATCAGGGGGATGCTCCTCGGTCGTCGACGGCTGGAGGAGGAGGGCTGGGGGTCTCGGACGCTCCACGCCGCGGTGGAAGGGCGGCAGCTGCATCATGTGCGCCGTGGGTGGTACCTCGCGCTGCGGACCTGGAGCGAGCTGGCCCCGGAGTCCCGGCATCGTGCGGAGGTGGTGGCCGCCGATCTCGAGGCCTCGGGGACGCGGCCTGTGTTCTCGCATGCCTCGGCCGCGGTGTTGTGGGGACTGCCGCTGTACCGGGTGCGTCCGGCCAGGGTCCATGTGACGGCCCCGCCCGACCGTCGCCACAGCACGTCCGGGATCCTGCGGCACGAGGGCACTGTCTCCCCCGGCGACATCGTGGAGCGCGACGGCATCCGCTGCACCTCCCTCGCCCGGACGGTCGTCGACCTCGCCCGAACGGTCTCTCCCGAGGCGGCCCTCGCGGGCGCGGATGCCGCCCTCGCTCTGGTCGGCGGTGACCCGTGGGAGTTCGACGACACCGCGGAGCAGGCTCTCCTGGCCGACCTCGCGGATCGGGTGCGCCGTCCGCGACTCCGCGGCATCGTGCAGGCGCGCCGGATCGTGGGTCTGGCCGACGGTCGCGCGCAACTGCCTCTGGAGAGCGTGACGCGGTACCGGCTCCATCAGCTCGGCTTCGGCAGGCCGCGTCTACAGGTACCGGTGGACGGACCGCGCGGCGGCCGGTTCTGGATGGACATCGCCGTCGACCAGTGCCGCACCTTCGTGGAGTGCGACGGCCGGGATAAGTACCTGGATGACGAGCTCCGCGGGGACCGCACCACGGAGAGGGTCGCGTTGGACGAGAAGATCCGCGAGGACTGGGTGCGCGGAACCACCGGCTGGCGGGTGGCCCGGGTGACCAGCGCGGACGTCGCTTCCCTCGCCGCGGCCGACGCGCACTTCCGTGCCTTCGGCCTCTTCGCCCGTTGAGCCCTTGACCCACCCCTTTCCGCGCACCCCGGCCCCCTACGTGCAGGCGTAAGGGGCCGGGGTGCACGGAAAGGGGTGGGTCGACGGGAAGAGGAGGGGGGATTTGGGGGAGAGGTGGGGGTGGGGTACAGTGGTCATAACCGAAGACCGCTGGTCATCGTGTGCGCGTGAGCGCACAGGATCGAAGCTCTGCATCGCAGGGGCCCGCGCAGGTGTCACGAACTTCCGAGCTCCGTGCGCTTGCGCCGGAGCTCTTCTCTTTGCAGGGGGGTCGGAGGCCGGCGCCCCACCACCGTGCGGCGCCTCGTACACACCAAGGAGTGACCATGGCGCAGAAGGATGCATCGGTCAACGAGCTCACGAAGTCATTCGAGAACTCGAACGCCGTCCTGCTGACCGAGTACCGCGGTCTGACGGTTGCCCAGCTCAAGCAGCTGCGCAACAGCATCCGTCAGGACGCTGAGTACGCCGTGGTGAAGAACACGCTGACCAAGATCGCCGCCAACAAGGCCGGCATCTCCGCGCTGGACGACGACCTCAAGGGGCCGTCGGCTGTCGCGTTCGTGCACGGTGACTTCGTCGCCACCGCCAAGGCTCTGCGTGACTTCGCCAAGGCCAACCCGCTTCTCGTGATCAAGTCGGGCATCTTCGAGGGCAAGGCCCTCACCGCCGACGAGGTCAACACGTACGCCTCGCTCGAGAGCCGCGAGGTTCTGCTGGCGAAGGCCGCGGGCATGATGAAGGCGACGATGGGCAAGGCTGCGGCCACCATCGACGCGCTTCGCGAAAAGCTGGAGACCGCCGAGGCCGCGTAAGCGACCGGCGATCTCGTCTACAAACCCCATCTATCTAGGAGATACATCATGGCGAAGCTTTCCACCGAGGAGCTGCTCGAGCAGTTCGCCGGCCTGACCCTCATCGAGCTCAACGAGTTCGTGAAGGCGTTCGAGGAGAAGTTCGAGGTCACCGCTGCTGCTCCCGTCGCCGTCGCCGGTGCCGCTGGTGGCGCAGGCGAGGCCGCGGCCGAGGAGGAGAAGGACTCCTTCGACGTCATCCTCGAGGCTGCTGGCGACAAGAAGATCCAGGTCATCAAGGCTGTCCGCGAGCTCACCTCGCTCGGCCTCGGCGAGGCCAAGGCCGTCGTCGACGGTGCTCCGAAGGCCGTCCTCGAGGGCGCCAACAAGGAGACGGCCGAGAAGGCCAAGGCTGCTCTGGAAGAGGCCGGCGCGACCGTCACCCTCAAGTAATTCCAGCGCACCAGCGCTTCTGCGAAGGCCCCGGGTTCCGCCCGGGGCCTTCGTGCGTCTGCGGGGTCAGCGCGGCGCCGCGGTCGAGCTGCGGACGACGAGGGCCGAGGCGGCCTCGACGCGCTCGACCGGAGCGTCCGGCTCACTCATCCGCCGCATGAGCAGGCGCACGGCCTCCCGGCCCTGATCCCGCGGCGACTGCCCGATGGTCGTGAGGGCGAACATCTCCGCATGCTCATGGTCGTCGATCCCGACGACGCTGAGTTCGGTGGGCACCGCGATCCCCAGGCGGCGGGCGGCGATCACGGCGCCGATGGCCGCCTCGTCGCACACGCCGACGATGGCGGTCGGTCGGTGCCGGCGGTCGCCCAGGAGTCCCGCCGCCGCGGCATAGCCCCCGGGCATCGTCGGGGCCGCCCCGGCGATGCGCGCCCGCGGAGTCAGTCCCGCCGCGTGCAGCGCCTCCCGGTAGCCGGCCAGGCGTCGCGCGTCGCCGTAGCTGAGGTCGGTGTCGTCGGTGGCGCCGCCCACGAAGGCGATGTCGGTGTGGCCGAGCTCGATCAGGTGCTCGGTGGCGATCCGCGCGGCGGCCGCGTCGTCGATCGACACGGCGCTCGATCCGGCGCTGTAGGGGCCCACGCTGACGAGCGGGCGCCCGGTGCGGTGCAGGCGCTCCAGCTCGCGGGCGCTGGGCTGGATGCCGACGGCGATGATGCCGTCGAATCTCCGGCCGGGCAGCACGCTCTCGAACAGCCGCTCCCTGGTCTCCGAGCGCTCGGGGACGCCGTAGAGCGACAGGTCGTGGTCGCGCGCGAGCAGCGCCTCCTGCACGCCCGCCAGCAGCTCGGAGAAGAACCACCGGTCGACCGGAGGCATCACCAGGCCGATGGTGCCGGTGCGCCCGGTCGCCAGGCTGGTGGCGGAGGAGTGCGCGACGTACGCGAGGTCGTGCGCCGCCTCCTCCACGCGCTGTCTCGTCTCCTCCGAGACGTAGCCGCGGCCGCTCAGGGCGCGACTCGCGGTCGCCTTGGACACACCGGCGCGCGTCGCGACGTCGGCGATCGTGCTCATCGTGTCCTCCTCGACGCGGTTCCACGACGGCGAGCCATCGGGCGCTCGCCGGGAGCCATCGTAGCCGTTCCACACGCGGGGAGGAACCGGTTCCAGACCCGCGGAACTGGGAGCGCTCCCACTGCGCGGGGGGCACCGACCTCAAACGGTTGTGATCTTGTAACCTTCCCCAGTTGTACGGCGCGAAGGAACCCGAGTAGGTTGGCCTGGAATCGGTTCCCCAATGGATGTGGCGATTGCTCTCCTTGGGCGGACTGAAGATCCACCTGAAGAGGAGAAGTACATGGCTTTGTCACAGCGATACCGCCTGCTCGCCCCCATCGCACTCGTCGGCGTCGCGTCTCTCGCGCTCGCCGGCTGCGCCGAGGGCGGGGGCGATGAGGGCGGAGAGACCAAGGACACGGTCCGGATCTCCGGCGGCATCACGGGCGTCGAGGCCGATGACCTGAACGCCTCCTTCGAGCAGTTCACGAAGGACACCGGGATCAAGGTCGAGTACACCGGCGACAAGGGCTTCGAGGGCAACATCGTCACCAAGGTGACCGGTGGCGACGCACCCGACATCGCGATCGTCCCGCAGCCCGGTCTGCTCAAGACCCTCGTCGACACCGGCAAGGTCATGCCGGCCCCGGAGGCCGTGGAGACCGCCGTCGACGAGAACTGGTCCGAGGACTGGAAGAAGTACGGCACGTTCGACGACACCTTCTACGCGGCGCCGATGCTCGCGAACCTCAAGGGCTACGTCTGGTACTCGCCGAAGCAGTTCGCCGAGTGGGGCGTCGAGGTCCCGGAGACCTGGGACGACATGATCGCCCTGACCGACACCATCGTCGAGAAGACCGGCGGTCCCGCCTGGTGCGCCGGCTTCGCCTCCGAGGCGGCGTCGGGCTGGCCGGGCACGGACTGGATCGAGGACCTCGTCCTGCGCCAGTCGGGCCCCGACGTGTACGACGACTGGGTGGCCGGCGACGTGAAGTTCACCGACCCCGAGATCAAGCAGGCCTTCGACGCCGTCGGTGAGATCCTGCTCAACCCGGAGTACGTCAACGCGGGCTACGGCGACGTCAAGAGCATCAACTCGACCGCCTTCGGCGACGTCGCCAACGCGGTGGCCAAGGGCGACTGCGCGCTGACCCACCAGGCGTCGTTCCTGTCGGCGAACTTCCTCGACACGGAGACCGCCGATGGCAACGTCCCCGAGGTCGCGCCGGACGGCGACGTCTACGCGTTCATCATGCCGGGCGAGACTGCCGGTGAGCTCCAGGTCGAGGGTGGCGGCGAGTTCGTCGCGGCCTTCTCCGACGACGAGGCCACCCAGAAGGTGCTCGAGTTCATGGCATCGCCGGAGTTCGCCGACGCCCGTGTCGAGCTCGGTGGCGTCATCTCCGCCAACAAGAACGCCGACCCGAGCCTCGCTTCGAGCGAGTTCCTCCAGGAGGCGATGACCATCATGCAGGACGACGCGACGACCTTCCGGTTCGACGCTTCCGACCTGATGCCGTCGACCGTCGGCTCGGGCTCGTTCTGGAAGGGGATGGTCGACTGGATCGACGGCAAGGACACCGACACGGTGCTCTCCGACATCCAGGCCGGCTACGAGAACTGATCGCCTCGACACGATCTTCTCAGGCTGAGCGGGGCCGGGCTGCACAAGCCCGGCCCCGCTCCACCCATCCATACTGCGCGGGAACCCAGCACGATCCAGAAGGGGACGTTCATGTCGCACGCGACCATCGAGAAACCCGTCGAGGCTGACGCGCCGCCGACGACGCACGGCACCGACGAGAAGGGGAGGAAGACCACACGCAGTATCCTCGCGATCGGATTCGTGGTCGTCGTCGCGCTGGCTCTCCTCCTCGTCTTCACCGCTCCGACCGAGGAGTCCTCGCGGATCACGATCGGGTTCTCGCTCAACAGCTTCTTCCTGTGGCTCGGTGGTCTGAATCCGCTGGTGCAGATCCCGGCCGTGCTGCTCGTGTTCGGCGTGGTCGTGGCGATCATCCTCGTGCTGATCGAGTTCGCGCCCCGCCCTGGTCGCGGCTACTTCATCATGCGGCTGGTCGCGTGCCTCGTCATCCCGGTGCTCGCGCTGTTGCTGCTCCGTCCCTACGCGAACGCCGTCGTGTACGTCGTCGCGATCGCGCTCCTCGTCGGGGCGCTCCTCTTCTTCGCGGACTTCCGCGCGCGGCAGGGAGCGGGCTATCTCTTCCAGCTCGTGCTGTTCATGGCCCCGGCGGCCATCATGCTGCTGCTCGGCCTCATCTACCCCGCGATCTCGACGATCTTCAAGTCCTTCTTCGACAAGACCGGCGACGAGTTCGTCGGGCTCGAGAACTACATCTGGGTCTTCACCAACCCGGTCGGCACGTCGTCGGTGATCAACACGATCATCTGGGCGCTGCTCGCTCCGGTGATCTCCGTGGTCATCGGCCTCGCCTACGCCGTCTTCATCGACAGGGCTCGCGGCGAGAAGTTCCTCAAGGTGCTGGTCTTCATGCCGGTGGCGATCTCGTTCGTCGGCGCCGGGATCATCTGGAAGTTCATGTACGACGCCCGGCAGGGTGACCAGATCGGTCTCCTCAACGCGATCGTGACCGCTTTCGGCGGCGACCCCGTGCAGTGGCTGGCGATCAAGCCGATCCTCAACACGCTCATGCTGCTCATCGTGTTCATCTGGACCCAGACCGGCTTCGCCATGGTCATCCTCTCGGCCGCGATCAAGGCCGTGCCGGTCGAGCAGATGGAGGCGGCCGAGCTCGACGGCACGAACGCCTGGCAGCGCTTCCGCAACGTGACCGTGCCCGGCATCCGGTCGTCGCTGATCGTCGTGCTCACGACCATCACGATCGCCTCGCTCAAGGTGTACGACATCGTCGCCGTGATGACCGGCGGACGGGACGAGACCAGCGTCCTCGGCTTCGAGATGGTCAACCAGCAGCAGCGGTTCCAGAGCTACGGGCACTCGTCGGCGCTCGCCGTCGTGCTGTTCCTGTTCGTGTTGCCGCTGATCATCTACAACGCCCGATCGATGGCCAAGCAGAGGGAGATCCGCTGATGAGTGCAACGCAGGCCACCGTCGTGGACAACCGCACCAAGCGCCAGGTGGCGCGGGACACGCGCCGCAACGAGGCGACCGCCCACAAGAAGCTGACCTCGAAGGGGGCGACGATCGCGGCCGCGGTCATCGCGCTCTTCTGGACGATCCCGACCTTCGGTCTCTTCGTGACGTCGTTCCGCCCGGGCGCCGACACGCAGAACAGCGGCTGGTGGACGGTCTTCTCCAACCCGGAGTTCACGTTCGACAACTACGTGCAGGCGTGGAACTCGGGCGGCACCTCGACGACCCTCGCGACGGCGTTCATCAACTCGCTGGCGATCACGATCCCCGCGACCGTGTTCCCGATCGTGATGGCGTCGCTCGCCGCGTACGCGTTCGCATGGATCGACTTCAAGGGTCGGAACATGCTCTTCATCTTCGTGTTCGCGCTGCAGATCGTGCCGCTGCAGATGGCCCTCGTGCCGTTGCTCAGCCTGTTCTCTGACGGACTGACGATCAACGACGTGCCGATCTTCCCCGGGTTCGGGCTGAACGAGGTGCAGTACAGCTTCGCCCGCGTCTGGATCGCGCACGCGATCTTCGCGCTGCCGCTCGCGACGTTCATGCTCCACAACTTCATCTCCGAGATCCCCGGCGAGATCATCGAGGCGGCCCGCGTGGACGGCGCCGGACACGGTCAGGTGTTCTTCCGGATCATCCTGCCGCTGGCGGCTCCGGCGATCGCGTCCTTCGCGATCTTCCAGTTCCTCTGGGTGTGGAACGACCTGCTGGTCGCGACGATCTTCGCCTCGCCCGGCGCCCTGCCGATCACCCAGGCGCTGAACTCGCTCTCCGGGACCTGGGGGAACAAGTGGTTCCTGCAGTCGGCCGGAACGTTCATCTCGATCATCGTCCCGCTGATCGTGTTCTTCGCCCTGCAGCGCTTCTTCGTGCGCGGCCTGCTGGCCGGCGCGACGAAGGGCTGACCCTTCGACAGGCTCAGGGACCCAGGCCCGTCGACAGGCTCAGGCCCTTCGACAGGCTCAGGGACCCAGGGCCCTTCGACGGGCTCAGGGACCCAGCGCCCTTCGACAGGCTCAGGGACCCAGGTTTCTGGGTCGCTGAGCCTGTCGAAGCGGCGCTGAAACACAGCCCCGCAGGCGAGGGCCCGCGCCGTACCCTGAACAGATGAAGTACGCAGACTCGATCGTCGACCTCGTCGGCGACACGCCCCTGGTGAAGCTCCAGCACGTCACCGAGGGCATCGCGTGCACGGTGCTCGTGAAGCTCGAGTACCTGAACCCGGGCGGGTCGGCGAAGGATCGGATCGCCGCGCGGATCATCGATGCCGCCGAGGCCGCGGGCGATCTGCAGCCGGGGGGCACGATCGTCGAGCCCACGAGCGGCAACACCGGCGTCGGGCTCGCCCTTGTGGCGCAGCAGCGCGGCTACCGGTGCGTCTTCGTGCTCCCGGACAAGGTGGGCGAGGACAAGATCGACGTGCTCCGCGCGTACGGTGCGGAGGTCGTCGTGACCCCGACCTCCGTCCCGGCGGACAGCCCGGAGTCGTACTACAGCGTGAGCGACCGGCTGGCACGGGAGATCCCCGGGGCCTTCAGGCCGAACCAGTACGAGAACCCGAACGGGCCGCGCAGCCACTACGAGACGACCGGGCCGGAGATCTGGCGCGACACCGACGGGCGCGTCACGCACTTCGTCGCCGGCGTGGGGACGGGCGGCACGATCACCGGCACGGGACGCTATCTGCGCGAGGTGTCCGACGACGCGGTGCGCATCATCGGGGTCGATCCGGAGGGCAGCGTCTACAGCGGCGGCACCGGCCGGCCCTATCTCGTCGAGGGCGTGGGCGAGGACATCTGGCCCGGTGCCTACGATCCCGCCGTCCCGCACGAGATCGTCGCGGTCGGCGATGCGGAGTCGTTCGCGATGACGCGGCGCCTGGCCCGCGAGGAGGGCATCCTCGTCGGCGGCTCCAGCGGCATGGCCGTCGTCGGGGCGCTGCGGGTGGCGAAGGACCTGCCGGCGGATGCGGTCATGGTCGTGCTCCTCCCGGATGGCGGACGCGGCTACCTGGGCAAGATCTTCAACGACGGCTGGATGCGCTCCTACGGGTTCAGCGAGGTGGAGGAGGGGGAGACGGTCGCCGACGTGCTCGCCGCCCGGGCCTCCCGCCACGGCCTCCCCGACCTCGTGCACGCGCACCCCACCGACACGGTGCTCGAGGCGATCGGCATGATGACGGAGTACGAGGTCTCGCAGCTCGTCGTCCTCAGCGCGGAGCCGCCCGTGATGATGGGCGAGGTCGTGGGCACCGTCGACGAGAAGGGCCTTCTCGACCTGCTCTTCCGGGGCGACGCCGAACCGAGCGACGCCGTCGGCGCACACGTGGGGGAGCGGCTGCCACTCATCGGCATCCACGCGCCGGTCGCGCAGGCACGGGCCGCGCTCGCCGACGCCGACGCCCTCCTCGTCACCGAGGACGGCAAGCCGCATACCGTGCTGACCCGACAGGACCTGCTCGGCTACCTCTCCCGGTGACGCGGGACGTAACAGGCCGGCACCCGTCGAAGGGCCCGGACGTAGGCTGAGAGCATGTCCGACCACGACCACGCCTTCGCTACCCGAGCCATCCACGCCGGTCAGGCGCCCGACCCGATCACCGGGGCGATCATCCCGCCGATCTACCAGTCGTCTACGCACGTGCAGGACGGCATCGGCGGCTTCCGGGACGGCTACGAGTACAACCGTGCGGGCAACCCGACGCGCTCCTCGCTGGAGACGCAGCTCGCCGCTCTCGAGGGCGGGGTCGGGGCGCTGTCGTTCGCGTCCGGTCTCGCCGCCGAGGACGCGTTGCTGCGCGGCATCCTCAAGCCCGGCGACCACGTGCTCCTCGGGAACGACGTCTACGGCGGCACCTACCGCCTGCTCACGAAGGTGCTCGCGCCGTGGGGGATCGACACGACCACGGTCGAGCTCTCCGACGTCGACGTGATCCGCGCGGCGATCCGACCCGAGACGCGCATCGTGTGGCTGGAGACGCCGAGCAACCCGCTGCTGAAGGTCGTCGACATCGCGCTCATCGTCGAGGTGGCGCATGCGGCCGGTGCCCTCGTCGTGGTGGACAACACGTTCGCCTCGCCGGCTCTGCAGCAGCCGCTCGCGCTCGGCGCCGATCTCGTCGTGCACTCGACGACGAAATACCTGGGCGGGCACTCCGACGTGCTGGGCGGCGCCGTCGTCTTCGGCGACGACCGCTTCGTCGAGGCCGTGAAGTTCCAGCAGTTCGCGGTGGGGGCGGTCTCGGCGCCGCTGGACGCCTGGCTGACGACCCGCGGCATCAAGACCCTCGCGGTGCGGGTGCGCCAGCACTCCGAGAACGCGCAGGCCATCGCCGAATGGGCCCAGGCGCGGCCGGAGTTCGCGCAGGTGTTCTATCCCGGCCTCCCGTCGCACCCCGGTCACGGGATCGCGGCGCGGCAGATGAGCGGCTTCGGCGGCATGCTGTCGCTCGGTCTCGCCGCGGGGGCGGACGCCGCCCGGGCCTTCGCCGAGAGCACGCACGTGTTCCAGCTCGCCGAGTCGCTCGGCGGCGTGGAGTCGCTCATCGGGTACCCGCCGGAGATGACCCACGCGTCGGTCCGCGGCACGGAGCTCGCGGTGCCGGAGAACGTCGTGCGGCTCTCGGTCGGCATCGAGGACGTGGCTGACCTCATCGCGGATCTCGAGGAGGGTCTCGCCCGCATCGCCCGCTGACCGGCACGGCGACCCGCGATCGCGGGGGCGTCCGTCACAATGGGACGATGAATCGACGGATGCTGCTGTGGTGGGGCGTCGCCTGCCTCCTCCTGGCCACTGCCCTCGGCGCTCTCGTCGTCTTCGTGTATCCGCAGACGCCCGGCCTCGACCAGTGGTGGAACGACACGATCGCCGCGGTCCGCGCGGACTGGATGCTGAGCTTCGCCCTCGCGCTGAACTGGATCGGCGGTGGCTGGGTCGCCATCCTCGCCGTGCCGCTGGCGACCATCGCCGTCCTGCTGTTGCTGCGCCGATGGCGGGGGGCGCTGTTCGCCGCGTTGTGCTTCCTCGTCAGCGCCGGAGCCGTCCAGCTCCTGAAGAACGTCTTCGGCCGTGCCCGGCCGCACGACATGCTCGTGGTGAGCGACTACGGCTCGTTCCCGTCCGGTCATACCGCGAATGCGGCGACCATCGCCCTGGTGCTCTGGGTGCTCTTCCCGCGGGTGTGGGTGGCGATCGTGGGGGCGGCCTGGATCGTGCTCATGGCGCTGTCGCGCACCTTCCTGTCGGTGCACTGGGCGACGGACACCCTCGGCGGGGCGTTCGTCGGTGCCGGTGTCGTGCTCGTGCTCGCCGCCTGGCTGGTGCCGTGGGTGCGACGCGACGTCGAGGCGACTGCCCGCGCCGATAGGCTGAGCGGAACCTGACCCGTCCGAGGAGCCCCCGTGTCGCGCATCCGTCCCTACCGTCCGACCGATCGCCCGGCGATGTTCGAGATCTGCCTGCGGACGGCCGACGCCGGGGGAGACGCCACCGGGGTGCTGCCCGATGACGAGCTGTGGGGGAACCTCTTCGCGGTGGCGTACGTCGAACGGCACCCGGACCTCGCCTGGGTCGTGGAGGCGGAGGACGGGCGCACCATCGGCTACATCGTCGCCACCGACGACACCGACGCCTTCTACGCCTGGTTCCGCGACGAGTGGTGGCCCGGCCTGCACGCGCGCTATCCGCGATCGGCGGACCCGCAGACGCGCGAGGAGAAGCTGATCGAGTACGGCTACACCAGGGAGCCGGGGGTCGAGCCGCATGCCGCCGAGTACCCGGCGCATCTGCACATCGACCTGCTCCCGGAGACCCAGGGGCAGGGACTCGGTCGCGGTCTCATCGAGACGCTCTTCGCCGAGCTGCGCCGGCGCGGTGTCCCGGCGCTGCACCTCGGCATGGATCCCGCGAACTCCGGCGCGGCCGCGTTCTACGAGCGGCTCGGCATGACCGTGCTCCCGTCCGCACCCGGTGGTCTGACGTACGGGGTGCGCTTCGACGGCTGACGCCGCCCGAAACGAGAGAAGACCTCCGCGATGCGGAGGTCTTCTTCGTCTGTGGCGGTGACGGCGGGATTCGAACCCGCGGTTGCTTGCACAACACACGCTTTCCAAGCGTGCTCCTTCGGCCGCTCGGACACGTCACCAGGGAACAACCTGTCCATCCTATCCGATGTCCCGGGGGCCTCGTGACATACCGGCGATGCCGGCCCGCGACCACGAAACCTGTTATATTGCGCGTCAGCAGAGGTCTGTATATCTTCATATGAAGACGCAATGGCGTCAGACGGATCCGGTTCTCTGGGGGGATCATGGGGACGAGTGCGACGACGGCACGGCAGGACGACGGGTCGACGGGCGAAGATCCGCTCCTCGGGCCGCACGCCCTGCGGGCGTGGGTCACCGGCGGGCACGCGGCACGCGGTCGCGTGTTCCTGCGCGAGGCGGAGACCGGGGCTGAGGCCCTCGCGGCTGCGGCCGACCCCGAGGACGTGATCCTCGAGCCCGCAGGATCGGCGCCTCGGCCGGCGGCGGCGCGGGTCGTCGGCTACGGAGGACGGCTCGCCGACCTCGGTGACGAGCTGTTCCTGGGGGAGCGTGGCGTCGAGCTCCAGGACTACATCGCGGCCTCCTTCGTCCAGATCGTCGGACCGACGGCCATGCGCTTCTTCGACGAGGCGAGCTGGCGTGCCTTCCTCGACGACGCCGACCTCGCTCGCGGCACCGGAGTCTTCGCCGCCGCGATGCTCGACCCGCGGGTGCTGCTGGCGGACCGCTCCGCTCTCGCGCGGCCGCAGGAGGTGGAGACTCCGCGCGCCGTCCGCATCGACGGGGACGGCGGTGTGCATCTCGGGCTGCAGGGGGAGGCGATCGGCCACGTGGACGACCTCCCCGACGCCCTCGGATGGGCTCTCCCGCGGGCGTCGATGCTGGGCGGCGTGCCCGGCTCGGCCGACCTCGTCGCCGAACTCGACACCCGGCCGTGGCTCCGTCGATACCTGGACGCCGCCGATCTCCGGAAGATGCTCCGCCTGCCGAACGGCACCGCCCGGATCGCGGGCTACGGGTGGGCGCTCCTCGATGACGACCTCGCGGATGCGGAGGCCCTGGCCGACGACCCGTTCCTGCTCGACACCGCCGAGGGGTTCCTGCTCGCCGACGTCCGGACGCTCCGTCGGCATCTCCTGTCGCCGCTGACCGCCGCGGTGGTCGACGCGATCCAGACCTCGAGCACACGCGGGCGGGCGGCGGCGCGCGTGGCGCGCGCTTGCGGAGTGCCCGATGCCCACGCACGGCACCTGTGCCTGGAGGCGCTCGCCGCGCTCGGCGTCCACCTCGGTGCGCGGACCGAGGACGCCTCGGGGGACGGTGCGAGATGAGCGTGCCGCACGCGCTGTGGACGTCGATGCTCCCCGCCGACACCGCGTTCCCTCCGGATCGGGTGGCGATCGGGGCCGCCGGTCATCGCCTCTTCTACGCCGACGGCTCCGACCGCCTCTGCGCGACCAGCGGCCTGTGGAACGTGCCCCTCGGCTTCGGCAATCCCGCGGTGACCGAGGCCGTGAGCAGGGCGACCCGCGACGCGTCGTACCTCTCGCTGTTCCGTGCCCCGCACCGGTACGCCGAAGACGCCGCCGACGCCCTCATCGCCCTCGCGGGCTCCGACCGCTACCGGCGGGTGATCTTCTCCACCTCCGGCGGGGCGGCCAACGACGCCGCCATGAAGCTCGCCCGGCAGTACTGGGCGCAGCAGGGCGCGGGCTCGCGGTCGCTCGTCGTCGGCCTGCGCGGCAGCTATCACGGCACGATGTACGGCAGTCATGTGCTGAGCGGCGACGACCTGCTGCAGTCGGTCTACGGCGTCGACAGGCGCACGGTGCGGCACGTGTCGCACACTGACGAGGGGGCGGAGCTCGAAGCGCTGCTGGAGCGTGAAGGCTCCCGCGTCGCCTCTGTCGTGGTGGAGCCCGTCCTCGGCAGCGGCGCCCATGCCTTGTCCGCCGCCTTCGTCCGTCGTCTCCTGGAGCTGAGGGAGCGGCACGGGTTCCTGCTGGTGGCAGACGAGGTGGCGACCGGTTTCGGGCGCACCGGCGCGATGTTCGCCACCGAGGGCTGGGCAGCCGCCCCAGACGTCCTCCTCGTGTCGAAGGCGTTGACGAACGGGGCGATGGGAGCGGCGGCGCTCCTCGTCGGCGACCGCATCGCGACGGCGTTCGCCCGCGGCGGATGGACGTTCGTGCACGGGGAGACGCAGGCGGGCACGCCGGCCTGCGCGGCCGCGGTCCTCGCCGTGATCGACGAGCTCCGCCGTATCGACGTCGAGGCCACCACGCAGGCCCTGGCGTCGACGCTGCATCGCCTCGCGAGGACCTGGCAGGAGGACGGGATCGTCACCGACGTCACCGGCAGCGGCTGCTTCGTCGGGGTGGGGCTCCGCCGCCCGGACGGGTCCCCGCTCTCCGGGACCGACGTCCTGGAGGTGGTGTCAGCCATCGCCGACAGCGGTGTCGTGGTGCACCCCGGTCCGAGCTCCTTCCAGCTCATCCCCGGCTACGGCTTCACCCCGGCGGAGGTGGCCGAGACCGACCGGGCCGTGCGAGGCGGCCTGGCACGGGCGCGGGAGGCGGTGGCATGACCGTGCCGTTCACCGCACGCGTCCCCACGCTGTGGCACGGGTCGCGCGCACGAGAGACGATGGTGGGTCTGACAGCGGGACGCGACACGCTGGTGCTCGCCGACGCGGCCGTCGCGCACCCCCTCCCCACCCCGCAGTCGGGCCGGACGATGACGGTGGACGCTGCCGCGGTGGATGAGCTGGGGATCCTCCTGATCGCCGAGGAGCTCGTCCGGCGACCGCCCGAGGTCATCGTGGCCGTCGGCGGCGGAAGCGTCCTCGATGCGAGCAAGATCGCGGCCCTCGCGCTCAGCCCCGGACGCCTCCTGGACTTCGCCCTGCGGCACGCGGCGACCTCGGCACTCACGATCCTGCCCGACGCGCCTCCGCCGGTCGACATCGTCGCGATGCCGACGACGCTCGGCACGTCGTCGGAGACGAACAGCGTCGCCATCCTCCGGAACCGCTGCGGAGCCCGGCTCCTCGTCGGTCGCCCGCTGCGTCCGCGCCACGCCGTCCTCGATCCCGACCAGCTCGCCACGCTCACCCCTGCTGCCGTGCGAGAGGGAGCGCTGGAGGCGTTCCTCCGGGTGGCCGGCGCCTCGACGAGTCCACGGACGGCGCGGGCCGACCGCGACGCGCGGATCCTCGGTCGGGCGTTGCTCGAGGCGGCCGCGCGGGACGTGATGTCGACGACGGGACGCCTGCGCCTCGCGCGGCTCAGCGCCGCGACCCAGCGCACGGCCGCCCTTCGCGGCACCGATCCGTACAGCGCCCGGCACTGGTACCTCGCGAACGAGGTCGCCTTCCATCTCGGCGTCCGCAAGATGACGGCCACGGCGGCGGTCATCGCCGCCGTCTGGCAGCGGATCGGTGCGGGCGATCCACGCTGGGGCGACCGCGCCAGCCTCGACGCCTTCTGGGCCGGCGTCGCGGCGGGGACAGCACTGCCTCGCGAGCCGGCCGCCGGCATCGCCGTCGTCGTCGATCAGGGCGGCCTCCCGTCACCGCCGCGCCCGAGCGCACGGGAGATCGATCGGATCGCCGCCGCCGTGGAGAGGGCGTGGGGTGATCACCGCCCCATGCTGCGCGGAATCCGCGCCGCGGACGTCCGTGCTGTGCTCCACGACTCCCGGTGGAGCCCGTCCCCGGTCGGCGATCGCCGGCCCCGAGTGGCGGAGAGGAGGTGACGGGAATGAACGAAAGCACGGAGATGAGCATCCGGTTCCAGGAGCTCGACCCGATGGAGGCCCCCAGTTGGGACAGCTTCTACCAGGGCGTGATCGGCGCGCTGGTCCTCATCGGGATCGGTGCGGCAGCCGCCACGTGATGCCGTCCGGCAGCACTCGATCGGAGAAAGGAAGGAGGGACGCATGAACGCAGCACTGCCGGCGCTCGAGTTCACCGAACTCGAGGCCATGGACGCGCCGGGCGATGCCGATGACTACATCCGCGGCTTCGCCGTGGGCGTGATCATCGGAATTCTCGCTCTGACCTAGGAGGTGCACTGTGCAGTCCACGTCGCTGGAGTTCCTGGAACTCGAACAGATCGACACCCCGCTCGAGTGGTGGGAGCACGCGAGCTACATCATCGCGATCATCGGCGGAGCCGCCGCCATCGCGACCTGACAGCGGGTGCGGGCGGGATCGTCCGCCCGCACCCCCCGACCATCCAGCCGAGGAGAGGCGATGCACGGATGACGTCCCTGATCACCGAGACCGTGGCGGCACGGCTCGACCTCGTCGGCGCGACCGCCAGGGCACAGGACCTGTACGCCGGAGCCGGCACCGACTTCTACGACCGGCTCGTCGGCCCGGACCGGGCGGAGATCCGCGAGGTCCTGGGGCTCGCGCACACGGCCCCCGGACCCGTCCTGGACCTCGCCGCGGGCAGCGGACGGCTGACGATCCCGCTCGCACGCTCCGGGCACCGCGTCACGGCGGTCGATCTCTCCGCGGACATGCTCGCCCGCCTCCGCGGCGCCGTGCCGCACGGAGCGACCGTCGAGTGCGTCGTTGCGGACATGCGCGACCTCGCGCTCGGCGGGCACTTCGGCCTCGTCGTCCTCGGGGCGACCTCCATCACGCTGCTCGATCGCGAAGACCGGGCGCGTCTCTACGCGGGCGTTCGACGTCATCTGGCCTCCGCCGGCGTCTTCGCCCTCACCATCGCGGACGGGGTGTCGGCGGACAGTCTCGCAATCCCGACCGACCGCGAGATCACGGTCCCCGGCAGCGCCGGAGACGAACCCTACCTCTTCGCACAGCAGATCGAGGACGACGGCGCCGCACGGCTGGTCAACTGGGTCCGCCTCGCGGACATCGCCCCGCGTGCGGAGGTGCCGGTCCTCACGAGTCGCCTGCACGTGCTGACCCCCGAGGTCCTCGCGGGTGAGCTCGTCGCCGCGGGGTTCACGGCGCCGGAGAGGTCTCCCGTGCGGACGCCCGCGGGTGTGGAGATCCTGCTCCTCACGACCTCCCGCGCCGGGGATGGAAGGGGCCGGCGATGACGACGGCAGGACCTCGACCCGATCGGCGTCGCCGCGGGGACGGCCGCGCCTCCCTCACGCCGGACTCGTGCCCGTCTCTCGCCGCCGGCGTCGCGTTCGAGCCGACGGCGGAGGGGTCCGGGTGGCTCGCCACCGTCCAGGGCGTGCCGACCGCCCGACTGTCCCGAGCGGTGGTCGACCTGCTGACGGCGATGGACGGCCGGACTCCCGTCTCGGCGTTGCAGACGCGCTTCGCCCCGGGGGAGACCGACGAGAGCGTGCTGCGACTGATGGAGCGCTTCCGCGACAACGGGCTCCTGGACGGGGGCGCGTCCCGGCTGCCCGGCCGTGTCACGTATCGGCCGCCGTTCACCGTGCAGTTCGCGACCCTCCGCGCTTCCGCGCTCTTCGCGCGTCTCGACCGTGTGGTCGTGCCCGTACCGCGTCGTGCGGTCCTCGCGGTCGTCGCCGCAGTGGTCGGGGCCGGGATCGTCGGCGCGGCCCTGCACCTCGGCGAGCTGGGTGCCGTGCTCGCTCGTCCTGTGCCGCTCGCCGGCTTCGCCATCGTCGTCGTGGCGCTCGGCCTCGCGACCCTGATCCACGAGACCGCGCACGGGCTCACCCTCACCCGGCTGGGAGGCCGGCCGCGGCGCGCGGGGTTCATGCTCCTTTACCTCACGCCCGCCTTCTTCGTCGATGTCACGGACGGCTGGCGGCTCCCCGACCGCCGGCATCGCGTGGCGATCGCCCTGGCCGGCCCCGCCGTCCACGCCACGGTGGCGGCGGTGGCCATGCTCGCCGCTCTCGCCCTGCCGTCGTCGGCGGCCCGCGAGACACTGCTGCTCCTCGCGATCTCCTGCACGGTCGTCGTGCTCGTGAACCTGATCCCCTTCGTGCGCTTCGACGGGTACCTCGCCCTGATGAGCGCCCTGGACGAGCCGAATCTCCGGAGGAGGTCGATCCGTGACGGCGCGGGCTTCCTCGCCCGCCTCGTGTTCGGGGCGCCGCGGCAGCCGCGGGCGCTGGAGCGGTGGTGGAGCGTGCCGTTCGGTCTCTGCTGCCTGGCGGCCCCGGTCGTCATGGTGCTGTTCGCAGTCGTCCGGACCGCGCAGCTGCTCGACGGAGGTGGCCCGGCGGCGAGCCTCTTCGTGCTCGCTCTGGAGGCCGTCGTGGTCGTGGCGGGTGTCGTCCTCCTGGTGCGCGCTCTGCTCCGGGTGTGGCGATCCGGTGCCTCGCGGTTCCGCCTCGTCGGCGTGACCGCCGCGCTCGCGGCCGGAATCGTGGCCGCCGGCATCCTCGTCCCGGTCCCGACGGCCGCGGTGCTGGGGTTCTCCGTGGACGACGACCGGGTGGTCCTGGTGCAGGGCGGACGGGATCCCGGGGCCCGCATCCCGGACGGTGCTCCGGTGGTCCTGTCGACGCGGGGCATCCTCGCCAGCGAGTACCGCGGCGAGGGGACGATCCGGACCCGACCTGCGACGGAGACCGAGGTGCCGATCGAGGCGCTCTTCCCGGTCAGGATGCCCGAGGCATCGGTCCCGGCGACGGCCGTGGCGGAGGTGGAGGTGACGGGGGAGCGGGGTGCCCTGCCGGCGGCCGGACAGGCGCGCGTCGACCTCGGCACGACCCCGCTCTGGCAGGCGCTCTGGGCGACGGTCGCGTCCCCGTTGTCAGCTCTCACGAGCGAGGAGGAGAGAGGATGAACATGAATCAGCACGCCATCGAGGTACGCGGCCTCACGAAGAGGTTCGGACGCCGCACCGCCGTCGAAAACCTGTCGTTCGCGGTGCCCCGCGGGGCGATCGTCGGGCTCCTCGGCCCGAACGGCGCGGGGAAGTCGACGACGCTGCGCGCGATCGTCGGACTCGTGCGGCCGACCAGCGGCGAGGCCGTCATCGACGGGGCGCCGTTCGGGACGCTGGACAACCCGGCGGCGCACGTCGGCGTCCACATGGACGGGTTCGGCTTCGAGCCCGGCATCTCGGGGCGACGGCACCTGGAGATCTGCCGGCTCGCCGCCGGGATGCCCCGCGACCGCGTCGACGAGGTGCTGGACGAGGTGGGCCTCGCCGCCGATGCGCGCCGTCGTGTGAAGACCTACTCGACGGGCATGGCGCAGCGGCTGGGCCTGGCCGCGGCGTTGATCGGTGCGCCGCGGACGCTCATCCTCGACGAGCCTGCCAACGGCCTGGACCCCGACGGCATCCGGTGGCTGCGCCGGTTCCTCCGCGGCTTCGCCGAACGCGGCGGCACGGTGCTCGTCTCCAGTCATCAGCTCTCCGAGCTCGAGCAGGTCGTGGACGAGGTGGTCGTCATCAAACGGCGCGCGCTCTTCGCCGGGAGGCTGGACGACCTCGTCACGGGCGGGGCCGACTCGCTCGAGAGCCGGTACTTCGACCTCGTCGAAGGAGCCCCCGCATGAGCGGCGTGATCCGCGGCGAACTGCTGCGCGCGGTGAGCGGGTTGTCGATCCTGGCCGTGTACCTCGTCGCGGTCCTCATGCCGGCCTTCGTGCTCTTCTCCGACGGCTCCCGTCTCGCGGTGGACGGCCTCGACGCGGGCACGGCGACGGCCCGGCTGCTGGAGCCGCTCGCGTGGTCGGTCATCTCGGCGGCGTTCGTCGGCGCGTACCCGGTGACGCGGGAGTACTACTACGGCTCCATGGACCGGACGCTCACGGCGGTCGGGTTCCGCCGCGCCTTCCCGGGGAAGCTGGTCGCGGGCGTCTTCATCGCCCTCACGCTGGCCGTGGTCGTCATCCTGCTGTGGACGCTCGGCATCTCCGTCTTCCTCGCCCGGCACGGGCTCAGCCTCGTGTTCACGGCGGAGGCAGGGCGCATCGTCGTGGGGGCTCTGGGCGGTGTGGTCCTCGGTGCCCTCATCGGCGGCGCGATCGGCTGGATCACCCGGAACTACTACGCGACGGCGATCATCGTCCTCGTCTTCCCGATGGCGCTGGAGTTCGCGATGCTGCGGACCGCGCCCGAGATCGCGCGGTTCTCCCCCGGCATGGCCATCGCGGCGCTGAGCGTGCCGGAGTACCAGGGCCGACTGCTCGCCTTCGCGCCCGCCCTCGCCATCGGGACGGCATGGGCGGTCGGCCTCGTCGCGCTCGCCGCCGTCCGGGGACGGCGGAGCGTCGCGTGATCGGTCGAGCGCTGCGGGCACAGGCGCGGGGCGCGGCCGGGGACGTCGTCCTCCTCGGGGTCGCGCTGGCGGCCTTCCTGCTGTCCCTCTCCCTGGCGATGAGCATCCCGGCGGAGCTCGCCGAGGCCCCGTCGGCGGCCCGGGAGGAGCTCGTCGCCCCCTTCGACGCCGTGCTCGCGACCTACGCCGGCATCCTCGCGGCCGTCTACGGCTCCTTCCGCTACACGATCGACCGGCGGGACGGCGTCGTCGCGCAGCGGCTGATGCTGGAGTCCCGATGGGCGCTGCTCGTCGCCCGGGTGCCCGCCGCGGCGCTGGGCGGCGCGGTCGTCGCGGGCGCCGCGGTGGTCGGCGGTCGCACGGCGCTGCTCGTCACCATGGGCGGCGTGCCCGTGAACGCGTCGGCCGTCGCGTCGGCTGTCGCCCTCGGTGCGGCCGCGGCGCTGTGGGGGCTGGGCGTCGGCATCGTCGTGCAGGCGCATCTCGCGGCGCTCTTCGCCGCCGCGCTCACGATGGGGTTCGGGATGCTCGTCGCGCTGTTCTGGAGCGCAGGCGCCGCATACCTGCCTCTCCCGGCCCTGCTCGGCGCCTTCCAGTTCGACGTGTCCGTCATCGGCATCCCGGCGGATCGACGCCTCGGGCCCGCGGCCGTGCCCTTCGCGGCAGGATGGGTCCTGCTCGCGGTCGGCGCAGGGGCGATCGTCTTCCTGCGGAGGGACGTGTCGTAGCGCTTCAGGAGGCGACGTAGGATTCCTGGGTGGCCACCCCCAAGATCGTCCTCTTCTACGCGTTCACCCCGCTCGCCGACCCGGAGGCCATCCGCGTCTGGCAGCGTGACCTCGGCGAGGCGCTGGGGCTGCGCGGACGGCTGCTGATCTCGGCGCACGGCGTCAACGGCACTCTGGGCGGGGACCTCCCGGCTCTGAAGAAGTGGGCGCGTTCGTTCCGCTCCTACGCCCCCTTCCGGGACACCGACATCAAATGGAGCGAGGGCACCGGACTCGACGAGGCGGGCCGCAGCCTCGATTTCCCGAAGCTGAGCGTGAAGGTGCGCGACGAGATCGTGTCGTTCGGCGCCCCGGACGAGCTCCGCGTCGACGCGGACGGCGTCGTCGGCGGAGGCGCGCGGCTCACCCCCGACCAGCTGCACGCCCTGGTCGCCGAGCGCGGGGACGAGGTCGTGTTCTTCGACGGCCGGAACGCGCTGGAGGCTGAGATCGGACGCTTCCGCGGCGCCGTCGTGCCGGACACCGAGACCACCAGGGACTTCGTGCGTCTGCTCGACTCCGGCGTGTACGACGACTTGAAGGGCAAGCCCGTCGTCACCTACTGCACCGGGGGCATCCGCTGCGAGGTGCTGTCGAGCCTCATGGTGTCCCGCGGCTTCGGCGAGGTCTACCAGCTCGAGGGCGGCATCGTCCGCTACGGCGAGACGTACGGCGACGACGGCCTCTGGGACGGATCGCTCTACGTCTTCGACGGGCGCGGGTCCGTCGACTTCTCGGATCACGCGCGCGTCATCGGCGTGTGTGCAGGGTGTGGTGCGGCGACCAAACGCACCGCGAACTGCCCCGACCTCTCCTGCCGGATGCAGTTCGTGGTCTGCGCGGACTGCGAGGCCGTCACGTGCCCGGCGCATGCGACGGCTGCTCCGTCGCAGACCTGAGCGTCCGGCGGCCGAGCGTCAGATCAGGAGCCGCGAGTCGGACCCCCGCGGGGCGTAGAGCGACCGCGGCAGCAGCACGGCTCGGGCTCGCGTCGTGCCGTCGACATGCGCGCGGAGGCTGACGAGCACGGACCGCAGGGGCGCCGCGAGATCGTCCTCCGCCGCGGACGAGCGAGCGTAGTTGGCCCGCTCCACGGCCGTGATGAGCCGCCCCAGCGCCTCCTCGTCCGCCCCCGCCTCCCGGACGAGCCCGGCGGCCCGCATCCGAGGACTGTCCGCATCCGAGACCGCGATCCGGAGGTCGAGGAGGGTGTCCCGCAGTTCCGCCCAGGCGGCGGCCGCGTCGCCTCGCGCCGCACGGCGCATGCGGACGCGCCGCTCGACGATCCGGACGGCCGCCGGAAGCAGAAGGAGGGCCACGACTCCGAGCGCGGCGAGGAGCACGGGCGTCGGGTCGAGCCGTCTCAGCTCCCCGGAGTCCGTCGAGCCGGCATCCGCGTCCCTCCGGTCGACCTCCGGGCCCGACGTCTCCTCGGTCTGAGGTGCCGTGGTCGGTGCCGGGGTGGTCGGGCTGCCGCCGGTCCCCCCTCCGGTGATCCCTGCACGGAAGGCCGTGGGCACGCCGAGGGAGGCGGTCGGCTCGAACGGTACCCAGTCGATCCCCGGGAACAGCACCTCGGGCCAGGAATGCAGCTGATCGCTCGACACCGAGAAGATCGACTCGTCTCCGCGCTTCTCATCGGTAGGCGACCCGGGGAGGTACCCCACCACGATGCGCACCTGCATGCCCAGGCTTTCGGCCATGAGGGCGAAGGAGCCTGCGAAGTGCACGCAGTACCCGGACCGCTCTTCGAGGAAACGGGCCACCGCGTCAGCGCCGGTTCCGTCGAACCCCTCGTCGACGGGCGTCTCCAGCGAGTACTCGAACTCCGACCGGAACCAGTTCTGCAGCGCGACCAGACGGTCGTAGTCGGACTCCTCGTCCGCGGTGACCTCTGACGCCAACTCGGAGATGATTCCCGGCAGCTCGACGTCCTCGCGCTCCGCGTCCTCGACAGGCGGGGCGGCCTCCGCCGCGCGGATCTGCTCCAGCGTCGGTGTCACTCGGAGCGAGGTCACGGTGTAATCGTTGCCGACCGCATCGGCACGGCGGGAGAACAGGGTGCGGTTCTCGGGCGAGACGCGCCATGCTGCGCTGAGTCCCTGCACGTCGGTGGCGGGATACGGCAGCGGCAGCCAGGAACTCGACATGCGCAGCACTCGGATCGAGGTCGTCTGCTCGGCGGTGGTGATGTCGTCTCCCCACTCCGGTTCGCCGAAGCCGTCGACCTGAGACTGCAGGTCGCCGCGATCGGGCTGCCACACGCGGCCGTCGAACCGGGAGAGCGTCGTGAGACGGAGGTACGGGGCGGCGTCCGCCTTCGCGGCCACGGTCAGCACTTCGACGGGGCTCGGCTGCCGCAGATCGTCGCCCAGCCGCAGCGAGGCATCGACCGTCACGCCGACCCCGGTGCCCGTGATGGTCGAGCCGACCGGGAGCAGCGGCGTCACGACGAAGGTGGTCGCGAGGGCGGCGGCGCCCACGGCGACCGCGACCCCTGGCGACGATCGGCGCGGCGACTCCGGATGGCGGCGGGCGGTGAAGCGGAACACGAGGAGGCCCACGACAGCCGCCGCGGCGAACCACCCCAGGTTCGGGGCACCCAGGGTGATGATCATGGGCACCGCGCCGGTGACGCCCATCAGCACGGTCGCGAGCACGGCGGATCGGTTCACGATGAGGAGATCGAGCAGGATCGCGACGACCGCGAAGCCCACGCCGAGGGCCGCTGCGAGCCCCGGAGTGGCCTCCAGCGGGGCGGAGCCGAAGACGATCTCCTCCGCTGCCGCCGCAGCCAGGACCTGGAACCGGCTCAGGGTCGCGGCCGTCGGGACGACCCCGACGGCCGCGGTGTCCCCCGCGAGGAGCAGCGTGAGCACGCCGACCGCCACGATGATCTGCCCCAGGAGGGCGAGCAGCCCGGCGATGCCCTCCGAGCGCCTGCGCAGGAGGTGACGCACGAGCGCGCCGACCCCCACGACCGCGATGATGACCACGGTCGCGACGAAGGACCAGGTCCCCGGGACGATGACGGCGGTGAACGGCCACAGCGCCGTGAGTGCGGCGAGCCCGGCGAGGGCCGCCGGCGCGAGCACACCGGGCGGCGGCTCCTCCCTGTCGCGGTGCCAGCGTGCGCTCGTGCCGGCGGGGACAGGAGCGGGCTGCGGGCGCTCAGCGCGGAACATCGGTGGCTCCCGTCCGTGCCGACAGCGCGTCGTCCCAGGCGTCCGCCACGTCGATGCCGAGCCGCGTCACCGTCCAGCCGTGGTGGCGGGCGGCGTCCTCCGCTCCCGGAAGCGGATCCGTGCTGAACAGCAGCGGCGCCGCAGCCCCGGCCGGGCGCAGCAGCGCGGCGTCCTCCTCGTCCAGCCGTCCGGTCACGTAGACGAGCGGGCCCGGCGGAGTCCCGCCCAGGAGGGCGACGAGATCGCGTCTCTCACCGCGCGGCGTCACCATCGCCAGGGCGACGAGGAGTCCGTCCCGGTCGTCCTCGTGTCCGCGGAGCGCGCCGAGGAGCGTGCCGGCGCTGTCCAGGACGTCGACGCTGTACCCCTCCGCTGCGAGGTGGACGGCGGCGGATGCGCACAGGGAGACGGCGGCCTCGAACGCCGGGTCGACGACATCGGCGCCCGGCGCCCAGCCGCCGGCGGCGCGGTCGAGCACGACGACCGCGTCCGGGCTCGATTCCTCTTCCTCCTGCCGGACCATGAGCTCGCCGCGGTGTGCCGTGGCCCTCCAGTGGATGCGACGCATCGAGTCGCCGGGGGCGTACCCCCGGGGCGAGAGGTTGTCGCTGCCCTGGCCGAGGCGGGTGGACGAGGTGTGCGCCGTCCCGCCCGCGGCGCCGATCCGCACGGCGAGCGGGGTGAGCGCGAAGACCTCCGGGACGACCGTGACGGTGCGCGTGTCGCCGAACGCCTGCTCGCGCTGGGCGAGACCGAACGGATCGACCGTCCGCAGCACGAGGGGCCCCAGGGGCCAGACGCCGCGGCGCACGCCGGTGACGAGGTAGCTGAGCTGGGGTGTGTCCGCGGGGTATTCGCCGCTCGAGTCTCCGGTGACCGCGGTGGGAAGGACGTCGTGCCACAGCCCGTGCGGGACCCGGAGGGCGCGCAACGTGAAGCGGACCGTGACCCGCGAGGTCTCGGACACCGTGAGCAGGTCGGTCGAGATCTGCCGACTGACCGTCCCGGAGCGCCGCGGGAGGCGTACGGCGAGGGCGGCGAACAGCGTGAGCGCGGCCAGCAGCACCCCGAGGTACAGCAGGATCCGCGCGCCGAGGACGTTGGCCGCGATCACGCATGCGAGGGCGGCGATGAGCGCACCGGTGCCGCGCGGCGTGAGCAGTCGACGTCGGCGCATGGCGGTGTCCTCAGGAACGGGTCGCGACGGGCACGCGCACGCGCTCCGCGATCTGGGTGAGCGCCGCCTCGACCGGCTGGGCGCCCGCCCGATGCGCGCCGCGGGCCGGGAGCAGCCGATGGGCGAACACGGGGATCAGCAGGTCCGTGATGTCATCCGGGATGACGTAGTCGCGGCCGTCCAGTGCGGCCCAGACCTTCGCGGCGCGGACGAGCTGCAACGTGGCCCGCGGGCTGGCGCCGAGGTGCAGGCTGGGGTCGTTCCGCGTCGCCTGGGCGAGGGCGACGGCGTACTCCTCGAGCGCGGGCGCCACGTGCACGGCCCGGGCCCAGGCGATGAGCTGGGAGATCGCGGTGGCGTCCGCGACCGGGGTCACGGTCGCCAGCGGGTTCACGACGTCACGCTGCCGCAGCATGAGGGCCTCGGCCGCGGGGTCGGGGTAACCCATCGAGATGCGCATCATGAACCGGTCGCGCTGCGCCTCGGGGAGCGCGTAGGTGCCCTCCATCTCCAGCGGGTTCTGCGTGGCGACGACGAGGAACGGTTCGGGCAGCCGATGCGTGGAGCCGTCGACCGTGACCTGTCCCTCCTCCATGGCCTCCAGGAGTGCGGACTGGGTCTTGGGGGAGGAACGGTTGATCTCGTCGGCGATGACGATGTGGGCGAAGACGGCGCCGCGCTTGAACTCGAACTCGCGATCGACGGGGTTGTAGACCGAGACCCCCGTGACGTCGCCGGGCAGGAGGTCAGGGGTGAACTGGATGCGCCGGACGGTGGCGTCGACGGTCGCGGCGAGGGCGCGCGCCAGCATCGTCTTCCCGACGCCGGGCACGTCCTCGATGAGCAGATGGCCTTCGGCGAGAAGGCAGACGAGGGCGCTGCGCACGGCCTCGGGCTTCCCGTCGATCACCTGGCTGATCGAGCCGAGGATGGCCGCGGTCTGGGCGGCGAATCCGTCGGCGTCGATCGCGACCGGGCTCAGGGGGGCGTTCTCTGGCATGCGTTCCCTCTCGTCCGGCGCAACGATGCGCGTGCATCGATCGTACGCTCCGCACGGCCCACGGGACCATGCCGGGCTGCCCGGTATCCCGCAGACAGCGGGCCGGCGGTCAGCCCCAGATCCGGTACCGCGCCGTCGAGCAGGGTGGTATGCATTGAGTGCTCGGATGGTGAACAGTCGCTCGGGGTCGGGTCAAACAGGGACAGGTGTGCTGCAGTGGTGAGGAGGACGCGGGCGGCTCAGGCGTGCATGGTTCTCTCGATGGCCGTGATGCTCACCGCATGTGGACCTGATACAGGCGGAATCGCCGAAGAGCGTCTCGGAAACGATGTGGGGGCCGCAGTGGCTGCGATGAGCACGGCGGTGGAGTCGACCCCCACCGGCAGCGATCCCGCCCCCGAACACTACGCGGAGGTTTCCACATTCGAACTCTTGTCCGGGCTCGAGGAACTGCCAGATGCTCGGGCAGCGAACACCATGTACTGCTTGCAGCGTGCCGGCGACACGATCACAGCCTGTGTGTTCTTCCCCATCAACGTCTCGATCCCGTCCGGCCTGGCCGGATATTCGGCAAGCGTCTATGGGTGCGCCGAGTTGTCGGGCGTGCCGGGGAGCTTCGATGTCCAGGTCGCGGACGTCGAGTGCCCGTCGGAGTTGGTCGACTGGTTCTCCGAACGAGCAGATGAGGAACCGTCCGTCGTCTCCGTCCGCGCATCGATGGATCCCTGACCTGCACAGTCTCTCGACGAGCGGGGTGTGTCATCGCGACGGTCGGCGTCGGGTAGAGTGGACGACGGCTCTCCGCGTGGCGGCATCCAGGCCAATTCCCCCAGGGCGGAAACGCAGCAAGGGTAACCGGGCTCTGCTGGGTGCGCGGAGGGTCTTTTCTTTTGCCCGCGTCCAGCCGGCCCCCGGGTGCTCCTGCGAGAATCGAGCGGTGACCGTTCCTCCGTCGGCCAGGCCCGAGCATCCGCTGCGGCGATTCGCGTCGCCCGTGCTCCTGCTCGCGGCGATGTGGGCCGTGCAGTTCGCGGACGCCGTGCTGCCGGGCTCCTTCAGCGGCCTCGGCATCCGCTCGTGGGACCCTGCGGGACTCCTGGGGATCGTCTTCGCCCCGCTGCTGCACGCGAGCTGGGCGCATCTGATCGCGAACTCCGTGCCGTTCCTCGTGCTCGGCTGCTTGGTCGCGGTCGAGGGCACGCGCCGGTTCTGGGCCGTCACCGTGATCGTCGCGGTCGTCGGCGGGCTCGGGACCTGGCTCGTGAACGCCCCCGGAACGCTGACCGTGGGCGCCTCCGGGCTCGTGTTCGGGTACTTCGGCTACGTGGTGATGCGGGTGTTCGCCCCCGGGCGCGTGTCGCACCGCATCCTCTACGCGGTGATCGCGGTCGTCGTGGTCGGCCTGTACGGCGGCACCATGCTGGCCGGGGTGTTCGGCGTCGCGGACGGCGTGTCCTGGCAGGGCCATCTGTTCGGTGCCATCGGGGGCGGTGCAGCCGCGCTCGCCGGACGGCGTCCCGACCAGCGCCGCGCCGTCGGACGATGACGGCTCGGCGCACGAGCAGGACGACGGGGACGCGGACCACGTCGACTCGGCGGCCCGCCGCGTCGCGCGAGGCCGCCAACCGCCGACGCCGCGAGGCCCGCCGTCGGGCCGCCCGGCGCGCACAGCGGAAGCGGATCCTGCGGCGCGTCGCCGTGTCCGCCGCGGTGGTGGCCGCGGGGGCGGTGCTGCTCGTGCTCATCCCGCTGGGGCTGGCGAGGGATCCGGCGCCGGTCTGCCTCGACCGGCCGTCGACCTTCCCCCAGGCGGGCGTCGCCGGGTGGAGCGGTGAACAGCTCGAGAACGCCGCGACCATCATCCGCACCGCCGACGAGCTCGGGTTCGCGCGGGACGGCCAGATCCTCGGCGTCATGACCGCGATGGGGGAGAGCAGCCTGCGCAACATCGACTACGGGGACTGGGAGACGCGCGGCTGGACCAATCCGGATGGATCGCGCACGACGAGCATCGGCCTCTTCCAGCAGCAGGACTGGTGGGGGAGCGCGGAGCAGCGGATGGATCCCGCCACCGCGGCCCGGTTGTTCTTCGAGCGCCTGGCGCGGGTCCCCGACTGGCGGTCGATGGCGCCGTCGCACGCCATCCACCGGGTGCAGGTGAACACGGACCGGGACTACTACACGCGGTACCAGGAGGATGCGGCCGCCGTCGTCGACGTGCTGTCCGGCCCGTGCGAGTGACGCGCGCGTTTGTCACGGCAGCGGCGGGGTGCGGTGTCGGGGTGCCCGCCTAAGCTGGAGCCGTGTCGCGGAGCATCTACATCACCTCGGCCGAAGGCCACACCGGGAAGTCGACGATCGCCCTCGGGGTGCTCGATGCGCTGATGCGCGTGTCGCCGCGCGTGGGCGTGTTCCGCCCGATCGCCCGCGCGGTCGCCGAGCGCGACGAGATCCTCGAGCTGCTGCTCGCCCACGACGGCGTCCAGCTCGAGTACGAGGACTGCATCGGCGTCACCTACGACGACGTGCGCGCCGATCCCGAGGGCGCGCTGTCGACCATCGTCGCGCGCTTCAAGGCCGTCGAGGCGCAGTGCGACGCCGTCGTCATCGTCGGCAGCGACTACACCGACGTCGCGAGCCCCGCCGAGCTCGGCTTCAATGCCCGGATCGCGGCGAACCTCGGCGCCCCCGTCCTGCTCGTGCTGAGCGGACGCGACCAGCAGCGGCAGGCCGAGCAGCTCGGCACGACCACGGCGCGGGAGGCCGCCGCCGTCGGCCAGATCGCCGCCCTGGCGCTGCCGGAACTGGCCGAGGAGCGCGCGGAGCTGTTCGCGGTGGCCGTGAACAGGGCCGACCCCGACGGGCTCGACGCCATCGTCGACGCGGTGCGGTCGGTCCTCCCCGAGGGCACGCCGGTCTGGGCGCTCCCCGAGGACCGCGCGCTCGTCGCGCCGTCCATCCGCGGCATCGTCTCCGCGGTCGACGGGACGCTGCTCAAGGGCGACGAGGATCGTCTGACCGCGGTCGCGCTGTCGATCGTCGTGGCCGGCATGTCGATGGTGAACGTCCTGCCGCGCCTCACCGACGAGGCCGTCGTCGTGATCCCCGCGGACCGCACCGAGGTGCTGCTCGCCGCCCTCCTCGCCGACTCCTCCGGCACGTTCCCGCGGATCGCCGGGATCATCCTCAACGGGCCGTTCCCGCTGCCGGACCCGATCCTCCAGCTGCTCGACGGCTTCGCCTCCTCGGTGCCGATCATCACCACCGACCTCGGCACCTACGACACGGCGGTGCGGGTGATGGGCACCCGCGGCCGCATCTCCGCCGACTCCCGCGGTCGCTACGACCGGGCACTCGGACTCTTCCAGGCGCACATCGACGTGGCCGAGCTCACCGAGCAGCTCGGGCTCGCGGAAGCGCACGTCGTCACGCCGCTCATGTTCCAGTACGGCCTGATGGAGCGTGCGCGGGCCGACCGCCGCCACATCGTCCTCCCCGAGGGCGACGACGACCGCATCCTCCGGGCGGCGGCGGCGCTGCTGTCCCGCGAGGTGGCGGAGCTGACGATCCTCGGCGACGACGGCGCGATCCGCGCGCGGGCGACGGAACTCGGCCTCGACATCGCCGGCGCGCAGGTGCTGAGTCCCACCGACCCAGCCCTCGTTGAGCGCTTCGCCGCCGAGTACGCGCGGCTCCGCGCCCACAAGGGGATCACGCTCGCGCAGGCCGCCGACACCGTCACCGACGTCTCCTACTTCGGGACGATGATGGTGCATCTCGGGCTCGCCGACGGCATGGTCTCCGGTGCCGCGCACACCACGGCGCACACGATCCGGCCGTCCTTCGAGATCATCAAGACGAAGCCGGGAGTGAACGTCGTCTCCAGCGTGTTCCTCATGGCCCTCGCCGACCGCGTGCTCGTGTACGGCGACTGCGCGGTCATCCCCGATCCCACGGCCGAGCAGCTCGCCGACATCGCGATCTCGTCCGCCACCACCGCCCGGCAGTTCGGCATCGACCCCCGCGTGGCGATGCTGTCGTACTCCACCGGCGAGTCCGGGTCCGGGGCCGACGTCGACAAGGTCAGGGCGGCGACGGCGCTCGTGCGCGAGCGCGCTCCCGAACTCCTCGTGGAGGGTCCGATCCAGTACGACGCCGCCGCCGACGCGGCGGTCGCCAAGGCCAAGCTGCCGGACTCGGCCGTGGCGGGGCGCGCGACCGTGTTCGTCTTCCCGGATCTCAACACCGGCAACAACACCTACAAGGCGGTGCAGCGCTCCGCCGGCGCCGTGGCCATCGGTCCGGTGCTGCAGGGGCTCAACAAACCGATCAACGACCTGTCCCGCGGCGCGCTCGTCGACGACATCGTGAACACGGTGGCCATCACGGCGATCCAGGCCCAGGGCGCCGAACGAGCGGGGGAGAAGGCGTGAGCGCGATCCTCGTCATCAACAGCGGGTCGTCCTCGCTGAAGTACAGCCTCATCGACACGGCGCACGAGGACGAGCTCGCCAGTGGGCTCATCGAGCGCATCGGGCAGGACTCCAGCCCCGTCGCCCACACCGTGCGCCCGGAGCCGGGTGACGGACCGTCGGCGACGATGCTCGACGCCACCTACCGCGACGAACAGGCCATCCCCGACCACGCCGCGGCCTTCGAGGTCATGCGCGCGCAGTTCGCCGCGCACGGCCCCTCCCTCGACGCGCATCCGCCGGTCGCGGTCGGACATCGGGTCGTGCACGGCGGTGCGCGCTTCTACGCGCCGACCCTGATCGACGCCGACGTCGAGCGGCAGATCGACGAGCTCGCCGTGCTCGCGCCGCTGCACAATCCGGCGAACCTCGCCGGCATCCGGGCGGCCCGTGCCGTGTTCTCCGACGTCCCGCATGTCGCGGTCTTCGACACCGCGTTCCATCAGACGCTCCCGCCGGCGGCCTACACCTACGCGATCGATGCGGCGCTCGCCGCCGAGCACCGTGTCCGTCGGTACGGATTCCACGGCACGAGCCACCAGTACGTCAGCGAGACCGCCGCACGCTTCCTCGGGCGCGACCTCGGAACCCTCCGGCAGCTCGTGTTCCACCTCGGCAACGGCGCCTCGGTCACCGCGATCGACGGGGGTCGCTCGGTCGAGACCTCGATGGGCCTCACGCCGCTCGAGGGCCTCGTCATGGGCACGCGGTCGGGTGACATCGACCCGGCCGCTCTCGTGCATCTGTCCCGTCGCGCCGGCTACACCATCGACGACCTCGACGCGCTGCTGAACACCCGCAGCGGGCTGGCGGGACTCGCCGGACGCAGCGACATGCGCGACATCCTCGCCGGCGTCGCCGCCGGGGAGGAGGCCGCCACGCTCGCCTTCGACGTGTACGTCCACCGCCTGCGGGCCTATGCCGGCGCCTACATCGCCCAGCTCGGCGGGGTCGACGTCGTGTCCTTCACCGCCGGCGTCGGTGAGAATGCGGCGCCCGTGCGGGCGGCGGCGATGGCGACGCTCGGCTTCGCGGGGATCGAGATCGATCCCGCCCGCAACGAGGCGAAGGAGCGCGGCGTCCGCGTCATCTCGACGGACGCCTCGGCCGTGACGGTCCTCGTCGTCCCCACCGACGAGGAGCTCCAGATCGCCAGGCAGACGGCCGAACTGCTCTGATCGCGGTCCGGGGTTACCCCGCGCGCGCCACCGCCATTACGCTTGCACAGTGGCACGGAGAGGTGCCGACCCGACCCTCGTCCTTCTCCTGGAGGCTCTGTGCCAGACGCGCTGCCCGACCTGTTCCACGCCGACGGTGTGCTGTTCGACCTCGACGGCGTCCTCACGCCGACCGCCGAGGTGCACATGCGCGCCTGGAAGGCGGTCTTCGATGACGTCTTCGCCCGCTGGGACATCACGCCGCCGTACACCGACGAGGACTACTTCGCCTACGTCGACGGCAAGAAGCGCTACGACGGCGTCGCGAGCCTGCTGCGCAGCCGCAACGTCGAGGTGCCCTGGGGATCCGTGGACGACGACCCGTCCGCCGAGACCATCTGCGGGATCGGCAACCGCAAGAACGCCGCGTTCGCGACGTCCCTCCGCAGCCAGGGCATCGCTCCGTTCCCCGGCTCCCTCGCCGTCGTCGAGGCGCTGCACGCCGCGGGGATCCCGCTCGGCGTCGTCTCCAGCTCCAAGAACGCCGAGGAGGTGCTGGCGGCCGCCGGCATCCGGTCCTTCTTCCGCGTCGTGATCGACGGCGTCGTCGCCGAGCGCGAGCACCTCGCCTCCAAGCCCGCGGCCGACATGTTCGCCGCCGGCGCCACGGCCCTCGGCGTCGACCCGGCCCGCAGCATCGCCGTCGAGGACGCCACCTCCGGCGCCGCTTCGGCCGCCGCCGCCGGCTACGCCGTCGTCATCGGCGTCGACCGCGGCGCCGGCGCCGACGCACTCCGCGCCGCCGGCGCGACCCACGTCGTCGACGACCTCGGCGTCCTGCTTCCCGCCGCCCGCACCGACACCCCGGAGACCGCATGATCGACCGCGACCGCTTCCCCGTCGACCCGTGGCGTCTCATCGAGACGCGCTACTCGGAGGAGGGCGTCGGCGAGACGCTGTTCTCGGTCGGCAACGGCTACCTCGGGCTCCGGGGCAACCACATCGAGGGGCGCGGCGCGCAGGAGCACGGCACCTTCATCAACGGCCTGCACGAGACGTGGCCGATCCGGCACGCCGAGCAGGCCTACGGCTTCGCCGAGGTCGGCCAGACGATCGTCAACGCCCCCGACGCCAAGGTGATGCGCCTCTACGTCGACGACGAGCCGATCTCCCTCGACGACGCGGACGTGCGCGAGTACGCCCGCACGCTCGACATGCGCACCGGCGTGCTGGAACGGCGCGTGGTCTGGGAGACCCCGTCCGGCAAGCGGGTGCGCATGCGGGATCAGCGTCTCGTGAGCTTCGAGGAGCGCCACCTCGCCGTGCTGCGGCTCGAGGTCGTCGTCGAGAACGCCAACGCCCCGGTCACGATCAGCTGCCAGCTGCTCAACCGTCAGGACGGGGCGGGCGTCTACGCCGGCTCCCCGATGACGACCAAGGGCGCCGCCTTCGACCCGCGCAAGGCCGAGCGCATCGCGGACCGCGTGCTGGAGCCGGCGGAGCACTGGCAGGACGGGCTGCGCTCCGCGCTGTCGTATCGGGTCGCCGCCTCCGGGATGACCGTCGCCGTCGTCGCCGATCACATCATCGAGACGGAGAACGACTACAACGTCCGCACGCTCATCGAGCCGGACATCGCCAAGAACGTCTTCCGCGTCCAGGCGAAGGCCGGCGTCCCCATCACGATCACCAAGCTCGTCAGCTACCACTCGTCCCGCGGGGTGCCCCCGCGGGAGCTCGTCGACCGCTGCCGTCGCTCGCTCGACCGGGCAGCGGACGAGGGCGTGGAGACGGTGTTCCGTCGTCAGCGCGAGTGGCTCGACGCGTTCTGGGAGCGCAGCGACGTGCAGATCGGCGGGCGGGACGACCTGCAGCAGGCCACCCGGTGGTGCCTGTTCCAGCTCGCGCAGGCCTCGGCCAGGGCGGACGGCGCCGGTGTCCCCGCGAAGGGGCTGACCGGCTCCGGCTACAGCGGCCACTACTTCTGGGACACCGAGATCTACGTGCTCCCGTTCCTCACCTACACGACGCCGCGGTGGGCCTACAACGCGCTGCGCGCCAGGGTGAAGATGCTCCCCGCGGCGCGCCGCCGGGCCGCCCAGCTCAACGAGGCCGGAGCGCTGTTCCCGTGGCGCACGATCAACGGCGAGGAGGCGTCGGCCTACTACGCCGCCGGCACCGCGCAGTACCACATCAACGCCGACATCAGCTTCGCGCTCGGCAAGTACGTGCGGGCGACCGGAGATGAGGCCTTCCTGCGCCGCGAGGGTGCAGACGTCGCGATCGAGACCGCGCGGCTCTGGGCCACCCTCGGTTTCTGGCGGGGGTCGCGGCTCGTCGAGCAGTCCGGCGCCGGCGACGGCCTCCAGACGTTCCACATCCACGGCGTCACCGGCCCGGACGAGTACACGACCGTCGTGAACGACAACCTGTACACGAACGTCATGGCGCGATACAACCTCCGGTACGCGGCCAAGGTCGTGCGGGAGATCCGCGACAGCTACCCCGAGGACTACGCGGCCCTCGTCGAGCGCACGGGCCTCGGCTCCGGTGAGGCGGAGTCCTGGGAGCGGGCCGCGGAGGCGATGTACATCCCGTACAGCGAGAGCCTCGGCATCCACCCGCAGGATTCGCTGTTCCTGGAGCGGGAGGTCTGGGACCTCGCGAACACCCCTGCCGACCAGCGCCCGCTGCTGCTGCACTTCCACCCGCTCGTGATCTACCGCTTCCAGGTGCTCAAGCAGGCCGACGTCGTGCTGGCGCTGTTCCTCCAGGGCAACCACTTCTCGCCCGAGGAGAAGAAGGCCGACTTCGACTACTACGACCCGCTGACGACGGGCGACTCGACCCTCTCGGCGGTCGTGCAGTCGATCCTCGCGGCCGAGGTGGGCTATCAGGACCTCGCGCAGAAGTACTTCGAGCAGTCGCTGTTCGTCGATCTGCACGACCTGCACCACAACGCGGCCGACGGCGTGCACGTCGCCTCGGCCGGCGGTGTGTGGACGGCCCTCGTCTGTGGCTTCGGCGGCATGCGCGACTACGGCGGCGACCTCAGCTTCGACCCGCGGCTCCCCGAGTCCTGGCCGTCGCTGTCGTTCCCGCTGCAGTGGCAGGGGACCGCGATGCAGGTGACCGTCACACGGCACGAGCTGCGCGTCGAGGTGCGCAGCGGACCTCCGGTGCCGTTCAGCGTGCGGGACAACGCGTACATCGCGACCCTGGAGGACGAGGTCATCGTCCCGCTCGCGAACCAGGGACCCGTGATCCCCGGACGCCCGACCCTGCAGGAGTTCGCCGACGCCCGCCGCGACGACGGCACGCGGCTCTCCGCCTCGGTTCCGGTGATCACGAGCGCGATCCCCGTCATCGAGACGATCGACTGACCGCCGACCCACCCCTTTGCGTGTGCCCCACCCCTTTGCGGACGTCCGCAAGGGGGTGGCTCGCGTGAAAGGGGCCGGGTCGAGTGAGAGGGGAGCAACGTCGGTGGCACGCCGTAGGCTGGAGGGGTGACCACAGCCCTCTACCGCCGCTACCGACCCGAGACGTTCGGCGAGATGATCGGGCAGTCTCAGGTGACCGATCCGCTCATGACCGCGCTGCGCGGCGACCGTGTGGGTCACGCCTATCTGTTCTCCGGCCCTCGCGGCTGCGGCAAGACCACCTCGGCGCGGATCCTCGCCCGTTGCCTCAACTGCGCGGAAGGGCCGACCGACACCCCGTGCGGGACGTGCCCGAGCTGCGTCGAGCTGTCCCGGGCCGGTGGCGGATCGCTCGACGTCGTCGAGATCGACGCGGCGAGCCACAACGGCGTCGACGACGCCCGCGACCTCCGCGAGCGGGCGACCTTCGCCCCGAGCCGTGACCGCTTCAAGATCTTCATCCTCGACGAGGCACACATGGTCACCCCGCAGGGCTTCAACGCGCTGCTGAAGCTGGTGGAGGAGCCCCCGCCGCACGTCAAGTTCATCTTCGCCACGACGGAGCCCGAGAAGGTGCTGGGCACGATCCGCTCGCGCACGCATCACTACCCGTTCCGGCTGGTGCCGCCCGCCGCGATGCTCGAGTACGTCGAGAAGCTGTGTGCGGAAGAGGGCGTCATCGTCGAGCAGGGTGTGCTGCCGCTCGTCGTCCGCGCCGGGGGAGGCTCTCCCCGCGACACGCTGTCGCTGCTGGATCAGCTGATCGCGGGCTCGGACGCCCCGGCTGGCTCGGAGACCGTCACGGTCGGCTACGCGCGCGCGGTGGCGCTGCTCGGGTACACCCACGGGGCGCTCCTCGACGAGATCGTCGATGCGCTGGCCGCGGGCGACGCCGCGACCGCCTTCCCGGCCATCGACCGCGTGGTGCAGACCGGACAGGACCCGCGGCGCTTCGTCGACGACCTCCTGGAGCGCCTGCGCGACCTCATCGTCATCGCCGCCGTCGGCTCCGGCGCCTCCGCCGTGCTCCGCGGCATCGCCGAGGACGAGCTCGACCGGATGCGCCGCCAGGCCGAGTCCTTCGGCGCCGCGCGGCTCTCCCGCACGGCCGACGTGGTCAGCGCGGCGCTCGACGACATGTCCGGCGCCACGTCACCGCGACTCCACCTCGAGCTCATGGTCGCCCGGGTGCTCGCTGCCGCTCCCGGTGGCTCGGCCCTGTCCGGCTCCTCGGCGTCGGGCGCGCTGCACCCGCCGGCGACGACGCATCCGCCGGTGATCCCGCCGGTGTCCGCCCCGCCCTCGGCGGCTGTCCCGCCCGAGCCCGAGACCGCGTCGGCGCCCGAGACGGCGACGCCCACGGCATCGGCAGCGACCTCGTCCGCACCGGCCCCGTCCGCGTCCGCGCCGGCCCCGTCCGCTCCTGCGCCGGCGGCCTCCGCTCCTGCGCCGGCGGCCTCCGCTCCTGCGCCGGCCGCAGAGCCCGAGCCCTCCCCGGAACCTGCGCCCGCTCCGGCCCCAAAGTCGTCCGCCGCGCCGTCCGCCCCCGTCACGTTCGACCGTGTCAGCGACGCCTGGCCCGCCGTGCTGAAGCGCCTCGAAGGCATCAGCCGCACGTCCTGGCTGCTCGCCACCGCCGTGCAGCCGCTGGCCTACGACGGCGAGTCCGAGGTGCTGACCCTCGGATTCACGAGTCAGCACGACGTCGCGAAGTTCAAGGGGACCACGCCGGGCTCCGGACCGTCCGACCACCTCCGCACGGCCATCGAGCAGGAGGTCGGGGTGCGGGTCAAGTACCTGCCGGCCCCGATGCCGTCCGGCGGTGCGCCGCGGCAGCCCGCCTCCTCGGCGTCCAGCGCCCCGGCCGACACCGCTCCCGCATCGGAGCCTGCGTCAGCGCGTCCCTCCCGCCCGCAGACCCGCGCCGCCGCCGCCCCCGTGACGGAGTGGGCGGTCGCACCCATCCCGACGACAGCAGCCGCCGCGCCCGCCGCGCCCCTCGCCGTCGACGAGGAGCCGGAGGAGGTCGAGGCCGCCTCCGCCGCCCCGACCCCGCCGACCGACGGCAGGATCGATCGCGATGAGCCGCCGCTGCCCGGCGACGACGACGCTCCCGCGTTCGACGAGGAGCCGCCGTACGATCCGGCCTACGAGCCCCCGGCTCCGTACGACCGCCCTCCCTCCCCACGTGCGACTCCGGCGGCGGCCCCGCAGGCGGCCGCCCGTACGACCCCCGCGGCCGCTCCACCGGTCGTCGTCGAGCGCACCCCCGCCGCCGGCGGCGTGCAGCGCTACGGAGAGGCCGTGATCCGCCAGGTGCTCGGCGCGACGTTCCTTCGCGAAGAGCCCTACGAGCCCCCCACGAGGTTCTCCTGATGTACGACGGCATCGTCCAAGAGCTGATCGACGAGTTCGGCCGCCTTCCCGGGATCGGCCCGAAATCGGCGCAGCGCATCGCGTTCCACATCTTGCAGACGCCGACGTTCGACGTCGCCCGTCTCGCCGAGCTGCTGACCGAGATCCGCATCCGGGTCCGCTTCTGCGAGATCTGCGGCAACGTCGCGGAGCAGGAACGCTGCGCGATCTGTCGCGACCCCCGCCGCAACCAGGCGCTGATCTGCGTGGTCGAGGACGCGAAGGACGTCGCGGCGATCGAGCGCACGCGGGAGTTCCGCGGCCTGTACCACGTGCTCGGCGGCGCGATCAGCCCCATCGCGGGCATCGGGCCGGACGACCTCCGGATCGCCCAGCTCATGACGCGGCTCGCCGACGGCACCGTGCAGGAGGTCATCATCGCCACGAACCCCAATCTGGAGGGGGAGGCGACGGCGAGCTACCTGAGCCGGCTCCTGACGACGATGCAGATCACGGTCTCGCGGCTCGCCTCGGGCCTCCCGGTCGGCGGCGACCTCGAGTACGCGGACGAGGTGACGCTCGGCCGGGCCTTCGAGGGCCGGCGCGTGCTGTGACCCCGCAGTCCGGCTTCTCCCGCCGGGGCTGGCTGCTCTTCGGGGTCATGGCCCTGCTCTGGGGCGTGCCCTACCTCTTCATCAGCGTGGCGGTGGATTCGATCTCCCCGCCGGCGATCGTCGCCGGACGGACACTGATCGCCGCGCTCCTCCTGCTGCCGTTCGCCCTGCGCAGCGGCGCCCTCCGTGCGGCGCTGCGGCACTGGCCGTGGGTGCTGGCCTTCGGGGCTGTGGAGATGGCCGGACCGTTCCTCCTCCTCGGGCATGCCGAGATGACGCTGCCCTCCGGCATGACCGGACTCCTCGTGGCCACGGTGCCGCTGTTCGCCGCCCTCATCGCGCTGGGCGGCGGCGACCGCGGCGTGCTGCGTCCCGCCCGCGGCATCGGTCTTCTGGTCGGCTTCATCGGTGTGGCCATCGTCGTGGCGGGGCCGGGGCTCTTCGGGGGAGAGGTGAGCCTGCTCGCGGCCGGGGAGGTGCTGCTCGTCGCGGTGCTGTACGCGATCGCGCCGTTCATCGTGGCGCGCAAGCTGAACGACGTGCCCTCGCTCGGCACGATCACGCTGTCCCTGCTGATGATCGGCATCTTCTATCTCCCGATCGGTCTGCTCACACAGCACGAAGTGCCGACGCTCCCATCGATCGGCGCGCTGCTCGCTCTCGCCGTCATCTGCACGGCATTGGCGTTCCTGGCCTTCTTCGCGCTGATCCGCGAGGTCGGACCGGTCAGGGCACCGCTGTTCACCTACGTGAACCCGGTCGTGGCGATCGTGCTCGGGGCCATCGTGCTCGCCGAACCCCTCACCCCGGGACTCCTCCTCGGATTCCCGCTGATCATCATCGGGTGCTGGTTCGCCGCCACCGGAGGGCGGCTGCGCCCGATGACGCCCGTTCCGCCCGCCCCCGCCTGAGCCGTCACATGCGCGGGGCGGCATGCGCGCCGATCGTAGAATGACCGTGGGCGGATCCGCCCGACATCCCAGGGAGTGAACGTGGCCCTCATCGTGCAGAAGTACGGCGGCTCGTCCGTCGCCGACGCAGAGAGCATCAAGCGCGTCGCCAAGCGCATCGTCGACACCCGTCGCGCCGGTCACGACGTCGTCGTCGCCGTGAGCGCCATGGGCGACACGACCGATGAGCTGCTGGACCTCGCGAACGAGGTCGCGCCGATCCCCGCCCCGCGCGAGCTCGACATGCTCCTCTCCAGCGGCGAGCGGATCTCGATGGCGCTGCTGGCGATGGCGATCCACTCCATGGGCTTCGAGGCGCGGTCGTTCACCGGCAGCCAGGCCGGCATGATCACCGACTCGCAGCACGGGGCGGCGCGCATCGTCGACGTCACACCCGTGCGGCTCCGCGAAGCCCTCGACGAGGGCGCGATCGTCATCGTCGCCGGCTTCCAGGGGTTCAATCGCGACACCCGCGACATCACCACGCTCGGCCGGGGCGGGTCGGACACGACGGCCGTCGCGCTGGCGGCCGCGCTGTCGGCCGACGTCTGCGAGATCTACAGCGATGTGGACGGCATCTTCACCGCCGACCCGCGCGTGATCCCGAAGGCGCAGAAGCTCGACCACGTCTCCAGCGAGGAGATGCTGGAGCTCGCCGCCAACGGCGCCAAGGTCCTGTACATCCGTGCCGTGGAGTACGCCCGCCGGCACGGCGTCCTCATCCACGCCCGGTCGACGTTCTCGTCGGCCGAGGGTACATACGTTCTGGGCGAGGGCATGAAGAACCCTCGCGAAGCCGAGGGAGCAGTCATGGAAGAACCGATCGTCGCCGGCGTCGCCACCGACTTCAGCCAGGCCAAGATCACCGTCGCCGGGGTGCCCGACGTCCCGGGCAAGGCCGCCGAGATCTTCAAGATCGTCGCGAAGTCCGGCGCCAACGTCGACATGATCGTGCAGAACGTCTCGGCCACGGGGCGCACGGACATCTCCTTCACGGTCCCGAAGGCCGACGCCGCTGCCGCGCTCAAGGCGCTCGCCGGCGAGCAGACCGAGGTCGGCTTCCAGAACCTCATCCACGACGACCAGATCGGCAAGCTGTCCGTGGTCGGCGCGGGGATGCGCACGCATTCCGGTGTCTCGGCGACCCTGTTCGAGGCGCTGTCCGCCGGCGGCATCAACATCGAGATGATCTCCACGTCGGAGATCCGCATCTCGGTCGTGCTCCGCGACACCGACCTCACCGAGGCCGCCCGCACCGTGCACACCGCCTACGGTCTCGACGGCGACGCGGAGGCCACGGTCCACGCCGGCACCGGTCGCTGACCCCCACGCCAGCGCGCTACGCCAGCACAGGCGTTCGCGCGGGTTCAGGCTGTGCTGTGCGCGCGTGCCTGTTGTCCCGCGTTCGCCTGCTGTCGCGGGTCTGCCTGTTGTCCCGGGGTCCACGCCAGCTCAGGCGTTCGCGCGGGTTTAGGCGGCCCTGTCCACGCGCGCCTGTTGTCCCGCGTTCGCCTGATTCGCCGGGGGCGCCTGCCTTCGTGAAACGGACGGGCTTCGGGGTGGTCGCAGCGCGATAGACTCGCGGAAACCCTGACACCGGCGCCAGGCGCAGCATCAGCATCCCGACGCCGCGCCCGAAGCCTCGTACGCCGTACCGCACGAAGCCAAGGAACATCATGACCCGCATCTCCGAATCAGGACTCTCCGTCGCCATCGTCGGCGCCACCGGCCAGGTGGGCACCGTGATGCGCGAGATTCTCGCGGAGCGTTCGTTCCCGATCCGCGAGCTGCGGCTGTTCTCCTCGGCGCGTTCCGCGGGAACGTCGATCGAGTTCGGCGGACAGACGGTCATCGTCGAGGATGTCGAGGCCGCCGACCCGTCCGGTATCGACATCGCCCTGTTCTCCGCCGGTGCCACTGCCAGCCGTGCCTACGCCCCCCGCTTCGCCGAGGCCGGTGCCGTGGTCGTCGACAACTCGAGCGCCTGGCGGATGGATCCCGAGGTCCCCCTCGTGGTCAGCGAGGTCAACCCGCACGCGATCGACGACCGGCCCAAGGGCATCATCGCGAACCCGAACTGCACCACGATGGCGGCGATGCCGGTGCTGAAGGTCCTCGACGCCGAGGCCGGCCTGGAGCGCCTGATCGTGTCGACCTACCAGGCGGTGTCCGGCTCCGGACTCGCGGGCGCGCAGGAGCTGCTCGGCCAGGTCGAGGGCGTGCTCGCGCAGGGCGACACCCTCCGCCTCGTGCACGACGGCTCCGCGGTCGACTTCCCCGAGCCCGAGAAGTACGTCGCGCCGATCGCCTTCGACGTGATCCCGCTCGCGGGCAACCTCGTGGACGACGGAGACAACGAGACCGACGAGGAGAAGAAGCTCCGCAACGAGAGCAGGAAGATCCTGGAGCTGCCCGACCTGCGCGTCGCCGGCACCTGCGTCCGCGTGCCCGTGTTCACGGGTCACTCGCTGTCCATCCACGCCGAGTTCTCCCGCGACCTGACGCCCGAGCGCGCCAGGGAGGTGCTGAGCGCGGCGCCCGGCGTCGTGCTCGACGAGGTGCCGACCCCGCTGCAGGCCGCGGGCAAGGACCCGAGCTTCGTGGGCCGCATCCGTGCCGACCAGTCGGCTCCGGAGGGCAAGGGGCTCGTGCTCTTCATCAGCAACGACAACCTCCGCAAGGGAGCGGCGCTGAACGCGGTGCAGATCGCCGAGGTCCTCGCGGAGCGGCTCGCTCCGGTCTCCTGAGGGCCGCATGGTCTGCGGTGTCCTGGCCGCGAACTAGACTGTTCAGGTGACTGAAAACGTCGATGTCGTCCTGATCGGCGGTGGCATCATGAGCGCCACCCTGGGTACCCTGCTGCACGAGCTGCAGCCGGACTGGAAGATCGTCGCCTTCGAGCGGCTGTCGGACGTGGCGCAGGAGAGCTCCAACCCCTGGAACAACGCCGGGACCGGGCACGCCGCGCTGTGTGAGCTGAACTACATGCCGCAGCAGGGCGACGCTCCGCTCGACCCCGCCAAGGCGATCTCGATCAACGAGCAGTTCCAGCAGAGCCGCCAGTTCTGGTCCTCTCTCGTCGAGAAGGGCGTGCTGGACGAGCCGTCGACCTTCATCAACGCGACGCCGCACATGACGTTCGTGCGGGGCGAGAAGGATGTGGCGTACCTCAAGAAGCGTTACGAGGTGCTCAAGGAGCAGCCGCTGTTCGCCGGCATCGAGTACAGCGAAGACTCCCGCGTCATCAATCAGTGGGCGCCGCTCCTCATGCAGAAGCGGCGGAAGGGCGAGCCGTTCGCGGCGACCCGGGTGCCCGCCGGCACCGACGTCGACTTCGGTGCCCTCACGCACCAGCTGTTCGATCACCTGCGTGAGTCGGGCGTCGCCGTGCGCACCAACCACGAGGTCAAGTCGCTCAAGCGTCAGAAGGACGGCACCTGGCTCATCAAGTACCGCACGACGGTCGGCCGCACCCCGAACGAGATCAAGGCCAAGTTCGTGTTCGTCGGCGCCGGTGGCTGGGCGCTGAAGCTCCTGCAGAATTCCGGCATCCCTGAGATCAAGGGCTACGGCGTCTTCCCGATCGGTGGCCAGTTCCTCAAGACGACGAACCCGAAGATCGTCGCGCAGCACAAGGCGAAGGTCTACTCGCAGGCCTCGGTCGGCGCGCCGCCGATGTCGGTCCCGCACCTCGACACGCGTGTCGTCGACGGCGAGGCGTCGCTGATGTTCGGGCCGTTCGCGACGTTCAGCCCGAAGTTCCTCAAGAACGGCTCGATGCTCGACATCGTCACGCAGGTCCGGCCGCACAACCTCTGGCCGATGCTGCGGGTCGCCTTCGCCAACCCCGACCTCATCACGTACCTCATCAGCGAGCTGATGAAGAACCACCGCAAGAAGGTCGACAGCCTCCGCACGTTCATGCCGACGGCCAAGGACGAGGACTGGACGCTCATCGACGCCGGTCAGCGCGCCCAGGTCATGAAGAAGGACCCGAAGAAGGGCGGCGTGCTGCAGTTCGGCACCGAGGTGGTCGCCTCGGGCGACGGCTCGATCGCCGGTCTCCTCGGAGCATCCCCCGGGGCTTCGACCGCCGTGCCGATCATGCTCGACCTGTTGAAGAAGTGCTTCCCCGGCGAGTACCCGGGCTGGGAGTCGCAGCTGCGCGACCTCATCCCCACCTTCGGCCGGAAGCTCAACGGCGACGCGGAGCTCGCGGAGGAGTCGACCACCGCGACCGCCGCCGTCCTCGGCATCAACGCCTGACCCCGGACCGTGGCGAAGCTCTACTTCCGCTACGGCGCGATGAACTCGGGCAAGTCGACTGCCCTGCTTCAGGCTGCGTACAACTACGAGGAACGCGGCCAGCATGTGCTGCTCGCCAAGCCCGCGATCGACACCAAGGGCGCCGGCGAGATCGAGAGTCGCCTCGGGGTCACGCGACCCGTCGACTTCCTCATCGGTCCGGACGACGACGCCCGCGCGCTCTTCGCGGTCCACCGCGAGCGCATGCGGCGGTCCACGGAGGAGGAGCTCCTCCCGACGGGCCCGGTCGACGTGGCCTGTCTCCTCATCGACGAGGCGCAGTTCCTCACGCCGACACAGATCGATGACCTTTTCCGTATCGCGGTGGAGGACGGCATCCCGGTGATGGCCTACGGCATCCGCAACGACTTCCGCACCCACGCGTTCCCCGGCTCCGCCCGCCTTCTGGCCATCGCGCACTCCCTGGAAGAGCTCAAGACGATCTGCCGCTGCGGGCGCAAGGCGGTGTTCAACGGCCGCGTGGTCGGCGGCCGCTTCGTGTTCGACGGCGACCAGGTCGCGATCGACGAGGGCGCCGACGGCTCCGCCTCGCCCGAGCTCACGACCTACGAGTCGCTGTGCGGCACCTGCTACCTGGAGGAGTCCGGCGGCCGCCTCGGCTGACCCGCTGACCCACCCCCTTCCGCTGGCCCCACCCCCTTCCGGTCGCCCCACCCCTCTGCGTGCGTACGCACCGGGCCGGGACGCGCGAAAAGGGGTGGCTCATGCGCGCAGCATCGCCGCGTTGCGTGGTCTGACCACACACGCTAACCTGTGGTCTGACCACAGGAGGCGAGATGACGGAGCAGCCGGCGCGCGCATGGCGACTCGTGCTCGAGCACATCGAGCGTGACCTGCTCGACGGTCGTCTCGGCCCGGGGGACCGGCTGCCGTCCGAACGGGACCTCGCGAGCGACCTCGGCGTCGGACGATCGAGCGTCCGGGAGGCGTTCCGCGTGCTCGAGGTGCTCGGACTCATCCGCACCGCCACCGGCTCGGGCCCCCAGGCGGGCGCCATCGTGATCGCCACCCCCACTGGCGGGATGTCCGCGCTCCTGAGGCTCCAGGTGGCCGCGCAGGGCTTCCCCCTCGACGATGTCGTCCGCACGCGACTGGTCCTGGAGGATGCGGTCGTGGAGGCGATGTCGTCGGCGGCCCAGCGGGACACCGTGCGGGCGCACGAGCTGCTCACCGCGATGGACGACGGCGCCCTCACTCCGGCCGAGTTCCTGGCCCTCGACGCGCAGCTGCACCTCTCCCTCGCGGAGGGCAGTGGCAACACGGTCATCGCGGCGATGATGGCGGGACTCCGCTCCGCCATCGAGTCGTACGTGCTCGCGGGCGCGGCGACCGTCGATGACTGGGACCGCATGGCCGACCGCCTGCGGTCCGAGCACCGTGCGCTGGTCGCAGCGATCGACGCGGGCGAGATCGACACCGCCCGGCGCCTGGTGCGCGCCCACATCACCGGCTACTACACCGCCGCGGGCCTCACCCGCGCCGCCACCCCGCAGAACTGAGAGGCAGAACATGGTCCAGCGCCAGCTCCCCAACCCCGCCGAGCTGTTGGAGCTCATGAAGTTCAAGAAGCCCGAGCTCGACGGGCGCAAGCGCCGCCTCGACGCCGCGCTCACCATCGACGATCTGCGCACGATCGCCAAGCGCCGCACACCCAAGGCCGCCTTCGACTACACCGACGGCGCCGCTGAGGGCGAGCTGTCGCTGAGCCGGGCACGCCAGGCGTTCCAGGACGTGGAGTTCCACCCCGGCATCCTCAAGCCGGCGCCGGACGTCGACACGGCCGTCGACATCCTCGGCGGTCCGTCTGCGCTCCCGTTCGGCATCGCGCCGACCGGCTTCACCCGGCTCATGCAGACCGAGGGTGAGGTCGCGGGCGCCGGAGCCGCGGCCGCCGCAGGTATCCCGTTCACGCTGTCCACCCTCGGGACCACCTCGATCGAGGACGTCAAGGCGGCGACGGTCCGGGAGCCGCAGGGCCCCGTGCCCGGTCGGAACTGGTTCCAGCTCTACGTCATGCGCGACCGCGAGATCTCGTACGAGCTCGCCCGTCGCGCCGCCGCCGCCGGCTTCGACACCCTGCAGTTCACGGTCGACACCCCTGTCGCCGGCGCCCGTCTCCGCGACAAGCGCAACGGCTTCAGCATCCCCCCGCAGCTCACCCTCGGCACGATCATCAACGCCATCCCGCGGCCCTGGTGGTGGTTCGACTTCCTGACCACCCCGAAGCTCGAGTTCGCTTCGCTGAGCACGACCGGCGGCACCGTCGGCGAGCTCCTCGACGCGGCGATGGATCCGACGATCAGCTACGACGACCTCGCGGTCATCCGCGACATCTGGCCCGGCAAGATCGTCATCAAGGGCGTGCAGAACGTCGAGGACTCCGTGCGCCTGCGCGACGCGGGCGTGGACGGCATCGTGCTGTCGAACCACGGTGGACGCCAGCTCGACCGCGCCCCGATCCCGTTCCACCTCCTGCCCGAGGTCCGTCGGGCGGTCGGCGACGACTTCACGGTCATGATCGACACCGGCATCATGAACGGCGCCGATATCGTGGCATCCGTCGCGCTCGGTGCCGACTTCACGCTGATCGGGCGCGCGTACCTGTACGGCCTGATGGCGGGAGGTCGCCAGGGCGTCGACCGCACCATCGCCATCCTGCGCGGCGAGATCGAGCGCACGATGCGGCTGCTGGGCGTCGCGTCCCTGGCGGAGCTCGAGCCCGGGCACGTGACTCAGCTCACTCGTCTGGTGCCCGTCTCCCGCGGGGCCGGCGTCGAGGTGCACTGACCCACCTGCACGACCAGACGACGCCTGCACGACGGATTCGGTCCTCCCGTCGTGCAGGCGGGCCGAGGTCGTGCGGCTGTGCCCGTCAGACCCGGGTGGAGAGGGTCGGCAGCAGCTCCCGCAGACGCGCGGCCGTGTCCTCCCAACCCTCGACGGCCACCGACGGCACACCCAGGGCCAGGACGGGGTAGTCGTTGCCGCCCTCGTCGAGACGGTCGCCGTAGAACAGCATCGCGGTCAGATCGATGCCGGTGTGGGTGGCGAGCTGCTGCATGCCGAACGCCTTGTCGATCCCGGCGCGGGTGATGTCGATCGAGGTCGAGCCGCCCGAGCGCACCTCGAGGCCCGGGAGCCGCGCGGCGACGGCATCGCGCAGCGCGCCGCGCTTCGAACCCGTCGGATCCCACGCATGCTTCGCGTCGCGTGGGGCCTGCTGGCCGAGCGCGGAGAACGTGATCTGCGAGCCGCGGTCCTCGAGGATCTCGCCCCAGGGCTCGGCCTCCCAGAGCCCGAGACGCTCCGCCTCCTCGCGCAGCGCGGTGAGGGCGGCGGTCTTCTCCTCGTCGCTCAGGTCATGGGCGTACACCGCGACGAAATCGCTGCCGTCATGCCGCAGGTATCGCGTGCCGCACGTCGGGAGCAGATGCAGTCGGGCGAGGGCCGCCGGGTCGGCGTCGGCGAGCTGCGCCACCACCTGCGTGCGGAACTGCGGCTCGTTGCCCCCGGAGATGATCGCGACATCGACGGAACGCAGCAGCTCACCCAGGAGCGCGGCGATCTGCGGGTCGATCGTGCCCTTGGAAGGGGCAAGGGTGTCATCGAGGTCGAAGGCGATGAGAGAGGGCGATGTCATGATGCCTCCACTGTAGGTGTTCGCGGCCGGGAGGACGGTGTGGCGGCGAGCAGCGTGCAGAATATCGCGAGGACGACGCCGATGCTCGCCCCGGTGGCGTTGGCCAGCACGTCGCTCACGGTCGCGGCGCGGTGGGGGAGGGCCAGGTACTGCGCCGTCTCGATCCCCAGCGAAAGGGCCGGACCCACGAGCAGTGATAGCAGCCACGCGCGCCGGGGCACGAGCAGGAACGCGAGCACCCCGACCGGGATGAAGACGGCGACGTTCGCCAGAACCTCGAGTCGCGTGAAGTCCAGGCTCGTCCAGCCGAGCCGCTGAATCGCGCGAAGGAGGAGGTCGAGCAGGTTGGGCATCGTCTGCTCCACGCGCGCGGGCGTGAGCGTGAGGAGGGCGACGCCGAGGAGGAAGGGGAGCCCGAGGGCGACGGCCCACACGCGCGTCGAACGCCGCGGCGGTGGCAGGAGCCTCCCCATGCGTTCCCCTCTCGCACGACATCCCGATACAGAGAAGGCCGCCCCTGCGGGCGGCCTTCTCGTGTCACTGGTCGGGGTGACAGGATTTGAACCTGCGACCTCTTCGTCCCGAACGAAGCGCGCTACCAAGCTGCGCCACACCCCGTTTTGCAACCCTCCGAGTCTACAGCGAAATGCCTCCAGCACCGAATCGAGCACTCCACCCGCGTGGCGGAACCGTTCGCGGGGTCAAGCGTGGGGGGTCAGCGTGAGCAGTGTCGCCTCGGGGCGGCACGCGAAGCGGACGGGCGCGTAGATGGAGTGCCCGCAGCCTGCGCTGACGTTCAGAGGCACCGAACGGTCGCCATGCGTCCAGGTACTGAGTCCCTTGGCCTGCTTCAGGGGGATGTCGCAGTTGGCCACGATGGCGCCGAAACCGGGGAGACAGACCTGTCCGCCGTGAGTGTGGCCGCCGAGGATGGCGTCCGCGCCGAGGTCGACGAAGCCGTTGAGCACGCGTTGATACGGCGCATGCGTGACGCCGAGCACGGGAGTGGCGTCCGACCGCGACCCGAGTTGTTCGAGCGCCGCGGGCAGCACGTCGAGGCGCTCCCAGTCGCGATGGGCGTCGTCGACGCCGAACAGGTCGACCGCCTCGCCGCGCACCGTGAGTCGCGTCGCGGTGTTGTTCAGGTCGGCCCAGCCCAGCTCGTCCGTGAAGTAGCGGTCCATCGCGGCGGTGTCGAGCAGAGTGGGCTCGCGGTGCTTCTGCGATGGTCCGGCGAAATACCGCAGCGGATTCCGGGGGGAGGGGCCGTTGACGTCGTTGGAGCCGTGCACGAACACCCCGGGAACTCCGGCGAAGGGGGCGAACGCTCGGCGGATACCCTGCAAGCCCTCCTCGTGCCCGAGGTTGTCGCCCGTGTTGACGATGAGGTCGGGCTTCAGATCGGCCAGGGACGCGAGCCAGTCCTGCTTCCGGTGCTGCCAGGGCGCCATATGCGCGTCGGAGAGGTGCAGGATGCGCAGCGGTGCCGCGCCCGCCGGAAGCGCCTCCGCCGAGACCTCCCGCACCGTGAACAGGTACCGCTCGATGCCGATACCCCAGATCGCGGTGGCTGCACCGACGGCCCCCACCGCGCCGAGCGCGATGAGGGCCGGGTGCGCCGCGCGGGACGTGCCTACTTGCACGACACTCGGATCGGCGTGGCCTTCGTCGCCGCAGAGTTCGCGGCCGGGGTCGTCGCCGTCACCGTCGCGTCTTCCGCGTTACAGGAGCCTTCTCGTTCGACCGTCGTGAAGCCGGCGGCGACGAGCGCGGCGTTGGCCTCGGTCGGACTCTGCCCTGTCACATCGGGGACGGTCGCGCCGTTGCCGTTGCTGGGCGAGATCGTGATGGTGGCCCCGGCAGCGGCCTGACCGGACGGGCTCTGTTCGACGACGATGTTCGTCGCCTTGTCGCTGTCCACCGGATCGCCCACGGAGACCTGGAAACCGGCGCGCTCGAGGGTCGCAGTCGCTTCCTCGACGGTCTGCCCGACGACATCCGGCACGTCGACACGGATCTGTCGGATGAGGTTGCCGTCCGGCTCCGGGAACCGATCGCCACCGTAGGCCTGGTTCGCGGCGTGCTGCGCGGCGCGGGCCAGCGGGTACCGCACCTCGTTGAGGAGGTGGCTGCCGGTCCAGACGTTGAACACGTTGTCGTGGTTGCCGTTCGAGCGGCCGGCCCAGACCGCGGTCGCGACCTTGGTGCTGGACTCGATCATCATGGTCGACCACAGGTCGTGCGTACCGGTCTTGCCGATCAGCGGGGTGCCGTCGAAGGGGTTGGCTCGCGCGCCGGTGCCACCGCCGGCCATGACGCCCTGCAGTGCATAGGCCGCGGTCGCCGCGACCTCCTTCGAGAGCACGCCCTCGGTGCAGGAGGCCTTGGGGAGCGGACGCTCCTTGCCTTCGGCGTCGATCACCTTGTCGATCGCGCGCGGTGTGCAGTACGTGCCGCCGCTGGCGACCGTCGCGTAGGCATTGGCCATCGCGATGGGGGAGATGTTCTTCGGTCCGAGGACGTCGTAGGGGACGTTCTCCTCCGTGACCTTCTCGCCGCTGGCCAGGGTGACGCCCATCTTGTCGGCGACCTTGTTGATGTCGCAGACGTCGAGCTTGGCGGCCATCGCGAAGAACCCGCTGTTGAGGGACTGCGCCGTGAAGGCCATCGGCGTCCCCGTGAATCCGCGAACGCGGTTGAAGTTGCCGATCTTCGCCGTGTCGGTCGTCTGCGGGCTGCCGCAGACGGGGATCTGCAGGTTGGTCTGCACCGCACCGTTCAAGGACTCCCGCACGGAGTGGCCCTTCTCGAGCCAGTCGATGAGGGTGAAGAGCTTGTAGGTCGAGCCCACCTGGAATCCGCCGGAGTTGCCGTACTTCTGGTCGCCCGCGAAGACGAGCGATGAGTACTGCTGGTCGCTGGTCGGAGTCTCCGAGAACTTCGTGTTCTGCGTGATCGAGAGGATGCGGCCCGTGCCGACCTCGATCGAGACGCCGGCAGCACCGAAGTACTTGTTGTCGAAGTTCGCCGGGACGACGTTGGCCATCTCCTCGGCCGCCGGGTCCTGCACGCGGAAGTCGAGGGTGGTGTAGATCTTCAGACCACCGCGGCGCAGCAGGTCGCGACGCTCCTGGATGTCCGCACCGAACGCCTCGTCGTTCTCGACGATCGACTTCACGTACTGGCAGAAGTAGGCGTTGCGTCCGGCGGCGGCACAGCCCTGGGTCGGGACCTTGATGGCGGGAGTGATCGCGGCGGCCTTCGCCTCGTCGTGCTGCGCCTGGGTGATCTTGCCGTCCGTGAGCATACGGCCGAGAACGTAGTCGCGGCGGTCCTTGGCGTCCTTGTACCCGTCCTCGGCGGAGTTGTGCGCGACGCCGTCGTCGGTCGTGTAGGTGCCGCCGGGCTTGTCGATGCGGTACGTGTTCGGGTTCTGCACGATGCCGGCGAGCGTCGCCGCCTGGCCGACGGTGAGCTTCGCGGCGGTCGTGGAGAAGTAGTACCGCGCGGCGGCCTCGATGCCGTAGACCGTGCCGCCGAAGTTCGCGATGTTGAGGTATCCGAGGAGGATGTCGTTCTTCGAGTAGTCCTTCTCGATCTGGATGGCGTAGCGCATCTCCTGGAGCTTGCGCTCGATGCCGTCGACGCCGGAGGCGTTGGTGGCGTCCTGCCAGCACTGCTGCAGCTCGTCCGCGTAGGTCTCGGAGGCCGTGTTGACGTTCTGCTCGCACTGCTGGATGCGGACGTTCTTCACGAACTGCTGGCTGATCGTCGAAGCGCCGCGGCTGGACGTGCCCCGCACGTTGTCGACGAGGGCCTTCACGGTCGCGCCGAGGTTGACGCCGCCGTGGGTGTAGAAGTTCTTGTCCTCACTGGAGAGGATCGCGTCGTAGAGGACGGGGGCGACCTGCTCGTAGGTAACCGGGACCCGGTTCTGCTCGTAGAACGACGCCAGCACGACCGGCTTGCCCTCGGGGTTGGTCGCGTAGATGGTCGACTGCTCCATCGGGGTGTCGACCTTGAGGACCTCGGGCAGCTCATCGAAGATGGTCAGCGCCGTGGAGCCGGCGACGCCGGTCATCGCGAGGACGGGGGTGACGCTGGCGGTGACCAGCAGACCGGCGATGGCGCTCAATCCGACGAGCCCGACGAGACCGCCGAGCACGCCCTTCACCGTGCGGTTCTTTTGGGGCATACGCTTGATCGTAGGGGAGTTCCCTGAATACCCGCTTTGACGAGCGCGGCCCGGTCTGCCCTGGACGCGCCCTGATCGACAGGAGTGCCATGACCACGTGGGAGTACCTCACCACGCCGCTGCTGATCCACAACACCGCGGCCATCCTCAACAACTGGGGCAAGCAGGGCTGGGAGCTCGTGCAGGTGGTGCAGGGCCCCGAAGGCGGTCTGGTCGCCTACTTCAAGCGCCCGGTGACCACGGACGGCTCGGCCAACGCCGGTCTCGCCGCCGCCGCCGAAGCCTCCCGCCAGTTTGAAGGGGGCCAGGCATGAGCGTCGCCGCCCGACTCTCCGAGCTCGGCATCGAGCTGCCCGCCGTCGCCGCTCCGGTCGCCGCCTACGTGCCGGCCGTCGTGCACGGTGGCCTCGTCTACACGTCTGGCCAGCTCCCGTTCGTCGACGGCGCCCTCCCGGCGACCGGCAAGGTCGGTGCGGAGGTCTCTGCGGAGGACGCCAAGGCGTTCGCCCGGACCTGCGCCCTGAACGCGCTCGCTGCGGCTGCCGATGTCGCAGGCGGTGTCGATCGGATCGCCGGTGTGGTCCGCGTCGGCGGGTTCGTCGGCTCGGCGGAGGGCTTCACCGGACAGCCCGCCGTCATCAACGGCGCGAGCGAGGTGCTCGGCGAGATCTTCGGCGAGGAGGGCCGGCACGCCCGCGCCGCGGTCGGCGTCGCGGAGCTCCCGCTCGGCAGCCCCGTCGAGGTCGAGGTTACGTTCCGCCTCGCATAGTTCCCGTGCCCCGGCTCGCCGAGACCCCGGGTACGCGCCGAGACCCCCTGTTGCAGACGCCTGCAGCAGGGGGTCTCGACGTGAACCCGGGGTCTCGCGTTACTTGACCTGGGCGGAGATGATGCTCATCACGGCGGTGTCGGCGAGCGTCGTCGTGTCGCCGACCTCGCGACCCTCGGCCACGTCGCGGAGCAGACGCCGCATGATCTTGCCGGAACGGGTCTTCGGCAGCTCCCCGACGATGTAGACGTCGCGCGGACGGGCGATCGCGCCGATCTGCTCGCCCACCCAGAGCCGCAGCTGCTGGGCGAGTCCCGCCGGGTCGTGCGCCGAGAGGTAGCTCTCCTTGATGATCACGAACGCGACGACCGCCTGACCCGTGGTCTCGTCCGAGGCGCCGACGACGGCGGCTTCGGCCGTGGCCTCGTGCGCGACGAGCGAAGACTCGATCTCCGCGGTCGACAGCCGGTGGCCGGAGACGTTCATCACGTCGTCGACCCGGCCGAGCAGCCAGAGGTCGCCGTCCTCGTCGAGGCGGGCGCCGTCGCCGGCGAAGTAGTAGCCCTGCTTCTCGAACTTCTCCCAGTACGTCTCGCGGAAACGCTCCGGGTCGCCCCAGATGCCACGCAGCATGCTCGGCCAGGGTTCGGTGATCACGAGGAGGCCGCCGTTGCCGTTGCCGACCTCGACGCCCTGTTCATCGACCACATCGATCGAGATGCCGGGCAGGGGCACCTGCGCCGAGCCGGGCTTCGTGGCGGTGATCCCGGGGAGCGCCGACACCATGATCGCGCCGGTCTCGGTCTGCCACCACGTGTCGACGATCGGCGTCGAGCCGGCGCCGATGACCTCGCGGTACCACATCCAGGCCTCAGGGTTGATGGGCTCGCCCACCGAGCCGAGCACGCGGAGCGAGGACAGGTCGAACTTCTGGGGAACGCTGCGACCGATCTTCATGAAGGAGCGGATCGCGGTCGGCGCCGTGTAGAAGATCGAGACCTTGTACTTCTCGATGAGCTCCCACCAGCGTCCGGGGTGCGGGGTGTCCGGGGTGCCCTCGTAGAGCACCTGGGTCGCGCCGTTCGCGAGGGGACCGTAGGTGACGTAGCTGTGTCCGGTGATCCAGCCGATGTCGGCGGTGCACCAGTAGACGTCGGTCTCCGGCTTCAGGTCGAAGACGTTCTTGTGCGAGTAGGCCGCCTGGGTGAGGTAGCCGCCGGAGGTGTGCAGGATGCCCTTCGGCTTCCCCGTCGTGCCCGAGGTGTAGAGGATGAAGAGCGGGTTCTCGGCGGGGAACGCCTGGGCGGTGTGGTCGGCGGAGGCGGCGGGGACGACGTCGTGCCACCAGAGGTCGCGGCCCTCGGTCCACTCCACCTCGTTCTCGCCGCGCTTGACGACGAGCACGTGCTCGACGGTCTGCTGCTCGCCCTCGCCGCGGTCGGCCAGCGCCTGGTCGACGGCCGGCTTCAGGGGGGAGACGCGGCCCTTGCGGTACCCGCCGTCCGCCGTGATCACGAGCTTGGCGCCGGCGTCGTCGATCCGGGAGCGGAGGCTGTCCGCGCTGAAACCACCGAAGACGACCGAGTGGATGGCGCCGACGCGCGCCACGGCGAGCATCGCGGCGATCGCCTCGGGGATCATCGGCAGGTAGATCGCGACGCGGTCGCCCTGACCGATGCCGAGCTCGTCGAGCACGTTCGCGACGCGCTTGACCTCGTCCGTCAGCTCGGCATAGGTGATGCGGCGGCTGTCGCCGGGCTCACCCTCCCAGAAGAGTGCGACGCGGTCGCCGTTGCCGGCCTCGACGTGCCGGTCGAGGCAGTTGTACGCCACGTTGAGCTCTCCGTCGTCGAACCACTTGGCGAAGGGCGGATTGCTCCAGTCGAGGACCTGCGTGAAGGGCTTGTGCCAGTGGACGAGCTCGCGCGACTGGTCGGCCCAGAAGCCCTCGCGGTCCGCGGCGGCGCGCTCGTAGAGCTCCTGCGAGGCGACGGATTGGGCGGCGAACTCCTCCGACGGCGCGAAGCGCCGGGTCTCGTCGAGAAGGTGATCGATCTGACTGCTCATCGGCAGGCGCTCCTTTGCGGCGTTCGGGTCGTGCAGGCATGGCCGCAGGGGGAGTGCGACCAGGTCAGGGTGAATCTATCCCCGCCCCTGACCCTCGAATACTGCCGAAAGTCGGTAGTCGAGTGGGTTTTGTCAGGACGGTCGCCTTGCGTACACTCGACGACAGCCGAAATCTCATTCCGGCCTTGGCGTGCCCGATTCCCCCGATCGAGAGCCGCCGTGGGCGGCATCTCATTCCCCCCGTGAGGTGCCGCCCTTTCTCATGGGAGCGCTCTCGCCTCCTCGTCCGCCGCGGTCGGCTCCTGCACCGCCGCGGGTGGCGTCTGGTTGTGCACAGGGTCCGACGGAACATGTGCCCCGCGCGGTCGACGCACACAGCCGCGGCCTACCTTCGCCGTATGCCTGATCGATTCGTCATCCGCCCTCGCCCTTCCGGGACTCGTGCCGCATCGCGCGCTCCGCAGGAGGCGCTCCGGAGTGAGCCGGCGTTCGCCCCGCTCGCGCCGTTCGTCGACGACGAGGTGACGGACGTGTTCCTGAACGGCGCGGACGCGCTGTTCGTGGATAGAGGGAGCGGGGCGGAACGCGTGCCGGACTGGCGGGCCACGGAACGCGAGGTCCGCGAGCTCGCCGTGGCGCTCGTCGCGATCGGAGGGCGACACCTCGACGATCAGACGCCGTGCGTCGATGTGCGGCTCGGCTCCGGCGTCAGGGTGCACGCCGCCTTGGCTCCGGTGTCGGCATTGGGCACAGCCGTGTCGATCCGCGTCCCTCGCGTACACGCGGCCGACCTCGATGCGCTCGCGGCGCGCGGGGCCTTCGATGCGCGGCAGAGGCGCTGGCTCGGCGCGCTCGTCCGCGACCGGGCGAACCTCCTGCTCACCGGGGGAACGGGCTCCGGCAAGACGACGCTGCTGTCGGCTCTGCTGTCGGAGGTCGCGCCCGATGAGCGCATCGTCACCATCGAAGACGTCGCGGAGCTGAGGCCCCGGCACCCGCACCATGTGGCTCTGGAGGCTCGCCAGGCCAATCTCGAAGGCGCCGGGGAGATCGATCTGGCGCGATTGGTGCGGGAGTCCCTGCGCATGCGGCCCGACCGTCTGGTGGTGGGCGAGTGCCGAGGGGAGGAGGTGCGCGAGCTGCTCACCGCGCTCAACACCGGGCACGACGGCGGTGCGGGCACCCTGCACGCCAGCGGTCTGGCGGACGTGCCCGCGCGCTTGGAGGCTCTGGGCGCGCTCGCCGGCATGGATGCGGTGGCCCTCGCGCGTCAGGCGGTGAGCGCCTTCACCATCGTGCTGCACCTGGAGCGCACCCCGGCCGGGGCGCGACGCATCGCGAAGGCCGGTCGTCTCGTGCTCGCAGGCGACCGTCTGGCGATCGAGGAGGTCGAGCCGTGGTGACGCTCCGTGTGCCGCGTCCGGCGTCGGCGGCCGGTCCGCATGTCGCCGATTCCGTCCAGACGCTCGCGGTGCTCCTGCAGGCCGGGGCGATCCCCCTCGTCGCCTGGCGGCATCTCGCGGGCACAGGAGACCCGTCCGCGACGGCGGTGCTGGAACGAACGGATGAGGGGGTGCCCCTGGTCGCGGCGATCGAGGCGCAGGGTGGCATGTGGACGGAGCTGGCGGCGGCGTGGGAGGTCGCCACGACGGTGGGAGCGCCGCTGGCCGACGTGCTCCGCACCATCGCCGAGGCGCTGCGCGATGCCGCGTCGGCGGCGGACGACGTCCAGGTGGCCCTGGCCGAGCCGGCGGGTACGGCGCGACTGCTGCTCTGGATGCCGCTGGCCGGCCTGCTGCTCGGCGTGGCGCTGGGCTTCGACACCCTGGGCGCGATCATCGGTAACCCCCTCGGGGGTGCGTGCGTCGTCGCCGGCCTCCTGCTGGTCGTGATCGCCCGACTGTGGACGAGACGACTACTGCGCCGTGCGCGTCCCGAGTCGGGGACGCCGGGCATGACGGCGGAGCTCGTCGCGGTCGCGCTCACGGGTGGTGCACCGATCGACCGCGCCGTCGCGCTCGTCACCGAGACCGGAGTCGTCGATCCCGCCGAGCGCGACCGCGTCGGCCAGGTGCTCGAGCTCTCCCGTGCAGCCGGCGTCCCCGCCGTGGAGCTGCTGCGCGCGGCGGCGGCACAGGACCGGCATCGTGCGAGGGTCCAGGGGCGTCTTCGCGCCGCGCGCCTCTCCACGCGGCTGCTGCTTCCGCTCGGCGTCTGCACGCTGCCTGCGTTCCTCCTGCTCGGTGTGGCGCCCCTCCTGCTCAGTGTGCTCGCCTCCACGCCCCTGCCGACTTGACCCTTCCGTGATCACCCAAAGAAAAGAGGTATGAAGATGAACGACACCCTGCCCACCCTGGACCGGCGCCGCGCCCGGGCTCTCTTCGGAGACGACACCGGCGCAGCGACCGCTGAGTACGCCATCACCACCATGGCCGCGGTCGCCTTCGCCGGTCTGCTCGTGGCGATCATGCGCTCGGACGAGGTGCGGGGAATCCTCACCGGCCTCGTCCGTCGAGCTCTGACCGTCTCATGACGGGCGGCGTACCCGATGCCGATGCGACCCCGGCACACCGGCGGTGGCGGGGCGACCGTGGCGCCGTCGCGGCGGAGCTCGCCCTGGCGCTGCCGGCCATCGTGCTGGTGCTGCTGCTCGGGGCGGGTGCTCTCGTGGCGGCGTCGAGGCAGGTCGCGCTGCAGGATGCGGCCGCCGACGCCGCGCGGCTGCTCGGCCGCGGCGAGGACCCGGCGGCGGCAGCCCGGGTCGTCCACGAGGCGATCCCGGGCGCCGGTGCCGCGTTCGCCCCTGCGGGCGACCTCGTGTGCGCCACGGCGACGCTCCGGGTCTCCCTCGGAGCGGTCATCAGCGTCCCGCTGCGCGCCTCGAGCTGTGCGCTGGACGGGGGCCGATGATGGCCGGTTCGGCGCTGGCGGCCGCGCTCCTCGTGGTGAGCGCCACGCTGTCCGTCGGTCTTGCGGCGGTGGGCGGTGCGGCGGTCACAGCACAGCGTGCGGCGGGCGCCGCCGACGCCGCCGCGCTCGCCGCCGCGGACGCCGCGAGCGGCGCGGTGCCGACGGCCGACGAGCCTTGTGCGTTGGCCGCCAGGGTCGCCGCGGCGGGCGGGGCGGCCCTGATGAGCTGTTCGCTGGAAGGGTATGTGGCGACCGTGTCCGTGGAGGCGGCGTACGCTGGACTCGCTGCCGTCTCCCGCGCTCGTGCCGGGCCACCCGAGGAACCATGACGGCGGCTCTACCCCTCGCCCGCTGTGAACGACCCCTGATAGCGGTGTGTATGGTGTGCTTCGAAGAAAGGACGCCCCTTGGCTGAAGGCAAGAAGCTCGTCATCGTCGAGTCCCCGACGAAGATGCGGTCTATTCAGGGATACCTCGGCGACGGCTACGAGGTGCTCAGCTCCGTCGGGCACATTCGCGATCTCGCCGACAAGAAGGACATCCCGGCCGAGGACAAGAAGGCGTACGGCAAGTACTCCATCGACATCGACAACGGTTTCGACCCCTACTACGTGGTCTCGGACCGCAAGACCAAGACGGTCGCCGAGCTCAAGCGCGCGCTCAAGCACGCCGATGAGGTCCTGCTCGCCACTGATGAGGACCGCGAGGGCGAGGCGATCGCCTGGCACCTGCTGGAGACGCTCAAGCCCAAGGTGCCGGTCAAGCGCATGGTCTTCCACGAGATCACCAAGGACGCGATCCAGGCCGCCGTCGGCAACACCCGTGAACTCGACCACGCCCTCGTCGACGCGCAGGAGACCCGGCGCATCCTCGACCGCCTCTACGGGTGGGATGTCTCGCCCGTGCTCTGGTACAAGGTCAAGACCGGGATCTCGGCCGGCCGGGTGCAGTCCGCCGCGACCCGCCTGATCGTCGACCGCGAGCGTGAGCGCATGGCGTTCGTCTCTGCGGAGTACTGGGACGTCGATGCCGACGCGGCCGCGACCGGCACGTCCTTCCGCATCCGCCTGGTGCGCGTGGACGGCGGCCAGCTCGCCCGAGGCTCCGACTTCGACGACACCGGGAAGCTCAAGAAGGCGGTCGTGGTCCTCGACGAGGCGAAGGCGGCAGCCCTTGCGCGCGCCGTCGACGCCGCAGGGGCGGGAACCGTCACCAAGGTCGAGGCCAAGCCGGGAACCCGCAGCCCCTACGCGCCCTTCACGACCTCCACCATGCAGCAGGAGGCGGGCCGCAAACTCTCGATGAGCGCGAAGCAGGCGATGAGCGTCGCCCAGCGCCTCTACGAGAAGGGGTACATCACCTATATGCGTACCGACTCCACGGCGCTGAGCACCCAGGCGGTGCAGGCGGCCCGGAGTCAGGCCGTGGCTCTCTACGGCGACAACGCGGTGCCCCTCAAGCCGCGCGTCTACAAGTCGAAGAGCAAGAACGCGCAGGAGGCGCACGAGGCGATCCGCCCCTCGGGGGAGAACTTCCGCACGCCGTCCTCGCTGTCCGGCGAGCTCGACCGCGAGGAGCAGCGGCTGTACGACCTGATCTGGAAGCGCACCGTCGCGAGCCAGATGTCGGACGCCAAGTACGAGACGACGACCGTCACCATCGCGGTCGAGGCGGACGGCCAGACGGCGGAGTTCACCGCTTCGGGCACGGTCTACACGTTCAAGGGCTTCCTCGAGGCCTACGAAGAGGGCCGCGACGAGAAGCGCAGCGATGCCGACGCCGCGGAGAACCAGTCCCTGCCCGCAGTCTCCGTCGGCGATGAGCTGGCGGTGTCCGCCGCGGAGGCGAAGGGGCACCGCACCACGCCGAAGCCGCGCTACACCGAGGCCTCGCTGGTGAAGGTGCTCGAGGAGAAGGGCATCGGCCGTCCGTCGACCTTCGCCACGATCCCGGAGACCATCCTCGATCGCGGGTATGCGGTCAAGCGCGGACAGGCCCTCGTTCCGACGTGGCTCGCGTTCAGCGTGGTGCGTCTGCTCGAAGAGCACTTCGCCGAGCTCGTCGACTACGACTTCACCGCGGCGCTCGAGGACGACCTCGACACCATCGCACGCGGCGAGCAGAACCGCGTGGAATGGCTGAAGTCGTTCTACTTCGGCTCAGACTCGCACGTGGGTCTTCGCCAGGTCGTCGACAACCTCGGGGAGATCGACGCCCGGGCGCTGAACTCGACGCGGATCACCGACACCGCGACCCTCCGGTTCGGCAAGTACGGCCCCTACCTCGAGGTGACGGACCCGAAGGATCCGGAGGCCAAGCCGCGGATCGTCAACGTCCCCGAAGATCTCGCGCCTGACGAACTCACGGCGGAGAAGGCCCAGGAGTTGATCGATGCGCCGGTCGCCGGCGACCGCGTCCTCGGGGTGAACCCGGAGAACGGCAAGGTCGTCGTCGTCAAGGACGGACGCTTCGGTCCCTACGTGCAGGAGAACGATCCGGTCTCCGACGATGCCGCCGTCGACGAGGCCACCGGTGAGGTCGTCGACCTTCGGCAGGCTCAGGCACCCAGCGCGAAGGGGAAGCGCGGCGCGAAGAAGGAAGCGGCGCCCAAGCCCCGCACCGCCTCGCTGTTCCGCTCGATGTCGGTGGACACGATCGATCTCGACACCGCGCTGCAGCTGCTGAGCCTGCCGCGCGTGGTCGGCGTCGACCCGGAGACGGGGGACGAGATCACCGCGCAGAACGGCCGCTTCGGTCCCTACCTGAAGAAGGGCGCCGACTCCCGGTCGCTGGAGAGCGAGTCGCAGATCTTCGACGTCACGCTGGAACAGGCGCTGGAGATCTACCAGCAGCCCAAGTACGGCGCCCGGCGGGCGTCGAGCGCGCTGGCCGAGTTCGAGGCCGACCCGGTGAGCGGTAAGCCCATCCGCGTGCGCGACGGCCGCTTCGGACCGTACGTCACCGACGGCGAGACGAACGTCACCATCCCGCGCGGACAGACCCCGGACGACATCACGTTCGAGATCGCCGTGCAGATGCTCGCGGACAAGCGCGCGAAGGGTCCGGCGCCCAAGCGCGGAGCGGCGAAGAAGGCTCCCGCCAAGAAGGCTCCCGCCAAGAAGGCACCGGCGAAGAAGGCCCCGGCGAAGGCCTCCACCGCGAAGAAGTCCACGGCGGCGAAGACGTCGACCACCTCGGCGGCCCGCTCGGCGGCGGCCAAGAAGGCGGCGGCGACCCGGGCCGCGAACGCGGCGGCGAAGGCCGCAGAGAAGGCGGACTCGTGACCGCAGGCCCGGGCCTCTGGATCACGCTGGAGGGCGGGGACGGGTCCGGGAAGACCACCCAGTCGAATCTCCTGGCCACGTGGCTGGAGCAGAGCGGTCGGACGGTCGTGCGCACCCGGGAGCCGGGTGGTTCCGAGGTCGGGCAGCTCATCCGCGACATCGTGCTCCACCATCGCGGCGACATCGCCCCGCGTGCGGAGGCGCTGCTCTACGCCGCTGACCGTGCACACCACGTCGCCACGGTCGTCCGACCCGCGCTCGCTCGCGGCGAGATCGTGCTGCAGGACCGCTACCTCGACTCCTCGGTGGCATATCAAGGCGCCGGACGCGTCCTCGACGCCACGGAGATCCGCGATCTGTCGCTGTGGGCCGCGGAAGGGGCTCTTCCGGACCTCACCGTGCTCCTCGATCTCGATCCGGCCACGGCGCGCACGCGCCTCGACTCGGCCGACAAGCCGTTCGACCGGCTGGAGGCCGAGAAGGAGGCCTTCCACGCCCGTGTGCAGGACGCCTATCTCGAACTGGCCCGCGCGGAGCCCGCTCGGTTCCTCGTGATCGACGCTGCGGCGTCGCCCGAACACATCGCTGATCGCATCCGCGCCCGCGTCTCCGCACTGTTCGACTGATCCTCCACAGAGAAGGCCCCGTCCGACGGGATGCCCGGTCCACCGGCGGGTGGTGGGAGCGTCGGCGGTCGCGATTAGGCTGAGTGCATGCCCTCGACCCTCGCCCCGCCTTTTCCCTGGGCCGACGTCTGGGGGCAGGAGGCCGCCGTCGAGACGCTGCGCGCCGCCGCGTCCGATCCCGCCGCGCTCTCGCACGCCTGGCTGATCACGGGCCCTCCGGGCTCCGGACGCTCGACCCTCGCCTACGCCTTCGCCGCCGCGCTCATCGCCGAGGGGCCGGACGACGAGGCCACGATGCGGCAGGTCCTCGCCGGTACCCACCCCGACGTGACCGCGCTCCGCACCGACAAGGTGATCATCACCATCGCCGAAGCGCGCGCCCTCGTCGAGCGCTCCTACTTCGCCCCGTCCGCCGGCCGCTATCGGGTCATCGTCGTCGAAGATGCCGACCGGATGGTGGAGCGCACCTCGAACGTGCTGCTCAAGGCGCTGGAGGAGCCGCCGGAGCAGACCGTCTGGATCCTCTGTGCGCCCAGCGAGGCCGACCTCCTCCCCACGATCCGGTCGCGCGTGCGGTCGCTCCGGCTTCGCGAACCCGACGTGGCGGACGTGTCCCGCCTCATCAGTCTCCGCACGGGAGTGGACGAGGTGGTCGCCGAGCAGGCCGCCCGACACGCGCAGCGTCACATCGGCATGGCCCAGCGTCTCGCCACCGACGATTCCGCACGTCGCCGCCGCGACGAGACGCTCCGCGCCGTGATCGGGGTGCGCGGAGTCAACGACGCCGTCGAGGTCGCCGGCCGCATCATCCAGGCGGCGACGGAGGACGCCAAGGCGCTCACCGCCGAGCGGGACGCAGCGGAACGTGCCGCTCTCCTGCGCACCGTCGGGGTCGCCGAGGGGCAGGCGGTGCCTCCGGCGCTGCGAGCCCAGGTGTCCGCGCTGGAGGACGACCAGAAGAAGCGGGCGACGCGGAGTCTGCGGGACGGCATCGACCGGGTCCTCACCGACCTGCAGTCGCTCTTCCGCGACGTCGTGATGCTGCAGTACGGTCGCGGCGACGACCTCATCAACCGCGAACTGCACCCCGAGCTGGCCGGCCTCGCCGCCGCCTGGAGCGTGGAGCGTACGCTCGTCGTGCTCGACCACCTGGCCGAGACCCGTGAGGCGCTGGAGCGCAACGTCGCCCCGCTGCTCGCACTCGAGAGTTTGCTCGTGACGGTCACGAGCGGGAGGAAACCGTGAAGACTCGATCCCTGTCCCGCCTCCGTCGCACCGCGGCCGTCGTCGCCGGCCTGGCTGCCGCCTCGGTCGCGCTCTCCGGATGCCTCTACGCCATGATCCCGGAGCAGTCCTCGAAGCCGGCCGTGGAGAAGACCCCGGACACCGAGGGTGTCGCGGAAGATCTGCTGCCGTTCTACTCCCAGGGGCTGGACTGGACCGACTGCGGGCCAGGCTTCGACTGCACGACCGTCACCGCGCCGCTCGACTGGGAAGACCCCGGAGCGGGAGAGATCGAGCTCGCCGTCGTGCGGCATCGCGCCGAGGGCGAGGCGATCGGCTCGCTGCTCACGAACCCCGGTGGCCCCGGTTCCAGCGGCGTCGACCTCATCCAGAGCAACCTCGACTACGCGGTGGGTCCGGCGCTCATCGAGAACTACGACGTCATCGGCTTCGACCCGCGCGGGGTCGGCGCCTCCACCGCCGTCACCTGCTACGACGCGAAGGAGATGGACGAGTACCTCTACGGCATCCCTTCGGCGTCGCGGGGCACCCCGGAGTGGGAGGCCGAGCTGCTCGACTCAGCCCGCGCCTTCGGCGAGGCGTGCGACGCCAACAGCGGGGGCATCCTCCCGTACATCACGACGGTGAACGCCGCCCGCGACATGGACCTCCTCCGTGCCGTCCTGGGCGACAAGGAGCTCAACTACCTCGGGTACTCGTACGGCACGTTCCTGGGCGCGACCTACGCCAAGCTCTACCCGGAGAAGGCCGGGCGGCTCGTGCTCGACGGGGCGATCGATCCCTCCGTCCCCGGCCTCGAGGTCGGTGCCACGCAGGCACTCGGCTTCGAGTCGGCGCTGCGGGCGTACATGCAGAACTGCCTCGACTCCGGCTCGTGCCCCTTCAACGGCACGGTCGATGAGGCGATGGCCGATCTCGGCGCGCTGCTGGCGAGCGCGGACCGCACGCCGTTGAAGAACGGGGACGGCCGCCTCATGGGCGCCGACGCCCTGATGACGGCGATCATCGCGGCGCTGTACTCGGAGGACAGCTGGGAGATCCTCACCCAGGCCCTGGACGAGGCGCTACAGGGCGACCCGTCGACGGCCTTCCGCCTCGCCGACTTCTACAACGGTCGGGAGAACGGCACCTACATCGACAACTCGACCGAGGCGTTCCGCGCGTACAACTGCATGGACTACCCGGTCGAGGACGACCCTGCCGCCGAGGCGGCCACCGAGAAGAAGATCGCGGAGGGGGCGCCGACCATCGCCCCGTACTGGTCCGGACCGGACCCGTGTGAGGTGTGGCCGTATCCGCCCACCGGGACCCGCGAGAAGATCACCGCGGAAGGCGCGGGGCCCATCGTCGTCGTCGGCACGACCAACGATCCCGCGACCCCGTACGAGTGGTCGGAGTCGCTCGCCGATCAGCTCTCCGAGGGCGTCCTCATCACCCGCGTGGGCGAGGGCCACACCGGTTACAACAAGGGCAACGTCTGCGTGGACGAGGCGGTGGAGGCCTTCCTCCTCGAAGGCGTGGTGCCGGAAGACGGCCTGCGCTGCGAGTGATCGCGCCTCGATTCGCGAGTGAGCGCGAGACAGGGTAATATCGGTGATCGCGCCGCTCACGCGTCGCACGCCGCTTTAGCTCAGTCGGCAGAGCATTTCACTCGTAATGAAAAGGTCGTCAGTTCGATTCTGACAAGCGGCTCAGGAAAACCCCCGGAACCCTCGTGGTCCCGGGGGTTTCCTCGTCTCCGGGCCCGGCCGCGGGGCGTACTCTCGGAGCATGAGCAGAGCGCTTCTCATCGTCGACGTGCAGAACGACTTCACCGAGGGTGGTGCCCTCGCGGTTCCGGGCGGTGACGCGGTGGCCTCCGCCGTCTCCGCCTACCTCGCGTCCCACGCCGACGACTACGAGGTGATCGTGGCCTCCCGGGACTGGCACGATGCCGACGGCGACAACGGCGGCCACTTCTCCACGACCCCGGACTACACCGACTCCTGGCCCGTGCATTGCGTCGCCGGCATGGCCGGAGCCGAGTATGATCCGTTGCTCGTGACCGACCGTGTCACCCACCACGTGCGCAAGGGCCAGGGCCGCCCGGCCTACTCGATGTTCGAGGGGGTGACCGACGACGGTGCGACGGTCGCCGCGGTGCTGAGTGCGGCCGGCGTCGTGACGGCCGATGTCGTCGGCATCGCCACGGACCACTGCGTCCGGGCTTCTGCGCTCGACGCGATCGCCCACGGCGTCCACGTCCGTGTGCTCACCGACCTGATCGCCGGGGTCGCCCCCGAACCCAGTGCCGCTGCTCTCGCCGAGCTTGCACACGCCGGTGCCGAACTGCTGGAGAGCGCGGAGACGTGAGTCGCAGCGTCCTCCTCCTCCGCGCGGTCAACGTCAGCGGACGCAACAGTGTGCCGATGATGCGGCTGCGCGAGCTGCTCGCCGCCGAGACCGACCTGGGGGACGTCTCCACCTACATCGCGAGCGGCAACATCCTCTGCGCGACGCCGCGAGAACCCGCGGCGGCCTGCGCGACGGTCCGGGCGCTCATCGCGGCGGAGTTCGGTGTCGACACACCGGTCATCCATCGCACGCACGCCGAGCTCGCCGAGTCCGAAGCGGCCCAGCCCTTCCCGGAGGGGGAGCTGAAGCTCGTGCACGCGATGTTCCTCGAGGGTGAGCCCGCCCCCGGGGCTCTCGAGGCTCTGCACGAGCGCCTGATGCCGGGGGAGCGCCTCGCCCTGGTCGGACACGATCTGTGGATCGACTACGCCCCCGGCGGGGTGCACACGACGAAGCTCTCGAAAGCCGTGCTCGACCGGGCGCTCGGGGTTCCCGGCACGGCGCGCAACCTGCGCACGGTGCGGAAGCTCATCGCGCTGACGGCGTGACCACGGCCCGGCTCAGCGCGGTCGGCGGCATCTGGGCATGCGGGGCGAGGTCCACCCGACGAGAATCGCAGTCCGGGCACCGGACGTACAGCACGACGCCCTCGCTCGTGGGATGGCGCGACTCCACGAGCCAGGCGTGCTCGTGGGTGTCGTCGGGGGAGGTGAGACGGGGGATCGGGAGGGTGTCGGAGGAGGCCATGGGACCAGCGTGATGTAATGGTCTTATGCATCTCAACCCTTACGGGGAGTATGCGGTGCTCCTCGCCGCCTCCCTCGCGAACGACTGGCCGGAGGACCGCGCGGGGATCGAGGAACGCGCGCTCGCGCTGGGGATGACGCAGACGTTTCCGCCGGCCCCCGACGACCACGCGCAGGTGCGCGTCGTGATCGACGACTGGCTGGCCATCGTGGATGAACCGGACCCCGATGCGCGGGCCGCCCTGCTCAACGATCAGCTCGCCACCGCGGGCGCCTATCCGCGGCTCACCAATCACGATGACGAGGGCTGGCACCTGCACTACCGGGACGACGTGCGCTCGCTGCCCTTCGTGCTGCGCGCGATCATCAACCTCGGCACGGCGCTGCACCTCGTGACCCGGGGGATGAACCGACTCGGGCGCTGCGACGCGCCGCCGTGCACCAACGTCGTCGCGGACGTGACGCGCAACGGCCGCCAGCGGTTCTGCTCCGTGAGGTGCGCGAACCGGGCGGCCGTGCGGCGCCATCGGGCGCGCGTGAGCTGATGGTCAGGCGGTCTGTCCCGCGTGCTTGCCCTCGCCGATCTCCTCGACCAGCTTGGCGTTGAACGCCGGGAGGTCATCGGGGGTGCGGCTCGACACGAGCCCCTCGTCGACCACGACCTCCTCGTCCACCCAGCTCGCGCCGGCATTGCGGAGATCGGTCTTCAGGCTCGGGTAGCTCGTGATCGTCCGGCCGTCGACGACGCCGGCCTCGATGAGGATCCAGGCGCCGTGGCAGATGACGCCCACCGGCTTGTGCTGCTCGAAAAACGCGCGTGCCAGGTCGATGGAGGCCTGATCCATCCGGAGGTGATCCGCGTTCACCACGCCGCCGGGCAGCACGAGCGCGTCGAACTGGTCGGCGCTGGCGTCCACGGCCTTCAGGTCGACGGCCTGTTCGTGGCCGTTCTTCCCGGTGATCGCTGCTCCGTCCGGGGCGATGAGTGTGGCGCTCGCGCCCTCCGTCGTCACCGCCTCCCAGGGGCTCGTGAGCTCGCTGTCCTCGAAGCCGTCCGTCGCCAGGAATGCCACGCGGTTTCCGGTGAGAGTCATGGTCCGTCCTTTCGGTAGGAAGTCGCCCTGTTCCGGGGACTCCTCGACCCTCTCGCAGGGCTCCGGGCGTCGCCAGGGGGTGGCCAGCCGCGGACGACGGTGATACAGAGCGGCCGCGCTGGCGGGAATGGCATCGGCGACTCGATACGATCCAGACATGCGCCTCCGCCCTGCTCTCCTCCTCCTGCCGGTGCTGGTCGTCCTCGCCGGCTGCACGCCGGCTCCGGAGCCGACACCGACCGTGACCTCCACCCCCTCGGAGACGCCGTCGTCCTCGCCCGTCCCGACCACGGCCCCGACGCCCACGGAGACGTCCGCGCCGCCGGCTGCCGGCGCCTTCGCGAAGGGGCAGCTCGTCTCTCTCTGCACCGAGAAGATCCGCTCGATCTCGCCGGATGCGACGTTCTTCGCCGACATGGCGACCACGGAGTGGCTGGAAGAGTCGGCGGTGTGGTTCGTGGCCGTCCCGGAGACGATCGACGGTCAGGACAACGTCGCCGTCTGCGGCATCGGGGGGAGCCCCGAGGCCCCGGACTTCGTGATGCACGGCGAGACGCTGCCGGACGGCGTCGCCGGGATCCGCGACGACCTGCTCGCCGGGAACGCCGGCGGCGACGACTGAGGATGCGGTGGGCCCCGTGGGGCTCGAACCCACGACCCGCGGATTAAAAGTCCGATGCTCTGCCAACTGAGCTAGAGGCCCGTGCTTCCAGTCTAGGGGGCGCACGACGAGGGGCCGTCGGCGCCACAGCCGCCGACGGCCCCTTCACCTGCCCCGTGTCCCTCCTGACAACAGGGGAGGCCGTGTGCCGGTCGGGTCGCCGGCACCATCCCTGGCTTACTCAGCCGGGGGCATCAGGACCGAGTCGATGAGGTACACGGTCGCGTTCGCGGTCTGCACGCCGCCGCAGATGACGTTGGCGTCGTTGACCATCCACTCGTCACCGCTGCCGGTCACCTCGAGGTCGGCGCCCTGGACGGTGGTGTGCATGCCCTCGATGTCGGACGGCTCGATCTGGCCGGGGACCACGTGGTACGTGAGGATCGAGGTCAGCAGGTCGCTGTCGGTCTTCAGCGTCTCGATGGTCGCGGCGTCGATCTTCGCGAAGGCGTCGTCGACCGGGGCGAACACGGTGAACTCGTCGCCGTTGAGCGTGTCGACGAGGTTCACGTCGGGGTTCAGCTCACCGCTGACCGCCGACACGAGCGTCGTCAGCATGGGGTTGTTCGAGGCGGCGACCGCCACCGGGTCCTGGGACATGCCCTGGATGGAACCGGCGCCGTCCGGGACCTCCTCCGCGTAGGCCTCGCAGCCGGGGCCGACGAGGTTCGCGGCGGGATCCATCTCCATCGGCGTCGACTCCGACGACTCCGGGGTCGTCGGCTCCGACGACTCCTCCGTGCTCGTTCCGCTGCCCATGGAACATGCCGAGAGCAGGAATGCGCTCGCCAGACCCAGGGTGACTGCTGCGGTGACCTTCTTCTTGGTGCTGAACATGTCGAGCTCCTTCGAAACTCCGGCCACGGCCTCTCCGTGGCGTCGAGGGCTGTTCGGAAGCCTCCCCGGATCGGATGGGAGGAATTTCGAGATTCTCCGAAATCGGATCCGATCCAATCCGCTGCGGGGGGTCGGCGCGAACAGCACCCGACAGAGACGAGGACCTCATGGACCTGATCATCATCGGCCTGCTCGGCGGGCTCATCACCGGCATCTCGCCGTGCATCCTGCCCGTGCTCCCGGTGATCTTCCTCACCGGCGGTGCCCAGTCGGCGTCCTACGAGGGGGAGGCGGTGCCGGCGAAGCGCAGCCGCCCCTACTTCGTCATCGCCGGCCTCGTGCTGAGCTTCACGCTCGTGACGCTCGCCGGCTCGCTCCTGCTGGGCCTGCTGAACCTGCCGCAGGACATCATCCGCTGGGTCGGCATCGCGGTGCTGGTCGTCATCGGGGTGGGACTCATCGTGCCGCGGTTCCAGCACATCCTGGAGCGGCCGTTCCAGCGCTTCGGACAGCGCGAGGTGAAGAACCGCGGCAACGGCTTCGGTGTCGGCCTCGCCCTCGGGGCCGTGTTCGTCCCGTGCGCGGGCCCGGTCCTCGCGGCCATCATCGTCGCCGGCTCCACGGGGCAGATCGGCGTGGGCACCGTGCTCCTCACCGTCTCCTTCGCGATCGGCGTCGCGGTGCCCCTGCTGGTCTTCGCGCTCGCGGGGCGCAGTGTCATCGAGCGCATCCGGGCCTTCCGGACGAAGGAGCGGGCGCTCCGGATCGCCGCCGGCGTGGCGATGATCGGCCTCGCCGTTGGTCTCGTGTTCAACGTGCCGCAGGCGCTGCAGCGTCTGCTCCCGGACTACACCGCGCCCCTGCAGGAGCAGATCGCCGACTCCGAGCAGGTGCAGGACGCCCTCGACCTCGGCGGCCTGGTGAACGAGGAGAACAAGGACCTCGACAAGTGCACGAACGGCGCGACCGAGCTGGAGTCCTGCGGGACGGCGCCCTCCATCAAGGGGATCCAGCAGTGGCTCAACACCCCGGACGGGGAGGCGATCGACCTGAAGGACCTGCGCGGCCAGGTGGTCCTCATCGACTTCTGGGCGTACTCCTGCATCAACTGCCAGCGCTCCATCCCGCACGTCGTGGCCTGGGACGAGGCCTATCGGGACGCGGGACTGCAGGTGATCGGCATCCACTCGCCCGAGTACGCGTTCGAGAAGGATCCGGGGAACGTCGCGGCGGGCGCGCGCGACTTCGGCATCGAGTACCCCGTCGCTCTCGACAACACCCTCTCCACCTGGACCAACTACCGCAACCGCTACTGGCCCGCGCACTACCTCATCGACGCGGAGGGGACCGTGCGCCACATCTCCTTCGGCGAGGGCAACTACGCCGCGACGGAGGCGATGATCCGGGAGCTGCTGCAGGACGCCGACCCCGACGTCGATCTCCCCGCCGCCACGGACGTGAAGGACGAGACCCCGGACGTGGGAGCCACGACCCGGGAGACCTTCCTCGGCTCCTCGAAGGACGTCAACTACGGCGGCGGCGACGAGTACCGTCGCGGAGACGGCAGCTTCCGCTTCCCGGACGACCAGCCCGACGACAGCTTCGCCCTGGACGGCGACTGGACGGTGGAGACCCAGTATGTGACGCCGACCGCTGACGACGCGCGGATCCGGTTGCAGTATCGGGCGGCTGAGGTGCGCATGGTCGTCGCGGGGTCGGGGGAGGTGGTGGTCACCGACGCCGACGGGAACGCGCAGACGATCCGGATCGACGGGACGCCACGCTCCTACGGGCTGCTCGAGCAGGACGACATCGCGAAGGGCACGTTCACGCTCGAGGTCCCCACCGGCGTCGAGGTGTATTCGTTCACATTCGGGTGACGTCTGCACGGGAAGAGGGAGGAGATACGGCATGCTTATGGAGATGGTCATCGATGGGATGGACGTCCCCGAGGACGGGACGGCGCCGCAGGATGCTGTCGCCGACCTCCTCGTCCGCGTCGCCTCCGGTGATCAGGCTGCCTTCGCGGCTCTGTACGACTCCCTCTCCTCCCGCGTCTTCGGTCTCATCCTCCGCGTGCTCGTGAACCGCGCGCAGAGCGAGGAAGTGCTGCAGGAGGTCTTCCTCGAGATCTGGCAATCCGCTTCCCGGTTCGCTCCGAACAAGGGACAGGGACGAACCTGGGTGATGACAATCGCGCATCGCCGGGCCGTGGATCGGGTGCGGGCTTCGCAGTCGAGTGCGGACCGGGACGTGCGCGCGGGATTCAAGGACCTCGGCGTCGCGCACGACAGCGTGGCGGAACGGGTCGAGCTGGGGATCGAAGGAGAGCGGGTCGTCGCGGCGCTGACCGGGCTTCCGGAGGCGCAGCGGGAGGCGCTCGTCCTCGCCTACTACGGCGGTTACAGTCAGAACGAGATCGCGGCGCTCGTGGGAGCACCGCTGGGCACGATCAAGACACGGATGAGAGACGGGCTGACCCGGCTCCGCACGGCGATGGGGGTGACGGCATGAACGAGAAGGACTTCACGGAGCTCGCGGCAGGTGCCGCACTCCACGCGCTCTCGGCGGACGACGAGCGTCGGTACCGCCGTGCCCTCGCCGAGCACCCGGAGTGGGCGGCGCAGGACGACGCCGACGCCGATACGGCCGCTCTCCTCGCGGACGGCGTGGCCCCGGTCGCCCCACCCGCCGGCATCCGTGCGTCCCTGCTCGCGCAGATCGCCCAGACTCCGCAGGGCGCCGCATCCGCATCCGCCTCCGAGCCCGACGGCTCCGCGGACGAGAGCCCCGCCTCCGGCGCCGCCTCTCCCGGCCCGGCTCGCCGCTGGACCCGGCTCGCGTTCGCGCTCGCCGCGTGTCTCGCGCTCCTGGTGGGCGTCGGCATCGGTGCGGTCGCGCTGAACGACCAGTTGAACCGCCCGGCGAGTGTCGTCGCGCTGCAGGAGATCGAATCCGCGGGCGACGCGCAGAAGGCGACGGTCGAGCTCGACGACGGCGCGACGGCCACCGCGCACTGGTCGGGCTCGGTCGGCAAGGCCGTACTCGTCACGGACGGGCTGCCCGAGGTCGCGGACGGCAAGACGTACGAGCTGTGGTTCGTACGCGGGGAGGACCCGATCGCCGCCGGCGTGTTCGATGTCGACGGCGGGGAGGCCACCGCGCTCCTCGAGGGCGAGATGCAGGCCGGCGACGCCATCGCGGTGACGGTCGAGCAGGAGGGCGGATCGCCGTCCGGACTGCCCACGACCGACCCGGTGATCGTCATCCCGACGGCCTGAGCGCCGGAGGCGGGGCGTACCCTGGAGGGATGCCCGAGCAGCACCATCGCCCCGTGCGTCGTCCGACGAGCGCCTTCGACAACATCGTCGGCGCCCATGATCCCGCCGAGGAGACACGCGTCGCGCACGCCACCGCCTCCGCGTTGCTGACCCGCGTCCGCGAGGACGAGAGCGGGGCGAGCGTCGAGCGGCTGATCGCCTTCACGAGCGAGCACGGCATCGACGAGATCGCGGAACTGTGGTCGAAGGCGCCGTCGCGCACCCTCCCGGGGTCGCTGTGGCGGCTGTACGTCCTCCAGCTCGCGATCCACGGCGATCCGCGCACCGCGGCCCTGCTCTACGACCGGGGCCGGGTCGAGCTGCCGTCGGCCGACGCCGTGGTCGCCGGGGCGCCCGTGCCGGCGAGCCCGGACGAGCTCGTCGCGCTCATCGACACGATCCTGCGCGGCGCCTTCCGCGGCGACTTCGCCGTGGCGCTGGAACGCGCGGCGGCGTTCTGCCGCGTCCAGGCCTCGGGGGCGACGCACACCGCCGACGACTACGAGCCCACGGAGCCCGCGCGGGCCAGCGAGCTCACCACGCGGGCGCTGCGACTGAGCAGCTATGCCCAGGACCTCGCGGCGTCGGCGGCCCTGTGGCGCACCGGTGCCCTGGCCTGAGTCCGAGCGGGCGGGACATCATCCGGACAGAGAAAGACCGGGCCGCAAGAACGCCTCTCGGCGGAAGGCCGCTCGCAGCGGCGAAAATTGGAGCCCGGGGTTATGCGGCCCGGCCACTCCAGTGTAACGCGAGGACGCGGTGGGTATTCCCGGCGGCCTAGGCTCGGTGACATGACCCGTCGCTTCGCCCTCATGATCGATCCCGTCGCCGCCGACGAGCAGCGTGCCGACTACGCCGACACGTTCACGCAGGTGGACGCCGCGGCCCCCGCCCTCAGTGTCGGCGAGCTGAGCACGCAACGGGGCGACGGCGTGTTCGAGTCCATCGGCGTGATCGACGGACATGCGCAGGAGGTCGTCCCGCATCTGGAGCGTCTTGCGCACTCGGCGCGACTCTGCGACCTTCCGGTGCCGAACCAGGAGCAGTGGCGGCAGGCGATCCAGCAGGCCGCCGCACAGCTCGGCGCGGGGGAGTCGGTCATCAAGCTGATCCTCAGCCGCGGCGTCGAGCACGGGCCGACGCCGACCGCGTGGGTCACGGCGGCTCCGGCGGCGGACTTCGCCGCGGTACGGCGGAACGGCGTCAAGGTCGTCACCCTCGACCGCGGATACGACCTCGGCGCCGCGGAACGGGCGCCCTGGCTGCTGCTCGGAGCCAAGACGCTGTCCTACGCGGTGAACATGGCGGCCCTGCGCGAGGCCAAGCGCCGCGGAGCCGACGACGCGATCTTCCTGTCGAGCGACGGCTTCGTGCTGGAGGCTCCGACGGCCTCCCTCATCCTGCGCTTCGGCGACCGCTTCACGACGCCGGCCCCGAACGGCGGGATCCTGCACGGCACCACGCAGCTCAGCGTCTACGACCACCTTCTCGCGCGGGGCTTCGAGGTCGGGTACGACCGCATCCCCGCCACCGATCTGACGCAGGCTGACGCCGCATGGCTCGTGTCGAGCGTGCGTCTCGCGACCGCCATCACCGCGATCGACGGCACGCCGGTCCCCGTCGACACCGCCCTCACGGACGACCTCAACGCCTACCTCCTCTCCCCGCGCGACTGAGCCCTCCGGCGGGACGGAGACGAGAACGGGCCCGGACGCGAGGCGTCCGGGCCCGAAGGTCGAAAGGGTGCGGGTCAGCCGAAGCGGCCGGAGACGTAGTCCTCGGTGGCCTGCACCGACGGGGTCGTGAAGATGCTCGTGGTGTCGTCGTACTCGATGAGCTTGCCGGGCTTGCCGGTGCCGGCGATGTTGAAGAACGCGGTCTTGTCGGAGACCCGGCTCGCCTGCTGCATGTTGTGCGTCACGATCACGATCGTGAACTCGTTCTTGAGCTCGCCGATCAGCTCCTCGATCGCGTAGGTCGAGATGGGGTCGAGGGCGGAGCACGGCTCGTCCATCAGCAGCACCTCAGGGGAGACGGCGATCGCGCGGGCGATGCAGAGACGCTGCTGCTGGCCGCCCGAGAGCCCGGAACCCGGGCGGTCGAGGCGGTCCTTGACCTCGTTCCACAGGTTCGCGCCGGTGAGGGACTTCTCGACGAGGTCGTCCTGCTCGCTCTTCGACATGCGCTTGTTGTTGAGCTTCACGCCGGCGAGCACGTTCTCCTTGATCGACATCGTGGGGAACGGGTTCGGCCGCTGGAACACCATGCCGACCTGGCGCCGCACGAGCACCGGGTCCACGCCGGCACCGTAGAGGTCCTTGCCGTCGAGCAGCACCTCACCCTCCACGCGGGCGCCGGGGATCACCTCGTGCATGCGGTTGAGGGTGCGGAGGAAGGTGGACTTGCCGCAGCCCGACGGGCCGATGAAGGCCGTGACGCTGCGCGGCTGGATGTCGAGGGAGACGCCTTCGACCGCGAGGAAGTTGCCGTAGTAGACGTTGAGGTCGTTGACTTCGATGCTCTTGGACACGTGGATTCCTATTCTGAGTGGTCGGGCGCTCAGCGGCCGTTGACCTTCGGGGCGAACAGCTTCGCGATCAGGCGGGCGAGCAGGTTCAGCACCATGACGATGAGGATGAGGGTGAGGGCGGCGGCCCAGGCGCGCGCGACGGCGGCGTCCGGGCTCGTGCCCTGGTTCATGTACTGGTTGTAGGCGAACACCGGGAGGGTCATCATCTGACCGTCGAAGATGTTCGTGTTGAGGCTCTGCGTGAAGCCGGCGGTGAGCAGCAGCGGGGCGGTCTCGCCGATCACGCGGGAGATGGCGAGCATGACCGAGGTCATGATGCCCGCGATCGAGGTGGGCAGGACGACCTTGAGGATCGTGAGCCACTTCGGCACGCCCAGGGCGTAGGAGGCCTCGCGCAGCTCGTTCGGGACGATCCGGAGCAGCTCCTCGCTGCCGCGCACGACGACAGGGGTCATCAGCACGGCGAGGGCGAGCGCGCCCATGAAGCCCATCGAGATCCCGGGACGGATCAGGAGGGCGAACACCGCGTAGATGAACAGACCCGCGACGATCGAGGGGATGCCCGTCATCACGTCGACGAAGAACGTGATGGCCTTGGCGATCTTGCCGCGGCCGTACTCGACGAGGTAGATCGAGGTCATCAGACCGACCGGCACCGAGATGATCGTGGCCGTGAGCGTGATGAGGACGGTGCCCCAGATGGCGTGCACGATACCGCCGCCGTCGCCGACGACGTTGCGCATCGAGTAGGTGAAGAACTCGGCGTCGAAGCGCTCGAGGCCGTTTGCCACCACGGTCCACAGCAGCGAGATCAGCGGCAGCAGGGCGATGAGGAAGGCCGTGGCGACGAGGGCCGTCATCAGGCGGTCGACGGCCTTGCGGCGGCTCTCGGCGATGGAGGAGATCACCGTGATGATCACCATGTAGAGCAGGATGCCGACGATGACGGTGCCCGCGATGTTGAAGTCCGCGAGCGGGGTGTCGGAGCCGGCGGCGGCGACACCGAAGACGGCGGCGGACACGACGAACGAGACGCCGAGGAGGGCCCACGGAGCCCACTTCGGCAGGCGGCCGGAGGTGAGGGCGGTGGTGCTCGCGGCGGGCGGAGCGCTGGTGAGGGCGGTCATGTCAGTTCGCTCCCGAGAACTCGGCGCGGCGGGCGACGATCCAGCGCGCCAGCGCGTTGACCGCGAAGGTCACGACGAAGAGGATGAGGCCGGTCGCGATCAGCGTGTTCACGCCGGTGCCGTGCGCCTCCGGGAAGGCGAGCGCGATGTTCGCGGGGATCGGCGTGGGGTTGGTGGCGGTGAGCACGAGGAAGCTGACGACCGCCGAGGGGGAGAGCACCATCGTCACGGCCATCGTCTCGCCGAGCGCGCGGCCGAGGGCGAGCATCGCCGCCGACACCATGCCGCCGCGGGCGAAGGGGAGGACGGCCATGCGGACCATCTCCCAGCGCGTGGAGCCGAGGGCGAGGGCCGCCTCCTCGTGGAGCTTGGGGGTCTGCAGGAAGACCTCGCGGCAGATGGCGGTCATGATCGGGATGCACATCACGGCGAGGACGAGGGCGGCGGTGAGGATGGTCTTGCCCGTCGCGGAGACCTGACCGCCGAAGAACGGCACCCACGAGGCGTTCTCGTTGAGCCACACGTAGATCGGCTGGAGCATGGGGGCGAGCACGAGGCCGCCCCAGAGGCCGAACACCACGGAGGGCACCGCGGCGAGCAGGTCGATGATGTAGCCGAGGAACGACGCCAGCCGCCGGTGGGCGTAGTGCGAGATGAAGAGCGCGATGCCGATGGCGATGGGGGCGGCGATCAGCAGGGCGATGAACGATGCCCAGAGGGTGCCGAAGACGAGCGGCCAGACGTACACCCAGAACGACTCGCCCCGCAGGATGTGGTTGTCGGTGGTGTCGAGCTGGAACGCCGGCAGGCTCTGGATGATGAGGAAGGCAGCGACGAGCGCCAGCACGATCAGGATGATGATGCCGGCCGCCAGCGCGGTGCCGGAGAAGACCCGGTCGCCGAGGCGCTGCTTGGCCTTGATCGGTGTGGGCGGCGCCGGTGTCGGTGCCGGTGCCGTTGTCGGCTCCTGCGCGGTCGTGCTCATGATCTCCCTGTTTCGGGCCGGGTGGAGATGGATCGGGTGCTGACCTGGCGGAGCCCCCGCGCCCGCTCGGGGACGCGGGGGCACCGTCGTCAGTGGATCGGCAGGATCAGCCGACCTGGATGAGGTCGATCGCGGCCTGGACCTGCTCGCGCAGGCCGTCCGAGATCGGGGCGCTGCCGGCGTTCTCCGCAGCGGCGTCCTGGCCCTCGGCGCTCGCGACATACGTGAAGTACTCCTTCACGAGCTCCGCGACGTTGCTGTCCTCGTACTGCTCGCAGCCGATGAGGTAGCTGACCAGGGCGATCGGGTAGGCGCCGTCCGCAGCAGCGGCCGGGTCGACGTCGAAGACGAGGTCGCCCTCACCACGGCCCTCGGCGAGCGGCGAGCCCTCGACGAGCTTCGCGGCGGCCTCGGCCGAGTAGGAGACGAAGTCCTCGCCGACTCCCACGGCGACCTGGCCGAGGCCGTCCGCCTGCGAGGCGTCGAGGAAGCCGATCGCACCGTTGCCGGCGGTGAGGGCCTGCTTCACGCCCGAGGTGCCCTGAGCGGCCTCGCCACCCTGGATCGGCCACTCGTCGGAGACCTCGTAGGTCCAGACGTCGGGGGCCGTCGCGCTGAGGTACTTGGCGAAGGTCTCCTGCGTGCCCGAGGGGTCGGAGCGGTGCACCGGCGAGATCGCCAGGTCGGGGAGCTCGACGCCGTCGTTCAGGGCGGCGATGGCCTCGTCGTTCCAGTTGGTGATCGTGCCGGCGAAGATGCCCGCGATCGTGGCGGCGTCGAGGTTCAGCGTGTCGATGCCCTCGAGGTTGAAGGCGACGGCGACGGGGGAGATATAGAGGGGGACCTCGACGATGTCGTCGGTGGTGCAGGCGCCGAAGCCGCCGGCGGCGATCTCCTCGTCGTTGAACGCGCGGTCGGAGCCGATGAAGTTGCTGCCGCCCTCGAGGAAGTTCTCGCGGCCGGTGCCCGAGCCGGTGGGCTCGTAGTTGACCGTCACATCGGGGTTGGCCGTCTGGAAGGCGGCGACCCAGGCCTCCTGGGCTGCGGTCTGCGACGACGCGCCGGTCGCGTCGATCGTGCCGGAGAGCGTGGACTCCGAGGGCTCTTCGCTGGAGCCGCCGGCTCCGCCTTCGTTCGCGGCACAGCCGGCGAGGGCGAGAGCGGCGACGGCGCCGATGGCGCCGATTCGTGCGATTCGGGAGATCTTCACTGTGGATCCTTCGATCTTGGAGGGGTGGGGCCCGGTGCAGGGCACACAGTGACGCTAGGGGCGACGGTTAACGAGACTCTCCCGCGCAGGTGAACGGCAGGTGAACGGCCGGCGACTCTCTGTCACCGATCCCCGTCACGGCGCGGCCCCGCCGTTTCGAATCGCCCACTTTGCGGCATCCCCGGCCCGGATGCAGCGAAGTGCGCGATTCGAACGTGGGGGAGGGATCAGACCTTCGGGGCGTGGGTCTCGATCGAGATGATGCCGGAGCCGGGATTGGTGGCCGAGACGTGCACCACGGAGAACGCGCCGGTCTCCAGATCGGCGGCGCTGCCGACGTACGAGCCGTGCACCGTGCCGGTCGCGAGGGCGATCTCCGAGAGGAGCGCAGGCAGCACCGGGCCGTGGCTGCAGAGCACGGCGGGCTTGCCGGCGCGGATGCGGCGGCCGACGACGGAGCGGAGATCGGCGACGCCGTCCTCCCAGGCGTCCTGGCTGATCTTCTCGGTGAGGACCGGCTTGCGGTCCAGGGCCTTGGCGAGCGGCGTGACGGTCTGCACGCAGCGCACCGCGTCGCTGGTGACGATCTTGCGCACGCCGAAAGCGCGGAGCGGTCCGACGATGGCCTTGGCCTGGCGCTTCCCGCGGTCGGTGAGCGGCCGGGCCGCGTCCGCCTTGTCCCACTCCGAACGGGGCAGGGCCTTCGCGTGCCGGAGGGCGATCACCGGGAAGGTCCGCAGCACGCCGTCGTCGACGAGGGCCGCGAACGCATCGAGGATCTCGAGGTCGACGGGGTAGCTCAGCGCGGCACGGGCCTTCTTCACGCTGACCCACTCGAGGGCGGCGATCTCGCGGTTGGGCACGAAGGTCGACGCGCGGATCGCGGCGTCCGTCGCCTCGGCAGCCCAGTAGTGCACGACCTTCTGCTTGCGGGACGCGAGGTGATAGCGGCTGATCCCGACCGGCACGCCGAGGGCCACGCGGATGCCGGTCTCCTCGTGCACCTCACGGACGGCGGTCTCCGCGAGCATCTCGCCCGGGTCGACCTTGCCCTTCGGGAGGGTGACGTCGCGGTACTTCGTGCGATGGATGAGCAGGATCCGCAGCTTGCCGTCGACCAGACGCCAGACGACGGCGCCGGCCGCGTACACGGCCTTGTCCGCCCACTTCGCGTCGGCCGCGGACGGCGGGAGCTGGACCTGCCGCGCCGTCATCGAACCGCCCGTGCCCGACGACGTCGCTGGATCATCCCCATGGTCTTATCCTGCAGGTCGGTGAGCGGCTTGCCGTCGGCATCCACGGCGTGGCGCTCCCACACGCCGTCGCGGCCGAGGTGCCACGACGAGGTCCGGTCGTCCATCGCCAGGTCGAAGAAGGCGGTGAGCTCCTTGAGATGCGCGGGGTCGGTGACCCGCACCAGGGCCTCGACGCGCCGATCGAGGTTGCGGTGCATCATGTCGGCGCTGCCGATGTACACCTGCGGGTCGCCATCGTTCTCGAACGTGAAGATGCGCGAGTGCTCGAGGTAGCGGCCGAGGATGCTGCGCACGGTGATGTTGTCGCTGATCCCGTCGAGGTCGGGCCGCAGGCTGCAGATTCCACGCACCCACACGTCGACCTTCACCCCCGCGGCGCTGGCGCGGTAGAGCGCGTCGATGATCTCCTCGTCGACCATCGAGTTGACCTTGATGCGGATGTGCGCGGGCTTGCCCGACTCGGCGATCCGGCGCTCGGCGTCGATCAGCCGCACGAGGCCCTTGCGGAGGTGGAGCGGGGCGACGAGCAGACGCTTGAACTTCTTCTCGATCGCGTAGCCGCTGAGTTCGTTGAACAGCCGGGTGAGGTCCTTGCCGACCTGGGCATCGGCGGTGAACAGACCGAAGTCCTCGTAGATTCGGCTCGTCTTCGGGTTGTAGTTGCCGGTGCCGACGTGCGAGTAGTGCTGGAGTCTGCCCTCCTCCTCGCGGATCACGAGGGCGAGCTTGCAGTGGGTCTTGAGTCCGACGAGGCCGTACACCACGTGCACGCCGGCCTTCTCGAGCTTGCGCGCCCACACGATGTTGTTGGCCTCGTCGAAGCGGGCCTTCACCTCGACGAGCGCGAGCACCTGCTTGCCGGCCTCGGCCGCATCGATGAGGGCCTGCACGACGGGGCTGTCCCCGGACGTCCGGTACAGCGTCTGCTTGATGGCGAGCACGTGCGGATCGCGGGCGGCCTGCTCGAGGAACGCCTGGACGCTCGTGGTGAAGGACTCGTACGGGTGGTGCACGAGCACGTCGGACTTCCGGATCGCCTTGAAGATGTCGGCACGGGTGTTGGAGCCCGTCGGCTGGAAGGCCACCGCGGTCGTGGGGAGGTGCGGCGGGTACCGCAGATCGGGGCGATCGATGCGTGACAGGTCGAAGAGGCCCCGCAGATCGAGCGGCCCGGGGAGGCGGTAGACCTCCTGGTCGGTGATGTCGAGCTCGCGCACGAGGAGGTCCATCGTGACCTCGTCCATGTCGTCGGTGATCTCGAGCCGGATCGGCGGCCCGAACCGGCGGCGCAGCAGCTCGGCCTCCAGCGCCTGGATGAGGTTCTCGCTCTCGTCCTCCTCGATCTCCACGTCCTCGTTGCGGGTGAGGCGGAACGCGTGGTGGTCGAGCACCTCCATGCCGGGGAAGAGATCGCCGAGGTGGTTGGCGATGAGCTCCTCGAGGCGGAGGAAGCGCTTGATCTCGCCCGTGGACGGCACCTCGACGAAGCGAGGCAGCATGGGCGGCACCTTGAGGCGCGCGAACTCCTGGCGGCCGGTCCGCGCATTGCGGATGCGGATCGCGAGGTTCAGGGAGAGTCCGGAGATGTAGGGGAACGGGTGCGCCGGGTCGACCGCCAGCGGCATCAGCACCGGGAAGACCTGCGCGCCGAAGTAGTCGGACAGCGCGCTGCGCTCGTCGCCGGTGAGATCCGACCACTCCGTGATCTCGATGCCGGAGTCGGCGAGGGCGGGGCGGACGAGCTTCGTCCAGGCGTCCGCGTGGCGGAGCTGGAGGGCGTGCGCTTCCCGAGAGATGTCGGCGAGGGCATCGACGGGGGAGCGTCCGATGTTGGTCGGCACGGCGAGACCGGTCATGATGCGCCGCTTGAGACCGGCCACGCGCACCATGAAGAACTCGTCGAGGTTGCTGGCGAAGATCGCCAGGAAGTTCGCCCGCTCCAGCTCCGGCAGCGACGGGTCCTCCGCGAGTTCGAGCACCCGCTGGTTGAACGCGAGCCAGCTCAGCTCGCGGTCCAGGTAGCGATGGTCGGGGAGCTGCGAGTCCGGCGCCTCGACGGCGTCGTCGAAGTCGTCGTCTTCGGCGTCACCGAGGCCGGCGTCGGCGAGTGCGGGATCGATCATGGGGTACATCTAAGCACCGGCAGGTGTCGGGCGTGTGAACGGCGGTCAGCGCGAGCCGACCAGGCTGTCGTCCTCGTAGACGTTGAAGCGGTACCCGACGTTGCGCACGGTGCCGATGATCTGCTCCTGATCGCCGAGCTTGGCGCGGAGCCGTCGCACGTGCACGTCGACGGTCCTGGTGCCGCCGAAGTAGTCGTACCCCCACACCTCGCTGAGCAGCTGCTCGCGGGTGAACACCCGGGACGGGTGGGTGGCGAGGAAGTGCAGGAGCTGGAACTCCTTGTAGGTGAGGTCCAGCGGCCGCCCGTGGAGCTTGGCCGAGTAGGACTGCTCGTCGATCGTGACGCCGGAGGCCTGCACGCGCGCCGGTTCGGCGACCTCGTCCCGTCGCGCGAGCGCCAGACGCACGCGCGCGTCGATCTCCGCGGGGCCGGCGGTGGACAGGAGCACGTCGTCGATGCCCCATTCGCCGGACAGGGCGCTCATGCCGCCCTCGGTCACCACGAGCAGCAGCGGCGCATCCTGGCCGGTGGCCCGCAGCAGACGGCACAGCGACTTCGCCCCGACCAGGTCGTGACGGCCGTCGACGATGACGATGTCGTACTCCGGGGCATTGATCAGCTGCGCCGGCTCCGCCGGGATCTGCCGCGTGCGATGGCTCAGCAGCTCGAGGGCGGGCAGCACCTGCTCCGAGAGCGGAGCATTGGTCAGAACCAGCACCAGGGCCACGCGCACTCCTCACCGGCGGGGGGATCGACGCCGTGCCGCCATGATAGCGGCCACCGATGCGCAAGAATGGAGACATGTCAGAACCGGCACTCGCGCCCCGCAACGCCTTCACCGGCGTCATCGCGGTCTGGGCGACCGCGTTCGTCGGCAGCATCGTCATCGGGATCTTCGCTCCGGAGGAGTGGCGCATCCCCTGGATGCTGGTCGGCTTCGGCGCGGTGGTGCTGCTCTCCTTCGCCGTGCAGCTCTGGTACGGGCGCACGCAGGGCTTCATCTTCCGCGTCGCGAGCAGCGTGACCGGTGCGCTGCTGCTGATGGGGATCATCTCGGTCGGCTTCGGCCTGGCCGCCCTCATCCCCTCCTGACCCGGATCGCCGGGGGTAAGGTGGAGGTCATGGACATCATGGCGCTCGAAATCTTCTTCATCGGCCTGCTCGGCCTGGCGAGCCTCGCGATCGTTTTCGTGTCGGCCGTGGTGCTGCGCAACCTCTTCCGCGGCCAGCGCTGACGACATGATCGAACTCCCCACGGACCTTCCCGCCGACCTCGCCCCGCTGGCGTGGCTGATCGGCGTGTGGGAGGGGTCCGGGGTGATCGACTACCCGGTCGGCGAGGAGCGTCTGCAGGGCGAGTTCACCCATCGCGTCAGCTTCAGCCACGACGGGGGACCGTTCCTCAACTACGCGGCCACGGCGACCTTCGTCGGTGACGAGGGTGCGCCCGCCGTCCCGCTGACCGCCGAGTCCGGTTTCTGGCGCCTGGCGCGTCCGGCCGCGGCGACCGACGCGGGACCGGCGCTGCTGCCGCCGACGGCGACACCCGTCACCCGCACGGTCGACGACGTGGAGGCGCTGCGGTCCGACAACGGCGCGTTCCCGCTCGAGGTGTCGCTGGCGCGCTCGGACGGCATGCTCGAGTACTACCTCGGCGAGATCAACGGACCGCGGGTCGACCTCGCGTCGGACGCGATCGTGCGCGGCGCCGGTGCCAAGGACTACGGCTCCGCCGCGCGGATGTACGGGCTCGTCGACGGGCACCTGCTGTGGGCGTGGGACATCGCCGCCCTCGGCACACCTCTGCGGGCGCACGCCTCGGCACGTCTCGCTCGCGTCTGAACGGAGCACACCGTGAGCACCAGCGTCTTCGACGGCGTCCCCGGCGCGACAGCAGGGGAGCGCGGGATCGCCCACTTCGGCGATCCGTTCCGGGAGCAGCGCCGCCTCGCGGCCGGAACGGCGATCGCGCCCCTCGACGACCGGGCGGTCATCGAGGTGTCCGGCCCCGAACGCCTCCCCTGGCTCGACTCCATCACGTCGCAGGCGGTGGGTCATCTGCGCGCGGGGGAGAGCACCGAGCTCCTCGTCCTCGATCCGCAGGGACGGGTGGAGCACGCGGCCGGGGTCCTCGACGACGGCACCTCGACCTGGCTCCTGGCGGACGCCGGCGATGCCGAGGGTCTGGCGACCTGGCTGACGCGGATGAAGTTCCGCACCCAAGCCACGGTCGAGCTGCGCCCCGACCTCGCGCTGCTCGGCTTCGTCGACGGCGGTCCCGCGGCCGAGCGCGTGCGCGGCCTCGACGACGCGCGGATCTGGGTCGACCCGTGGCAGCAGGTCGCCGTCGGCGGCCATCAGTATGCCGACGTGGCCGCGCACCCCGGGGCCGACCTCGCCTGGCGGGTCGGCATCGTGCCCGAGGCGGCGGCGCGGGCGCTCGCCGCGGAGCTCGATCGGGAGGACGCCGCCGGTCTCCTCGCCGCCGAGGCTCTGCGCATCGCCGCCTGGCGCCCGCGGTGGGCGGCCGAGGTGGACGAGCGATCGCTGCCGCACGAGTCGGACTGGCTCCGCAGCGCCGTGCACCTGAACAAGGGCTGCTATCGCGGCCAGGAGACGGTCGCGAAGGTGCACAACCTCGGCCATCCGCCGCGGCGGCTCGCTCTGCTCCAGCTCGACGGCAGCGACGCCGTGCTTCCGGAACCCGGAGCCCCCGTGTTCGCGGGCGACGACGAGGTCGGGCACATCACCTCCTCCGCGCGGCATCATGAAGACGGGCCGATCGCCCTCGCCCTCCTGTCCCGTCGCGCCCCGATTGGTGATCTCGTCGTCCGGGCCGAAGGGATCGACGTCGCCGCGTCCCAGCAGATCATCGTCCCGGCCGATGCCGGCGCCACCGCGGACGTCCCGCGCCTGACGCGGCTGTCCCGCCGCCCGACGGCGCCCGATCCCCGCGACGCCGGCGTTTGAGCGGGGCGTCCGTCAGATCTCGACTCCCGGTCCGGCCGCCGAGCGCTGCGCGGCGAGCTCCCGGATCCGTGCTCGGGCCAGGAACCAGCCGCCGATGAGCGCAGGGATCAGCACGCCGAGGCTGGCGACCGTCCAGGTGCCCGTCGGATAGTCGAAGGCCATGAGCACGACGACGGACGCGAGGAACGCCAGCGTCAGATACGAGGTGTACGGTGCACCGAAGAGGCGGAACGACGGGCGCTCGACGAGGCCGCGCCGCGACAGCCGGTACAGCCGGAGCTGGCAGAGGATGATGGTCGCCCAGGCCGCGATGATCCCCAGCGCGGACATGTTGAGCACGATCTCGAAGGCCTGTCCCGGCACCACCGCGTTCAGCAGGACACCAGCGAGGGCGAACACGGCGGTGACGAGGATCCCCACGACGGGCACGCCGCGACGGCTCATCCGCCCGGTCGCGCGGGGTGCGGCGCCCGAACTCGCGAGCGAGCGGAAGACCCGGCCCGTCGAGTAGAGCCCGGCGTTCAGCCCGGAGACCGCGGCGGTGATCACGATGAAGTTCATGGCGCTGCCGGCCACCGCCCCCACGTCCGGCCCTCCCACGTGCGAGAAGAACGTCACGAACGGGCTCTCCCCGGCGCGGTACACCGTGTATGGGAGCAGCAGGGCGAGGAGCAGCACCGATCCGACATAGAACACCGCGATGCGCAGGATCACCGAGTTGACGGCCCGGGGCATCACCTTCTCCGGGTCCGCGGTCTCGCCGGCGGCGGTGCCGATCAGCTCGATCGAGGCGTACGCGAAGACGACCCCCTGCATCACGATCACGGCGGGGAGCACCCCCTCCGGTGCGAAGCCTCCGTGCGCTGCGAGCATGGGGATCCCCGTCGGTCCCTCGTCGGTCTGCCAGCCGGCCGCGAGGAACACCACGCCGATCACGAGGAACAGCGCCAGCGCGGCGACCTTCACGAGCGCGAACCAGAACTCCATCTCGCCGAACAGCCGGACCGAGACGAGGTTGAGGCCGACGACGACGACCAGGGCGATCAGCGCGAGCAGCCACTGCGGCACGACGCGGAACGCCGACCAGTAGTGGACGTAGAGCGCCACGGCCGTGGAGTCGACGATCGCCGTCATGCCCCAGTTCAGCAGATACAGCCAGCCCGCGGCGAAGGCCAGTCTCTCGCCGAAGAACTCCCGCGCGTACGAGATGAACGATCCGGAGGAGGGGCGGTGGATGACGAGCTCTCCGAGGGCGCGGAGGATGAAGAAGGCGAACACCCCGCACACCAGATAGGAGACGGCCAGCAGGGGTCCTGCGGCGTTCAGGCGTCCGCCCGCCCCCATGAACAGTCCAGTCCCGATCGCGCCGCCGAGGGCGATCATCTGCAGGTGCCGCGCCTTCAACGCGGTGCGGTAGCCGGACTGCTCGTGGGAGAAGTCCTGCGCCGACGTCAGGACGTCGCCGAGTCGCTCGCGGTCGTTCTCCTGTGCCTCCGCGGATCCTTCCGCCTTCGCGTTCTCGGTCGCCATCGCCTCTCCTGCCCTGGGAACGCATGGCGATCGAGTCGGCGCACGCGTCGGTACGGCCCGCCGCGTACGACGCTAGCGGCCCGCAGGCCCGTGAGGAGGTGCGCACCGGAATACAGCAGGGGCGTGTCCTCGCGGGGCGCGTCAGGCCGGTGCCACGGCGCCCCACGGCAGGGTGAGCTCCCCCAGCCGCCACCGGCTCCGCCCGCCCTGCACAGGCCAGCCCTGCGCGCGCAGCGCCGTCACCGCGGCGAGGAAGCGCTGCGTGGCGCCGAAGGTCGACAGGGGAGCGGCGCGCTCCCACTCCCGGTCCAGCTCGACGAGCAGCGCGTGGATGCGCTCGCCGGGGACGTTGCGATGGATGAGGGCCTTGGGCAGCCGCTCCGCCACGATGCTCGGGACCTCGAGCCCGCGGAGGCGGAGGGAGACGGTGAAGCGGAGCGGCGTGCCGCCGGGATCGACGTCGACCCAGCTCGCCACGCGCCCGATCTCGTCGCAGGTGCCCTCCACCAGGAGCCCGTCCGGCGCGAGGCGGTGCGCCATCGTCCGCCAGGCGGCGGCCACCTCGGCCTCGTCATACTGCCGCAGGACGTTCATCGCCCGGATGACGGCGGGGCGCCGACCGCCGGGGAGCGGTACCTCGAATCCGCCGCGGGCGAAGGAGACGCGGAGATCGGCGGGGAAGGGGGTCCGGCCGGCCCGGACCTCGGCGAGCTGCTGCTCCGCGGTCGCCACCCGGTCCGGGTCGAGCTCCAGGCCGCGCACCTCCGCATCCGGCCGCACGCGTCGCAGCCGGGCGGCCAGCTCGAACGCGGTCACCCCGCTCGCCCCGAACCCGAGGTCGACGACGAGGGGGTCGGCCGCGCGTCGGAAGGCGGGGGAGGCGGCGATCCACCGGTCGTTCCGTCGCAGCCGGTTCGTCCCTGTCGTGCCGCGGGTCGGCCGACCGAGGGGAGATGACGCCATGCGTCCATCCTCCCTCCTCCGCCGCTGTGCCCGCTCCGCGCCCCGGATAAACTGGCGACATGACTGCGAAGCGCACCCTGATCCTGCTCCGCCACGGCCAGAGCGAGTGGAACGAACTGAACCTCTTCACCGGCTGGGTGGACGTCCGCCTGACCGCGCAGGGCAAGGGCGAGGCCCGTCGCGGCGGTGAGCTGCTCGCCGAGTCCGGCATCCTGCCCGACGTGCTGCACACGTCGCTGCTGAGCCGGGCGATCCAGACTGCCGACATCGCGCTGGATGCGGCCGACCGGCTGTGGATCCCGGTGAAGCGCTCCTGGCGGCTCAACGAGCGCCACTACGGGGCGCTGCAGGGCAAGGACAAGGCGCAGACGCTCGAGGAGTTCGGTCCGGAGCAGTTCCAGCTGTGGCGCCGCTCGTTCGACGTGCCGCCGCCCCCGCTGGACGACGCGAGCGAGTTCAGCCAGGTGGGTGACGCCCGCTACGAGGGCATCGACGGCGAGGTGCCGCGCACGGAGTCGCTCAAGCTCGTCATCGACCGTCTCCTGCCGTACTGGGACGCGGAGATCGTCCCCGACCTGGAAGCCGGCAAGACCGTCCTCGTGACGGCGCACGGCAATTCGCTGCGCGGCCTCGTCAAGCACCTCGAGGGCATCAGCGACGACGACATCGCCGGCCTCAACATCCCCACCGGCATCCCGCTCGTGTACGAGCTCGACGAGCACAACGCGCCGACGGGCCCCGGCCGCTACCTCGACCCGGAGGCCGCCGCCGCCGGTGCCGCGGCCGTCGCCGCCCAGGGCAAGAAGTAACCGAGACCCCGATTTCACGCCGAGACCCCCTGCTGCAGTCGCCTGCAGCAGGGGGTCTCGGCGATAAGGCGGGGGCTCGGTCAGGCGTGGCCGAGCTGCTCCTGCTGCTCCACCGCGAGGGCGATGTCCTCCTCCTCGACGTGCCAGTCGCCCGTCGCGAGGTAGACGACCTTCTTGGCGACGGCGACCGCGTGGTCCGCGAAGCGCTCGTGGTACCGGCTCGCGAGCGTCGCATCGACCGTGGCGACGGCCTCGCCCTTCCAGTTGTCGCTGAGCACCTTCTCGAAGACGCTGGCGTGCAGCTCATCGACGTCGTCATCGGCGTTGCGGATGGCATCCGCGAACTTCAGGTCCTGGGTGCGGAGGAGCTCCGTGAGCGTGCGCGAGATCTCCACGTCGAGCTCGCCCATCTTCACGAACGTGCCCTTGAGGCCCTTCGGGATCGCGCGCTCCGGGAAGCGCAGGCGGGCGAGCTGGGCGATGTGCTCGGACATGTCGCCCATCCGCTCCAGGGACGCGCTGACGCGGAGCGCCGTGACGACGATCCGGAGGTCGCGCGCGACCGGCTGCTGTCGGGCGAGGATCTCGATGGCCTGCTCGTCCAGCGCCACCGCGAGCTCGTCGATCTTGGCGTCGTCGGCGATGACCTCCTCGGCCAGCGCGACGTCGCTCGTGGCGAACGCGCGGGTGGCCTTGTCGATGGAGACCGTCACGAGCTCGGCGATCTCGACGAGGCGGGACTGCAGGTCCTCGAGGGACTGGTGGAAGACTTCGCGCATGGTGGGCGCAACCTTTCGTTCGGATCCGGCTGACGGTCCAGCGCGGGGCGGCGGGGCGTCCGCAGGGGTGAGGACTGCGCGCGCGCAGGCCTGAAGCGATTGTCTGCTCCGAAGGTTAACGAACGGTGCCCGGCGAGTGAATAGTACGTCTCCGCTCCCCGGGATGGCGCGGAAACCCGCCGGATCGACGGTGAACGCGCTCTACGCTGGAGTCATGACCCTGCCGCAGCTCGCGCTGTCCTCCCTCGCCATCGGGTTGGCGATCGGGGTGGGCCTCTCCCTCCTCGTCGTCTGGGCCTATCGGGCGCGGGCGCGGGCGGAGGAGGAGACGTCGATGACGATCCCGCCCGGGATCACCGACGTGCTGCGCAGCATGGACGACGCCGCGTGCGTCGTCGACGTCTCCGGCCTCGTGCTCGCCACGTCGAAAGCCGCCGCACGGTTCGGGATCGAGGTCGGATCGACGCTCGAGAACCCGGAGCTCCGGCAGCTCGTGCGGGGCGTCCGCTCGACGGGGGAGACGGCGACCGAGTCGCTGCGCATCACCCGCGGCGGTCTCAGCCTCGACCCGCGCCTCGTGTCGGCCAGGGCGAGCGCCATCGGCACGCGCCTCGTGCTCCTCATCATCCGCGACGTGACCGAGCAGGAGCGCCTCGATCAGATGCGCCGTGACTTCGTGGCCAACACGAGCCACGAGCTCAAGACGCCCGTCGGGGCCGTGAGCCTGCTCGCCGAGGCCATCGAGTCCGCCGCCGACGATCCCGCCCAGGTGCGGGCGTTCGCGTCCCGGATCTCGGCGGAGGCGGGCCGCCTCGGTCAGCTCACCGGACGCATCATGAGCCTGTCCCGGCTGCAGGCCGAGGACGGGCTGACCGAGGTCGCCCCCGTTTCGATCGACGAGGTCATCGCCTCCTCGATCGAAGCCCACGTCGTGCAGGCCGACTCCGCCGGTGTGGAGCTCGCCCGCGGTGGAGACCGCGGCGTCTGGGTCCGCGGCGACGCGCAGATCCTCATCGAGGCCGTCGGCAACCTCATCGCCAACGCGATCGTCTACTCGCCCCGCGGCTCCCGGGTGGGCGTCGGGGTGAAGGCCGACGACGAGGTCGTGGAGATCGCCGTGTCCGACCAGGGCATCGGGATCGCCGAGGCCGATCGCGAGCGCATCTTCGAGCGGTTCTACCGTGCCGACGAAGCCCGCTCGCGGCGCACCGGCGGCACCGGCCTCGGGCTGTCCATCGTCAAGCATGCCACTCAGCGGCACGGGGGAGAGGTGCGGCTGTGGTCGCGCCCCGGCCGAGGATCGACGTTCACCATCCGCCTGCCTCGCATCGACGCTCCCGCGAACGCCGGACAGGGCAAGAAGAGCAAGAAGAAGCGCGCACGCAAGGGCGCCCCCGCGACCGGGGCGACGCGCGTCCGAAACGGAGAGACCGCATGACCCGCATCCTTCTCGTCGAAGACGAGCCCGACCTCGCCGACCCCCTCGCGTACCTGCTGCGCCGCGAGGGCTACGAGGTCGAGATCGCCGAGGACGGTCCCGGTGCGCTCACGGCGTTCCGGGAGCGCGGCGCCGACATCGTGCTCCTCGACCTCATGCTGCCGGGGATGCCGGGGACCGAAGTGTGCCGTCAGATCCGCTCGACGTCCGCCGTGCCGATCATCATGCTGACCGCCAAGGACTCCGAGGTCGACATCGTCGTGGGACTCGAACTCGGAGCGGACGACTACATCACCAAGCCCTACTCGTCGCGGGAGCTCCTCGCCCGGATGCGGGCGGTGCTGCGACGCGTCGTGCAGGCCGAGGGCGAGTTGGACGAACGGGTGCTGGAGGGCGGGCGCGTCTCGCTCGACATCGATCGGCACACGGTGTCGGTCGCGGGCGAGCAGATCAACATGCCCTTGAAGGAGTTCGAGCTCCTGGAGGTGCTGATGCGCAACTCGGGACGCGTGCTCACGCGGGGCCAGCTCATCGACCGGGTGTGGGGGAGCGACTACTTCGGCGACACCAAGACGCTCGACGTGCACATCAAGCGCATCCGCTCGCGGATCGAGGAGAACCCCAGCGAGCCGGTGATGCTCGTGACCGTCCGCGGCCTGGGGTATCGCTTCGAGGGCTGATGACAGACGCGAGAGGCCGGCACCCACGGGTGCCGGCCTCTCCTCGACTCTGGGACTCAGTCCTGAGGAGCGAGGTCCGAGTAGTACGGCAGGGTGCCGTCGAGGACCGGGATCTCGGTCGTCACACCGGCGGAGTCGCCGGACTGGAAGTGCATCGCGACGGTCGCGCCGGGCATGGTGTCGAGTCCCGTGATCTCCACGGGCTCCTCGTCGGCGCCGAAGCTGATCCTTCCGCCGGCGGGCACCGTGATCTTGAAGGGATCGCCGCCCTCCAGCGACACCGTCAGGGTGGCGCGGTCCTGCGACGGGTTGACCACGGCGCCGACGAAGTTGCCGACCGTGCCGTCCTCGTTCGCGATGATCAGGGCGTTGCGCACGGCGATGGGGCCGTCCTGATCGGAGACGTTCACGCCGTCGGAGGCCGCGTACTCGATCTTCGTCGACTGCGGCGTGATGAACGTGCACCCGGTCGCGCCGAGCAGAACGAGGGCGCTGATGGCGGCAGACGCGACAAGGCGCGATTTCACGGGTCCTCCTGAGGTCCGACGGGATATCCCTCCCATTCTATGGGTAAGTCGGGAGCGCGCAGGGAACAGGGAGCGCGAACCTTAGCGCATATCCCCTGTGGTATCCTTGAGGTTGCCGAAAGGACATGTTTTTATGCTTTTTGAGGTTGGCGAGACCGTCGTCTATCCGCACCATGGCGCTGCGACCATCATCGAGGTCAAGGAGCGCATCATCAAGGGCGAGGCGAAGAAGTACCTGAAGCTCAACGTCACGCAGGGTGATCTCATCATCGAGGTTCCGGCCGAGAACGTCGACCTCGTCGGCGTTCGCGACGTGATCGGCAAGGAGGGCCTCGACCACGTGTTCGAGGTGCTGCGTGCGCCGTTCACCGAGGAGCCCACCAACTGGTCGCGCCGGTACAAGGCGAACCTGGAGAAGCTCGCGTCCGGCGACGTCATCAAGGTGAGCGAGGTCGTGCGCGACCTCTGGCGTCGCGACCAGGACCGCGGCCTGTCCGCGGGCGAGAAGCGGATGCTGGCCAAGGCCCGGCAGATCCTCATCTCGGAGCTGGCACTGGCCGAGAAGATCGACGAGGACAAGGCGGGCGCGCTGCTCGACGAGGTCCTCGCGTCCTGAGACGTCAACGACGAAAGGCGGGTGCTTCGGCACCCGCCTTTCGTCGTTCCCGCGGGTAACGTGAAGCTGTGAGCATCCTCCCCGTCCCGCACACCGCGATCATCGTCGTCGCCGCCGGTTCCGGCACCCGTCTCGAGGCGGGGGCGCCCAAGGCCTTCGTCGGCATCGACGGACGGACCATCCTGCGGCACGCCCTCGACGGCGTGTTCGCTGCGGCTCCCATGCAGGTCATCGTCGTCGCCCCCGCGGGATACGAGGGCGACGCGCAGACCGAGCTGCTCGCGGCTGCCGGCGATCGTGCCGACCTGGGCCGCGTGGTCACCGGAGGGGCGACACGGCAGGAATCCGTCGCGGCCGGACTCGCGGCGCTGTGGGGGGACGTGAGCACGGTGCTCGTGCACGACGCCGCGCGCGCGCTGACCCCGCCCGAGGTGATCGACGCCGTGGCGGCGGCCGTGATCGGCGACGCCGGTGCCGTACCGAGCCTGCCGGTCGTGGACACGCTCAAGCGGGTCGCGGACGGTCTCGTCGTGGGCACCGTGGATCGTGCGGAACTCGCAGCCGCGCAGACGCCGCAGGGTTTCCCGCGTGGCCCGCTGGAAGCGGCTTACGCGGAGGCGACGGCCCAGGGTGTCGAGTACACGGATGACGCGGCGCTCTTCGCCGCGGCGGGGCACGCGGTGCGGCTGGTGCCCGGCTCCGAGCGTTCGTTCAAGATCACCACCCCTGCCGATCTCGAGCGCGCCCGCCTCCTCGTCGCGCCCGCGCCCGTCTCGTCTCCCGTGCCTCGCGCGTCGGCTGTCGCCGGGCTCGGGCCGCGCGTGGGCATCGGCACGGACGTGCATGGGTTCGGCGGCGACGGGGCGCTGTGGCTGGCCGGGCTGGAATGGCCGGGGGAGCCCGCGCTCTCCGGGCATTCGGACGGGGACGCGGTCGCCCACGCGATCGTCGACGCCCTGCTCGGCGCCGCCGGGCTCGGTGACATCGGCGAGCACTTCGGTACAGCTCACCCGGAGTATGCGGGTGCGCACGCCGACGTCTTCCTCTCCCGCACCGCGGAGCTCCTGGCGGCGGCGGGGTTCATGATCGGCAACGTTTCCGTCCAGTTCCAGGGCAATCGTCCGCGGTTCAGCGGACGACGCGGGGAGGCCGAGGCGGTGCTGTCGGCGGCGCTCGGGGGTGCTCCGGTGGCCGTGACGGCCACGACGACCGACGGCCTCGGCTTCCCCGGACGGGGCGAGGGGATCGCGGTCACGGCCGTCGCGATCGTCATCCCGCGACCGGAGCAGGGTCTCTCAGCGCCCGCCGAGTAGGCTTGAGCGGTGACTCTCCGCCTCTACGACACCCGCGCACAGCTGCTGCGCGACTTCGTGCCTCTCGATCCCGAGAACATCACGATGTACGTGTGCGGACCCACCGTGCAGTCCGGCCCGCACATCGGCCACGTCCGGGCGGCCCTGAGCTTCGATCTCCTGCGCCGCTGGCTGACGCACCGCCACGGCCGAGTGACCTTCGTGCGCAACGTCACCGACATCGACGACAAGGTGCTCGCCAACGCCACGGACGCCGAGCCGTGGTGGGCGCTCGCCTACCGGATGGAGCAGGAGTTCGCCGCGGCCTACGCCGGCATCGGCATCCTGCCGCCCACGTACGAGCCGCGGGCGACGGCCTCCGTCCCGCAGATGCAGGAGCTCATCGCGCTGCTCATCGACCGGGGCCACGCGTATCCCGCTCCCGACGGGTCGGGCGACGTGTACTTCGATGTGCGCTCCTGGCCGTCCTACGGCGATCTCACCCATCAGTCGGTGGACGCGATGGAGGCGGCGCAGGACGCCGACCCGCGGGGCAAGCGCAACCCCCAGGACTTCGCCCTGTGGAAGGGCGCCAAGCCCGACGAGCCCGCCGATGCGACCTGGGCGTCGCCGTGGGGGCCGGGGCGTCCTGGCTGGCACATCGAGTGCTCGGCCATGGCGAAGCGGTACCTCGGTGCGGAGTTCGACATCCACGGCGGCGGCCTCGACCTGCGGTTCCCTCATCACGAGAACGAGCTCGCGCAGTCGACGGCCGCGGGTGACGGCTTCGCCCGCTACTGGGTGCACAACGGTCTCGTGACCGTCGACGGCCAGAAGATGTCGAAATCCCTCGGCAACTTCACCCTCGCGCGGGACGTTCTCGCGGAGCGGGACCCGCTGGTCGTGCGCTACGCCCTCGCCGCCGCGCACTACCGATCGAGCCTCGACCTCTCGGAATCGTCCTGGGCGGAGGCGGACGCGGCGCTCGGCCGTATCCGCTCCTTCCTCGATCGCGCAGTCCGCGCGGCCGGCGAGGAGATCGGTGCCGAGGACGCGCGGAGCCTGCCCGGTGCCTTCGTCGAGGCGATGGACGACGACCTCGGCGTGCCGCAGGCGCTGGCCGTCGTGCACGAGAGCGTGCGGGCCGGGAACTCGGCGCTGGACGCGGGCGACACCGGCACGGCCCTGGACGCGGCGCGGGCGGTGCTCGCCATGACCGGGATCCTCGGTCTGAACCCGCGCACGGGATCCGGCGCCGCCGGGGATGCGCAGGCAGCGGCGCTGGACGCGCTGGTGCAGGAGATGATCGCGCAGCGCGCCACCGCGCGCGCGGAGAAGGACTGGGCGGCGGCGGATCGCATCCGAGACGCGATCGCCGCCGCAGGAATCACGCTGGAGGACACTCCGGCCGGAACTCATTGGAGTATCGATGGCTAAGCCAGGGCGCCCCGGCGCGAGCAAGGGAAACAAGAAGGGCCCGACCAAGGGCACGGGCGGTCTCGGGCGCAAGGCGCTCGAAGGGCGTGGCCCCACGCCGAAGGCGGAGGACCGCGCGTGGCACCCCGCCGGGAAGCGCAAGGCTGCGGCTGAGCGCTACGCGGCTGCGGGCGGCAAGGGCAAGCCCGGAGGGCGTCCCGCCTCCGGGGGCAACCCGAACCGCAACGCCAGGTCGAAGGACAACACCAACGACACCGAGACGGTCACCGGGCGCAACTCGGTGCTCGAGGCGCTGCGCGCGAAGATCCCGGCGACCGCGATGTACATCGCGCAGCGCGTCGAGATGGACGACCGCGTCAAGGAGATGCTGTCGATCGCGACCCACCGCGACATCCCGGTGCTCGAGGTCACCCGCCAGGAGCTCGACCGCATGGCCGGCTTCGACGGCGTGCATCAGGGAGTCGCCCTCAAGGTGCCGCCGTACGAGTACGCCCACCCGCAGGACCTCCTGGAAGAGGTCATCGATCGCGGCGAGACGCCCCTGTTCGTCGCCCTCGACGGGATCACCGACCCTCGCAACCTCGGAGCGATCATCCGCTCGACGGCGGCGTTCGGCGGCCACGGCATCATCCTGCCGCAGCGTCGTTCCGCCGGCGTGAACTCCGCGGCGTGGAAGACCAGTGCGGGCGCGGCCGCCCGCATCCCGGTGGCGCTGGCGTCGAACCTCACCACGCAGCTCAAGGAGTTCAAGAAGCAGGGCGTGTTCGTGCTCGGGCTCGACGGCGACGGCGACGTCTCGCTGCCCGCGCTGGAGCTGGCGGACCGTCCCGTCGTCATCGTCGTGGGCTCGGAGGGCAAGGGCTTGTCCCGCCTCGTGACCGAGACCTGCGACCAGATCGTCTCCATCCCCATCTCCGCGGCGACCGAGTCGCTGAACGCCGGCATCGCGGCCTCGGTCGCGCTGTACCAGGTCGCGACCGTCCGCGCCGCGGACTGACCGAGAGGAACACGCATGGCCCGCATCATCGTCCTGGGAGGAACCGGCTACGCCGGACGCCACATCGTCGCGGAGGCGGTGAGCCGCGATCACGCGGTCGTCGCCATCTCGCGCTCGACCCCCGCGGATCCGGTCGCGGGTGCGGCGTACGTCCAGGGGTCCGCGCTCGACCCTGCGACGCTGACCGAGGCGTTCGCGGGTGCCGATGCCGTGGTCTCCGCGCTCTCGCCGCGCGGCGACATGGAGGACCGTGTCCTCGAGGCGCTGACGAACGTGGTGGCGCTGCTCGACGGCACCGAGACCCGGCTCGGGGTCGTGGGCGGCGCGGGCGGCAGCCTCGTCGCGCCCGGTGGCCCCCGACTGTTCGATCAGGGGTTCCCCGAGGAGTACAAGCACGAGGCGCAGGTCGGCATCGACTCTCTCGCGCTCCTGGAGCGCACCGCGGAGAGCCTGGACTGGTTCTTCGTGCACCCGGCCGAGGTCTTCGGGCCGTGGGCCGAGGGGGAGCGCACCGGACACTACCGGGACGGCGGTGACGTGCTCGTCCGCGACGAGGACGGGAAGTCGTACATCTCCGGGGCGGACTTCGCCGTCGCGATCGTCGACGAGATCGAGCAGGGCAACCACCACCGCGAGCGGTTCACCGTCGGCTACTGACGCCGTCCGGCGCGGCGCCGACGGGCGGGCACGGTCTCAGACGAGGTCGCGCCAGTCCACCTCGTCGTCGTCGCCGAGCGCCAGCGTACCGGTGACGACGGGGAGGCCCATCGTCTCGGTCGGCGGCCCCATGATGGTGGCCTCGTCGCGCCGGTGGCGGAGCACGTCGTTGATGTAGCTCGTCAGCACCTCCGCGAGGGCGACCGAGCGGCCCTGTGCCTGGGACAGGTACCAGCGGTGCTCCAGCACCTGGTGGAACACCTCGGCCGGCTCCAGCTTGGCGCGCAGGTCGTAGGGGATCGCGCGGACGACGGGCTCGAAGACGCGCGTGAGCCACTCGTGCGCGTACATCTCCTCGTCCGCCCACTGCTTGGTGGAGCGGGCACGGAACTCGTCGAGGTCGTTGAGGAGCCGCCGGGCCTGGTTCTCCTCGACGTCGAGACCGGTGAGGCGGATGAGCCGGCGCTGGTGGTGCCCGGCATCGACGACCTTGGGCTGGATCTCGACGACCGTGCCGTCGGCGGTCGTCGACATCGACATCTCGTCGATGTCGAAGCCGAGGGCGTTGAGCCGCTCGACGCGTTCCGTGATGCGCCACGTCTCGGCGGCGGAGAAGGACTCCTGCGCGGTGAGCTCGGCCCAGAGGGAGCGGTAGGACGACACGATGCCGTCCGCGATGGCGACGGCGTCGACCCCGTGCTCCAGGCGACCGCCCGCGGCGAGGTCCATGATCTCGCCGGCGATGTTCGTGCGCGCGAGGTCCAGGTCGTAGGCGCGCTGACCGTCGGTGAGGCCCTCTTCGTGCAGCTCGCCGGTCTCCGCGTCCACGAGGTACGCCGCGAAGGCTCCGGCATCCCGGCGGAACAGCGTGTTCGAGAGGGAGACGTCGCCCCAGTAGAAGCCGACGTTGTGCAGGCGCACGAGCAGGAGCGCCAGCGCGTCGACGAGGCGCGTGGCCGTGTCCGGACGGAGCACCCGGGTGAAGAGCGCCCGGTACGGCATCGAGAAGCGCAGATGCGAGGTGACAAGTGCCGCGGGGAGCGGCGCCCCCGCCGCGTCGGTGCGCCCCGCGATGACCGCGACGCGTTCCACGCACGGCACGTCGAGTCGCGACAGGTTTCCGAGCATCTCGTACTCCCGGCGCGCCATCTCCGTCGTCGTCTCCTTGACCGCCACCACCCGCCCGGAGAGGTCCGCGAAGCGCACGAGGTGGCGGGAGAGGCCCTTGGGCAGCGAGACGATGTGCTCGGACGGCCACTTCTCCAGAGGCGTCGACCAGGGCAGAGCGAGCAGACCGGGGTCGACCGTCTTGGCGGTGATCCGGAGGGATTCCTGCATGGGGGCTCCTGAGGGTGCCGGGGAAACGACGCGGCGCGGGCGACCGAAGTCAGCCCGCGCCGCGGTGGAGTGTCCGATCAGGCCGAGACGACCGGCTTGTCGTTCAGGCGGTCGCCCGACTCGAGGTCGAACGCGTGCACGTGACCCGGGTTCGCGGCGAGGGTGACGGTCTCGCCGGCGTTCGGGTGGTTGCGGCCGTCGACGCGGGCGACGAGGTCGGTGCGCTTGCCGTTGATCTCCGTGTGGCCGTAGAGGTAGCCGTCGGCGCCGAGCTCCTCGACGAGGTCGACGACGACCGACAGGCCCTGGCCGTCGGCCGGGCCGACGGTGATGTCCTCGGGGCGGACGCCGACCGTGACCTGCGAGCCGTTGGCGCGGCCCACGGTGTCGCGGTCGAGCGGGACGATCTCGGTGCCGAAGCGCACGCCGCCGTCGGCCAGGTCGGCCGAGAACAGGTTCATCGCGGGGGAGCCGATGAAGCCGGCGACGAAGACGTTCTCCGGCTTCTCGTACAGGTCGCGCGGCGAGCCGACCTGCTGGAGCAGGCCGTCCTTCAGCACGGCGATGCGGTCACCCATGGTGAGCGCCTCGGTCTGGTCGTGCGTGACGTAGACCGTGGTGACGCCGAGACGACGCTGCAGCGACGCGATCTGCGTACGGGTCTGGACACGGAGCTTCGCGTCGAGGTTCGACAGCGGCTCGTCCATGAGGAAGACCTGGGGCTGACGGACGATCGCGCGACCCATGGCGACACGCTGACGCTGACCACCGGAGAGGGCCTTCGGCTTGCGGGTGAGGTACTGCTCCAGGTCGAGGAGCTTCGCGGCCTCGAGCACGCGCGCGGCGCGTTCCTCCTTGCCGACGCCGGCGATCTTGAGCGCGAAGCCCATGTTCTCGGCGACGGTCATGTGCGGGTACAGCGCGTAGTTCTGGAACACCATCGCGATGTCGCGGTCCTTCGGCGGCACGTCGGTGACGTCGCGGTCACCGATGAGGATGCGGCCGGAGTTGACCTCTTCGAGGCCGGCGAGCATGCGGAGGGAGGTGGACTTACCGCAACCGGAGGGACCGACCAGGACGAGGAACTCGCCGTCTCCCACCTCGAGGTTGAGCTTGTCGACAGCCGGACGGGTGCCGCCGGGGTACAGGCGGGTGGCCTCGTCGAAAGTCACAGATGCCATCGTGTTTCTCCTTCACCGGCAGGTACGTGCCGGACGATCCGTAGTGAATGAAGCGGCGGAGCGACCCGCCGTGACCCTTCATCGGGTCGGGATCAGTATGGCACGAACGCCCGCACCTGGGTATTTCTCAGCCTCACTGGTTAGCATCGAACCCGGCCGTGCGCAGCGGCGACCACCGCCCGACGGTGGTCGGGGCCAACCCGGACCCCCTGAGACTCAAGAGGAACGATGTCGAGCGACGAAACGCCGAACGTCCCCGCCCCTCGCAATTCGCGCGAGGCCGTGCGGGAGAAGGCACAGAAGGTGCACGCCCAGCAGTCGCGGGCGCGTCTCATGCGACGGATCATCATCGGTGCGGTCGCGATCATCGCGGTCGGTGCGATCGGGACCGCCGTGACGCTCGCCGTGACCTCGCAGACGTCCAAGCCGCAGCTCAGCCCGAGCGGCATGGAGGCGGATGGCGTCGTGGTGACGGACATCGCCTCCGCCGCGATCGCCGGTACCCCTTCCGCCACGCCGGAGCCCGAGCCCAGCGAGGCCGGCGCCAGCGAGACGCCGTCGCCCGAGCCGTCCGCGGCGGGTGCTGTCGAGGTGCACATCTACGTCGACTACCTCTCGCCCGACGCGGGCAAGTTCGAGCGCGCCAACGCCCGGCTGCTCGCGCAGTGGATCGAGGACGGCGCCGCGACGGTCAGCTACCACCCGGTCGCTCTGCTCACCGCCAGCTCCAACGGCACCAAGTACTCGCTGCGTTCCGCCGCCGCGGCCGCCTGTGTGGCGACGCACTCGCCGGACCAGTTCTACGCGTTCAACCACGACCTGCTCGATGACCAGCCCGATGTGGGCAGCGACGGGATGTCGGACGAAGAGCTCGCCAACCTCGCGGGGGCTGTCGGCGTGGACAACGGCAAGACTGTGCGCTCCTGCATCCAGGACGGCGACTACGTCAGCTGGGCGAAGGAGGCGACGACTCGCGCGCTCGAGGGGCCGCTCCCCGGCTCCGACGACCTCGTGCTCACGGCCGCACCGATGATCGTCGTGAACGGCGAGGCCTACGTCGGCGCGCTGGACGACCCGCAGGAGCTGTCGACGTTCGTCATGTCGGTCGCCAGCGAAGCCTACTACGAGTCGGCGACTCCGACGCCGAGCCCCACGGCCACGTCGGCGCCGGCGAAGTAGTCCGCCGCGCGTCCCGGCCATCGCTAAGCTGTGATGGCATCCGCCGACTTGGCGCAATTGGTAGCGCACCGTACTTGTAATACGGGGGTTACGGGTTCGAGTCCCGTAGTCGGCTCCATACGGGAAGGCCCGCATCCCCCGGGAGACACGGGGATGCGGGCCTTTCGCGCATCTCGGCGAGGAGTGCTGCCCACTTCACCGGCACCCACGGCCCCAGCGCTAGGCTCTGCGCATGAGCGAACCCGCGGACGAGCCCGGCCCGTCGCTGATCCCGCAGCGGCTCGCACTGCAGCGACGGAGAACGTGGGCGATCGTGCTCGCCGTGTTCTGGACGGTGAGCGCCGCCTGATGGCTGAGCTCTGGTCTTCTGACAGGAGCGCCGTGATGTCAGGGCGCCCGCATATCGCGTAGCACGTCGGAGGGTGTTATGTTACTGGGGTGCAGGTGGTCGGCACCCCGCCCCGGCCACCTGCGCATCTTTCCGCCCCGCCACGGGAATGTTCGTGCCGCTCACAGCGGTTGTCTCGGACATGACCCGCATCGGCTCCAGTGACCTCGACGTCTTCCCCCTCGCCCTCGGCGGCAACGTGTTCGGCTGGACCGCCGACCGTGACGCCTCCTTCGCCGTCCTCGACGCCTTCGTCGACGGGGGTGGCGACTTCATCGACACGGCGGACTCCTACAGTGCCTGGGTTCCCGGCAACGAGGGCGGCGAGAGCGAGACGATCATCGGGGCATGGCTCGCGTCGCGGCGGCCCCAGGGCGTCGTCGTCGCGACCAAGGTCAGCCAGCACCCGGCCTTCCGCGGCCTGTCGGCCGGCAACGTCCGTCGGGCGGCCGAAGCGTCGCTCGCTCGCCTCGGACTGGACGAGATCGACCTCTACTACGCGCACTTCGACGACGAGTCCGTGCCGCTGGAGGAGACGGTCGAGGCGTTCGGCGCCCTCGTCACGGACGGGCTCGTGCGGCACGTGGCGGTGTCGAACTACACGGCCGACCGCATCCGGCAGTGGATCGACATCGCGGACCGCCTCGGCGTCGCGCGACCGGTCGCCGTCCAGCCGCACTACAACCTCGTGCACCGCAACGACGTCGAGGACACCATCATCCCCGTCGCTGAGGAGTTCGGGCTGAGCCTCGTGCCGTACTACGCGCTGGCGAGCGGCTTCCTCACCGGCAAGTACCGTTCGACGGATGCCGGGGGAGAGGGGTCTCCGCGGGCCGCCGGCGCCGCGAAGTACGCCACCGCGGCTGGACTTCGGATCATCGACGCGCTGGATGAGATCGGCGCCGCGCACGACGCATCCGTCGCCGCGACGGCCCTGGCCTGGCTGCGGGCGCAGCCGACCGTGGTGGCGCCCATCGCGAGTGCCCGGACGGTGGATCAGGTTCCGGATCTGCTCGCCGGAGCGCGGCTGGAGCTGTCGACAGCGGAGGTCGAGCGCCTGAACCGCGTGTCGGCCTGGACGCCGCCACAGGACTGACCCGCTCTCACCGCCCGACGAGGCCGAGCCGGTGGGCGAGGATCACAGCATGGATCCGATCCCGCGCCCCGAGCTTCGCCAGGATCCGCCCGACATGCGTCTTGACGGTGGACTCGCCGACGTAGAGGGACGCCGCGATCTCGGCGTTGGTGAGCCCGCGGCCGATCGCGACGAACACCTCGCGCTCGCGCTCGGTCAGGGAGCGGTACCCGGCGTCGTCGACCTCGTCGAGGGCGCCGGTTCCGAGCTGCGAGCCGACGTGCTCCAGCAGCACGCGGGTCACCCGCGGCGCCAGCGCGGCGTCTCCGCGATGGACGGCACGGACGGCGGAGAGCATCTCGTGGCGCTGGGCGTCTTTCAGGAGGAACCCGCTGGCACCGGCCCGGATCGCGCCGAAGGCGTACTCGTCGAGGTCGAAGGTGGTGAGGACGAGCACCTTCGTCTCGGGGTGGGCGCCGACGATGGCCGTCGTCGCCGCGATCCCGTCGAGCTCGGGCATGCGGATGTCCATCAGCACGAGGTCCGGGGCGAGCGCGGCGCTCTGCGCGATCGCCGCCTTCCCGTCGGCGGCTTCGCCGATCACGACGATGTCGGGCTCCGCCTCCAGGACCATGCGGAACCCCAGGCGGATCAGCTCCTGGTCGTCGACCAGGAGCACACGGATGGGCGATGTCATCTGTCCTCCTCCTCTGTCGGCAGGACGGCACGGAGGATCCATCGGCCCGCGCCGTCCGGCCGCGACTCCAGTGTGCCGTGCACGTGGGCAGCGCGTTCCTGGAGACCTCGGAGACCGAAGCCTCCTTCGCCCGGAGAGCCCGCAGCGCCGTCGTTGACGATCTCGACGACCACGGTAGCGGGCGCGTACTCCAGACGCACGGCCGCGGCCGTCGCGGTCGGTGCGTGCCGCATCGCGTTCGTCACCCCCTCTTGCACGATCCGTCCGAGCGCATGGGCGACGTCGGACGAGACATCCGCCTGCCCCGTCGTGGCGAGGGTGACCGGATAACCGGTGCGCTGCGCCGCCGCGACGGTCTCCTGTGGAGAGGCGGGCGAGACCGGCGCGAGGAGGAGCGGGGCGTCGTCGTCCCGGAGCACGCCGAGCATCGCCCGCATCTGCGTGAGCGCGCTGCGGGCGGTGTCCGCCGCAGAGGTGGCCGCCGCGCGCGCCTGTTCGCGGTCCGGGGTGGCGGCCGCACCCTCGGACAGCGCCACGACCACGGTCAGGGAGTGCGACACGATGTCGTGCATCTCACGTGCGATCCGCGCCCGCTCCGCCGCTGCGGCGAGCTGCGCCTGCTGGTCGCGCTCCACGAGGAGCTGCCGGGAGCGGTCGATGACGGCGTCCAGGTAGCGCTTCCGGTTGCCGACGTTCGCGCCGATCAGTGTGCCGATGAGGCCGAGCACGACCGTGCCGAGCAGGGCGTTGACCGCCTCTTGGAGTGTGAAGATGCCGGCCCAGAGGAGAAGTCCGGCTCCCGAGGCGCTGGCTGCGACGCCGATGCCGAAAGCGGTCCACGCGGCACGGGTGGAGCGGTAGACGGCGAGGGAGTAGCCGGCGAAAAGCAGCAGCGGGCTGCTTCCCGGCAGCGCGGTGAAAAGCAGGAAGACCTCGAGCAGGATCGCGGCGATCGCGGGGAGCCACGGCTTCCGTCGGCGCCAGAGCAGGGTGGCGGAGGCGGCGACCACGCAGAGCGGCAGCAGGGCGGCGAGCGCGAGCCCGACGGGGCCGCGGTCGGCATCGTCGATGCGCGCGGCGGGTGTGATCGTGAGGACGATGCAGAGCAGGGTGAGCAGGACGTCGGCGAGGACGGGATGGCGCGCCCAGAAACGCCGGAACACGCCGGGAGGACGAGGGAGCCGCAGCCCCTCGTCCTCCCGGACGGTGTCCGTTCCGCGTCGCTTCGCCGGCACCCGGTCTCCTACGCGTCGCGCGTGCGGAGGACGGCCCACGCGGCCAGCAGACCGCCGACCACCCAGCAGCCGAGGGTGAAGAAGGCGACCGGCGCATCCAGTGTCGCCGCGTCACCGGGCAGGATCGCGCTCTGCGCGGCGGCGACCGGCAGGTAGGCGGAGGCGTCGATCACCCAGGCCCAGGCCTCTCCCGCCATCGCGAAGAAGCTCGCGACGATCGGCAGGACGAACAGCAGACCGACCGTCGCCGCGATCGCTCCGGCACCCGAGCGCAGGATGAAGCCGAACGCCACGCCGATCAGCGCGAAGACGGCCATGGCGAGGGAGGCGACCACGATCGGCAGGACGGAGGCCGCGGGGTCCGACCAGTCGATGCCCTGCTCCCGTCCCGCGACCACGGCGGACACGGCGACCGCGGCGACGCCGAAGATGACCAGCGACGACAGGAAGAGGAAGCCCGCGAGCACGAGCGACTTCGCCAGCAGCACGGACCCGCGGATCGGGTCGGCGGTCAGCGTCGAGCGGATCATGCCCGTGGAGTACTCGCCGGTCACCGAGATCGCTCCGATGATGCCGGCGAGCAGCATCGTGAACTGGATCGGCATGACGACGGCCTGGATCGGGTCGAACCCGGGGGCATCGATCGCCTGGGCGATGAGGACGGCGATGCCGATCGTGAGCACGGCGGCGATCGCGATGGACCACCACGTCGACCGGAGGGTGATGAGCTTGATCGCCTCGCCGCGCACGGCTCGTGCGAAGGTGAGGCGGCGACCCGAGTCGACGGCGGGGGGCGCGACGGCCGGGGTCGTCACGGCGGGGGCGGTGGTCATGAGAGCTCCTTCGTGCGGTACTCGACGGCGTCGCCGGTGAGGGCGAGGTAGGCCTCTTCGAGGGATCCGGTGGTCGGGGTGAGTTCGTGCAGCGGGATCCCGCGCTCCGCGGCGAGGTCGCCGATGCGCGCTGCCGGGAGCCCCGCGATGTCGAGCAGATCGGGAGCGGCGCTGACGATCTCCACGTCCGGACCGCCCACCGCGGCCACGAGGTCGGTGGGGCGGGGTGTCCGCACGCGCACGCGGTTGGTCGTCCAGGAGCGCACCAGCTCGGCCAGCGGAGCGTCGGCGAGGACCTTGCCCCGTCCCATCACGATGACGTGGTCCGCGGTCTGCGCCATCTCGCTCATGAGGTGACTGGACAGCAGGACCGTCCGGCCCTCGGAGGCGGCATGCCGGACGAACTGCCGCACCCAGCGGACGCCCTCCGGGTCGAGGCCGTTGACCGGCTCGTCGAGGATGAGGGTGTGCGGGTCGCCGAGCAGTGCGGAGGCGATCCCGAGGCGCTGCCCCATGCCGAGGGAGAACTTCCCGGCGCGCTTGCGGGCGACCGCGCCGATGCCGGCGAGCTCGATGACCTCGTCGACGCGCGACGTCGGGATGCCGTGCGTGGCGGCCATGGCCCGGAGGTGGTCGCGCGCGGTCCGACCGGTGTGCACGGCCTTGGCATCGAGGAGCACGCCGACCTCGGTGAGGGGTGCCCGGAGCTTGCGATACTCCTGGCCGGCGACGGTCGCCCGGCCCGCCGAGGGACGGTCCAGCCCGACGATCATGCGCATGGTCGTCGACTTCCCTGCGCCGTTCGGTCCGAGGAAGCCGGTGACGGTCCCGGGCTGCACGGTGAAGGACACGCCGTCGACGGCGGTCTTGTCCCCGAATCTCTTGGTGAGGCCTTCTGCGGTGATCATGGTCCCCACGCTACGGACCGCCGCGCCGCGGCGCGTCCTCCTGCAGGACGATTCCCTGGTGCGGTGCGCTCGTCCTCCAGGAGGACGGTGCCGTGGAGGACAGGTGCGCGCGGAGGCTCCGATAGTGTCGAGAGGTGACCCCCGCACGCCGCCTCCCCGCCCCTCTGGCGCTCGGGGGAGCCGTCGCGATCGGAGTCATGACCGCGATCCAGGCGCGCATCAACGGGGTCCTGGGCGTGCGCGTCGACAACGGCATCGTCGCCGGCTTCCTGTCCTTCGCGGTGGGATTGGTGGCCCTCGCCGTGGTCATCTCCTTCCTGCCTTCGGCGCGCCGTGGTGCCATGCGCCTGGGCCGCGGCATCCGCGATCGGAGCATCCCGTTCTGGATGCTCCTCGGGGGCGCCTGCGGCGCTCTCACCGTCTCCACCCAGGGGCTGACGGCGGGCATCCTCGGCGTCTCCCTCTTCACCGTGGGTGTCGTGGCAGGGCAGACGCTGCACGGCCTCGTCCTCGACCGCATCGGCTTCGGGCCGGCCGGCGTCGTGGCCGTGACCCCCGGTCGGGTGATGGGCGGGGTGCTCGCGCTCGCCGCGGTGGGGATCTCCCTCTCGGGCGACGTGCTGGCGACCGCCCCGCTGTGGATGCTGCTGCTGCCCTTCGCCGCCGGCGTCGGTATCGCCTGGCAGGCGGCGACCAACGGGCGGCTGGCACAGCGCGTGCAGTCGCCGATCGCCGCGACACTCATGAGCTTCATCGCCGGGACGCTGGTGCTCGCGGTCGCCGCCGGCACCAGCGTCGCCGTGCGGGGATGGCCGGCCGCGCTGCCGACCGAGCCCTGGCTCTACCTCGGCGGCTTCCTCGGTGCGGGCTACATCCTGCTCGGCGCGTTCATCGTCGCGCACACGGGCGTGCTGCTCATGGGGCTGGGATCGGTGCTCGGGCAGCTCGTGACGTCGGTCGTGATCGACCTGCTCTGGCCGGCGCAGGCGGGACCGGCGCTGTGGCAGGTGGTCGCGATGGTGGTCGTCGCGGTCGGCTCGGTCCTCGTCGCGGTGCCCTGGCGTCGCCGCCGGCTCTAGGAGCCGCTCTTCTTGGCGGCCTTCTCGGCTATCTTCTTTTCCCTCTTCTTCGCCTTCTTGCGCGCCTTCTTCTCGGCCTTCTCGGCCTTCCGCTTCTCGGCCTCCTGTGCGGCCGCCTCAGCAGCCGCCCGCGCCTCCGGAGAGAGTTTCGGCGGTCGGGTCAGGAGCGCGCGGGCGTCGACGGTCTTGCGGCGGCCCGGGCTCTTGCCCTCGGGTTTCGCCCCGACATAGAGCCAACCGAGGAGCTCCTCGTCCGGCCCCAGCCCGTGCATGCGCGCGACCGGCTCCGAGCGCGTGTAGTGTCCGGTGCGCCAGATGACGCCCCACCCCGCCTCATCGAGCAGCAGGCTCAGCACATGCGCGACCCCGGAGGCCACCGCCTCCTGCTCCCAGCGCGGGACCTTCTCGCTCGGACGGTAGCTCGCGACCACCGCGATGAGGAGCGGAGCCCGCAGCGGCTTGGTCGACGGCTCCGCGTCCCCCTGAGCCTCGGCGATCGCGGCACCGAGCGCCTCGCGGTCCGCGCCGCGGAGCTCGATCAGACGCCAGGGACGCAGCGAGGAATGGTCGGCGACGCGGCCGGCGGCGCCGACGAGCGTCACCAGCTCCTCGCGCCCCGGGGCGGTGTCGCCGACCTTCGACCAGGACTGCCGTGCGCGGACGGCGTCGAGGGCGCTCACGACTCGTCGGGCGTGAAGTTCAGCGCGATCGAGTTCATGCAGTAGCGGTCACCGGTGGGGGTGCCGAAGCCGTCCGGGAAGACGTGGCCGAGGTGCGAACCGCAGGTCGCGCAGCGGACCTCCGTGCGCACCATGCCGAGACTGTCGTCCTCGAGCAGCTCGACCGCATCCGGCCGGACCGACTCGTAGAAGCTCGGCCAGCCGCAGCCGGAATCGAACTTCGTGCCGCTCTTGAACAGCTCGGCTCCGCAGGCACCGCAGGTGTAGAGGCCGGCGCGCTCCTCATCGAGCAGCTCACCGGTCCACGCCCGCTCGGTCGCCGCCTGGCGCAGCACGGCGTACTGCTCTTCGCCGAGCTCGTCGCGCCATTCGTCTTCGGTCTTGTTCACGCTGTAGGGCATCGTGTCCTCCTGAGTCCCCTCCATTCTCCCTCGTGCGGGGGCGTCGATGGCGCTTCGCGTCAGAATGGACGCATGACCGACACCGTGCAGGAGCGCTATGCCCGATTCGCGGCGACGGAGGCTCCTGGGCGCAGCGCGCTGTACGCGGAGTGGGCGGCCGGGGTCGCCGCCGACGACGAGATCAGCGAGGTGCTGCTGCGGATCCCCGCGACCCGTCGCCAGCCTCCGCTCGTGTTCGCCGTGTCCCGCCTGCTCGGCGCCGGTCACGGTCCGTACCGGGAGTGGCGTCGTTTCGTCTTGACCAATGCCACTCGACTCGTCGAGGAATGCACGAGGCGGGCTCTGCAGACCAACGAGCCCCTCCGCACCGCGGCACTGCTTCCGGTGCTCTCCGAGATCGAGGGCCCGATCGCGCTGCTGGAGGTCGGCGCCTCCGCCGGCCTCTGCCTCTATCCCGATCGCTACTCGTACCGTTTCATCGATGACGGCGGGTCCGTTCGTCGCGCGCTCGACCCCCTCGACGGTCCCTCCCCCGTGGTACTGGAGAGCACCGTCACCGGCGACCTCCCCCCGCTGCGCATGCCAGAGGTGGTGTGGCGCGCCGGGATCGACCTCGCCCCGCTGGACGCGGCCGACGAAGAGGATCGGCGCTGGCTGCGGGCCCTCGTGTGGCCGGGAGAGGTGGGGAGGGAGCAGCGCATCACCGCCGCCCTCGACATCGCGGCCGCCGAGCCGCCGCTTCTCGTCGCCGGAGACGCAGCCGCCCATCTGGAGGAGCTGGCAGGAGCCGCTCCGGCGGATGCCACGCTGGTGATCACGACCCCCGGGGTTCTCGTACACATCCCCCGGGAGCAGCGGGAGGCGCTGATCGAGACGATCGCGGCGCTGCCCGCGCGCTGGGTCACGATCGACCCGCCCGCTCTCCTCGGGGTCTGGGACCCACCCATCGTCGCGGAGGCCTGGCCCGGCTTCGTCGTCGCGCTCGACGGGCGGGTGCGGGCCGCTGCCGACCCGCTCGGCGCTCGGTGGGAGTGGCGCGCGGGCGATCCGTCGACCACGACCTAATCTGAGGGCATGCCCGCTGACCACCTCACGGAACGCGATCGCGCGATCCTCGCCCTGGAGGCCGCCTGGCCGCGCCACGGCGGTATGAAGGAGGAGGCGATCCGTGCGCGACTGGGCATGAGCGCGGCGCGTTACTATCAGCTGCTCGCCCGTCTCATCGACTCCGAGGCGGCCCTCGCCTTCGATCCGATCCTCGTCCGCCGACTGCGTCGACTGCGGGACGCCAGAAGCGCCCGGCGCACGTCCCGGATCCCCGGGTTCACCGGATGACCTGATCCTGCGGGGTCGGGCTCGTCGTGGAACGGTTTGCCAGCGACGTGCCGCTAGCATCGAGGGGTGTCCAAGCCCCCCCGTGACCGTTTCGACGAGGTTCCCCGTTCCACCGGACGTGTGGGAGCACACCGCGCCGAAGCTCCGGGGATGAACGGCTGGGTCGTGCTCCTGTGGTCGTTCGTCGCCGCTCTCGTGCTCATCATCGCCGGTATCTTCGGCGCTCTGGTCGTCATGGGACGGATCGACCTCTTTCCGGAGCCGATGTCGTCCGCGGCTCCCACGCCTGAGCAGACCGGGGTGGTCGACCCGACCTACTCGGTGCTCATCCTCAACGCGACCCCCGACAGCGGGCTGGACGACCAGATGCGCGACACCCTCATCAACGCCGGGTGGGCGGCGGCGACCGTGCTCGCCAGCGACAGCGCCAGCGACGACTTCGAGACCACGACCGTCTACTACGTCAGCGCCGAGGACGAGGAGGCGGCGAAGGGCCTCGCCGGCGTCATCGGCGGCGCCGAGGTGCAGCAGAGCGACTACTACGCCGGCCAGACGGAGGACGGGCAGAAGCAGCTCACCATCGTGATCGGCGTCGACCGGGCGGCATCGGTGCCCGAGACTCCCGCGCCCTGACCCTCGCCCGGCTCCCGGACGACGCGGCTTGCACTCGATGGTGTCGAGTGCCAGAATGGCGTTAGCACTCTCTCACTCTGAGTGCTAAACCCACCGTCTACGTCCAGGAGGGACGACAAAACTCATGGCAAAGATCATCGCCTTCGATGAGGAGGCCCGCCGCGGCCTCGAGCGTGGCCTCAACATCCTCGCCGACGCGGTCAAGGTGACCCTCGGCCCGCGTGGTCGCAACGTCGTGCTCGAGAAGAAGTGGGGCGCCCCCACGATCACGAACGACGGTGTCTCCATCGCCAAGGAGATCGAGCTGGACGACCCGTACGAGAAGATCGGCGCGGAGCTCGTCAAGGAGGTCGCCAAGAAGACCGACGACGTCGCCGGTGACGGCACGACGACCGCCACGGTCCTCGCCCAGGCCCTGGTCCGCGAAGGCCTGCGCAACGTCGCGGCCGGTGCCGACCCCATCTCCCTCAAGCGCGGCATCGAGAAGGCCGTCGCCGCCATCACCGAGGAGCTGCTGAGCACGGCGAAGGAGATCGACTCCAAGGAGCAGATCGCCGCGACCGCCTCCATCTCCGCCGCCGACCCCGCGATCGGCGAGCTCATCGCCGAGGCCATCGACAAGGTGGGCAAGGAGGGTGTCGTCACCGTCGAGGAGTCGCAGACCTTCGGCACCGAGCTCGAGCTCACCGAGGGCATGCGCTTCGACAAGGGCTACCTGAACCCGTACTTCGTCACGGACCCGGAGCGCCAGGAAGCCGTCTTCGAAGACCCGTACATCCTCATCGCGAACCAGAAGGTCTCCAACATCAAGGACCTCCTGCCGATCGTCGACAAGGTGATCCAGGACGGCAAGGAACTCGTCATCATCGCCGAGGACGTCGAGGGTGAGGCCCTCGCTACCCTCGTGCTGAACAAGCTCAAGGGCATCTTCAAGTCGGTCGCCGTCAAGGCTCCCGGCTTCGGCGACCGTCGCAAGGCGCAGCTGCAGGACATCGCGATCCTCACGGGTGGCCAGGTCATCACCGAAGAGGTGGGCCTGAAGCTCGAGAACGCCACGCTCGACCTGTTGGGTCGTGCGCGCAAGGTCATCGTCACCAAGGACGAGACCACGATCGTCGAGGGTGCCGGTGAGGCCGACCAGATCGAGGGTCGCGTCACGCAGATCCGTCGCGAGATCGAGAACACCGACAGCGACTACGACCGCGAGAAGCTGCAGGAGCGTCTGGCGAAGCTCGCCGGTGGCGTGGCCGTCATCAAGGCGGGCGCTGCGACCGAGGTCGAGCTCAAGGAGCGCAAGCACCGCATCGAGGACGCCGTCCGCAACGCGAAGGCCGCCGTCGAGGAGGGCATCGTCCCCGGTGGTGGCGTCGCGCTCATCCAGTCCGGCACGAAGGCGCTCGACGCGCTCTCGCTCGAGGGCGACGAGGCGACCGGTGCGAACATCGTGCGCGTCGCGATCGAGGCTCCGCTGAAGCAGATCGCGCTGAACGCCGGTCTCGAGCCGGGTGTCGTCGCCAACAAGGTCTCCGAGCTCCCCGCGGGCCAGGGCCTGAACGCCGCCAGCGGCGAGTACGGCGACATGTTCGCACAGGGCATCATCGACCCGGCGAAGGTCACGCGTTCCGCGCTGCAGAACGCCGCGTCGATCGCCGGCCTGTTCCTCACGACCGAGGCCGTCGTCGCCGACAAGCCCGAGAAGGCTGCTGCTCCCGCGGGTGACCCCACGGGCGGCATGGACTTCTGATCCTCTGAGAGGTTCAGAGACCCCGTCTCACACAGAAAGCCCCCGGCTCCGGCCGGGGGCTTTCCGCGTCCCTCAGCGGAAGAGGCTCGCCGAGTACTGATCCGCTTCGGCGTACTGGGTGGCCACGGCGCCGAGCGACGTCCCGATCCCGTCCAGGACGAGCTCGACGTGCTGCTGAGCGCCCTGCCACTCTTCGGCGCATCCTTGGAACGCCGTCGCGGCGGTGCCGACCCATGCGGTCTGCAGCTGCCTGAGCTGAGACATGAGGGTGGCGGATTCGGTGCGCAGGCGCTCGATGGTGGCGCGGGTCGCGGCTTCCGCCGCGTGGACCGCGTCGGTGTCGACGGTGAAGACGGTCATGGGAACTCCCTTCGAAGAAGCTCCGACGCTACGGGGGCTGCAGCGTCGTCGAAGAGGCGAGCCCGCATCCGCTCCGGAAGCCGGGAGAAGCCCGCCTCGCCCGTGGATGGTGCAGGAGCGAGTGCCTACGGGAGGTCGTCGAGCCGCTCCAGCGGCTGCGTGTCCTCGAGGAGATGCTCCGGGGTCGAGCGCGCGGGGGCGAGCGGGAGCGTGACGGTGAAGGTGGCGCCGCCTCCCGGGCTCTCCGACACCGCGATGTCACCATTGAGCGCCTTGAGGATCGAGGCGACGATGGCGAGCCCCAGACCGGACCCGCCGGTCTCGCGCGCCCGCGACGTGTCGGCGCGCCAGAACCGCTCGAAGATCTGCTCGCGGATCTGCGGTGGCACGCCCTCGCCATGGTCGACGATCGAGATGCTCGCGGTGCCCGCCGTGCGGTCGGAGTCCACGACGATCTCGATCGGGCTGTCCTCGGGGGAGAAGCGGCGGGCGTTGCCCAGGAGATTCGTGACGACCTGTCGGACCTTGTTCTCCTCGCCGAGCACGATCGGCGGCGTCCGGACCGGGATGTCCGCCACCTCGGTGAAATCGATGGCCGGAGGCTGCGCCGGCGTCCGCGGACGACGGCGCAGCCGTGACAGGGGGGCCCGGGGGCGCGTCTTGGGGGCGGGCTCCGGGGTGATGGGCACCACAGGCGTGCGGATGGGGGCCGTGGGCACGTTCTCGACCGTGCGGTCGATCACGGAGATCACCCGGCCGGGGGCGGCGGCGCGCACGTCCAAGGCGGCGTCGCGGGCGATGGGACGGAGGTCGAGAGGAACGATCTGCGGCTCCCGCTCCTCATCCAGACGAGCGAGCGCCAGCAGGTCCTCCACGAGGACGCCCATGCGGATCGCCTCCTTCTCGATGCGCTCCATCGCCCGGGCGGTGTCCTCCTCGCCCTTGATCGCGCCCATGCGGTACAGCTCCGCGTACCCACGGACGCTGACGAGCGGAGTGCGCAGCTCGTGGCTGGCGTCGCCGATGAAGCGTCGCATGTGCTGCACGGTGCGATCGCGCTGAGCCAGGGAGCGATCCACCCGGTCGAGCATCGTGTTGATGGCCGCGTTCAGGCGCCCGACCTCGGTGGTCGGCTCCAGATCCGTGAGCCGCTGTCGGAAGTCGCCGGCGGCGATCGACATGGCGGTCTGCTCGACCTGCCCGAGCCGGCGGAACGTCAGCGTCACGAGGCCGCGGGTGAGCAGCGCCGCGACGAGGATCGTGATGAGGGCGATGGTGATGTAGATCCCGAAGTACTGGCTGATGATGCGGTCGGCTTCGGCGAGGGGGAGCGCCACCATCTGGATGCTCAGCGGGTCGCCCTCCTGCTGCACGACGGCCGCGGCGGCGTGGTAGACCCGGCCGTCCGTGTCCTCGAGGGCGAGCACCTGGTCCTCGTTGGCCTGGGCGTCGGACAGGGAGTACTCCGCGGGGAAGACCGGAGCCCGGCCGGAGGCACTGGGTGCGGTCGCGCGGAGGGCGCCCTCCGCATCGTAGATCGCGAAGGAGAAGTCACGGGGCTTCTCGTCTCTCGGCGTATAGGTGGTGACGCCGTCGATCGTCGTCGTGTCGAAATACCGGTCGACGAGGTCGCTGGTCACCAGTGCAGGGAGCTGCGCATTGATGTTCTCCACGAGGGCGTTGCGCAGCAGCGGCACCGTGCCGATCCCCGCGACGAGGAGACCGAGGGCGAGCACGGCGACCGTGACGCCGGTGACCTTGGCGCGGAGGCTGATCCGCCGCCACCACGCGGTGACCGCATCCGGCTTGTGCGCCATGCGGTCCTCCCTCGTGCGGCGGCGATGCCGTCCGGGGACGGCGGGTGCGGGCTCGACGGTCTCAGACCGTCTTGCCCACCTTGAGCATGTACCCGAAGCCGCGCTTCGTCTGGATCAGCGACTCCTCCGTGTGCGGATCGATCTTGCGACGCAGGTACGAGATGTAGCTCTCGACGATGCCGGCGTCGCCGTTGAAGTCGTACTCCCAGACGTGGTCGAGGATCTGCGCCTTCGACAGCACCCGGTTCGGGTTCAGCATGAGGTAGCGGAGGAGCTTGAACTCGGTCGGGCTCAGGTCGATCGGCTCCTTGCCGACGTGCACGTCGTGCGTGTCCTGGTCCATGGAGAGCTCGCCGGCGCGGATGATCGACTCCTCGTCGGCCTGCATCGTGCGGCGGAGGATGGCCTGGGCCCTGGCGACGATCTCGTCCAGGCTGAACGGCTTGGTGACGTAGTCGTCGCCGCCGGCGTTCAGGCCCTCGATCTTGTCCTCCGTGCCGTCCTTGGCCGTGAGGAAGAGGATGGGGGCGGTGAATCCGGCGCCGCGGAGGCGCTTGGTCACGCTGAACCCGTTCATGTCGGGGAGCATGACGTCGAGGATGATGAGGTCCGGCTCCTCCTCGAGGACGGCGGAGATCGTGGCGGCGCCGTTGGCCACCGTCTTCACCTGGAACCCGGCGAAGCTGAGACCCGTGGAAAGCAGGTCGCGGATGTTGGGCTCGTCGTCGACGACCAGGATGCGCGCAGCAGTCATGACCCCATTATGGTGACTTCGGCCATGCGCGGGCTGATTATCCTGCGGAACGGCGTGGATGCGGTCCATCCGTCGGCCGGTGGATGTGCTGCACAGCCGTCCGGGGGAGGATCGAGGCATGAGTTCGATCGAGGACGCCACCGTCGCCCCCGTCTCCCCGTCCGCCCCCTCGTCGGAGGTGTCCGCTCGCGGGGTCGAGTACCACCGTCTGGCGCTCCTCCGTCCGCGTCCCCGCTGGTGGAAGCCGCTGCTCACCGGACTCCTGGGCATCGCGTTCTACCTCGCGATCCTCGTCCTGGTGATCGTGCCGCTCGTGATCGTGGCGGGCCTCGTCCCGGAATGGGGAGCGGAGCTGCAGATGCTCTTCCGCACCACCGCCTACTTCCAGCTCGATCGTCCATGGCTCCTGGTGGCGCTCGTGCTGCCGCTCATCCTCATGATCCCGGCGCTGCTGCTGGCCTCGCGGGTCGTCCAGGGACGAGGCGTCGGCCTGCTGTCCTCGGTCGCCGGGCGGCTGCGGATGGACTGGCTCGGTCGGACCCTCGGGCTGGCGTTCGCGGTGTTCGTCGTCTACTTCGCCGTGGTGCTCGGCTGGTCGGCGGCGCTCGGCGATGCGGTGACGCCGGACTTCTCGCACCCGGGGCTCCTGCTCATGGTGGTGCTGCTGCTCGTGCTGATCCCGTTCCAGGCCGCCGCGGAGGAGTACGTCTTCCGCGGCTATCTCATGCAGCTCGTCGGGACCTGGCTCCGGCACCCCGCCTTCGCGATCCTGCTGCCGGTGCCGCTGTTCGTGCTGGGGCACGGCTACGACATCTGGGGTGCGGCGAGCGTCGGCCTCTTCGCCGTCGTCGCCGCCTGGCTCACGTGGCGGACGGGCGGGCTGGAGGCGGCGATCGCGCTGCACATCGTGAACAACCTGATGATCTTCCTGCTCGGCTCCGTCGCCGTGGTCGACGCGAACGCCACTTCGGGGACGCCGGTGGATCTCCTGGGCTCGGCCGCGGCGATGCTCGTCTTCGCCGTCGTCGCAGACCGCTGGGCGCGCCGGAGAGGGATCACCCGGACCGCGTCAGCCGTCGCCCGCGGGACGCACCTGCTGCCGCCGAGGATGCACGGCTGAGCGCCGCGACCCTGTTCAGGCGGCGATCGCCTCGGCGTCCATGATCGTGTAGCTGTACCCCTGCTCCGCGAGGAACCGCTGCCGGTTCTGCGCGTAGTCCTGGTCGATCGTGTCGCGGGCCACGAGCGTGTAGAAGCTCGCGGTGTGGCCGGACTGCTTGGGGCGGAGCAGCCGCCCGAGTCGCTGGGCCTCCTCCTGCCGCGAGCCGAACGAACCGGACACCTGGATGGCCACCGATGCCTCGGGGAGGTCGATGGAGAAGTTCGCGACCTTCGAGACCACGAGCAGCGAGATGTCGCCCTCGCGGAACGCCCGGTACAGCTCCTCGCGCTCCTCGACCGGGGTGGACCCGGTGATCTGCGGGGCGTCGAGCGCCTGCGAGAGCGCGTCGAGCTGGTCGAGATACTGGCCGATGACGAGGATCTGCTCGCCCTGGTGGGCCGCGATCAACTCGCGCACCGCATCGATCTTCGCCGGGGCGGAGGCCGCGAGCCGGTAGCGCTCATCGTCTGTCGCCGCCGCGTACTCCAGGCGGTCCGCCGGGGGGAGGTCGACCCGCACCTCGAAGCAGGCAGCGGGGGAGATGAACCCCTGCGCCTCGATCTGCTTCCAGGGGGCGTCGAAGCGCTTGGGGCCGATGAGACTGAACACGTCACCCTCGCGGCCGTCCTCGCGGACCAGGGTCGCGGTGAGGCCGATCCGGCGCCGCGCCTGCAGGTCGGCGGTGAGCTTGAACACCGGGGCGGGCAGCAGGTGCACCTCGTCGTACACGATGAGGCCCCAGTCCAGGGCGTCGAGGAGTGCGAGGTGCGCGTACTCGCCCTTCCGCTTCGCCGTGAGGATCTGGTACGTCGCGATCGTGACGGGCTTGACCTCCTTGGCCTGCCCGGAGTACTCGCCGATCTCCTCGGGTGTGAGGCTGGTGCGCTTGAGCAGCTCGTCCCGCCACTGCCGTGCGGACACCGTGTTCGTCACGAGGATGAGCGTCGTCGTCTTGGTCGCCGCCATGGCCCCGGCGCCCACGATCGTCTTGCCTGCGCCACAGGGGAGCACGACCACACCCGAGCCGTCCTTCGAGAAGGCGTCGACGGCGTCCTGCTGGTACGGGCGGATGGTCCAGCCGTCCTCGGCCAGCTCGATCTCGTGGGGCGTGCCGGGGGTGTAGCCGGCCAGGTCTTCGGCCGGCCAGCCGATCTTCAGCAGCTCCTGCTTGATCTGTCCGCGGGCCCACGCGTCGACGACGAAGGTCTCCGGCGTGGGGTGCCCGATGAGCAGCGGCTGGATGCGCTTGTTGTTCGCGACCTGGGCCAGCACGGCGGGATCGGTCGAACGCAGGATGAGCACGCCCTCGTCGTCGCGCTCGATGACCAGGCGCCCGTACCGGTTGACCGTCTCGCGCAGGTCGACCGCGACCGAGGGCGGCACGGGGAAGCGCGACCAGCGGTCGAGCGTCTCCAGCATGTCCTCAGCGGTGTGCCCGGCCGCGCGGGCGTTCCACAGACCGAGCCGCGTGATCCGGTACGTGTGGATGTGCTCGGGCGCGCGCTCCAGCTCGGCGAAGATCGCGAGCTCGTGGCGGGCGCTCTCGGCGTCGGCGTGGGCGACCTCGAGGAGCACGGTGCGGTCGCTCTGGACGATCAGGGGGCCATCAGACATAGCTGACCAGTCTACCGGCCCCTGGCTGCCCGGGGCCTAGGTCGGGACGACGGTGGCGGCACGGATGCTCGACACGGGCAGGGTGCGCTCGACGTCAGCTGCCCTGTCCCTCCCCCGCAGTCGCCCACCGCCGATCCCGGTGGCTTCGAGGAGGAGGTCCCTGGTGGAACCATCCGGCATGCCGACCGTCACCCGCAGCACGGCCTTCGCGCGCACGGCCGCCTCCAGTTCCCTGTCCAGCCACGCGGCGTCCGCGTCAGGACCCTGGCGTTCGCGCAATCGGGCGATCAGCGGTCCGTAGTCGGGGTCGGAGGGGGGATCCGGCACGGCGGCCGGATGGCGTGTGCGCACCGCGACGGTCCCGTCGCGATCGACGAGCGTCGCCGGATACCGGGCGTCGGTCAGCGCCCAGTAGACGGTGTCCTGCCCGACTTTGGTCGTCAGCGATCCCCCGTGCACGGCGAGCCCGAGAGGGCGCAGCGACTGGTCGACCGCCATGGCCTCGAGGAGGTGCGCATCAGCGCTCTCCACCCGTGTGCGTCCGGTCTCGTCGTCCACCGAGACCCGTACGAGCCCGTGACGCTGCGCGGTCTGCGCGACGAGGTAGCCCAGGGGCTGCGGGATGCCCGTGAGCGAGATCCCCCCGAGGAACTCCAGGATCGACGCCTCGTCCTCTCCCGCGGCGAAGGCGTGCGCGACGGACTCCGCCGTGAACCGGTACGACGAGGCCTGGGAGGCGGACTCCCGACGGGCCATGGTGCGTAGGCGCACGTCCAGTGCGGGTTGCAGCGGACCGGGGGCGATCGCCGTGAGGTCGTTCTGCAGGAAGATCCGATCGACCTCCGCGGGCAGGAGTATCGACAAGGGCGAAGGGTCCGCAGCTGCACCGCTTCGCAACGGCGCAGACCACGGGGGCTCGGAGCCGTCCTCGGCGATGAGGCCGAGCAGACGAGCGGCCTCGAGCTGCCGCGCTGCCTCTTCCGGCCAGGCCGGGTCCCACGGGTGGGCCAGAGGCCATTGGCCGGGTGGCAGCCAGCCGCCCGTCGCGGTGCGGATCCCAGGAGGGAGGGTGTCGCGGAAGGTCGTGGCCAGGAGGCCCCAGCGGGCGGGAGCGGGGGAGCGAAGCCATTCCTCTGCTGCGGGTGTGGTGCGCAGCAGTCGCTCGACCGGGGTGGCCAGGCCGGCTCGCACAGCGAGAGCAACCAGCGGGTCCACGCTCTCGACGGCGAGACCCGCCTCGGCGAGCTGGCGCTTCTGACCTGCGCTCACCGCCCCGCCCATGAGAAGCGCGAACGGCTGCTCTCTGGCGAGCAGGAGGATATCGGCGAGCACGCCGACAGTGGTGAACGCCCGCTCGGCGGCGTGCGCGGCCGCGGATTCCTCCGCGGCCGGTGCGGGCGTCTCATCGAGCGGAGCAGGTCGTGGTCTTCCGGCGACGGCGTCGGCGACCGGCGGATGCGGCGTGCCGTCGGGGCGGAGCAGGGCGAGTGCGGTCAGGCGCTCACGCCCGGCGCCGGCGTCGCCTCCCTTCGCAGCATCGACGAGCGCGGCGGCCTCCGCGACGGTGAGGGTCGGGAGCACGCGGCCGATCGACGAGGGCTCCAGCAGGGCCTCCGCGGCGTCGAAGAGATCCTGCCAGGTGGCGTCGGGACGCACGCCGCGCGCGGACAGCAGCGCCGTCAGCTCGTCATCGCTCGCCGCAGCCAGGTCGTCGGCCAACGGGCGTGCGTGCGTGCTCATCGATGCGGCCTCAACGACGCGACTCGGCGCGGCCCTTCCGCACGAAGCTCATCACCAGCAGCACGATGATCATGATGAAGGCGAGAGGCAGGCCCCAGTACGGGATCGCCGCGATCACCGGCCAGAGGCCTTCGCCGAACGCGGCCCGGTCCATGCCGAGCGCCGTGCCGATGATGATGACGAAGAAGCAGATCACCGAGGCGGCCGCGATGCCGAGCGCGGTGAACGCCAGGATGCGGTCGATCCGACGGATGGGGACCTCCGGTCCGGGACTCTGCGTACTCATCGGCCCCAGCCTACTCGCACGCGCGGGAGCGGTTCCGTTCCGCGCGTGACCGGTAGGCTGGGGGCACGCGCACGAGCGCGCTCCGTCAGCATTCGATCCAGCGAGGTTCTCCCATGCCCACCGGCAAGGTCAGGTTCTACGACGAAGACAAGGGTTTCGGCTTCATCGCCAGCGATGACGGCCAGGACGTCTTCCTGCACGCCTCCGCGATGCCGGCAGGCACCGCCGTGAAGGCCGGTGCACGCGTGGAGTTCGGCGTGGCCGACGGCAAGCGCGGCCTCCAGGCACTGTCGGTGCGCGTGCTCGAAGCGCCGCCCAGCCTGGCGAAGGCGAAGCGCAAGCCCGCCGACGACATGGCCATCATCATCGAGGACCTCGTGAAGCTCCTCGATGGCATCGGCGGCGATCTGCGCCGCGGCCGCTACCCTTCCTCCAGCCATGGTCGCAAGATCGCGGCCGTCCTGCGCAAGGTCGCCGATGACCTCGAAGCCTGACGCCGACGCGCGTCTCATCGAGGCGCATGACCTCGCGCTCTCCGCACTGCGTGAGATCACTCCCGCCGCCACGATCGGGCCGGCTGCGGGTTTCACGCCGGAGGACGACGGATCCGTCTCGCTGCGGTTCGAGAATCGTCTTCCCGGTTACCCGGGCTGGTACTGGACCGTGACGGTCGCTCGGGTCGACGACGAGGAGCCGACCGTCCTCGAGGTCGAGCTGCTCCCCGGCGACGGAGCGCTCCTGGCCCCGGAATGGGTCCCGTGGGCGGAGCGCCTCGCCGAGTACCGTGCGCACCAGGCCGAGCTGGCCGAGGCCGCGGCAGCCGGCGGTGAGGACGAGGACGCCGACGGGGACGACGAGGACGGCGACCTCGACGACGGCATCGACGATGACGAGCTCGATGAGGATGGCTCGGACATCCTCCACGCCGGCGATCTCGACGGCGTGGACATCGACGAGCTCGACGACTCCGACGAGGAGGACGCGTCCGGCGACGACGTCGACGAAGACGACGAGGCAGAGGACTCCGAAGACGACGACGCCGACGCCCGCGATGCGGACGCCGGCGACGAAGAGGAGTGAGCCGGGCGGTCAGCCGCCCATGTTCTCCTGCACGAAGTCGATGGCCCGGATGAGCTGACGCACGTCGTCCGGCTCGATCGAGACGAAGGTCGCCACCCGCAGCTGGTTGCGGCCGAGCTTGCGGTACGGCTCGGTGTCGACGATGCCGTTGGCGCGCAGCGTTTTCGCGATCGCCGCGGCGTCGACGCTCTCGTCGAAGTCGATGGTCGCCACCACGGGCGAGCGGTGCGCCGGGTCGCTGACGAAGGGCGTCGCCACGGCGGACGCCTCCGCCCAGTCGTAGAGCACCGACGACGACTCCGCCGTCCGTGCCGCAGCCCACGAGAGCCCGCCGTTGTCGAGGATCCACCGCAACTGGTCGTCCAGGAGCAGCAGCGTCGTCAGAGCGGGTGTGTTGAGCGTCTGGTTGAGCCGCGAGTTGTCCACCGCATGCTTCAGGCTCAGGAACTCCGGGATGTACCGCCCCGAGGCGGCGATCCGCTCGATGCGGTCGATCGCGGCGGGGGAGACCGCGGCGAACCAGAGTCCGCCGTCGGAGCCGAGGTTCTTCTGCGGGGCGAAGTAGTAGACGTCGGCCTGCGCCATGTCGAGGTCGATGCCGCCCGCGGCGCTCGTCGCGTCGATCACGGTGAGCGCTCCTTCCGCGTGGACGCGCTCGATCGGCGCGGCCACGCCGGTGGAGGTCTCGTTGTGCGGCCAGGCGTACACGTCCACACCCTCGACGAGCTCGGCGGCGCTGCGCGACCCGGGCTCGGCGGAGCGGACGTCGGGAGCCTCCAGCCAGGGAGCGGCGGCGGCCTTGGCGAACTTGCCTCCGAACTCGCCGAACACGAGGTTCTGGCTGCGACGCTCGATGAGACCGAAGGCCGCGGCGTCCCAGAACGCCGTCGAGCCGCCGTTGCCGAGGATGATCTCGTATCCCTCCGGGAGGCGGAAGAGAGCGGCCAGCTGCTCGCGGACGCTGCCGACGAGGTTCTTCACGGGCGCTTGGCGATGCGATGTGCCCAGGATCGAGGCTCCCGTCGTGACGAGCGCCTCGAGCTGCGCGCCGCGCACCTTCGAGGGTCCGCAGCCGAAGCGGCCGTCGTTGGGCAGGAGGTCACGGGGAATCTCGATCGCCATGGCTAGATTCTAGGGGGATCGCGCGGCCGTCCCTCCCGCCCCCCGCCCCGTCCGATGTCGCCGGAGGAATGTAGGCTTGCCTAAGAACTTTCGGAGGGCCACATGACGGATCTGATCGACACCACGGAGATGTATCTCCGCACCATCCTCGAGCTCGAGGAGGAGAACATCGTGCCGCTGCGGGCGCGCATCTCGGAGCGCCTCGGCCACTCCGGTCCCACCGTCTCGCAGACCGTCGGACGCATGGAACGGGACGGCCTCGTCGTGGTGTCCGAAGACCGCACGCTCGAGCTCACCGACGCCGGACGTCGCAAGGCCGTCGACGTCATGCGCAAGCACCGCCTCGCCGAGCGCCTGCTGTCCGACGTGATCGGGCTGGACTGGGCGTTCGTCCACGAGGAGGCCTGTCGCTGGGAGCACGTCATGAGCGAGCAGGTCGAGCGCCGTCTCGTCGAGCTGCTCGGTCACCCCACCGAGTCGCCGTACGGCAACCCGATCCCGGGCCTCGACCAGCTCGGCGACCTTCCCGCCCGCACCTTCGACGAGGGTGTCATCGGCCTCGTGCAGCGGCTGAATGCCGCGGGCGAGCCGGTCGAGGGGACCGTCCGCCGTCTCGCCGAGCCGGCCCAGGTCGACCCCGAGCTGCTGGAGCAGCTGCGTGACGCGGGCGTCGTCCCGGGTGCGCGCGGAGACTTCCGCTTCAACGAGGGCTACGTGCTCATCCAGATGGACGGCAAGGAGGAGGGCCTGGAGCTTCCGGTGGAGCTGGCCTCGCACATCTTCCTCGTCGGCGAACCGGCCTGAAAACCCTCACCGAGGATTGTCAGTTTCCCAGGGTGACATGATCGTTATCTTCCGGTAACCTCGGTCAGGTCCTCAGCGAAGAAGCCCGCTGGGGGCGAACCGCGAAGATCCGCCTTCCGGCTCGTCGTCTTCCCGAGAGGGATGCGCTCGAACCCGAGCAGTGCATCTCTGCCCTCGGGCAGAGGCCGACGAGCCAGCGCCACCCGAGGTGCGAAGGCTCAGGAGGACCACGTTTTGGCCGCAGACATCGAACCGACCGCGAAGACATCTGAAGATCGAGTACCCGCCCGGCGCACCGGTGCCAGGGTCAGTGCTCGGAAGATCGCAGCCCCTCTCCGGTCGGTGGCGATCTTCGGTGCCGTCGGTGCTCTCGTCGCCGCCGTCGCGCTCCCCGCCTACGCGGCCTCGAAGCCGACGGACGCCACGGCGCAGACCGTGCAGCAGCTCGCCGCGGTCGACGCACAGTCGCTCGTCGTCGCATCCGAGGCCACGGCGGCTCCGCTCGTCCGTGGCGCCTTCAGCGCGACCACGCCGGAGGAGATCGAGAAGAAGAAGGCAGAAGAAGCGGCCGCCGCCGCGGCCCGTGCCGCTGCTGCCACCGCGTCCGCCTCCGCGTCCGCGCCGTCCTCAGGCACCTTCAACACGTCCGGCTACGCGCTCGTCGCCCCCGGCTCCGGCCAGGTCCGCTACCCCCTGCCGCTCGGCTCGTGGAACGTCAGCCGTACCGTCGGCGGCGGCCACAACGGCGCCGACATGCTCGCGCCGGCCGGTACGCCGATCTATGCGGCCGCCGCAGGCGTCGTGCGCGCCTCGGCCGAGAGCATCGGCGGCTACGGCGTCGCCGTCATGCTGGACAGCGTCGTGGGCGGACAGCAGGTCCAGACCACGTACGGCCACATGCTCTACGGGTCGCGCCAGGTGCAGGCCGGCCAGACCGTCGCCGCCGGGCAGCTGATCGGCTACGTCGGCAGCACGGGCCGGTCGACCGCGAACCACCTCCACTTCGAGGTCTGGATCAACGGCGGTCTGGTCGAGCCGATGTCCTGGCTCTCCGTCAACGCCGGCTGAGCGGGACACGTTCTCGAGCATTCATCTCCCGTTTCGCATCGGTCCTCGCGGGATGAGTTAGCCTGAACCCGTCGTCATACAGACGGGAGAGGCTGATGGAGCGAACACCGAGCATCCGAACCATGGACGCTCTCGGTCGTCACGTCCTTCGGCATTGCCCGCAGGGATGCCGCGGTGCTGCCGCGCGCGAGAGGCGCCGTCTGTAGACGGCGCCTTTTTTCGTCCCTGCGAACACTCTTCCTCCTGCACGACGTCGTGTGAGTCGAGAGTGCCGGGAAGCCGTCCCGGCGGATCGAGAGGATGACGAATGCGCACACTGGTCCTGAACGCCGGATACGAGCCGTTGGCGATCGTGTCCTTCAAGAGAGCCCTCGTCCTGGTGATGAACGACAAGGCGACGGTCATCGAGAGAGTCGAGGACGACCCTGTCTGGGGTACCCACGGCGTCTACGATCGCCCGGCGGTGATCATCCTCTCCCGCTACGTGCGCGTCCCCCTCAGCCGTCGCGTGCCGGTCACGCGACGTGGCGTGCTGCGGCGTGACGGGCATCGCTGCGGATACTGCGGCAAGGCCGCTGCGACCATCGACCACGTCCTGCCACGGTCGCGTGGCGGCGCGGACTCCTGGGAGAACCTCGTCGCGTGCTGCCTGCGCTGCAACAACCTCAAGAGCAACCGCACCCCGCAGGAGATGCGGTGGCAGCTGCGGTTCACGCCGCGACCGCCGCACGGAACGGCATGGACGGTACGCGGGGTGGAGCGCAGCGATCCTCGGTGGGAACCCTACCTCGCTCTCGCCGCGTGACGGACGGCGCGAGGGCGCGCAACCCTGGTCCCGTAGACTGGGCTGCGCGCCCTCGTAGCTCAGCAGGATAGAGCAGCCCTCTCCTAAAGGGCAGGTCGCAGGTTCGAATCCTGTCGAGGGCACTCCCGCTTCCGCACGCGTCAGGGGCGTCCGCGCCGCCAGAGCTTCGACGGCCACCAGATGGCCTTGCCGATGTCGTACGCGAGCGCCGGCACGAGCAGCGAGCGCACCACGAAGGTGTCCAGCAGCACTCCGAACGCGACGATGAACGCGAGCTGCACGAGGAAGAGGATCGGGATCACCGACAGCGCCGCGAAGGTCGCCGCCAGCACCAGGCCCGCGGAGGTGATGACGCCTCCGGTGATCGAGAGCCCGCGCAGGATGCCCTCCCTCGTCCCGTGCTGCTTCGACTCCTCCCGCACCCGCGTCATGAGGAAGATGTTGTAGTCGATGCCCAGGGCGACGAGGAACACGAAGCCGTAGAGCGGGACGGCGGGATCGGCGCCGGGGAAGTCGAAGATGCCGTTGAACACGAGTGCCGAGACCCCCATGGCCGTACCGAAGGACAGCACCGTCGTGAGGATCAGCAGCACCGGCGCGAGGATCGAGCGCAGCAGCAGCATGAGGATGATCATGATCACGACGAGGATCACCGGGATGATGAGGTTGCGGTCGTGGATGGACGCGTCGTTCGTATCGATCGAGGTGGCCGTCACCCCGCCCACCACGGCGCCGAGGTCATCGAGCTCTCCCCGCAGCTCGCGCACGGTGGAGGCCGCGGCCGCAGAGTCAGCGGCGTCCGTCAGCGTCGCCTGCAGGAGCACCTGACCGTCGACCGTCGTGGGGTCGGGAGCCGGGGTCCCGGGAGGGCCGACGGCCGTGATCCCGTCTGCCGTCACCGGCGCGGATCCGCTCGGCGAGTCGGCCGCGGTGACGGTCACCCCGTCGATCCCGTCGTTCGCGAGGAGCACGTCGGCGGCATCCTGCAGGTTGTCCTCGTCGACGACAACGGAGACCGGGCTCCCCGAGCCGCCGGGGAAGTGCTCGCCGAGCGCGACCTGGCCGTCGCGCGCCTCGGAGGCCCCGAGCACGAGGTCGGACTGCGGCACCCCCTGAGCGTCCAGCTGGGTGACCCCGGCCGCGCCCGCGAGGAGGACGAGCGTGGTCGCGATCCAGATCACGCGCGGGCGCTTCTTGATGAGGCCGGACAGTCGTGCCCAGAGGCCGGTGGTGCGCATGCCGTGCTCCTCGGCAACGACCGCGGGTTCGAAGCGGGGACGCCGCGGCCAGAAGACCGCGCGCCCGAACAGCAGCAGCAGCGAGGGCAGGAGCGTGAGCGCGGACAGCATCGCGAACACGATGCCGATCGCCGCGACCGGGCCGAGGGTGCTGTTCGACTTCAGATCGCTGAGCAGCAGGCACAGGAGTCCCGCGATCACGGTGCCCCCGGAGGCGACGATCGGCTCGACGGACCCCTTCCACGCGGCGAGGAGCGCGACGCCCTTGTCCTGCGAGACCCGCAGCTCCTCCCGGAACCGCGCGACGAAGAGCAGCGCGTAGTCGGTGGCGGCGCCGATCACGAGGATGAAGAGGATGCCCTGGGTCTGCCCGCTGAGCAGCAGGATCTCCCACTTGGCCAGCCACCAGACGACGAGGAGCGCGACGCACAGGGCGAACAGGCTCGTGGAGAGCACGACGAGCGGCAGCAGGAACGAGCGGTAGACGAGCACGAGGATCACGAGCACGGCGAGCAGGGCGACGCCGAGGAGGAGGCCGTCGATGCCGGCGAACCCCGCGGCGAGGTCGGCCGTGAAGCCCGCAGGACCGGTGATGTAGACCGTGATGCCGTCCGGCACCGCGGCGCGCAGCTCATCGCCGAGAGCGGTGGTGGCATCGCTGAGCTCGGCGTCGCCGTCGATCGGGATGAAGGCCTGCACGGCGCGGCCGTCCTCGGACGGCAGCGCCGGGGAGACGTCGTCCGCGACGCCCTCCACGTCCGGCGCGTCGGCCACCGCGTCGGAGATCGCTTCGAGCTCGGACGGCGTCAGCTCCTCCTCCGAGGTGAACACCGCGATCGCCGGGATGGCGTCGCTGTCGGTGAACTCGCCGAGGAGCTGCTGCACGGTCGTGGCGTCCGCGGACTCCGGGAGGTAGGTGGTCTGGTCGTTCGACGACACCTCGTCGACCTTCCCGAACAGCGGACCGCCGAAGGACGCACCCGCGAGCCACACCAGGATGAGGGCGACGGGCAGGAACACCCGCAGCCAGGAATGGCGGCGGGTGCGCTCGCGGGTCGGCGGCGTCGGTGCGGGGGCGGGGCGGGACATCGGGGTCCTTTCAGGCGGGCGGTCGGGGAGGGTGCGACGGGTCAGGAGACCCAGGCGAGGATGAGGATCATCGTGGCGAGGAAGCCAGCGATGTAGTTGAGCGCGATGAACCGGCGCCAGGCGCGGTTCGTGCCGGCCGAGGTCTCGTCGGTGACGTTCCACCACGGCGCGGCGTTGACGATGTAGGGCAGCGCCAGCACGGCGGCGAGCGGTCCGGGCCAGGGGGTCAGCAGCATCGCGGCGCCGGCGATCGTCCAGAGCACGAGGGAGAGCCGGACGGTGGCCCTGGCTCCGATCACGGTCGCGATGGACGAGATACCGGCCTCGCGATCGGGCCCGATGTCCTGCACGGCGCCGAAGGCGTGGGCCGCCATGCCCCAGAGGAAGAAGGCGACGAGGACGAGGACGGCGGTCGTCGTGACGGGGGCTCCGGCGAGGGAGAGGCCGACGAGGGCGGGGCTGACGAAGTGGGTGCTCGAGGTCACGGAGTCCAGGAAGGGACGCTCCTTGAAGCGCAGCGCCGGTGCCGAGTAGGCGAGGACGGCGAAGACGCTGACGGCGAGCCACAGCCAGGATGCCGGGGTACCGACCGCGAACAGGTACACGAGGAACGGCACGTTCGTGACCGCCGCCGCCCACAGCGTCGCGCGGTGGATCCGCGGGGACAGCAGGGCGCCCTCGATCCCGCCCTTGCGGGGGTTGGCCAGATCGGAGGCGTAGTCGAAGACGTCGTTGATGCCGTACATGGCGAGGTTGTACGGGACGAGGAAGTACAGCGTGCCGATCACGAACGTCGCGTCGATCTCCCTGGTGCTCAGCAGGTAGGCGGCGGCGAAGGGGAAGGCGGTGTTGATCCAGCTGATCGGTCGGGAGGAGAGCACGATCTGGGCGATGTCGCGGCCGAGGCCCCCGGTGCGGGACGTCTGATCGGTCATGCCTGCTCCTCCGTCCGGGCGGCGGCGCGCGTCCGGGAGCGGCGCCCGCGGAGGGCGGTCCACAGCGCGGGGAGCAGCAGCACCCCGGCCAGCGGGTAGGCGAAGTCCTCGATCGGGGCGAGCCCGATGTGCAGGCCGGCGAGCGGGCCGGGTGCGTAGTGGAAGAGGCCGGTGGCGATCATGACGGTGTCGAACACGGCGGTCAGCACGAGGAGGGCGAGGGCTGTCAGCGCGAGGGCGCCGAGGTGCGGGGTGCGGCGTGCGGCGACGCCGAGGGCGACCGCGGCGAGGGCGGCGACGGCGAGGAACACGGCGGACAGCTGCAGGTAGGTCATCGCGCCGCTCCTTGCGCCTGGGAAGTGCCGTGGCGGCGCTCCAGGAGGCGCACCGCGCCGCCGTAGAGCACCATCGTGCACACGACGAGGAAGACGAGGAAGATCGGCTCTTCGAGAGGGAGTTCGGGAGCCAGGACGATGCCCGTGGCGATCGCCGCCTCGCCGCGGAAGAAGATCCCCGCCGCGATACCGGCCACATCCCAGACGAGGAAGAAGGCGAGGCCGACGGCGGTGACGACGGCCGCCGCCACGGCGTCGCGCCAGAAGAACAGGCGGAACCGCCAGTCCAGCAGGAGCATGCAGCCGAGGGAGACGAGCAGGGCGGCCAGATAGATCGCGCCCATCATGCCCGCTCCGCGCTCTTCGGCCGTGGGGCCGGCTCCGGCAGCGGACCGGGGGAGTGGTCGCCCCGGATGCGCTTGAGCACGATCTCGGCGCTGATGAGGCACATCGGCACGCCCACACCGGGGGCGGTGGTCGCTCCGGCGTAGTACAGCCCCTGCACGCGGCGGGAGGCGTTCTGCGCGCGGAACATGGCACTCTGCGAGAGGATGTGCGCGGGCCCGAGCATCCCGCCCCGCCAGGAGTGGTAGTCGTCGCGGAAGTCGGCCGGCCCCACGGTCTCCCGGACGACGATCCGCTCCCGAAGGTCGGGGATCCCCGACCACGTCTCGATCATGTCGATCGCGGCGTCCGCGGCCTTCTCGACAGCCGCGGAGCCGGCGCCGTCGCTTCCCCCGTGCCCGAGATCGACGTCGGCCGGCACCGGCACCAGCACGAAGAGGTTCTCGTACCCGTCCGGCGCAACCTCGGCGTCGGTGGCGCTGGGGCGGCAGACGTAGGTGGACGCCGGGCTGGGGACGGCAGGGGTGCGACCGAAGATCGCGTCGAAGTTCGCATCCCAGTCGTCGGTGAAGAAGAGCGAGTGATGGGGGAGCTCGGGCAGGGCGCCGCGGACGCCGAGCATCACGAGCACGCCGCCGGGCCCGCTCGTGCGCCGCGCCCACCAGGACTCCGGGTAGGACTGCAGCGTCGGGGGCAGCAGCGCCGTCTCCGTGTGGTGCAGATCGGCGCCGGAGACGACGATGTCCGCGTCCTCCACATGGTGGTGGCCGTCGCGGTCCGTCCAGCCGACCCCGGTCGCATGGGTCGCGCCGTCGGCATCCTGGGTGCGGATCCCGGTGACCTCCGCGCCGGTGACGATCCGGGCGCCGGCATCCTGGGCCAGCGCCGCCAACCGTTCGACGACGCGCCAGAAGCCGCCCTGCGGATACAGCACGCCCTGGTCGAGGTCGAGCGCGCTCATCAGGTGGTACATCGCCGGGGCCGTCCGGGGATCGGTGCCGAGGAAGACCGCGGGGTAGCCCAGGATCTGGCGCAGCACCGGGTTCCGGAAGCGGCGGGCGGCGAAGGCCTGGAGGCGCGTGCCGAGCAGCGAGAAGAGCCGAGGGAGCGCGCGCACCACCTCGGGCGCGGCCAGCGTCCTGGTCCTGGTGAACGGGTTGTAGAGGAAGTACCTCCTCGCCATCGCCCCGGCATCGTGGGCGGAGGCGAGGTAGGTGCCGAGCGCGGCAGCGGAGCCGGGTTCCATCGACTCGAACAGCGCCGAGACGGCGTCCCGTCCGGCGGGCACCGTGACCGGAGCGTCGCCGGAGTCGGGGGAGCGGAAGACGCGATACCCCGGGTCGAGCAGGGTCAGGTCGAGCTGCTCCTCGGTGCTCGTGCCCATCATCGCGAAGTAGTGGTCGAACACCTCGGGCATCAGGTACCACGAGGGGCCGGAGTCGAATCGGAAGCCGTCGCGCTCGATGGTGCCCGCCCGTCCTCCCACGCGGTCGTTCTTCTCCAGGACCACGACGTCGTGGCCGTCGCGTGCGAGCAGCCCGGCCGTGGCCAGGCCGGCCACCCCCGCGCCGATGATGACGACGCGGCTCATCGGTCCCGCTCCAGGCTCGTGACGGCGACGGCACGCGCGGCGAGCAGCGCCTTGATCGGATCCGGCACGCGGACCCGCCGGCGGTACAGCTCGGCGGCCGGCGTCCGCGCGACCTTCCGGGTCAGGGCGGCGAAGAGGGCGAGGGCGCTGCGCACCGCGGCACGGGCGTCCTTCGGGAGCAGCGGGATCGCAGCTCTCGCGTCGGTGAGCTGACGGTGGACCGTGTCGACCCAGGCGTCGCGGTCGGCATCGGTGAGACGAGCTGAGCCGCCGAGGTAGCCGCGCTGCAGGCGGTCGGTGTCGTCGGCCAGATCGCGGAGGAAGTTCACGTTCTGGAAGGCGGCTCCCAGCCGCCGAGCCCCGCGCTCGAGGATGTCGAGCTCGGCCGGCGTCCGCGTGGCGTCGCGGAGGAAGACCCGCAGGCACATGAGGCCCACGACCTCCGCCGACCCGTAGACGTAGGCGGCGTGCGCGTCGGCGTCGTAGGCCGTGAAGCCGGAGTCACCGGCGATGTCGGCGCGCATCGAGTCGAAGAACGGCCGCGTGAGCTCCTCGCCGATCCCGCACGCGCGCGCCGTCCGCGCGAACGCGTGCAGGATGAGGTCGCTGCTGTAGCCGGTCCGCATCGCCCGATGCGTCTCCGCGATGTACGAGTCCAGGGCGGTCGCCTGGGCGCCCGCGTCGAGCCCGGCCTCCGCGGCGACACCGTCGACGATCTCGTCGGCGATGCGCACCATGGCGTAGATGTTGCGGACGTGCTGACGGTGGCGTCGACCGAGGAGGCGAGTGGCCAGGCCGAATGATGTCGAATAGGTGCGGATCACGTCGGAGGTCGCGATCTCGGCGGTGCGGCTGAAGCGGCGCAGCGCCGCGTCGTCGCGATGCTCGGCGGGGGTCGCGGTCATCGGCTGCGGCCCTCGATCCGGTCGGCGAGCGCGAGGACGACGCGCCCCGCGTCGGCGGAGAGCGTGCCCGCCTCCTCGGCTTCCGCGAGGACTGTCGAGACGGCGGTCAGCTGCTCCTCCACGAGTCCGCGGACGAAGCCCTCCGCACCGCACTCGCGGAGGCGGTCGCGCATCTCTGCCGCGTCGTCGATGCTGAGGTCGGTGGCCCCGAATCGCAGTTCGATGCCGGGCCAGTGGCTGGTCATCCGCGCGTAGGCGATGATCGCGGTCTCCTTGCCCTCGCGGAGGTCGGAGTAGGGGTCCTTGCCGTGCGTGTCCGGGTCTCCGAACACGGACAGCAGGTCGTCCTGGAGCTGGTAGGCGAGCCCGAGGTGGCCGCCGATCTCGGTCAGCTGCTCCTCGGCTGCCGTCGACGCCCCCGACAGGATGGCCGCCGCGCGGAGGGGGAGGACGAACGAATAGGCGGCCGTCTTCGACGCGCTCGTGGAGAGGATGGTGCGGAGGTCGGCCGCGATGATGCCGTCGCTGAGGGCCACGTCCGAGTGCTCGCCAGCGACGGTCTCGAATACCGTCGTCTCGAGGAGGGCGAGGAGCCGCTCCCGTCGCGCGGCGGGGATGTCGGCGCGGGCGAATCCGAGCACGGCACTGGACAGGAGGAGGTCTCCGAGGAGGATGGCGCTCGACCGGCCCCAGTGCAGGGCCGCCTCGCCACCGGCGTCGGGGCGACGGGAGACGAGGGAGCCGATGAGGTTGGGGCGGCGGCGGCGCGTGAGGTCGCCGTCGATCACGTCGTCGTGCAGGAGGAACGCGAAGTGCAGGAGCTCGACATGAGCGGCCACGTCGATCGCCCGCGCGGTGTCCTTCGCCGTGAGGGGAGCCGCGGTGAGTGCGGACAGCAGGTCCATGAGCATGCGCGGACGCAGGAGCTTCCCGCCGAGGGCGTGCTCTGCCGCCGTGTGCCACAGCGCGGCGAACTCCGCCCCGTAGTGCTCGGCGGCGACCGTGCGCTCGGCGAAGCGTCGTCGCAGCACCGCCTCGATGCGGGTGCCGAGGTCTTCCTCTGTCACGGTGACGGCCATGGCTCAGACGTCTCCGTGTCGTCGGAGGAGCGGGAGCTGCTCCGCGAGCCAGGGGCTGAAGGCGAAGGGGGTGCGGATGACCGCGGCGAGCAGGTCGTCCACATCGACCCATTCCCATTCCGCCACCTCGTCGGGATTCGCGGCGGGCTGCCCGTCGATCACGGCGACGTGCACCGGGCAGATCTCGTTCTCCACGATGCCGCTCGCGTCCACGGCGCGGTAGCGGTAGTCGGGGAGCGCGAGCCGGACGTCGCTGACCTGGACCCCCAGTTCCTCGGAGCCGCGTCGGCGCACCGCCTCGATCATGTCCTCGCCGGGCTGAGGGTGACCGCAGAAGCTGTTGGTCCAGACACCCGGCCACGTGCGCTTGCCGAGGGCGCGACGGGTGACGAGCAGGCGTCCCTCCCGATCCTGCACGTAGCAGGAGAAGGCGAGGTGGAGGGGCGTGTCGGTCGTGTGGACTTCGCTCTTCGGCAGGATGCCGACGGCAGTCCCGTCTTCGGCGAGGAGTGTGACGTTGTCCATGGCGCCCTCTCGTCTTTTAGCTAACCTGGCGAAATATCAACTTAGCATGAAGCTGTTGGTGTGTAACATGATCGCATGCACTCCGAGCCCCGCACCACCCCGGTCGCCGAGGCGCCGGCGACCGCGGGGCCGGACGACCTGACCCATGGCGCGATCTACGACGTCGAGGCCAGCGATCCGCGCAGCACGCTCATCGACCGCTCCGGCGTCGCGCCGGAGGATCTGCGGCAGATCGCTCGCGTCATGGAGGCGCTCGGCGGATTGCGCGACGCCGAGCAGCGGCTGTCGCAGGCGTCGCGCCGGTACATGCAGCTGAACGAGACCGACATGCGGGCGCTGCACTATCTGATCGTGTGCGCGAATCGGTCGCTGGTGGCGACACCCAGCGGGATCGCCCATCACCTCGGGGTCTCGACCGCGGCGACGACGAAGCTGCTCGACCGGCTCGAGAAGGGCGGGCACATCCGGCGCTCGCCGCATCCCACCGACCGACGAGCCCTCGCGATCACGATCACTCCGGAGACCAGGCACGCCGCGATGGAGACGGTCGGGCGGCAGCAGGCCAAGCGCTTCTACGCGGCCGCGCGGTTGTCGGCGGCGGAGCGCGATGTGGTGATCCGGTTCCTCCAGGACATGACGGAGGAGATCACCCTGCGTGACGAGCCGTGGGCCACGCAGGGCGTACACGAAGATCCCGCCCGACCGTGAGGTGGGGCGGGACCGGATCAATGAGCGGCGCGGTACGCGTCCAGGATGGGGGCCGGAACTCGTCCCCGCTCCGAGAGCGTGTACCCGTTCTCCTTCGCCCAGGCGCGGATAGCCGCGACCTCGGGGTTGCGTGAGGGCCGCTTCCGCGACGAGGCGGAGGACGAGGAGCGCCCTCCGCCGGTGGACGCACCGGATCCCGCCCGACGCCCGGCCGTGATGTACGGCTCGAGGGCCTGACGCAATTCCTCGGCGTGCGCGGAATTCAGATCGATCTCGTAGGAGGTGCCGTTCAGCGAGAAATGCACGGTCTCGCCTTCTCCGACCTCCAGGACGGTGCCGTCGATATCGTCGACCAGCTGGTGCACAATTCGTCTCGCCATGACGGCGACTTTATCGCGGCGGCGGGAATGCGCACAACAAAGGCCGCTCCTTCATGGCCCCGTATGACGCGGTCGTGGAGAATGCCGATTCAGGGAAGCAGGCCCGCGCGACGTGCTTTGGTCACGGCGGCATGCCGCGTCGACGCGTCCAATTTCGACATCGCGGTGCCGAGATAGGCCTTGACGGTGCCTTCCCGCAGACCGAGGTGCGCGGCGATCTCCGCATTCGTCGATCCGAGGGCGGCGCACGCGAGGACGTCGGTCTCGCGCGGGGAGAGGTGGATGACGGGGACGGGACCGGTCGTCGTCGGGAGGTCGTCACCGGCGAGGGTCAGCAGTCGGCGCTCGACCTGCGCCAGCCGCGCGCGGATGCCGGCGTCGTCCACGGTGGCGGCGATGCTGCGCAGCTCGGCGAAGCTCTCCCGCAACTCCTCGCGCTGGGCCGGCGCGACCGTTGCGGGCGACGGGGACGCGGCCCGCAGACGGTGCTGCACCTCGTCCCGGATGCGCAGCTCATCGGCGACGGATTGGGCGACCTGCATCGCCGGTGCCGTCGTCACGCCGCCGATCCTCTCCTCGGCCCAGGCGCCGGCATAGAGCACGCCGCGCGGGCGCCCCTGGACGACGATCGGCAGGGCGAGCAGCGTCCGCAGGCCTTCGCCGAGCACGAAGACGTCGTAGTCGTGGGTGATCTGGCGGGAGGAGCCGTAGTCGCTCGTCATCCGCGGGCGCAGCTCCATCATCGCCCGCCCGCCGAGGCCGCGCTCGGGGCGCACGCGGAGCCCGTCGAGAGCACGCGTGCGGGCGCCGACGATGCTCGTGACGCTCACGACGCCCTCTTCGATCAGCCCGCCGAACGCGACGGGGAAGCGCGTGCGCCGCGCGAGCTCGCGCACCGCGTTGGCGACGAGCTCCGCCTCGGATTCGACGGTGATCGGAGAGCTCACGAATACCTACTTTCGGGGGTGACGGCACCGTTCCCCGTTTCGTAGCGTCGACCCTACCACTCGGGCGGCGACAGCCGCGCGTGCAGCGGACATGTGGCAAGGAGGCCCCATGAGCGAACAGGTTCCGACCCCTCAGAACGGTGCGATCGATTACGTCGCCGTCGAGCAATCCCCTCGATTCCTGCGATTGAAACGGACGCAGCGCTCTTTCATCTTCCCCCTCGCCGCGTTCTTCCTCGTGTGGTATTTCGTCTACGTGCTGCTGGCGGCATTCGCCCGCGATTTCATGGCGCAGCGCGTCTGGGGGGATATCACCGTGGGGCTGCTGTTCGGGCTCGGACAGTTCGTGACGACATTCGCCATCACGATGGCGTATGTCGCATTCGCGAATAGGAAGCTCGATCCGCTGGCATCGGAGATCCGCGAAGAACTCGAGAAGGCGCAGGCGGACGCATGACCATCATCCGCACGGCCACCGAGGATGTGGCACTCGACATCAATCCGGTGTTCAACATCTCGATCTTCCTCGCCTTCGTCGCGGTGACGTTGTTCATCGTCATCCGCGCCAGTCGGAACAACAAGACGGCCGCTGACTACTACGCAGCCGGTCGTTCCTTCACCGGGCCCCAGAACGGATTCGCGATCGCCGGCGACTATCTCTCCGCCGCGTCGTTCCTCGGCATCTGCGGCGCCATCGCGATCAACGGGTACGACGGATTCCTCTACTCCATCGGATTCCTCGTCGCCTGGCTGGTGGCGCTGCTGCTCGTGGCGGAGCTCATGCGCAACACCGGCAAGTTCACGATGGCGGACGTGCTCTCGTTCCGCTTGAAGCAGCGCCCGGTGCGGATGGCGGCGGCGATCACCACGCTCGCGGTCTGCTTCTTCTATCTCCTCGCGCAGATGGCGGGGGCGGGCGGCCTCGTGTCCCTGCTGCTCGGGATCGACGGGCGCGTCGGGCAGTCGGTCGTCATCGCCGTCGTCGGCATCCTCATGATCGTCTACGTGCTCATCGGCGGCATGAAGGGCACCACCTGGGTGCAGATCGTCAAGGCGGTGCTCCTCATCGGCGGTGCCCTGGCGATGACCATCTGGGTCCTCGCGATCAACGGCTTCAGCCTGAACACCCTCCTGGAGGCAGCGGTGGCCAACTCCGACAAGGGTGAGGCGGTCCTGGCGCCCGGTCTGCAGTACGGCGCCAACCCGTGGGACTTCCTGTCGCTGGGCATGGCCCTCGTGCTCGGCACTGCGGGTCTGCCGCACGTGCTCATGCGTTTCTACACCGTGCCGACGGCCAAGGAGGCACGGCGTTCGGTGGTGTGGGCGATCTGGCTGATCGGCGGGTTCTACCTGCTCACGCTGGTGCTCGGTTACGGAGCCGGTGCGCTCGTCGGCGCCGATGTGATCGCCGCGGCCCCCGGGGGAGTGAACTCCGCCGCGCCGCTGCTGGCGTTGAAGCTCGGCGGTCCGGTGCTCCTCGGGTTCATCTCCGCGGTGGCGTTCGCCACGATCCTCGCGGTCGTCGCCGGACTCACCATCACCGCGGCGGCGTCGTTCGCCCACGACATCTACGCGAACGTCATCCAGAAGGGGCGCAAGGACGCCTCGGGGAAGCCGGTCGAGACCGATCCCAATGGCGAGGTGCGGGTCGCTCGCCGGACCGTGATCGTCATCGGCATCCTCGCGATCGTCGGCGGCATCGGGGCGCAGGGGCAGAACATCGCGTTCCTCGTCGCGCTCGCCTTCGCGGTTGCGGCATCGGCCAATCTGCCGACGATCCTCTACTCGCTGTTCTGGCGCCGGTTCACGACGCGGGGCGCGGTGTGGAGCATGTACGGCGGGCTCGGTTCAGCGATCATCCTCATCATCCTGTCGCCCGTGTTCTCCGGCACGCCGACGTCGATGATCCCGGGGATCGACATCGCCGTCTGGCCCTTGAACAACCCGGGCATCGTGTCCATACCGCTCGGGTTCGCGCTCGGCTGGCTCGGGACCGTCACCAGCACGCGGCGCGAGTCTCCCGAGCTGGCGGCCGAGATGGAGGTGCGCTCGCTCACCGGCTTCGGCGCGGAGAAGGCCGTCGACCACTGACGCGACCTCCTCGGGTGCGGGCCCGGCGGCCTACTCGCCGGGCCCGCACCCCAGGAGCGGGATTCATCGGGACTCGAGGTCCAGAAGGAAGCGCTTCCGTTCCGGATGGCCGCCGTAGTGCCCCGCGGAGCCGTCGGATCGCACGACCCGGTGCACGGGCACGATGATCGAGAACGGCGTGAGGCGGCACGCCGTCCCGACGGCGCGCGCGGCCCCCGGGTGGCCGGCGAGGACCGCGACCTCCCCGTAGCTCAGGGTCTGGCCCCAGGGGATGTCGCACACGGTGTGCAGCGCCGCCCGGTGGAATCCGTCCATGAGGCGCCAGTCGAGGCGGACGTGCTCGTCGAAGCGCACGGGCTCGCCGTCGAAGTAGGCATCGAGGAGCGGGACGAGCTCGTCGGCGGCGCCGGGCTCGGGCTCCGGGACGGCACCGAGCTGCCGCGACACGCTCTCGAGCAGCCAGGGCACCTGCGGGTCTGCGGACTCGGAGAGGTCGAAGCGCACGATGCCCTCGTCGGAGAAGACCGCGAGGGCATCGCCGAAGGGCGTCGGAGCGAAGTCATAGCGGAAAGTCATGTCCCCATCCTGACCGGCCCGCTCGACACGAGAGAACCGGTCGCCGGCCCGGTCGCGCGTTCCGTGGGCAACGTGAGCGCACGACCGTCCGGGGAGGAGCAGTCCGAGCGGGCGTCGTACCGGCTGTTTTTCACCGGAAACCCGCCGTGGATACCGATCTCCGGCGGTGTCGCGCCTAGGGTGTGAGTGTGTGGCGACGGGAAAGCAGGTCTGCGAACAGCACAGCGGTGGACAACGCTGTGTCCCTCGGCGACCTGCACGACTCGTCCACCGGAGTCGGCATCGCGCACGCCGCCGAGGCCGAGCGCACGCGCCTGCGGGCCGAAGCCGCCGATCTGGGCGGTCCTTCGCCGCTGAGCAGCTTCCGCGACGGGCCGGAATCCGGCATCGACATCTCCAAGGCGCACCCGGGTAGCCTCCCGCAGTTCATCACCGGCAAGTCGACGCTGCTGTCCAACCTCTTCCGCGACGAGGTGGGTCTGCGTACCGCGCGGCTGGCCGCCGAGCGGATCACGGCCAAGAACACCGAGCTGCGCACGGTCCGGGGGATCGAAGCCGTGCACCTCGCCGTCGGTGTCGCGCGGTGGCGCATCGGCGGGGCGACCTTCGCCGCCCCTGTCCTGCTGCGACCCCTCGCGATCCGCCGCCATCACACCGACTTCGAGCTCAAGCTGCAGGGCGCCTTCGAGGTGAATCCGGAGCTCGTCCGGGTCGCCCGCGAGCACTTCGGGCTGTCGCTCGACGCCACAGCCCTCGCGGCGCTCGCTTACGACGGCGGCATCTTCAAGCCGCAGCCGGTGATCGACCGCCTTCGCGGTCTCACCCGATCGATCGAGACGTTCTCCGTCGAGCCTCGACTCGTCGTCTCCACCTTCGCCGACGTCGCGGGTGCCATGGCCCAGGACGGCGGCACCCTCGACCACCCGGTCCTCAACGCCCTCGGCGGCCACGTCGGCGATCGCGAGCAGGTCACGGCACCCCGGGCCGTTCCTCACCACATCGGCCCCGACGACCGCGCGCCCGCCTCGGACACGCTCCTCCTCGACGCCGATGCCGAGCAGGAGGCGGTGCTGGCCCGCATCACCGCCGGTCACTCCCTCACCGTGGCGACGCTGCCGGGCACCGGCGGCACGCAGACCGTCATCAACGCGCTGGGCGAGCTCGTCCGTGCCGGCAAGAAGGTGCTCGTCGTCTCGGCGCGCCGGTCGACGCTCGACGGCGTGCGCCACCGCCTCGCCGGCATCGGCCTCGACAGCCTCGCGGTGTCCCCGGCGAGCCTGCGCCGCGACCTCGTCCGGGCGATCGGCAGGAACGAGAAGGCGACCGCGCCCAAGGTGAGCGAGGTCGACGACGCGCTCGTGCGGCTGCGCACGGTGCTCCGCGACTACCGCGACGCTCTGACCGTCCCGATCCCCGGCCTCGACGCCTCCGTCCTGGACGCGACCAGGCACCTCACCCGCCTCGCGTCGCTGCCGGTCCCGCCGTCGACCACGGCCCGCCTGAGTGTGGACGCCCTGCGCCGGCTCGCGAAGGACCGCAGGGACGCGGCCGCCGCCCTGGCGCACGCCGCGCGGCTCGGCGAGTTCCGCGTCGGCCCGAACGATTCGCCCTGGTACGGCGTGACCTTCGGCAGCACCGAAGCCGCCCGCGCCGCCCACGAGCTCGCCGGGCGCCTCCATGCCGTCAGCGTGCCCGCCCTGCTGGAGCGCGGCTACGAGCTCATCGCGCAGACGCACATGCGACCGTTCTCGACGATCGACGAGCTCGGCGACTACCTCGAGCTGCTGCAGGGCATCCGCGACACCCTGGACCGGTTCAGCCCGACGGTGTTCGAGCGTCCGCTCGGGGAGCTCATCCAGGCGCACGGCTCGCGCCGGGACGCGCCCGGGATGTCCGGAGCCAACCGTCGCCGCCTCCGCCGTCTCGCCAAGGAGTACGTCCGCCCCGGCGTGCACGTGACGGAGATGCACGAGGCGCTGCTGCGCATCCAGACCCAGCGCACGCAGTGGCAGCGCTACGTCGACGCGGGCGTCGCGCCGGAGATCCCGCTCGGCCTCGCCGACGTGTTCGCCTCCTGGCAGCGGGTGGAGGCCGAGCTGGCCGAGCTGGATGCCGCTCTCGGCCGCCGCGAGCCGCTGTCCTCGCTGCCGGTCGCGCGACTCGTGCGCATGCTCGCGGGCCTCGCGGCGAAGTCCGACGTCTTCGAGAACCTCGTCGAGCGCGCGCAGCTGCGTGACAAGCTCGCCCTCCTCGGCCTGGAGCCGCTGCTGACCGAGCTCTCGGTGCGCCACGTCTCCGAAGCCCGGGTGGGGGACGAGCTCGAGTTCGCCTGGTGGCAGTCCCTTCTCGAGCGCGCGCTGCAGGACAACCGGGCGCTGCTCGGAGCGAACACGGCCGTGGTCGACCGCCTCGAGCGCGACTTCCGTCTGGTGGACGAGGCGCACGCGGCGATGGCGGGACCGCTGCTCGCCTGGCAACTCGCGAACCAGTGGCGCATCGCCATCGTCGACGAGCCCGAGCAGTCGCAGAACCTGCGCCGGGCCCTGACCCAGTCCGCGACGACGGCCGCCGAGGTCGTCAGCGCCGCACCGACGCTCGTCGACGTCCTGGCTCCGGTCTGGATCTCGTCGCCCTACCTCGTCCCGGAGATCCCGGACGCGGTGGAGTTCGACACCGTGCTCCTCGTCGACGCCGCGGCCATCAACCTCGCCGAGGCGGCCCCGGCGATCCGCCGTGCCCGGCAGGTCGTCGCCTTCGGAGACCCGGTCACGCAGCGGCCCTCTCCCTTCCGCATCGCGGTCGACCCCGCGGAGGACTGGGAGGAGGAGGTCCCGTTCGACGAGGTCTCCGTCTTCGAGCGGCTGTCCGAGCTGTTCCCCGTGATGACGCTGACCCGGAGCTACCGTGCCGGCGGCGAGGATCTCGCGGAGCTCATCAACGACGCGTTCTACGGCGGCGAGATCGTCTCCCTTCCGTGGGCGGGGTCGTACCTCGGCCGCGGCAGCCTCACCGTCGACTACGTCGAAGGCGGCACCGGGACGCCCGATCCCGTGTCTGGCGCCGTCGAGAGCCCGGACGCCGAGGTCGCCCGCGTCGTCACGCTCGTCGTCGAGCACGCGGTGCATCGCCCGACGGAGTCGCTCATGGTGGTCACCGCCAGCACCCGCCACGCGGAGCGCGTGCGGGCCGCCGTGACCGCCGCCTTCGCCGGCCGCTCCGACGTCGCCGACTTCGTCGCCCGCGACACCGCGGAGCCGTTCGCCGTGCTCACGCTCGAGGAGTCCGTCGCCGAGAGCCGCGACCGCGTCATCTTCTCGCTCGGCTTCGGGCTCACCAAGCACGGCCGCGTCCTCAGCGACTTCGGCGACCTGTCGACGCCGGACGGCGAGCGGCTGCTGACCGTCGGGATGACCCGGGCGCGGCGTTCCATGGTGATCGTCTCGTCCATCCGCCCCTCGGCCTTCGACGACGGGCGTCTCGAGCACGGCGCGGCCACGCTCATGTCGATCCTCGGCGGTCTCGCGGCCCGCGCCCGCGACGCGCGCCTGGAGGATCTGGCCGACCCGCTCACGCTCGCGCTGGCCAGGGAGCTCAGGCGTCTCGGGGCCTCCGTCGACGTCGACTACCGAGGGCTCCTGCCGCTCGTGGCGCAGCACAACGGCAAGGCCGTCGTGATCGAGTCCGATCCGGAGTCCCGGGGGGAGTCCCTGCGCGAGACGCTCCGGCTGCGCCCGCATGTGCTCCGCCGCCTCGGCTGGCACTACGTCCGCGTCCACGCGTTCGACCTCTACAGCGACCCGCGCACCGTGGCGTCCCGGATCGCGACGGTGCTCGGCATCTCGGAGTCGGCCCCGCGCGCGGAGAACGACACGCAGCCCCTCGACCTCGGCGACCACCGGAATGACTGACGGCCGTGACGAGCCGCGTCAGCGGGTCGTCCGGGTGCCGGGCTCCCGGCGGGCGCGCCTGACGCCGGTCGAGGGCAGCGACCCGGCGCCGGAGGTCCCGGAGGGCCAGGCGCCGCGCCGGTCCGCCCCCGGTGACCCGAAGGGGCCCAATGACGACCAGCTCCTCCGCGACGTGCCTCCGCACTACTGAGGCGCCCGCACCCGGAACGAGAAAGACCCACGGCCCTCCGAGGAGAGCCGTGGGTCGTGAGCGCGGTGCGGTCAGACGCCGCGCGGACCCTGCTGGGTCTTGAGCAGATCGCGGATCTCGACGAGCAGCTCCGCCTCGGTCGCGGCGGCCGGCTCTTCCTCCGGCTCCTCGGCGGGCGTGCCCTTGCGTGCCTCGACGTGCGCCTTGAAGGTGTTCATCGGCAGCACGAAGACGAAATAGACGACCGCGGCGACCGCGAGGAAGCTGATGATCGCCGAGATCAGGTCGCCGATCGGGAAGACGACCTCTTCGCCGTAGATGTTGGTGACAGGGATGCCGAAGTTCCCGGCCGCATCGGCCTTGAGGAAGAGCGCGATGAGCGGGTTGATGATGCTGTTCACCACGGCCGTCACGACGGCCGTGAAGGCGGTGCCGATGACGACCGCGACGGCCAGATCGATGACGTTCCCGCGGAGCAGGAAGTCCTTGAATCCTTTGAGCATGGAAACCCCCAAGTCGACTGGGCCTCAGTTCGAGGCGGGAGTCGACGCAGCAGCCGGTTTGGCGCTCGTCGTCGAATCCGACTTCGATGATGCCGAAGCATCCTTCGAACCCCCGGATTTGGCGCGCGAGTCCGTGCGATAGAAGCCGGAGCCGTTGAAGGTCACGCCGATCGAGCCGTACTGCTTGCGCAGCGCGCCACCGCACTCGGGGCAGACCGTGAGCGCGTCGTCGGAGAAGCGCTGGACGGCGTCGAACTGGTGCCCGCACGCGGTGCAGGCATAGGCGTAGGTGGGCATGGCGGTCCTTGCGGGTCAGCGTCGCCGAGGCGACAGATGCAGCGTCTGCGACGGGGTCACGATGCCGTCGACCGGCTGGTCGTGCACCTCGCGCGGCAGTTCGTCGAGTACCTCGGAATCATAGATCACCGCGTACACCGGAGGGCATTTCTCCATGGAGCCGATGGTCTTGTCGAAGTAGCCGCGGCCCCAGCCCATGCGCATCCCCGAACGGTCGACGGCGGCGGCGGGGACGATCATCAGATCGACGTCGTTCACCGCGATCGGCCCGAGCACCTCGCCGGTGGGCTCGGGCAGCCCGTGCAGGCCTTCCGCGATCTCGTCGGTGTCGTCGGCGACCGCCCAGTCCAGCAGTCCGTCGGAGCGGGTGACCGGGAGAAGGACCCGGATCCCGCGGCGGACCGCGCGGGTGACGAACTCCCTGGTGCCCGGCTCCGTGGTGGTGGAGAGGAAGCAGGAGACGGAGCGGGCGCCGAGCTCGTCGACGAGGGCGTCCAGCCGTTCGCCGATCGCCGTGGCAGCGGCTTCGCGCTGCGGATCGGACAGAAGCTGACGCCGCTCGCGCAGCTCCGCGCGGAGGGCTCGCTTGGCGTGCTCGACGTCGTTAGCCATGGTCCGAGTCTAGGGCGGCCCCCACCGGTAGGCTGTGGGAATGGCTCACGAGAAGATCAAGGCTGTCATTCCCGCTGCCGGGTTGGGGACACGATTCCTGCCCGCGACGAAGGCGATGCCGAAGGAGATGCTCCCCGTCGTCGACAAGCCGGCGATCCAGTACGTCGTCGAGGAGGCGGCGAACGCCGGGATCGAGGACATCCTCGTGATCATCGGGCGCAACAAGAACGCGATCTCCAACCACTTCGACTCCGTGCCGGAGCTCGAGGTGAAGCTCATGGAGAAGGGCGACACGGGTCGCCTGGAGCGCGTGATGAAGTCGAGCGACCTCGCCGACATCCACTTCGTCCGCCAGGGCGAGCCCAAGGGTCTCGGCCACGCCGTGCTCCGCGCTCGGACGCACGTCGGCGACAGCTCGTTCGCGGTGCTGCTCGGCGACGACCTCATCGATGAGCGCGACCCGCTGCTCACGGAGATGATCGCGGAGCACGAGCGCACGGGCGCCGCCGTCATCGCCCTCATGGAGGTCGACCCGGACAGCATCCACATGTACGGGGCCGCCGCCGTCGAGCCGATCGAGGGGTCGGACGCGGTTCGTGTCACGGGCCTCGTCGAGAAGCCCGCGAAGGAGGACGCCCCGTCCAACCTCGCGATCATCGGACGCTACGTGCTCCCCGCATCGGTCTTCGAGATCCTCGAGCGGACCGAGCCCGGCAAGGGCGGAGAGATCCAGCTCACCGACGCGCTGCAGGAGCTCGCGACGGCGGACGGCGGTCCCGGCGTGGTCGGCGTCGTCTTCGGAGGCCGCCGCTACGACACCGGCGACCGCGTGGACTACATCAAGGCGATCGTGCAGCTCGCGGCCGACCGCGACGACCTGGGCTCGGAGCTGCGCCCCTGGCTCAAGGACTTCGCGGAGCGCCTCTAGGCGCCTCGCGGTCGTCGGAGGTGCGGCGTGGAGCTGTCGACGGGGATGCGGCACGGACCGGTCGAGCTGCGTCTGATCCGGACGAAGGACGCGCGACCTCTGCAGCAGGAGCTGCTCGCGAACCGCGCGTGGCTGCAGCCGTGGGAGGCGACGATCCCGCACGGGGCGGTCTCCTTCGACATGCGGGTCAGCATCCGTCGGCTGCTCCAGCAGTACCGGGACGGCGGAGGCTACCCGTTCGTCATGGAGTACGACGGTGAGGTCGCCGGGCAGCTGAACGTCTGGGGCGTCGCCCGGGGCTCGCTGTGCTCGGCGACGATCGGCTACTGGGTGAGTGAGCGCTTCGCGGGGCGGGGGATCACCCCGACCGCGGTCGCGCTCGCCACGGACGCCTGCTTCACGGAGTACGGGCTGCATCGGATGGAGATCTGCATCCGGCCCGAGAACGCCGCGAGCCTTCGCGTGGTCCAGAAGCTCGGCTTCCGGTACGAGGGGCTGCGCCGGCGATACATCCACATCGACGGGGACTGGCGCGACCACTACGCCTTCGCCCTCACGCAGGAGGAGGTTCCGCAGGGCGTGCTCGCCCGGTGGATCCACGGACAGGTGCCGCCGCACGCGGCCACGATCCCGCCGGCGGACCGCATCAGCCTCTGACATCGCTTGTTGCGGAAGGACACGCCGCGACACGCGCCCCGACTGCACGGCGCGGCCGGTCCGCCGCCGTTACCGTTGTCCTATGGACGGGCCGGTGCTGAGCGGGGGAGTGATCGTGCTCGTCGCCGTGCTCCTGTGGATGCTGTACCTGCTGCCCTCTTGGCGCGGGCGCTTCCAGTACAACGCGGCCGAGCGGAACGCCGTGCGGCTGAACCAGGCGCTGCGGATCCTCGCCGAGACGAGCGAGACGCCCAGTGAGGTGCACATGGAGCTCAACGCCCGTACCGTCGTGGCCCAGCAGAAGCTCGCGAAGCGGCTGCAGGCCCAGCGGGAAGCCGCGGAGCTCGAGGCCCTCCGCCAGGAACTCGCCGCCACGCGCGCCGATCCCGTGATCCGTCGCGCCCGTGCCCGCCGACGCGTGCGGCTGACGGCGACCGGCGCGCTCGTCGTCGGCCTCGCCGCGGTCGGGCTCGGCATCTGGCAGCTCCTGGCCACCGGGGGAGCCGTGCTCCTCTGGAGCGGTGGGGTGGCAGCCCTCATCGCCACCATCGTCCTGCAGCGGATGGCGGCGGTCGCTGTGCGTGCTGCCCGTCGTCCGGAGCCCGCTGCCGTCGAGACCGTCGCGGAGAGGATCGCTCCGGCCCTGCATGACCAGGGCCCCGCCACCTGGACCCCGCGCCCGCTCCCGGAGCCGATGGTGTCGGTGTCGGGATCGCGCGCACAGGCGGCTCGCGCCGAGATCGATGCGCAGGAGGAGCGCCGCAAGGCCGCTCGGGTCGCCGCGCTCCGTGCCCGCGCCGAGGAGATGGCGCCGGCAGCGCCCGTCAGCCTCCCGGCAGCTCCGGCGGCATCGGCGGAATCCCCGTACGCCCGCATGGGCTTCGTCGACGACGCGGAGATCGAGGCGCATGTCCGCCAGCTCCTCCAGCGTCGGGCCGCGGGTTGACGGCAGCGGTGAGCGCGGTTCTCCACCGCTGACACCAGACGCGCGCGAGTGTCGCTCCTCGCGTCCCGCTCGCTCGGGGCCGTAGAGTCGTGGGATGGGAACCATGCAGTACGGCTCCGGCAGCGAGATCCAGATCGAGGACCGCGCCCTGGCCCATCTGAAGGTCGCGATCGCGACCAAACTCCGCCGGAACGAGAGCTTCACACTGTCCTGGAAGCACCCCGACGGCGACGTGCCGGGACGCTCGACGATCTGGCTGCATCCGTCGATCCCGCTGCGCTTCACCTTCTCGGAGCCGGAGACGCCGGAGCTGAACGTGAAGTGGATCCAGGCCCTCATGGTCGAGGCGAGCTCGTCGGGAGGCATCAGCCTCGTGGACGAGGTCGTCGACGGTCCCGCCGACTGAGCGCCTCCGCTACTCGGCGGGGTACGCCTGCGCAGTGAGCTGCCGGGCGAGGTGCGCGGCGTTGCGGGTCGCGGTCGCGATCGCGGAGCTCACGGCCTCCGGGGTCTCGTCGAGGTCCTTGTAGTCCACGGTCTGCATGGCCTCGCCGTTCCAGTACACCGACGTCTGGGCCGGGATCGTGTAGCCGATGTCGTTCAGCGCCTGGAAGAGGATCGCGGAGATGTGGTGCGCGCCGTCCTCGTTCCCGAGGACACCGGCGATCGCGACCTTGTCGAAGAGGATCGGGCGGCCCTGCTCGTCCGTCTCGCCGAGCTCGGCGTCCAGGCGCTCCAGCACGCGCTGGGCGACGCTCGAGTGCTGTCCCATCCACGTCGGCGTGACGAAGACGAGGATGTCGGCATCGAGGACGCGCTGACGCAGGCCCGGCCACTGGTCGCCGTCGCCCATGTCCTTCTCGACGCCGGGACGGATGTCGAGGTCGACGGCACGGACGAGGTCACCCGTCACCCCGTGCTCGGTAAGGGCATCGAGCAGCTGACGCGCGAGCAGATCGGAGCTCGACGACGCGGGGGAGGGCTTGAGGGTGCAGGAGATCGCGAGGGCGGTGAGGGAGGTGTCCATGCTCCGACTCCACCAGAGATCCGGGCGGCGGCACAGGGCCTTTCCGGGTCCGGGCTATCCTGGTAGAGCACCGACGACAGGAGATCCCGTGATCCTCAGCTTCCTCTTCTTCATGATCATGTTCCTCGGAGGCTTCTGGCTGCTGGGGATCGCCCACGAGATGCCGGACACGCTCGCCGCGCTCACCTTCGTCGGCGGCATCCTGCTCGTCTCGCTGGCTCTCGGGTTCGCGATGCGTCAGCGCGGTTCTGCCACGCGTCGCTCCAAGAACTGGACCGGCAGCCCGACCGAGTGACCAGCGCGGGGCGGCGCCCCGCGCTCACCGTCGCCGGGCGAGCCTCGCTTCGAGGTTCGCCCGCACCGCGGGCCATTCCGGCTCGATGATGGAGTACTCCACGCTGTCGCGGAGTGCGCCGTTGCGGTAGCGGCTCATGGCCCGCATCACACCGTCCTGCTTCGCTCCCAGCCGTTCGATCGCGGCGCGGGACTGGAAGTTCACCCACTGGGTCGTCAGCCCGACCCGGAACACCCCCAGCGTCTCGAAGGCGTGGCGGAGGAGCAGCAGCTTCGATTCCGCGTTGGTGCCCGTGCCATGGGCGGACGGGCGGTTCCAGGTGTACCCGATGTGCAGCCGGGGGACGTCGGCGACGATGTCGTAGTACGACGTGAGGCCCAGCACGCGACCGGCGCTGTCGAAGGCCGTGAAGGGCACCATCTCGCCGGTGGCGACGAGGCCCAGGCGGCGGTCGACCTCAGCCGCGACGCCGTCGGGCGCCGGAACCGAGGTGTACCAGGCCGTCTTCCACAGGTCGCCCTCGGTGACCGCTTCGACGAGTCCGTCGACGTGCGACCGGTCGAGAGGGCGGAGCTCGACGAGCTCGCCGGTGAGAGTGACGGGGGCGGGGGTGACGAGGAAGGCCATGAGGTCATTCAACCAGCGTCCCCCGCCGTCCCCGATCATCAGGCGGCGGACTCGGACGGGTTCTTCCGGAGGAGCACACGCTGGAAAGCGAGGACGATCTCGATCGTCACGTCGAGTTCGAACGCCAGGCTGGCCAGGTGGGTGCCGCGGAGCTGCTCCGCCGCTGCGTACGCCGCGGGCGTGATCAGACATCGCGCGGCCCACTCATCGGCCTGCCGCTCCTGTCGCGCGCGGAAGGTGGCTTGCCGTGTGGGCTGATGGCCGAGGTGGGCGTGGCCGAGTTCGTGGGCGAGCACGCTGCGCGCGGTACGCCGGCTCATCCCCGGAGCGAGCCGGATGGTCCCGGTGACGGGTTGGAAGCCTCCGGGGGTGGGACCTGTGCGTTCGATCACGCGGAGACCGAGATCGTCGGCCAGACGGAGGAGATGCTGCATGGGCCTCCGTCCGGTCGGTGTCGTCTACTCGTAGAGGTCGTCGGTGTCCGTCTCGCGGGCGGATCCGGATTCGAAGGCGACCTCGCGGGTATTGTCGCGCGGGGTGGCGACATCGGTGCGGCGCCGGAAGGGGGTGATGATCGCCGACATGCCGTCGGCGGCCAGGCGCTCCTCGGCCCGGGCGACGAGGACGTGCGGCTCGATCCCGAGCGTGGCGCACACCGCGTAGACCACAGGGACGGGAATGGCGCGCTTGCCCGTCACGTAGTTGTCCAGCGCGCTCCGGGCGATGCCCACGTCGCGCGCCATGGCGGCGATGCTGCTGCGTGCCGCCGCGATCTCCGCCCGCATCTGACGACCGATCGCCTCGTTGAACTGCTCGGCTGGTGTCTTCATCCGGCTCACCTTAGCAGCGGGCCGACAGCAGGATGCCGTCATATTGGTGGGCTATAGGAGTGTGGGTGTCCGTGCGTGGCGGTACCGTAGGCGTATGGGGACAGAATTGCGTCATCTGATGGCATCAGCGGTGGAGGCGGCGCGATTGCACGCCGGAGTGTCGTTCATGGACCTCTCGGAGCAGGCCGGGATCGCACCTCCCGCCCTGGCAGACCTCCTCGAGGAGCGCGCGGACTTCACGATGGAGGATGTCGCGGGGATCGCGATGGTCCTCGGCGTCCCCGTCACGCGCCTGCTTCCCTGCGCGCCCTGAGGCGGGGCCCGCTCGTGCCACGGGCGGGCGGGACGCGATGAAGTAGCGTGGGCGCATGAAGACCGTTTCCTTCGGATCGACGACCGCTCCGGCCCTGATCGCCGGGATGATGCGCATCGACAGCCTCGACGACGAGCAGATCCGCGCGCTGTACACGACCGCACGCGATGCCGGGATCGACTTCTTCGACCACGCGGACATCTACGGCGGCCGGATGCACCACTGCGAGGCGCGATTCGCGGATGCCCTCCAGCTCGGCGGCGCGGAGCGCGACGAGATCGTGCTGCAGACCAAGTGCGGCATCGTGCCGGCGCAGGGCATGTTCGATTTCTCCTACGACCACATCGTCGGGCAGGTGGAGGGCTCGCTCGCGGCCCTCCGCACCGACCGCATCGATGTCCTCCTGCTGCACCGGCCGGACGCTCTGGTCGAGCCGGAAGAGGTGGCCCGCGCCTTCGACCACCTCGAGTCATCGGGCAAGGTCCGGGCGTTCGGGGTGTCCAACCACACGCCCTCGCAGATTGAGCTGCTGAAGACCGCAGTGCGGCAGCCCCTGGTCGCGAACCAGCTGCAGCTGTCCCTCACGCACGCGCCGATCATCGCGCAGCCGGTGGCCGCGAACATGGCCGGGCACGATCAGAGCATCGGCCGCGACGGCGGCGGCGTCGTGGACTACTGCCGGATCCATGGCATCACCGTGCAGGCCTGGTCGCCCTACCAGAGCGGTTTCGGCGGCGGCGTCTTCCTCGGGCACCCGGACTACCCCGAACTCAACGCGGTGATCGAGCGTCTGGCCGGAGTCCATGGAGTGACACCGACCGCGATCGCCACCGCCTGGATCACCCGGCACCCCGCCGGGATGCAGGTCGTGCTCGGGACGACGACACCGCACCGCGTGCAGGAGGCGGCGGCCGGGGTGGACGTCGTGCTCACCCGCTCGGAGTGGTACGAGCTCTTCCGCGCCGCCGGACACCTGCTGCCGTGAACCCTCGGCTCCGGCCCGTGCGTCGTCTACCCTGAACCCATGCCGTTCCTGTTCTCGCTCCTGGTCATCGCGCTGATGATCGGTGCCCTGATCGACATCATCACGCGCGACGACTCGCAGGTGAAGTACCTGCCGAAGATGGTCTGGATCATCATCGTGATCCTCCTGCCGCTGATCGGCAGCGCGCTGTGGTTCGCGATCGGCCGCGAGTACGGGGACGCCGGCGTCCCTCTTCCGCGGATGCGGCGCGCCGAGCGCCCGACCGCCCCGACGACCACGGTCACACGCTCAGCGCCGCCGGTCGACGTGCGCTCCACCGAGCAGCAGATCGCGGACCTCGACCGCGAGATCGAGGAGTGGCGGCTCCGCGAGGAGATCGAGAAGCGGCGTCGGGAGCGGGGAGACGACGCTCTTCCTTCGTCCTAGCCGCCGAGCGGTCCAGCCTGCCAGGATGCCGTCATGAGCATCCTCGTGAACGTCGACAACTTCGCCATCGCCGAGACCCACCGCATGATGCGCGACCTCCAGAAGGAGGCCGGGGGTGTGGAGCGGTTCCTGCACAACAGGGCTCCGGCCGCGATCGACCGGCAGACCGTGATCCGGCTGAACCGGGACACCCTGTACAGCTTCGCGGTCCTCGACATCAGCGAGGGCGCGACGTTCACCATCCCGGAGCACGGCGACCGCTACCTCTCGGCGATGGTCGTCAACGAGCACCACTACGTCGATGCGATCTTCCACGAGGCGGGCGAGCACACGCTGACGGTGGCGCAGTTCGGGACTCCGTACGTCGTGCTGGCCGTCCGCATCCTCGTGGACCCCGCGGACCCGGCGGATGTGGCGGAGGTGGGGGCGCTGCAGGACCGCATCGCGCTGCACAGCGGGTCGGCCACGCCGTTCACGATGCCGGACTACGACACCGTCAGCTTCGACGAGACCCGCCAGGCGCTGCTCGCGCTGGCGCGGAACCTGCGAGGCTTCGACCGCATGTTCGGCAGCGAGGGCGAGGTCGACCCGGTGCGGCACCTCATCGGCACGGCGGCGGGCTGGGGCGGGCTGCCGTCATCCGAAGCGAGCTACATCGGCGTCGACCCCCGTCTGCCGGTGGGCCGGTACGAGCTCACGGTCGGCGAGGTTCCGGTCGACGGCTTCTGGTCGATCTCGGTGTACAACGCGGACGGCTTCTTCGAGCCGAACGATCGCGACGCCTACACGATCAACGACATCACCGGCGTCCGCAACGACGACGGCACGATCACCGTCCGCTTCGGCGACCATCCGGAGGGGGTGCCGAACGTGCTGCCGATCACGGAGGGTTGGAACTACCTCGTCCGCCTCTACCGCCCCCGCCCCGAGGTGCTCGACGGCAGCTGGACGTTCCCGGCGCTCCCGGAGTCGGCATGACGGGCTCTTCGCGCGACCGCGGTCAAGCCACGTACGTCCGGGCGTTCGCGTCCGCCGCGGCGAACGAGGCACAGACGGCCTCCTCGAGGTCCGGGTAGCGGAAGGTGAAGCCGGCGGCGGTGAGCTTCTCGGGGAGGACCCAGCGGCTCTTGAGCACGAGCTCGGTCTCGGTACGGATGCCGATGGCGCCGAGCTCGAGCATCCAGCGCGGCATCGGCGGGCCGATCTTCGTTCCCAGCACGCGGCGCACGGTGGCCATGAAGGTGACGTTGTCGACAGGGTGCGGTGAGGCGGCGTTGACCGGCCCGTCCAGGGCGGGGGTCCGTTCGAGGAACTCGATGATGCGCGCCACATCCTCGATGTGGATCCAGCTGAAGCGCTGTCGCCCACGACGGGCGCCGGGAAGGTGCGCGGTGCCGGCGGCGCGGCGCGCGGGACCGACCGGCCAGAACCCGTCGTACTGGGGGCCGCCGAGGCCCCGCCGTGCGAGGGTGCGGAGCGGTTCCAGTACACCGCCGTCGCCGAGGACGATGGCGGTGCGGAGGGCCACGCGGCGGGTGCCGGGGAGTGTGTCGGCGAAGAGGGCACGCTCCCACGCCTTGGCGACCTCGACCGAGAAGCCCGTGCCGATCTCGCCGGAGGACTCCGTCATCGGCCGGTCTTCCGCGTGCCGGTAGATCGTGGCCGTCGAGGAGTTGATCCACAGCGGCGGCGGGGTGGCCGCGCGGGAGATGGCGCGGCTCAGGGCCGCGGTCGTGTCCAGGCGGGAGCGGAAGATCTCGGCACGGTTGCGTGGCGTGTAGCGACAGTTCACGCTCTTTCCCGCGAGGCCGACCACGAGCGAGGCCCCGTCGACAGCGGCGTCGATGCCGTCCTGATCGCTCCAGGTGAGGTCGCTTCCCGAGCGGGAGATCGTGACGACCTCGCGCCCGGCATCCCGGAGTCGTGCCGTGAGGAATCGCCCCATGAACCCTGTGGCCCCGCCGATGACCGCCCGGTCCGTGCTCATGCGCTGTCGTCCTTCCGATCGGGTTCGAGGGCGTAGTCGAAGTCGCCCCGGTACTCGTAGAGGCGGCCGAGGAGCGGTGCGTCGACCGTCAGGCGCACCCGCTGACGACCGGCCTCGTCGTCCCAGCGCTCGACGAGCCGGACCACGGGAGCCACGATCCGCGGGATGCGGAGCCGGAAGCGCCCGAGGCGGATGCCCACCGCGCGACTGGTCAGGTGCAGAGCGCCCGCGCGGGGCTCGACATCGAAGCAGGCCGCGATGAGGCCGGGCTCGCCGATTTCGTCGACGATGCGGCCGTGCCGCGTCGGGGCGACGGCGTCGCGCATGACCCACGGCCCGGTCGCGAACCGGAAGGTGCGCTCGGCGATCGCCCGGGAGGCGATGGTGCGGTTCTCGATGCGGAAGGGCACGTCGCGCTCCCAGCGGGCGGCGATCACCCCGCGCCGTTCGAGGCGGCGGAGGAGCGGCCAGAGCGCGCGGCGCGGCGTGCCGACGCGCTGGAACGTGCCTTCGCCGACGCCGACCATCCCGTCCGGGACCGCCTGGAAGTAGGTCCGGAGCCGGGGGTGCAGCTCGGCGAGGCGCTCGCCGAGGGCCCTCGCGTACGGGGACTGCGGCACGGGCGTCACGGTTCGAGCCTAGCCCTCGGGGACGTCGCCCCGGCCCGCGTCGTCCGCCGGGCGGAGCAGACGGTCGAGGAGGGCGAGGGCCTCGTGCTGCGGAGCCGCGTCGTCCAGCAGCCACTGCGTCTGCAGGCCGTCCGAGGCCGCGACGACGAGGGCGGCGACCGCGAGAGGATCGACGTCCGCCCGGATGCGCCCGTCCGTCTGCTGCTCCCGGACCGTCTCGGCGATGTCGGCCCGCAGGCGGGCGAAGCGCTCGGTCGCGAAGGCGCGGGCGGCGGGATGGCCCTCCTCGAGCGCGCTGGCGACGAGCGTGGAGTACAGCTGCACCAGACCGGGGACCTCGCGGTTGGCCCTGGCCGACCGGATCATCCCCTCGACGGGGTTCGCGGGTTCCGGCTCGGTCTTGCGTCCCGGGGCGTTGCTCTCGACGTAGACCGCGACGAGCAGCTCCTCCAGCGACCCGAAGTAGTGGGTGAGGGCGGCATGCGTCACCCCCACCTCCTTCGCGATCGCCCGCAGACTCGTGCGGTCGGCGCCGCGGGCCGCGAACACCTCGATCGCGCGGTCCAGGATCTCCTGGCGGCGGGCGATGCCCTTGGCGTACGTCCCGCGGGGACGCGGGCGTTCGGAGTCGTCGGAGGGTGCGGCGGGCATGTCGCGAGTCTATCGACAGAAAACTTCCATGTGGAGGTATTCGGTGCTAGCGTGCCTCCGGGGCGCGATGCCCACCTGTCACCGACGACCGAGGAGCACGACCGATGACGATCCAGACCTCTCTCCAGCTGTTCACGATCCGCGAGCAGCTGGAGGCCGACCTCGAGGGCACGCTCGCCGCGGTGGCGGCGCGCGGGTTCACCGCGGTCGAGCCCTACGACTTCGTGCGCCGGGCGGACGCCATGGCCGCCGCCGTGTCGGCCGCGGGACTGACCGCCCCCTCCGGGCACGCTTTCCTGGCCACGCCGACCTTCGTACGCCCTGACGGCTCCGGCACCACGGCCCCCGTGCCTTCGCCCGCGGAGGTCTTCGCGGCCGCGAAGGCGCTCGGCATGGGCACGGTGATCGATCCCTACACCGAGCCGGCGCGCTGGGAACGCATCGATCAGATCGTCGAGACGGCCCGGCTGCTCAACGAGGCGGCGGAGATCGGCGCCGAGGCCGGCGTCCGGGTCGGCTACCACAACCACGCGCATGAGCTGGAGGCGGTGTTCGACGGGGTGACCGGGCTGGAGGTCCTCGCGGAGCACCTCGATGAGCGCGTCGTGCTGGAGGTCGACCTCTACTGGGTCGCTCGGGGCGGCGTCGATCCGGTGGCCCTCGTGGAGCGTCTCGGCGAGCGCGTGATCGCGGTGCACGCGAAGGACGGCACCCTCGACCCCGCGCTGCTGGATGCGTACCCGCCGGCCGATCAGGTGCCCGCGGGCGACGGGACGGTGCCGCTCCGGGAGGCCATCGCCGCCGCGCCCGCGCTCGAACTCGCCATCGTGGAGTTCGACCACTACGACGGCGACCTGTTCGACGCCATCGAGCGCAGCCGGGTCTTCCTGGACGCCGAGGTGGCGCGCTGATGGTGCGCGGGGGTGGTGTCGTCGGCGTCGGCCTCATCGGCGCCGGGAACATCAGCGACCAGTATCTGCAGAACCTCACGCGCTTCCCGGACGTGGAGGTGCGGGCGATCGGCGACCTCGTCGAGGAGCGGGCGCGCGCGCAGGCCGCGGCGTACGGTGTGCCGCGGGCCGGGGGCGTGGAGGTCGTGCTCGACGATCCCGACATCGACATCGTCGTGAACCTCACGATCCCCGCCGCGCACGTCGCCGTCTCGGAGGCCATCGTCGCCGCCGGGAAGCACGTGTGGACCGAGAAGCCGCTCGGCGTGGACCGCGAGGAGGCGCGACGCCTGCTGGAGACGGCCGCAGCGGCCGGACTCCGTGTCGGCGTCGCGCCCGACACGGTCCTCGGCCCCGGTGTGCAGACCGCGAAGCGCGCGATCGCCCGCGGCGACATCGGGCGTCCGCTGTTCGGTCAGACGACCTTCCAGTGGCAGGGACCGGAGATCTTCCACCCGAACCCCGCGTTCCTCTACGCGAAGGGGGCGGGGCCGCTCCTCGACATGGGGCCGTACTACGTCTCGACCCTGGTCCACGTCTTCGGGCCGGTGGCCGCCGTGGCCGCCCTCGGGCTGCAGGGGTCGCCGACCCGCCGCGTGCAGGTCGGCGACCGTGCCGGGGAGGAGTTCCCGGTCGAGATCCCGTCCACGCTCAGCGTCCTGATGGACTTCGAAGGCGGCGGTCAGGCCCAGAGCCTCTACAGCACGGACTCGCCGCTGGTGCGGCAGGGCATCGTGGAGATCACGGGAACCGAGGGCACCCTCGTCATCCCCGACCCGAACACGTTCGGCGGGCCGATCACGATCACCCGGCCGCTGTCCCGGCACTTCGTGCCACCGGAGCCGGTGGTGCAGGAGGTCGTCGATGTCGCGCCCGAGGGGGTGCTCGCGGGGCGCGGGCTCGGGCTGCTCGACATGGTGCGCGCGATCGCGGAGGACCGACCGCACATCGCCACCGGCGAGTTCGGGTACCACGTGCTCGACACCCTCCTCTCGATCGAGGAGGCTGCAGCGCGGCGCACGTTCGTGGAGGTCGCGAGCACGCTGGATCAGGTGGGCGCGCTGCCCGCCGACTTCGATCCCTTCGCGGCGACGTAGCGGTCCACGTTCGCGGGGGAGAGCACCTCGCGAGCGACCATGATCGCCGCCCCCAGCACCGCCGCGCGGTCGCCCGCCTGCGACTGCACGATCGCGAGGTGCTGGGTGGCGAGCGGGATCGAGCGGCGGTAGACGACCTCGCGGACACCGGCGAGCAGGTGCTCTCCCGCGCGGGCGATGCTGCCCCCGAGCACGATGATCGACGGGTTGAGCAGGTTCACGACCGTCGCGAGCACCTCGCCGACATCGCGACCCGCCTGGCGGGTGGCCTCGATGGCCGCGGCGTTGCCGGCGCGGACGAGGTCGACGACGTCGGAGGCGCTGTGCACGTCGTGACCTTCGGCGCGCAGCGCGACGGCGAGGGCCGAACCGCTCGCGAGGGCCTCGAGATCCCGTTCGTCGCCCGGCTCCCGCCCCGAGCCGGCGCTCATCGGCACCTGGACGTGACCCATGTCGCCCGCCGATCCCTGGGCCCCGCGCTGCAGCTGACCGCCGGCGATGATGCCGGCGCCGATGCCGGTCGAGACCTTCACGAACACGAGGTCGTCCACCCGCGGCCAGCTCGTGGCCTGCTCGCCGAGGGCGAGGATGTTCACATCGTTGTCGACGAGGACCGGGACGTCGAACGTGCGCTGCACGTAGCCGGGGACGTCGAAGCGGTCCCAGCCCGGCATGATCGGCGGGTTGGTCGGGCGCCCCGTGGAGTGCTCGACAGGGCCGGGGACGCCGATGCCGACGCCCACGAGGGGCAGGCCGTCGGCGGTCGCGGCGAGCAGGGCCGTCCCCTCCGCGAGGATCGCGTCGAGGAGGGCCTCCGGTCCGTCGCCGATGTCGATCGCGCGGGTGTGCGCGTCGAGGATCACGCCGGCGAGGTCGGCCACGGCGACGGTCGCATGCGTGGCTCCGAGGTCGACGGCGAGGACGAGGCCGGCGCGCGGGTTGAAGGCGACGCGGGCCGGAGGGCGGCCGCCCGTCGAGACCGCTTCACCGGCGGGGCGGAGGAGATCGGCGGCCAGCAGTGCGTCGACCCGGGAGGCGACGGTGGAGCGGGCGAGGCCGGTGAGGGCGGCGAGCTCCGCCTTGGTGCGCGCGTGCCCGTCGCGGAGGATCTGGAAGATCTCGCCGGTCCCGGGGGAGGGCGTCGCGAGCGGCCTCAGCACGTCAACCATGGCGTCAGTAAAGCACAGCACTTCTCGCAGTCGGCTGTGCGACTTCGGATTCGTTACAAACAACTTTTGACGAAGGGCTAGCAAAAGTCCTCGTCGCTGTGTCAGACTCGCCGCCATGACAACGGATGTCACTGACACCGGTCTCGGGACGATCCGAACCGGGATCCTCGGCGGGGGCTTCATGGCTCGCGTGCACCGCACGGCCGCTCGAGACGCGGGCGGCGCCCTGCGCGCCGTCGCCACCCGTTCCGCGCAGGGCGCCAGGGAAGCCGCGCAGCTGCTCGGCGCCGCACGGGCCGACGACGTGGAGGCCCTGCTGGACGCCGACGACATCGACGTCGTCCACATCTGCACCCCCAATGCCACACATGCCGACCTCGCTCTCCGCGCGCTGCGGGCGGGCAAGCATGTCGTGTGCGAGAAGCCGCTCGCGACGACCGCCGCCGATGCGGCCGCCCTCGCCGAGGCCGCCGCCGAGGCGGGGCTCGTCGCGGCCGTCCCCTTCGTGTACCGCTACCACCCCATGGTGCGCGAGGCCAGGGCGCGCATCGCCCGTGGTGAGGCCGGGGAGCTGCTCACGCTGGACTGCTCGTACCTGCAGGACTGGATGCTGCGGCCCACCGACGACGACTGGCGGGTGCGCTCCTCGTCCGGCGGCGCCTCCCGCGCCTTCGCCGACATCGGCTCGCATCTGTGCGACCTCCTCGAGTTCGTCACGGGCGACCGGATCCGCACCCTGAGCGCCCGTACCCGCCGCGTCTTCGCCGAGCGGGCAGGGCAAGCCGTCGACACGGAGGACATCGTCGCCGTGCTCGTCGAGACCTCGGCGGGGGCGCTCGGCACGCTGCTCATCTCGCAGATGGCGGCGGGCCGGAAGAACGCCCTCACCCTGGAGCTGCACGGGACGCGGCAGAGTCTGCGGTTCGAGCAGGAACGGCCGGAGGAGCTCTGGGTCGGCATGCGGGAGGAGTCGCGGCTGCTGCTGCGCGACCCCGTCGCGGCCGACCCGGAGTCCGCCCGGCTGCAGCGTGTCCCGGCCGGGCACGCCATGGGATATCAGGACGCCTTCAACGGCTTCGTCGCCGACGTCTACGCCGCGATCGCGGGCGACGTCCCCGACGGACTGCCGACGTTCGCCGACGGCCACCGCGCGGCCGTGCTGACCGAGGCCGTGCTCGATTCCGCCGCCCACGAGGGCCGCTGGACGGAGGTGCGGGCATGACCGCGACGACGACGCAGCCGGTGCTGCGGGTGGCCGGGATCCGCAAGGCGTTCTTCGGCGTGGAGGTGCTGAAGGGCATCGACTTCGACGTGCGGCCGGGGGAGGTGCACGGCCTCGTCGGCGAGAACGGCGCAGGCAAGTCCACGCTCATGAAGATCATCGCGGGCGTGCAGCCGGCCGACGAGGGGACGATCACGTACCGGGGCGCGGAGGTACGCCACGCGCACCCGCGGCAGGCGATGGACGCCGGCATCGTCACGGTGTTCCAGGAGTTCACCCTGCTCCCGGAGCGCACGGTCGCGCAGAACGTCTACCTCGGCCGGGAGCCGCGGCGCGCGGGGCTCGTCGACGTCCGGGCCATGAACGTGCGTACCGGGGAGCTGCTGAGCGACCTCGGCGTCTCCTTCATCGATCCGCAGTCCCGGGTGGGCTCGCTGACGGTGGCCGAGCAGCAGATCGTCGAGATCGTGAAGGCGCTGTCGTTCGACGCGCAGGTGATCTCGATGGACGAGCCGACTGCCGCCCTCAGCGACCGCGAGGTGGAGCTGCTGTACGCGATCATCCGCCGGCTCACGTCGCGAGGGGTCGCCGTCATCTACGTCTCGCACCGGCTGAAGGAGATCTTCGACCTCTGCGACCGGATCACGATCCTCAAGGACGGCGCCCTCGTCTCCACGGACGAGACCGCGGCGCTGACCACCGACGAGCTCGTGCGCCGGATGGTGGGGCGGTCGATCCAGTCGTACTTCCCCGACCCGGTGGCCGGCACCGCGGTCGGCGCGCCCCGACTCGAGCTCGACGGCTGCGGGAACGCCTACGTGGACGGGGTGTCGCTGACGCTCCGTGCGGGGGAGATCGTCGGGGTGGCCGGGCTCCAGGGGTCGGGGCGCACCGAGCTGGTGGAGGGCGTGTTCGGCATCCAGGCCTTCACCCGCGGCGCCGTGCGGATCGACGGGAAGCCGGTGCGGATCGGCGGCCCACGCGCGGCTGTGCGCGCCGGACTCGCCCTCGTCTCCGAGGACCGCAAGGCGCAGGGGCTCGCGCTGGGGCAGTCGATCCTCGACAACGCCCTGCTCGTGGTGCGGAACGTGTTCGCGGGACGCACCGCGGCGTCGCGCCGGGAGGTGCCGGGGGTGCTCCGCACGCTGGAGGTGTCCTCGCGCGGCCTCGATCAGGAGGTGCGCTTCCTGTCCGGCGGCAACCAGCAGAAGGTGGTGCTGGCGAAATGGCTGCTCACCCAGCCGCAGATCGTGCTCTTCGACGAGCCGACGCGGGGCATCGACGTGGGCGCCAAGTACGCCGTCTACCAGCTCATGCGCGAGCTGGCGGGACAGGGGAAGGCCGTGCTCATGGTCTCGAGCGAGCTGCCGGAGGTCATCGGCATGAGCGACCGCATCCTCGTCATGCACGACGGCGAACTCGTCGCCGAGCTGCCGGCCGGTGCGGCCGAGCACGAGATCCTCGCGGCGGCCACCGGCGCCGACCGCGGTCCTTCGACGAACGGGGGTGCGCGATGAGCCGCCGCTCCGGAGCCCGTCTCCGCATCGACTCGACCGTGATCGTGCTCGGCATCCTGCTGCTCGCGCTCGTCGTCGGCGCGATCCTCGTCGCCACGGTCGGTCGCAACTTCCTCAGCCCGGGGAACATCCGCGACATCCTGACCGGGATGAGCGTGCTCGGCCTCGTGGCCATCGGGCAGACGCTCGTGGTGCTCGGCGCCTCGCTCGACCTGTCGGTCACCTACGTCATCAGCCTGTCGAGCCTGCTCGCGGCGACGATGATGGCCGGGAGCGCCGGCAACATCCCGCTCGCGGTGATCGTGACGCTCCTCGTGTGCGCGGGGATCGGGCTCGTGAACGGGCTCATCGTGACGGTGCTCAAGGTCAACGGCTTCATCGCGACGCTCGGCGTCGGGCTGATCCTCCAGGGCATCCTCAACACGAACTTCGAAGGTTCGGCAGGCGAGGTCCCGTGGGCGTTCCAGCTCATCGGCGCGACCGGGGTCGGACCGATCCCGGTGTCCACGCTCATCATGATCGCGCTCGCCGTGCTGGTCTGGGTGCTGCTCAACCGCACCCGCACCGGCGCCCATCTCTACGCCGTCGGCGGCGACCCCGAGATCGCGCGGCTCAGCGGCGTGCGCACCCGCCTCCCGCTGATCTGGGCGCACGTGCTGTGCTCCGTGTTCGCGGGCCTCGCCGGACTCCTGCTCGCCAGCCGTCTCGGCGTGGGCAGCCCGACGGTCGGGCAGCAGGGCGGCTACGCGCTGCTCTCCATCGCCGCGGTCGTGCTCGGCGGCACCCTGCTCCTCGGCGGGCGCGGCTCGATCTGGGGCACCATCGGCGGCGTCGCCATCCTCGCCGTCGTCGACAACGTCATGAGCGTGCTGCAGGTGAACCCCTTCCTCAAGGACGTGGTGCGCGGCATCGTCATCGTCGCCGCGGTCGCCGTCTACAGTCGGCGTGCCATCGTGCGGCGCCGTCCTCGCTTCGGCGCCGGCGGCACGCGCACCGGGGGAGATGATGCCGCGAAGGCGGCCGAAGCCGACATGGCGGTCGCGGCCGCCGAGCTCGCCGACCCGACCACCGAGGTCGCCGCCGTCGACAGCGCCGCGGATACCGCCTCCGTGCGGGAAGGAGGGCGCTCATGAACGCGCTGCGCACGCTCGTCAGCCCCCGCGGGGCGGTCTTCCTGCTGCTCGTGATCCTGCTCGTCGCGGTCGCCGTGCTCAACCCGAGCTTCGCCGAGCCCGGGCAGTTCATGCGGTACCTGCAGCGCGTCGCCCCCATCGCGATCGTCGCGATCGGGCAGTACTTCGTGATCATCGCGGGGGAGTTCGACCTCTCCCAGGGGTCGCTCATCACGGCGCAGGTCATCATCGCCGGCAACCTCGTCGGCCAGGACGACGCGCGCACCCTCCCTGTCCTGCTGCTCATGATCGTGTTCGGCGTCGTGGTGGGGCTCGTGAACGGCGTCCTCACGACGCTGCTCAAGGTGCCGTCGTTCATCGTGACGCTGGGCATGATGCTCGCCCTGCTCGGCGGCGTGATGTGGTGGACGGGCGGCGCGGCCACGGGGAACCCGGCCGACAGCTTCCGGGAGATCGGTCGCGGCGGGATCCGCGACCTCCCCGTGCTGGAGTTCCTGCCCTGGGCCGTGCTGCTGCTCGCCGCCTGGCTCGCCCTCGGCATCGTCATCACCAAGCGCCCGCTGGGCAAGACCCTCATCGCGATCGGCGACAACGCCCGCGCGGTGGACTACGCCGGTGCCCGCCGGGCCTGGGTCACGACCCGCGCGTTCGTGCTGTCCTCCCTCTCGGCCACTCTCTCCGCCGTCCTGCTCGTCGGGTACGCGGGGGTGCACCCGTCCGTCGGCCGCGGCTACGAGTTCACCGCGATCACCGCGGTGGTGCTCGGCGGCGTCGTGCTCGGCGGAGGCCGAGGGTGGATCGTGGGCGCCGTGGCCGGAGCCTTCGCGCTGGAGGCGCTGTTCCTGCTCCTGAACATCGCGGGCGTCCCCTCCACGCTCCGCGACGCCGTGCAGGGCGTCATCATCATCGCGGCCGTCGCCTACGCGGGGGTCGCCTTCCGAGCCCGCCGCCGGCGCGGTCCCCAGCCGACGGACGTCCCGACCGCGGGGACCGAGAACGCCGAGAACCGCACCACCGCATCAAGCCCTACAACCAGAGGAGATTAGCAATGCGACGATCGATGAAGATCGCCACCGCAGGGGTGGCCCTCTTCGGCCTCATCGCGCTCGCCGGGTGCACGACCGACCCGTCCGTGGCGCCGGCGGAGTCGGAGAACCCCGAGGAGTCGGCCGAGACCACCGAGTGGTTCGACCAGGAGCTCTTCGACAAGCAGGACGAGGAGCGCGGCGTCGACCCCCAGGGCCCCGCCGACCAGCCCTACCTGCAGCACATCAACGCCGAGATGGTCGACACGTCGGAGTTCGCCAGCACCGGCGCCAAGAAGGCCTGCTTCGCGAACGCCTCGATCTCGAACCCGTGGCGGCAGACGGGCTGGATCACGATGAACGAGCAGCTGAAGGTGCTGCAGGAGTCGGGCGCGATCAGCGAGATGGAGACCCGCGACGCGCAGGACTCCGACGACACCCAGATCGCCGACATCGACTACTTCATCTCCGAGGGGAACTGCGACGTCTTCCTCATCTCGCCGAACAGCACGGCGGCGATGACCCCCGCGGTCGAGCGGGCGTGCGAGACGGGCAAGCCGGTGGTCGTGTTCGACCGCGGCGTGAACACCGACTGCCCTGTCACGTTCATCCACCCGATCGGCGGCTTCGCCTGGGGCATCGACACCGCGGAGTTCCTCATCGACAACCTGGACGAGGGCGACAAGGTCGTGGCTCTCCGGATCCTCCCCGGCGTCGACGTGCTGGAGCACCGCTGGGCCGGAGCCGAGAAGCTGTTCGAGGAGGCCGGGATCGAGGCCGTCGACCACTTCACCGGTGCCGACCCCGCCGAGATCAAGAGCATCATCAGCGACGAGCTCGCCAAGGGCGACGTGCAGGGCATCTGGATGGACGCCGGTGACGGAGCCGTCGCCGCCATCGAGGCCTTCGAGGACGCCGGAGCCGACTACCCGGTGATGACCGGCGAGGACGAGATGAGCTTCCTGCGGAAGTGGAAGGACACGGGCCTCACCGGCCTCGCTCCGGTGTACTCGAACTTCCAGTGGCGCACCCCGCTGCTCGCGGCGCAGATGATCTTCGCGGGTGAAGAGGTGCCGAAGGAGTGGGTGCTCCCGCAGAAGCCGATCACCGAGGCCGAGCTGGACGACTACCTCGCGGCGAACGAGGGGATGCCCGACGGCCACTACGCCAAGTTCGGCGGCGAGGACCTCCCCGGTTACCCGACGGTCTGGCAGGAGCGTCAGATCCCGTAACCCCGTGTGTCCCGCCCTTCCGCTCGGCCCGCGCCGAGTGGGAGGGTGGGAGCACCCGCACGATCACAAGGACAACGATGCCCCGCACGATCGCCGTCAACACCTGGGTCTGGACGTCTCCGCTGACGGACGACACCCTGGAGCCGCTCGCCCGCACGGCAGCGCAGATGGGCTACGACGCCCTGGAGCTGCCGCTGGAGAGCGTCGGCGACTGGGACCCGCTGCGGGCCCGCGCCGTGCTGGACGGCCTCGGCATGGGCGCGGTCGTGGTCGGCGCGATGGGTCCCGGCCGCTCGCTGCTCGCACGCGCCGGAGACGTCGCCGCGACGCAGGACTACCTCCGTGCGTGCCTGGACGCCGCGGCCGTGCTCGGGGCCTCGGTCGTCGCCGGACCGTTCTACGCGCCGACCGGCGTCACCTGGCGCATGGACGAGGCGGAACGGGCGGAGGTCGTCGGCGAGCTCCGGGAGAACCTCGCTCCGCTCGCCAGGGAGGCCGCGGCGATCGGCGTGACGCTGGCCGTCGAGCCGCTCAACCGCTACGAGACCAGCGTGCTGAACACCGTGGCGCAGAGTCTGGACGCGCTGGCGCCGCTGCTCGGTGCCGGGGTGGGGCTGGCCCTCGACACCTACCACCTCAACATCGAGGAGAAGCGGCCGGCCGATGCGGTCCGCGCGGCCGGCGCCGCCATCGCGCACGTGCAGGTGTGCGGCAGCGACCGCGGTGCCGTGGGCGACGACCACACCGACTGGCCGGAGATGCTCCGCGCGCTCGACGACGCCGGCTACCGCGGCGCCCTGGGACTGGAGAGCTTCACGGGGGAGAACGCGACGATCGCCGTCGCCGCCTCCGTCTGGAGACCGCTCGCCGCGAGCCAGGACGACCTCGCCGCCCGCAGCATCGCCCACCTGCGCGCCCTCGGAGCCTGAACCCCGCCCGCGACACGAAGCCCCCGCGATACGAAGGAGTATCCATGAGCAGTCACCCGGTCACCCTGTTCACCGGCCAGTGGGCCGACCTCCCGTTCGAGGAGGTGGCCCGCCTCGCGGCGGAGTGGGGCTACGACGGGCTGGAGATCGCCGCGTCCGGCGACCACCTCGACCTCCGTCGGGCGGACGAGGACGACGCCTACGTCGCGTCCCGCCGCGAGATCCTCGACCGGCACGGGCTGCAGGTGTTCGCGATCTCCAACCACCTGGCCGGGCAGGCGGTGTGCGACGACCCGATCGACTTCCGGCACCAGGGCATCCTGCGCCCGTACGTCTGGGGCGACGGCGAGGCCGAGGGTGTGCGGCAGCGGGCCGCGGAGGACATGAAGCGGGCGGCAAGGGTGGCCGGGAAGCTCGGCGTCGACACCGTCGTCGGCTTCACCGGGTCGTCGATCTGGCCCTATGTCGCGATGTTCCCGCCGGTGCCGGAGGCGGTGATCGCCCAGGGCTTCCAGGATTTCGCTGACCGGTGGAATCCGATCCTCGACGTGTTCGACGGGGAGGGCGTGCGCTTCGCCCACGAAGTCCACCCGGGGGAGATCGCGTACGACTACTGGTCGAGCGTCCGCACCCTCGACGCGATCGACCACCGCGACGCGTTCGGCTTCAACTGGGACCCCTCGCACATGATGTGGCAGAACATCGACCCCGTCGGCTTCATCGTCGACTTCGCCGACCGGATCTACCACGTCGACTGCAAGGACACCCGTCTGCGCCCGCGGAACGGTCGGGCCGGGGTGCTCGGCTCGCACCTGCCGTGGGGCGACCCCCGGCGCGGCTGGGACTTCGTCTCCACCGGCCACGGCGACGTGCCGTGGGAGGACGCCTTCCGTGCGCTGGACGCGGTCGGCTACGACGGACCGATCTCGATCGAGTGGGAGGACGCGGGCATGGACCGCCTGCACGGAGCCCCTGAGGCACTGGCTTTCGTGCGCTCCCTGCTGTGGCCGCAGCCCGAAGCCGCCTTCGACGCCGCGTTCCGCCATCAGTGACGGCAGGGCGGACGACCGGCCGTGCTCAGGGCTCCCGCAGGCGGACCAGGCGCTCGTGCCCGGTCTCCTCGAGCTCGGCGATGTCGTCGCGCGACTTGAGGAAGTCGGAGAACGACCGGTAGCCGAGGGCCTTCTCGCTGAAGGACGGGTCCATGCGGCGCATGTGCGTCTTGACCGCGGAGCTGTGCAGCCACTCGTCGGCGTCCGCCTTGTCGTGGCCCAGACGCAGCGCCCGCTCCAGGAGGCGTGTGGCCTCGCCCTGGTCGTCGATCTTCTCCTCGACCTTGGGCTCCTCGGCGGTGGGCTTGCTCTTGGCCTTCGTGCGCGACTTCGACGCCGTCTTGGGCTTCGGGGCACCCGTGTCCGCGGTGGCCGGGGCGGACGGCTCCGCCGGAACCTCGACCGCGGGGGCGGCGGCCGGTGCCGCCTTCGTCGGACGCGCCACGCCGGGGAGCGAGTCGTACGACTCGAACTCGTCGCACGCGGCCGCGAGGGATTTCGCCGTGGACCCGGCCACGCCCACCCCGATCACGTACCGGCCGAGGCGCTTGCAGCGCTGGGCGAGCGGCACATAGTCGCTGTCGCCCGCCACGATGACGACGTGGGTCAGGTCCGGCAGGCGGAACATGTCCTCGACTGCGTCGACCGCCAGCCGGATGTCCGCGCCGTTCTTCGCATACGCCGCGGCCGGGAAGAGCTGCACGAGATCCACCGCGCGCGCCACGAGCTGCGAGCGGTACTCGGCGTTGACCGGCGACGACCAGTCCGCATACGCCCTCGTCAGCACGAGCGTGCCGAAGGACGCCGCGTAGTCGATGATGGCGCCGACCTCGATCATCGCCCGGTTCAGCCGCTCGGCGACCTCGGGGTCGTTCGGGTGCTCCGTGATGCGCTGGCGATCCTTGCCGTAGGAGTTGCGGCCGTGGACGCGGTCGTACCAGGAGATGACGATGTTGTCGAAGTCCAGGTACACCGCCACACGGGCGTCGGTCGTCTCAGCCACGGTCGTCCTCCTCACCGGGGTACCGGACGCCGATCTGCGCGCGGATCTCGTCGAGGGCACCCATGATGGCGACGCTCTCCGCGATGGGGAGGATGTCGCCCTCGAGGAGACCGTCGCGGACCAGACGCTCGGCCGCGAGCGCCTGGTACTGCATGCCGCGGCCCTCGACCTCCGAGACGTACTCCTCCTGCACGGTGCCGTCCGGCCGCACGACGCGGAAGGAGGTGGGGGTGTACCAGACCCGATCGATGTCGATGCGGGCCTCGGTGCCGACGATGCTCGCGGCGTTGGGGCCGGCACCGCGCGAGGAGGAGAGGCTCGTGGAGACCGCTCCGCTCTCGTGGATCATGACGGTGGCGACCTCGGAATCGGCTCCGGTCTCGACCAGACGCCCCACGGCGCGGATGGTGGTCGGTGCCCCGAGGATGTCCCAGATGAAGGAGATCGGGTAGATGCCGAGGTCGAGCAGCGCGCCGCCGCCGAGCTCGAGCGCATTCAGACGGTGTGCGGGGTCGGTGGGCAGCTGCTGCGTGTGGTCGGCGCTCACGGCGCGGATCTCCCCCAGGGCGCCGTCGGCGAGGAGCTCGCGGATGCGGACCATGTGCGGCAGGTAGCGCGTCCACATCGCCTCCATCACGAGCAGCCCGCGCTCGGCGGCGAGCCGCTGGAGGTCTTCGGCCTGGGCGTGGTTGAGGGTGAACGCCTTCTCCACGAGCACGTGCTTGCCGTGCTCCAGGGCGAGCCGGGCGTTCTCGTGGTGCATCGGGTGCGGCGTGGAGACGTAGACGATGTCGACGTCTGGATCGGAGACCAGCGCCTCGTACGACGGATGCGCGTGCGCGATGTCGAAGCGCGCGGCGAAGGCGTCGGCCGACTCCTGCGAGCGCGAGCCCACCGCGACGAGGTCGAGGCCGGCCGTGCGCAGATCGGATGCGAAGGCGCCGGCGATGCCGCCGGTCGCGAGGATTCCCCAACGAAGTCCAGTCATCCTCTCAGCGTAGAGGGTGGCGCATGTGACCGTCTGTGACATCCGGTGACCTCCGGCTTCCTCTCCGTGGCCCGGGTGGCGGCCGCGGTCCTACCGTGTCGGCATGACGGAACCCCTCGTGATCGGCGCCATGGTGCGCACCCTCGGCGCCTACCCCTCCGGGTGGCGGTACCCCGGAGCCCACCGCGACCCCGCGGGAGACGCCGACATCCTCCGCCGCATCGCGCGGGAGGGGGAGGACGCGGGCCTGGACTACCTCTTCTTCGGCGACTGGCTCGCGACCGGACCCGACCTGGAGTTCCGCGATCCCTACCTGCTCGCCCGCATCGACCCGCTGAGCGCTGTGCTGTTCCTCGCCGGGGTGACCTCGCGGATCGGGCTCATCGCGACGGTCAACACCACCTATGCCGACCCGTACGCCACGGCGCGGGCCCTGGCCTCCCTCGACGTCCTCACGCACGGGCGCGCCGGGATCAACCTCGTGACCGGCGCGGAGCCGCGGGCCGCCGGCAACCACGGTCGGGACGCGCACGCCGACACCGAGACGCGCTACGACCGGGCGGAGGAGTTCGTCGTCGCGCTGCGCCGGCTCTGGGACTCCTGGGACGAGGACGCCTGGATCGCGGATGCCGAGCGCGGCGTGCTCGTCGACCCCCGGGGGCTGCGCGCCGCGGACGTCCAGGGTGCACACGTGCGGGTCGCCGGCCCGCTCAACGTCGCACGTCCGCCGCAGGGGCGCATTCCGATCGTGCACGCCGGCACCTCGCCGCGGTCGCGGGCGCTCGCGGCGACCGCCGCCGATCTCGCCCTCATCGCCGCCCCGACCCTCGCCGATGCCGTGGCCACGCGGCGCCTGCTGCGGGAGATCGCCGCGGAGGCGGGCCGCGCGGCGGAGGAGCTGAAGGTCATCGCCCCGGTGCTCCCCGTCGTCGCGGAGTCCGACGCCGCCGCCCACCGGATCGTCCGGCGGCTGCTGGAGCTCGTCCCGCTCGCGGAGGATCCGCAGCGGGACCGTCTCGGGTTCCCGCCGAACCGCACGGTGGAAGCCCTCGCCGACGCGCTGGAGGTGGCCGCCGACGACCCGCTGCGGGTGGCTGACTTCGACGTCGCGGTGACGACCGCGGAAGCCGCACGGCTGGGGGAGCGGGGTGCCGCGCTCGTCGAACGGCTCGCGCGGATTGCCGGACTCCGGGTCGGGGCGCCGGACGCCCTGACCTGGCGGCATCTCGTCGCCGCGCACACCGTGCCCGCGGCCTTCGTCGTCGGCGACGCCGGCACGATCGCCGACCACTTCGAGCTGTGGCGCGACGAGGGCGCCGCCGACGGCTTCAACGTCCTCTCGGCGTTCCAGCCCGGGCAGTTCGAGGCTTTCACCCGCCTCGCGGCCACCGAGCTCCGTCGTCGCGGTCTCCTCCGGACCCCGGACGAGACCGGCCAGGGGGCCCGCGCGGAGACGCTGCGTGACCGCCTCCGTGTGACGTCGCGTGTCGGCACGTGACCACGGGTGTCGTCTCGCGACACCCGGAGTCCGCCGCCTCGCCCCCGCGCCCTGCCGCTTCCTACCGTGAACACCACTCGCACCCCCTCCGCACCCGACACCCTGCCTTCCGAACCCGAGGAGCCCTCCCCATGAACCGCCGCCTCATCCGCACCGCCGCCGTCGCGGTCCCGCTCGTCCTCGCCGGCAGCCTCGCCGCCTGCGCCACCTCGCCGGCCCCGGGGAACACCCCGGCCGACGCGGGGGACCCGGTCGCCGGCGGCACGCTCACCTACCTCGAGCACCAGGCCTACACGAACCTGTACCCGCCGCAGGCCGGCTTCTACCCGAACGGCGGCATCGTCAACAACATCGCTGCCCGGCTCACCTGGCAGAACCCGGAGACGCTCGAGATCGAGCCGTGGATCGCCGCGGAGTGGACCGTGAACGACGACGCCACGGAGTACACCTTCGACCTCAACCCGGACGTGACGTTCTCGGACGGCACGCCCGTGGACGCCGCTGCCGTCGCGAAGAACTTCGACACCTACGGGCTGGGCGACGCCGAGCGCGGGCTCACCGTCTCCGAGGCCATCAACAACTACGCCGGCAGCGAGGTGGTGGACGAGAACACCGTGACGTTCCGCTTCAGCGCGCCGTCGCCCGGCTTCCTGCAGGCGACGTCGACCATCAACTCGGGACTGCTGTCCCCGGAGACCCTGGACGGCACGATCGAGGACTTCGGCGCGGGCAATGCGGAGGAGATCATCGGCTCCGGGCCCTTCACCGTCACCGACGAGAAGCTCGGTACCGAGTACACCCTCACCGCCCGCGACGACTACGCCTGGGGCCCGGACAGCGCCGAGAACGACGGCCGTCCGTACCTCGACGCCGTGCACGTGCTGGTCACGCCCGAGGACTCCGTGCGCATCGGGTCGCTGCTCGCGGGCCAGGCCGACTATGTCCGCTACGTGCAGGCGTTCGACGAGGACCGCGTCGAGGGCGCCGGATTCACGCTGTACGCCCCGCAGACCCGCGGCGTGAACAACTCGATCGCCCTCCGCCCGGAGAACCCGCTGCTGTCCGACATCCGCGTGCGCCAGGCGATCATCGCCGCGGTCGACGCGCAGGAGGTCGTCGACACCCTGTTCACCGAGAACTACCCGGTGGCCACGTCGGTGCTGTCCTCCCAGGCCGCGGGATACAAGGACGAGTCCGCGCACTACGCCCACGATCCGGAGAAAGCGGAGGCGCTGCTCGACGAGGCCGGCTGGGAGCCCGGCGCCGACGGCATCAGGGAGAAGGACGGCGAGCGGCTGTCGATCACGGTCTACGAGGCCAAGCCGCAGCCCCTGTCGAAGCAGACCCTGGAGCTCGTGGCGCAGCAGCTCGCGGCGGTCGGGGTGGAGCTCACCGTCAAGCCCGGCGACGCGGGCAGCTACGCGGAGGACACCCGTGATCCACTGAAGACGGGGTTCTACCACTCGATGGTCGGCCGTGCGGACCTCGACGTGATCAAGAGCCAGTACTTCACGAAGAACCGAGACGTCCTCATCTCCCAGGACGCGACGCTGGATGAGCTGCTGCTCGCCGTCGCCTCCGAGCCGGACGCCGAGAGGCGGGTGGCCGCCTCGCAGGCCGTGCAGGACTACATCGCGGAGCAGGCGTACGTGATCCCGCTCTTCGAGGAGCCGCAGGTCTACGGTGCGGCCACCTATGTGCACGGCGTCGCCTTCGAGTCGGTCGGCCGCCCCACGTTCTCCGGCGTGTGGCTCGCGGAGCACTGAGGACCACGGTGACCCCATGACCTTCGTCCTGCGACGGGCCGGGCAGGCCGCGATCGTGCTGATCGCGGCCTTCACGGCCACGTTCTTCCTGCTGCAGCTGCTGCCGGGAGACGCCATCCTCATCAAGTTCTCCGACCCGAGCCTGGGGCTCTCGCCGGAGCAGCTCGACGACATCCGCGCGACCTACGGCGCCGACGTGCCGTGGGGGGAGCAGTACCTGCACGCCGGTCTCGGCTTCCTGGCGGGTGACTTCGGCTACTCGACCCAGTACGGCACGCCCGTGCGGACGATGCTCGCCGAAGCGCTGCCCGCCACGCTGCTGCTCGCGGCGCTCGGACTCCTGGTCGCGGTCGTGCTCGCGGTGCTGATTGCGGCGCTCTCCGCGCTCGCGCCCTTCGCCTGGCTGCGGGACGGTCTGCGGCAGGTGCCGGGACTGTTCGTGGCGGTCCCTGTGTTCTGGCTCGGGATCCTGCTCATCCAGGTGTTCTCGTTCGGGCTCGGCTGGGTGCCGATCGTGGGAGCCGACCCCGTCAGCGGCCTGATCCTCCCCGTCCTCACGCTCGCCGTGCCGATCTCGGCGCCCCTCGCCCAGGTGCTGGTCCGGTCGATCGACCGCGTGCAGGCACAGCCGTTCGTGACGGTGGTGCGGGCGAAAGGCGCGCCGCCGACCTGGGTGCTCACCCGCGCGGTCGCACGCAACGCCGCCGTCCCGACGCTCACCATCGCGGGGGTGCTGTTCGGAGAGCTCGTCGGAGGAGCGGTGGTCACCGAGACGGTCTTCGGCCGCACCGGCATCGGACGCCTCACGGAGCAGGCGGTCGCGAACCAGGACATCCCGGTGCTGCAGGGGGTGGTGCTGCTGTCGGCCCTGGGGTTCGTGGTGATCAGCTTCGCCGTCGACCTCGCCACGCCCCTGATCGACCCGCGGCAGCGGCGATCGGCGCGCGCGGCCCGTTCCCGCCCCGTCCGTCCCGCCGCCCAGGAGGTGCCCGCATGACCGCTCCCGTCATCGCCGAGACGTCGGTCGAGACGTCGGATGCCCCGCCCGCGCCGTCCGCCCCGGCGCCCGTCTCCGCATCCCATCCGCGACGGCGGTCGCGCGCCTGGGGGCTGGACCTCGCGTTCGCGGTCGTCGCCGTGGCGGTGCTGTGGGCGGTGATCCCGGGGGTCTTCGCGCCGGGCGATCCGCTGACCGGCGTGCCCGCCGACAAGCTCCTGCCGCCGAGCGCCGCGCACTGGTTCGGGACCGACGCGCTCGGCCGCGACCTCTTCGGCCGGGTCGTGCACGGCGCGGTGCACTCCCTGTCGGGGGCGCTCATCGCCGTGACGGTCGGCCTCGCGCTCGGCACGCTCCTCGGGGCCGTCGCCGGTGCGACCGGCGGCATCGTGGACGACGTGCTGATGCGGATCGTCGACGTGCTGCTGGCCATCCCGGGGCTGCTGCTGTCGCTCTCCGTCATCATCCTGCTCGGCTTCGGCACCGTCAACGCGGCGATCGCCGTGGGACTCGGCAGCGTCGCCGCCTTCGCCCGGCTCATGCGCGCCGAGGTGGCGCGGGTGCGCCGCACCGAGTACGTCGAGGCGGCCTTCGGCAGCGGCGGCACCTTCGTCGCCGTGCTGCGCCGGCATGTGCTCCCGAACGCCCTCACCCCGATCATCGCGCTCGCCGCCTTGCAGTTCGGCACGGCCATCCTCGCCATCTCCACCCTCGGCTTCCTCGGCTACGGGGCCCCGCCGCCCACCCCCGAGTGGGGGCTGCTGATCGCCGAGGGACGCAACTACATCGCGACCGCCTGGTGGCTCACGGCGCTGCCCGGCCTCGTCGTGGTCGCCGTCGTGCTCAGCGCCAACCGCATCAGCCACCGGCTCGGAAGGAGCACCCGATGAGCGCGCCAACCCCCGTCCTCGCCGCGACGGACCTGCGGGTCTCGTACGCCGGCCGCGAGGTCGTGCACGGCCTCTCGTTCGCTATCGCCGAGGGGGAGACGCTCGCGCTGGTCGGCGAGTCGGGCTCCGGCAAGTCCACCACGGCGCACGCGCTCCTCGGCCTGCTGCCGGAGGGCGGACGGGTCGAGGGCGGCCGCGTCCGGCTCGGCGACCTCGACATCTCCGGATGGTCGGATCGGGCGTTCCGCGGCATCCGCGGGTCGGAGATCGGGCTGGTGCCGCAGGATCCGACGACGTCGCTCGACCCGGTGCGCCCCGTCGGCGTGCAGGTCGCCGAGGTGCTGCGTCTGCACGGGCATCGCGACCGTCGTTCCCGGAACGCCCGCGTGCTCGAGCTGCTCGAGCGCGTCGGGCTGGACGACCCCGCTCTGCGGGCGCGCCAGTATCCGCACGAACTCTCCGGCGGCATGCGGCAGCGCGTGCTCATCGCGGCCGCGATCGCCCTCCGCCCTCGGCTGCTCATCGCGGACGAGCCCACCAGCGCCCTCGACGCCACGGTCCAGCGCCGCGTGCTGGACCTGCTGGACGAGCTGCAGCGCGAGGACGGCACGAGCATCCTGCTCGTGACGCACGACCTCGGCGTCGCCGCGGACCGGGCGGCGCGGATCGCGGTGCTGAAGGACGGCCGGATCGTGGAGCAGGGGCCGAGTGCGCAGGTGCTCGCCGATCCGGAAGACCCGTACACGCGGCAGCTGCTCACCGACGCGCCTGCCTTCACGACCGGCTTCCGGCGTCCGGACGCGCCGCCGTTCCTCCGGGATGCCGCGGCGGTGGCGGCCGAGAAGCCCTACGAGATCGTGGCCGCGGGCCTCGTGAAGGAGTTCCGGGTCGCGGGTCGTGAGCGCTTCCGTGCGGTCGACGACGTCTCCTTCCGGGTGCGCCGCGGCACGACCCATGCGCTGGTCGGCGAGTCCGGATCGGGGAAGTCCACGACCGCGCGCCTGGTCACGCGCTTCCTCCGTCCGGACGCCGGGACCGTGGAGCTCGCGGGGGAGGACGCGACGGCCGTCGAGGGGGCGCGACTGCGTGCGCTGCGCCGGCGGATCCAGCTCGTGTACCAGAACCCGTTCGCCTCCCTCGACCCGCGGCAGCAGATCGCCGACATCGTGGCCGAGCCGCTGCACAACTTCCGCATCGGCACCCGCTCCGAGCGTCGGGATCGGGCGGTCGCGCTGCTCGAACGCGTGGCGCTGCCGGCGGATGCGGCACGCCGCACCCCGAGCGAGCTGTCCGGCGGGCAGCGCCAGCGGGTCGCGATCGCGCGGGCGCTCGCCGTCGACCCGGAGATCCTCGTGCTCGACGAGGCGGTGTCGGCGCTCGACGTGACGGTGCAGGCACGCATCCTCGAACTGCTCTCCGCTCTCCAGGCCGAGCTCGGACTCACCTACCTCTTCATCTCGCACGACCTCGCCGTGGTGCGCCGCATCAGCCACACCGTCTCCGTCATGCACCGCGGGCGCGTGGTGGAGGACGGGCCGACCGAAGAGCTGTTCCACGACCCGCAGCACGAGAACACCCGGGAGCTGCTGGCCGCGGTCCCCGGACGAACGGAGATCTTCGCATGAGCACCATCCCTCGTCCCACCGTCGCGTTCTTCACGCGGCTCCTCGACGACGCGTCCCCGGCCGATCGCTACCGCCTCGCCCTGACGCAGATCCAGCACGCCGAGGAGCACGGCGTGGGGAGGGCATGGGTGGCGCAGCACCATTTCCGGGCGGCGGAAGGCGGGCTTCCCTCGCCGCTCGTCTTCCTTGCGCACGCGGCGGCACGCACCTCGCGGATCCGCCTCGGCACCGGGATCATCACCCTTCCCCTCGAAGACCCGGTGCGGGTCGCCGAGGACGCCGTGGTGGCCGACCTGCTCGCGGACGGGCGGATCGACCTCGGGCTCGGCAGCGGCGGCACCCCGTCGTCCTTCGCGCCCTTCGGGGAGGACGTGCGCGACAAGGGGCCCACCTACGACCGCAAGCTGGGCGTGCTGCTCGACGCTCTCGCAGGCCGGGACATCGGTGCGGGGAACACGCTGTATCCGGACGCGGGGTCGCTGGCCGCGCGCATCTGGCAGGCGACGTTCTCGGCCCCCGGCGGTCATCGGGCGGGCGTCCACGGTCACGGACTGCTGCTGTCCCGCACACAGCCCCGCCCCCACGACCGGCTGCACGCGCCGCTGTCCGCGCTGCAGAACCCGATCATCGACGCGTACCTCGACGCGCTCCCCGCCGAGGCGACCCCGCGCATCACCGCCTCCCGCACCGTGTTCGTGGCGGACGACCGTGCCGAGGCGCTCCGGTTCGCCGAGGTCGGGTTGCGGCGCGCGGCCGAGGGCTTCCGTCGGCAGGGCCAGACGATCCCCGGAGACGACCTCGACGACCTCATCGCCGCTCTCGACACGCATCTCGGCACGCCCGAGGAGGTCGCCGCCTCGCTCGCCGCCGACGCCACGTTGCACCGCGCGACCGAGGTGGCGTTCCAGGTGCACTCGGTCGACGCGCCGCACGCCCACGTCCTGCGCTCGATCGAGCTGTTCGCGACGGAGGTCGCCCCGGCCCTCGGCTACGCGCTGAGTCCGCCGGATCCCGAGAGCACCCGCACGACCGAGAACACCCCCACCGTGAAGGAGAACGCATGACCGCCGACATCGTCGACCAGCTGACGGGGGTGACGCCGGAGCTGGATGCGCTGCGTCGTCGCCGTCCCGTGACCAGGGAGCAGCTCCAGGCGAGCTTCGACGCGCTGTTCCACCCGGTCTCCGCGGAGCACGTGTCGCTCGCGGAGCGCGCGCTCATCGCGGCGTTCGCGACCGCGCTCGCCGGTGCCGACGACCACACGGCGGAGTTCTACGCCGAGAGGGCCCGCGAGATCGACCCGGAGCGCGCCGCGATCGTCGCCCGAGTGGCCGACGCCGCCGCGACCACGGGACCGTTCGGCGCCTACACCGAACGCGGGCTGGAGGCCGAGAGCACCGACGGCGCGCGGTACGTGCCGGACGAGGCGGCGTCGTCCGCCCTGGGGGAGCGCCTCGCGGCGGCTCTCGCGCACACGCACCTGCTGGTGTTCCGTCCCCGCGAGGCATCGGGCGCCGATCTCGGCCGCCTGCACGACGCCGGCTGGTCGACGGACGGCATCGTGACACTGTCGCAGCTCGTGTCGTTCCTCGCCTTCCAGCAGCGGGTCGTCACCGGCCTGCGGGTGCTCCAGGACGCCGGACTCACCGCCACCGCCACAGATGCCTCCACCGACCCCGACACGGACACGGACACCGACACCGACACCGTCACCGCTACCGACACCGCCGAGGAGGCCGCATGACCGCCGCCGACACCGTGCTCCGGCACGACGCCGCCCCCTATCCCGACGCCTTCACCCGCGCCGAGGTCGGCTGGACGCCGCACCTCGCGCCGCTGGCGGAGGAGGGTCTCACTCCGCGGCATCTCGACGGCCTCGTCGACGCCGCCCGTGCGAAGAACGAGTACTTCCGGCTGCTCGCGCGCGACCCCGAGGTGCTCCGCGCGCGCACCCTCGTCGACAAGGACATCTTCTACAACACCGCGGAGGGCCTCCCACGCGCCGAGCGGGAGCTCGCGGCCACGGCCGCCTCCCGCCGCAACGGCTGCGTGTTCTGTGCCTCCGTGCACTCTCGGTTCGCGGCGCACCACGGCAAGCGGCCGGGGGACGTCGATACGCTCCTCGCCGAGGGCGTGGACGCGGATCTGGGGGAGCGCTGGAACGCGATCGTCGCCGCCGCGGTCGCGCTGACCGACACGCCCCGCGCGTTCGGTCCCGCGCACATCGCGCGCCTCCGTGCGGCCGGACTGGACGACCTCGAGATCGCCGACGTCGTGCACGGCGCGGCCTTCTTCAACTGGGCGAACCGGCTGATGCTCTCGCTCGGCCGCCCCGTCGCTCCCGCCTGACCGCGGGTCATGGGACCAAGATGATCTTCCCCGAGGCGGCGCCGGTCTCCATGAGCTCATGGACCTGGGCCGCCTCGGCGAGGGGCAGGTCTGGTGCTCCGAGCAGGAGCACTACGATCCGAACATGACGTCTCAGAACCAGCTCGACACCAGTGTGCCTGGTTCACCACACCAGGGGGCCGCGGCCGAGACCGAACGGGATCGGCTCCTGGTGGCGGCGCAAGTCTTCCTCACCGGCTTGACCACGTATGTCGCGATAGCGATCTGGTCGACCACCGCGGCCGGGTACACGGAGGGCTTGCAGATCATCGGATTCGCGGTCTTCTCCACTCCGCTCACGATCCTGGCGTTCCTGGCCGGGCTGCCTCTGCGTATCGTGCCGCGGGCACGTCGGTGGTGGTTTCGACACGCAGGGTGGTTCTTCGCCTTGTTCGGAGTCGCTGCGGGCGGTCTGCTTCTGTCCTACGTCGTCGGCGAAGCGGGACCGGTTCGCTATGCCCAGAGTGGATGGCCTGTGAGTGACGGTTATGTACCGGACGCGCGACTCTTCGTGCCATCCCTTGCTGTGCTGGCGTTCGCGACCATGCATCTTCGCCTTCCACCGCGCCGGAAGCCGAAAGCCGCCTGACCGATCAGTGTCTCCTGGGCGCGGCAGGACCCGCCCAACGCCGCGTGCGGGGTGCCGCCCGACGCTCTGTCAGGGTCGAGTTCAGGGGACGAGGATGATCTTCCCCGAGGCAGCGCCGGTCTCCATGAGCTCATGGGCCCGTGCCGCCTGGTCGAGGGGCAGCTCCGGGCCGAGTTCAATGGTGAAGTCGCCCGCGGCCAGCAGGTCGACCGTCTTCTGCAGCGCCTCGGCGCGCCACTCCAGCTCCTGCGGCGTGAGCGGCTCGGGCGAGCCGCCGGAGAACGCCCGGATACCGAAGTCGGCCGCGTCGGGGCCGCGGACGATGGTCGCGATGCGGTCGCGGTCGGCGACCAGGGCGAGGGAGGTCTCGATCGCCTCGTCGGTGCCCGCACAGTCCAGGACGACGGTCACGGGGGAGGGGGCCGCCGCGCGGACGCGGTCGAGCAGCCCGTCTCCGTAGGCCACGGGGATCGCGCCGAGCTCGCGGAGCTGGTCGTGCCGGGCGGGGCTCGCGGTGGCGATCACGGTCGCGCCCCAGGCGACCGCGAACTGCACGGCGGCCTGGCCGACCGAGCCGGAGCCCGCGTGTATGAGGAGCACATCGTCAGCCGTCACGGCGAGCGAGCGGAGGGACTGGTAGGCGGTGCCGGCCGGGATGCCGATCGCCGCCCCCTCGGCCGCGGTGACGGCGTCCGGGAGCTTCACGAGCTTGTCGGCCTCGACCGCGAGGGCGGAGGCGTAGGTCCCGAGCGTGTCGCGGATCGCGACGCGGTCGCCGACCTCGAACCCGTCCACGCCCTCGCCCAGCACCTCGATCACTCCGGCGCCGTCGAACCCGACCGGACGCGGCTCGGTGATCGGCGCGGAGGGGCGCTTGCCGCCGCGGAGCTTGGCGTCGATGGGGTTGGCGCCGGCCGCCTCGATGCGCACCAGCGCCTCGCCGCGGACGGGCACGGGGTCAGGCACCTCCATCAGGTGGAGGACAGCGGGGGATCCGAACTCGGTGTAGACGATCGCGCGGGCCATGCCCTCAGGCTACCCGGCGGGGGTCACTTCCCCGCGAGCGCCTTGGTGATCCGCTGCGGCGACACCGGCTGCGCGGTGCCGAGACGCTGGGCGAAGACGCTGACCCGGTACTCCTCCAGCAGCCAGCGCACCTCGACGATCGCGGGCGGAGCGTCGGGCGCGAGGGGGATGGTGCCCCCGGCGTCCGCGAACAGCACGGCCATCCGCTCGAACTCCGTCATCCGCGCACGGTCCTTGCCCGGCTCGTTCGCGAGGGTCTTCAGCCGGTCGATCATGCCGTCGAGGTACCGGGGGAAGTGGGCGAGCCGGTCGACCCCGGTCGCCGCGACGAAGCCGGGGTGGAGCAGTCCGGAGAGCTGGCTGCGGATGTCGTTCAGCGGGCCGAGCAGCGCCAGCGCGTTCTGGGCCTTGATGCCGCGCTCCACCTCCCGCGCCTTCGTCAGGATGCGCGCGACGAGGGAGACGCAGGCGAAGAGCTCGTCGACGAGCACGGCGGACACGGCGTCGCGCACCCGCGCGAACTCGGCCTCGGTGCGCACGACGCCGCGGTCCCGGCCGTCGGCGCCGCCGGTCGACGCGTCGATCACGCGACGGGCGACGGCGGCCCGGCAGTCCTCGATGAGAGCGGCGGCCGACGGATACGGAGAGGCGGCGAGTGCGAGCTTCTCCGCGCTGGTGAGGTGCTGCTGCACGTACGAGGACGGCGAGGGCACCGCGAGCAGGACGAGACGGAGCACGCCGTCGCGCGTGGCGGCGGCCGCGGCGTCGGGAGTCGCCTCGACCCGCACCGACACGCTCGTGCCGGCATCGACGATCGCCGGATACCCCCGGACGACGCCGCCCGCGACCTTGGTGTCGATGACCGCCGGGAGGTCGCCGAACGTCCACGCCGTCAGCCCGGTCTGTTCGACCGGAGCGGCGGCCACGCGCTCCGCCCCGCGCGGTCCCGGTGTCTCCGCACGCCCGGGGCGCGCGATGGAGCGGGCGACGCTGCTGCGCGCGCGGTCGGAGAGCTGAGCCTGCAGCGATCGGAGATCGCGGCCGGACCCGACCACGCGTCCCCGCTCGTCCACGGCGCGGAAGTTCATGCGCAGATGCGCCGGCACCCGTTCGTCGTCGAAGTCGGCGGCCGTGACCACCTGGTTCGCGAGCGGCTGCACGAGCCGCGCGAGCGCCTCCTTGAGGGTGCGCGGGGGGAGACCGCCGTGCACCTCCGGACCCTCGTCGGCCAGCGCCGCCCCGAACTTCTCCGCCCAGTCGGCGGCGGGGACGACGTGGCGCCGGATGGCCTTGGGCAGCGCACGCAGCAGTCCGGTGACGAGCTCGGCGCGCAGCCCTGGCACCTGCCAGTCGAAGCCGCGGTCCTCGATCTGGGCGAGCAGCGGCAGAGGCAGCACGACGCTCACGCCGTCGTCAGGTGCGCCCGGCTCGAACCGGTACGCGAGGCCGAGCACCTGGTCGCCCTGCGTCCACCGGGTCGGGAACTCGCGCTGGTCGGCGCGGTCCTCGTCGTCGATGAGGTCGCTCTCGCGCATCACGAGCAGCTTCGGCGTCGCGGTCAGCGCCTCGCGCCACCACTTCTCGAACGACCGCACGTCGAACACGTCAGCGGGGATGCGCTCGTCGTAGAAGCGGAAGACGGCCTCGTCGCCGGCCAGGATGTCGCGGCGCCGCTCGCGCTCCTCGAGCTTCTCGAGGCGGCGGCGGAGCTCGGCGTTGCTGCGCCAGAACGCGCTGACCCGCTTGTCGATGCGGGACGGGTCCCATTCGCCCTCGACGAGCGCATGACGGACGAAGAGCTCGCGCGAGGCGGCCCGGTCGATGCGGGCGAACTGCACCCGCCGGCGCGGGATGATCTCGACCCCGAACAGGGTGACCTTCTCGAAGGCAACGGCGGCTCCGGCGTCCTTGGACCAGTGCGGCTCGGTGACCTGGCGCTTCGCGAGGTCGCCGGCGAGCGGCTCTGCCCAGGCGGGGTCGATGGCGGCGACGGTGCGGGCGAAGGTGCGGGAGGTCTCCACAATCTCGGCCGCCATGACCGCCCGGGGGCTCTTCTTGCGCAGCCCTGAGCCCGGGAAGATCGAGAACCGGATGCCCCGCGCGCCCCGGTACTCCGTGATCCGGCGGCGCGCGTCCTTCGCAGGGGAGTGAGCCTTCCCCGCGGGGGCGGTGCGCTCGTCGAGGATGCCGATCTGCGACAGCAGGCCGGACAGCAGCGCGCGGTGGATGGCGTCCGGATCGGCCGCGCCGCCCGGCTCCGCCCCGCGGTCGGGGTTCTTCACGAGCGTGCGGAGCTGGCGGTGCACGTCGAACCACTCGCGGACGCGCACGTAGTTGAGGTGCTCGCTGCGGCACAGCCGGCGGAACGCGCTGGAGCCGAGCTCGCGCTGCTGTTCGCGCAGGTGGTTCCAGAGGTTCAGGAGAGTGAGGAAGTCGCTCGTCGGGTCCACGAAGCGCGCGTGCAGCCGGTCCGCCTCCTCGCGGCGCTCCTCGGGTCGCTCCCGGACGTCCTGGATGGACAGCCCCGCCACGATCGCGAGCACGTCCCGCAGCACCGCCCTCTGGGTCCCTGAGCCTGTCGAAGGGCTTGACCCCCTCTGGGTCCCTGAGCCTGTCGAAGGGCCTGACCCCCTCTGGGTCCCTGAGCCTGTCGAAGGGCTTGACCCCCTCTGGGTCCCTGAGCCTGTCGAAGGGCCTGCCTCGATGAGCATGCGCGCGAACCGCGGGTCCATCGGCATCCGGGCGATGTCGCGTCCGATCCGGGTGAGCCGGGGGCCGTCGTCCGGCCCCCGCGCCGGGCGGAGGGCGCCGAGCTCGGTGAGCAGGTCGAACGCCGCCTTCACGCCCCGGGAGTCGGGCGGGGTGAGGAAGGGGAACGCGGTGATGTCGCCGAAGCCGAGCGCGAGCATCTGCAGGATGACGGAGGCGAGGGAGGTGCGCAGGATCTCGGGTTCGGTGAACTCGGGACGCCGCGCGTAGTCCTCCTCGGAGTACAGGCGGATGGCGATGCCGTCGCTCGTGCGGCCGGCGCGGCCGGAGCGCTGGTTCGCCGAGGCCTGCGAGATGGCCTCGATGGGCAGCCGCTGCACCTTCGAGCGGTTGCTGTACCGGGAGATGCGTGCGGTGCCGGTGTCGATGACGTATTTGATGCCGGGGACCGTGAGGCTCGTCTCGGCCACGTTCGTCGCGAGCACCACGCGGCGACGGACGCCGGCCACGGTGCTGCGCTCGAACACCCGGTGCTGCTCGGCGGCGGAGAGCCGGCCGAACAGGGGGAGCACCTCGGTGGGCGAACGGTCCTTCGCGTAGGCGGCGCGTACGGCGTCGGCCGCGTCCCGGATCTCCGCCTCGCCGGGCAGGAACACGAGCACGTCGCCGGGCGCCTCCCGGTCGAGCTCGCGGAGTGCCGAGACGATCGCGCTCACCTCGTCCTCCGGCTCGCCGGCGGCGTCCTGCTCCGCGTCCTCGTCGACGAGCGGGCGATAGCGGATCTCGACGGGATACGTGCGCCCCGACACCTCGATGACGGGCGCGGGGGTGCCGTCGGCGGCGGCGAAGTGCCGGGCGAAGCTCTCCGGATCGATCGTGGCGGAGGTGATGATCACCTTCAGGTCAGGACGCTCCGGGAGGATGCGGGCGAGGTAGCCCAGCAGGAAGTCGACGTTGAGGGATCGTTCGTGCGCCTCGTCGATGATGATCGTGTCGTAGCGCGTCAGCAGCCGGTCGCGGTGGATCTCGTTGAGGAGGATCCCGTCGGTCATCAGCGCGATCCGCGTCTCATCGGAGACCTTGTCGGTGAAGCGCACCTTGTAGCCGACGAGGGTGCCGAGCTCGACCCGCAGCTCCTCGGCCACGCGCTCCGCGATCGTGCGGGCGGCCAGGCGGCGGGGCTGGGTGTGGGCGATGCGCTCGCGGCCCAGTTCCAGCGCGATCTTCGGGAGCTGGGTGGTCTTCCCCGATCCGGTCGCACCGGCGACGATGACGACCTGGTGGTCGCGGATGGCGTCGGCGATCTCGTCCCTGGCCGCGCTGACGGGCAGCTCCGGAGGGTAGGAGATCACGGGGGAGGACATAGCCCTCCATCGTATGCCGGGATGTGCACCGGGGTCGCCGCGATCGCCGCATACGATCATCGGGTGATGACTGCTCTCCGCCCCGTGCGCTGGTTCCGTGATTTCGGGCGGCCGCCGCGCATCCTCGGTCTCGACGTCGCGCGGGGTCTGGCGATCCTCGGCATGGCCGGTGCCCACGTCGGGGTGACGGAGGCGTTCGAGTGGGGCGACCCGACCACCTGGACCGACCTCGTGCACGGCCGCTCCTCGATCCTCTTCGCGCTGCTCGCCGGCGTCTCCATCACCCTCATGACCGGGCGCGACGTGCTGCCGGAGCGGGAGCGCCTGCCGAGCATCCGCCTCAACCTCGTGGGCCGCGGCGCGGTGATCTTCGTGATCGGTCTCGCCCTGGAGCTCCTCAACACGCCGATCGCCGTGATCCTCACCCTTTACGGCCTGCTCTACGTCGCCGTCATCCCCGTGCTGCGGTGGCGACCGCGGCAGCTGCTCCTCGGCGCCGCCGTCCTCGCCCTCGCCGGTCCGGCGCTGCTCGCTCTGCTCAGTGCGGTGGCGCTGCAGCCGTTCGGCGCGGGCATCGGGTTCGTGCTCTACGGCACCTATCCGATCACCGTGTGGCTGGCGCTCGTGCTCGGCGGCATGGCTCTGGGGCGGCTCCGGGTGCAGGAGGTGCGCACGGCCGTCGTCGCCCTCGTCGTCGGCGTGGTCCTCGCCGCGATCGGCTACGGCCTGGGCGCCCTCGGCGCGGGCGCGGGGCTGGGGGGAGAGACGGGATCGATCGTCTCCTCGACCAGCGCCTCCTCCGGGAGCGAGAGCATCGAGATCCTTCCCGACGAGAGCCTGTCGTCGTCGTTCATCCCCGACGATGTGATGCCGCCGTCCGGCTGGGAGAGCTATCCCGAGGCGCTCGCCGCGACGGATCCGCTCGGCTCCATGGTCCGCGCGGTCTTCGCTGTCGACGCGCACAGCGGTGGCACCGCCGAGATCCTGGGCTCCGGTGGCTTCGCCCTCGCGGTGGTCGCGCTGTGCCTGCTGCTGAGCCGTCCGCTGCGCTGGCCGCTGCTGCCCCTCGGTGCACTGGGGTCCATGCCGCTCACGGCATACAGCCTGCACGTCGTCTCCGTCGTCCTCGTCGCGGGTCCCGGCGGCTTCATCGCGGACAACGCCTTCTGGGCGCTCACCGCCGTGGGACTCCTGCTGGTCACGACGCTGTGGGCGATGTTCGTCGGCCGCGGCCTGCTGGAACGTCTCGTCGGGAAGGGGGCCGCCGCGATGGCCGCGGTGCCTCGGCGCTGACGCTTTTCGTCATCCGCACGGGCGCACCTGTCATCACAGGTCCTAGGCTGGGGGGATGACCATTCCTGCACTCGAACTGAACGACGGCAACTCCATCCCCCAGCTGGGCTACGGCGTCTTCAAGGTGCCGCCGGCAGAGACCGAGAAGGCGGTGAGCGAGGCCCTCGAGATCGGGTACCGCCACATCGACACCGCCGCGATCTACGGCAACGAGGAGGGCGTCGGCGCGGCCATCGCGTCCTCCGGCATCCCCCGCGAGGAGCTCTTCGTCACCACGAAGCTGTGGAACGACCGCCACCACGACGACGAGCCCCGCGCCGCCATCGGCGAGAGCCTCGAGAAGCTCGGCCTGGAGCAGGTGGACCTGTACCTCGTGCACTGGCCCACCCCGGCGAAGGACGACTACGTCCACGCGTTCGCGAAGCTCGTCGAGCTGCGGGACGCGGGCCTGACCCGCAGCATCGGCGTCTCGAATTTCCTCGTGCCGCACCTGGAGCGCACGGTGAAGGAGACCGGCGTCGTCCCGGCTGTGAACCAGATCGAGCTGCACCCGGCCTACCAGCGCCGCGAGGAGGTCGCGTGGGCCGAGGCCAACGGCGTCCGCATCGAGGCCTGGGGTCCGCTCGGCCAGGGCAAGTACGACCTCTTCGGCACCCCGGCGATCGCGGAGGCGGCCGCCGCCCACGGCGTGACCCCCGCACAGGCCGTCCTGCGCTGGCACCTGCAGAAGGGCATCATCGTCTTCCCGAAGTCGGTGCGTCCGGAGCGCCTGCGCGAGAACCTGGACGTGTTCGGCTTCGAGCTCACCGACGCCGAGATCGCCGCGATCGACGCGCTCGACCCGCTCGACGGCTCCGGCCGCGTGGGCTCGCACCCCGACGAGGTCAACTGATCCCGCCCTCATACCGGCCGCGGGCTCGGCACTGACGCCGTCACCGAGCCAGCACTGACCGGAGCCTTGCTCCCGAGCCCGCGGCCCGCGGCTCGTCTCCGTTCCACATGACGCCCCGTGTCGCTTCGCGCGACACGGGGCGTCCGCGTGGGTACCGTCGAGCCCATGACAGCTCCGCTCCGCGTCGTCGCCGTCTCGGGCTCCCTCCACGAGCCGAGCAAGACCACCGCCCTCCTCCGTGCGATCACCGCCGCGATCGCCGAGCGCGCCCCGGTCGAGGCGCAGCTGATCGAGCTCACGCAGGTCGGCCCCTCCCTCGCGGGTGCTCTCACCCGTGACCAGCTCCCGCCGGAGGTGGAGGCGAACCTGCGTGCGATCGAGACCGCCGACCTCCTCATCGTGGGCAGCCCGGTGTACCGCGCCTCGTTCACGGGGCTGTTCAAGCACCTGTTCGACTTCGTGGACCAGTACGCGCTGGTCGGCACGCCGGTGCTCCTCGCCGCGACCGGCGGGGGCGAGCGGCACGCCCTCATGATCGAGCACCAGCTGCGCCCCCTGTTCGCGTTCTTCCAGGCGCTCACCCTCCCGCTCGGCGTGTACGCGAGCACGACCGACTTCGACGGCTACGAGGTGGCGACCGACGTGCTGCGTGCGCGGATCGCGCTCGCGGCCGAGCGGGCCCTCCCGCTCGTCGGCTACACCCTGTCGCGCCCCGCGGAGCTGCTCGTCGGCTGACCCGGGTCCGGAGCCGGTGACCCCGGCGTAGCGTGGAAGCATGACGAACCGTCTCGCCGACACCCTCAGCCCTTACCTGCGGGCCCACGCCGACAATCCCGTCGACTGGTACCCCTGGGGGGAGGAGGCCTTCGCCGAGGCCCGCCGCCGGGATGTGCCGATGCTGATCTCGATCGGCTACTCCACCTGCCACTGGTGCCATGTGATGGCGCGCGAGTCGTTCGCCGACCCGGAGACCGCCGCCCGCATCAACGAGGGGTTCGTCGCGGTGAAGGTCGACCGCGAGGAGCATCCGCACGTCGACGGGGCCTACATGGCCGCCGCGTCGGCGTTCACGCAGAACCTCGGCTGGCCGCTCACGGTGTTCACCACGCCCGCCGGTCGCGCCTTCTACGCGGGGACGTACTGGCCGCCGGAGGCGCGACCGCCGATGCCCGCCTTCCGCGAGGTGCTGGTGGCCGTCCGCGAGGCGTGGACGACGCGACGGGCGCAGGCCGAGGAGTCCGCGGACGCGGTGACCGCGGCGCTCGCCGAGGCGGCGGAGACCACGGCATCGACCCTGCCGGACACCGCCGCCCTCGCGGAAGCCGCCCGCGGCCTCGCTGCCAGGGAGGACGCGGAGTTCGGCGGCTTCGGCGGAGCTCCGAAGTTCCCGGTGGCCACGACCCTGCGGTTCCTCCAGGAGCCCCTCATCCGCGCGGCCGTACCGGAGGCGGCGGCTGCGGCCGAACGCGCCCTCGCGGCGATGGCGAACTCGGACCTGCGTGACGCCGACGGCGGGTTCTTCCGCTATGCGACCCGGCGTGACTGGACGGTGCCGCACTACGAGCGCATGCTGACCGACAACGCCCAGCTGCTCGAGGTCGCGCTCGACGCCGGCGACGAGGAGACCGCCCGCGGGATCGCCGGCTTCCTGCTCGGCGCGCTGCGGCGGGAGGGCGGCGGCTTCGGTGCCGCGCAGGACTCCGAGTCGTGGATCGACGGCGTTCGCAACGAGGGTGGGTACTACCTCCGTCCGGTTGCGGAGCGCACCGCCTTGGAGCCGCCGGCGGTGGACGGCAAGGTCATCACGGGATGGAACGGCCTCGCGATCGCGGCACTCGCCCGGGCGGGGGCGGCGCTCGGCGACGACGCGTGGATCGCCGCCGCTGCAGAGGCCGCCGCTGCCGTGCTCAGCACCAATCGCGGGGCCGACGGTGCGCTCGCGCGGGCATCGCTGGACGGCCGGGCCTCCGCCGCGGTCGCCACGGCCGCCGACCTCGCGCTGCTCGCCGAGGGGCTGTTCGCCCTGGCGGCGGCGACCGGCGACGTCGCTCCGGCGGTCACGGGGCGCGACCTGCTCGACGAGGTGCTGGACGGCGCCGCGGGGGACGACCCGTTGCTCCGCGCGCAGGGCATCGCCGCCTCGCCCGACCACACCGACGGCGACCTTCCGTCGGACACGGCCGCGGTCGCGCAGGCTGCGCTCACCGCCTGGCGGCTCGGGGCGGGGGACCGCTATCGCGCGGCGGCGGCCGAGCGGGTGGAGGCCCTCGCCTCCCGGGCCCTCGCCCAGCCCTTCGCCCACGGCAGTCTGCTGCGGGTCGCCGCCGGACTCGCCGCGGCACCGCGGCAGCTCGTCGTGGTGACGGAGGACCCCGGCGGCGCGCTCGCCGCCGCGGCCCGCGGAGCCGATGCCGATGTCGTCGCCGTCGTCACGCCGGCGCAGGCCGCGGGGTTCGCCGCCGCGGGGTTCGAACTGTTCGACGGCAAGGAGGCGACCGCCGAGCGCGCCTACGACTGCCGCGCCTTCGTGTGCCGCCTGCCGGTGAGCGATCCGGCCGCGGTCTCGCGCGCACGGTGAGCGCCCTTCCCCGGCGCAGCGCTGTGCATTCTGCCTACCGCGCGGCCTCCGTCTGCCCGTCGAGTGCGCGCGATGCGCAGCTTCGAGTGCACGGTTTGCCCAGCGCCCGCGATCCGTTCTAGGGTGACGCGACCCCTCTCGGATCACAGCAAGGATGCTCTGACGATGACCCTCTCCGCCCGCACCGGTCTCGACGCCGTGCCCGCCTACCGACAGGGGCGCTCCGCCCCGGCCGGTGCCTCCAAGCTCTCCTCGAACGAGTCGCCGCATCCACCGCTGCCCTCCGTCGTGCGCGCCGTGCAGGACCGGGTGGCCGGTATCCACCGCTACCCCGACATGAGCGCCTCCGCGGTCCGGGAGGCGCTCGCCGCCCGATACGCCGTGGACCCGGCGCAGGTGACCGTCGGGGCGGGGTCGGTGGAGATCGCCGCCCAGCTCATCCACGCGGTGGCCGGCGAGGGGGACGAGGTCGTCTTCGCCTGGCGGTCCTTCGAGGCCTACCCCTCGCTCGTCAGGATCGCGGGCGCGACGCCCGTCGCCGTGCCGCTGGACGCCGATCACGGCCACGACCTCGACGCGATGCGTGCCGCGATCACCCCGCGCACCCGTCTCGTCTTCGTGTGCAACCCCAACAACCCGACCGGCACCGTCGTCGACGCCGAGGCCCTGGAGCGGTTCGTCGCCGCGGTGCCGCACGACGTCCTCGTCGTCATCGACGAGGCCTACGTGCACTTCGACCGCACGGACAGTCGCGGCGCCGGCATCGAGCTGTTCCGTCGCCACCCGCACGTCGCGGTGCTGCACACGTTCTCCAAGGCCTACGGCCTGGCCGGGCTCCGCATCGGCTACGCGATCGCCCCCACCGTGATCGCCGAGGCGCAGCGCAAGGTGGCCGTGCCGTTCGGGGTCACCGACCTCGCCCAGGCCGCGGCCCTCGCCTCGCTCGCCGCGGAGGACGAGCTCGCCGTCCGCATCGACGAGGTCGTGGCACAGCGCGATCGGCTGTACACCGTGCTCACCGCCGCCGGCTGGCCCGCCGTGCGCTCGCAGGCCAACTTCGTCTGGGTACCCGCGGGGGAGCGCACCGCCGAACTCGACGCCCTCCTGCACGCCGGCGGCGTCGTCGCTCGCGCCTTCCCCGGCGAGGGCATCCGCATCTCGTCCGGCTCCGTGGAGGACATCGACCGGGTGGAAGCCGCCCTCGAGACCGAGCTCGCCGAGGTGAACGCATGACCGAGGGACGCATGACCAACGATTCCGTGACCGAGGTCCCCGTCACCACGACGACCACGAAGGGCCTGCACCCGGGCCTCACCCGCCGCCAGATCTCCATGATGGGGCTCGGCGGCGCGATCGGCGCAGGGCTGTTCGTCGGCTCCGGGCAGGCGATCAGCATCGCCGGACCAGCCGTGCTCATCTCCTACCTCGTCGCGGGCGGCATCGTCGTGCTCGTGATGGCGATGCTCGCCGAGATGGTCGCGGCCCGCCCGAGCTCCGGCGCCTTCAGCTCCTACGCCCAGAAGGCCATGGGGCGCAGCGCCGGCAGCGCGGTGGGCTGGTTGTACTGGATCCAGCTCGTCGTCGTGATCGCCGCCGAGGCGACCGGCGCGGCCGGGATCGTGGCGAACTGGGTACCCGGGATCCCGGCGTGGGTCTGGGTGCTCGTGTTCGTCGTGGCCCTCACCGCGGTGAACCTCTTCGGCGTGCGCAACTACGGCCGCTTCGAGTTCTGGTTCGCGGCGATCAAGGTCGCCGCGATCATCGCCTTCCTCGTCGTCGGCGTGTGCGCGATCGTCGGACTCATCCCCGGCGTGCCGGCGACCGGCATCTCGAACCTCGTGGACCAGGGCGGCTTCGCGCCGCACGGTATCACCGGCATCGCCGCGGCGCTCCTCATCGTGGTCTTCGCGTTCGGAGGCACCGAGGTCGTCGCGATCGCGGCCGCCGAGTCGGACGATCCGTCCCGCAACATCCGCCGGATCGTGCGCGAGGTGCTCGTGCGCATCCTCATCTTCTACGTCGGCTCGATCTTCGTCATCGTCGCGGTACTCCCGTGGGACGACCCCGCTGTCCAGGCCGGTCCGTTCTCGGCCGTGCTGGACACGCTGAAAATCCCGGGCGTCGGCCTCGTGATGGACCTCATCGTGGTGATCGCGCTGCTCTCGGCCATGAACGCCAACATCTACGGCGCCTCCCGGATGGCGTACTCGCTGGGGGAGCGGGGGCTGGCGCCGCTGTCCGTCACCCGGACGAGCCTCAAGGGCGTGCCGTTCGTCGCCGTCCTCGCCTCGGTCGCCTTCGGCTTCGTCACCGTCGGGCTGAACTGGGCGTTCCCCGACGTCGTGCTTCCGGCGCTGCTGAACGTCGTGGGATCCACCCTGCTGGTGATCTGGACGGCGACGGCGATCTCGCAGATCGTGCTGCGCCGGCGGGCCGACCGCGCCGGCGAGGCGATGCCGATGCGGCTCTGGGGCTTCCCCTGGGTCTCGTGGCTCTGCCTGGTGCTGCTCGCGGCCGTGATCGCGCTGGCGATGATCGACCCGGCCGCGCGCATCCAGCTGCTGCTCACGCTCGGGCTCACCGCCGTGCTGCTGGTCGTCGCCCGCGTGACGCGGGGTGTGGCCCGCCCCGGGATCGTCAAGGAGTGACGTGCGGATCGACCGCCTCGACGCCGCGTTGATCCGGCTGCTGACGGAGTCGCCGCAGCTGCCCCTGCTGGAGTGCGCACGCCGGCTGGGCATCGCGCGGGGGACGGCCACCAGCCGTCTCGCGCGCCTGCACGAGGGCGGGGTGATCGAGGCGATCGTGCCGCGCATCGACCCCGCCGGCTTCGGGTACGGCGTCGTGGCGTTCTGCCTCGTCGAGATCGATCAGAAGGTCGGACACGACGACGTCGCGACCGCCCTCGCGGACGCGGTGCCGGAGATCGTCGACATGCACACCGTCACGGGCGCGAGCGACATGCAGCTCCGGCTCGTCGCCCGCGATGCGACGCGGCTCCAGGAGGTGCTGGACCGGGTGGCCCTCGTGCCGGGCGTCGCGCGGACGGCGTCCTCCATCGCGATGCGCACGCACCTCTCCGGTCGCGTGCTCCCGCTCGTGGAGCACGTGGCCGACGAGATCCCCTGACCCGCGCTCGCGGTCCGGTCCGTCAGACCCAGCCGGGCAGCCAGTTGTGCAGGCGCCAGAAGTCGTAGGGAACGCTCATCCCCGTCCACAGCGGCAAGAAGAACGCTGAGACCAGGACGACGACGCCGAGGTAGATCAGGACGGTGCGCTCTCCCGACTGGCGGCGCGGGAGCGGATCCTCCCGGCGCCCGGCGATGATCCGCAGCGTGACGGTGAGCGCGAGCACGAGGAACGGCATCATCACGACCGTGTAGAACTGGAAGATCGTCCGGTCGGGGAACATCAGCCAGGGCAGATACGTCACCGCGAGCCCCACGAGCGGCAGGCTGAGCGCCGGGCCGACCGGCTGCCGCGTGATCCAGCCGCGGACGAGGCGGTAGAGCAGGTACACGCTGGCTGCGACGCCGCCGTACCAGATGAGCGGGTTGGGGATCGCCGAGATCACGCCGATGCAGCGGTCGACGCCGCAGCCGGTCGGATCGCTGTCCACCCACACCGCGGTCGGGCGGAGCAGGAACGGCCACTCCCACGCCGGGCTCGCGTAGGGGTGCCCGCGGGTGAGGCCCACGTGGAAGCCGAGCATCGCCTCGTGGTAGTTCCACAGGGCGACGAGCGGGTTCGGGTCGCTGCCGCGGTCGTAGCCGTTCGCCGTCACCAGCCACCCGGTCCAGCTCGCGAGGTACACCGCGAGAGCGGGGAAGACGAGGAGGACGAACGACACCGGCCCCTGGCGGAAGACCGCGGACGCCGGCCACACGACGACCCCGCCGCGGCGCCGGGCCAGGGCGTCGGTGACGACGACGTAGAGTCCGAAGCCCGCGAGCACGTACAGCCCCGACCACTTCACCGCCGAGGCGGCGCCGAGCGCGAGGCCCGCGGCGACGAGCCAGGGACGGCGCCAGAGGATCGGTCCCCACAGCGGGTGCTCGTCGTCGGGGTTCCGGCGTTCGAGCAGCGGGATCGTGCGCTGGCGGTCGATGAGCACGAACAGCACGCCCAGCAGCACGAAGAAGGTGAGGATGCCGTCGAGCAGCGCGATCCGGCTCATCACGATGCTGAGGCCGTCGATCGCGAGGAGGGTGCCGGCCACGGTCGCCGCCACGACCGAGCCGGTCAGGCGCCGGGCGATGAGGAACACCAGCAGCACCGATCCCGCACCGAGGAGGGCGGTCGCCAGACGCCAGCCGGCGCTGTTGTCCGGGCCGCCGATGGCCATGCCGAGCGCGATGAGCCACTTCCCGAGCGGCGGGTGCACGATGAACGCGCCCTTGTTCGTCAGCGGGAGCTCCTGCAGGGTGACGAAGGCGTCGTTCGCGTTCTCGCCCCACACCCCCTCGTAGCCGAGACTCCACAGCGACCAGGCGTCCTTGACGTAGTAGGTCTCGTCGAAGGCGAGCTGGTGCGGGTGGCCGACGTTCGCCAGGCGCAGGACCGCCGCGAGAGCGGTGACCAGCAGAGGGGCCAGCCAGCCGATCGCCCGGCCCCAGTCCGGCGCCTGCAGCACACGGTCGCGGAGCCGCTCGTAGCGCGTGAGGCGCTCCTCGGGGAGGGGCAGGAGGGGCTCGGGCGCGGTCACCGGTCCAGCCTAGACACACTCCGCTCCGTGCTCCCGGTATGCCGGCTCCGGTCCCGTCTCGAGGGTCCACCAAGGGGCCGCGCCTAAGCTGGGCGGGTGATCATCCTCGCCGCGACCCCGATCGGAAACCTGGGCGATGCGTCGCGGCGCCTTGTGGAGGTGCTGGAGAACGCGGAGATCGTCGTCGCGGAGGACACCCGCACGACGCAGCGCCTTTTGCAGGCCCTCAAGATCGACAACCGGCCCCGGCTGATCGCGCTGCACGACCACAACGAGAAGCAGAAGGCCGCGGAGCTGGCCGCGCTCGCCGCGGAGACCGACCTCGTGGTGCTGAGCGATGCGGGTATGCCGACCGTGAGCGATCCGGGATACGGCCTCGTCGCCGAGGCGGTGGCGCAGGGGGTCACGGTGACCGCGATCCCGGGGCCGAGCGCAGTGCTCATGGCCCTGGCGATCTCGGGGCTGCCGACGGACCGCTTCACCTTCGAGGGGTTCCTGCCGCGGAAGCCGGGGGAGCGCCGGGCGACCCTCTCCGCCCTCGCCGCCGAGCCGCGAACGATGGTGTTCTTCGAGTCGCCCTCGCGCCTGGCGACGACCCTCACCGACATGGGGGCCGCCTTCGGCGCGGACCGCCGGATCGCCGTGTGCCGGGAGCTGACGAAGCTGTACGAGGAGGTCCGTCGTGGCACCGCGTCCGAGCTCGCCGCCTGGGCCGCCGACGGGGTGAAGGGCGAGATCGTGGTGGTCGTCGAGGGGGCGCCGCGGCGGGACGCCTCCCCGGAGGACGCCCTCGCCCAGGTGCAGGCCCTGGTCGCGGACGGCACCCGCCTGAAGGAGGCGGCCTCCGAGGTCGCGGCCCTGACGGGCTTGTCCTCCCGGGATCTGTATCAGGCGGCCCTCGCCGCCCGGTCGCGGTGACCCCCGTCGCAGATTCGCACCGGGGTCGCAGGGATGCGGGGGACGGGTGCGACAAGAGTCTGGATCTGCGACCTCCCGCGGGAGCGGACTCGGTCGCGCGCGCCTACGACGCGAGGGCTGAGGAGTACCGGGAGGTCGCAGGAGACCTGGGGCTGATGGATCCCCGTGACCGAGAGCTCATCCGGAAGTGGCGCGACGAGACCCCGGGACGGCTGCTCGACGCGGGGTGCGGCCCCGGGCACTGGACGGCCTTCCTGCACGGGGATGACGGCGCAGAGTTCGGAACCGGGCGGGACGTCGAGGGGATCGATCTCTCCACGGCCTTCATCCGCGGGGCGAGGGTGCAGTATCCGCACCTCTCGTTCCATCACGGGTCGTTCCGGACGCTGCCGCAGGCATCGGGCACCGTCGGCGGCGTCCACGCGTGGTATTCCGTGATCCACACCCCTCCGGCCGAGCTCCCGGACGTATTCGCCGAGTTCGCTCGGGTGCTCGCCTCCGGCGGAGGACTGCTCCTCGGCTACTTCGTCGGCGAACCCCGGGCGGTCTTCCCTCATGCCGTCGCACCCGCGTTCTTCTGGACCGCCGAGGCCCTGGCCCCGCTGCTCGCCGCGGCCGGTCTCGAGCTGCAGTGGTCCGAGACCCGCGAGCGCGAAGCCGGCGAGATCAGTTCTCGCCCCCACGGAGCCCTCCGCGCCCTCCGCTCCTGACCCGCCGCGTCCAGGCACACTCTCGCAGATCCGCACCCCGTTGCAGGTCTGCACCGTGTCGGACATATGCACTGTGTCGGACATATGCACTGTGTCGGACATACGCATCGTGTCGCAGGTTCTGGCCCCATCCCTGCGACACCGACGCGAATCTGCGCCCGCGCGCGGGAGGGGAAGGGGGCACCGGGGGAGACTGTCCTACGCTGACAGGACCAGGACCAGGACCAGGACCAGGACCGCGACGAGAGGAGTCCGCGTGAGCAAGGCCGCGACGGTGTACGACGTCGCCGATCGCGCCGGAGTGTCGATCGCGACCGTGTCGCGGGTGCTGCGCTCGCCGGAGGCCGTCCGTCCGGCGACCCGGGAGCGGGTGCTCGACGCGGTCTCCGCGCTGGGGTACGTCCCCAGTGGGAGCGCGCGGGGTCTCGCCGAACGCCGGACCGGGGTGCTGGGGCTGTACTTCCCCGGATTCGACGCCGCCGAGGACGCTCCGCCCCTCGACGTGCTGTCCGCCGCCGCCCGACCGCCGTTCACGGTGGTGTCGGAAGACCAGGACCCGCCGCACTCCTCGATGCTGTTCCTCGACGAGGTCCTCCGCGGCGCCGAGCTGGAGGCGTGGAAGCAGGGGTTCGTGCTCATGGTGGGCGTCGGCCGCGATGATCCCGACCGCTCCACCGTCCGCGACATGGCCGGCCGCGTGGACGGGCTCATGGTGCTCGCCCGCAGTGTGCCGGACGACGTGCTCGCCCGACTGGCCCGTCGTATCCCGGTGGTCGTGCTGTCCGGCCCGCCGCGCGGCGATGCCTACGACCACGTCACGGTGAGCAACGTCGAGGCGATGGGGGAGCTGACCCGCCACGTGCTGTCCCAGGTCGGGGAGGGGGAGATCGCGTTCCTCGCCGGCCCGGCCGACTCGCCCGACGCCGAGCAGCGGTGGGAGGGCGTGTCGACCGCGCTCGCCGCGGCGGAGCGCGACCCGGCAGCGGTGCGCGTGCTCCGGGGCGATTTCACCCGGGCCTCCGGTCGCAGGGCCGGGGAGGACCTCCTGCGTGATGGCGTGCCCGCTGCTCTCATCGCCGCCAACGACCAGATGGCCCTCGGGGCGATGGACGTGTTCCGAACCGCGGGGGTGCGGGTGCCGGACGACGTCCTCGTCACGGGGTTCGACGGCATCGAGGCGGCGACTCTGGTGTCACCGCCGCTGACCACGATCCGGCAGCCGATGATCGAGCTCGGGCGTGCGGCGGTGCAGGTGCTCGCGCGACGGCTGGAGCAGCCGGACGCCCCGCCGCTCACGACGCGTCTGCCCCTCCAGATCCTCCTCCGCGAGAGCTCCACGCGCCCGGCCTGAGTCGCCGCGACCGCGCCGCCCCGGAGGACCCCCTGGCTCACCACGGGGTTGCCGATTCAAAATGTATGCGCTTACAATCTGGTGTACGGCTTCGGCCGGCAGGACTCCCCATCCCCCGGGGCGCCCTTCATGACAGAGACGACATGAGGTCATCCAGTGGCAGAGACGCACACCTTCCGACGCTGGCGCCGCGCCGCCGTCGTGGGGCTCGCGGCCGCAGCGGTCGCGCTCAGCGGCTGCAGCATCCAGATCAGCTCGCAGCCCGACCCCTCGATCGGCGACGACACGATGCTCATCAACGCCGACAAGGGCAACCCGTTCTTCACGCAGAACTTCAACCCCTACCTCACGAACACCCGGACGGCGTCGCGGTGGATCTACGAGCCGCTCATCCTGGTGAACCCGCTCGACGGCGAGCTCACCCCGTGGCTCGCGTCCGAGTGGACCCAGCCCGACGCCCGCACGATCGTGATGACGGTCCGCGACGGCGTGGAGTGGAGCGACGGCGAGCCCCTCACCCCGGAGGATGTGGCCTTCACGTTCCAGCTCATCAAGGACGAGCCTTCGCTCGACATCAAGGGCGCATGGCAGCACATCGACCGCATCGAGGTCGACGGCGACGACGTGGTGTTCCACCTCCAGGGCGAGGACGCGCCGTCGCTCTCGATCCTCGGGCAGACCATGATCGTGCCCGAGCACCTGTGGGCCGACGTGGAGGACCCGGCCACCTGGCGCAACGAGGAGCCGGTCGGCACCGGCCCGTTCGTGCTCGGCAACTACAACGACCAGCAGTACTCGATGGACCGCAACCCGGACTACTGGCAGGCGGACAAGATCGAGATCGAGCACATCATCCTGCCGGCCACGAACACCCAGCTCGACACCGTGACCCGCGGCTACGACTGGGCCTACTCCTTCATCTCCGACGTCGAGGGCACCTGGGGGGCGGCGAGTCCCGACAACACCTGGTGGTTCCCGCCGGGCGGCGTCATCTCGCTCGTGCCCAACCTCGAGGTCGCCCCGTTCGACGACGTGAACGTCCGTCGCGGCATCGCGCTCGCGCTCGACCGGGAGGAGATCGCCGAGACCGCCTCCGAGGGCTACATGCAGCCCGCCGGACAGACCGGCCTCATCCTGCCCAACCAGGAGAAGTACCTCGACCCGGAGATCCCGGACCAGGGCATGCTCGCCCAGGACCGCGACGCCGCGCTGGCGGCGTTCGCCGAGTCCGGGTACACCCTCCAGGGCGATCAGCTCGTCGGCCCGGACGGCGAGCAGCTCGCGTTCTCGCTGACCACCGCCAACGGATACTCCGACTGGACGCGCGCCGCCCAGACCGTGCAGCGCCAGCTCGCGGACGTCGGCGTCAAGGTGTCGCTCAAGCTCCCGCAGCCCGCCGGGTATCAGAGCGCGATCGGCACCGGCGATTTCGAGATGGCGATCGGCGGCATGGGTAACGGCGACGTGTACCAGGCCTACAACAGCCTGCTCTCCAGCGACTTCTACGTGCCGGCCGGCGAGGTCACGACCAACAACTTCGAGCGCTACCGTTCGCCGGAGGCCGACGCCCTGCTGGAGGAGTACCGCGCCACGATCGACCCCGACCGCCAGACCGAGATCGTGCACGAGCTGCAGAGCATCGTGTACGAGCAGGTCCCCGTGATCGGCCTGTACTACGGCGGGATCTGGGGCCTGTTCAACGACGCGAAGTTCACCGGCTGGCCCTCCGCGGACGATCCGTACATGATCCCGCAGAACTACGATTCGGCGCCGCTGGGCATCTTCACCCACCTGAAGCGCACGGACGGAGGGGACCAGTGAAGTACGTCCTCCAGAAGATCGGCCTGTTCCTGCTCACCCTGTGGGCCGCGATCACCCTGAACTTCTTCCTCCCGCGACTCATGCCCGGCTCTCCCGCCGACGCCGCGATCGCGAAGCTCTCCCAGAACGGTCCGGTCTCGGACGCCACGCGCGCCGCGATCGAGGCGCAGCTCGGAGTGCCGACCGGTTCGATGTGGGACCAGTACGTGGCCTACCTCGGCCAGGTCGTCCGGCTCGACTTCGGTGTCTCGTACACGTTCTACCCGCAGACCGTGTCGAGCATGGTCTCCACCGCGCTGCCCTACACGCTCGGCCTCGTCGGCATCGTCACGATCCTCGCCTTCGTGATCGGCACCCTCATCGGCGTGATGGCCGCCTGGCGGCGCGGCACCTGGCTGGACTCCCTGCCGACGCTGACCGGGTCGTTCCTCAGCACGTTCCCGTACTTCTGGACGGCGCTGCTGCTGCTGTTCTTCCTCGGCTACGTGCTGCACTGGTTCCCGACCACCGGCGCCTACTCGGCGACGACCACCCCGGGATTCACCTGGGACTTCATCGTCGACCTCTTCCGGCACGCGTTCCTTCCGGCGCTGACGATCCTGCTCACGTCGCTCGGCGGCTGGATCATCGGCATGCGCAACGCGATGATCAACACGCTCGGCGAGGACTACATCACCTTCGGCGAGGCGAACGGCCTCCGCGGCCGCACGATCGCCCTCCGCTACGCGGCCCGCAACGCGATCCTGCCGAACCTCACCGGCTTCGGGCTCACGCTCGGCGGCGTGGTGGGCGGCTCGATCCTCGTCGAGCAGGTGTTCGGATATCCGGGCATCGGCTACCTGCTGTTCAACGCCGTGATCGGGCAGGACTACCCGCTCATGCAGGCGCTCTTCCTGATGATCACCGTGAGCGTGCTCATCGCCAACTTCCTCGTGGACATCCTCTACGGGGTTCTCGACCCGAGGACTCGCCGATGACGACCCCGAACCCCACCCCCAGCACCGTGACCGTCAAGGTCCCCACCGCCCGCATCGCGGCGCCCAGCCCCTGGAGCGCCTTCGGCCGCATGGTCGGCACCCTGTGGTCCAACGGCAAGGCGCGTATCGGACTCTGTCTCCTCGCGTTCTTCGTGCTCGTCGCCGTGTTCGCCCCGCTCCTGGCTCCCTACGGGCCGAAGGAGAACGGGTTCCCGCGCAATGCGGATGCTTCGTGGGAGCACTGGCTCGGCACGACCGCGGCAGGGGAGGACGTGCTCAGCCAGCTCATCTACGGCGCCCAGGTCAGCCTCCTCGTGGGCTTCGCGGCCGGGCTCCTCTCCACGATCGTGGCCGTGCTGATCGGTCTGAGCTGGGGCTACATGCGCGGCTTCGCGGGCGAGGTCGTCGGGTTCATCGTGAACCTCTTCCTCGTGATCCCGGGCCTGCCGCTGATGATCGTGATCGCGGCCTACCTGCAGAACGGCGGCATCCTCATGATCATCGCCGTGATCGTCGTGACCGGCTGGGCCTGGGGCGCCCGTGTGCTGCGCAGCCAGACCCAGTCCCTCCGCGGCAACGACTTCGTCACCTCGGCGCAGTTCTCCGGCGACAGCAGGGCGCGGATCGTCTTCCGCGAGATCCTGCCGAACATGACGTCGATCATCGCCGGCACCCTCTTCGGAGCGGCGACGGCGGCGATCCTCGCGGAGGCGGGCCTGGAGTTCCTCGGCCTCGGCGACTCCAGCATCGTCAGCTGGGGCACGATGCTCTACTGGGCGCAGAACTCCAACTCCCTGCTCACCGGCCAGTGGCTGCTGCTGTTCGCGCCCGGTCTGTGCATCGCGCTGCTCGCCCTCAGCCTCACACTCATCAACTTCGGCGTGGACGGCATCTCCAATCCGCGCCTCCGCGAAGGGAAGGGCCGATGAGCGCCATGGAGCATGACGACATCCTCCTCGACGTCCAGTCGCTGTCCGTGGAGTACGCCTCCCCGGGGCAGGAGCCGGTGCCTGCCGTGCGCGACGTGTCGTTCGCGCTCCGGCGCGGCGAATTCGTCGGGCTCGTCGGCGAGTCCGGGTCGGGCAAGTCCACGCTGGGCTTCGCGCTGACGCGGCTGCAGAAGCCGCCGGCGCGCATCAGCGGCGGCCGCATCCTCTTCGACGGCCGCGACATCCGCGAGCTCGACGCCGAGGAGCTGCGGCGCCAGCGGCAGGGCGGCTTCGCGATGGTGCTGCAGTCGGGCATGAACGCGTTGAACCCCGTGCGGACCGTGGGCAACCACTTCCGCGACATCTTCGCCGCGCACGGTCATGTGCCCGCCGAGCAGCGCCAGGCCAGGGCGCGGGAGCTCGTCGGCAAGGTGGGGCTGAAGCCGGAGGTGCTCGACCGGTACCCCGGTGAGCTCTCCGGCGGCATGCGGCAGCGCGCCTCGATCGCCCTCGCCCTCTCGCTCGAACCCCAGCTGATGGTGTTCGACGAGCCCACCACCGCGCTCGACGTGCTCGTCCAGCACGCGGTCATGGACACGATCCAGGAGCTGCAACGGTCCGAGCGCTTCACGGCGATCCTCATCAGCCACGACCTCGGCATCGTCCTCGAGGCGACCGACCGGGTGATGGTCATGCACGAGGGCCGCATCGTGGAGGACGCCCGCAGCCAGGACATCCTGCACCGCCCGCAGGACGAGTACACCCGGATGCTGCTGAGCCACTACGCCGACCCGCGCGCCGAGAAGATCGAGATCCCCGGATTCGTCGATCTCGGCACCCGTCGCCGGGAGGGACGCAGCCGTACGGACGTCACCGAGACCCTGCCGACCGTGTCGCCGCGGGACGCCCGGCGGGCTGATGCCGCGATCGTCGTGGAGGGCGTGACCAAGCGCTATCCGGCACCGCGCCGCGGCCAGGATCCGATCGTCGCGGTCGACGACGTGTCCTTCCGGCTGGAGCCTGGGGAGGCGCTGGCCTTGGTCGGTGCCTCCGGCTCTGGCAAGTCGACGATCGCGAAGATGCTCACCGGGGTCGAGAAGCCGACCTCCGGCCGCATCCGCTTCGGCGACACCGATGTGGCGTCCCTGAAGCGCCGCGGACTGCGCGACCTCCGCAAGGACGTGCAGATGGTGTTCCAGGATCCGTACGCGGCCCTGAACCCGCTGCACACCGTCGAGTACGCCCTGACCCGCCCGGTCCTGAACTACACGAGGCTGCGCGGGGCGGAGGCCAGGGCCCGTGTGCTCGAACTGCTGGAGACGGTGGGCCTGACGCCCGTCGAGCAGTTCGCCGCCAAGCTGCCGCACCAGCTCTCCGGCGGGCAGCGGCAGCGCGTGGTGATCGCCAGGGCGCTCGCGAGCGACCCGCAGGTGCTCATCGCGGACGAGCCGGTGTCGATGCTCGACGTGTCGCTCCGCGCCGGCGTGCTCGCGCTGCTGGAGGACCTCCGTGAACGGTGGGGCATCAGCATGCTCTACATCACCCACGATCTGCTGAGCGCGCGGCTCGTCACCGAGAACATCCTCGTGCTCAACAGCGGCCGCGTCGTCGAGCGGGGCGAGACCTCGCAGGTGCTGCAGCACCCGGAGGACCCGTACACGGTCGAACTGCTCGACGCCGTGCCGAACCCCGCCCGCGCCCGCTGACGCGCGCCGGACGACTGCAAGAAAGAGAGAGGAGCGCATCCGTGCTCGCATTCCCCGACGGCTTCCTCTGGGGCGCCGCGACCGCCGCCCATCAGGTGGAGGGCAACAACACCACGAGCAACTGGTGGGCGATGGAACACGCCCCCGACTCGCCCATGGTCGAGCCCTCCGGTGACGCCGCCGACCATTTCCACCGCTACCCGGAGGACATGCGGCTGCTTGCCGAGGCCGGGCTGAACTCCTACCGGTTCTCGGTCGAGTGGGCGCGGATCGAGCCGGAGCGCGGGTTCGTCTCGCGGGCGATGCTCGACCACTACCGCCGCATGATCGACACCGCCAGGGAGAACGGGCTGGACCCGACGGTCACCCTCATGCACTTCACGGTGCCGCAGTGGTTCCAGAAGGACGGCTTCTGGCGTGCCGACGACGCGGTGGACCTGTTCTCCCGCTACGTGGAGACCGTGCTGCCGCTCCTCGACGGCGTGCGCTACGTGTGCACCATCAACGAGCCGAACATCGCGGCGATGCTGGCCGGGGGAGAGGACGCGGCGAACCTCGTCGCCTACGGCCTGCCGAATCCCGACCTCGGCGTCGCGGACACCCTGCTGACGGCCCATCGGCGGGCGTCCGAGATCCTGCACACGGTGCCCGGGGTGCAGGCGGGCTGGACGATCGCCACCCAGGCCTTCCACTCCACGGGCGAGCCCGGCGCCGACGAGATGCTCGCGACCTACGGGGACCCGCGCGACCACTGGTACCTGGAGCAGTCCGCCGGAGACGACTTCGTGGGCGTGCAGGCCTACACCCGCACGTTCATCGGCCCGGAGGGACCGCTGCCGGTGTCGCCGGACGTGGAGACGACGCTGACGGGCTGGGAGTTCTTCCCCGAAGCCCTCGAGCTGGGCGTGCGCAGCGCGTGGGATCGCAGCGGCGGTGTCCCCGTGCTCGTCACGGAGAACGGCATCGCGACGGCCGACGACACCCGCCGCATCGCCTACACGCAGGGCGCGCTGGAGGGGCTGCACCGCGCCATCAGCGACGGCATCGAGGTCCGCGCCTACCAGCACTGGAGCGCGCTGGACAACTACGAATGGGCGAGCGGATTCCGGCCGACGTTCGGTCTCATCGGCTTCGACCACGAGACCTTCGAGCGGTTCCCGAAGCCCTCGCTGGCCTGGCTCGGCGAGGTCGCCCGCCGCAATGGGCTCTGACGAGCCGCACGGCGTAACCACGGGCATGGGGGCACCTAGAATTGTCCCCATGCCCGCTGGCGACTCCTTCTACATCACCACGCCCATCTACTACCCCTCCGATGTGCCGCACATCGGTCACGGGTACACGACGGTGGCCGTCGACACGCTCGCACGGTGGCACCGTCAGGCGGGCGACGACACCTGGATGCTGACGGGCACCGACGAGCACGGTCAGAAGATGCTGCGGGCCGCAGCCGCCAACGGCGTCACCCCGCAGGAGTGGGTCGACAAGCTCGTCAGCGAGAGCTGGTTCCCGCTGCTGAAGACCCTCGACGTCGCGAACGACGACTTCATCCGCACCACGCAGGAGCGGCACGAGACCAACGTGCAGACGTTCTTCCAGCGGCTCTACGACCGCGGGTACATCTACGCGGGCGAGTACGAGGCGCTCTACTGTGTGGGTTGCGAGGAGTTCAAGCCGGAGTCGGAGATCGTCGACGGCACCGGTCCCTTCGAGGGGCTGAAGGTCTGCGCCATCCACTCCAAGCCGCTGGAGCTGCTGCAGGAGAAGAACTACTTCTTCAAGCTCAGCGAGTTCCAGGACCGCCTGCTCGAGCTCTACAAGACCGAGCCCGACTTCGTGCGGCCCGATTCGGCGCGCAACGAGGTCGTCTCGTTCGTGAGCCAGGGCCTCAAGGACCTCTCGATCTCCCGCTCGACCTTCGACTGGGGCATCCCGCTGCCGTGGGACGAGTCGCACGTCATCTACGTGTGGGTCGACGCGCTGCTCAACTACGCCACGGCCGTCGGCTACGGCTCCGACGAGGAGACCTTCGCGCGCCGCTGGCCCGCCTACCACGTGGTCGGCAAGGACATCCTGCGCTTCCACGCCGTGATCTGGCCGGCGCTGCTGATGGCGGCGGGGCTCGACGTGCCGAAGGGCGTGTTCGCGCACGGCTGGCTGCTCGTCGGCGGCGAGAAGATGTCGAAGTCGAAGCTCACGGGTATCGCGCCGACCGAGATCACCGACGTCTTCGGCTCCGACGCGTACCGCTTCTACTTCCTGTCCGCGATCGCGTTCGGTCAGGACGGCTCCTTCTCCTGGGAGGACCTCTCCGCCCGGTACCAGGCCGAGCTCGCGAACGGCTTCGGCAACCTCGCCTCGCGCACGACCGCGATGATCGAGAAGTACTTCGAGGGCATCGTGCCGCCGGCGGCCGAGTACACCGAGGCGGATCTCGCGATCCAGAAGATCGTGGCGGACGCCGCGATGAAGGCGGACGCCGCGATCGGCCAGTTCCGCATCGACGAGGCCATCTCCGCGATCTGGACCATCGTCGACGCGCTCAACGGGTACATCACCGAGAACGAGCCGTGGGCGCTCGCCCGCGACGAGGACCAGCGGGAGCGTCTGGGCACCGTGCTCTACACCTGCGCCGAGGGGCTGCGGGCGCTCGCCGTGCTGCTGTCGCCGGTGATGCCGCAGTCGACCGAGAAGCTGTGGATCGCGCTCGGCGCCGCGGAGACCCTGGGCCGGTTGCAGGACCAGCCGATTCGCGAGGCGGGCTCCTGGGGCGTGCTGAAGCCGGGGACGAGCGTCAACGGCCTCGCGCCGCTCTTCCCGCGCGTGGAGTCCACGGCCTGACGACCGGGCAGGACACCATGGCGGAGACCTACGTGCGCGAGCGCTCGGGCGACGGGCGCAAGGACCGGACCTATCCGGCGGCCCCGGAACCCCTCGCGGTGCCCGTCTACGACAACCACGCGCACCTCGAGATCGCCGATGGTGACCAGCCCTTGTCTCTCAAGACCCAGCTCGACCGGGCGGAGGCGGTCGGCGTCATCGGCGTCGTGCAGGCATCCGGAGACATCGAGTCGTCCCGCTGGGCGGTCGAGGCCGCCGCGTCCGACCCCCGGGTCCTCGCCGCGGTCGCCATCCACCCGAACGACGCCCCGACGTACGCGGAGGAGGGTCGCCTCGACGAGGCGCTCGCCCTGATCGACGAGCTCGCCGCGCATCCGCGCACGCGCGCGATCGGCGAGACCGGGCTCGACTTCTTCCGCACCGAACCGGAGCGCCGTGCGCCGCAGTTCGCCTCCTTCGAGGCGCACATCGCGCTCGCGAAGAAGCACGGCATCGCGATGCAGATCCACGACCGGGATGCGCACGAGGCCGTGCTGGAGACGCTTACGCGGGTCGGGGCCCCCGAGCGCACCGTGTTCCACTGCTTCTCCGGGGACGAGGCGATGGCCCGGGTGTGCGCCGACGCGGGCTACTACCTGTCGTTCGCCGGGAACGTGACGTTCAAGAACGCGCAGAACCTGCGCGACGCGCTGAAGGTCACCCCGCTCGACCGCCTCCTCGTCGAGACGGACGCGCCATTCCTCACGCCGGTCCCGCTGCGGGGCCGTCCGAACGCGCCGTACCTCGTGCCGCTCACGGTGCGCTTCCTGGCGGCGGAGCTCGACCTGGACGTGGACGAGCTCGCCGCGCAGCTCGCCGAGAACACCCTCCGCGTCTACGGCTCGTTCGCCGACTGACTCTCCGGCTCGACGTCCTCCGGCCCCGTCTCGGCGACCGGCCTCGCACTGACGATGTGCGAGATGGGCTTCCACACCAGCACCAGGGTGATCGCCGCCCCGCCGAAGGCGAACCACCAGGGCGCGGTCAGGCCCCAGGTCTGCGCGATGACGCCGCCGAGGGCCTGGCCGACGATCATGCCGCCGAAGACGCCGACCATGTTGACCGAGGCGACGCGCCCCTGCAGGGAAGCGGGGACGAGCCGCTGCCGGACGGTCGTGGAGATCGTGCCCCACACGAAGGCGTACGCCCCGAAGAAGAACATGATGACGAGGGCCACCATGCCCGTGGTGGTGAGGGCGAACGCGAGGTGCATGAGCACCTCGAGCGACAGGACGATACGCATCAGGCTCGCGAACGACACGTGCCGCTCCAGCCAGCCGAAGCTCAGCGTCGCGAGGATGCCGCCCGCCGCGGACGCCGTGGTGAGCGCGCCGTAGCCCACGGGGCCCATCTGCAGGTGCTCGGTGGCGTAGAGCACGAGCACGCCCCAGGGCGCGGCCCAGGTCACGTTGAAGACGAGGATGATGAGCACGAGCATCCGCACCGGCGGGTTGTGCCACAGCCAGCGCAGTCCCTCCGCGATGTCGGTGTGCACCGGCGGGTGGGTCTCGGTCTCCCGGGGTGGGACGGGCGTGCGCGCCATGCGGGAGATGAGGACGATCGCGAGCGTCACGCACAGCACCTCGACGAGGAACGGCCACGCGCTCCCGGCAGCGAAGAGGAACGCGCCCAGCGGCGGCCCGGCGAACTGGTTGGCGACGAGGTAGCCGGCCTGCAGGCGGGCGTTCCCGATGCCGAGGTCGGCCGGCTTCACGAGCATCGGCAGCAATGTGCTCCCCGCGGTGTCGACGAAGACCTCCGCGGTGCCGTAGAGGAACGCGACGGCGAGGACGATCCCGATGTTCGCGGTTCCCGTCACGAGGAACACGCAGAGCGCCGCGAGCACGACGGCGCGCACGGCGTTGGCGGTCATCACCAGGCGGCGCCGATCGAAGCGGTCGGCGATGGCCCCCGCGTGCAGGCCGAAGAGCAGCCACGGCAGGAACTGCAGGATGGCGCCGGAGGCCACGAGGATCGGCGACGACGTCATCGACGCGATGAGCAGGGGAGCGGCGGCCAGCGCCACGCCGTCTCCGATGTTGCTCGTCCACGACGATGCGAGCAGCCAGCGGAAGTCCCTGCCCAGGCGCCGCGGAGCGATCAGTTCACCGAGGGAGGGCACCCCCGAAGGATACGGGAGAATGGGTGCATGACCGTCACGTTGCTCGGGGCCACCGAGATCCGCCGTCTGGCCGCCGAGCTCGATGTCACCCCCACGAAGAAGCTCGGACAGAACTTCGTCGTCGACGCGAACACCGTCCGCAAGATCGTCCAGGCCGCCCGCGTGCAGCCGGGGGAGCGGGTGGTCGAGATCGGACCGGGACTCGGATCCCTTACCCTCGCGATCCTGGAGGCGGGGGCCGCGGTCACCGCCGTGGAGATCGACCATCGCCTGGCCGCCCGCCTGCCGCAGACCGCGGCCGAGCACGGCGTGCCGGAGGGGATGCTGACGGTGGTCGACGCGGACGCGCTCCGCGTGACGGAACTGCCGGGGGAGCCGACCGTCCTCGTCGCGAACCTGCCGTACAACGTGTCGGTGCCCGTCCTGCTGCACTTCCTGGAGACGTTCCCGTACCTGCAGCGGGGCGTCGTGATGGTGCAGGCGGAGGTGGCCGAGCGGCTCGCCGCGAAGCCGGGGTCGAAGATCTACGGCTCGCCCAGCGTCAAGGCCGCCTGGTACGGCGAGTGGAAGCTCACCGGGAACGTCTCCCGCCAGGTCTTCTGGCCGGTGCCGAACGTCGACAGCCTCCTCGTCGGCTTCGACCGCTCCGAGGGCGAGCGCGGCTCGGTGGAGGAGCGCCGGCGCACCTTCGCCATCGTCGACGCGGCCTTCAACCAGCGGCGCAAGATGCTCCGGCAGGCCCTCTCCGGCCTCTTCGGCAGCTCGGCCGCGGCGACCGAGGTGCTCACCGCCGCCGGCGTCGCCCCGACCGCCCGCGGGGAGGACCTCACGGTCGACGACTACCAGCGGATCGCCCAGCACGCAACGGCGATCGAGGGTTCCGGCGTCAGCGGCTAATCTGGCACGGTGACCGACTCCCCCCGCTTCCGCCCCGACGTCCCCGAACTGCACCGTCCGTACGCCGCCGACGAGGGCCGCTACGGACGGTTCGCCTACCGTCAGGTGGGCGCCTCCGGCCTCTACCTGCCCCCGATCTCGCTGGGCCTCTGGTGGAACTTCGGCGACAACATCCCCCTCGACAACCAGCGGGCGCTCCTGCGTCACGCGTTCGACAACGGGATCACGCACTTCGACCTGGCGAACAACTACGGCCCGCCGTACGGCTCGGCCGAGAAGAACTTCGGCCGCATCTTCGCGGAGGACCTGCGTCCCTACCGCGACGAGCTGATCATCTCATCGAAGGCCGGCTGGGACATGTGGCCCGGACCGTACGGCGACTACGCGAGCCGGAAGTACATCCTCGCGAGCGCAGAGCAGTCGCTCACCCGCATGGGGCTGGACTACGTCGACATCTTCTACTCGCACCGTGTCGACCCGGTCACCCCGATCGCCGAGACCGTCGGGGCGCTGGACACCCTGGTCCGCCAGGGCAAGGCCCTCTACGTCGGCATCTCCTCGTACAGCGCGGAGCGCACGGCCGAGGCCGTCGCCGTGGCGAAGGAGCTGGGCACGCCGCTCGTCATCCACCAGCCCGCGTACTCGATCCTCAACCGCTGGATCGAGGACGGCCTCACGCAGACCCTGGAGGAGTCGGGCCTCGGCGCCATCGCCTTCACCCCGCTCGCCCAGGGCCTCCTCACCGACAAGTACCTCGGCGACGGCACGGCCGAGCGCGCGCAGCAGCGGGGTTCGCTGCCGAAGGGCAAGCTGACCGATGAGGCCGTCGAGACGCTCCGGGCGCTGAACGAGGTCGCGCAGGGCCGGGGGCAGTCGCTCGCGCAGCTCGCGCTGCAGTGGACGCTGCGCACTCCGGTGGTCGCCTCGGCGCTCATCGGCGCCTCCCGGACGGAGCAGCTCGACGAGAACCTCGCCGCCCTCGACGGTCCTGCGTTCACCGACGAGGAGCTCCGCCGCATCGACGAGCTCGCCGGCGCCATCGACGTCAACCTGTGGGCGACCTCGTCGGACCTGTGACCCGCTCATGAGCCTCGCCGCGTCCTCCGGGTCCGTGCACGTGCGCGCGCCGGGGAAGATCAACGTCTACCTCGGCGTCGGCGGGCGCCACGACGACGGCTATCACGCCCTCGCGACGGTCTTCCAGGCGGTGTCGCTGTACGAGGACGTGATCGCCAGGGCCGCCGACGACTTCTCGATCACGGTGACCGGGGTGGAGGACGACGGCTCGGTTCCGCTCGACGACCGGAACCTCGCGATGCGGGCCGCCAAGCTGCTGGCGATGGCGACGGATCATCCGGGCGGGGTGGCGTTGCAGATCCGGAAGAGCGTCCCGGTCGCCGGTGGCATGGGCGGGGGCTCCGCGGATGCCGCGGCCGCTCTGGTCGCCTGCGACGCTCTGTGGGGCACGGGACTCTCCGCTGCGCGGCTGCACGACCTCGCCGCGCGGCTCGGTGCCGATGTCCCCTTCGCGTTGCATGGCGGCACTGCCGTCGGCACCGGTCGCGGCGATCAGCTGAACCCGGCGCTCGCCCGCGGGCGCTTCGACTGGCTGCTCGTGACCAGTGACGACGGGCTGTCCACCCCCGCCGTGTACACCCGGCTCGACGAGCTGCGCGAGGAGGAGGGGGCTCTCGCCGACGATCCGCCGCTCTCGCTCGACGTGCCGATCCCGGTGCTGCAGGCGCTGCGGACCGGAGACGCCTGGCAGCTCGCCGACGCACTCCACAACGATCTCCAGGCGGCCGCGCTCGACCTGCGACCGGATCTGGCGCGGACCATCGAACGCGGGGTCGCGGCCGGTGCGCTGCACGGTCTCGTGTCTGGCTCGGGGCCGACCGTGGCCCTCCTCTGCGCCGATCCCGAGTCCGCGCAGGCGGTCCAGACGGCTCTCCGCGAGGGCGGTCTCGATCCGCTGCATGTGCACGGCGCCGTGCCGGGAGCCCGCATCGTCGGCTGAACCTGCCCCATTCCCGCGCGTCCGAGCCGCGAGGAGCGTATCGCGGTCGAGGTGCACCCGGCGGGTCATCACAGACATAATGAAGTAGTCATGTGACCGTGCACACGCGAGGAGGCTGGATGTCCACCTCCTCCGAGCGTGCCCGCATGCCGAGCATCCGCGACGTCGCCCGCCTCGCCGGCGTCTCGCATCAGACCGTCTCCCGGGTGCTCAACGACCATCCCAGCATCCGCCCGGAAACCAAGGCGAAGGTGCTCGACGCGATCGCCGTGCTCGACTACCGTCCCAATCTCGCGGCGCGCGCGCTGGTGACGAGCAAGTCGAACATGCTCGGCATCCTCTCCGCGACGATCGGCGAGTTCGGGCCGACGTCGTCCATCGCCGGCATCGAGGACGCGGCGCGCGAGGAGGGCTACTCGGTCTCCACGCTCAACCTTCCCGCGACCACGCCGGAGGCGATCGGCAACGCGGTCCGCCAGCTCGAACGTGAGCAGGTCGACGGCATCGTGGTGCTCGCGCCGCAGGTGCGGGTCTTCCATGTCCTGCGCGGCATGAACGTCACCATGCCCTTCGTGACCCTGCAGACCGCCTCGGGGTCGGACGGCGTCAGCCTCTCCGCCGACCAGGTGGCGGGGGCGAAGGCGGCGACCGAGCACTTGATCGCGCTGGGTCACAGCGACATCCTCCATCTCGCCGGGCCGCAGGACTGGATCGAGGCGGAGTCCCGGATGCGCGGGTATCTGGATGCCCTCCGCGACGCCGACCTGCCCACGTTCCCGCCGATCCGCGGGGACTGGACGGCCGACTTCGGGTACTTCGCCGGCAAGGAGCTCTCGCTGCGGCGCGACTTCACGGCGGTGTTCGCGGCCAACGACCTCATGGCCATCGGGCTGCTGCACGGGTTCCGCGACGCCGGCGTGCGCGTGCCGCACGACGTGAGCGTGATCGGGTTCGACGACATCCCCGTCGCCGCGCACGTGGCGCCGACGCTGAGCACGGTGCACCAGGACTTCCCCGAGCTCGGGCGGCGTGCCGTGCGTATCCTCCTCGCCGAGATCCGGGGCGAGAAGGCCCCCGCGTTCGGCCCGCTGCAGACCCTCTTGCGGGCGCGCGAATCCGCTGCATCACGGTAGCGACACGAAAACACGCCGCGGACTTGACACCGCTCCCGCGGAAGACGACGATATACCGATGTGAACGGTCACATCGAAGGTGACCGCACGTCGCGAGGAAGATCCGTGAGCACCACAGCAACGTTGCCGACCGTGTCAGGCCCGATCCTGGAGATGCGCCGCATCACCAAGGAGTTCCCGGGAGTCAAGGCGCTCGCCGACGTCTCGATCACCGTCCGCGCCGGCGAGATCCATGCGATCTGCGGCGAGAACGGCGCCGGGAAGTCGACGCTGATGAAGGTCCTCTCGGGGGTGTACCCGTACGGCACGTACGACGGCGAGATCCTCCTGTACGGCCAGGAGCAGCGCTTCAAGGACATCGCGGCCAGCGAGCAGGCCGGCATCGTCATCATCCACCAGGAGCTCGCGCTCATCCCGGAGCTCTCGGTCACCGAGAACATCTTCCTCGGCAACGAGATCCGTCGCTTCGGCCGCATCGACTGGCAGGCACAGAAGGAGCGCACCATCGAGCTCCTCGCCCGCGTCGGTCTGGACGAGGACCCGGACGTGCCGATCAAGACCCTCGGCGTCGGCAAGCAGCAGCTCATCGAGATCGCCAAGGCGCTGAACAAGGACGTCAAGCTGCTCATCCTCGACGAGCCCACCGCCGCTCTCAACGAGAACGACTCGCAGCACCTCCTCGACCTGATCCTCGGGCTCAAGGCCAAGGGCATCGCGTCGATCATGATCAGCCACAAGCTCAACGAGATCGAGCAGATCGCCGACGAGATCACGATCATCCGCGACGGCCGCACGGTGGAGACCCTGGACATCTCCCGCGGCGAGATCAATGAGGACCGCATCATCCGCGGCATGGTCGGCCGATCGCTGGAGAGCCGCTACCCGGACCGCACGCCGGAGATCGGCGAGGTGTTCTTCGAGGTCAAGGACTGGTGGGTCCAGCACCCCACCGTGCCCGAGCGCATGGTCGTGAAGGGGTCGAGCATCAATGTCCGTCGCGGCGAGGTCGTCGGCATCGCCGGCCTCATGGGCGCCGGCCGCACCGAGCTGGCGATGAGCATCTTCGGCCGCTCCTACGGCACGTTCCTCTCCGGCACGCTCGTCAAGGACGGCCAGGAGATCGAGCTCCCCGACGTCGCCGCCGCGATCAAGCACGGCCTCGCCTACGTGAGCGAGGACCGCAAGGTGCTCGGGCTCAACCTGCTCGACACCATCAAGCGGTCGATCGTCGCGGCGAAGCTCTCCAAGATCGCGCACAACGGCGTCGTCGACTCCCGCGAGGAGTTCGCGGTGGCGGAGCGCTACCGCAAGACGCTGCGCATCAAGACCCCGTCGGTGGAGGAGGGCGTCGGCAAGCTCTCCGGCGGCAATCAGCAGAAGGTCGTGCTGGCGAAGTGGATGTTCACCGACCCCGACCTGCTGATCCTCGACGAGCCCACCCGTGGCATCGACGTCGGAGCCAAGTACGAGATCTACGCGATCATCAACGAGCTCGCCGCCCAGGGCAAGGGCGTGATCGTGATCTCCAGCGAGCTGCCCGAGCTGCTCGGCATCTCCGACCGCATCTACACCGTGTTCGAAGGCCGGGTCACCGACTGCATCCCGGCCGACCAGGCGACCCCCGAAGACCTCATGCGCAGCATGACCTCCGCGACCCAGAAAGCATCCGCATGACCACCGACTCGACCACCGCGAAGCGCGGCTTCCACTTCAAGGACATCACGAAGATGTTCGGGGGAGGGCAGTCGACCCTCCGTCAGTTCGGCATCCTCGGCAGCCTCGTCGTCATCCTCGTCGTCTTCCAGGTGCTGACGTGGATCTTCAAGGGCACCGGCCTCACGCTGTCCTCCGGCAACCTCATCAACGTCGTCAACCAGTACTCGTACATCCTGATCCTGGCGATCGGCATGGTGATGGTCATCATCATGGGGCACATCGACCTCTCGGTCGGCTCGGTGGCGGCGTTCACCGGAATCGTCGTGGCGAAGGCCATGCAGGACTGGAACCTCCCCTGGCCGCTGGGCATCCTCCTCGGTCTCGGTGTCGGCGTGCTCGTCGGCGCCTGGCAGGGGTTCTGGGTCGCCTACGTCGGGGTGCCGGCGTTCATCGTGACGCTGGCCGGCATGCTGTTCTTCCGCGGCGCGAACCAGGCGGTGGGCGACTCGCAGTCGGTACCCGTGCCGGAGGGCTTCAAGATCATCGGCGCCGGCTATCTGCCGGAGATCGCCCTGCCGCTTCCGTTCAACATCCCGACCATGCTGCTGGCGCTCGCCGGCGTCGCCTGGATCGTGTTCTGGGAGATCCGCACCCGGCGCATCCAGCGCAAGATGGGCTCCGACATGGCACCGCTCTGGGTGAGCGTGACGAAGGTCGTCCTCATCTCGGCCGTCATCCTCGTCGCCGGCTGGCTGTTCGCCACGGGGCGCGAGGGCACGAGCTTTCCGATCTCGGGCGTCATCCTCCTCGCTCTCGTCATCCTCTACTCGTTCATCACGAACAACACCGTCTTCGGCCGCCACATCTACGCGGTCGGCGGCAACCGGCAGGCCGCGCGCCTCTCGGGCGTGAAGGACCGCTGGGTCGACTTCTTCGTGATGATGAACATGTCGGTCCTGGCCTCGCTCGCCGGCATGATCTACGTCGCCAGGGCGACCGCCTCGGGCCCGCAGGACGGCAACGGGTGGGAGCTCGACGCGATCGCCTCCGTCTTCATCGGCGGCGCGGCCGTCTCCGGCGGCATCGGCACGGTGATCGGCTCGATCATCGGTGGTCTGGTGATGGCGTTCCTGAACAACGGCCTCGCGCTGCTCGGCGCCGGTGCCGACGTCGTCTCCATGATCAAGGGCCTCGTGCTCCTCTTCGCCGTCGGCGTCGACGTGTGGAACAAGCAGCAGGGCCGTCCGTCGATCATCGGCTTCCTCACGCGCCGTCTCGGCCGCAAGCAGGATCCGGCCACCGACACGTTCGATCCCACGAAGACGAACTACCCCACCAGTCAGAAGTACGAAGCCCCCGCCGTCGAGGAGACGCGCGGAAAGTAAGGGCCGCGTCGCGCAACGCAGGCGCGACGGGACCTGCACACACCAGAGAAAGAGATCACATGAAGAAGATCCTTCTGTCGGCGACAGCGCTTGTCGTCGCGGGCGCATTCGCCCTCACCGGCTGCTCCTCGGAGCGCGGCGGTGACTCGGGTTCGGGGTCGGGCGAGGAGACCGCCTCGGGCTTCGACGCCGGCTCCACGATCGGTGTCGCTCTGCCGGACAAGACCTCGGAGAACTGGGTCCTGGCCGGTCAGCTGTTCACCGACGGCCTCGAAAAGGCCGGCTTCAAGGCGGACGTGCAGTACGCGCCCGCCAGCAACACGGTCGCCGAGCAGCAGAACCAGATCCAGGCGATGGTCACCGGTGGCGCCAAGGTCATCATCATCGGCGCCAAGGACGGCAAGCAGCTCACCACGCAGGTGGAGGCCGCGCGCGACGCCGGTGTCGCGGTCATCGCCTACGACCGTCTCATCGAGAACACCGACGCCGTGGACTACTACGTCGCCTTCGACAACTTCGAGGTCGGCAAGCTCCAGGGCCAGGCGCTGCTCGACGGGCTCGCCGAGCGCGCGGATCACGAGGCGCCGTACAACATCGAGCTGTTCTCGGGCTCGCCGGACGACGCCAACTCGGCGGTGTTCTTCAACGGAGCGATGGAGGTGCTGCAGCCGAAGATCGACGACGGCACGCTGAACGTCGTCTCCGGGCAGACCGAGATCTCCCAGACGGCGACCGAGGGCTGGAAGCCGGAGAACGCCCAGCGCCGCATGGACTCGATCCTCACGTCGAGCTACGGCTCGGAGACGCTCGATGGCGTCCTGTCCCCGAACGACACCCTCGCCCGCGCCATCATCACCTCGGCGCAGCAGGCCGGCAAGCCCGTCCCGGTCGTCACCGGTCAGGACTCCGAGGTCGAGTCGGTGAAGTCGATCATGGAGGGCGTGCAGTACTCCACGATCAACAAGGACACCGCGCTGCTCGTGGAGCAGGCCATCAAGATGGTCGGTCAGCTCCAGAAGGGCGACGAGGTCGACGTCAACGACACCGACCAGTACGACAACGGCAAGAAGGTCGTCCCGGCCTACCTGCTCCCGCCGGTCATCGTCACCAAGGAGAACGCGGCCGAGGCCTACGCCAACGTCCCGAGCCTCCTTGAGATCGTGAAGTCGTACGAGTAAGCCGTAGCGCGAACATCCGGGTTCCCAGAGAACACCGGACACGACGAGCCGTCCGGACCCGCGGGTCCGGACGGCTCGTCGCCGTTGCGGCGCGTCACCGTCTGCCCTCAGCCGACGGGCCGCCATCGCCGCGTCGCCAGGGCGAGGAGGAGCGCCGCCGTCGTCAGCGTGGCCGCGAGAGCGACGGGGGAGAGCGGACCCGCCCCGCTCGCGAGGGTCCACGCTCCCGACGCCGGTCCGATCACGGCGCCGAGGTTCAAGGCCGCCGTGGCGTAGGACCCACCCATGGTCGGGGCGCCGGAGGCGGCGTACAGCACCCGGGTGATCAGTGTGCTTCCGATGCCGAACGAGGCCATTCCCTGCACGAAGACGAGGAACAGCAGCGGTATCGGCTGCGTCGCGACCGCCGCCAGGACGATCCAGCCGCCGAGGAGCAGCGGGCCACCGACCGTGAGGAGCGCGCCGGCGTGTCGATCGGCGAACCGACCCGCGATGGTCACCCCGAGGAACGAGCCGATGCCGAACAGGACCAGCGCGAGGGGGACCGCAGCGTCGGGCAGGCCCGCGACCTCGGTGACGATCGGCGCGAGGAACGTGAAGACCGCGAAGGTCCCCGCGTTCACCAGGGCCGCCAGGGTCATCGCGAGGGCCAGGCGCGGTGTCCCCAGGAGCGCGAGCTCCGTGCGGAGGGCCGGTTCCTTCCGGGGGAGTGGTGCCGGAGCAGGGTCGGACTCCGTGCCCCGGATCGTCGTCGGCACGCCGTGGAGGATTCCGAGCAGTGCGGGGAGGCAGAGGAGCGCGACAGCGGCGAAGGTGGCGCGCCAGCTCAGCGCGGTGCCGAGGATGGCGCCGACAGGGACGCCGACGATGGTGGCGACGGTCGTCCCGGAGAGCAGCACCGCGAGCGCTCGTCCGGTGCGCTCGCGGGGGACGAGGAGGGTCGTCGTGCGTAGGGCGACGGCGAGGAAGCCCGCGTTCGCGAGGGCGCTGAGTACGCGCGTGACGAGCAGAAGCTCGAACAGGGACGTCACCGCGCCGACGGCATGGCACGCGGCGAAGAGCGCGAGGCAGGCGACGAGCGTGCGGCGTGGGGTCCAGCCGCGCGCGAACGCGGCCATGGCGGGTGCGCCGATGACCATGCCGACCGCGAAGGCGGAGGTCAGGAGGCCCGCCGTGCCGACCGGGACGTCGAGCTCGTGCGCGATCGCGGGGAGGAGTCCCGCGAGCATGAATTCGGAGGTGCCCATGACGAAGACCGCCAGGGCAAGGGCATAGAGGGGGAAAGGCATCGAGTGCTCCGAGGTGAGAGGGAAGGGGTAGCTTCTCGTCACCACGGTCAGCGCCCGGGTCACCGGCGCGCGCCCGCCGATAGGGCGGACGAAGGGATCAGCGGTTCACGGGGCTGACGGTGTGACCGGCAGCCCCCGACCTGTCTGATTCGGGACTCGACATGCCCTCCACCCTACGGCTGATCGGTGTGCAGGCGTGATCGGTGTGCAGGCGTGATCGGTGTACCTGCGTGATCGGTGTGCAGGCGTGATCGGTGCGCTCGCGTGTTCAGCCGGTGGTGGTCCTGGCGTCGGGCGAAGACCACGGGGGTTCCTCGGCGAAGGTCACGGTGTGCGGAGGCGGCGGTCGGTCGATGTAGGTCCGGCCGGTGGGGCTCGTCCACTCCAGAACACCGCCCGGCCCCTGCTCGACGTGCCACGGAGAGTGGTGTTTGAGCATGTGATGTCGTCGGCAGAAGGTCGCGAGGTTGTCGTGCACGGTCTCGCCGCCGAGCGCCGCATCGTGATTGTGATCGAGGTCGCACTTCCGCGGCGCGAGGCCGCAGCCGGGGAAGCGGCAGCGTTGATCGCGGGCCCGCAGGTGCCGGCGGAGGTCTTCGCTCGGGCGATACCGGTCGACGGTCAGCAGCGCCCCGCTGATCGGGTGGGTCAGCACCCGGTCCCAGCCGATCGCCGCGCCGGCCAGTCGGCGAGCCGTGGCTGGATCGATCGGAACGACCCCGTCGAGCTCCGCGGCGCGGATCGGAGTACCGTCCGTCGTCCGTTCCTGCTCGCCGTGCATCAGCTCGCCGTGCATCAGCGTCAGCACCGGCACGGTGACCTCGACGCGAGCTCGAAGCTCCGAGAGCAGCCCCTCTTCCGAGTCATGGCCCGCCGGAGCGCCGGTCAGGACGAGGTCGGCGAGCAGATCCGCGCGCAGCTGATCCACGGTCCTGTCGTCGAAGATGCTCTCTTCCGACTCTCGACGCCGTGCCTGCGCGTTCTCCTCCCGCACGGCATGCGCCATCTGGGAGAGCCGGTCGTACATCCCGTGCACGAGCGCCGCGGGGCCGCGCGCGCCGAGCTCGGCCATGCCGTCTTCGAGGTCGGTCACCCAAACCCGCCGCAGCTCCCGGGCGTCACGATGTCGCTCGACGAGCGTCCGCTCCTGGAACCGGTCGGCCAGTCGGCGCACGAGTCGGCGTATCCGGTTCGGAGACTCTGCAGCGGCCACCTCGATCGCCTCCGTCGCGAAACGCGAACGGTCGTCCGGGTCATCGAGGTGTGCCCCCGCCTCCACGATCACGCGTGCATGCGCGGCGCTGATCCGGCCGGCGCCCTGAGCCTCCCAGACGGCGGGGAACCGTTCGACCAGCCAGGACGCATCGGACATCCGCCGCTCGATCGTGCGGTCGCTGACGCGCTGGGCGGCTCCGATCTCCGCGGCGACCGTGCGGATCGCCATGTCTGCGCCGTCTGGGTGACGCGCCTGTCGGGCGATGTCGACCGCCAGTCGGCCGGCCATCGCGAGCAGTCCGTCGCGGGCCGCCTGCATGCTGCTCAGCGTCTTCTCCGCCGCTTCCAGCCCCTCCACCAGATCGGCGAGAATCGCCATCTGGGAGTCGGTCGCGTCGAGCAGTGCGGGCATGGCGTCAGTCCATCATCGACTACCGACATTCGAACGAAGATTCGAAGGAATCTGGCCGAAAGTCGTATCACGAAAGGATAACGACCGTGGTTGACTGGCTCCGTGCTCCTGAACGTCATCGAATCCGGGGAGGGCGACCGTGTCGCCGTGCTGCTGCACGGGATGATGGGGTCCGCCGAGAGCTGGCACCGCGTGGTCCCGCTGCTCGTGGAACGCGGCTTCCGCGTGCTTGCGCTCGATCTGCCGGGCCACGGCCTCTCTCCGCGTGACCCGGAGCTCACGATAGAGACGGCGGCCGATGCCGTCGTCGAGACTCTGGCGCAGACGGCTCTCCTTCCGGGGGCAGGGTCCGCCGCGGGGGACAGGGCCACCGCCCCGCCCGCCGTCGCCGTCGGGCACTCCTTCGGCGCTACTGTGCTCGCCGCCGCCGCGCCGCGCCTCGAACCGGGCCTCGCTGTCTACGTCGACGCGCCGCTCGCCCTTCAGGGCGGGCAGGACCGCGCCTCTCTCATCTCGCAGTACGAGCACGACCGCCGCGCGCGTATCTCGCCCGCCGAGCTCCGCAAGCTCCGGCCCTTCTACTCCGTGGACGACGCCTCGGTCGAGGCGCGGGCGGCCGAGCGCTTCGATCCGCCGACCGCGGCCTCCGTCTCCTGCGGGGAGGACGGCCATTGGACCGCCGCGCCCGGCTCCATCGTCGTCCGCGCAGAACCCAGTGCCTGGGTCACCGACGAGGACGCGCGGCGGTTCGAGCACGGTGGGGTGACGGTGCGCAGCATCCCCGGGGCCGCCCACACGGTCTGGTACAGCCACTTCGAGGTCTTCACCGCCGCGCTGCCGGAGCTCTTCGCCCCGTCGCTGGTCTGACCGGGAGACCGTCCGACGCGGCGCGACTACCCTGGAGAGGACATGGCACATCTTCTCGGGGCCGAAGCCCTGCACCTCGAATACCCGACCCGCGTCGTCTTCGACGCCGTGACCCTCGGCATCGAGGAGGGCGACCGCATCGGCATCGTCGGCCGGAACGGCGACGGCAAGTCGAGCCTTCTCGGCATGCTCGCCGGCACGAAGGAGCCGGACTCCGGCCGGGTGACCGTCCGCGGCGGCACCCGCATCGGCGTGCTGGACCAGGCCGACACCCTCCCCGACGACATCACGATCGGCGCCGCCGTCGTCGGCGACATGGCCGAGCACGAATGGGCCGGAGACGCCCGCGTCCGCGACGTGATCGAGGGGCTGCTGACCGATCTTCCCTGGGACGCGCAGATCGGCTCCCTATCCGGCGGTCAGCGCCGCCGCGTGTCGCTCGCGAAGCTGCTCACCGGAGACTGGGACGTCATCGCTCTCGACGAGCCGACGAACCACCTCGACGTCGAGGCGATCACCTGGCTCGCCGGTCACCTCAAGAAGCGCTGGCCCGCGAACGCCGGAGCCCTCCTCGTCGTGACCCACGACCGGTGGTTCCTCGACGAGATCTGCACCGAGACGTGGGAGGTGCACGACCGCATCGTGGAGCCCTTCGAGGGCGGCTATGCGGCGTACATCCTGCAGCGGGTCGAGCGCGACCGGATGGCGGCGGCGACCGAGGCGAAGCGGCAGAACCTGGCTCGCAAGGAGCTCGCCTGGCTGCGCCGCGGTGCCCCGGCCCGCACCAGCAAGCCCAAGTTCCGCATCGATGCGGCCAACGAGCTCATCGCCGACGTGCCCGAGATCCGCGACAAGGTCTCGCTGCAGTCGCTCGCCGTCTCGCGGCTGGGCAAGGACGTCGTCGATCTGCTCGATGTGGGGGTGACCTACCCTTCGACAGGCTCAGGGACCCACCCTTCGACAGGCTCAGGGACCCAGACTTCGACAGGCTCAGGGACCCAGACTTCGACAGGCTCAGGGACCCAGGCGGGATCCGGGACCCAGGCAGGCTCAGGGACCGGCGGGAAGACCGTGCTCAAGGACGTCGAGTGGCGGATCGCCCCGGGCGAGCGCACGGGCATCCTCGGCGTGAACGGCGCCGGGAAGTCCACACTCCTGGGGCTCATCTCCGGCACGGTCGAGCCCACCGAGGGGCGGATCAAGCGGGGGAAGACCGTGCAGGTCCGTACGCTCACGCAGCGCCTCGACGAACTCCTGCCGCACTGGAACGACCCCGTGCGCGTGGTCATCTCGGGTCTGCGCACCTCGTACACGCTCGGCGCCGGGTCGAAGGCGCAGGACCTCACGCCAGGACAGCTCCTGGAGCGACTCGGGTTCTCCTCCGCCCAGCTCTCGACGCCGGTGAAGGATCTCTCCGGTGGCCAGCAGCGTCGGTTGCAGCTGCTGCTGGTGCTGCTCGACCAGCCGAACGTGCTCATCCTCGACGAGCCCACGAACGACATGGACACCGACATGCTCGCCGCGATCGAGGACCTCCTCGACTCCTGGTCGGGCACGCTCCTCGTCGTGAGCCACGACCGGTACTTCCTGGAGCGGGTGACGGATCAGCAGTACGCGATCCTTCCCGGTCCGGACGGCGCGGGGCGCCTGCGGCATCTCCCGGGCGGCGTCGACGAGTACCTGCGCCTGCGGCAGCGCGTCGAGAGCGCCCCGGCGACCTCGACGGCGGCGTCGGCCCCCGCAGCGAGCGGTCTCGACGGCGCGGCTCTCCGGGCGGCGCAGAAGGAAGCGGCCGCCCTCGAGCGTCGCATCCAGAAGCTCACGCAGCAGGTCGACGCGGCCAAGCACGCCCTCGCCGACCATGACCAGTCCGACTACGCGGGCCTCGGCGAGCGGATGAAGGCGATCACCGCGCAGGAGGCCGAGATCGAAGAGCTGGAGCTGCGCTGGTTCGAACTCACGGAGCAGATCGGCTGACGGAGGAATATCCTTCTCCCACGACTGTTGGGAGTAGCGATGGAAGGCCTCGAAGTAACCGTCCTGCTCGGACTCACGATCCTCGTCGGAACCCTGATCGCCCCGCGCGTGCGTCTCGCGCTGCCGCTCGTCCTCGTCATCCTCGGTCTGGCGCTGGGATTCATCCCGCCGCTGCGTGAGGTCCAGCTGCCGCCGGAGACCGTGCTGCTGCTGTTCCTGCCGGTGATGCTGTTCTGGGAGAGCCTCACGACATCGCTGCGGTCGATCCGCCGCGACTTCCGCTACATCGTGCCGATGAGCACCCTCCTCGTCGTCGCCTCTGCGTTCGCGGTGGCCGGCATCGGCGTGCTGTTCGGCATGCCCTGGGAGATCGCCCTCATCCTCGGGGCCGCGGTCGCGCCGCCCGACGCCACGGCCGTCGCCGCGCTCGGCCGGCTGCTGCCGCGTCGGATGTTCATGAAGCTCAAGGCCGAGAGCCTGACCAACGACGGCACCGCGCTCGTGCTCTACGCCATCGCCGTGTCCCTCGCGCTGGGCGGCCAGGTCACGCCGCTCTCGGTCACCTGGGACGTGCTGGTGTCGTACGTGGGTGGAATCGCCGCGGGGATCGCGGTCGCGGCCCTGGCCACGCTGCTGCTGCGCCGCGTCTCCTCCACCATCGTCATCAACGTCACGCTGCTGCTCGTGCCGTTCTCCGCGTTCCTGCTCGCCGAGCTCGTCCACGCGTCCGGGGTGCTCGCCGTGGTCGTCGCCGGACTCATCGTCGCCTGGGTGTCGCCGCGCGTGACGACCGCGGCTTCGCGACGGCAGGCCGACGCCGCCTGGCCGTTCGGCGTCTTCCTCCTCAACGGGGCGCTGTTCGTCCTCATCGGCCTCGAGGTGCAGTTCGTCGCGCACGAGATCTCCGCCGCCGCCATCGGCCGTCTGGTGCTCGTGACGCTCGCCGTGTGGGTGACGCTGTTCGCCGTCCGTTACGTGTTCCAGCTCCTCAACGCCCTGTTCCAGCGGCGGCCGTCCGAACGCCCGCCCCGCGGGGCCCGCTCCCGTGCCCGGCTCGTGTCCACGGTCGCCGGCATGCGCGGCGCGGTGTCGCTGGCGATCGCGCTGTCGGTGCCGACCGGTGTCCCCGAAGGGAGCATGGTGGGCGGGCGTGACGAGATCGTCTTCGTGACAGCCGGGGTGATCCTGCTCAGCCTCCTCGTGCAGGCGCCGCTGCTTCCCGCGCTCGTGCGGTGGGCGCGATTCCCGGTCGACCATGCCGAGGACGAGGAGTACGAGCTCGCCGAGCGGGCGATCTCCGGAGCAGCCCTCGCCGCGCTCGACGACCTCGCCGCGGAGCACGGCATCGGCCAGGAGGTGCGCGACCGGGTGCGTGCTGAGGGGTACCAGGCGCTGGAGTTCGCGAACGCCCGAACACTCGCGCGCGAGCAGGCGCTCATCGATGCCGAGGCCGACGCGCTGGACGAGATGCTCGGCCAGCCCGATCCCTACGGCACCGGGGGAGAGGCGCGCCCGGCGGAGGAGGAAGCAGGCGACGTCGCGGTCTCGGCCGGGACCGCCCCCGACCCCGAGGCCACGGACGGCACGACGCTGCAGATGATCGCGACCTCCGCCGACGTCGACCTCGCCCAGCGCTCGCCGCTCGTGCGGCACGAGGAACACACCCGGCTCAAGCTCGCGCTGCTCGACCGCAAGCGCGAGGTCCTGCTCGGGCTCCGCGGCGCCGGCACCGTGGACGACATGGTGGTCCGCCGGATCTCCGCCCGTCTCGACCTGGAGCAGGTGCGTCTGCAGGGCATCGAAGAGTTCGACTGACCCGATCCCGCACGGCTGTGACGCCGTGTGACATACCGATTCCGCGACAGCGCGCCCTCCTGCCTAACGTTGTCGAGTCCCGCCAGGAAGGAACCCCTCATCATGTCCCGCCGCACCACCTCCGCCCTCGCCGCGCTCGCCGTGGTCCCGCTGTTCGTCGCCCTCGCCGGGTGCGCCACCTCGTCCGACGCGGGCTCCGGCGACGGCGGCTCCGAGAACGAGACCGTCAAGATCGGTGTCGTCGGGAAGGGCGACGCGCAGTGGGCGCCCTTCGTCGAGGCCGCCGCCGACGAGGGCATCACGGTCGAGCTCGTCGACTTCGGGTCCTACGAGCAGCCGAACCCGGCGCTGACCGAGGGGGAGATCGACCTCAACCAGTTCCAGCACATCGTGTACCTCGCGGAGTACAACAACGCCTCGGGCTCCGATCTCACGCCCATCGGCTCGACCGCCACCTACCCGCTCGGCTTGTACTCGACGAAGTACGACGACGTCGACGACATCAAGAAGGGCGACACGGTCGCGGTTCCCGACGACGCGTCGAACCAGGCACGGGCGCTCAACGTCCTGCAGCAGGCGGGTCTGCTCGAGCTCAAGAGCGGCGGCACGCCGTACTCCGACCTCGCCGACATCGACGCGGACAAGTCGAAGGTGAAGGTGACGGCCCTCGAGGGTGCGCTCATCCCGACCTCGCTCCCGGATGTCGCCGCCGCGATCATCAACAACGACTTCGTCGAGGACGCTGGACTGACGTTCGACGACGCGATCGCGCAGGACGACCCGGAGGACCCGAACGCCCTCCCGTACGTCAACATCTTCGCCGCGCGTGCGGAGGACGCGGACAACGAGACGTACCAGAAGCTCGTGGAGATCTTCCAGACGAACGAGGATGTGCAGGCGGGGCTGCTCGAGTCCTCCGGCGACACCGCGGTGGCGCTGCGTACTCCGGTCGAGGACCTCGTGGCCTCGCTGGAGAAGGTTCAGAAGGACGCCGAAGAGAAGTAACCGGACGCCGGGGTGTGATCCGCCCCCTGTTCGATGAGGGAGAATCGGGTGGCGCTTCGTGCGCTGCCCGATTCTCCGTTTCCCGAGAACCAGACCGGAGCACCACATGCCGATCGTCACCCTGACGAACGTCTCCAAGACATACCCCTCCCGCAGCCAGGGCGATCGCGAGATCGTCGCCGTCGACGACGTCACCCTCTCCATCGACAAGGGCGACGTCTTCGGCATCATCGGATACTCCGGTGCGGGGAAGTCGACGCTCGTCCGTCTCATCAACGCGCTCGAGCCGGCCACCCGCGGCACCATCACGGTCGACGGCGTCGACATCACGGCGCTCAAGGAGAGCGAGCTGCGCGCCGTGCGCGGCGGCATCGGGATGATCTTCCAGCAGTTCAACCTGTTCTCGTCGCGCAGCGTCAAGGCCAACATCGCGTATCCGCTCAAGCTCGCCGGCTGGTCGAAGCCGGATATCGAGGAGCGCGTCGCCGAGCTGCTGTCGTTCGTGGGGCTCTCCGACAAGGCGAAGGCGTACCCCGAGCAGCTCTCCGGTGGACAGAAGCAGCGCGTCGGGATCGCCCGCGCGCTCGCCACCAAGCCCGCCATCCTCCTCGCTGACGAAGCGACGAGCGCGCTCGATCCGCAGACCACGCACGAGGTCCTCGACCTGCTCAAGCGCGTCAACGAGGAGCAGGGCGTCACGATCGTCGTCATCACCCACGAGATGGATGTGATCCAGACCATCGCCACCCGCGTCGCCGTCATGGAGAACGGACGGGTCATCGAGCAGGGCGACGTCTTCGATGTCTTCTCCGCCCCGCGGAATCCGGCGTCCCAGCGGTTCGTCGGCACGGTGGTGAAGGGGGTGCCCTCGCCGTCGGAACTCGCGGTGCTGCGGGACCGGCACACCGGACGCCTGGTGACCCTGTCGTTCCGCGACGGCGACTCGTCGCAGGCTCAGGTGTTCCTCGACCTCGCTTCGGCGGGTCTCGACTTCGAGCTCGTCTACGGCGGGATCAACGACATCCGGGGTCGTGCGTTCGGCCACCTCACGCTCGCCATCCGGGGTGACCGCGCGGCGATCGACACGGCACTGGCGCGTATCGCGGAGCGGGTCGAAGTCACCGTCATCGCCGGAGAGGAGGGACGCTGATGGACCGTCTGAACGAACTGTGGCCGGAGTTCTGGCAGGCCGCACTCGAGACCCTATACATGACGTCGTTCGCGCTCGTGCTCGGCGGGATCCTCGGCCTTGCCGTGGGCGTCCTGCTGTACGTGACGCGCCCCGGCGGACTGATGCCGAACCGCGTCGTCTCCGGGCTCATCAACTTCGTGGTGAACTTCTTCCGACCGATCCCGTTCGTCATCTTCATGGCGGTGGCGCAGCCGTTCGCGCGCCTGGTCGTCGGCAGCGGCATCGGCACCACCGCCGGAGCGTTCATCATCGGTCTCGCGGCGGCGTTCGCGATCGGCCGTATCGTCGAGCAGCATCTCGTCTCCGTATCGCCGGGCGTGATCGAGGCGGCGCGGGCGATGGGGGCCGGGCCGTGGAGGATCCTCTTCACCGTCGCGATCCCCGAGTCGCTCGGCCCGCTCATCCTCGGTTACACCTTCATCGTCGTCGCGCTCATCGACATGACCGCGATGGCCGGACTCATCGGCGGCGGCGGGCTCGGGGCCTTCGCGCAGATCTACGGCTTCCGGCAGTTCGAGCCGCTCGTGATGTGGGCGGCGATCATCCTCATCGTGGTGTTCGTGCACCTCGTGCAGCTTCTCGGTACCCGGCTCGCGCGGAAGGTCATGCGCCGCTGAGGTCGATCAGCGTGCCGGGGCCTCCTGCAGGCTCCGGCGCGTGGTGAACGTGCGCTCCTGCCCGCTCAGCGGATCGGTGAACCGGAGCTCGCGTGCGAGGAGCTGGAGCGGGCGGCTGAAGTCGTCCGGACGCTCCGGCTGCAGCACGGGGTAGAAGCCGTCGTGGAGGATGCCGAGGCCGAGCGCGGCGAGGTGTACGCGGAGCTGGTGCATCTTCCCGCTGTGCGGACGGAGAAGCGTGTGCACGACGCGATCGTCGGCGGCGATGACCTCGATGAGCGTCTCGGAGTTCGGCTCGCCGTCCTCATCCACCTGCACGCACACCTGACCGCGGAGCTTCTCGATCCGGTTGCGGTAGACGAGGGGGAACCGCGACGGATCCCAGTCCGCCGGGCGCGCGGAGACCGCCTCGTACACCTTCTCCACACGGCGGTCCTCGAACAGCAGCTGGTAGGCGCCGCGGGTGGCCGGACGGGCGGAGAACATCAGCAGCCCCGCCGTGGCCCGGTCGAGGCGGTGGATGGGCGTGAGATCCGGGTTGCCGAGGCGATTGCGCAGCCGGACGAGGGCGGAGTTCTGCAGGTACTTGCCGCCCGGCGTGGTGGGGAGGAAGTGCGGCTTGTCCACCACCACCAGATGCTCGTCCTGGTGCAGGATCTCCTCGGTGAACGGGATCTCCTTCTCGACCGGAGGCTCACGGTAGTACCAGACGAACTCCTCGGCGCCGAGAGGCGTGTCCCGGGAGAGCGGTCGGCCATCGCGCGCGACGATCTCCCCACGGTCGAAGCGCACGAGCAGCCGCTCCGGATCGAGGTGGAAGAACCGCTCGACCATGTAGGCGGCGACGGTGGGCCACGCACCCGTCATCGGCACGTGCAGCCGGGTCGCGCCGACCCCGTCGCGCACGGGAAGCGGGGAGGGCATGCCCATGTCTCGGCCTTCGGAGCAGGGGTCGCGGGGCTGCGACCGGGTGCTCCCAGCCTAGGCGACCGGCCAGGCCTGCCCGGGGCCCCGCCGCCCCGGAACCGGTCGGGGTGTCAGCGGGTTTCGGCGGCGAGCCAGTCGTCGAAGGTCGTCGCCGCCGTGCGCGCGTCGTCGCCGGGAAGCAGCACCTCACCCGCGAACTCGACGCCGAGCGCGGCACCCTTCCACGCGGCGCGCAGCGGAAGGTCGCGACCCCACGCGGCGAGAGTGCGGCGCGCCATGTCGACGGCGTCCTCCGTGCGGGGTCCGGCGATGTCGAAGGAACCACCGAGCGCCGGCGACTCCGCTGCGTCGACGAGGGCGACGGCCACGTCTGCGGGCGCGATGGGCTGCAGCAGCAGCGGGGGCACGATGCCTTCACCGTCCTCGATGCTCCACTCGGCGATCATCGCGGGGAAGTCGTGGAACTGCGTCGCCCGCACGATGGTGAACGGAACGGGGCCACGAGTGACCTCTCGCTCCTGGGCGCGTTTGCCTGCGTAGTGGGGGTTGCCGCGCACGCGATCGAGCGCCGCGATCGAGAGGGCCACGTGGTGGCCGACCCCGGCTTCGCCCTCGGCGGTGAGCAGCGTGCGGCTGAGCGTGGTGAACACCCGCTCGGCCTCGGCGACGTCGGATACCGGGGGATTCGTCGCATCGACGACCGCATCCACCCCGCGCAGCAGGGCGGGGAGGCCTTCGCCCGTGGTCAGATCGACGCCCTCGCTGCGGCTGAGCGACAGCGGATCGTGCCCCCGACGCCGGGCCTCCTCGACGACCAGCCGCCCGATCCGTCCCGTGCCTCCTGCGACCGCGATGCGCATGCCCGCTCCTTCAATCATGGATATTGTGTGTCCACAATAGGGCGGTCCCGGTACGATGGGCAAGTGAAACTCCCCGAGACCTCCGAATGGGTGCTGCACACCGTCGCGGTGATCGCCCAGCTCCCCGCCGGGTCGACGGTGTCGGGTGCGCAGCTCGCCGAGCACTTCGGCGTGCCGGGGCCGTACCTCTCGAAGCAGCTCGCGAAGCTCGTCCGCGCCGGCATCCTCACCGGGAGCACGGGGCCCCGCGGCGGCTTCCGCCTGGCCAGGGAGCCCGAGAACATCAGCGTCCTCGATCTCGTCACCGCGGTCGACGGCGCCGCCGACCCCTACGTCTGCCGTGAGCTCCGTCAGCAGGGGAGAGGAGCCGCCCGTCCGGAGGACTGCACCGCGCCGTGCGCACTCGCCGTCGTGATGCGCCGTGCCCACGAGGCCTGGCGAGGGACTCTGGAGGCGGTGTCGATCGCCGAGGTCGTCGCCACGCTCCCGGACACCGTCCCGGCCAAGAACCGGCGCCTCCTCCTCGGACCCTGACCTGCCTGAACAGGACGGACCGTACCGAAGAGGACCGAGCCCGGGTCAGGTGTCGAAGCTGAGACTCAGCTTCCGCAGCAGGGCGGCCAGCCGGTCGCGGTCGGCGCGCGAGAGGGCGCGCAGGAGGTCGGCCTCGGCGTCCACGAGCCGGGTGATCGCGGCGTCCACGCGGACCCGGCCGTCGTCGGTCAGGGTCACGAGCACGCTGCGGCCGTCCGCGGGGTCGGCTTCACGGCGCACGAAGCGACGGCCGACCAGACGGTCGATGCGGTTGGTCATGGTGCCGCTCGACACGAGGGTCTGCTGCAGGAGCTGCTTGGGCGAGAGCTGGAACGGCGACCCCGCCCGGCGCAGCGCCGACAGCACGTCCCACTCCCAGGGCTCGAGGTCGCTCCTGCGGAACACCTCGCGGCGCGCGCGGTCGAGGTGCCGGGAGAGGCGGTCCATGCGGGACAGCACCTCGAGCGGGGAGAAGTCGAGGTCGGGCCGCTGCGTGTTCCACGCGCCGACGATCCGATCGACCTCATCCGCCTCGCTCATCCGTTCATTATCGCTCCCGGCGGCATCGCGACCGCGGAGGACGCGGGGAGCAGCATCGTGAGGAACGCGCTGTGCGGGTCGGGGAGGTAGGAGCCGAACGGCGGACCCTCCCGGAAGCCGGCGGCGGCGTACATCGCCCGGGCCGGATCGAAGAAGGGGTCCCGACCGGTTTCGAGCGACACGCGACCGATGCCGCGCGCGCCGGCGTCGTCGAGCAGATGACCGAGCATCGTCCGCCCGAACCCGCGTCCGCGGAAGGCGGGATCGGTGCGCATCGACTTCAGCTCCTCATGTCCGTCCTCGACGACCGCGAGGGCGCCCGTCGCGGCGATCCGTCCGTCGACCCGTCCCGTGAAAAACCGGACGCGTGGAGTCAGCAGCCGGTCGAGCGGAAGCGCATGCTGGCTCTCGGGCGGAGCAGTGCCGTCCATCTCCGCGTGGTGTGCGGCGATGAAGGCCGCGATCTCGGGGGTGGCGACGGTGACACGGTCGATCACGAGGCTCATCGTCCCAGCATCGCAGAGCCGTGTTTCGAGCGGATGACGAGCCCACTCGGCGTGCGCCTCACGCACAGGAAGACGGGCGAGGACGTGGCAGACTTATCGGGCGGTGCCCCGGGGGCAGCGCGGTCCGCCGTGGTGTAATGGCAGCACGACAGCCTTTGGAGCTGTGAGGTCTAGGTTCGAGTCCTGGCGGCGGAGCATGACTGAGAACAACCTCGCCGTCGTCGTCCTCGCCGCGGGCCAAGGCACGCGCATGAAGTCGCGCCTGCCGAAGGTGCTGCACCGGATCAGCGGGCGGCCTCTGGTCGGACACGTGCTGACGACGGCGACTCGGCTGCACCCGTCGCACATCGAGGTCGTCGTGCGGCACGAGCGCGATCAGGTCGTCTCCGCGCTGCGTGAGGACTACCCGGACGCCGTCTTCATCGACCAGGACGAGGTTCCGGGCACGGGCCGCGCCGTCCAGGTCGCCGTCGACGCGCTCCCCGCAGACTTCGACGGCGACGTGCTCGTGCTCTCCGGCGACTGCCCGCTGGCCGATGCCGAGACGCTCTCGACGTTCCTCGCCGAGCACCGCGCCTCCGGAGCGCCGGCGACCCTCATGACCGCCCTCGTCGACGACCCCACCGGCTACGGGCGGGTCATCCGCGATGCCGACGGCACCGTGGACCGCATCGTCGAGCAGAAGGACGCGACGGCGGAGGAGGCGGCGGTCAGCGAGATCAACGCCGGCATGTACGTCTTCCGTGCTGCCACACTGCGCACCTACCTGCCCCGGATCGGCGTGGACAACGCCCAGGGGGAGATGTACCTGACCGACGTGCCCGGCCTCGTGCGCCGGGACGGCGACCGGGTCGCGGCGTCGATCGTGTCGGACGTCGAGGTCACGTTCGGGGTCAACGACCGCGCCCAGCTCGCCGAGGTCGGCCGTCGTCTGAATGCCCGCATCGTCCGTCGCTGGCAGCTCGAGGGCGTCACCATCGTCGACCCGGCCACGACGTGGATCGACGACGACGCCACGCTCGCCCCCGACGTCACGATCCTGCCGAACACGCAGATCCTGCGCGCGACGACGATCGCCGCGGGCGCGACGATCGGACCGGACACGACTCTCGTCGACTGCGAAGTGGGAGAGGATGCGGTCGTCCGTCGCACCGACGCCACTCTGGCCGTGATCGGCGCCGAGGCGACCGTGGGCCCGTTCTCCTACCTCCGCGCCGGCACCGTGCTCGGCCCGAAGGGCAAGATCGGCGCCTACGTCGAGACGAAGAACGCCGAGATCGGCGAGGGGAGCAAGGTGCCGCACCTGTCGTACGTGGGCGATGCGACGATCGGCCGTGGCGTCAACCTCGGCGCGAGCACCATCACGGCGAACTACGACGACGTCAACAAGCACCGCACGGAGATCGGCGACGAGGTGCACACCGGCTCGCACACGGTGCTGGTCGCGCCCGTTAGGCTTGGTCCTGGTGCGAAGACCGGCGCCGGCGCCGTCGTCCGCAAGGACGTCCCGGCCGGTGCCCTGGCCATGAGCGTGGCCCCCCAGCGCAACATCGAGGGGTGGGTCGAGAAGAACAGAGCAGGGACGGGCGCGGCGGATGCCGCGGCCCGGGAGAATTCGGCGGAATAGGCGGAGCATGGCCCGGAAGAAGAAGACGGTCGACCTGGATCGCGACAACGGCGTGGCCCCCGGCCTCGTCGCCAAGACGAAGAAGCGTCTGGTCATCGCTGGTGGTCGATCGCATCCCGAGCTGACGGCGGCCGTCGCCGCTTCGCTCGGCACCGAGATCGCTCCGGTCGAGCACCGCACCTTCGCCTCCGGCGAGATCTACGCGCGCTTCGAGGTCTCGATCCGAGGCTGCGACCTCTTCCTCGTGCAGACCTTCGGGGAGCCGGTCAACGAGTGGCTCATGGAGACGCTCATCATGATCGACGCCGCCAAGCGCGCTTCGGCCAAGCGCATCACCGTCGTCGCGCCGTACTATCCGTATTCGCGTCAGGACAAGAAGGGCCGTGGCCGTGAGCCCATCAGCGCCCGCCTCGTCGCCGATCTGCTGAAGACGGCAGGCGCCGACCGCGTGATGAGCGTCGACCTGCACGCCGCCCAGATCCAGGGCTTCTTCGACGGCCCCGTCGACCACCTGTTCGCCAAGCCGGTGCTCCTGGACCACTTCGAGCGCACGCTCACGCCGGAGGACCGCGAGATCCTCACGGTCGTCTCCCCGGATATGGGGCGCGTTCGCGTCGCCGACACCTGGTCGGACAGCCTCGGCGCGCCGCTCGCGATCATCCACAAGCGCCGCGACCCGAAGGTCGCCAACCAGGTCTCCGTGCACGAGATCGTCGGCACCGTGGAGGGACGCACCTGTCTCCTCGTCGACGACATGATCGACACCGGCGGCACGATCGTCAAGGCGGCGCAGGCGCTCAAGGCGAACGGCGCGCACCGCGTGATCGTCGCGGCGACCCACGCGATCTTCAGCGACCCGGCCTCCGAGCGGCTGCAGGACGCGGCGATCGACGAGGTCGTCGTCACGGACACCATCCCGCTCTCCGCGTCGCGTCGCTGGGAGAACCTCACGGTGCTGCCGATCGCGCCGCTGCTCGCGCGGGCGATCCATGAGGTCTTCGAAGACGGCTCCGTCACGAGCATGTTCGGCGGAGACGCGTAACTCATCGGGACGGCACAGCCCGTGCATAGCCGGGCTGCTTACGGTCGAGTCATCGACGGAAGAGTCGACCGACGACGACCACGGAGGACCCCATGATCCGCACGACCGTTCCGACCTCTGTCCGCACCGGCACTGCCCTCCTCGGGGTCGCAGGGCTGTTCGTCCTCGCGGGATGCTCGTCGACCGGCGACGCCGCAGACACCTCGACCGGCACCGACGAGACCGCGGGGTCGAGCTCCTCGTCCTCATCGAGCGGGGGTGACGCCTCCGGCACCTACACCGACGGCACGTACACCGCCGACGGCTCGTACCAGACCCCGGAGACGGTGGAGGAGATCACCGTCACGCTCACCCTCGCCGACGGCGTCGTGACGGAGGTCGAGGTGTCCGGCGACCCGAAGGCTCCGGAGACCGAGCGGTACCAGGGCGAGTTCATCGACGGGATCGCCGACGAGGTCGTGGGGAAGCCGATCGACGAGCTGAACGTCAGCCGCGTCGCCGGGTCCTCGCTCACGAGCGGCGGCTTCAACGACGCCGTGGCCTCCATCAAGGAGCAGGCCGCCGCCTAGGCGCGAGGCGTCCTCATGGGGGAGTGGCGATTCGAGGCGATCGGCACCGGGTGGGAGATCGAGACCGGTGCCCCGCTCACGGATGACGTCCGCGCGGCCGTGACCGCCGAGATCGAGCGCTTCGATCGCCTCTGGTCCCGCTTCCGCGACGACTCCGACGTGGTGCGTCTCGGCCGGTCGGGCGGCTCGCTGACCGCTCCGGACGCGGGGCCGATGCTCGATGCCTATCGCGAGCTCGATGCCGCGACGGCCGGTGCGGTGAACCCCCTGGTCGCCGACAGCCTGGAGGCCCTGGGCTATGACGCCGCCTACTCGCTGCGGGCGGGGGAGCCCCGCCCCGCTCCCGCCTCCTGGACGTCCCGGCTGACCTGGGCGGCGGACACGGTCGAGGCGCACGAGCCCGCCCTCCTCGACGTGGGTGCCCTCGGCAAGGGGCGTCTCGTCGATCGCGTGATGGCGGTGCTGGCCGACGTTCCCGGGGACGTGGTCGTGGATGCCGGCGGAGACATCCGGGTGCGCGGCGCCGGCGTGCGCGTCGCTCTCGAGCACCCGTTCGATGCGCGGAAGGCGATCGGCGTGGTCGAGATCACAGACGGCGCGCTGTGCGCCTCGGCCGTCAATCGACGGGCCTGGGGCGAGGGCCTCCACCACGTGCTCGATGCGCGGACGGGACGGCCCGTCCGCACCTGGGCCGCGACGTGGGCTCTCGCCCCGCAGGCGATGACGGCGGATGCCGTGGCCACCGCGCTGTTCTTCGACGGCGGCCCGGAGCTGGCCGCCCGCTGGGGCGTCGAGTGGGTGCGCATGACCACCGACGGCCGTGTGCAGCGCTCGCCCGGTTGCCACGCCGAGCTCTTCACCGCGGCACCCGCCGCTGCTGCCGGAACCCGGGGAGACAGGAACCCATGACCACCGCCTTCGCCGCCGCCCGCCAGCGCGTCCTCGCCGTCCTCGGCGCGCTGTCGATGTACCGCCTCGTGCTGTTCGCGCTGACGGCACTGGCCATCATCGCCCTCGTGCTGTCCCTGTTCGGGGTGATCGTGTCTCCGACGCCGGGGGAGCTGGTGGCGTCCTTCCTCGTGCTCGCGGTCGTGATCTCGGCCGTGGACGCGGTCGCGCAGCGCCTGCTCCGCCTGCCCTGGCGCGTGGAGTCCTCCCTCGTCACTGCCCTCATCCTGCTGTTCGTGCTGCGTCCCGGCATCGAGCCGTCGGCGTTGCTCGGTCTCGGGATCGCCGGTGCGGTGGCCAGCGCGTCCAAGTACCTCATCGCCTGGCGAGGACGCCACATCTTCAACCCGGCGGCGTTCGGTGCGGCGGTCGTATCGATCCTGGGGGCGTTCGACGCCTTCAGCTGGCTCGGCACCTCGTCCTCGTGGTGGGTCGGCACGCCGGTTCTCGTGATCCCCGTCGTCCTCCTCGGGCTCGCCGTGCTGTGGCGTACGGAGAAGGTCGGCGTCGTCCTGCTCTTCCTCGTGGTCGCCGTCGCCACCTCGACCGTGCGGCAGGCAGTGCAGGCCGCGCAGTTCGACGTCTCCTTCGACTTCATGACGGCCGTGTCGTTCGCCATGCTCCAGTCACCGTTCCTCTTCCTCGGCGCGTTCATGCTGTCCGAGCCGTTGACCCTTCCGCCGCGTCGTCGGCAGCAGCTCGTCGTCGCCGTCGTGGTGGGCGTGCTCGCGGGGTGGCCGATCGCCGTCGCGGGCCTCTTCACGCTCGGTCAGGAGCGCGCCCTCCTCATCGGCAATCTCGTGGCCTTCGCGTTCGCGCTCCGCGGGTCCGTCCGTCTCGTCCTGGAGCGCCGTGCCTTCGTGACGCCGACCGCGCAGGAGCTCACGTTCCGGGCGAAGGGACGCGTGCGGTTCCTCCCCGGGCAGTACCTCGAGCTCGATGTCCCGCATCGGCGCCCTGACGCGCGCGGGACGCGCCGCGAGTTCAGCATCGTGTCCGCTCCGGCCGACCTGCCGATCCTCCGCATCGCGTACAAGAACGGCGACCAGCAGCACCCGTCGAGCTACAAGCGGGCTCTCGCGGCAGCCGAGCCCGGTGCGACGTTCGCGGTGACCGGAACCTGGGGCGACTTCATCCTCCCGCGCGGTGAGCAGCCGGTGCTCATGGTCGCGGCAGGCATCGGTGTGACACCGTTCGTGTCGCAGCTCCGGCAGCTTCAGGCGACGGGGGAGCGGCGCGACGTCGTCCTCGTCTACGTGGCGTCCTCGGCGGAGGAGCTCGCCTTCCGCGACGAGCTCGCCGCGACGGGTGTGCGCACCGTCGTGTTCACCCGTGATGAGCCGGACGACCTCCCCGCGCACTGGACCTGGGCGCAGGGCGCCCGCCTGGACGCGGAGACCCTGGAGCGCGCGGTGGGGGACCTCTCGGCGCGGCACGCCTTCATCTCCGGCCCGCCGCGGCTCATCGCCGACCTCGCGCCCGCGCTGCAGAAGGCCCGTTCGCTCACCACCGACGCCTTCGCCGGCTACTGACCTGACCCTCTTCCTCCCCTTCGCGGCCCCGGGTCAGGCGTCGGGCGGAGTCTCGCCGGGAGGAGTCATCGGGATCCGGACCGTGAAGGTCGTGTCGCCGGGCTCGCTGTCGACCGAGATGTGGCCGTGGTGGCCCTCCACGATGGCCTTCACGATCGCGAGACCGAGCCCGGTCCCTCCGGTCTGCCGGGCGCGGGAGCTGTCCCCGCGGGCGAACCGGGCGAAGAGCTCGTCGCGGAGGGCGGGATCGATCCCCGGGCCGTCGTCGTGCACGCGGAGCACGGCCTCGTCGCCCTCCCGGGCCACGCTCAGCGTCACCGTGGTCCCCGCGGGGGTGTGGGTCCTGGCATTGGCCAGCAGGTTCGCGACGACCTGATGCAGCCGCCCGGCATCACCGACGACGGTGACCGGCTCATCCGGCACCTCGATGTTCCAGTGATGATCGACCGCCGTCGGCCGCGCATCCGAGAGGCCCTCGAGGGCGAGCTGGGCGAGGTCGACCGTGCCGTACACGAGTTCTCGTCCCTCGTCGAGACGGGCGAGGAGCAGGAGATCCTCCACGAGCCGTGTCATGCGCAGCGACTGCGCCTGGATGCGCTCCAAGGAGGAGGTCGTGCCCTCGATGACCGCGTCTTCCTTCGTCGCCTCCGGTGCCTGACGCAGCGCTCGCAACGAGAGCTCCGAGTAGCCGCGGATCGAGGCCAGCGGCGTGCGCAGCTCATGGCTCGCGTCGGCGACGAACCGGCGCATCTGCTCCTCGTTCTTCTGGCGCGCCGCGAGGGACGTGTCCACGTGGTCGAGGAGCTTGTTGAGCGCGGCGCCGACGAGCCCGGTCTCCGTCCGCGGATCGGCCTCGCTCGCCGGTACGCGCTCGGTGATGCTGACCTCGCCGCGGTCGAGCTGCTGATTGGCGACTCTCGTCGCGGTCGCTGCAACCGCCCGCAGCGGCCGAAGCCCGACCCGGATCGTGACCGCCGTCGTCAGGGCGAGGAGGATCAGGCCGCCCGCCGTCGCGAGCAGGATCACGGTGAGGAGCTGCGTGAGCTGATTCTGGACATCGTCGCGGGGGAGTCCCGTGACGACGACGACGCCGTTGCTCGCGGTGGTCGCGACGACCCGATACGAGCCGAGGCCGTCGAACGAGACCGTGGCAGGGGTGCCGAGCGCGACCGTGCCGTACAACCTCTGCAACTGCTCGGGAGTGAGCGACTGCGGCGTGCTGTTCAACGCCCCACGGCTCTCCTGGAACGTGACGCCGCTCGGTCCGGCCACGGGGCTCCCGAGCGAGAGCAGCAGCCCGGGGACGCGGGTGTTGAGGAGGGGGAGGATGTTGTCGACGGTCGCCTCGGAGGGCGCGACCCGCTCCACGATCCCGTCCCGGATCGTCGCAGCGTAGGTCTTCACCTTGTTGTCGAGCTGGTCCTCGAGCGTGCTGCCCAGGGTGGCGCTGGTGATGACGGCGACGATGACGAGGATCAGCGACACGAACCCGATCACCGCGGTCATCAGCCGCGTCTGCAGGCTCATGGGCCGCCGCGTCACCGTCGCTCCGCTCACTGCGGGGCCTTGATCATGTAGCCGACGCCGCGCACGGTGTGCAGGAGGGGCGTGCGGCCGGCGTCGATCTTCTTCCGAAGGTACGAGATGTAGAGCTCCACGACCGACGACTTGCCACCGAAGTCGTAGCTCCAGACGCGGTCCAGGATCTGCGCCTTGGACAGCACCCGGCGTTCGTTGCGCATGAGGTAGCGCAGCAACTCGAACTCGGTCGCGGTCAGCTCGATCTCCACGCCGTCCCGGACGACCTCGTGGCTGTCCTCGTTGAGCGTGAGATCGGCGACGCGGAGGATCGACTGCCCGTCGTCGGCGCTGGCGTGTCCGGTGCGCCGGATGATCGCGCGGAGCCGGGCGATCACCTCCTCCAGGCTGAACGGCTTGGTCACGTAATCGTCGCCCCCGGCGGTGAGCCCGGCGACGCGGTCGCCCACGGCATCCTTCGCCGTGAGGAAGAGGACCGGGACGAGGTTGCCTGCTTCGCGGAGGCGCTTCAGCACGGCCATCCCGTCGAGGTCGGGCATCATGATGTCGAGCACGAGGGCGTCCGGTTCGAACTCCTTCGCGACCTGGATCGCCTCGAGGCCGGAGGAGGCGGTGCGCACCTCCCAGCCCTCCATGCGCAGGGCCATGGCGAGCAGATCGGTGAGCATCTGCTCGTCGTCCACGGCGAGGATGCGCAGAGGGGAGCCGTCGGGGCGGCGCAGTTCGGGCAGGTCGCTGGTCATGCCTCTATTCTGCGGAACTTCCTATGTGATTTCTATGGAGCAGGCTATGGGTTCTCTGGGAGATGTCCGCCTCATAGAACCCTCATCATCCGTCCCTCGAATCCGCATAACGGTCGTCCCTAGCGTCGGTTCCGCGCCGCGATCGTCGCGGCGGGAGGAGAGACATGTACGGACGATATCTGCGGCGCGAACTCGCGGGCCGCAAGAAGCAGACGGCGATCGTGGCCATCGGGCTCGCGATCGCGATCGGACTCGTGATCGTGGTGAACGCCCTGACGACCGGTGTGCGCGACGCCCAGGCGCAGTCGCTGGCAGCGGTCTACGGAGTGGGGACGGATCTGACCGTCACGGGTGCCGCCGCGGAACCGGGCGACGGGACAGGACCGCGGTTCGAGTTCGACGAGGACGCGGGCGAGAGCGACGGCGAGACCACGACCCTGGAGCAGTCGACCCTGCGCACGGACTTCGGCCGGACGACGCTCGACGCCGCGGTGCTGGACACGGTGGCCGGCACCGACGGCGTCGCGGCCGCGACCGGAGCGCTGAGCCTGACGAACTCGACCTTCTCCGGCGAGCTGCCGAGCGGCGGCTTCGGCGGGCAGGACGGCGCAGAGGGCGGCGAGGCGCCCGCGGAGGGCCAGGCGCCTCCGCAGGGCGGCGGGGGCCGCGGGGGCGGGGCGTTCGGCATCGACTCGTTCACCGTCCTCGGCATCGACCCGTCCGCGACCGAAGTCGGCCCGCTGGCCTCCGCCGAGATCGGCGAGGGGCGTGGGCTGGACGCCGACGACAGCGGAGACCTCGTCGCTCTGGTGGACAGCACGTACGCGGCGACGGAGGACATCGCCGTCGGCGACACCCTGGACGTCGCGGGCTCCGACGTCGAGGTCGTCGGCCTCCTCACGTCGGCGTCCGATGCCGCAGACACCGCGGCGGACGTCTACCTCCCGCTCGACACCGCACAGGAGCTGGCCGGCGTCGAGGACGAGATCTCCACGGTGTACGTGCAGGCGGATTCGGCGTCGTCCATCGACGAGGTGCAGACGGCCCTGGCGGAGGAGCTTCCCGACGCCACCGTCTCCTCGCAGTCCGAGCTCGCCGCGACCGTGTCCGGCTCGCTCTCGAACGCGACGGCGCTCGTCACGAATCTCGGCACCTGGCTGTCGATCATCGTCCTCGCCGTCGCCGTGCTGCTCTCGGTGCTCCTCACCCTCTCCGGCGTCGGCCGCCGCACCCGCGAGTTCGGCACGCTCAAGGCGATGGGGTGGTCGAACGGCCGCGTCGTGCGCCAGGTCGCCGGGGAGTCGATGGTGCAGGGACTCCTCGGCGGAGCAGCAGGCCTCGTGCTCGGCCTCGCCGGGATCCTGATCATCACCGTCGTGCAGCCGACCGTGGCCGCCGGATCCACGGCCGTCGGCGGAGGCCCGGACGGAGGAGGAGGCTTCGGCGGCCCCGGCGGCATGGCCCCGGGCGCGGAGACCGCCGACATCGTGCTGCAGGCACCGCTGACCCCCTGGGTGCTCGTCGCCGCCGTGGGTCTCGCGGTGCTGGGCGGACTCGTCGCCGGCGCCTTCGGAGGCTGGCGGGCGGCGCGACTGAGCCCGGCCGAGGCCCTGCGGTCCGTCGCATGAGCGACGTCGCGAACCACGCAGGAGAGAAGGAGACCGAGATGACCACGATGACGGATTCCGAGGCCCGCGTTCCGGCCTCGTCTGCGGCGACCCCGCTGTACCGGGCGACGGGCGTCACCCGCACCTATACGCGGAGGGGACGGACGGTGACGGCGCTCACCGGCGTCGACCTGGAGATCATGCCCGGCGCCTTCGTCACGATCCAGGGGCCGACCGGAGGGGGCAAGTCGACGCTGCTGCAGCTGCTGGGGGCGCTCGACACCCCGACCTCCGGGACGCTGCAGCTGGACGGCCGTGAACTGTCGTCGGCGTCGCCGTCGGAGCTGGGACGGATCCGGGCGCAGGAGATCGGCTTCGTCTTCCAGGGGTTCAACCTGATCCCGACGCTGACGGCGGCGGAGAACGTCGACATGGCCCTGGAGCCGCTCGGCATCGACCCGGCGGAACGACGCACGCGGGTCACCGCCGCCCTCGCCCACGTCGGCCTGGCGGACCGCGGAGACCATCGCCCCGCGGAGCTGTCCGGCGGACAGCAGCAGCGCGTCGCGATCGCGCGGGCGATCGTCAAGCGCCCGCGGGTGCTGCTCGCGGACGAGCCGACGGGCAACCTCGACGAGAGGATGCGCGACGAGATCCTCGACCTCCTCGAGCGGCTGTGCGCGGAGGGCATCACCATGGTCGTGGTCACGCACGACTCCGCGGTGGCGCGACGCGCGACGAAGCGACTGCGTCTGACGCAGGGGACGGTGAAAGACATCACCCGATAGCCGGCGGCGCGGGGGAGGGGCGGACGGCGAGCCGCCCCTCTTCCGCGATGTCCGACCCCGGGTCTACCGTGTGCTCATGGTCGACCACGTCGAATCCGCACAGCCCACCGTCCACCGTCCCTCCACCGTCTCCGAGGTGGCCGCGCTCGTCCGCGCCGCCGCGCAGGAGGCGGTCCCCCTGACCGTCGTCTCCGGCGGCCACGGGCCCTGGTCCCACGCCTCCGCCCCCGGTCTGCGGCTCGAACTCGGGGAGCTCTCCTCGATCGAGGTCGACGGCACCGCCGTACGCCTCGGTGGCGGTGCTGTCTGGGGCGATGTCGCGACAGCCCTCGCCGCCCATGGCCTCGCCCTGAGCTCCGGCGACACGGCCAGCGTCGGTGTCGGCGGTCTCACGCTCGGCGGCGGCATCGGCTGGATGGTGCGCGCCTGGGGCCTCGCCGTCGATCAGCTCGTCGGCGCCCAGGTCGTCACCGCGAGCGGAGACGTGGTGGAGGTGTCGGCCACGCAGCATCCCGACCTGTTCTGGGCGCTGCGCGGCGGTGGCGGCAACTTCGGCATCGTCACCCGTTTCGATTTCGAGGCGCATCGTCTGCCGGGGATCGCGCTGGCCGAGTCCGTCGTCGAAGGTGACGCGACGGCCGTGCTCCGGGCTGCGCGCGAACTCCTCCGCGACGCCCCGCGCGAACTGACCGTCACGTACATGGACGTGCCGCCCATGGACCCGAGTGCTCCGGCCGGTGCCCGGCTGACCGCCGTGTGGGCAGGGCCCGACCCGGAGGCGCTGCGTGTGGAGCTCGCGCCGATCACCGCCCTCGACGGTGTCACGACGGAGATCACCGAGCCCGCCTACCGGGACATCCTGATGGAGATGCCGCAGCCCGAGGGCGGCGAGGCTCCCGCCCCTCCCGGGTTCCTCGGCGGGAACGGGCTCGTCGCCGACCTCGACGATGAGACGATCGATCGGCTGGTGGCGTATCGGCGGGAGTTCCCCGCCTCGGTCGTCTTCCTCCGGTCCCTCGGCGGGGCGTTCGGCGACGTGCCGCAGGAGGAGACGGCATTCCCGGCGCGCAGCGCGACCTGGTTCGTCATGGCCGGTGCCTTCGACATCCCCGGACTGCTCGACGAGCAGGGGCGTGAGAAAGCCGCCGCCGACGCGCAGCGGATCGTCGAGGGCCGCCTCGCCGAGTACAGCAACTTCGTCGACCGCGAGCGACCGGACGCGGTGTCCGGGATGTACGGCCGCGACGGCTACGCCCGTCTGCGGGCGGTGAAGGCGCAGTGGGACCCGCAGAACGTGTTCCGCCGCAACCACAACATCCTCGTCTGACGCACGAAGGGCCGGGCACCGTACGGTGCCCGGCCCTTCGCAGACCCGAGGTCAGTGCGTGTCTTCGGCCTCGATCTCGGAGCGGTCGCCCGACCACAGCGTGTGGAAGGTGCCCTCCTTGTCGATGCGCTTGTAGGTGTGCGCGCCGAAGAAGTCGCGCTGGCCCTGCACGAGAGCAGCCGGAAGGCGGTCGGCGCGGATGCCGTCGTAGTACGACAACGACGACGAGAACGCGGGAGCCGGGATGCCGGACTGCGCCGCCGTGACCACCACGCGGCGCCATGCCGCCTGGCCGCGGGTGAGCGCCTCGGCGAAGTACGGAGCCGTCATCAGCACCGGCAGGTCGGGGGTCTCGGCGTAGGCGTCCGCGATCCGGTTCAGGAACTGTGCGCGGATGATGCAGCCGCCGCGCCAGATCTTGGAGATCGCACCGAGATCGATGTTCCAGCCGTACTCGGCGGCACCAGCGCGGATCTCGTCGAAGCCCTGCGAGTAGGCGACGATCTTGGAGGCGTAGAGCGCCAGGCGGACGTCCTCGACGAAGGCGTCGACCTCGTCGGCCGGGACCGTGAACTCCTCGTCCGGGCCAGGAAGCGCCGCGGCGACCGCGCGCTGCTCGGGGTGCGAGGAGAGGGAGCGGGCGAACGTCGCCTCGGCGATACCCGAGACCGGAACGCCGAGCGAGAGCGCGGTCTGCACGGTCCAGGCACCGGTGCCCTTCGCGCCGGCCTGGTCCAGGATGACGTCGACGAGCGGCTTGCCGGTGGACGCGTCGACCTGCCGCAGCACCTCGGCGGTGATCTCGATGAGGTACGACTCCAGCTCGCCGCGGTTCCACTCGGCGAAGATCTCGGCGATCTCCGCGGGCGTCTTGCCGGTGCCGCGACGGATGAGGTCGTAGGCCTCGGCGATGAGCTGCATGTCGGCGTACTCGATGCCGTTGTGCACCATCTTGACGAAGTGGCCGGCGCCATCGTGGCCGACGTGCGTCACGCACGGCTCGCCCTCGGCGACCGCGGCGATGGACTTCAGGATGGGTCCGAGCGTGACCCAGGACTCGTCGGAGCCGCCCGGCATGATGGAGGGACCCGTGAGGGCCCCCTCCTCGCCGCCGGAGATGCCGGCGCCGACGAAGTTGATGCCGGTCTCGCGGACGGCCTTCTCGCGGCGGATGGTGTCCGGGAAGTAGGCGTTGCCGCCGTCGACGATGATGTCGCCCGGCTCGAAGACCTCGACGAGGGAGTCGATCACGGCGTCGGTCGGAGCTCCGGCCTTGACCATGATGATCGCGGTACGCGGCTTCTGCAGCGAATCGGCGAACTCCTGGTAGGTCTTCGCCGGAATGAAGCCCGCCTCGGGATGCTCGTCGAGGAGGGTCTGCGTCTTCTCGTAGCTGCGGTTGAAGATCGCCACGGTGTTGCCCTCGCGGCTCGCGAGGTTGCGGGCGAGGTTCGACCCCATGACGGCGAGTCCGACGACTCCGATGTTCGCTGATGCTTCGGGCACGGAAGGCTCCTCGGTCGTGAAGAAGGGTTGAGTTCAGCGTATCGCTGTAGGGCGGATCGAGGCGCACCCGTGACGCGACCCTGTCATCGTCCGCGGTGGCGGGCGGCCGGACGCTCGGGACCTCTACGCTGAGGAGAGCACAGGAGCTGGAGGGAGTCGGTCGTGACGGAGTCCGAGAAGAAGGTCCGCGCTGTCGTCGCGGTGCCGTTGGCGGAGGAGCTGTGCGGGCTCATCGAGGAGCTCGAGCCGCGGCTCGAGGTCGTCCACGATGCGGCGCTCGTGCCTCCGATGCGCGGCCCTGCAGACTGGTCGGGCGATCCTGACTTCACTCGCACGCCGGAGCAGCAGCGGGCGTTCGACGACCTCGTCGACTCGGCCGACGTCCTCTTCGGCATCCCCGACGTCGACCCCGACGCGCTGGCGCGAACGGTGTCCGCGAACCCGCGGCTGCGGTGGGTCATGACCACGGCGGCCGGCGGCGGGAGCACCGTGAAGGCCGCGGGGCTCGACCGGGCGGATCTCGACCGCATCGTCTTCACCACCAGCGCGGGCGTCCACGGCGGCACGCTCGCCGAGTTCGCCGTCTTCGCGGTGCTCGCCGGGGCGAAGGACCTTCCACGCCTGCGGACGGATCAGGATCGCCGCATCTGGCCCGACCGCTGGGAGATGCGTCAGGTCGACGAGATGACCGTGCTGGTGGTGGGGCTCGGCGGCATCGGCGCGGAGTGCGCCCGCCGGTTCCACGCGCTCGGCGCGCGGGTGTGGGGGACCAGTCGCTCCGGCCGCGCGGTCGAGGGTGTCGACCGTCTCATCGCGCCCGACGAGCTCGTGGGCGCGGTGGGCGAGGTCGACGCGATCGTCGTCACGCTGCCGGGCACCGAGCAGACCAGGCATCTCATCGGCGAGGAGGTCCTGCAGGCGGTGAAGCCCGGGGTCATCCTCACCAACGTCGGACGCGGCAGCGTCGTCGATGAGACGGCGCTTCTCGCCGCGCTCGACGACGGCCGCGTCGGCTTCGCCGGGCTGGACGTCTTCGAGCAGGAGCCGCTGCCCGCCGAGTCCCCGTTGTGGGCGCACCCCCGCGTCCTCGTCAGTCCGCACACCGCGGCGCTCAGCTCGAAGGAAGAGGAGCGCATCGCGCGGCGATTCGCTGAGAACGCCACCCGGCTGCTCGACGGACGCGAGCTGCGTGCAGTGGTCGACACGGTCGAGTTCTACTGAGGATCGACGGCAGGCCGGCATGAGCGTGCGCATCGTCGTGATGGGGCCCAGCGGCTCCGGGAAGTCGACGGTGGGTGCGGCGCTGGCCGAGGATCTCGGGGCGCGCTTCGTGGACGGGGACGACCTGCATCCGCTCACAAACGTCGAGAAGATGGCGGCGGGTATCGCCCTCGACGACGAGGACCGGATGCCGTGGCTGCGGGTGGTCGGACGGACGCTCGCCGCGGAGGCGCACATCGTGGTCGCGTGCTCCGCGCTGCGGCGGCGCTACCGGGATGCCATCAGGGCGGAAGCACCGGACGCCGTTTTCGTCGAGCTCGGCGTGGCACGGGAGACGCTCGCACGGCGGGTCGGCGGTCGCTCCGACCACTTCATGCCGGCCTCGCTGCTCGATTCTCAGCTCGACGCGTGGGAACCGCTGACGGACGACGAGTCGGGGCTCCGGGTCGATGCCGCGCTTCCGCTGAGGCGCGAGGTGGCGGCGATCCGGAAGGCGCTCACCGCGGTGACGGGAGCGCCAGGGGGCGCTCAGTCCTTGCGGTAGCCCGAGCGGCCGAGGGAGAACAGGGCGGCGCCCGTTGCGACGGCGGCGCACAGCGACATGGCGCCGATCACCCAGAGGAGGACGTGAGAGAGGAACGCGGCGTCGAGCATGGAGGTACTCCGAATTTCTGCAGAGGGGACCGGTGTCCTCAGCCTATCGGGTCATCCGGTACCATGGAGTCGTACCTCGGCGAGGGACGCTTCTGCGCGTGCGCGGACGTCCGTGATCGACGCGGCGAAGCAAGCCCGGTGGCTTTCCTCACGCGTCCGCGTTCGAGTCCACAATTCCAAGACCACCGCGCGGCGCCTTCGCTGCGTGCCCGAAGGAGAACCTCATGTCTGAAGACACCACGGTCCACGCCGAGCTGCGCAGCAGCTTCGGCAAGGGCTTCGCCCGTCGTCTGCGCGCCGCCGGCAAGATCCCCGCGGTCATCTACGGCCACGGCACCGAGCCTGTGCACGTCGCGCTGCCGGGTCACCAGGTCTCCCTGATCATCCGTCGCGCCAACGCGCTGCTCGACCTCGACATCGAGGGCACCTCGCAGCTCGCGCTCGTCAAGGACGTGCAGAAGGACCCGGTGCACCAGATCATCGAGCACATCGACCTCCTGGTCGTGAAGAAGGGCGAGAAGGTCGCCATCGACGTCCCCGTCGTCGTGACCGGCGAGCCGGCTCCCGGCACCATCGTCAACCTCGACGCCACGACCATCCAGGTCGAGGCCGAGGCCACGCACATCCCCGAGAACATCGAGGTCTCGGTCGAGGGTCTCGAGGAGGGCGCGCACATCACCGCCGCCGACGTGACCCTCCCGAAGGGCTCGACGCTCCTCACCGACGCCGAGGTCCTCGTGGTCGCCATCTCCGTCCCGGCCGCTCCGGTCGAGGACGAGGAGACCGAGGGCGAGTCCGCCGAGGGCGCCGCCGAGGCGTCCGAGGAGGCCGCCGCGGAGTGATCTCCGCCTGCTTCATCACGGAGGGGACGCGATCGGATCGCGTCCCCTCCGTCGTATCCTGACCGGGGTGACGGCTCCGGCGAGAGAGGACGAGGAATGGCAGCGACCTGGCTCGTGGTCGGTCTCGGCAACCCCGGACCCCGCTATGAGGCGACCCGCCACAACATCGGCCAGATGGTCGTCGACGAGCTCGCGGCCCGGCGCGGCGAGAGCTTCCGGGAGCACAAGGGCGGCGCGCGCGTCGTGGAGACCTGGCTCCGCCCCGGCGCCGACAAGCTCGTGCTCGCGAAGCCGAACACGTTCATGAACGTCTCGGGTACGCCCGTCGCGGCGCTCGCCCGCTTCTACTCCGTCCCCCTCGATCACGTGGTCGTCGTGCACGATGAGCTCGACATCCCGTTCGACACGGTCAAGCTCAAGACCGGGGGAGGCCACGGCGGGCACAACGGCGTCCGCGACATCGCGCGAGCGCTCACGAGCCCGGACTTCCCCCGGGTGCGCGTGGGCATCGGCCGGCCGGTGGGGCGTCAGGACCCCGCCGACTGGGTGCTCTCCCCGTTCGGCAAGGACGAGCGCGCGAACCTGCCCCTCCTCGTGGGCGACGCAGCCGACGCCGTCGAGCTCCTCGTCGACGAGGGGCTGCTCGCCGCGCAGCAGAAGCACCACGCCCCTCGCTGAGGACGCGGCGCGCCGCGTGTCAGGTGGTGAAGGTGGCGTACCCCGCCGCCCCGCCGACGGCGAAAGCGGTGAAGACGGCGACGAAGAAGATGATCGCGCCGAGGACGGCGACGATGAGCGCGGCGATGCCCGCTCCGCGCCCCTGCTTGCGGCGGATCGCGATGATCCCCAGCACGATCGCGGCGATGCCGAGCACCGTCCCGGCCCAGAAGGACAGCTCCGTCCACAGCACCTGGTCGCGCGCGGGGGACAGGAATCCGAGATTGCCCGTGGAGCCGCTGAAGCCCTGCGGGATGCGGCGGCCGACCTCGAACGCGCTGACGCCGCCGATGATCGGCATGACGACGGCCGCGAGGATCGAGAGGCCGAGAGCGAGCAGGCCGAGGAATCCCGAGGGCTTCGGCGCGGCGTCCGGCGCGGTGTACGTGCCGGACGGTGCCGCGTAGCCGCCCACGGGCACCTGATACGCCCCGGGAGGCGCGGCAGGGGGTGCCGGCTGGCCGTATCCGCCGGCGGGCGGGTACGTTGCCGGAGGAGCAGGCGGCGCCGACGGATACGCGGGCGGCGGGACCGCACCGGATGCCGGCTCCTGCGGGACCGAGGTCGCCGGGGGCAGGGGTGGCACGGCGCCGGGCGGAGGGGGCAGCTGCGGATCGGTCACGATGTCATCCTAGGGTCGGCTGCGGCTCACACCCGGCGCAGCAGTCCGACGCGGTCGTACACGTCGGACAGCGTGCGATCGGCGACGGCGTCGGCACGGGCGGCGTTCTCGGCGAGGATCCGGTCGAGCTCCGCCGGGTCGTCGAGGAGCTCGAGGGCACGGTCGCGCACCGGGGCGAACTCCTCCACGACGACCTCGGCGAGGCCCTTCTTGAAGTCGCCGTAGCCGCGGCCCGCGTACTCGTCCTCGATCGCCGGGATCTGACGGCCGGTCAGGGCGGCGTAGATGGTCAGCAGGTTCGAGACGCCGGGCTTGGCCTCCCGATCGAACCGCACGGTGCCCTCGTTGTCGGTCACCGCGCGCATGATCTTCTTCGCCGACTTCGCCGGGTCGTCGAGCATCCACAGCACACCGGCATCGCTCTCGGCCGACTTCGACATCTTCGCCGTCGGGTTCTGCAGGTCGTAGATCCTCGCCGTCTCCTTCTGGATGACCGGGACCGGCACCGTGAAGGTCTCGCCGAACCGCGAGTTGAAGCGCTCCGCGAGGTCGCGGGTGAGCTCTACGTGCTGCTTCTGGTCGTCGCCGACCGGCACGACGTCGGTCTGGTAGAGCAGGATGTCGGCGGCCATGAGCACCGGATAGGTGAAGAGGCCGACGCTGGTCGCATCGGCGCCGTAGCGGGCCGACTTGTCCTTGAACTGGGTCATGCGTCCGGCCTCGCCGAAGCCGGTGATCGTGCTGAGGATCCAGGCGAGCTCGGCATGCGCGCGGACGTGCGACTGCACGTACAGCGTCGACTGCGACGGCTCGATGCCCGCGGCGATGTACTGCGCGGCGGTACGGCGGGTCTTCTCGCGCAGCTCGGCCGGGTTCTGGGCGACCGTGAGGGCGTGCAGGTCGACGACGGAGAAGAACGCGTCGTACGAGGTCTGGAGCTCCCGCCACTGCAGGAGCGCGCCGATGTAGTTGCCGATCTGGAGGGAGTCGGCGGAGGGCTGCATTCCGGAGTAGAGACGAGGCTTGTTCACCCGTCAATCCTATGCGTCTGCGCGGCGAAGCCCGGCGTCGCCGCATCCCCTACGCTGACGTCATGACGGACGGCATGCCCCTGAGACGCGGACAGGTGTTCCTCGATGCCCTGGGCGCGGAAGCGGAGCGTCTCCATCCGGAGATCCTCGCGCAGTACCGCGCTCCGGGGCCGGCGGGGCACGCGGAGGGGATGTTCGCGGTCGCGGGGAGCCGGTTCGGCCGCTGGGCGGCTCTCGCGCGTCCGATCGTCGGACCGGGGCTGTTGGTGCCGACATCGGGACGAGACGTCCGGTTCGTCCTCCGCACGACGACCGGACGCGCGGAGACGGGCCGCGCGACACTGGACTCCACCCGCGAGTTCCTCTTCCCCGGGCGGACCGAACGGATCGTGGACCGGCTGACGGTGAGCGTGCGGCCGGGACTGGTCCGGAATCTCCTCGGCGCCCGCGGCCGCGTGGAGCTCATCGAGGAGTGCAGCGTGACGGCGGAGGGCTTCCTGCGGATGCGCACCGTCCGGGTCGCCCTGCGGTTGTTCGGTCGGCGGTTCGCTCTGCCCGGTCCGCTCGGCGTGCGCGTGGACCTCGTCGACGGCTGGGACGCCGAGCACCGCCGTCGCACCATCGACATGCGCGCCGTGAACCCCGTGCTCGGCACCGTTCTGGAGTATCGCGGATGGTATCGCGAGTCGCCGCCGTCGCCCTCCGAGCGGCCGGAACCGCGTCAGTAGGTGTAGTCGACGACGACCGGCGCGTGGTCGCTCCAGCGCTGGTCATACGCGGCCGCACGGGCCACGTGATACGCCTGGACGCGCTCGGCGAGAGCGGGCGTGGCCAGGTGGTAGTCGATGCGCCATCCCGAGTCGTTGTCGAAGGCCTTCCCGCGCATGGACCACCAGGTGTACGGCCCGTCCACCTCGCCATGGAAGCGGCGGCCGACGTCCACCCAGCCCAGACCGGTGCCGACCGAGCCGTCGACGCCGGTGACCGAGGCCCCGGCCTCACCGAGGAAGCGATCGAAGTAGGCGCGTTCGCGCGGCAGGAAGCCGGCCTTGGTGCGGTTGCCGCGCCAGTTCTTGATGTCGAGCTCGCGGTGCCCCACATTGAGGTCTCCGGTGACGAGCGCGAGGGCGCCGTCGGTGTTCAGACTCGCCAGTCGAGCCTCGAACGCATCGAGGAACTTCCACTTCTCGTCCTGCTTCGGGGTGTCGGCCTCGCCGGAGTGCACGTAGGCGCTGACGACGGTGAGCGGACGGTCGCCGATCAGGAAGTCGGCCTCGATCCAGCGGCCCTTGGAGTCGAAGTCCTCCGGGCCGAAGTCCACCCGGGAGGCGAGCGCGGGGAGGCGGCTGGCGATCGCGACGCCCGCTCGCCCCTTGGCCGTGGCCTCATCGTGAACGAAGGTCCAGCCGGGGAGGGCAGCCTCGATGTGCTCGTCCTGCCCGCGCACCTCCTGAAGGGTGAGGATGTCGATGTCCGCGGCGTCCAGCCACGTGCTCATCCCGTTGCGGGCGGCCGCCCGGATCCCGTTGACATTGACCGAGGCGATACGCAGGTGAGGCATTCCTCCAGCCTAACGAGCACCGCCGACATCGCGGTTCTGACGGTGGTCGAGCTCGGAGAGCAGGCGCTGCGCGAGAGGGGAGGTCGGGGGTGCGGGCGGGGGAGCGGAGGCCTCCAGTCGCGCGACCTCGTCCTCCGCCGCGCGGACGGCGTGCCCGGCGGCCCAGCTCCGGTACCACGGGGCCTCGTCGCGCGCGGCCCGGGCGTCGCGCAAGCGGATCCGTGCCGCGGAGAGCAGCGTGGCGTGTTCGGCCACCCGCCGCTCGGCCTCCGTCGGCAGCAAGAGCGGGAGGTCGCGGTCCTGGGCGGCGACGGCGATCCACGAGGCGGCGACGAGCATGACCACCCCGTTCACCCGGAACCACAGCAGCAGTCCGACGAAGATCGCGAAGGTCGCCAGCAGCGGGTTCGACGGCGTGTAGCTCAACAGGAACCCGACCCCGAACTGCAGCACCGTCATGGCCGCGCCGCCGAGGAGGGCGCCGGGCCAGATGGTGCCCCAGTGCAGCGAGGTGCCGGTGAGGAAGCGCACCATCGCCGCCAGCGCTCCCGTCAGCAGGACGAACGACACCAGGACGGTGCCGATCCGGATGCTGATGTTGAGGCCGTCGGAGCCGGCATCCCAGCCCAGCAGCGACAGCACCCAGCTGAGGACCGCGGCGCTGGCCGAGCTCAGTGCGGAGCCGACGATGAGAGCGACTCCGAAGATGAGAGCGGCGAGCAGGTCGCGCGCCTTGAGGAGGAGGTAGCTGCGCCGGTCGGGCTCGAGGCCGAAGATGTCCCGCACGGCCCGCCGGGAGAAGGTCACCCACCCGATCGCGGTCCAGATCACCGTGCCGAGGGCGATGAGACCGGTGATGCCGAGGAACCCGCTGGTGTTCGAGGCGATCTCCTGCACCTGCGCGGGGGTGAAGACGCCGCCCTCGTCGAGGATGAGGTTCGGGATGTAGTTGTTGATGATGTCGATGAGCCCGTTCACCGCCTCCTCGCTGCCGCCGAGCCAGAGACCCGCGATGGCGAACGCGAGGTAGATCGCGGCGAAGATGGCGAACAGCGCCTGGTAGCTCACCCCGGCGGCGAGCAGGAAGCCGTTGTGCTGCAGGAAGTGCCGCCACACCCGCACCGGGAAGAGGCCGAGGGTACGCCGGGTCAGCGCGGTCGCGCGCTCGACCGCGGCATCGAGGCGACCGTCGGTCGCCGAACCGGGCTCGGACACGCCCCCACCCTACCCAAGCGCGGGCCCCGCCTTCGCGCGCCCTGCCTGCCTCCGCGAGAACAGGCGCAGACACGAGAACAGGCGGCCCCGTCCGGGACCGCCTGTTCTCGCGTGAATGCCTGTGTCGGCGTCAGGGACGGCCGCGGAGGACCGCCTGCTTGACCTCGGCGATGGCCTTGGTGACCTCGATGCCACGGGGGCAGGCCTCGGAGCAGTTGAAGGTCGTGCGGCAGCGCCAGACGCCCTCCTTGTCGTTGAGGATGTCGAGACGCACCGCGGCGTTGTCGTCGCGCGAGTCGAAGATGAAGCGGTGCGCGTTGACGATCGCGGCCGGGCCGAAGTACTGCCCGTCGGTCCAGAACACGGGGCACGACGAGGTGCACGCGGCGCAGAGGATGCACTTGGTGGTGTCGTCGAAGATCTCGCGGTCGGCGATGGACTGCGTGCGCTCCTTGCCCTTCTCCGGCACGGAGTTCGCGACGAGGAACGGCTGCACCTCGCGGTACGACGCGAAGAACGGCTCCATGTCGACGACGAGGTCCTTCTCCAGCGGCAGGCCCTTGATGGCCTCGACGTAGATCGGCTTCGAGATGTCGAGGTCCTTGATCAGCGTCTTGCAGGCCAGGCGGTTGCGGCCGTTGATGCGCATGGCGTCGGAGCCGCAGATGCCGTGCGCGCAGGAGCGGCGGAAGGTCAGCGAGCCGTCGACCTCCCACTTGATCTTGTGCAGGGCGTCGAGGACGCGGTCGGTGGAGTAGAGCTCCACGTCGTAGTCGACCCAGTGCGGCTCGGCGTCGACCTCGGGGTCGAACCGACGGATGTTGAAGGTGACGATGAAGGACTGGATCCCGGTGTCTTCGGTCGTCTCGGCCGGCGCTTCGGCGATGGCGTTCGACATGCTCAGTACTTCCTCTCCATCGGCGGGTAGTTCAACTCGCCCTTGTCGTTCTTGGTGAAGACGACCGGCTTCCAGTCGAGCTTGATGTGGTCGCTCGGGTCGGAGGAGTGCGGGTCGCCCGTGAGGTACGCCATGGTGTGCTTCATGTAGTTCTCGTCGTCGCGCTTCGGGAAGTCGTCGCGCATGTGGCCGCCGCGGCTCTCCTCGCGGTTCTGCGCGGCGTAGACGACGACCTCGGCGATGTCGAGCAGGAAGCCCAGTTCGACGGCCTCGAGCAGGTCGGTGTTGAACCGGTGGCCCTTGTCGTCGACGTGCACGTTCTTGTAGCGCTCGCGGAGCTCCGCGATCACGCCGAGGACGTGCTGCAGCGACTCGTGCGTGCGGAACACCTGCGCGCCCTTGTCCATCTCGTCCTGCAGCGTCTTGCGGAGGACCGCGATCCGCTCGGTGCCCTGGTTGTTGCGCAGGCCCTCGAGCATGTCGGAGACGAAGGCGGCGGGGTTCTCCGGCAGCGGGACGAACTCGGCCGTCTTGACGTACTCGACGGCGTTGCGGCCGGACCGCTTGCCGAACACGTTGATGTCGAGCAGCGAGTTCGTGCCGAGGCGGTTGGCGCCGTGCACCGAGACGCAGGCGCACTCGCCGGCGGCGTAGAGGCCGGGGACGACGGTGTCGTTGTCCGCGAGCACCTCTCCGTTGTTGTTCGTGGGGATGCCGCCCATGGCGTAGTGCGCGGTCGGCATGACGGGCACCGGCTCGACGACCGGGTCGACGCCCAGGTAGGTGCGGGCGAACTCGGTGATGTCGGGGAGCTTGGTCTCCAGCACCTCGGCGCCGAGGTGCGTGCAGTCCAGCAGCACGTAGTCCTTGTGGGGACCGGCGCCGCGGCCCTCCGCGACCTCCTGGACCATGCAGCGCGCGACGATGTCTCGGGGCGCCAGGTCCTTGATGGTGGGGGCGTACCGCTCCATGAAGCGCTCACCCGAGGCGTTGCGCAGGATCGCACCCTCGCCGCGGGCGCCCTCGGTGAGGAGGATTCCGAGGCCGGCGAGGCCGGTCGGGTGGAACTGGAAGAACTCGAGGTCCTCGAGGGGGAGGCCCTTGCGCCAGACGATGCCGACGCCGTCGCCCGTGAGGGTGTGCGCGTTGGAGGTCGTCTTGAAGATCTTGCCGAAACCGCCGGTCGCGAAGATCACGGCCTTGGACTGGAAGACGTGCAGCTCGCCCGTGGCGAGGTCGTAGGCCACCACGCCGGCGATCTGGGTCGCGCCCGCCGCGTCCTTCACGGTGATGAGGTCGAGCACGTAGAACTCGTTGAAGAAGTTGATGCCGAGCTTGACGCAGTTCTGGAACAGCGTCTGCAGGATCATGTGACCGGTGCGGTCGGCGGCGTAGCAGGCGCGGCGGACCGGGGTCTTGCCGTGCTCGGCCGTGTGACCGCCGAAGCGACGCTGGTCGATCTTGCCCTCGGGGGTGCGGTTGAAGGGGAGACCCATGTTCTCGAGGTCGATGACCGCGTCGATGGCCTCCTTCGCGAGGATCTCCGCCGCGTCCTGGTCGACGAGGTAGTCGCCGCCCTTCACGGTGTCGAAGGTGTGCCACTCCCAGGAGTCCTCCTCGACGTTCGCGAGGGCCGCCGCCATACCGCCCTGCGCGGCACCGGTGTGCGAGCGCGTCGGGTACAGCTTGGAGATCACGGCCGTCTTCGCGCCGGGGCCGGCCTCGATGGCCGCCCGCATGCCGGCGCCGCCGGCGCCCACGATGACGATGTCGAACTGGTGGTAGTGCACGCCGTCACGGACGACGGAATCCTGCGTCTGGGTAGTCACTTCTCGTTTGCCTCTTCTTCTAGCCCTGCGCCTGGCAGGTCTCCCACAGCGTGCTCGACTCGGTCACACCCAGGCACGGGTCGAACGTGAAGACGACCAGGGTGCCGAGGAGGATGAGCAGGCCCGCGGCCAGGCCGAGGGCCCAGACGAGCGCCTTGCGGGCGGTGGGGTTGGTCACGTAGTCGTTCACGATCGTCCGCATGCCGTTGGCACCGTGGATGAGCGCGAGCCAGAGCATCAGCACGTCCCACCACTGCCAGAACGGCGTGGCGAACTTGCCGGCGATGAAGGCGAAGTCGAGGGCGTGGATGCCTTCGCCGACCATGAGGTTGACGAAGAGGTGGCCGAAGATCAGCACGACGAGCACGACGCCCGAGACGCGCATGAAGACCCAGCCCCACTTCTCGAGGTTGATCCCGCGCTGGCGGCGGGCCGGGGCGGCGACGGTCTGGGCGGTCATCAGTGTCCTCCTCCGAAGCCGGCGAACGCGAGCATCAGGTGGCGCGGCACGAAGCCGGCCATGATGATGCCCCACACGAGCAGCACGCCCCAGAAGAGCTGGCGCTGGTACTTGGCGCCCTTCGACCAGAAGTCGACGGCGATGATGCGCAGGCCGTTCATGGCGTGGAACACGATGCCCGCCACGAGCACGACCTCACCGATCGCCATGACCGGGTTCTTGTATGTGCCGATGACCGCGTCGTACGCCTCCGGCGACACCCTGATCAGCGCCGTGTCGAGCACGTGCACCAACAGGAAGAAGAAGATGGCGACTCCGGTGATGCGGTGAAGCACCCACGACCACATGCCTTCGCGACCCCGGTAGAGGGTGCCGCGGGGGGTCTTGGACGTGGTTTCCGAAATCGACGGTGTCAAGCGAGCGCTTGTGGACACGGTCGTCCTCCCTGGATCGATGTGTTTCGGTCGCGTGCGCTGCTTCGTCCACATCTGGCCTGGAGGAGGGTCAGGCACGCCCGATCGGTGTCCATCCTATTCCCGCGCGGACGCCCCGGGCGACGAAGGGGAGCCTAAGTCGGACCCGCCGCTACGCTGGCCTGCATGAGCGAGCCGATCGAAGACTTCTACGCGGTCATCCCTGCCGGCGGCATCGGCAGTCGGCTGTGGCCGCTGTCCCGTGCGGACGCCCCGAAGTTCCTGCACGACCTCACCGGGTCCGGGCATTCGCTGCTGCGCGACACGTGGGACCGTCTGGAGCCGCTCGCCGGTCCGGACCGGATCGCCGTGGTCACCGGGCGTGCGCACCGAGCGGCGGTGGAGGCGGAGCTGCCGGGCATCGCCGACCTCAACGTCTTCCTGGAATCCGAGCCCCGCGAGTCCGCGGCGGCGATCGGGCTGGCGGCGGCCGTGCTGCACCGGCGCAACCCGGACGTGATCATCGGCTCGTTCAGTGCCGACCACGTCATCCGGGGCACGCGGGTCTTCGAGTTCGCCGTCCGCGACGCGGTCGAGGTGGCGAGGGAGGGCTACATCTGCACGATCGGCATCGCGCCGACCGAGCCGGCGGTCGGCTTCGGCTACATCAAGAAGGGGCCGGAGCTGGTCGTCGAGCGCGCCAGGGAGGCGGCCCTCGTCGAGAGCTTCGTCGAGAAGCCGGATCTGGAGACGGCCAAGGCCTACCTCGCCGAGCGCACCTACCTGTGGAACGCGGGCATGTTCATCGCGAAGGCGAGCGTCCTGCTGGACGAGCTCGCCGCCAATGAGCCCGCGCTGCACGCCGGTCTGCTCGAACTCGCCGAGGCCTGGGACGACCGGGAGCTCCGCGGGCCCGCCGTCGACCGCATCTGGCCGCGGCTGAAGAAGATCGCGATCGACTACGCCGTCGCGGAGCCGGCGGCGCGGCGGGGGCGCCTCGCCGTGGTCCCCGGGCACTTCGACTGGGACGACGTGGGGGACTTCGCGTCGCTGACGAAGCTCATCACGAACGGCCGCAAGAACGACCTCGCCGTCCTCGGGCCCCGTGCCCGGGTACTCACCGACGCGGCCAGCGGCATCCTCGTCAGCCAGACCACGCGCGTGATCAGCCTCGTCGGCGTGCAGGACATCGTCGTGGTCGACACCCCCGACGCTCTCCTGGTCACGACGGTCGAGAACGCGCAGCGGGTGAAGGGCGTGGTGGAGTCGTTGAAACTCAACGGACAGGGCGATGTGCTCTGATGAGCACCGGCGCGTGCTCATCGGCAGGGTTGATTTCAGCTTTGTAACCATTGGCCCGGCCGCCCGGGGCCGACGTGCACGAACGTCGAAACACTAGGTAACTTTGATCGATCCGCGATGGCCGCGGGTTCGTTGAGGGAGGCATCCGTGACCATCTCCACCACCAAGAAGCTGCTCGGCGCGACGGTCGCCGCCGGTGTCGTCTTCGCTCTTGCCGGCTGCGGTCAGGCGCCGACCGACGAGTCCGAGGGCGGATCCGCCCCCGTCGACTCCGACTTCAAGCCCTGCCTCATTTCCGACGCCGGCGGCTGGAACGACAAGTCGTTCAACCAGTCGGCCAAGGAGGGCATGGACAGCGCCGCCGAAGAGCTCGGCATCAAGCCGCTGGAGTTCGAGTCCGCGAACGACAACGACTACGCGCCGAACCTCGAGACCGCCGTCTCCGAGGGCTGCTCGCTCATCGTCTCGGTCGGCTTCAAGCTGTCCGCCGCCACGGTCGAGTCCGCGCTCGCGAACCCCGACATCGACTACGCGATCATCGACGACTGGGCCGACAACGACTTCGACGGCACCACCGACGCGCCGAACATCAAGCCCCTCGTCTTCGACACCGCCCAGGCCGCCTACCTCGGTGGCTACGCGGCGGCCGCCTGGTCCGCTGAGGCCGGCGTGAACAAGGTCGGCACCTTCGGCGGCATGCAGATCCCGTCGGTCGCGGTCTTCATGGACGGCTACCAGCTCGGCGTCGAGAAGTACAACGAGGACAAGTCGGCCGACGTCCAGGTCTTCGGTTGGGACGCCGCCACCCAGAAGGGCTCCTTCACGGGCGGCTTCGACGCCAACGACACCGCCAAGCAGACCGCCCAGGGCGTGCTCGACCAGGGTGTCGACGTCATCCTCCCCGTCGGCGGCCCGGTCTACCAGAGCGCCGCAGCGGCGATCAACGACAGCGGCAAGGACACGCTGATGCTCGGTGTCGACAGCGACCTCGCCGTCGCCGACCCCAGCGTCGCCGACATCACGCTCGTCTCGATCATGAAGGCCATCGACGTGGCCGTCCGCGACGCGACGCTCGCGGCCGCCGCCGGCGAGTTCGACCCGGAGCCCTACATCGGCACGCTCGAGAACGAGGGCGTCAAGCTGTCCGGCTTCGGCGACTTCGAGGCGGACCTGCCCGAGGGCCTGACGGACGAGCTGTCCGCTCTGCAGGAGCAGATCATCTCCGGTGACATCACGGTGGAGTCCGAGAACTCTCCCACCCGCTGAGTCGGAGCCGTACCCAGCACGGGGCGAGTGGCGCAGGCTGCCACTCGCCCCGCACTGTGGGCGGCGACGATTCTCCTCCGTGACTCTTCTGGATAAGGTGCAGATATGAAGCTCGAACTTCGCGGCATCACCAAGCGATTCGGCAGCCTCGTGGCGAACGACCACATCGATCTCGTGGTCGAACCCGGTCAGATCCACGCTCTCCTCGGCGAGAACGGCGCAGGCAAGTCGACGCTGATGAACGTGCTCTACGGCCTGTATCAGGCCGACGAGGGCGAGATCCTCCTCGACGACGTCGTGCAGCACTTCCGCGGCCCGGGCGACGCGATGGCCGCCGGCATCGGCATGGTGCACCAGCACTTCATGCTCGTGCCGGTGTTCACGGTGGCCGAGAACGTCATGCTCGGTCACGAGCAGACCAAGGGCCTCGGCACGCTGGACATCGCGAAGGCCCGCGAGCACGTGCGCGCGGTCGCCGCACGGTTCGGGTTCGACATCGATCCGGACGCCGTCGTCGGCGACCTGCCGGTGGGTGTGCAGCAGCGCGTCGAGATCATCAAGGCGCTGTCCCGCGACGCCAAGGTCCTCGTCTTCGACGAGCCGACCGCCGTGCTGACGCCGCAGGAGACCGACGAGCTCATGGCGATCATGCGCCAGCTCCGGGACGAGGGCACCGCGATCGTCTTCATCACGCACAAGCTGCGCGAGGTGCGCGAGGTCGCCGACCGCATCACGATCGTCCGGCTCGGTCGGGTGGTGGGGGAGGCCTCGCCGACCGCCACCAACGCCGAACTGGCATCGCTGATGGTCGGCCGCGCGGTCGAGCTGACCGTGCACAAGGAGGCTCCGCGGCTGGGCGAGGGCGGCCTGGAGGTCCGCAACCTCCGCGTGCTCACCGCCACCGGAGCCATCGTCGTCGACGACGTCGACTTCACCGTGCGACCCGGCGAGGTCCTCGCCGTCGCCGGTGTGCAGGGCAACGGCCAGACCGAGCTCGTCGAGGCCATCGTCGGCCTCGCCGCACGCGTCGAGGGGAACATCATCCTCGACGGCACCGAGCTCGTGGGCAAGAGCGTCCGCGGCATCCTCGACGCCGGTGTCGGGTTCGTCCCGGAGGACCGCACCGAGGACGGCCTCGTCGCCGGATTCTCGGTCGCCGAGAACCTCATCCTCGACCGCTCAGACGATCCCGCGTTCAGCCGGGCCGGGACGCTGCGCCGCGGCGCCCTGGAGGACTTCGCCAAGGAGCGCATCGCAGAGTACGACATCCGCACGCAGGGCCCGGACACCCCCGCGGGCACCCTCTCCGGAGGCAACCAGCAGAAGGTCGTGATCGCGCGCGAGATGAGCCGCGAACTGCGGCTCTTCGTCGCCGCGCAGCCGACCCGCGGGGTGGACGTGGGCTCGATCGAGTTCATCCACAAGCGCATCATCGAGACGCGGGACGCGGGCATCCCCGTGATCGTCGTCTCGACCGAGCTCGACGAGGTCGCCGCCCTCGCCGACCGGATCGCGGTCATGTACCGCGGCACCATCGTCGGCATCGTCCCCGGTGACACGCCCCGGGAGACACTCGGACTCATGATGGCCGGAGCGGCCGATGCGGAGGTGACCGCGTGAGCGGCGCGACACCCGGTGCAGGAGACGTCACGAAGGGTCTGCCTCCCGAGCAGCTCCCGCCCAGCACGGGCCTCGCGGAGGAGGTGCCCCCGCCCCCGCGCGGCAACGTCGTCCTCAAGGAGATCCTCCGCGGCAGCGCCGTCACGACGATCCTGGCGATCGTCCTCGCGCTCATCGTCGGCGGCATCCTCATCGCGTTCACCAACGAAGACGTGCAGAAGGCCTCCGGGTACTTCTTCGCCAAGCCGAGCGACACGTTCGTCGCGGCCTGGAACGCGGTCTACAACGGCTACGAGGCGCTGTTCCGCGGAGCGATCTTCAACGCCCGCGGCGCCGACTTCGCCGCGCAGATCCGTCCGCTGACGAACACGCTGGGCTTCGCGGCTCCGCTGATCGCCGCCGGTCTGGGCGTCGCGCTCGCGTTCCGCGTCGGTCTGTTCAACATCGGCGCCCGGGGTCAGATGCTTGTCGGTGTCGCGGTCGCGGCCCTGCTGACCTTCAACCTCGACCTGCCGATCTGGTTCCACCTCCCCGTCACGCTGCTGGCCGGTATCGCCGGCGGGGCGCTCTGGGGCGGCATCGCGGGTCTCATCAAGGCTCGCACGGGCGCGCACGAGGTGATCCTCACGATCATGCTCAACTACATCGCGTACTACCTGCTGCTGTGGATGATCCGCACGCCCGGGCTCCTGCAGAAGCCGGGGACCAACCAGGCGCTCGGCTCGGCCACGCCGGAGAGCGCGCAGTTCCCGACCCTGCTCGGCCCGCAGTTCCCGCTGCTCGACCTCGGCTTCGTCATCGTGGTCATCGCGACGGTGTTCGTGTGGTGGCTCATCGAGCGCTCCTCGCTGGGTATGCGCATGCGCGCGGTGGGGGAGAACCCGCACGCCGCTCGCGCCGCGGGCATCAGCGTCAAGCGCGTCTACGTCTACGCGATGCTCTTCGCGGGTGCCCTCGCCGGCCTCGCCGGGATGAACCAGCTCCAGGGCGCCGTCACCACCGGCGTCACCGAGACCATCGACGCCGGCATCGGCTTCGACGCCATCACGGTCGCCCTCCTCGGGCGCAGCCGCGCGTGGGGGACCTTCGCAGCCGGAATCCTGTTCGGCGCCCTCAAGGCGGGCTCGTTCTCCATGCAGGCGCAGGACATCCCCGTCGACATCGTGCTCGTCGTGCAGTCGCTCGTCGTGCTGTTCATCGCCGCGCCGCCGCTGCTGCGCACGGTGTTCTTCCTCCCCAAGTCCGACGCAGAGAAGGCGGCCAAGGCGAGAGCCAAGGCCGCGAAGAAGGCGGTGACGGCATGATGTCGCTCGTGCAGACCGAAGCCGCCGACGGCACGGTGCAGCTCGCCACCGTCCGGGAGCGCCACCTCAAGGCGCCGATCAGCCTCGCGGTCGTCACCGCGCTGCTGGCGGTGCTCTTCCTCGCCGTGCCGCGCAGCGGTATCAGCACCTTCCGGCTCGGCGACCGCACGTCGGCCTTCGAGCTCCCCGACGTGGAGCTTCCCACCGCGCCGACCTTCTGGGTGGTCTTCGCCGTGCTCGTCGTCCTCACGGTCGGGGCCTTCCTCCGGGCATGGACGTACCGTCCGCCGTCGATCTGGCTCATCGTGGCGTACGGCGTGCTCGCGGTGTTCGCGTTCCTCGTCTGGGCCGCGGCCGGGGGCCTCGTCCCCGTCACGAGCCTCCTCTTCGGTGCCGTGTCGCTGTCGGTGCCGCTCGTGTTCGGCGCGCTCGGCGGTGTCATCGGCGAGCGGGCCGGTGTCGTCAATGTGGCCATCGAGGGACAGCTGCTCCTCGGCGCCTTCTCGGCGGCGCTGCTGTCCAGCATCACCGGCAACGCCTTCGTGGGCCTCATCGGCGCCATGATCGGCGGTGTGCTCGTCGCGAGCGTGCTGGCGGCGTTCGCGATCAAGTACCTCGTCGAGCAGGTCATCGTCGGTGTCGTGCTCAACGTCCTCGTCACGGGCCTCACCGGATTCCTCTACGGCGCGCTCCTGGCCCCGAACGAGGCCGAGCTGAACACCCCGGTGCGCTTCTCCCGCATCGAGATCCCGGTGCTGAGCGACATCCCGATCATCGGTCCGGTGCTGTTCAACCAGACCTTCATCGTGTACCTCATGTTCATCACCGTGGCCGTCGTCGCGTGGGGCCTGTACCGCACCAAGTGGGGCCTGCGCCTCCGCGCAGTGGGCGAGCACCCGCAGGCGGCCGACACGGTCGGCATCCGGGTGAACCCGACGCGGTTCTGGAACGTGCTGCTCGCAGGCGCGATCGCCGGCATCGGCGGCGCGTACTTCACCCTCGTCTCGGTCCCGCAGTTCGGCAAAGAGATGACGGCCGGGCTCGGCTTCATCGCCCTCGCCGCGGTGATCTTCGGACGCTGGGACCCGATCCGCGCGACGCTCGCGGCCCTGCTCTTCGGCTTCGCGACGAACCTGCAGAACCTGCTCTCGATCCTGAAGACGCCCATCCCCGGCGAGTTCATGCTCATGCTGCCGTACGTGGTCACGCTTCTCGCGGTCGCCGGGTTCGCCGGACAGATCCGGGGTCCTGCCGCCAGCGGCAAGCCGTACATCAAGTCGTAGAACCCGCAGGGAAGAAGGAACCATCACCATGACGGACATCGACTGGGACGAGCTGCGCCAGGTCGCCGCGGAAGCCATGACCAAGGCGTACGCGCCGTACTCGCGTTACCGCGTGGGGGCGGCGGCTCTCGTCAGCGACGGGCGGATCGTTGCCGGCTGCAATGTCGAGAACGCCTCGTACGGCGTCACGCTGTGCGCGGAGTGTGCGCTCGTGGGCGACCTGTTCATGTCCGGCGGCGGGCAGCTCGTCGCCTTCGTGTGTGTGAACAACGACGGCGAGACGATCATGCCCTGCGGCCGGTGCCGGCAGCTGCTGTTCGAGCACGCCGTACCCGGCATGCTGCTGGAGACGGTCTCCGGCATCCGCACGATCGACGAGGTGCTACCCGATGCGTTCGGGCCGCGCGACCTGGAGGAAGCACGATGACCGCTGGACAGGCTCAGGGAGCCATCGAGCAGTTCGACGCGATCGACGTGATCCGCGCCAAGCGGGACGGCGGGGCGGTGCCGGAGCCGGCGCTGCGCTGGATGGTGGACGCCTACACGCGCGGCTACGTGTCCGACGCGCAGATGGCGTCCTTCGCGATGGCGATCTTCCAGCGCGGCATGGAGCGCGACGAGATCCGCGTGCTCACCGACGCGATGATCGCCTCCGGCGAGCGGATGAGCTTCGCGACGCTCGGCAAGAGGACCGTGGACAAGCACTCCACCGGCGGTGTCGGCGACAAGATCACCCTGCCGCTGGCCCCGCTGGTCGCCTCGTTCGGCGTGGCGGTCCCGCAGCTCAGCGGTCGCGGCCTCGGCCACACCGGTGGCACGCTCGACAAGCTGGAGTCGATCCCCGGCTGGCGCGCGGCGCTCAGCAACGAGGAGATGTTCGCGCAGATGCAGGGCGACGTCGGGGCCGTGATCTGCGCCGCGGGCTCCGGTCTCGCTCCCGCCGACAAGAAGCTCTACGCGCTCCGCGATGTGACCGGCACCGTGGAGGCCATCCCGCTGATCGCCTCCAGCATCATGTCGAAGAAGATCGCCGAAGGGACCGACGCTCTCGTCCTGGACGTGAAGTTCGGCTCCGGCGCCTTCATGCAGGACATCGACCGCGCCCGCGAGCTCGCCCGCACGATGGTCGCGCTCGGCACCGACTCCGGCGTCGCCACCACTGCACTTCTGACCGACATGAACGTCCCTCTGGGACGCGCGATCGGCAACGCGAACGAGGTCCGCGAGTCGGTCGAGATCCTCGCCGGCGGAGGACCCGCCGACGTACGGGAGCTGACCGTCGCGCTCGCCAGGGAGATGCTCGCCCTCGCCGGGCAGCCCGACGCGGACGTGGAGGCAGCGCTGGACGACGGCCGCGCCATGGACGCCTGGAAGGCGATGATCCGCGCCCAGGACGGCGACCCCGATGCGGCCCTCCCGGTCGCGCGGGAGACGCACGTCGTCACGGCGCCCGCGGACGGCATCGTCACCCGGATGGACGCGCTCCCCTTCGGCATCGCCGCCTGGCGTCTCGGCGCCGGCCGTGCGCGGGCCGAGGACCCGGTGATCTTCGAGGCGGGCATCGACCTGCATGCGAAGCCCGGTGACCGGGTGGCCGCCGGGCAGCCGCTGTTCACGCTGTCGGCGGCGGACGAGGCGCGCTTCCCGCGAGCCATCGAGGCGCTCGAAGGGGCCTGGGAGCTCGGCGACGAAGCGCCGACCGTGGGGCCGATCGTCCGCGAGCGCATCACGGCGTGAGGCCCGGGCGCTAGCCTGGACGAACACCCCGCGACCGAGAGGATCCCCATGTCGATCGATGCGAGCGGCGACGTCGCCATCCAGGGCGTCTCCTTGCGGAGCCTGCCGAAGGTGTCGCTGCACGACCACCTGGACGGCGCCGTGCGCCCGGCCACGATCATCGAGCTCGCCGACGCGATCGGTCTCGACCTCCCCGCCTCCGACCCGGCGGCGCTCGGCTCCTGGTTCGCGAAGAAGAGCGACTCCGGATCGCTGGTGGAGTACCTGAAGACCTTCGAGCTCACCACCGCGGTCATGCAGACCCGGGAGGGGCTGACCCGTGTCGCGCGCGAGTTCGTCCAGGACCTCGCGGCCGACGGCGTCATCTACGGCGAGGTGCGCTGGGCACCGGAACAGCACCAGGCCGGCGGTCTCTCGCTGGAGGATGCCGTCGAGGCCGTGCAGCAGGGGATCGAGGAGGGCGAGGACGCGGCGGACCGGGACGGTCGCAGCATCCGCGTCGGACAGCTCCTCACCGCCATGCGGCACACCGACCGCGCCAGGGAGATCGCCGAGCTCGCGGTGGACTTCCGCGGACGCGGCGCCGTCGGCTTCGACATCGCCGGTCCCGAGGACGGTTTCCCGCCGTCGGACCACCGCGCGGCTTTCGACTACCTCGCCGAGAACTTCTTCCCGGTGACCGTGCATGCGGGGGAGGCGGCCGGGCTCGCCTCGATCCGCTCGGCCCTGCTGGACGGTCGTGCGCTCCGCCTCGGACACGGCGTCCGGATCGCCGAGGACCTCGAGGTCGTCACGCAGGAGGGCGACGAGGTGCAGGTGCGCTTCGGCGACCTCGCGCGCTGGGTGCGCGACCGGGAGATCCCGCTGGAGCTCTCCCCGTCGTCGAACCTGCAGACGGGTGCCGTCGCCGCGTGGGGCAAGACGCTCGCCGATCACCCGTTCGACCTGCTCTACCAGCTCGGCTTCGCGGTGACCGTGAACGTGGACAACCGCACCATGAGCGCCACCTCGCTCACCAGGGAACTTGCCCTGCTCGTGCAGACCTTCGAGTACGACCTCGACGACCTCGAGGCCTTCCAGTTCAACGCCGCCGCAGCCGCCTTCCTCCCCGTCGAGGAGAGGGAAGAGCTCGTCGAGATGATCGCCGAGGGCTTCGACGCCTGAGCCCGGGTCGACACGACCGGTCCGCGCGCCGGAACGGGAGGCGGCGCGCGAGGATGGACACATGCCCGCCTCCGTCTTCCTCGCCGGTCCCGCGTCCTGGAACCGCATGGTCCTTCTCGACCGGCTCCCCGAGCCGGTGCCGCACATGCAGTTCGCGCAGGCGAGCTGGGAGACGATCGGCGGCACGAGTGCGGGCAAGGCGCTGAGCCTGACGGCGCTCGGCCGATCCGTCGTGCTGCATGCCATCGCCGGGGACGACGAGGATGGGCTCCGGGTGCGTGCGGCGCTGGAGGAGGCCGGGGTGGTCGCGCAGTGGACGGACGGAACCACGGAGCGGCACCTCAACCTGATGACTTCGCAGGGTGACCGGGTGTCGCTGTACCTCTCCACACCGGCGGAGACGACGGGGACGGAGGACGCCGCGTACGCCACGGCGATGACCGCCGCCGACGCCGTCGTGCTCGATCTGGCCGCGGAGCCACGGCGGTTGCTCCCGCTCGCGGCGGCCAGCGGCACGCCGCTCTGGGTCGACGTGCACGACTACGACGGCATCGACGCGTACCACCGGCCGTTCCTGGAGGCGGCCGCGGCGGTGTTCTGCAACGCGGATCGGCTGGCCGCGCCGGTGGAGTTCCTCCGCGCCGCCGTCGCGGACGGAGCGGAGTTCGCCGTGTGCACCCTCGGCGCCGAGGGAGCGGTCGCGGTGGGGGAGGACGGGGCCGAGCTGCGGGTGCCCGCGCTGCCGACCACCGTCGTCGACACCAACGGCGCGGGCGACGCGTTCCTGGCCGGAGTCCTCGACGCGCGGCTGGCCGGTGCGGACCTGGCGTCGGCGCTCTCGGCGGGTGCGCGCTCGGCCGCCGGCGTGCTGACCACCCGGCACCTGCATCCGCTGCTCGATCCCATCCTCGGGGATCCGCGGGCGGCTTAGGGCGCGACCTGCTCCAGGAAGTCGCCGACGACCTCGGTGATCTCGGCGTGCATCTCGTCGTCGTCGATGTTCGGGGTGCCGTCACCGGTCTGGGGTCCGTAGTCGCCGAAGGAGGCGTGGGAGGCGCCGTCGATCTCGACGAACTCGGCGTCAGCGGGGAGTTCGGAGCGCGCGTCCGCGATCTTCTCCGGCGTGGAGAGGCCGTCCTCGCTGCCGGAGACGCTCAGTACAGGGAGGTCGGTTCCGGCGAGGTCGGTCGCGCAGTAGGAGGCGAAGAGGACGAGGGCGTCGGCGTCCGTCGCGAGCTGACAGGCGCGCACCCCGCCGAGGGAGTGGCCGCCCACGGCCCAGGTGTCCACGTCGGGCGCGGCGCTCGTGAACGAGTCGAGGCCACGCGGATCGAAGAAGGCGAGATTGAGCCAGGGCCGGGTGATGACGACCGTGGTGCCCTCCTCCGCGAGTCCCTGCAGGATCGACGCATAGGCCCAGGGGTCGACCTTCGCTCCCGGGATGAAGACCAGTCCGCGGTCTGACGCGCCGTCCGCGGGCTCCAGGACGATCCCCTCCTCGGCATCGGTCACCGTGATCGCGGGGTTCTCACGGACGGCGGCGAGCGGTTCGGGCTCCGCGGCCATGACGCCGACCTGGCTCCAGACGAGGATGCCGCCGACGGCGAGGAGGAGGACGATCGCCCCACCCCACAGGATTCTCTTCAGGACGCGGCGCCCGGGCTTGTTGTGCACAGCAGCAACGCTACTCCCGCCCGGACGCCGCGTCCTCTCAGCCGGCGAGGGCCGCCTGCCGGAGCGCCACCGCGTCGCGGACGGCAGGGAAGAGCGGGTGCTCCGGATCGAGGCCCGTGGTGCGGACGGTGAATCCGCCGGCATCCTCGGTGCGCAGCAGGGCCTGCAGCTCGACCGCCTGCTCGTCGGCGGGGTCGTCGAACTCCAGCGCGGCGGCGACGGCCGCCACCAGGGCGTCCGTCGACAGTCCGTGCTCGGCCGCCATCGCCGCGGGACCGATGAAGCGCTCGTGCCGGGAGATCTTCCGCAGCGGCTGACGGCCGACGCGCTGCACGGTGTCCACGAGTGCGGGATTGCGGAACCGCTCGAGGATGGTCGCGCGGTACTGCGCCAGCTCCGCGGGGTCGAGACCGTGTTCGACGACCAGCACCGCCGAGGTCTCCTCCAGCGCCGCGGAGACCTGCGCGGCGATCGCCTCGTCCGCGAGGGCGTCCGAGATCCGCTCGACGCCCGCCCGCGCACCGAAGTACGCGGTGGCGGCATGACCGGTGTTCACCGTGAAGAGCTTGCGCTCGATGTACGGCGCGAGGTCGTCGACGAAATGGGCGCCGGGAATGCGCGGCCGGGTGTCGCCGAACGGCCGGGCCTCGATCGCCCACTCGAAGTACGGCTCCACCGTGACGTCGATGCCGCCGCCCTCCGGCTGCGCGGGCACGATCCGGTCGACGGCGGTGTTCGCGAACACGGCGCGGCCGAGCAGCGTATCGGCGTCCGGCCCCGCCGCGGCGATGATCTCCTGCCGCAGCTGATCGGTGGCGCCGATGGCGTTCTCGCAGGCCATCACCTGCAGCGGCGCGGCCTCGGGGGAGCGCAGCGCGAGCCCGGCGACGATCGACGGGGCGACGAACCGCAGCACCGTGGGGCCGACGGCGGTCGTGACGACGTCGGCCGTCGCCACCTCCTCCGCCACCACGGCGGGGTCCGTGCGGCTGTTCACCGCACGGAACCCGGAGACGACGTGGTCGGTCCCTCCGGGGCCGGCTTCGTGCACGGTGTACGAGTCCGCCTGGTCGATCGCCTCCACGAGCGCGTCGGCGACGTCGCTGAACACGACCTCGTAGCCGCCCTCGTGCAGGAGCAGGCCGACGAAACCGCGCCCGATGTTGCCCGCCCCGAAGTGGACCGCCTTCATCCCTCGTTCACCTCCGAGAGGAGAGCGAACAGCTCGTCCGGCGTTGCCGCCGCTTCCAGCCGCGCGACGTCGTCCTCCTCGGAGAAGAGGATCGCGATGCGCGACAGGATGTCGAGGTGCTCGTCGCCGACGCCGGAGATGCCGATCACGAACCGCGCCTGCTCGCCGTCCCAGTCGACGCCGCCGTCGTAGCGGACGACGGAGAGGGCGGAGGCGAGGATGGCGTCCTTCGCCTCGTTCGTGCCGTGCGGGATGGCCAGCCCGTTGCCCATGTACGTCGACACGGTCTCCTCGCGCTGGCGCATCGCGTCGACGTACGCCGGGGTCACCGCGCCGGCGGCGACGAGGATGTCCGTCGCCTCCTGGAGCGCGTCGTCGCGCGACGCGCCTCCCGGGTGGATGCGGACCTGCTCGGCAGTGAGAACGCTCATTCTTCGTCCTTTCGCTGTTCCTTGACCATCTCGACGACCTCGTCGTACTTCGGCGAGTTCATGAAGTTGTCCACCGAGACGTGCAGGGAGTCGGGCGACTTCGCCGTGGCCCGGTCGGTGAGCTGCTGCTGCGTGATGACCACGTCGGCGGCGCCGTCGAGGTTGGCGATGGCGGCGTTCGTGACGGTGACGCCCTCGATGCCGGCCTTCTTCAGCTTGTTGCGGAGCACGCTGGCACCCATGGCGGACGAGCCCATGCCGGCATCGCACGCGAACACGATGGTCTCGATGGGGGCCGCCGAGACCGCGGTGGTGGCGGGAGCCGGCGTGGTCTCCGGAGCCGTCGTCGCGGTCGAGGTGCGCAGGGCGTCCATCGCCGCGGACGACTTGCCCTTGTTCGCCTCGGTCTGCGCGATGGCCGCGCCGAACGCGTCGCCCTCGGCAGAGAGGTCGCGCTTGCGCGAGGCCCGCAGGATGACGCCGGTGATGAGGAACGTCACGGTCGCCGCGATGATGACCGACAGGTAGACGACGAGGAGGTTGGCGACGCCAGGGCCGATGGCTGCGGCGGTCACGGCGATGATGCTGCCCGGGGCCGCCGGGAAGGCGAGTCCGCCGCCGAGGACCATGTTGGTCGTCACACCGGCCGCTCCACCCGCGATGAGCGCGAGGATCGTGGTCGGCTTGCTGAGCGCGTACGGGAAGTAGATCTCGTGGATGCCGCCGAAGAACTGGATGATGGCGGCACCGGGAGCGGAGGCCTTCGCCGCGCCGACCCCGAAGAAGGTGAACGCGAGCAGCAGACCGAGGCCGGGGCCGGGGTTCGCCTCGATGAGGAAGAGGATCGACTTGCCCGTCTCGGCGGCCTGCTCGATCCCCAGCGGCGTGAACACGCCGTGGTTGATGGCGTTGTTGAGGAACAGCACCTTGGCCGGCTCGACGATGATCGACACGAGCGGCAGCAGGTTGAGCGAGACGAGCCAGTCGACGGCAGCCCCCAGCGCGGCGCTGATGCCGAGCATGACCGGGCCGAAGGCGAAGAACCCGACGATGGCGAGGATCATGCCCAGGATGCCGGCGGAGAAGTTGTTGACGAGCATCTCGAAGCCGGGGCGGATCTTGCCGTCCCACAGCTTGTCGACCTGCTTCATGATCCACGCGGCGATCGGGCCCATGATCATGGCGCCGAGGAACATCGGGATGTTCGTCCCGACGATCACCCCGACGGTCGCGATCGTCGCGACCACGCCACCGCGCTCGCCGTAGACCATGCGTCCGGCCGTGTTCGCGATCAGGAGGGGCAGCAGGTAGGTGACCATCGGGCCGACCAGGCCGACGTAGGCCAGGATGTTGCCGTCCGCGCCCTCAGCGACCGCGGTCATCGCGCCCTGCCAGCCGAGGACGGCGGAGTCGCCGCCGCCGCCGATGATCTCGGCGACGCCGGCCCAGTGCCAGCCGAACGGGCTCTCGGCCCCGAAGAAGCCCTTCGGGATGAAGAGCATTGTGATGAAGCCCCAGGCGATGAAGGCCGCGATGTTCGGCATGATCATGCCGGAGAGGAACGTGCCGAAACGCTGCACGCCCACGCGGAGGCCACCGGGGGCGGTGGCGGCGGGTGACGTCGTCGTCATGATGTGGTCTCTTTCTGATGAGGGGGGAGTGCCGCGGCGAGGGTCGCCGCAGCGGTGCGGGCGGAGGGGGCGTCGTCCGCGCCGAGCGCGGCTTCCGCAAGGCGGACGGCATCGTCGCGAGTCCGGGCGGCGAGCGCCTGGCGGACGTCCGCGAGGGCCGACGGCGCCATGGAGAGGCTCGTCGCGCCGAGGCCCACGAGGACGACGGCGAGCAGCGGATCGGCCGCGGCCTCGCCGCAGATGCCGACCGGCTTGCCGAGACGGGCGCCGGCCGCGCCGACCTCGCGCACCAGGCGCAGCACCGCGGGGTGCCAGGGGTCCTGGAACGACGCGACGGAACCGAGCAGCCGGTCCGCGGCCATCGTGTACTGGGTGAGGTCGTTGGTGCCGATCGACGCGAAGTCGGCGTGCGCGAGCACCCGGTCGGCGAGCAGGGCGCTGGCGGGCACCTCGACCATGACGCCTGCCGTCTTCAGCCCGTACTCGCGGGCGAGGCCGGTGAAGTACACGGTCTCCTCGACGGTGGCCACCATGGGTGCCATGACCCACAGGTCGGCGTCGGTCGCCGCGTCGGCCTCGGCCAGCGCGGTCAGCTGTTCGCGGAGGATGTCCTCGCTCGCGCGGAGTGCCCGCAGGCCGCGCAGTCCCAGGGCCGGATTCTCCTCGTGTGCGTCGTTGAGGAAGGCCAGCGGCTTGTCGGCCCCCGCGTCGAGCATCCGCACGACGACCTTCTTGCCGGGGAACGCCTCCAGCAGCTCGCGATAGGCGTCCCGCTGCTGGGCGACCGTCGGCGCCTGCGACGCCGAGAGGAACAGGAACTCCGTCCGGAACAGGCCGACACCCTCGGCCCCCCGAGCGACCGCGTCGGCGGCATCGGCAGGCTTCCCCAGGTTCGCGAGCAGCGCGACCGGTGTGCCGTCGGCGAGCGCACCGGGGGTGAGCGGGGCGTCGTCGGCGGCGCGGCGGGCGGCGGCGCGCTCGGCGGCGCGGGCGCGCTCGTCGTCGGTCGGCTCGCGGGTGATGACACCCGCGGCCGCGTCGACGATCACGGTCTCCCCGGTCGTCAGGGCGTGCCCGTCGCCGACGCCGACCACGGCCACGATGCCCTTCTCCCTGGCGAGGATCGCCGTGTGGGAGGTCGGGCCGCCGTCGGTGGTGACGAGGGCGAGCACCTGGTCGAGGTTCAGCAGCGCAGTGTCGGCGGGCGCGAGGTCACGCGCCACGAGGACGAACGGGTGCCCAGGATCGGGGACGCCGGGGGCCTCCACGCCGCGCAGCCGGGCGAGCACCCGCTGCGCGATGTCGTCGAGATCGGCGGCGCGCTCGCCGAGGTAGCCGCCGACGGCTTCGAGCGTGGCCCGGAAGCCGGCGAAGGCGTCGTGCACGGCCCACTCCGCGGTGGCGCCGGCGTCGATCCTGCTGTCGACCTCGTCCTGCAGGGTGGGGTCCTCGGCGATCATCGCCTGCGCCTCGAGCACCTCCTGCGCCGCACCACCGGCGGCCTCGCCGCGCTGGGTCAGCTCCTGCGCCACGACGGCGACGGCCTCGCGGACCCGCGCGCGCTCGGCATCCGCCCCCGCGGTGCTCGGTGTGTTCTCGGGCGCGGGCAGCGCCTCGGTCATGCGGACGACCGGTCCCTGCGCGACGCCGAGACCGATCCCCACCCCTCGCAGCGCGCTCATCCGGCGGCGTCCTGGTCGTGGTCGGTGGTCAGCAGCTCGGTGAGCGTGTCCAGGACGCCCTCCGCGCCGTCGCCCTCGGCCGTGAGCGTCACGTAGTCGCCGTGCTCGATGGCCAGGGCGATCACCCCGAGGATGCTCGCGGCGTTGACCGGCTTGCCGGAATCCTTGGCGATCGTGACCGCGAGGCCGGAGTCCTTCGCGGCCTGCGCGAAGATCTTGGCGGGCCGGGCGTGCAGTCCGTGCGAAGAGCCGATGCGGACGGTGCGGGTGGCGGTCATGGTGTTCCTTTCGGGGCCCCGCCGGCGGCGGCGAGGGTCGACTGGGCGAGGAGAAGCGTGCGGCCGCCGTCGCGATCGGCGAACACGTCGTCCGGCAGGACCGCGACGGGCGCGCGGGTCAGGTCGCGGATGGCGCCGAGGCGCTCACGGAGGTGCGGACCCACGAGGACGAGGTCGTGCCCGCCGACGGGGACGGTGCTCTCGACCCCGGCGTCCGCGTCCCAGTCCAGTCCCGCCGCGGCGGCGGCGGTGCGCAGGCGCTGTGCGACGAACGTGCTCGACGCGCCGGCGCCGCAGACCACGAGAATCCTCATCGATGTCACCTTCCTGAGAACAGTCTGGGAAATCGGGCCGCGGTGGCACCAACACGTTCTCTTCCGCCCCTGCGGAACCCTGCTCGCCGCGCCCGTGTCGCCGGAGGCTGTCATCATGGAGAGCAGTCGGACAGTGCCGTCAGCACGGGAACTCGGAGGGATCATGTCGCGCCAGCGTCAGGACCAGCTCCTCGCCGCCCTGCTGCGCGAGGAGGGCTGGGCGACCGCGGGCACGCTGGCCGACCTCCTCGGCGTGACGCCCCGGAGCATCCGTTCCTACGTCGCGGCCCTGAACGCCCGCACGCCCGGCGCCGCGGTCGTCGAGTCCGGCCCGGCGGGCTATCGGGCGGGCCCCGGCGCCCGCGGTGCGCTCCGGGTGCGGCAGGGCGGCGACTCCGCGCCCCGCGAACGGCTGCACGCCCTGGTCCGGCTGCTGCTGGACGAGGAGGAGGGGATCGACGTCTTCGACACGGCGGACGCCCTGCACGTGAGCGAGGCGACGCTGGAGGCGGACCTCGTGCGCGTCCGCGGGCTCCTCGACGGCACCGACCTGACGCTCGAACGTGCACGGGAGCGGGTGCGGCTCCGCGGAGACGAGGCTGCTCAGCGCCGGCTGCTCAGCCGCCTCGCGCACGACGAGATGGACGACGCCTCGTTCCACCCCGAGATCTTCCGGCGAGCCCTCTCCGGGACCGCGGTCGATGCGCAGGCAGTCGGACCCTTCAAGTCCGCCCTGGTGGGAGAGCTCGGCGAGCTCGGCTACTACGTCAACGAGCTCGCGATCGCCGACGTCCTGCTGCATATCGCGATCGCCGCCGAGCGAGTGGCCGCCGGGCGCGCCCTCGACGCGCCGCCGGTGGGAGCCCGACCGGAGATCCCGCGGGTGGGAGCGGTGATCGCCCGCCTCGCGGCCGAGCACTTCGCCGTGGTCCTTGGCGAGGGGGACAGCGGTCACCTCGCCTCCCTGGTCCTCACCCGGATCGTCGCCCCCGGTGGCGAGGCGGCGCAGGAGCTCGCCCGCAGCGGCGTCGCCCCGGACGTGGAGGCGGCGGTCCGAGCGGAGATCGCGCGGGCCGCGGAGGACTACCGCGTCGACCTCGTCGACGAGACCTTCGTGCTCCGTCTCGCGCTGCACGTGCAGAACCTCCTGCGTCGTGCCGAGGAGAGTGCGCTCACCCGGAATCCGCTCACCCGCTCGCTGAAGACGACGTACCCGATGATCTTCGAGGTCGCGGTGTCGATCGCGAGCGGTCTGCACGACCGGCTCGGCACGCCCATCCACGATGACGAGATCGCCTACATCGCCATGCACGTCGGTGGCCGGCTGGAACGGAGCCGCAAGGCGGAGTCCATCCTCACCGCGACCATCGTCTGCCCGGGCTACTACGAGCTCCACGAACTCCTGCGCTCGAGCGTGGACCGCTCGCTGGGCTCCGCGATCGAGGTCACCAGCGTCGTCACGAACGTCGACCCGGACTGGGCGTCGTTCGACACCGACCTCGTGCTGAGCACGATCGAGCCCGGGGCCGCGGGCGACCGCTTCGTGCGCATCCAGCCGTTCCTCACCGACGCGGACGTCGACCGCATCCAGCAGGCCGCGGGGCGCCTGCGCCGGGGGCGACGGCTCGCCCGGCTCCGGGAGGAGCTCGCGCGTTACTTCCACCCCGACGCCTTCGTGCATCCCCTCCCGGACGACGGCGAGGAGGCCATCATCCGGCGGCTCGGCGCGCCGCTCGTGCGGGCCGGCCTGATCGGTGACGACTACGTGGAGAACACGATCGTCCGGGAGCGTATGTCCTCCACGGCGTTCACCGACGCGCTGGCCGTGCCGCACGCGCTGCAGATGACCGCGGCTCGGACGGCGATCGCGCTCGGTGTCGCGGAGGGGTCGGCGGCCTGGGGCGACGGAAGGGTGCAGGTCGTCGCGCTGGCCGCCTTCAGCGAGAGCGACCGCGCCGCCTTCCAGACCGTCTTCGAGCAGCTCGTGGAGGTGTTCAGCGAGCGTGAGAGCGTGCAGCGGATCGTCCGGCGCAGCGCGACCTTCGAGGGTTTCCTCGACGAACTCGTCGCCGTGATCGACGGCTGAGGCTCAGGCGTCGGGGGCGAGCACGAGGGCGAGCTGGTCGAGGACGCTCTCCGAGGCCGGGCCGGCCGGCGTCTCCAGGGTCACGGCGTCGCCGGATGCGAGGGCGAGGTCCATCACCGCGAGGACGCTGCGCAGATCCACGGACGTGCCGTCCGCGGTGCGCAGCGTGACGGGGAGCTCGTGCGCCTGTGCGAGGCGCACGAGCTCCGCGACCGGTCGTGCGTGCACGCCGTTGTGGGCGCTGACGACGACATGGCGGACGGGCATGGTCAGGAGCGCTCGTCCAGGAGGACCCGGACGCCCGCCTCCAGCTCGGCGACGGCCGCCGCGGCCGCCTCGGCGGAATCACCCGTGGCGTCGATGTACACCTTGAGCTTCGGCTCCGTGCCGCTCGGCCGGACGATCACCCGGGAGCCGTCCGAGAGCCGATACCGCAGCACGTCGCCGGAGGGCTGCCCGGGAGCGCTCTGCAGCAGGTCCTCGGCCGACGCGATTGAACGCCCCGCGATCTGCGTGGGCGGAAGCGAGCGCAGCGACAGCATCACCGTGCCGATGAGCGACAGGTCCGCCACCCGCACCGACACCTGCGCGCTCGCGAAGTGCCCGTACGTGTCGCCGACCTCGCGGACGAGATCGGCGAGGGTGAGCCCGCGCTCCTGGGCTTCGGCGGCCAGCCCGAGCACGGCGACCGCGGCGGAGATGCCGTCCTTGTCGCGCACGGTCTCGGGGTTGACGAGGTAGCCCAGAGCCTCCTCGAACCCGAAGACGATGCCAGGGGCCCGGGAGATCCACTTGAAGCCGGTGAGCGTCTCGTGGAAGTCCAGCCCGTGGTGGGCGGCGATGGCGCCGAGCCCGGGGGAGGAGACGAGCGAGCAGGCGAGCGAGGCGCCCGGGGTGCCGTCCGCGGCGCGCGCGGCGCGGGCGCCGAGCAGCAGGCCGACCTCGTTGCCCGTGAGACGGCGCCAGCCGTCCGCGGCGGTCTCGTCCGGGATGGCCACGGCGAGGCGGTCGGCGTCCGGGTCATTGGCGAGGATGAAGTCCGCCTTCGCCCTCCTGGCCGTGGCGAACGCGAGATCCATGGCCCCCGGCTCCTCCGGGTTCGGGAAGGACACCGTGCGGAACGTCGCGTCCGGATGCAGCTGCTCGTCGACCACGACGGGCCGCGGGTAGCCGGCGGCGTCGAGGATGCGGGCGACCGTCTCCCAGCCGACGCCGTGCATCGCGGTGTAGACCCAGCGCAGGCGGCGGGCCCCCGCGGGCGCCGGGGCGACGGCGGCGGTGGCGGCGACGTAGGCCTCGATGAGGTCCTCGCCCGCGGTCTCGTAGGCGGTGGACCGCGGCAGAGCCCGCACGTCGCCGCTGTCCGCGATCCGCTGGATGTGGGCGGCGATCTCGGCGTCGGCGGGAGCGACGATCTGCGAGCCGGCATCCGCGCCGCCGAGGTACACCTTGTAGCCGTTGTCGTCGGGCGGGTTGTGGCTTGCGGTCACCATCACGCCGGCATCGGCGCCGAGGTGACGCACGGCGAAGGCCAGCACGGGCGTCGGCAGCAGGCGGGGGAGCAGGATCGCGCGCAGGCCGGCCCCGGCGAACAGCTCCGCGGAGTCCTGGGCGAACACCCGGGAGTTCCGGCGTCCGTCGTAGCCGATCACGACCGTCGGCGTCGCCCCGGCGGCCCGCTCGCGCAGGTACGCCGCGAAGCCCGCCGCGGCCTGGGAGACGAGCACCCGGTTCATCCGGTTGCTCCCAGCCCCGAGGGCGCCGCGCAGTCCCGCCGTCCCGAACGCGAGACGGCTGCCGAAGCGGTCGTCGAGCTCCGCCACGGCGGCCTCGTCCCCGGAGGCGGCCCGGGTGACGATGCCGGCGAGCTCGTCGCGGGTCTGCGGGTCGGGGTCCTGGCGCAGCCAGGCGCGGGCCTGGGCGAGCCGCTCCTCGCTCACAGGGCCTCGACCACCCGGGCCAGCAGGGCGGAGATCACCGGCTCTGCCTCGCGACCGGCTTCGATGACCTCGGCGTGGCTGAGCGGCGTCTGCTGGATGCCGGCGGCGAGGTTCGTGATGAGCGAGAACCCGAGGATCTCCATGCCGGCCTCGCGCGCGGCGATCGCCTCGAGCGCGGTGGACATGCCGACGATGTGGCCGCCGATGTGCTTCGCCATCTGCACCTCAGCCGGGGTCTCGTAGTGCGGGCCGCGGAACTGCGTGTAGACGCCCTCGTCGAGCGCGGGGTCGACCGTCCGGGCGATGTCGCGCAGGCGCTTCGCGTACAGGTCGGTGAGGTCGATGAACGTCGCGCCCTCCAGGGGCGAGTCGGCGGTGAGGTTGATGTGGTCGCTGATCAGCACCGGCTGACCGGGCTTCCACGTCTCGCGGATGCCACCCGCGCCGTTGGTGAGGACCATGATCTTCGCGCCGGCAGCTGCGGCGGTGCGGACGCTGTGCACGACCCGGCGCACGCCGTGGTTCTCGTAGTAGTGCGTGCGGGCGCCGATGACGAGGACGTTCTTCCCGCCCGGGGTCCGGATGCTGCGCAGCGTGCCGACGTGGCCCTCGAGAGCGGGCTTCGAGAATCCGGTGACCTCGGTCGCGGGGATCGTCGCCACGGTCTCGCCGATGAGGTCGGCCGCCTTGCCCCAGCCGCTGCCGAGCGTGAGGGCGATGTCGTGCTTCTCGACGCCGGTCAGCCGCGCGATGTCGGCGGCGGCTTCGGCTGCGACCTCGAACGGGTTCGCAGCGGGGTCATCGAGGGGGTTGCTGTGGGTTTCAGGCATGGATCCACTCTAGGAAGTGGCAGGCTCCGGTGCCAGGATTGCGGAAGAATGGAGAGCATGTCTTCCACCACTTTCGAGCGCACTCAGCGCGTCGCCGTCCTCGGCGGCGGACCCGGCGGTTACGAGGCGGCCCTGGCAGCCGCCCAGCTCGGAGCGGAGGTCACCCTCGTCGAGCGCGTCGGTGTCGGCGGTTCGGCCGTGCTCACCGACGTCGTGCCGTCGAAGAGCCTCATCGCCACGGCGGACGCCGCGGTCGCCATCTCCGAGGCCAGCGACCTCGGCGTGAACTTCTACGCCAAGGGCGAGAACGGCAAGCCGCTCAAGCCGGAGATCGCCATCAACCTCGCCGCCGTGAACAAGCGCCTCGTGGCGCTGGCCGGTCAGCAGTCCGAGGACATGCGCACCACCCTCCTCGATGCGGGCGTGCGGATCCTCTCCGGTCACGGCCGGCTGGAGGGTCCGAACGCCATCGTCGTCTCCACCGGCGAGCGCGGCACGGACTTCGACCGCGTCGAGGCCGACACCATCGTCGTCGCGGTCGGCGCCTCGCCGCGCGAGCTCGACTCCGCCAAGCCCGACGGCAAGCGCATCCTCACGTGGACCCAGCTCTACGACATGAAGGCGCTGCCCGAGCACCTCATCGTCGTCGGCTCCGGCGTGACCGGTGCGGAGTTCGCCTCCGCCTACATGAACCTCGGTGCGAAGGTCACGCTCGTCTCCAGCCGCGAGCAGGTGCTCCCAGGCGAGGACCAGGATGCGGCGCGCGTGCTGGAGAAGGTGTTCAAGCGCGGCGGCATGCAGGTGCTGTCCAAGTCGCGGGCCGAGAAGGTCGAGGTCGTCGGGGACGGCGTCACCGTGACCCTGTCGGACGGCCGCACGGTCGAGGGCAGCCACTGCCTCATGGCGGTCGGCTCCATCCCGAACACCGCGGGCATCGGCCTGGAGGAGGCCGGCGTCGAGCTCGACGACTCCGGTCACGTCCGGGTGAACCGCGTCGCGCGCACCTCGGTGCCGAACGTGTACGCGGTCGGGGACTGCACGAACTTCTTCCCGCTGGCCTCGGTGGCCTCGATGCAGGGGCGGACGGCGGTGTTCCACGCGCTGGGCGACATCGTCATCCCGCTCGAGCTCATCAAGATCACCTCCAACATCTTCACGGCGCCGGAGATCGCGACCGTCGGCTACGGCGTCAAGGACGTGGAGGACGGCCTCGCCGACGGCATGGTCTACAAGCTCCCGCTCGCCGCCAACCCGCGCGCGAAGATGATGGGCATCAAGGACGGCTTCGTCAAGCTCATCGCCCGCAAGGGGTCCGGCACCGTCATCGGCGGCGTGATCGTGGCCCCGAAGGCGTCGGAGCTCATCTACCCCATCGCGATCGCGGTCGAGCGCCGTCTCACCGTCGACCAGGTCTCCCGCGTGTTCGCCGCGTACCCCTCGCTCTCGAGCAGCATCACCGACGCGAGCCGCGCGATGCACCTCGTGAACATCTCCTGACCCGAGACCCCCCGCAATCGCCGAGACCCCGGGCTGCAGACATCTGCAGCCCGGGGTCTCGGCGTGAAAGCGGGGTCTCGTGTCAGGAGATCGTGAGGAGCTGGTGACCGGCGGAGACCGTGGTGCCCGCGGCGGCGTCGATGTTGCCGACGACGCCGTCCTTGTGCGCCTGCAGCGGCTGCTCCATCTTCATCGCCTCGAGGACGACGACGAGGTCGCCCTTGACGACCTGCTGCCCCTCCTCGACCGCGACCTTGACGACCGTGGCCTGCATCGGCGACTTCACCGCGTCGCCGGAGGCCCCGGCGTTGGCGACCGTGGCGTGGCTGCGGCGCGACGGCGGGACGGCCGCCGGGCGGCCGGTGGTGCCGGGCGCGACCGCGACGCGATCGGGCAGGCTGACCTCCAGGCGCTTGCCGCCGACCTCGACGACCACGGTGTGCCGGGCGTTCGTCGGAGCCGGAGCCTCCAGCTCGCCGTCCCACGCGGGGATGTCGTTGTCGAACTCGGTCTCGATCCAGCGCGTGTAGACCCCGAACCTCCCGTCCTCCGCCGTGAAGGCGGGGTCGCGGACGACCTTGCGGTGGAACGGGATGACGGTGGGCAGACCCGCGACCTCGAACTCGTCCAGAGCCCGCCGCGCGCGCTCCAGGGCCTCGGCGCGGTCCTTGCCGGTGACGATGATCTTGGCGAGCAGCGAGTCGAACGCGCCGGACACCGCGTCCCCGGCGGTGACGCCGGAGTCGAGGCGGATGCCGGGGCCGCCGAAGGTCTTGAAGACGTGGATGGGGCCGGGCTGGGGGAGGAATCCGCGACCCGGGTCCTCGCCGTTGATGCGGAACTCGATGGAGTGACCCTGCGGCTGGGGGTCGTCGTAGTCGATCGTGCCGCCGGCTGCGATGCGGAACTGCTCGCGGACGAGGTCGATCCCGGTGACCTCCTCGGACACGGGGTGCTCGACCTGAAGGCGGGTGTTCACCTCGAGGAAGGAGACCGTGCCGTCGGCGCCGATGAGGAACTCGCACGTACCCGCGCCGACGTAGCCGACCGCCTTGAGGATGGCCTTGGACGCCGAGTAGAGCTTCTCGTTCTGCTCGGGCGTGAGGAACGGGGCCGGCGCCTCCTCCACGAGCTTCTGGTGCCGGCGCTGCAGCGAGCAGTCGCGGGTCGAGATGATGACGACGTTGCCCTCGGCGTCGGCGAGGCACTGGGTCTCGACGTGGCGGGGCTTGTCGAGGTACTTCTCCACGAAGCACTCGCCGCGGCCGAAGGCGGCGACGGCCTCGCGGGTGGCGGATTCGAACAGCTCCTCGACCTCGTCGAGCTCGCGGGCGACCTTGAGGCCGCGTCCGCCGCCGCCGTAGGCCGCCTTGATGGCGATCGGCAGGCCGAACTCCTGCGCGAAGGCGACGACCTCGTCGGCACCGGAGACGGGGCCGGGGGTGCCGGGCGCGAGGGGCGCGCCGACCTTCTCGGCCACGTGGCGGGCGGTGACCTTGTCGCCGAGCGCCTCGATCGCCTCCGGGGAGGGGCCGATCCAGATCATCCCGGCGTCGATCACCGCGCGCGCGAACTCGGCGTTCTCCGCGAGGAAGCCGTAGCCGGGGTGCACGGCGTCGGCACCGGCGCGGCGGGCGACGGAGAGGATCTTCTCGATCTGGAGGTACGTCTCGGCGCTGGTCGCGCCACCGAGCGCGTACGCCTCGTCGGCCAGGCGCACATGCAGTGCGTCCCTGTCCTGGTCGGCGTAGACGGCGACCGAGGCGATCCCGGAGTCACGAGCGGCACGGACGATGCGGACGGCGATCTCGCCGCGGTTGGCGACGAGCACCTTCGCGATTTCAGGCATGGTTGCCAGCCTAGCGAGTAGCATCCCGATACTTTTGACGACTCTCGACAAGAAAGAGGGAAAAACGTGGAGGGGAGTCTACGACCACAGATCCGTCCACCGGACCCCGAGGTCGGCAGCGAGGCCGCGCACGGTGGACAGCGACATGCCCACCACGGTGGAGGGATCGCCCTCGACCCGGGTGATGAAGGCGCCGCCGAGGCTGTCCACGGTGAAGGCTCCCGCGACGTGCAGCGGCTCCCCTGATGCCACGTACGCGGCGATCTCCTCATCGCTGATGTCATCGGCGAACGTCACGGCGGCCTCCGCGACGGCCGTCGCCTCGACGAGAGCCGCGCCGGGGGAGACGCGGAACACGGAGTGCCCGGAGTGCAGCACTCCGGTCGCGCCGCGCATCTCCTGCCACCGGCGCGTGGCCTCCTCCGGCGTGTAGGGCTTGCCGTACACCCGGTCCCCGAGGGCGAACATCGAGTCCCCGCCGATGACGATGCCGTCGAACACGCCCTCGGCGGCCAGCCGTTCGGCGACGGCGGCGGCCTTGGCGCGGGCGAGCAGCAGCACGAGGTCGGCGGGTGCGAGGGGACCCATGCGCTCCTCTGCGGCGGCGGCCAGGGCGTCCTCGTCCACCTCCGGCGACAGCGTGAGCGGTTCGACGCCGGCCTGACGCAGCAGCATGAGCCGGGCGGGGGAGGTGGAGGCGAGGCAGACGCGCATGGAGACCACCGTATCCTCGAAGGATGACTTCCTCCGCAGCCGACGTGCTCGATCTCGACATCACCGGCATCGCCCACGGAGGCACCTTCATCGCCCGTCACGAGGGACGCGTGGTCTTCGTCTCGGACGCGATCCCGGGCGAGCGCGTCCGTGCCCGCCTGCTGGATCCGTCCCCCGCCGCCGGGGAGCCGGACATACGGAGCTTCTGGCGCGCCGAGACGCTCGAGGTCCTCGACGCCTCCCCGCATCGCCGGCCGCACATCTGGCCGGAGGCGGACGTCGCGCACGACCCCGCCCAGCGACCCGGCGGCGCGGACCTCGGGCACATCGAGCTCGACCACCAGCGCGCGCTCAAGCGACAGGTGCTGGCAGAGGCGTTCGACCGCTTCGCCGGTCCCGGGCTCGAGGCCCCGGAGATCGAGGCCGTGGAGTCCGGCGACGGGACGGGGTGGCGCACGCGGGTGACCCTGCACGTCGACGATGCCGGGAGGATCGGTCCCTTCGCCGCCCGCAGCCACCGCGTCGTGCCTGTCTCGACCTACCCGCTCGCCCGCCCCGCGATCGCCGAGGCCGCCCTGGCCCTGCGGGGCGAGAAGCCCGGGCGCATCGAGCTCGTGGAGCCCGCGGACGGCCGCGTGCGCGTCCTCCGGCATCCCGAGGCCGAGCGCCGGGATCCCAGGGACCGCCGCCCCCGGCCGAAGCCCGAGGTGGTGCAGGAGCGCGTCGGCGACCGCACGTTCGACGTCGACGCCGGCGGATTCTGGCAGGTGCACCCCCGCGCCGCCTCCGTCCTCGACGGCGCCGTGTACGGGCTGCTCGACGGACACGTGGAGCCGGACGCGACGCACTACGACCTGTACGGCGGTGTGGGTCTGTTCGCGCGGACTCTCGCGGATCTCGGCGGCACCGACGTCGTGACCGTCGAATCCAGCCGCCGCGCGACGCAGCACGCCGCCGCGAACCTGGCCCCGCTCGAGGTGACCGCCGTCACCGCCCGGGTCGACCGCTTCCTGCAGCAGCCGCGACGCGGGGGCTCGACGGGGGCGGTGGTGCTCGACCCGCCCCGGTCCGGCGCCGGACGCGCGGTCGTGGAGGGCGTGCATGCGCTTGCTCCGTCCGCGATCGCCTACGTCGCCTGCGACCCCGTCGCCCTCGCGCGCGACCTCGGTACCTTCCGGGGCCTGGGGTGGCGGATCGACGCGCTCCGCGGGTTCGACCTGTTCCCGCACTCGCACCACTTCGAGGTCGTCGCCCTGCTCACCCGGTGAGCGCATTCCCGGTCCCCGGTCCGCGACTCACTAGGCTGTGGGCATGAGCACCGTCGCCCTCATCGACGACCACGAGTCCGTCCGCCTCGGCCTCGAGGCCGCGTGCGCCAGGGACGGGCAGACCGTCGTGTTCACCGGGAGCACGGTCGGCTCCTACCTCGTGTGGCGGTCCTCCACGGGCGCCCCGCCGGCCGACGTCGTCGTGCTCGACCTGACGCTGGGGGACGGGACGACGGTGACGGAGAACGTCGTGTCCCTCGTCGCCGACGGCGCCAGCGTCGTGATCCACAGTGTCGCCGACCGGCCCGCAGCAGTGCGAGAGGCCCTGGCGGCGGGGGCGGCCGGTGTCGTCAGCAAGTCGTCGGCCCTCGACGACGTGCTGGACGCGATCCGCACCGTGGCGCAGGGCGAGGCGCTGAACAACGTCGAATGGGCGAGTGCGGTCGACGGCGACCGCGCGTTCGCCGACGCGCAGCTGTCCAGCCGCGAGCGGGAGGTGCTGCGTCTGTACGCGACGGGCCTGCCGCTGAAGGCCGTGGCCGAACGTCTCGGCGTCGCATACTCCACGGCGAAGGAGAACATCACCCGGATCCGGGTGAAGTACGTCGAGGTCGGTCGGCCGGCGCCCACCAAGGTCGATCTGCTGCGGCGCGCGATGGAGGACGGCATCGTGACGGCCGACGGGGCGCCGAGTGCCCGCTGAGCCGCTGAGCGTCCGCGACGCCTGGAGCAAGATCCCTTCTCCCGGCAGCGCGGAGAACGGCTTCGAGCGGTTCACCGGCAAGCGGATGGAACGCATCCTCGCGATCGTCGTCGCCCTGGGGTCGGCCGTGCTCGGGGCGCAGGCCCTGATCGCGGCCGTGCAGACGATGTCCCGCGCAGACGCGCCGCACATCTCGATGCTCGTTGGCGTCTTCGTACCGCTGACGGCGATGCTCGTCGCCTGTCTGATCGGACGCGGCGTGCGCCTGGCCGCGGGGGTGTTCGCCGTCGTGTATCTGCTCGCGCTCGCAGCGTGGCCCATCGTCGTCGACCCCACGGACAAGGTGGCGGGCGACCAGCCGTGGATCTTCTTCCTCGTGAACGTGGGCGTGGTGGCGGCGATGCTCGCCTTCCCCGTGCGGCTGCAGTTCGCGTGGGCCGTCGGCGTGCCCTTCGTGTACGGATACGTGCGTCTGGTGCAGGGGGAGTTCTCCCGGGAGTTCTGGGTGACGACGGCGTTCGACGTCTCCTTCACCCTGATCCTCGGTGTCGTGATCGTCTCGCTCGGCTGGATGTTCCGCTCGGTCGCCGCGGGCGTCGACGAGGCGCGGGGGACCGCCGTGGCCTCGTACGCGACGGCGGCCGCGACCGCGGCTGCGGAGGAGGAGAGGGTCGCCATGTCGGCGCTCATGCACGACAGCGTCCTGGCCGCTCTCATCGCCGCCGAGCGCGCGGAGGGCGAGCGCGCACGGGAGCTCGCCGTGGCGATGGCCAGGGAGGCCCTCACGCGGCTCGCGAACACCGAGGCCGCGGTCGCGGAGGAGGGCAGCGACGAGCCGGTGGGGGCCGCGCAGATCGTCGTGGAGCTGCGACGAGCGCTCTCCGAACTGGGCGCGGACGCCATCGTGGAGGAGCGCGGCGGCAGCGGCCTCATCCCGGGGCGTGCCGCGCGAGCGCTCGTGCTCGCCGCCCGCCAGGCGATCGGGAACGCGGTCGCGCACGCCCACGGTCGAGGTCTGCACATCCTCGTCGTCGGTCACGGTGACGAGGGCATCGCCGTGACGATCTCGGACACGGGCGGCGGCTTCGACGTCGACGCCATCGGTCCCGACCGGCTCGGCATCCGCGCCTCGATCCTCGCCCGCATGGCCGGTGTGGCCGGGACCGCGCACATCTCCTCGGATGCGGAAGGCACCGTCGTGACCCTGGGGTGGGAGCGCTCATGAACCGGACCGTCCGCAGCGTCGCCACCACGCTCGCCGTCGGCTTCGCGCTGTACTTCGTCGCACGCGGGATCTGGTGGATCGAGCAGCCGACGGCTCCGCTGCTCATGGTCCTCGCCATCGCCGTGTACCTCGTGGTGGTGAACATCGCGATCCTCGGGAGTCCGGCCACGGTGCGCATGCCGCTGTGGTCGGCGCTCCTCGCCCTCGGAGCGAGCACGATCATCCCGGTGCTGGTCACCCTCTCGTTGGACCCCGACGATCGGACGGCGCCCTTCGCCACCTGGTACATCGGCGCCCTCGGTCTGCTCGGCATCGTCTGCGTGGTCCGTCGCCGCGCGTGGGCGGGCTGGGCGGCGCTCGCTGTGCTCGTGGTCGCGGCATCCCTCGCCCTGGGCCTGGGGGTGGCGATGAATCTCGGAGTGGTGGGGTCGATCATGTGGGTCGCGGTCGCCCAGCTCCTGGTGATGTTCTGGGACCGCGCCGTGAGCGACACGGAGCGCCTGTCGGAGATCCAGCAGGCGGTCTCGGCCTGGCACGCGACGCAACGGGTGCGCCAGCGAGAGCGTCGCCTCCGCACCCAGTTCGCCCTCGCCGTCGCGGGCCCCGTGCTCAGCCGGGTGGTGGCGTCACGCGGCCAGCTCGACGACGATGAGCGGCTGGAGGCCCGGCTCGCGGAGGGGCGTCTTCGCGACGAGCTGCGTGGTGCGGACCTCCTGAACGACGACGTCCGCAACGCGATCGACGCCGCGCGCCGCCACGGCGCCTCCGTGACGGTGTTCGACGAGGGGGGTCTCGACGGCGTCGACGAGGGCCGACGCATGGAGATCCGCGACGAGCTCGCGTCGGTGCTCCGTAGCGCCGGGACCGGGCGCATCATCATCCGCTCCGCACGAGACCCGCTCGTCGCCGTCACCGTCGTCGGTCGCGCGGGTCTGCGGGCATCGGACGACGATTCCGTGGACCTGTGGCACGAGATCACGAGGGAGCGGCGCGGGACGGCGTCCGACGCGCGGAGCTGAGAGTGGGCGAGGGGCGGCGAATCCGCCTGCCCCTCGCCGTGCGGACAGTTACCCGAAAACCGTCCGCTGGTGGCCGATCAGCGTCTGTCTACCCTGGGACAGAGAGACCAGCCGAACGCGAAGCGTCTCCTCTAGTCTGCGGTCCCGTGCAACGGTTGTCTGTAGGTATTTTGGGGGACAAAGTCCGCCACCGGCCTCAGCCGGCGAAACGTCCCCAGGGGATGTCCCGGCGCAGCGGCCGACGCAGCGGACGCTGCGTGCGGGTCCACGCGGAGACCCGCGGCTCCTCGACCGTCGCCTCCGCCTGCTCGTTCGCATAGGCGTCCCCCAGAACCGCGATGAGGGCAGCGAGCTCCTCCTCGGTCGCGGTGCCGCGGGTGACCTCCAGCATCACGGGCGCGGGCGCCGCCCCGTCGACGGCGGGTTCCTGGCCGCTCACAGCGGGATGTTCCCGTGCTTCTTCGGGGGCAGTTCGGCACGCTTGCCCCGCAACGCCCGCAGGGCCTTCGCGATGGCCACCCGCGTGTTCGCCGGCTCGATGATCCCGTCGAGCTCGCCGCGCTCGGCCGCGAGGAAGGGCGAGGCCACGTTGTAGGTGTACTCGTTCGCGAGGCGCGTGCGGACCGCCGCCACGTCTTCGCCCGCTTCCTCCGCCTTGCGGATCTCCCCGCGGTAGAGGATGTTGACGGCGCCCTGGCCGCCCATCACGGCGATCTCCGCGGTGGGCCAGGCGAGGTTCACGTCGGCGCCGAGCTGCTTCGAGCCCATGACGATGTACGCGCCGCCGTAGGCCTTGCGCAGGATCACCGTCACGAGCGGCACGGTGGCCTCGGCATAGGCGTACAGGAGCTTGGCACCGCGGCGGATGACGCCGGTCCACTCCTGGTCGGTTCCCGGCAGGTAGCCGGGGACGTCGACGAGGGTCACGATCGGCAGCGAGAACGCGTCGCAGAAGCGCACGAACCGACTCGCCTTCTCGCCCGCCTCGATGTTGAGCGTGCCCGCCATCTGCGAGGGCTGGTTGGCGATGATGCCGACCGAGCGGCCCTCGATGCGTCCGAAGCCGATGACGATGTTCGGCGCGAACAGCGGCTGCACCTCGAGGAAGTCGCCGTCGTCCACGACATGCTCGATCACGGTGTGGATGTCGTACGGCTGGTTCGGGGAGTCCGGGATGAGCGTGTTGAGCGTGCGGTCCGCGTCCGTGGTCTCGAACTCGAACGCGCTCTCGTAGGAGGGCAGCTCCGCCATGTTGTTGTCGGGCAGGAAGCCGAGGAGCGTGCGCGCGTAGTCGATCGCGTCGTCCTCGTCCTCGGCGAGGTAGTGCGCGACGCCGGAGCGGGTGTTGTGCGTGTAGGCGCCGCCGAGCTCCTCCATGCCGACGTCCTCGCCGGTGACGGTCTTGATCACGTCGGGTCCGGTGACGAACATCTGGCTGGTCTTGTCGACCATGATGACGAAGTCGGTGAGGGCGGGGGAGTACACCGCGCCACCGGCCGCCGGGCCCATGATGATCGAGATCTGCGGGATCACGCCGGAGGCACGGGTGTTCAGGCGGAAGATCTCGCCGTACTTGCCGAGCGCGACGACACCCTCCTGGATGCGGGCGCCGCCGGAGTCGAGGATGCCGATGCACGGCATCCCGCCGGCCAGGGCGAACTCCATGATCTTCACGATCTTCTCGCCGGCGACCTCGCCCAGCGACCCGCCGAAGGTGGAGAAGTCCTGCGAGTACACGGCGACGGTGCGGCCGTGGATGGTGCCGACGCCGGTCACCACGGAGTCGCCGTACGGACGCGAGCGGTCCATGCCGAACGCGGTGGTGCGGTGGCGCACGTACTCGTCGAACTCGACGAAGCTGCCGGGGTCGACGAGGAGCTCGATGCGCTCGCGGGCGGTCATCTTGCCCTTGGCGTGCTGCTTCTCCTTCGCCTTCGCCTCGGCGTCGACGACGGCCTCGGTGTAGCGAGCGCGCAGGTCCGCGATCTTTCCGGCGGTGGTAAAGGGGTCGGGCTTGTCCGTCACGGATTCCACCCTAGCGTCGGCTTCGCGCCGTCCGTTGGATGATCGGCACAACGGGGCGGCGGATCCTTTGGCGAGGTGCGCGCTCGCTCACCCCGCGGTCGTGTCCGAACCCGGTCGCGGCGGCAACCCATGATCGCCATCGGCGGGACCGGCGTCGAGTTCCTCCGCAGGGTGCTCGCGTCGGCGACCGGCGATCTCGCCGACGCGGTGCCCGACCCAGCCTGCGCCGCGTGCCACGGTGCCCGCGGCTCCCGCGACCGCGTTGCCGGCGTAGCGCGCTCCGCGCAGCATCCGCAGCTCCACCTTCTCGGCGCCCGGCACGGGTTCCAGCTCCGCGGGGAGGGTGAGCGGTGCGGCTCCGAAGGCCCGGTGGGAAGTGGTGAGCACGCGGCGTCCGAGGATGTGGTTGCCCGCGCCGCCGATCGCCGCGCCGATCCCGAACGGCATCGCCTTGCCGATGAAGGAAGCCCCGCCCTTGGCCGCGAACTGCTTCACGAACATCCCCTTGAGCTGGTCCACGAGCGGCCCCACGGCGGCGCGCGGCAGCGACTTCGTCACCAGCTCGCCCCAGTACGCGGACCGGCTGCTGCCGCGACCGGTGACCTGCCGCGCGAGCTGCCCGACGAGGTCGACGCCCTCCTTGCCGAGCATGAGGGTCATGACCAGTGCGCGAGCGCGGTCGGGGTTTCCCACCGCGATGCCGTGCACCTCGGCGACCGACTGCGCGAAGAGGGCCGTGGATTCCACGAATCCCACCGTCTCGACCCCGGAGAGGGCGAGCGTGATGCCTGTGCCGATACCGGGGACCACCGCGGTCGCCCCCACCGCGGCCCCGCCCGTCGTGACGGCTGCGAGATAGCGGCGCTCCAGGATCCGGATGATCTCGTCGGGGGTCGCGTGCGGGTTGCGGAGCCGGATGCTGCGGATGTGGGCGAGCACCAGCGGGCGCTGGATCGACAGCACCCGATCGAGCCCGCGGACCATCATCGGGTGTTCGGGGGAGCCGACCGGCGGCACGCCCTTGTCCCACGGGGCGTCGTCCGGCAGGGAGTGGATCTTGTGCACCTTGGGGGCCATGTGCCGATCCTATGAAGCGCGACCGCGAAAACACCGAGAGCCCCGGTCCGTGGCGGAACGGGGCTCTCGGAGGGGATCGTCACACGAAGAGGTTCGCGCGCTCCAGGTCTTCCGCGAAGTCGACTTCGACCGCGTACAGGTCGGAGACATCCATCGGCTCGAGCAGCAGGCCGTCCTCGGCGATCGCCAGCTCGAGACCCCGCTCGAAGTAGTCCTGATCCTCAACCCGCTGCAGCTGGCGCATGAACGCCTTCTTGAAGCCGGAGGAGATGTAGTTGATGCCGACGGCCTCGCCGAGACCGCCCTTGACGGACTTCGACAGCTCCTTGATGAAGCCTTCCGCGGTGACGGTGTACTTCACCTCTTCATCGCTGACCTTGGCGGTGTTGACGGTGACGAACGACTGGTCACGCTCGATGTACGCGGCGGCGCGACCGAGGATCATCGGGTCGAAGACGACGTCGCCGTTCATCCACAGCACGCCGCTCTTGCCGGTGGCGCTCAGGGCGCGCAGCAGGCTCTTCGAGGTGTTGGTCTCGTCGTAGCGGTCGTTGTGGACGTAGTTCACGGAGGGGAAGGCCTCGATGATGGTCTCCGCGCGGTAGCCCACGACCGTCGTGATGCGCGCGTCGGATCCGAAAGCGGCCCGGATGTTGTCGTGCTGCTGGCCCATGATCGTGCGGCCGTCGTTGAGCTCGGTGAGCGGCTTGGGCAGCGCACGGCCGAGGCGGGAGCCCATTCCGGCTGCGAGGATGACGGTCTGAAGAGTCACGAATACTCCTAAGGAAGTTGTGTTCACGGTCGGTTCACCGACCAGACACTTCGTCGTGCCGGGAATCATGCTAGCGATTCCCCCTGGGAACCCCGGGGCCAGGCAGGCCCCGTTGCCATTTCGTGACCGAGTACACACGCAACGCACAGGCACGACAACCCCCTTGCAAATTCCGCGGAGAAGGGGTTCTGATGTCGGAATGTCGCGTGGGGCCTTGGCTCTCAGCCACCCGTTGATACCGTAGGACGGTGACTTCCTCCCCTGATGACCCCACCCCCCAGGCAGAGGGAGCCGAGACTCCGACAGAAGCCTCCGCGCCCGCTCGGAAACCGGCCGCCAAGAAAACTGCCTCGTCCTCCGCCGGCGCGAAGAAAGCGACCGGAGCGAAGTCCTCCGCGCCGAAGTCGGCGGCGGCGAAGACCGCAGCCTCGAAGACCACCACTGCGAAGTCCACGTCGGCGAAGACTGCCGGCACGAAGTCCACGAGCCAGAAGACCGCGGCGGCGAAGGCCGCGGACGCGAAGGCCGCTCCGGCGAAGTCCACCGCAGCGAAGTCCTCGACGGCGACGAAGGCGGCCACGGCGAAGACTCCCGCGGCGAAGAGGCCCGCGGCGAAGACTCCCGCGGTGAAGAAGCCGACCGCTGCGCGGCCCGCACCGACCAAGGCCGCAGCCGAGAAGGCGGCCCCCACCTCCGAGGTCGTGGTCGAGCCCACGCCCGCAGCGAGTGTGGATCCCGCGGCCGCTCGCACCGCGTCGGCCGCCCGAGCGGCCGCGGTGAAGAACACCGCCGCGCGGACCACGAGCCCGAAGCGCCCGTCCGCGACGACCACAAAGCCGAGCACTGCTGCCGCCAAGACGACGGCTGCCAAGACGGCTGCGGCCAAGGCCGCCGCGGCGAAGACGGCCGCCGCGAAGGCATCGGCGGCCAGGACGACGGCCAAGACCACCGCCGCCAAGACCGCTGCGGCGAAGGCGGCTGCGGCCAAGGCGGCTGCCGCGAAGGCCGCGGAAGCCGAGGCCGCGGAGGCGCAGGCGGCGGAAGCCGCGGCTGCGGACGCACAGGCCTCGGAAGCACTGGCCGCTGCGGAGACGCAGCCCGAGGAGTCCGCCGCGGTGGTGGCGTCGGACGACGGCGCCTCCGAGTCGGCGACGCGCGTCGAGGACGCGGCCGCCATCGAGGAGTCCGCCGCGGAGCCCGCGGTCGAGGTGTCGGACACCGCTCTGCCGGTGACGAAGGAGCCCGCGCTCGAGGAAAGCCGCGTCGCGGACGTCGAGGTCGTCGAAGTGGTCGAAGCCGTGATCGCCGAGGAGCCGCCGGCCGAGGTCGACGAGGAGGAGGCGGCGGAGCCCGCCACCGAGGCCATCCGGATCCGCGGTCTCGTGAAGCAGTTCGGCGAGAACCGCGCTGTCGACGGCATCGATCTCACCGTGCCCGCCGCCTCGTTCTATGGCATCGTCGGCCCCAACGGTGCCGGCAAGACGACGACCCTGTCGATCGTCGCCGGCCTCCTGCGTGCGGACGAGGGCAGTGTCCTCATCTGCGGCATCGACCAGGCGAGCGAGCCGCTCGCGGCGAAGCGCGTGATGGGCGTCCTGCCGGACCGCCTGCGCACGTTCGACCGCCTCACCGGCCGGCAGCTGCTGTATTACTACGGGCTGCTCCGCGGCCTCGCCGCCGACGTCATCGAGAAGCGCACCGGCGACCTCGCCCGGGCCTTCGATCTCGGCGACGCCCTGAACCGGGTGGTGTCCGACTATTCGGCGGGTATGACCAAGAAGATCATGCTCGCGGGCGCGATGATCCACTCGCCGCGCGTCCTGGTGCTCGACGAGCCGTTCGAGTCCGTCGACCCGGTCTCTTCCGCCGTGATCCTCGACATCCTGCGCGCCTACGTCTCGCACGGGGGCACCGTGATCCTGTCGAGCCACGGAATGGACCTCGTCGAGCGCGTGTGCTCCCGGGTGGCCATCATCGTCAACGGCGAGGTGCTCGCCGAGGGCACGATCGACGAGGTACGCGCGGGCCAGACGCTCGAGTCCCGATTCGTGGAGCTCGCGGGCTCAAGCGGCGAGGTGGAGGGGCTCGAGTGGCTGCACACGTTCTCCGACTGAGGTTCGCGCTCCTCCTGGGCGCCCTGCGCGGGGAACACCGGGTGCGCACCCTGCTCTCCTTCGGCGCGGTGATCGCGGTCACGGTGGTCGTCTGCGTGGCGGTGTTCAGTCTCGGCGACGCGCCCGTTCCGGTCTCCCAGGCGGTGACAGTGCTCGGCGGTGCGGCCGTCCTGCTCGGCTTCCTCGTGGGACCCCTGCTCGTGGGGGCCGTCGATCAGCTCGATCCCCGGCGTTTCGCGGTGTTCGGCGTCGACGAGCGGAAGATGCCCGGAGTCCTTGCGATCGCCTCACTGGTCAGCGTGCCGAGTCTCGCGCTCCTCGCGGTCTACGTCAGCGTGACGATCGTCGCCGTCCGCGCCGGTGCGCCGTGGGTGCCGGCCGTCCTCCTGGCGCTGACGGGGCTGCTGTCGACGATCCTCCTCTCCCGGGTCGGGATGGCGCTCAACGCGCTGCTGCTGCCGGAGCGTCGATCCCGCGAGCTGACCGCGCTGTTCGCCCTCGCCTTGATCGTCATCGCCTTCCCTGTCGCGGTGTTCCTCGGCTCGCTCCGCTGGGATGGCGAGGTTCCGGCATCGTTGGCGACCCTGACCTCGGTGATCGGTTTCACCCCGCTCGCCGCGTCGCCGGCGGCGATGTTCGCGGCGGCCGCCGGTGAGACGGCTGTGGCCTGGGTCAGCGGACTGATCGCCGTGGCCACCCTGGCGTTGCTGTGGCTCGCCTGGACCTGGTTCGTGCGCCGCCTGCTGACGACGACGGAGCGTCCGGTGGCGGCACGCGAGCGCACCGGACTCGGCTGGTTCGCCCTGCTGCCCTCGAACGCCTTCGGCGCCATCGCCTCGCGAAGCCTCGTGTACTGGCTCCGCGACCGTCGGTACATCATGAACATCATCGTGGTGCCCGTGGCGGGCGTGCTGACCGTGTTCCCACTGATCGTCGCGGGCGTGCCGGTCGAGATCGCCGCGCTCGTCCCCGTGCCCGTCATGGCACTGTTCTTCGGCTGGCTGCCCCACAACGACGTCGCCTACGATTCCACGGCCCTGTGGACCCACGTCGCGAGCGGCGTCCGCGGTCTTCCCGACCGTCTCGGGCGCCTCGTGCCCGTGCTGCTCGTCGCCGTCCCCGTGCTGGCGATCGCGGTGCCGCTCTCGCTGCTCCTCGCCGGTCGGTGGAGCCTGCTCCTGCCGCTCGTCGGTGTCGGAGCGAGCCTGCTGTTCAGCGCCCTCGGGATCTCCAGCGTGGTGTCGGTGGTGGCGCCGTACGCGGTCTCCCGCCCCGGGGACAGCCCGTTCCAGCAGCCGCAGCGACCGACCTCCAGGGGGATCTACGGCCCGGCGGCGGCATTCCTCGGTGCGATCCTCCTGAGCGTGCCGACCATGTGGCTGTTCGGCGCGAGCATCGTCGCCGATCCCGGATTCGCGCCTGCGGCGTTCTGGGTCGGCATCGTCACCGGGGCGGCCGCGTTCATCGGAGGAGCCGTGATCGGCGGACGCATCTTCGAGCACAGCGGCGAGCGTCTGATGGAGTTCGTCGAGACGGCCTGAGACCCGCCCCGCCGAGGCTCGGACGCGGCTAGAATCACGGGATGAGTACTCCGCTGGACAGCCCCGATCAGGGCGGCGTGGCAACGCTTGATCGCGAACTGGAAGAGCTCCTCCGCGAGGAGAACATCGAACCGGGCGACCACGAGCGCTTCTCGCACTACGTCAAGAAGGACAAGATCCTCGAGTCGGCGATCACGGGCAAGCCCGTCCGCGCGCTCTGCGGCAAGAAATGGACGCCCGGTCGTGATCCGGAGAAGTTCCCGATCTGCCCGACCTGCAAGGAGATCTACGAGTCGATGGTCGGCTGACCGCCGACCGCGCGTCAGTCCGCCTCGACGTAGACCGTCGGGATCGCCGGATCCGACTTGCTGAGTGCGAGCGCGCGCACCGGCAGCTCTTCGCGCACACGCAGGTGATGCGCGCGGGCGGCAGCCGTCCCCGTCGCGCCCTCAGCTGCGGTGTCGATCTCGCCGCCCTCGACGAGGGTGACCTGGAGCGGGCGTCCGTCCGGGTGCTCGGCAGGCGTGTCCAGCGCTTCGAAGCCGTCGGAGACGACGACCGTCTCTGCTGCGGCGACGCCGTCGTCGAGGGTGCGGAACGCCGCCTTGCGCCCGCCGAAAGACGCCTTGTCGGCCGAGGCCTTGGCGACGCCGATCCACGCCCCGTCGGCGTCCTGCCGGGCGACGAGCTTGTAGACCATGCTCGCGGTCGGATACCCGGAGCCGGTGACGACCGAGGTGCCGACCCCGTAGGCGTTCACGGGGGAGGCGGCGAGGGCTGCGATCGCGTATTCGTCCAGGTCGCTGGTGACCGTGATGCGGGTATCGGTGGCGCCGAGCTCGTCGAGTTGTGCGCGGACCTCCGCGGCGACGATCGGGAGGTCGCCGGAGTCGATGCGGACACCGCCCAGCCCGGTCCCGGCCACGCGGATCGCGGTCTCGACGCCGGTGCGGATGTCGTAGGTGTCCACGAGGAGCGTGGTGTCCACGCCCATGCTCTCGACCTGCGCGCGGAAGGCGTCCTCCTCGCTGTCGTGCAGCAGCGTCCAGGAATGGGCGGCAGTGCCCATGGTCGGGATGCCCCAGGCGCGCCCGGCCTCGAGGTTGCTCGTGGCGCCGAAGCCGGCGATGTAGGCGGCTCGCGCGGCAGCGACCGCCGAGCGCTCCGCGGCGCGGCGGGAGCCCATCTCGGCGAGGGGCCGCTCTCCGGCGGCGATGCTCATGCGCGCGGCGGCCGTGGCGACGGCGGAGTCGTGGTTGAGCACACTTAGCGCCAAGGTCTCCAGGACCACCGCGTCCGCGAACGAGCCCTCCACCGTGAGGATGGGCGACCCGGGGAAGTAGAGCTCACCCTCACGGTATCCGCGGATGGTCCCGGTGAAGCGGTAGCGCTCGAGGTAGGCGAGGGTCTCGGCGTCGACGACGCGCTCGTCGCGGAGGAAGCGCAACTCGTCGTCACCGAAGCGGAAATCGCGCAGCAGCTCGAGCAATCGCCCGGTGCCGGCCACGACGCCGAAGCGACGTCCGCCGGACAGCCGACGGGAGAACAGCTCGAAGACACTCGGACGGGAGGCGGTGCCGTCCCGGAGCGAGGCGGCGAGCATCGTGAGCTCGTAACGGTCGGTGAGCAGCGCCGTCGACGTGGTCATGCGCTCAGCTTAGTGAGGCCAGGATGCACGAGGCGCCGCGCACGCGGGTAGGCTGGGGAGTCATGAACGACGCGCCCATCGGGATCTTCGACTCCGGTGTCGGCGGGCTCACGGTGGCCAGGGCCATCCGGGCCCAGCTGCCCCGCGAATCGTTCGTCTACATCGGCGACACCGCCCACTCGCCGTACGGCCCCAAGCCCATCGCCGACGTGCGCCGCTACGCGCTCGAAGTGCTCGACACGCTCGTGGACCAGGGCGTGAAGATGCTCGTGATCGCCTGCAACACGGCGTCCGCGGCCATGCTGCGCGATGCGCGCGAGCGCTACGACGTGCCCGTCGTCGAGGTGATCGGTCCGGCCGTGCGACGCGCGGTGTCCACGACGAGGAACGGACGGGTCGGTGTGATCGGTACGGTCGGCACCATCGGCTCCCGGGCGTACCAGGACATGCTCGAGGTGAACGAGCGCCTGCAGGTGTTCACGGCGGCCTGCCCCCGGTTCGTCGAGTTCGTCGAGGCCGGGGTGACCGGAACTCCCGAGGTGCTCGCCGTGGCCGAGGAGTACCTCGCGCCGCTGCGGGAGGCCGACGTGGACACGCTCGTCCTCGGCTGCACGCACTACCCGTTCCTCCGTGGTGCCATCAGCTACGTCATGGGGGAGGGCGTGACTCTGGTCTCCAGCGACGACGAGACCGCGGGCGACGTGTACCGCCAGCTCGTGCGCGGCGATCTGCTGGCGCCGCCCGACGCCACCGCGACCTATGTCTACGAGGCCACGGGCGACTCCGCCGATGACTTCACGGCGCTCGCGAACCGGCTCATGGGCCGCGAGGTGCGCGACGTGCAGCTCGTCCAGACCGGCGTCATCACGCTTCCCGATTCCGCCCTCGACGCGCGCTGAGCCCGTCGCTCCATCCCCGACCGAGAGAAGCACATGACCGACATCGTCCGCGCCGACGGCCGTTCCACCTCGCAGCTCCGCGAGATCACCATCGAGCGCGGCTGGAGCGCGCAGGCCGAGGGCTCGGCTCTCATCAGCTTCGGCGGGACGAAGGTGCTGTGCACCGCCTCGTTCACGAACGGTGTGCCGCGCTGGCTCACCGGCAAGGGCAAAGGCTGGGTCACGGCGGAGTACGCGATGCTCCCGCGCGCGACGAACAGCCGCAACGACCGGGAGAGCGTGAAGGGGCGCATCGGCGGCCGGACGCACGAGATCTCCCGGCTCATCGGACGCGCTCTCCGCGCCGTCGTCGACACCAAGGCGCTGGGCGAGAACACCATCGTCATCGACTGCGACGTCCTCCAGGCTGACGGTGGCACCCGCACAGCGGCGATCACCGGCGCCTACGTCGCCCTGGCCGACGCGATCGAGTGGGGGCGGGACAAGAAGTTCATCGGCAAGAACTCGACGCCGCTGCTCGACTCCGTCTCCGCGGTGTCGGTCGGCATCGTCGACGGGGAGCCGATGCTCGACCTCGCCTACGTCGAGGACGTGCGGGCCGAGACCGACATGAACGTCGTGGTGACCGGCCGCGGCCTGTTCGTCGAGGTGCAGGGCACGGCCGAGGGGGCGCCGTTCGACAAGCGCGAGCTCGACGCGCTCCTCGACCTCGGCGTCGCCGGCTGCGCGGAGCTGAAGGACCGGCAGCTCGCCGCCCTGGCGGGAGCCTGAGCATGCGCGTCGTCCTCGCGACCCACAACCCGCACAAGGTGGCGGAGTTCCAGCAGATCGTGCAGCAGACGCGGCCCGACCTGGAGGTCGTCGGCTACGACGGTCCCGAGCCGGTCGAGGACGGCGTGACGTTCGCCGAGAACGCGCTCCTCAAGGCGCGTGCGGCTGCCGCGCACACCGGCCTCGCGGCGCTCGCCGACGACTCCGGCATCTGCGTGGACGTGCTCGGCGGTTCACCCGGGGTGTTCTCGGCGTACTGGGCAGGGCAGAAGAAGGACGCCACGGCGAACCTGGAGCTGCTGCTCGACCAGCTGCGCGACATCGCCGACCCGCACCGCGCCGCGCACTTCACGTCGACCATCGCGCTCGTCCTCCCGGACGGTCGCGAGCACGTCGTGGAGGGAATCTGGCCCGGACGCCTCGCCCACGAAGCCTCCGGGAGCGGCGGCTTCGGCTACGACCCGATCTTTATCCCGGACGGTCAGCCGGACGGTGCGGAGCGCACCGTGGGGGAGCTCACGGCGGAGGAGAAGCAGTCGCAGTCGCATCGCGCCCGCGCCTTCACGGCGCTCGTGCCGCTGCTCGCCGCGCTCTGAGCGTCGAAGAGAAGAACCCCTGCTGACGGTGAGAATCGTTACTGTTCCCGACTAGGGGGAAACGGCCTCGGGGCACCCGCCCCCGGGCTAGCCTGGGGGCATGCACGATCACGCGCCCGCGCCCGGCGGTCTCCGTTCGGCGAGCAGCCGTCGCCTGCTCGCGATCTCCCTGACCCTCACGGCCACCGTGATGATCGTGCAGGTCGTCGGAGCCCTCCTCACGGGCTCGCTGGCGCTGCTCGCGGACGCCGCGCACATGTTCACGGACGCCTCGGCGCTCGTGATCGCCCTCATCGCCGCGACCGTGGCGGCGCGTCCTGCGGACGACCGGCGGACGTTCGGTTATCAGCGCGCGGAGGTCTTCGGCGCGCTCATCAACGCGGTCATCCTCATCGCCCTCGCCACGGTCGTCGCCGTGCAGGGGGTGCAGCGGCTGCTGAACCCCTCCGAGATCGAGGTCGCCGGTGGGCTCATGCTCGTCGTCGCGGTCGTCGGCCTGCTCGCGAACGCGGTGTCGATGTGGCTGCTCAGCCGTGCCCAGCGCACGAACCTGAACGTGCGGGGCGCCTACCTCGAAGTGATGGGCGACCTGCTCGGCTCGTTCATGGTCATCATCGCGGCGGGCGTGATCCTCGTGACGGGCTGGATGCCGGCCGACGCCCTCGCCTCGCTGTTCATCGCGGCGATGATCATCCCGCGGGCGTTCGTCCTCCTCAAGGAGGTGTTCTCCGTGCTCGCCGAGTCGGCGCCGAAGGGCATGGCCGTCGGCGAGATCCGCACCCACCTGCTCGGCTACGACGGCGTCGTCGGGGTCCATGACGTGCACGTGTGGCAGCTCACCCGCGGTGCTCCGGTCTTCACCGCCCACGTCAGCGTGCGGCCGGATCTGCTGGCGAACGGCCGCTCGGCGGCGCTGCTCTCGGAGATGCAGGCGTGCCTCGCGGACCACTTCGACGTCGCGCACTCCACGTTCCAGATCGAGCCGGCCGAGCAGAGCGACTGCGAACCGCACCACGCCTGAGCGGCGTGTGCCTCACGCCTCGACGGTGATCTCGTCGACGGTCTTATCGGGACGCAGACCACGCCAGCGGGCGTGACGGAGGATGCCGTCCGGCGTCCAGTTCGCGAACTCCACCTCGCCCACGAGTTCTGGACGCACCCACAGGGCGTCGGAGGCATCGGGTCGGGGGACGCCGTCGAGCGGTGCGCGCGGCACCCGCAGCGGCTCCAGGCGGGCGAGAAGGTCGCGGAGGATCCGGTCGGTGAATCCGGTGCCCACGCGGCCGATGTAGCGGAGGTCGCCGCCCTCCGGGACCGCGAGGAGGAGAGAGCCGAGAGTGCCCTCCCGCTCGCCCTTCCCCGGGCGGATGCCGACGATCACCGCCTCCTGCATGCGGGTGTTCTTGAGCTTGAGCCAGGAGGGCGAGCGCTGGCCGGCGCGATACCGTGACGCCGGATCCTTCACGACGACGCCTTCCAGACCGAACTCCTCGCTCGCGGCCAGCGCCGCGTCCACGTCGTCGAAGACGGGTGGGACCTGGATGGGCGCGTCGACCCCCGCCACGATGTCGCCCAGGAGCGTGCGGCGCTCGCGGAGCGGCATCCCGGTGAGATCATGCCCGTCGAGGCGGAGCAGGTCGAACAGCATGTACACGACCGGTGTGCGCACCACCTCGCGCTCGATCTCCCGGGGCCGGGTGAGGTGCATGCGGTTCTGCAGCAGGGAGAAGCTCGGCCGGGCTGCGCTGTCGAAGGCGACGATCTCCCCGTCGACGATCGCCTCGTCGACCGGGAGGAACGGGGCGCCGTCGGCCGTCAGCTCGGGATAGCGCGCGGTGATGTCGGTGCCGCGACGGGCGTGCAGCGACATGTGCCCGTCGCGCCAGGTGCCGATCGCACGGATGCCGTCCCACTTCACCTCCACCCAGGACGGGGTGCTGAGGTTTCGAGCGATCGCGGGGGTGCCGTTCTCGGCGAGCATCGGGGCGAGGGAGGGGAGGGTGGTCCCGGCGGGGGACGGTGCGGGTGCGGCGAGCGGCCGTCCGCGGCGGGCGGGGGCGGGGGCCGCCGCCCGGATCGCGTGAGCCGGGGTCGAGGCGGGCGCGTTCGCGGCCAGTGCCGGAGCGTCGGGGCGGAGCGACGAGAGGGGGTCGAATCCGGCAGCCGCGCGTGCGAGCACGTCGTCCAGCTCGAGGTGTGCGAGCCCCGGGTCGTCGAGTTCCTCCCACGTGCGCGGCGCCGCGACGCCGGGGCGGGCGCGCCCCCGCAGGGAGTACGGGGAGATCGTCGTCTTCTTGCCGTTGTTCTGGCTCCAGTCGAGGAACACCTTGCCTCCGCGCACGGCCTTGGACATGACGCTCGTCGCGAGGTCCGGGTGGTCGTTCTCGACGATGCGCGCCAGCTCTTTGACGACGGCGGAGACCTCGGCGCTGGTCTGCTCGCCGGGCAGGGACGCGTAGAGATGGATGCCCTTGCTGCCGCTCGTCACGGGCAGGGGGTCGAGGCCCATGCCGGTGAGGAGCGTCCTGGCGATCCGGGCGACCTCGGCGCACTGCGCGAGGTCGGCGCCGGGTCCGGGGTCCAGGTCGAGCACGAGACGGTCGGGGCGACCGGGCAGACCCTCCGGGGTGAACCGCCACTGCGGCACGTGCAGCTCGATCGCCGCGACCTGCGCGAGCCAGACCAATGTGGGCACGTCCTCCACCAGCGGATACGCCTTGGGGCCGTCGGAGTGCTGGATGTCCTGCCGCGGGATCCAGTCCGGAGCCCCGGGCTCGAGCTGCTTCGTGAAGAAGGAGTCTTCGGGAGCCGCGGCGGTGCCGACGCCCTCGACCCAGCGCTTGCGGGTGACCGGGCGGCCGTCGAGGAGTGGCAGGAGCAGGGGCGCGATGGCGGTGTAGTAGGCGATGACCTCGCCCTTGGTCGTGCCCGTCTCCGGATAGACGACCTTGTCGAGGTTGGTCACGCGCAGTCGTCGGCCGTCGACCTGTACGACCTGCGCCTCTCCCACCATGGAGCCAGCGTAGTCAAGGGGTGGTCGTGACGGGTGGGGCTGGTGTCTACTGGTGTGATGAGGACGATCTGGAAGGGCGCCCTGACGTTCGGGCTGGTGAACGTGCCGGTCAAGGTGTACTCCGCGACCGAGGATCACGACGTGCCGCTGCATCAGGTGCACGACAAGGACGGCGGCCGCATCCGCTACCAGCGGACGTGCGAGGTGTGCGGCGAGACGGTCGCGTACTCCGACATCGACCGCGCCTACGTCGACGACGGCCAGACGGTCGTGCTCACCAAGGACGACCTCGCCGCGCTGCCGGCGGAGAAGAGCCGCGAGATCGACGTCGTGGAGTTCGTGCCCTCCGACCAGGTCGATCCGCTCACCCTCGACAAGCCGTACTACCTGGAGCCCGACTCGAAGTCGCCCAAGGCGTACGTGCTGCTGCGCAAGACCCTGGAGCAGACCGATCGCACCGCGATCGTGCGGTTCACGCTGCGCCAGAAGACCCGGCTCGCCGCGCTGCGTGTGCGGGGCAAGGTGCTCGTGCTCCAGACGCTGCTGTGGTCGGACGAGGTCCGGGAGGCGGAGTTCCCGTCCCTCGACGAGGACGTGCGGATCTCGAAGAAGGAGCTGGAGCTGTCGTCCTCCCTCGTGGACAGCTACTCGGCCGACTTCGATCCCGAGGAGTTCGTCGACGAGTACCAGAAGGAGCTCCGCACCCTCATCGACGCGAAGATCGAGGCCGGCGAGACCTTCGATGTGGCCGAGACGTTCGGTGGCGACGCCGAGAAGGCGGCCGACGGCGGCGAGGTCATCGACCTGATGGAGGCGCTGCGCGCGAGCGTGGCCCGCTCCAAGGAGAAGCGCTCGAAGAACGCGGGCTGATCCGCGACGAGGTCAGTGCTTTCCGTCGCCGTCGAGGTCGGGGGCCCGGTCGAACACGTCGGCGTCGAGGACGAGCTCCTCCGCCTCCGCATGGTCGGTCACGACGTCTTCGCCCGCGGCCGCGGCCTTCTTCGCCTTGTGACGCTCGGTGAGGTAGTGCCACAGGGTGACGATCGCCGTACCGCCGACGGCGATGAGCAGGATGATGTCGATGTACTCGACGACGAGGTGCCGGATCCAGGGGATGTAGGCGATGAGGTACCCGACCATCGTGAGCCCGACGCCCCAGATCATCGCTCCGATGAAGTTGTAGAGCGAGTAGCGCCGCCACGGCATGTGGCCCACCCCGGCCGCGACCGGAGCGAACGTGCGCACGATCGGCACGAAGCGGGCCAGGATCACGGTGAGGCCGCCGAAGCGCTCGAAGAACGCGTTGGTGCGCTCGACGTTCTTCTTGCTGAACAGGCCGGATTCCTTGCGTTCGAACACCGCGGGACCGCCCTTGTGTCCGATGACGTAGCCGACCTCGCCGCCGATGAACGCCGAGAGCGCGATGAGCAGCGAGACGACCCAGATGTTCACGCCGAAGACGTTGCTCGTGTGGGTCAGCAGGCCCGCGATGATGAGCAGCGTGTCACCGGGCAGGAGGAAGCCGACCAGCAGACCGGTCTCGGCGAAGATTATGAAGCAGACCACGAGGAGCGCCCACGGACCCGCCGCCCCGATGATCGTCTGCGGATCGAGCCACGGGATGAGCGCGGTGGGGGCGTGCAGCATGCTTTCGAGCACTGGCGGGATTCCCGTCGGTCGTGAGGTGTCGGCGGTGAAGCGATGCGGGCGCCGAAGCACCCGTCGTGCGGAAGGTGGGACTTGAACCCACACGCCCTGGGGCACAGGAACCTAAATCCTGCGTGTCTGCCAATTCCACCACTCCCGCGCGGTGGCTTCAGTCTACTGACCCGCGCGCTGTTCGACCCTGGGGATCGTCCCGCAGTTCCGCGCCGTCACGCGGGGCGATGACGCTCCAGCCGGACGACGGCGACGAGGACTCCCGCCGCGAGCGCACCGAGGCCGCCCATCGCCATGTCGCCGATCGTGTCCTCGTAGGTGACGAAGATCTCGTCGGTGACGAAGGTGCGTCCCGCCCACTCGATCATCTCCCACACAGCGCTGGCAGCGAGCCCGATCACGGTGCAGAGGATGATCGGGATGCGGGGGCGGAACGCCGGCGACTCCTGCGCGGTGACGATGCCGAGGCGGGAGAGCACGAGGTAGCCGGTGGCGGCGAGGGCGCCTGTGCAGACGAAGTGCACGACGAGGTCCCACCCGGTGAGCGTGCGGTACAGGTCGAACACGTTGCTCGCGGCGGCGATGAGCACGATCAGGCCGATCGCGAGGTCGATGCCGCCGCGCATCCCGAGGACACGGGGGAGCATGAGGGCGGGGAGGGCGAGCGCGAGGATGCCGGCGTCGGTCGGGGTGGACCAGATCGCCGCGACGAGGACGCTGAGGATGCCGATCACGCGGACGGCGTCGGCGCCGTACTCCGCCACGGACTGCGGTGGGCGGAGGAAGTCCTCCTTCATGCGGGCTCCTCGGGTGCGACGGCGGGGGCGAGATCGAACAGGGCGTGCACGGGGAGATGATCGGACGGCCAGCCCCCTCCATACTGGCGGGCGTCGATGCCCACCCGGCGCACGGGTAGCGCGGGGGAGGCGAGGACGCCGTCGATGCGGCGTCCGCGGCGCGGCGACCGGTAGCCGGCGAACGTGCTCCAGGCGGGTGTGCGGCGGGTCACGGCGGCCGTCCACGAATCGCGGAGGACGTCGTCGGTCTCCAGGGCACGCCACGGTGCCGAGCCCGCGGCGGCGTTGAAGTCGCCGAGGAGGATGACGGGTGTCAACGCTGCGGCAGCGACGTCGTGCACTGCCTGCGCCTGGCGGAGCCGCGCCCAGGGTGAGAACGCGTCGAGGTGGGTGTTGAGCACGGTGACCGTGGCCCCCGTGCGGTGATCGCGGAAGGACGCCTCCACCGCCACCCGCGGCACGACACTCGACCAGGAGCGCGAACCGGGGCGATCGGGGGTGCGGGAGAGCGCGACCTGTCGCCAGGTGCGCAGCTCCAGCCGGTCGGCGTCGTAGAAGAGCGGACAGCCCTCGCCGCGGGGTCCCGGGAGGCGGCCGTGGCCGATACGGCGGAACGACGGGCCGAGCGCGGCGGAGACGGCGGCAGCCTGCTCGGGGAGGGCTTCCTGCACACCGAGGACGTCCGGCCGCTCCGTGCGCAGGAGCGCGGTGAGCCGGGGACGTCGAACCGACCAGCGGTCGGCGGGTGGCCAGGCGAGCGCGCCGAGATCGCGGCGGATGTTGAGGGTCATGACGTGCAGCTCGGTGGCAGACGCTGTTCCGAGGAGCGGGGCGGTCATCGGCGGGCTCCGGGCGCGGGGACGCCGAGCCGGTGCAGTACCCGGCGCAGGGCGAGCCGCACCCAGCGCACGGGCGGGAAGTCCTCCGGCCAGTGCACGAGGACGGTGCGGGCGCCGATCCAGGCCCGGCGCGCGAACGAGCGGCCGCTGCCGAACGGGCGCATGGAGATGCCCATGTCGGTGTGCAGGAGCCAGCGGATGCGGTGGCGCTCGCCGACGTGGAAGGCGAGGTCGAGGTCGTCGTGGAGGTCGGCGTCGTCGCGGTGCACGCGGTCTCGGACCGCAAGCCAGGCCGAGCGGCGGAGGGCGAGATTCGACCCGAACAGCGGCGCGTGGCCCAGGGCGGAGCCGCATACGACGACGTAGGACAGCAGGTAGGCCACCGCGAGGGGCCGCCGCAGGAACCGGGGGCCGTCGACGAAATTCGCACCCCCGGTCCAGGCGCCGACCCGCGGATCCCGCATGCACGCGGTCGCCATCGTCTCGATCCATCGGGGCCCCGGCACGCCGTCCGCGTCGAGTCGCAGGATCACGTCGCCTGTCGCCGCGTCGTACCCGGTCGCGCTCGCCGCGGGGATGCCCGGGGTGTCGCACCGCACGACCCGTGCACCGTGCCGGACGGCCACGGCGGCCGACTCATCGGTCGAGGCGTTGTCCACGACGATGATCTCGTCCGGCGGAAGCGTCTGTCGGGCGAGGGCGCGGAGACACCGCTGCAGTTCCGTCGCGTCGTCCTTGACCGGGATGACCACGCTCAGGGTCGGTTCGGGGGCGGCTGGTGTGGCGCGGTGCACGTCGTCTCCTCGCAGGTCTGCTCCTCAGCCTAGGGAGCGCGACGACGGGGGACGTACCGGTTGACACCGGGGCGGGCGGGTCGATACGGAGGCGTCAGGAGGAGCCTTGGATGCAGACGGCCTGCCCCTCGACGAACGTATCGATCGCGGTCCGGCGGAGTTCCTGTTCGCGGTCGGGGTCCGCGTCGTCGCCGTTCTGGACGCCGACGCGGTAGTCGTGGAGCGCGCGCAGATCGTCGCTCACTGCGGTCGCAGCCTCCTGCACCTCGCCGTCGACGTCGAGATCGGCGTACTCGTCCGCGAGCTCCTTCAGGCGCTCGGTCTGCTCCGGGCTCGGCGTGCCGCCGACCGTGTCCTGGGCGAAGAAGGCCTCGAGCTCCGTGTCGACGGCGGCCACGCTCTGGCACTGCAGGAGATCGGCGCCACTGGTGCAGCCGGACAGGAGGAGAACCCCGAGGAGGCCGCACGAGACAGTGAACCGCTTCATGCCTGCACGCTACCCGGTGCCAGAGCGTTCCCGTTCGGAGGCCGCGCACGGGGTGTGGATAACTCCGCGGGCCGGGAGCGGATCGTTGCGAGGATGCAGGGATGGAGCAGCCCGCGTCGATCATCGCCGACCTTGTGCGGCGTCGGCTGCGGTCCGAGGGGGTGGATCCGGCGACCGACCCGGAGCGGGCGCGGGAGGTCGCCCGGGCGGAGGTGCGGCGTCACGATGATCGGGCGCTCGCGCGGGGCGGCGTGCTGGTCGAGGACGAGGCGGCGTGCGTGCGGGACGTGCTGGCGGCGGTGAGCGGCTTCGGTGCTCTGCAGCCGCTGCTCGACGACCCCGGCATCGAGGAGGTGTGGGTCAACGGCGACGGGGCCGTGCACACGGCGCGGGGTGGGGTGGCGGAGCGGACGGCGCTGTGGTTGGACGAGGCGACGGTGCGGGACCTGGTGGAGAGGATGCTGCAGGCGACGGGACGGCGCGTGGACATCGGGCAGCCCTTCGTCGATGCCTCGCTGCCGGACGGCTCGCGGCTGCATGTCGCGATCGCCGATACTGGTAGCGCCGACTGTTGTTGAGTTGCGTATTCAGCGGCTTCCGACTCTTCTCCCAATGAATGGTGGGGAACTGATCACCAATGATTGATCAGCGCTTGCTGTATAGTTCAGTACATGCTGACTATTGCTTCGCGCCTCGACGTCATGAACCGGCTCGGCCGGGCCATGGCGGACCCGACGCGCTCCCGGATCTTGATGACTCTGCTGAACGCCCCGAGCTATCCAGCCGTGCTCTCGCGCGAGCTGGAGCTGACCCGCTCGAACGTCTCGAACCACCTGACGTGCCTGCGTGACTGCGGGATCGTGGTCGCCGAGCCTGAGGGTCGCCAGACGCGCTACGAGATCGCTGACCCGCATCTTGCGGCTGCGCTCGTCGCGCTCGTGGATGTGACGCTGGCGGTCGATGAGCACGCGCCGTGTGTGGACTCGTCGTGCACGGTGCCGGGCTGCTGCGGTACAGGGGCGGACGGGTGAGCGCGGCGTGTAGCTGCGAGCACGAGCCTGCCACTGCGGCGGAGGATGAGACCGAAGAGGTGGAGCGGCCCTGGTGGAGGGACCGTGGGATCATGGTGCCGGTCTTCTCCGGTGTCGCGTTCCTGGCTGGTCTGATCCTTGAATGGTCCGGGCTCGAGATCCCGGCGCTCGTACTGTTCTGGATCGGCCTGCTGCTGGGCGCGTCGACGTTCACTCCTGGCGCGATTCGGAAGCTGTTCAAGGGCAAGCTCGGGATCGGGCTGCTGATGACGATCAGCGCGATCGGCGCGGTCATCCTCGGCTATGTGGAGGAGGCCGCTGCTCTGGCGTTCTTGTACTCGATTGCTGAGGCGCTTGAGGACAAGGCGATGGACCGTGCCCGTGGCGGCCTGCGGGCGCTGCTGAAGCTCGTGCCGGAGACGGCGACCGTGCTGCAGAGCGGCGTCTCTGCGCAGGTGCCGGCGAGGGAGTTGACGGTCGGCCAGGTCATGGTGGTCCGCCCGGGCGAACGGATCGCAACCGACGGGATCGTCCGCTCTGGCCGCTCAAGCCTGGACACCTCGGCGATCACCGGGGAGTCGATCCCCGTCGAGATCGAGCCCGGGGACGCGGTGTCGGCCGGCGCGATTAACAGCTCCGGCGTGCTGGAGGTCGAGGCGACCGCGGCCGGTACCGATAACTCGCTTACGACGATCGTGGAGTTGGTCGAGAAAGCGCAGACGGAGAAGGGCGAGCGTGCGCGTCTCGCGGACCGGATCGCCCGCCCGCTCGTACCCGGTGTGCTGATTCTCGCAGCGCTCGTCGCGATCATTGGGTCACTGCTGGGCGACCCGGAGGTATGGATCACTCGTGCGCTCGTCGTGCTGGTAGCGGCCTCTCCGTGCGCGCTGGCGATCTCGGTGCCGTTGACGGTCGTTGCCGCGATCGGCGCGGCGAGCAAGTTCGGCGTGATCATCAAGTCCGGCGCGGTCTTCGAGCGCTTCGGCACGGTCCGGCACGTCGCGGTCGACAAGACCGGCACCCTGACCCGTAACGAGCCCGCGGTCACCGCGGTCCTCACTGCGAACGGCATTGCCGAGGAGCAGGCGCTGGCTTGGGCGGCGGCTCTGGAGCAGCACAGCACGCATCCCCTTGCGGCGGCGATCACCGCTGCAGCCCCGGGTGTTCCCGTGGCCGCGGATGTGACCGAGCAGGCCGGGCACGGCATCGACGGCACCGTCGATGGCGCTCGTATCACGGTCGGCAGCCCCCGCTGGCTCGACGCCGGCGAGCTCGGCGACCGGGTTGCAGGGCTTGAGGAGCAGGGCATGACTGTCGTGATCGTGCACCGCGACGAGGCACCGGTCGCGGCGATCGGGGTCCGCGACGAGCTGCGTCCGGAAGTCCCCGAGGTGGTCCGCACGCTTGCGGATCAGGGCGTCGGCATGACGATGCTCACCGGGGACAACGCCCGCACCGCTCGTGCGCTGGCTGCGCAGGCCGGGATCGCTGATGTGCGCGCGGAGCTGCGCCCTGAGGACAAGGCGACCGCGATCGGCGAGTTGTCGAAGGCGGGATCGGTCGCGATGATCGGTGACGGCATCAACGACGCCCCGGCCCTGGCGTCCGCGGACATCGGCATCGCGATGGGAGCGACCGGCTCCGATGCGGCGATCGAGTCTGCGGACGTGGCCTTCACGGGTCATGATCTGCGGCTCATCCCGCGGGCGTTCGATCACGCGCGGCGGGGCCGGCGGATCATCAACCAGAACATCATCCTGTCCCTGCTGATCATCACCGCACTGCTCCCGCTCGCGCTCTTCGGGGTCCTGGGGCTCGCGGCTGTCGTCCTGGTCCACGAGGTCGCGGAGGTCATCGTGATCCTCAACGGCCTGCGCGCCGCACGCACCCGCACACCACGAATGGAAAGCTGATGCTCGCAACCATCGGGTCGGCGATCGGCCTGTTCGCGGCGACCAACATCGACGACATCGTCGTGCTCACCGTGCTGTTCCTCGCCTCCAGCCGGGGAAAGCCGCGACCGTGGCAGATCGTCGCAGGCCAGTACCTCGGGTTCATCACACTCGTCGTGATCAGCGTGATCGCCGCGCTCGGTCTCACGATCGTCCCGGACGAATGGGTCGGCTTCCTGGGTCTGATCCCGCTCGGCATCGGCATCTGGACGCTCATTCGCGGCCTGCGCCGTAACGGCGACGACGATGATGACGACTCCAAGATCACCGCGGTCGGACTATGGGGGGTCGCCGGGATCACGATCGCCAACGGGGCCGACAACATCTCCCTCTACACGCCGATCTTCCGCACCAGCTCGCCCGGCGACGTCGCGGTCATGATCGTCGTGTTCCTGATCCTCGTCGCCGTCTGGTGCGCTGCCGGGCGACTGATCGGCACCCACAAGGCCGTCACCGAAACGCTCGAACGTGTCGAGCACTGGCTCGTCCCCGTCGTGTTCATCGGCCTGGGCCTGTTCATCCTCATTGAATCCGGCGTTATCGTCCGTCTCTTCGAGGCCCTCGCATGACCCCGGACACGAATACCGACGTTGAGTCGGCATCGGCGTCGGGAGAGCGTCCGCAGAGAGGACGCTGGCGGCTCACTGCCTGGGCGCTTCTGATCGCCGTGGTCGTCGTCGTGATCGATCAGGGAACGAAAGTGTGGGCCGAGGCCACCCTGTCGGAGCACGAGCGCATCCCGCTGATCGGCGACCTGTTGGGCCTGCAGCTCGCGTACAACCCCGGCGCGGCGTTCTCCTTCGGGGAGAGCTTCACCTGGGTGTTCGCTCTCATCGCCGTCGCGGCCACGGCCACCGCGATCGTGTTCGCGTTCCGGGTCCGACGCCCCGGGTGGGCGATCGTGATCGGTGCGCTCGGCGGGGCCGCTGCTTCGCACGCCGGCGACCGGCTTTTCCGCCAACCAGGATTCGCCCGGGGGCACGTCGTCGACTTCCTCGCCTACGGCAACTGGTTCATCGGGAACCTCGCCGACATCGTGATCGTCACCGCTACGATTGCCGGAGCGCTCCTGATGCTCCGCGGCACCGAGAACTGAGAGGGCCAACCATGGAGATCACCCTGCAGTACTTCGACGGCTGCCCGAACTGGGAAGTACTCGACCGCCGGCTTGCTGAGCTGCTCGACGGTCGATCAGATATCCGCGTCACACGACAGTTGGTCGAGACCGCCGAGGACGCCGAGCGCCTCGGATTCCACGGGTCACCGACCGTCCTCGTCGACGGCGTCGATCCCTTCGCCGACGAGCACACGCCGGTCGGGCTCGCCTGCCGGGTGTTCCGTACCCCTGCCGGGCTGGGAGGCTCTCCGACCGTCGAGCAACTGCGCGAAGCGATTTCCGGCCCGGCTCTGACGGGTGATGCTTGATCAGGGGTGGGTGGAGCGGAGAGCCGGGTAATCGGACCACTCGCCACCGGCGAGACGCGACCATGAGGCAGCGGATGCCGTCGTGATGCCGAGGAGATCCGAGACGATCCGGGGATGCAGTTGCCGGGTGAGCTCGATGAGCGCTGTCGTGCGGGCGCTCCCGGCAAGCAGGCCTTCGGCGCGAAGGCGACGGCTGAGCGGCCCCGGGGTGAGGTGACGGCCCGGGTTCCGGCCGGGGAACAACCACCCTTCAGGATGGCCCTTTGTGGCATCGACGAGCTCGACGATGGCGTCGCCGAGGATCGCGGGGACCTCGATCGGCTCGGCCCCGACGGTGAGCGTCACGGGCCGCGAGCTCGTGTCGACCTGTGCCCGGGTGATCGTGACGATGCGGGTCAGCTGGATCCCGTAGAGCAGCACGAGGAGACCCGCGGCCCGGGTCTTCGGGTCCATGTCGGCATCGGACAGGAACCTGCGGGCCATCTGCCATCGGTGATCAGAGGCGTAGTCTCGCCCCTCGAGGCGATGGGCTCGAAACTCGACCCGAAGGGTGCTCAGCCGGTGTTTTCGCAGCCAGCGAGTGAACGGTGCCAGCGCGTCGCGTTGGCTAGGCGAATCGGTCAGATACGCGTCGAGTAGGCGCTGCGGGAACGTCGCCAGCGTCTCCTGCTGCGCCCGGATCTCCCCGAGGAACGCGGCGCAGTACTTCAGTGCAGCCCTCTGCCTCTGGAAGCCGGAAGCAGGGCTGGACGCGCTGCGCAGTGTCCGAGTGGATCGGAGGAGCTCCCAGGTGCAGTAGCGGCGCAGGATCAGCCGGTCCTCGGGATGGTCGATGCCACCGAGCCAGTCGTTGAGCCAGTGGTCGAAGCGCGTGCCCTCGACGTCGAGCTCCGGCAGCACGCCGGAACGGACCAGCAGTGAGAGGAGGAACGCGACCGACTGTCCCGACCGGGCTCGGGTGATGATCGCCTCGGCGGTGAGCGGCAGGGTCCCGTCCGCGAGCTCGCGGAGCACCATCGCGCACTTGCTCTTGTGCAGCCAGCGTTCGAGCGACGCCGCTTTGCCATGGTGCGTGAGCAGATAGTCAGCAAGCGGGTGGAGATCCTCACGGATCTCTCCCGCATCGTCGGCGAGCAGCTGTTGGATCGCGACGGGCCGGCGGCACTCGACGCAGAGGTGATGTTTGCGGATTTCCTCGATCGAGCCGCATCCAGGGCAGGCCATCGTGATCGGAGTGCCCGCGCAGTCGGCGCAGACCTTCTGGCCATTCATGAACCCGGTGAGGAACACTCTGCGCGCGCACTCGGGACAAGGTTGGGGTCTGCGCATCGCGTAGTAGCAGCGCGCGCATACTCGTCGTCCGTCGAGGTGCGAGGCGACGCGGCCAGGTTCTCCGCAAAGACCACAGGTCTTGATCGGTGCGGTGTAGCAGGCCAGGCAGACGAGTTCCGGGCGACGGACGACGATGGTCGCGTGCTGACCGCACCGCGAGCAGTCGCCGAACGATCGAGGGTCGGCTCGCCAACAGTCACGGCAGAAACGCTGTCCGTCGATGGTGCGCTGCACGGGCCGGACCCGGCCACAGGACGCGCAGGAGACGGACCGGGCCTTCCGCTCGCATCGGGAGCAGTGCCGACCACCGCCCGGCGTCTTGTGGGGCATTCTCACCGCGCGTCCGCAGGACTCACACGTCGGCAACACCACCCGGCTCGCCCCTTCTTTGACCAGCGCATGGGCCAGATTCTGAACGGTCGCTGGCACGTTCGCATGCTGCCCCTCCAGGACTCCGGGCTGCTTGATCAGCGCGAGCTCAAGAAGCCGCTGCGTGAGGGGTACTGGCGCGACCGTATGCACGATCTCAGTGAGTCGCTCGGGAGAGATCTCGGGAACGAGAGGGCGGACGAGAGCGACGACTTCAGCGACTCGCGGCAGCTGCGGAGGCTTGGCCACCGCGGCTACTTCGTACGCGGCCGACGGATCGCCGCGCGAACAGGACGGAGATCACCGATCGCCCCCCGTGTCGCCTCCTCACCCACCGCCACCGGGGTCGAGGCCTCCCGGCGAGTGATCGTCACGAGATCGTCGAGCGAGCACTCCAGCGCATCGCACAACGCCGCCAACACGTCGAGACGCACCCGCTGGGGCGGCTGAGTCACCAGCCGATACACCTGCTCCCGGGACAGGTCGATGCCGCGCTCTTCGAGTAGGGGTTTCAGTTTGGAGGTCTGGAAGATCCCGCGCGACGCCATCACGCTGCGCAGATTCCAGCCGGTGTCGAGCTCAACGGTCATCAGCTTCTCCTTCGATGAGGGCCTTCAGCGCTTCGGCGAGCACACGGTTCTTGTAGTCCGAGCTGACGGAGGCGTAGATCGAGGTCGTCGAGGCATGCATATGCCCGACCTGCTCTTGGACGAATCGATCGGCGTACCCGAACTCCAGAAGGTGTGTGACATAGGAGTGCCGGAGGCTGTGCAACGTCAGGTCCTTCGACAGGCCGGCTTCATCACGCAACTCTGCGAACCTCCGATCGAGATACCCAGCAGACAGACGCGTGCGGCGCTCGGTCACCCAGAGCGCGTCGAGGTCGTCTCCGGGCGCGAAACGGGCCCGGGCCTGCTCGAGCCATTGCTGCATGCCGGGGACCCACCAGTCGAATTCCGGCACCAGCAGCACCGTGCGACGTCGTGGCGCGCCACCGCCCGCCGCCTTCGCCCATCGCACGTGGACCGCGCCGTAGCGGCCCCACTGGCGCATCTTCGCGTTGTGGTGCAAATCGACGGTATCGAGCATCACCGCCTCAGTGCGGCGCAGACCGAACGCGTAGACCGTCTTCAGCAACTGGGCATCCCGCAACGCGCCGAGCGCACCCTTTCGCCCGGAACTCACGAGCAGCTCGACGCGGGCGTCGGCCGTATCGAACAGGCGCTCGATCTCGTCGTACGTGAACGGGCGACGCTTCCCATGGCCTTCGAACTCGAACCGGTGCGCCACGGTGTTCCACGGCAGGCACACCTGCGAAGGGACCTCCCCAAACTCGCGATCGCAGATCTCCATCCAGTCGTACAACGGGTTCGTGAGGTAGTCACAGAACCCACGGATAGACCCATGGTTGGCGCGCATCGTCGACAACGTCCGAGTGCGACCGCCAGACTGAGCAGTGAACTCATCCACATCCGCGACAGTCCACCTCCAAGGCGGTTTGTCCACGAAATCACGGAACCGTGTCACCGTCGCCGTCCGGTTCCGGATCGTCTGCTCACGGAGCCCGCGCGACAGCTGCTGGTTCCGCCAACCATCGATCATCGCACTGAAAACCTGCGCTTCCGGGTTCGCCAGTGCGACGTTCGATGCTGACGTGATCAGCCGAAGCGCCGCTGGAGAAGCCTCAAAATCTTGCATTAGATGCAACAAAGTATGGGACAGTGCATCACTGTGTCAACCCAGATCTCCGCATCCGCGAGATCACGCTGTTATGGTCGGAACACTTCGACACCGAAGGAGCCGAATAGGTATCGATTGCAAGCACGGACAGTTGCATTCACTGCAACATGCGAGGGTTTGTCGTGCGCGGGTCGTGGGCGGTCAACATCCGCAAGTTCCTTCCCGGGTACCGCTCGCTCGATGCGCTCGTGATGCAGGGCGCGCTGACCCCCGAGGCCGCGCGGGCTCTCGGTGAGGCGATGCGGACGGGCGCGTCCGTGATCGTGTCGGGGGCGACCCACGCGGGGAAGACGACGATGCTCGGGGCGCTGCTCGCTGCCTGCGCGGCGGACCAGCGGATCATCACGGTGGAGGAGACTTTCGAGCTCGCGGTGGACGGCCCGGATGTGGTCGCGCTGCAGGGGCGTCAGCCGAGCCTCGAGGGCACCGGCGAGATCACGCTGAGGCGATTGGTGAAGGAGGCCTTGCGGATGCGCCCGGACCGGCTCGTGGTGGGGGAGGTGCGCGATGCGGAGGCCCTCGACCTCGTGCTCGCGCTGAACACGGGCGTACCCGGGGCCTGCACGGTGCACGCCAACTCCGCCGCGGAGGCGCTCGACAAGCTGTGCCTGCTGCCCCTGCTCGCCGGCCGGAACATCGACCGCGACTTCGTCGCTCCGGCGCTCGCGTCGTCCGTCGATCTCGTCGTGCACTGCGCGCGCGATGCGGCCGGGCGTCGATACGTCGAGGAGATCGTCGCCTTGACGGGTGAGGTGATGCAGGGGCGGGTGCTCAGCACGCCGGTATTCGGAGCCGCGCGCCCCCGCGGCCGATCGGCACCGGTCGGGACGGGGGTTCTCGCATGACGATCCTCCTCGGCGCGACGCTCGCGGCCGGCGTGCTCCTGATCCTGGCACCGTGGCTGTGGCCGGCAGGGGAGCGCTCCGCGACTGCTCCGCATCGCGGTCGTCTGGCTCGTCTCGCGGGCGAGGCGGGGTTCCCGGCGGTGCAGACCCGCTCTCTCGTGATCGGCATCGCCGGTGCCGCGCTCGGCGCCGCCTCCCTCGCCTGGCTCGTCACGGGAAGCGCCGCGCTCGCGATTCTCGCCGGGCTGGCCGGGGGCGCGGCGCCGATCGCCTACCTGCGTGGCCGACGTCTGCGGCTGCGGCGTCTGCGGCGCCAGCTCTGGCCCGACGTCTGCGACCTGCTTATCGCCGCGATCCGCGTCGGCCTGTCGCTTCCCGATGCGGTGGCCACCCTCGCGGAATCGGCTCCACCGCCGCTCCGGCCCGCGTTCGAGGTATTCGCCCGAGACCTGCGGAGCAGCGGACGGTTCGACTCCAGTCTGGACCGGCTGAAGGCCGTCCTCGCCGATCCACTCGGCGACCGGATCATCGAGACCCTGCGGATGGCGCGGCAGGTCGGTGGCACCGAGCTCATCGGCGTGCTGCGGGCGCTCTCCTCGTCGGTGCGTGCCGACGCGGCGCTGCGTGGCGAGGTCGAGGCGCGGCAGTCGTGGATCCGCGGAGCGGCCGTCCTCGGAGCCGTGGCGCCGTGGGTGATCCTCACCCTCCTGATCCTGCGCCCGGAGGGGGCCAAGGCCTATGGCACGCCGGAAGGGATCGTCGTGATCGTCGTGGGCGCGGTCGTGTCCGTCGTCGCATTCCGCCTCATGATCCGGATCGGTCGGCTGCCCGAGCCGCGTCGGTGGTTCGGGTGAGCGGGCTCTCCGCGCTCGCCGTGGCCGTGCTGCTCGGCGGTGGATTCGCCGCGGGTGTCCTCGCGCTTCTGGCGGGCCTCCCGCGGTGGCGGGCGGCGTCGCTCGCGTCGCGGATCGCGCCGTACGTGCGGGACGTCGTGGACGACGAGGTGTTGCCGCGCGATGCCTTCCCCCGGCCCGGCACCCTGCCTGCCGGAGGGTTCCGCCTCGGTGCGCGCGGTGCGAAGACGCTCGACCGTCTGCTCGGCGGGACGGAAGCTCTCCGACGGCGGCTCGCTCAGGCAGGGTCGGCATTCAATCCCGTCGCCTTCCGCGGTCGTCAGCTCGCGGTGATTGTGGGCGGAATCGCTGCCGGAGCGCTCGCCGTCATCGTTCTCGTCGTGATCGGTCGGTGGTCGCTTCCGGTCGGGTCGATCCCGCTCCTCGCGGGAGCGGCGGCCGGTGTGGGGTACGACATGCGGCTGTCGGCGCGGGTGCGTGCGCGAAAGGTGCGTCTGACCGAGGAGCTGCCGACGACGCTGGAGTTCCTGGCGCTCTGTCTCTCGGCGGGCGAGGGGTTCCTCGATGCCGTGAAGCGCGTGGCCGGTGTGGGGTCAGGGGAGCTCACGGTCGAGCTGCGCCGCGCGGTACTGGAGGTCGGGACGGGGTCGCCGCTGGCGGACGCACTGACGGCGATGGCAGCGCGGCTGGAGCTGCCGGGGCTCACGCGGGCCGTGGATCAGATCGTCGCCGCGCTCGAACATGGAGCGCCGCTCGCCGCCGTCCTGCGCGCGCAGGCCGACGACACGAGGGAGGAGGCCAAGCGCACGCTCATCGAGCAGGCCGGACGGAAGGAGATCTTCATGCTCCTGCCGCTGGTGTTCCTCATCCTGCCGCTGTCCGTCGTGTTCGCGATCTACCCTGGTCTGTTCATCCTGCGCCTCGGCATCGGGTGAGTGGTCGGCCGAGGGCGTCCCGGGGGCTTACCTTTTGACTATGGGAAGTCTTGAGTACAACAGCTCTCGTCCACCGATCGACGTCGAGGACACCCTGCTGGCGCATCTGAAGATCGTGATCTCCACCAAGCTCCGTCGCCAGGAGAGCTTCATGATGACGTGGCCCTCGGGGAAGAAGAGCCCGGGCCGGCTCTCGGCGTGGATGCACCCGGCCATCCCGCTGGTCCTCGAGTTCGACGCCGACCCGGTCCCGGCGATCGACCCTGCCCGGGTCAGCCACATGATGGAGCGCGTGAACGCGCGCGGCGAGCTCCTCATCGACGAGTTCACCTCCTGACGCTGCGGCGGCTTCCCGCGGCGCTCAGACGTCCCAGTCCGGCAGCCCCCCGAGGTCGGCAGCAAGGCTCCCGTCGTTCGACGCCTTGACCTGGAAGAGGAACACCCGCGACGTCGGGTGGACGAGGACGCTCGCGAGGCCGTCCGACGTGGCGAACGAGACGAATGTGGGCTCGGCGCGCGCGGCGGCTTCGATCCGCTCCCGGAGGGCGACGACATCCGTGCCGCGAGGCAGGGGATAGGTGAGCCCGTCGATCTCGACCCGCGCCCGCATCTCATCGTCAGGTCCGGGGCGCATGCGTGACAGGCTATCCCTCGTCGTGGTGTCCGGACCCGGGGTTGTGCGATTCGCGCGACGGGGGTACAGAACCCCGCCGCTTCGCTCTCCGGGCACCGATGACGGAGACGAGGATCACCACGCCGACGACGATCGCGATCAGCACCGGAATCGACGGCAGCAGAGGGTTGGGTTCAATGAGGCAGGAGCCTATTGCGCCCGGGTCGGCTCCGGGGAGACCCGCGGACCTCCTTGACGGTGCTCCCGCGCGGAACGTCGCCAGCACACGAACGCGACGGCGGCCGCCGCCAGCATGGTGAAGGCGGCGGGAAGCCCACCCTCGGTCCCGAAATCGCCACCGGTGAGCAACGGTGCCGAGGAATCGGAAGGGGCGAGGAACAGGAGCGACGTGGAGTGCGGGTCCAACCCGCTCACCGGGATGCCGTAGACGTTGCCCATGCCGAAGTTCCAGCCGGCATGAATACCGCAGATGAGCCACAGCGACCGCTGCCAGAGTGTGACGAAGGTGGCGAAGATCGCGTACAGGAAGATGGTGGCGAAGGCCACCGGATGGCCGCCGACGCCATGCACCACCGTGAACAGCAGCGAGGGGACGAGGACTGCGAGCCACGTCGGGAATCGCTGCCCCACGCTCTGGAGGAGGAACCCTCGTGTCACGACTTCCTCGTTGCCGCCCTGGACGATCACGGTGACGGCGAGAGCCAGGATCAGAGGTAGGGCGGGAAACCCGGAGGTGCCGCCCGCGGGGCCGGCGACCGCCTCGTACTGGCCCGTCAGCAGAAGGAACAGTATGGGTACGGAGATCAAGACGAGCCCGACGACGACGCCGAGCAGGAGAGTGAGCACGCCCCGCCCGGGTTGCCGGAAGCCGAGAGTGCGCACGTGTCGCCGCTCATAGAGGCCGACCCAGGCGAAGACGAGGCCGATGACGACGAGGTTGGCGAACGCCTCCTGGAACTGCGACGCGACGGAGCCCGCAGGAACGGGGGCCGCGATCGTGAGAGCCGCGAGCAGGCCGATCTGGACGATCCAGAGCGCGAGGAAGAGGATGATCGCCAGCCACCAGCTCGTGACTCTGACACCTGACCGCGCGTCCGCGATGAAGGGGGACTCGTGAAGGGAGGCTCGTGCGGGGGGACTCGTGGAGGTCATGGGGTCCTGTCACGTCGCAAGGGGGCTAGTTCGTCGAACGTAGCAACGGTGTCGACGCGGCGTCCATCGTTCTCACCCGGATGAACCGTCGGGAGGATCCGGCGATGCCCGGAACACCGAGCTCCTGTGGATAACGTCCGCGCCGTGGCAGGTCTCCCATGCACACTGGCGGCATGATCTCTCGTGCGCGCTCGATGCTCTGTGCCTTCTACGACGACGAACGGGGAGACGTGCCTCGAGGTTCTCTGGAAAAACTACGTGTTGTCATCGTCCGTGTGTTCGATGACCCCTTACGCTCAACGCCATGACAGCAACCCATCCGTGGCTCGTGGCCAGTGCCGGGGGTGACGTTCCGCCAAGACTCGCCCCGGTCGCACGCGAGTGGGCGGACATCGCAGAGCGCGAGCGGTCGGTCGGCATCCCTCCGGGCCAGCCGATTCTGATGTCACCAACCCAGATCGACTACCGACTTGGCGACTATTTCCGCGAGGCTTTCGCTTTAGACAAGATGAGCACGGCGATGACGTACGCCAAGGAGCTGCGAGTGTGGATGCAGTTTCTGCGCGGGCGCGGGCTCACGTGGGTCGAGGCTGAGCGGGCGGATCTGCGCGCATTCCAGGTTTGGCGGGTCTACGACGAGCGCAACCCGAGTCCGATCTCTCCCGCGACCTGGAATAAAGGATTCGCCGCGCTTTTGCACTTCTATGGATGGGCTCAATCTCGCGGCTGGGTGGACCGCTTACCGCTCGGGAAGTATGACCGACTGTCCGACGGTGCTGGTCGGAGTGCCCATCGGGAGAAGCATGCGCGGTCGTCGAGGGACCGATGGATCACTCCTGGTGATTACAACCTTTGGGTCAAGGTAGGTCTCTCGGGGTACGAAGCGCGCGATGCGGGAAATAGGCGCCTGGAACCGTCTGTACCGGACGATGCGTCGAGGGCCAGATGTATCGACCGAAACCGTGCGTTCGCTGATCTCTTGCTCGTCACGGGGCTGCGTCGCAGTGAAGCAGGCACCATGATGGTGGCAGAAGTTCCAACATCGGTGGGGGAAGAAATGCCGATCGTTGGCAAGGGTGACGTGTTCCGTCACTATCGCGTCATGCACGCAAGTGGAATCGAGTCCGTCCGTGATTACGTCCGAAACGGAAGAGCTCGCGCGATCCGAAGAGCTCGCAAAGCGGGGCGATACGCTGGGATTCGCGACCGAGACATCATAGAGGCCGTCGAGTCGGGTCGGAGGTCGCAAAGGCTGCGGATGCGTGATGGTTCCACGCACGAGGCAGTGTTTCTCTCTCGGCAGCGCCGGGAGCGCATGTTCGTGGCGAATGAAGACGGTATCGAGCCAGCATCGCTGTGGTTGACCGAGAACGGATCGCCCTTGTCGCCTGACTCGTGGGCCAAAGTCTTCCAAGCCGCCAACGATCGCTTGTCGAGAGAACGACGACGTGTGCTTAGGGAAGGCAGACCCGTGCGGGTGACCCCCCATTCTTTACGGTTCACCTTCGCGCTTTTCAGCCTCCTTGCGGGAGTGCGCGCAATGGATCATCGATTGGGCTTGGCGCCAGGAGACGCGTTCTTCGCTTCCACCTACGCTCAGGTCTTCGATGATGTCCGGGATCTTCTCGGGCACGCAAACTCCGACATCACTAGAAACACGTATCTTGAGCCGGTGAAGGGCCTCCGACGTACAGATCTATTGCGCGAGGCAAGCATCGAACAGTTCTGGGACTACGTGACGTCCGTCAGTCCGCTCATTGGCTTGGAGCGCTCGTGAGCGGCCGTCGGGCGAGCCTGCCGCCCGATGGCTGGGACTCTGACACGCCGGGAAACGGCGAAGGGGCGCTAAGCGTGGTGCTCGAGCTAGAGGATGACCCCAAGTACCTGTTCGATCTTCGTTCCTACGAGGGACCGATATTGCTACGTCAAGAGATGTGTCAAGCCGTGGCGGTTTGGTCAGCTTCTTCCGATGGAGTCCGACGCGTGAGCTCCGTAGAGAACGTCCGCCGCAGCTGTTCTCTTCTCCTGCGATGGATTTGCACTCTCGTCGGCGCGGACGGAGAGTACCCGCTCGCTTCGTCGAAGGATCTGACACCGTTCCATCTCGTCCAGTTCCAGCGGTTCGCTGAGCAGCGGCTCGCTGAAACGAGCTTGATGAGCTACTACGGCAGGGTCTGTATGTTGATGGATTTTCTTCCCACGTCCCCAGCCGTGCGCTTGCAGTCCCGCAAGCGCCGCGCCTCGAAGACTCGAAACCCCGTGAGACCGGTGGAAAGGTACGAGCAGTCCGAGTTCCTCGCGATCCAGCGCGCTGCTCGGAACGTCGTTCGTGCTGCCCATCGCCGAGTCACGGATGCCTACCGCGAGGCACTTCAGGGAGATCAAGAATCGGCCACAGCGAAGCAGCGTGCGCTTTGGGAGATCGTCCAGTTCGGTGAACCACAATCGTTAGCCCACTGGCAGGCGATCGGCGCCTGGAAGAGCAAGTACCGCAACAGAGCGATCGCTCGATCGTCGTTGTTTATCGACAGCTCCGAAAGCCTTGCCGCGGCAGTATTGATCGCGTGCCGAAGCGGCATGAATCTCTCGGCTGTGTCATCGATGACCGTTCCCACTCTGATGGCGCACTCGATCTCGCAAAGCGACGTCGACAAGCCTCGACGGGGTCCGGCGAACCGATTCTGGGGCGACATCACAGATGATCGCGGCGAGGATAAGGGCGCGTCCTCGGCTGTGCAGATGATCGCCGAGATGACCGCGCCTCTTCGCGACCACCTCCGAATCGCCGGCAGTCCAACCGAGCGGCTCCTCGTCTGGTGGGGAACTGCGGTGGGTCCCCGATTTGGGGCGGCCTACAGGCACAATCCGACGTGGGCCCCAACTGCTTCGGGCACGATCAGCTTCAATAGGATTCGTCGGAGCGCGCAGAGTGGCGGCGTGGGCCGCGCGCCGACTCATCATGCTCCGTCGGTTCACCTCCGCTATGTGCGTAGTGATCCGGCGTCGCTCGAGGACCAGCAGGTCGCTGCTGCGGCGGGAGTTCAAGCCGCTCTAGATCGGGCCCGCTCGCAACTGACGATGGTGCGAGGCGACGAGCAGGCTACCCCGCGGGACAATGATGCGTTGATCGCTCACTGCGCGGACCCCGATCGGAGCCCGATTACGGGACTGCCATGCACGGCGGGGTACTTCTCCTTCTTGGATTGTTTGGACTGTGACAACGCCCTCACAGTGGATCGGCTACTTCCGCGCCAGATGGCGGCACTGCAGGTCATTGAGCAGATGCGGGATGCGGTAGGGGACCAGTGGGATGAGCGGTATCGACATCGTGCCCTTCTATTGAGAGCTCTTGTCGAGCGCAGTACGCCAGCCGAGCGGGAGAGAGCGGCGCCCCATGTCGCGTCGTTTTCACCCTTGATCATCGCTGCTTTGCGGCACGAGGTTCCGGAGAGTTATGAGCACTTCAGCAACACAGTCCTTTGATTCGGGGACCGTGCGTCCGCGGTTGTCGGACGCTGATCCGGCGATCGAGGCGCACCGGATCGCGGATGCTACTTGGCCTGTCGCACGATTCGGCGATATGCGCTGGTCTCTCCGACCGATGGAGGATGACCCCGGCCGTCCGCCACATGTGCTCAACTTCGCTATTGTTCCGGAGGGTTTTCGATCCTTCGCGAAGGCGTATGCGTACGAACTCATCAACTACGGGAACCCTGAGTCCCTGATCGCCGAGGCTCACGGTCCGTATACGAAATGGCCGAGCGCAGGCACGATCAAGTCTGCGATGGCGGATCTTGGGCGCGGGATGAAGTGGCTCACCGGTGAGTGGTCGGTGCAACACCCCGAGACGCCAGTCATTGCCCCGCGGGACCTGGACTCAGGCCATCTCGACGATCTTCGAACCTGGGTTCATGCGAGCAAGCTTGGGCGAAAGACAAAGGTGAATACGCTGCTCGCTGTGCGCCGCGCGTGGCACTTCTCTGAACGGCTACAGATGGAGCATCGGTGGCCCGAACCGAGTTGGCTTCTGGAACGCTCACTCTCGCGTGGAGCGGAGGAGAACAGATCGATCAGAATTCGGCAGGAGATCATGGCTCCCCTGATCACGTGGGCCTGCGCGTTCGTCGACGAGTTCGCAGAAGACATTTTCGCTGCGCACACGGACTATGCTGCCGCGATCGCGGACACACCCGCTGCCAAGTCGTTTCGCAGGGACCAGTGCCTGAAGGTTCTTGCCGCGTACTCCGACTATCGGTTGCCTGGACAGACTCTCGGCAACGAGGTTGGAACAGACCAGGTCGCCTGGCACGTCGTCGCCTATCAGCACCGTGCTCCGCGTTCTCGTATGGCCAAAGCGCTCTGGCGCTTGTCAGACCGGGAGCGATACCAGTACGTGACGGACCCCGATCTTCACCATCTGCGGTACTCGCCGACTGCACTGTTCCGCGATCGGGTCTGGATTGACGGAATCAGAGTCCTCGATGTCGTTCCTCGGGGCCAGGCCAGAGGACGCGACAATTTCAGCCCGCTCATGAGCCATCTGATGGCAGCGTGCGTGATCGTCATCGCGTACCTCACGGGTGCGCGCCCGGAAGAAGTCGCCGGCCTCGAGTTCGGTGCCGCAGTAGATCCGATTCAGCGCGAGGACGGCGGCAGATTGTATCTGATCCGCGGAAAGGTGTGGAAAGGCCTTCGCCGCGACGACGACGGCAAGCCTGTTCCACCGACACTGGTCAGCTGGGCCACTACACGCAGCGCCTGGAACGCTGCGCGAGTTGCCGAGCGGATTCGCCGCTTCTATGGGAGCGAAAGCGGTGCGATCCTCTCCAGCACCGGCACCGCGCAACGGAGTTCGCTCATCACGGATTGGATTCAGCACTTCATCGCCTTCGTCAATGACAGGCTCGTTCCCGTGCATGAGGATCCCGAAGTGATGCGGATCCAAGCCGACCCCGACGGCAAGATCACATTGCGCCGATTCCGACGGACGTTGGCGTGGTTCTTGAGCAACCGCCCCGGTGGAGACATCACGCTCGCGTTGCAGTACCAACACCTTCGTACGGTTATGGGCAGCGGATACGCCGGAACGAAAGAATCGGGGCTCAACAGTTTGCTGAGCGCGGGGGACTGGGAGCATCGCAAAGCTACTATCCAAGAACTGGGTCACCTCCTAGCGGCGGGGGAGTCCGTCTACGGGCCAGGGGCCGAGAGAGCTGTCACGGCCGTACGACGACTACCATCGAGCATGACGCCCGCAGAGGAGCGCCGACTCCGGCGAGACCCGGACCTCGTTCTCTACGACAACCCCGCCGCTGTCGCGCTCTGCGCGTATCGCGCGGCGACAGCCCGGTGCACCAACCAATCTGCGAAAGGCAAGGCGCGGCCGGACTTAGGGCGCTGTGACGCCCGATGCGCGAACCTGGTGCGGACAGAAGCGCAGCTGATGACAATCTCTTCGCGTGCAGAGGTGCTTCGAGCAAACGCCGCCTTGAGTCCCACCCCGCTCGCCCGGTCGATGGTCGCCGGTGCCGACGAGCTCGACGAACTTGTGACGACGGCCCGGATGTCTGCGAGAGCGGCTCATTGTGATTAGCGGTGGCCTCCCCAGCCCGGCAGAGATTCGGGCCGAGGAGAACGCGATGCGGCGGGAGATTATGTCTGCGATGAGACGTATGTTGAGCGGTAGCCCAACCAGGGTTCCCGCGGGCGCACTGACGGTACGCCATCTTGCAGTCGAAGCTGAAGTGGGGCGTCATCACCTATATCAGTCCTGTGACGACCTTCGAGAGCGCTTCCAGTTGCTCAGCGAGGGCCACCGAGGCGATGATGTCGATGCTGCTCGTGAGAAGGCCAAACGCGCGGTCGCGGAACTGGTTCGAGTGAGGGCCCTTCAGAAACGCACATCCCAGGAGAAGCGGATGTGGAAAGACACGTGCGACGTCTTGCAGCGCGCGATTAATGTTCTGCAAGAGGAGTTGCGTCAGGAGCAGCTTAAGTCCGGGCGTCTGGCGCGAAGGTTGGCCGAGGGCGCTGGCTCCGGAGGTCCCGTTGTTCCCATTCGTCCGCGCTAGATCGAAACTCATGCACGGCGTATCCGGCCTGGTGGTGCGAGCGTGGGAGATCGGTATCCAGGAGAGCAGCATTGCAGTCGTGGTCCCGCTCGTGCGGCTGTTGGCTGCCGTTCCCGGGGGCTGCACCACAAAGACCCATCAGCGAGAACTGATCATCAGAGCGGAGCCGCGCGTAGCACGCGTGCGGCCTCTTTGGTCGAACCCCGCTCCTGCCGGTTCGCTTGACCGCGGCGTCACCGGGCCGCGTTAGACGGACGGCACACCGCAAACGGGGGCCATCAATCTGTACTGGCAGAACCTTCGCGCACGCATTAGGTGGGGGCAGCGGCGACATCGATCGGTGGGAGGTCGTACTGACCAGGTCTCGGCGATCTAACCCAGAAACGCCGATTCCCCCACATCACAACACGGGTTTGGTACTGCCGAAAACCACGTCGGGCGTGGCGCGTTCGATCTCGATCGATACGCTGGGGGTTATCTTCTCTCGGCCGGGCATCAACCCCGGAACCACTCGATAGGCAACGCATCACGATGCTGGATCTCAAACGCTTTGACGCGACGGCATTCCAAGACCTTGCCGCGACTCTAGCCGTCGCTGAATTCGGCGCAGGTGTGCGGTCGATGGGCTCGGGGAGGGACGGCGGCCGCGATCTCATTTGCGAAGACGAGATGGTTTGGAGCACGCCGGGCATGCCGGGTCAGCAGCGTTCCAGTGGCTACACGGTGCTACAGGTCAAGCACATGCAGACTCCATCCGATGATCATGGGAAGAACGTCTCTTGGCTGTGGGGGGAGATCCGGGACGAGCTCGACGCTTGGTCGCGAAAGGCGGATCGGCAGCGCACGCCCAATACGCTCGTCTTCGTCACGAATGTGCGACTCACTCCCTTCCCCGGGTCCGGAGGTTTTGACATCCTCCAACAACAAATTCGAACCTACGTCGGGCGCGTCCGCCGCGACGCAGAAGACGAGGCGGACGACGAGCGCCGGATGATCGGCCGAGCACGCGCAGATCGACTAGAGCGAATCTCGCGGTTCCACTTCTGGGATTACTACCAAATCGAAGCTCTCGTGCACGCCCACCCCGGCGTCCGCCATGCGCACACCGCATTCCTCACGCCAGGAGACGTCCTGGCGACGATTCCCTCCCTGCTGAACCTGGTCCGCGAAGAAAACCTGGAGGACGCTCTGCGCTCACACGCGAGAACAACCCTCATGACGGGTGGACGAATCTACTTCGACGAAGCCGGAGCGATTGGCGACGCCGGGATGCCTGTACATGAAGTCATGGTGGATCTGCCAACCATGGTGCCATCGGATTCGCCGTCGGGCAGACGGCTCACCACGATCCTTCCGTACGTACTCGAACGCAGCGGCCGGGTTCTGAAACCCCAAACCACCCGGGTCGCAAAGCCGCGGCACATCATCGTTTCCGGAGCTCCCGGCAACGGGAAAACGACTCTGTCCAAGATGATCGTTCAGGCTCATCGCGCGGCCTTCTTGCGAGAAAGCACCGCCCTGAGTGACGAGCAGCGCGCAACGATCGCTGCGACCGACGAGGCGCTTCGCCAACTCGGCGTGAACCCTCCGACGTACCCCCGGTGGCCCATGCAGATCAACCTGGCCGAGTTCGCCCAGGACGAAGCACTCGACTTCAATTCGACACTCATCCGCAGGATCTCCAACGAGGTGAGCGCCAAGTCGGACACAGGCGATATCGCGCCGAACCTCCTGAATCGCTGGAGAACTCAGTGGCCGTGGCTCGTCGTCCTCGACGGGTTTGACGAAGTCGTCGACCCCGCATTGCGGAAACGAATCATCGAGCAGATCACCGAGTTTGCTAACGATTGCGAAGCAGACAATTCTGACACCCTCATCCTGTTGACCACTCGCCCCCTGGGCTTCACTGAACAGATAGGAACTGGGCTCTTCGAACGCGTCGACCTCACCGACCTCTCGCCACGCACCGCTCTCGATTACGGCGAGAAGGTCACCTCGGTCCGCTTGTCCACAGGACCCGAGCGGCGAGATCGCGTGATTCGCCGACTTCGGGCGGCTGCGGAGGACGATGCCTTTGAGAATCTTCTGAAGACGCCGCTTCAAGTCCTAATCCTCAGCATCATCGTGGAGCAGGCAGGGGAGCTCGAGCCTGATCGCTTCAGCCTCTTCCACGGCTACTTCCATACAGTGATGTCCCGAGAGAAAGGTAAACCAGGAGGGTTCAGCTCTCTGATCCGCGACTACTCCGCGCTCATCGAGCACATCCATCAGCGCGTTGGTATTGAGCTTCAGACACGCTCTGAGCGCGGGGAGACCACTCTCTCACTCATCACCGCTCAGGAGCTGCACGACATCATATGGACGGCGCTCAAGCAGGAGGAGTTCGACCCAGATAGCCGCGATCGCCAGCTGCTCGCCGACATCAAGAATGCCGCCACACAGCGACTGGTATTGATTGCGCCACACGGAGAAGACGGGTACGGATTCGACGTCCGACTCCTTCAGGAATACATGGCCGGGCAGTACATCGGTGCTGCGACCGAAAAGGTGGTCGGCGATCGACTTCGCCTCGCCGCACCCAACCCGCACTGGCGTCAAACCTGGTTGTTCACAGCGGGACGGATGTTCACTCAACCCACCAAACACCTGCAGGAACTGGTCGTCGGGATCACCGAGAACATCGACGATGACGCGCCCCAACGCCTGGGAGGTATCTACCCCGTTGGTCCGCAGCTAGCGATGGACATCCTCATGGACGGTATGTCCCGCGCTCGCCCGATCTGGCTGAAGCGACTCGTCGCTCGAGCGCTCGATCTCCTCGACGACCCCGCCGGCGACCCAAGAGCACAGGCGCTAGCGCTGGTCAAGATTGCGTCCATCAATGAGCACACCAGATCCATGGTCGCGGATGGGCTGCGAGAGCGTCTCAGGCCGTCCGCGAAACAGTCTGCTCGCGTCGTTCTGCGTCACTGGCTCGCCGCCTGCGAGGTCGCGGAGGCGTCAACGCCGGTGCGCGGGATTTCGCACATCAAACCGCCCCCCGGAGGCTCGGCACCGACGCCGAGTCAGACGCCAGACCGGGGAATGGTCCTGAATCCTGAGCAGCAGGCCCTCTTCGACTCCGTGATGCCTTCGCCGGACACGACGCGCGGCCAGATTCGCTTGCTGCGCTCAGGTCTGAAAGATGAGACGGTCGCGCGGGAGATTGAGCGCGCGCTGCCGGCCGCACTCTTGAAGTCGAATCGGCTGCACCGAATTATCGAGAACGATGTAATCTCTCGGGTGGTGCGGCGTCCGATCGGGCAGATGTTGATTGATGAGGATCACAAAATTGATGCGTAGCTCGAGCGCTGACCTCCGAGTGCGGTGATGTGCCGGATCACGTTCGCAATGGGTTCGATGGAGGGCAGCTAGTTAGCTCGGATCGGCTCCACTTCGTTCGAAAACCTCGACAACGCTGCAGAGAGACTTCTACTCATCGTCGTCGCCGATCGCGATGAAGCGGAAGTCCGGGTGTCTACGACGCGCGGACGACAGGAGAGCATCCATCTCGCTTGTCGTCGAATGTGCGAGAACGGTGAGCTTCTCGCCATAGAGTCGGTAGGTCGCCAGGGCCATGTCCAGCAGCCGCGTAGCCACGCCCTTACCGCGCCAGGCCTCAGCTACCTCGACATGCTCCAGATAGAGATCTCCATCGTCAACCCACCGCATTGTCAGTGTTCCATGCGTAACGCCGCCGGCATCCTCTTCCCAGCACGCCACCCGCGAAGGTTCTTTTCTGGCCTGCATTACCACGTACTCATCCAAGGGGACCTCCAATCCTGTGCGATCGACCCGTTGAAAGTAACGGCCACCGATTGTGTCGCGTGAATTGTACCCGTGACGTGCCGACGCCGTCGCCTAGGCTGTCGGACCTTCGAACCACTGGCTCGGCGCGTCGATCGCCCATTTTTCGAGGGCGTCCATCGGGAATCCGTAGTAGCCCAGGATCATCTGCGCCGACTTATACGCGGTAAGGCAGCCCAATCTGACCTGGAAGTTGATGACTCTGGGGATCGCCGGGTAGGTCATCGACGTGACACCTTCGACGTCCGAACGGGAGGACTGGAAGGCAAGCGAGACGACCGAGGGGTGCGAGTTGTCGGAGAAGACGTCGTACAACGCGTCGCCGTTGAGCAGGTGGTCGAGGAAAAGACTCACGGACTGCCCGAGAGGCAGCATCTTCTCGGCGCCGATCTGCCACTCATCGATCTGCTGCGGCTTTTCCAACGGGGTGCGAACCTCGTCGAACAACCCGCGGATGCGCTTGAGAAGCTCCTCGCGTTTGGTTTTGAACTGCTTCGCTCTTTGCCCGTTCCATTTGCCCGCTGTGAACCGCTGCCGCTGGATGGCGGCCAGATGCTCGAGCATTCCTCGCGCGACCCTGAGGCGGCCAACATCCACACCCGGGAACGGCTCCAACAACCAGGCGACACGACCGGCATACTCTATCTCCGAGCGCACGAGGGGCCACAAACCTAGGGGGATCATCGGGTCTGCACGCAACAGTGTGACGACCGATTGTAGCTGGAGCATAATCGCATCGACCATCTGACCGGCCATCTGGCCATGCGCGTACTCGAGGTTGTCCGGCAGGCCTTGTGGGAATGCCGATCGAACAGAGGCCGCGTCCAAATCGGACGCAGACCTCGGCGCTGCACCGTGGCGAGATCGCGAAGCATCCTCATGCCACGCGGCGAGAAGCGCCTCGCAGACTTTGGCGAGCTCCGTCGCACTCAGGTCGCCCTCGTCGCTAGCGGTTGCTCGCTCGAATCGTGTCATCGACTCATTATGTACGCGTGGGCGTGCGCCACAGACGAGTAGTCGGCCCGACCCGCGAGACTGGGGGACTATTGGACTTCGCTGGACGTGGTTACCGCATCCCCCAGACCCAACAGCGGAATACGACATCGCTAGCTCTAAACCGCGATCCCGCGGCGAGCGGCGTGGATCGCGCCAGTTTGGCATCCACGCGAATCGCCTCGTGACCAAACCGAACCACGCGCGCACCCGCTGACGCGAATGTGGGTAGATGGTGAGGGGCTGCTCCGTAAGAGCGAGTTCGCGATTGCTGAGGGACTGCAAGGAGCCGTGACGTGCCGCGGCGAGTCTTGCCTGATGCTGGGCCTGCATGTCGTGATAGGAGCGAGCCTCTTGTTTGTCCTGCTCCTGCCCGCCTCCGCCGCAACAAGGCTTCGAACATTTGTTCTAGCTCGGTCGCGTGTTTACAAGTGTGCGGCATCCCTCTGCCGAGCACCGCTAGCGACCCGGGGCGGAAGATCTGAGCCCGTCTCCGCCTAACACTCGAACGGCGATGTCATGTCGTCGGAAACCGTGAGCGTTTGTGGAGTCCTGTGTGCTTTGTGAGCTCCCGTGTACGTTGTGAACGCCTGCATGCAGAGCGAGTTCGTTCGACCGGTCCAGTCCGGCGCCTGTGATCCATCTGAAGGGTGTGTGAGTTGACGGTTGACTCGAGTTACGATCATCACAGCTCTGACAGGGGAGGTGGAGCCACAACGTGAGTACCTCTGGTCAAGTTGAACTCGTTCGTCGATTGATTGCTGTGTTGGGCTCGACGCTGGTATCGACGCTTGCTGGCGCCAATGACACGCGAGCAGCCAGGGCGTGGGGGGAAGACAGCGGTTCTCATCCGGATGCCGAGGCGATTAAACGTCTTGAGTGTGCTGCGACGATATGGCGCACCGTCAGCGATGCTGAAGGCGACCACGTGGCGCGACTGTGGTTCGTCGGGTCGAACCCGTTCCTTCGTAACGGAGACACTGCGATCACTGCGATCCGGGAGGGGCGGTTTGACGAGGTCGCTGGCGCCGCTCAGGCGCTCGCTGATGGTACCTTCACGGGGTAACTATCAGGCACGTTCGGCGTCGACGACGGCTTGGAGTGCTGCGTTCATCTCCCAACGCGCCGCTTCCGGGGTGAGCTCTCCAGCGAGGATGCGCCGAGCCCGATCAAGCTCTTCGTCGCTCAGCTCTTGCCCCTCAAGTTCATGACCCTTCTCAATCGCGGCGAGTGCTCTGCGCACTTCTGGCAGCTCTAGCGGCTCAGCGTTCATGCTGGCTTCCTTCCATGTGGTCTAGTGGTTATCGGGGAACGATCAGCCGATCGCGTCGCTTCGTCCGTCGAGCTTCCCTCTGGAGTCGCTGTCGTCGATGCGAATACTCCTTCTTGAGGCTGGAGCGCCAACTCGATCGTCGTTCGCAGAAGCGCGTCGACAAGCTTCCAGTCGCGCCCAGTGTGGGCTGCGGCTTGCACGAGACGCCTGAACGCATCGAGGACTGACTCGATTCCCTCGTGCATGTCCCCGGCGTCGTCGTGCTGCGGTGTCGATGTTCCTGTTGGCTGACGGGCGGGCTCCGGATCGTGCGGCTTGCTATTCATGTGTCGACTTCACCGTCTCGACAATGTTGGCGACCTGGTGCGGATCGCCTCCCCGTATCAACCAATCGATGGGGGAGTGCGTGCAGCCCTGAGCCCCGAGTGCGCTCAGCGGGCGTAGGCGAGTTCCGTGCGCGCGATCTTTCGCGAAAGCGCGGACCGACTCGAAGGCTTCGTGTCACGCGTGGCTCGAAGCCGATGTAGCCTCGCCGGCGCCACTCGATTGCCGCGTGTTTACGGAAGTCGTTGCGCCTGCGGCGGCGTACCGTCGCGTCCCATTCCGGAGGGAGGGGTGTCGGGGCGCCGTCGGTGTCTGGTAAGAGATGCTCAAACAGCTCCCGGAAGGTTGGGCCTTGCGAATGGCGGCGACGGTATTGGGCAATGAAGATCGCCGCCGCTAGACCCCATTCGTCGGCTGTCTCGTCGTTCGTGAACTCTTCGAAGGTGTACTTCCACGCCGTGGGTGGGGGATGCTCGACTCCGCGCCACCATGCTGTCCACGTTCCAATTGGCAAGATCGCCCTCGCAATCGCGGTCGCACGCGTTGGGCCCTGCCCTGCGGTGCGACCGCGGCGTCCGAAGGGCGGGCAGCACACGTGCAGAGTGGAGGGGATCCGGCGGGAGTCGATTGTTTCGTATGGCCAACGAAATTATGGCATACACGTAAGCCCATACTGGTAAGCGTTCCTCGAAACGCTGGATGAGTGAGCAAGCAGCCGGAGGCATATGACGACGAGTGGCGCCGCTTCGCTCAGGAACTAGCTGTGCAACTTCGGCGACACCGCCAAGCGACGGGGCTCAGCCAAGAGGAAGTCGCATCACGAGCCAATCTCAGTCGCTTCATCTATCGCCAGTATGAGAACGCCGAGTCACGGCGGGGCGAGCCTTCGAACCCTGCATTGCGAGCGATGATTGCGATCTCGCAGGTGTTGGGCGTCTCGCTCAGCGAGCTTCTCCCTGAAAACCTTCCGGACCTGCGGAACCGATAGCGACTGAGCCAGAGGTCGACCCTGCCGAAAACGGAGTGTGGGTTGCGGGCTGTTCAGTGCGGAAGGCTTGCTATTCGGCGATCGAGATCGGATTTGGCTCACCGGGCCGGAGCCTGAAAGTGGGCACATACGCTGCTGGGTGCCCATCCGTGGGCCGTTGCCACTCGTACACGACAACATCCACAGTATTGAGAAGAGATCCCACGAAGAGAGCGATCGGTAGTGGCGCATAGACCAACAGGTGGACCTGTGCGTTCCGGTTTCGGCCGCTCGCTTCCCGGATCGTTGTTGCGATCTCGTGCGCAAGCTGACTCGCGTCCTCGCTGCGGATGGGCTGACTCCTGTGGGGTCGTTGGATTCGTACGCTCTCGGTCCATTGCCCGCTTAAGACGAGCGAGTCGTACGCTGCCGCGCTCTCTGGGGGGAGGAGATCTACGAAGACAAGCACAGGGCCCGACGTGTTCCGGGAGTGAATAGCAGCACGCGTAAGCGGTGTGGCGGTGGCGTCGCTGTACCGGTCGATCACCCACAGCCCGTCTTCGTTTGCGAACTCGATAGCCGGACCGAGCGTGAGTGAAGCCCCGATCGCCGTGCCGAAACTAAGGTGCGCCTGCCCGTGAAATCTCAGCCGGCCTGTCGTGTGTTGTCGTATCGATGCTGCAGCGACGTGGAAGTGTTGGTGAAGGGATCGCTCAGCGGTGTGTTCACCGTCCGTGCGTCCGCTTCGGTCCCAGCGGAAGCTCAGATCGGCGCTTTCTGCATGCTCAGCGGTCGGGTCAGCACGAGTCGCGAGATCGATATGCACGTAGCCTCGCGCTGCAATGGAGTCAGCTAGGTGATGGAGCCTCTGCCTCAGCATGTCGGCTGCCAATTCAGAGATCTGGTCCTGCTCGGTCGAAAGCCGGTACTGCTTCAGGCCGCGAAGGTGATGAGTGTATCGGCCAAGCAATCGATCAGACCATCGCCGCAACAGACGGTCCGGAGCAGCGTAGACGTTGCCGTTTGCGTCCTTGACAGCATTGAGGACGCCGAGTGTGAACTCCCCTTCTTCATTGAGCTCACGGATCTTCGGCCACTCCACCTTCTTCACCACGGAACTATTGACGATGTCGTCAGTGACGACGAGAACCGCTCCGGAGAGCCCGCTATTCAGCGCCTGGCCGATCACCCGGATGGTGTCGCCTGGCGGAAGGTCGGTCTCGTCGTGCCACACGGGGATTCCGACCGCTCGCAGCGCCCATGCAACACGTGCTGTTACGTCCTTCCCATCCCACTGCCTGTAGGACACGAAAACTGCGCCGCGCGGTCGTGGTCTTGGAACTCGAGTGAGGTTCATCGTTCCTCCATCATCAATTGCGTCCCCCGGCCATCGGTACACATCCAAGCTGTGAGGCTCCAGCCAACAGCACTGGGAGCCACGATCAGCGACAAGACACCACGTGCCAAAACGCCACCAGGCACATCTTGGAGACGCTGATACGTCTTCAGATCCGTCATGCTCGGGTGCGCCGGACCGACAGGGTGAGTGTGCCACTCGCCAACCCAAATCGCGCCAGAGTCAGCGGCTTCTCGCGCGGCGAGACCCTGCGAGAACTGAAGGTCGCGAAGAAAGAAGTTCTTCGTGCGGACCGCTCCCGGACCTGGAGCTCCTGCAACCGTGACGCGTAGCGGGTCGATTTCGCCTAAGAGGATTCCGCCTGTCTCACGCCCGTCGTGAGCCATCTGCACCTCACGGCGGATTAGGGAGAGAGCAGCGTCGGAGATAGCGAGCTTCACGTGGCTACTGAGCACGTCGGACATCCATCGATGGGTGGGTCGGCGGGGAGCCACCGGATCTCGCCGGCGCGTGAGATGTCGTACGGCGTCGGCGCAGCGCCCGTGGGTCGCAGTCCGATGATTGCTGTTTCGCCGGGAAGTCGTTGATCGGCCATGCCCGTTGATTCGAGGATGGTGCACACAGATGCCTTTGCCAGGACGTGCCCGACGAGCGCAAGATCGGTTCCGATCGCAGTCATCGGCAGGTGGCTACTTCCTGATCCATAGGGGGCTTCTGCAGAAGAATCGAGGGTGAAGAGATCCTGTCGGGTTCGTCGCCTGCATTCCAGACACCCGTGTTGTGCAGCCGGGCGAAAGCGGAGCACCTCGCCGATCGCACCGTTGAGGAGAACGCAGCCGAGAAGCGATGGTTTGCTGAGTCGGCGCGCGATGTGCACGATGGTGCGCCGCGGAAGAATCCCGTCGGTCGCGCCGACGATGACATCTGCATCAGCGATCGATGCGCGGATCGCGTCCGTGTCCCAGAGCACATCCTTCGGGAGGCCTACTGCTTCAAGGCCTGCATGGGACCGCTGGAGAGCCTCGGCGACCGCGATCGCTTTGTTGCGGCCCACTTCCGATCGAGGGAGAGTGTGACGCACCAGGTTGTGGAACTCAAGCCGATCTGGATCGATCAGCGTCATTCGACCGACGCCGAATCCGGCTAGAACATCAGCTGTAACTGATCCGATACTGCCGACTCCGATGACAGCTACGTGCTTGGCACCCATTAGTTCGGTCGGCCAATGCTCGCCGAGCGTGCTCAGGCCTTCATCGTCTCTTTCGACATCCACCTTTATCGGCAATGCTGCGTCCCCGTTAACGGCCCACGCGGTCCAGATCGGAGAGTCACCCTCCGTCGTCGAAACGACAAGTACGAAGTAGCCCACCCCACTTCCCACTCGCCATAGACCAGGCAGGCGCTCTCGTAGAACGTCGAGTGTCACTGCACCGCCACGTCCGGCGTACTCACGCCAGATCGTGGAGTGTTGTTCATCTCCTGCGTGCCACGTCCCGACTGGCCCGACATCGGCAAACTCGAGGAAGTGGTCTCGAACAGGAAATGGGTTGAGGGCTGCTGAGCCGACACCGACTGCAATGACGACCCCGCACCGCTCCGGCTCGGACCAGCGCAAGGTAAACGCGCCGGAGTGATCTGGTGTGGCCTCGATAGCTCGACGCACCTCACTGGGCACGAGAAGCACCGGAATCGTGGTCATGTCGTGGCCCCGAACAGGGCTGCGATCTCGGTATCGCGCGACGAGTCAGAGACGATGCCGTTCTCGGACATGTACTCAAACACGCCAGCGCGCACGAGCCCGTACTCCAGCCGCCAGGCCGCTGCCTTCAAGAGAAGATCGACCACGGAACCTCGACCGGTCCATGTTCGCTGTTCCTGAATGAGACAGAGGGAACCGTCACCATTGACGTGCCAACGATGTTGCGTCCGCTCGTGGAACTCTGGCTCTGGATCGAGCGGGTGCAAGTGGGGCATCGTCATCGGGTACGACTGCGGGAACAGCATTAAAAGGTCGAGTCCTCTCACGCCCGACTCGAACTGACAGGGCGCGGCTCGCGCGAAGGGCCATATGGGCAAACGCCCATGCCAACCGATTCCTGCGCCACCGGCGGCCGGACTGAGGCCGGGGAACACGGTGGTGATCTCTCTCGAATCGGAGATCAGCCGGGCGTTGTCGTACCGCCGCCATGGCGTCTCAGCAGTCACCCTGAGGCGCATCCCGAATCGGCGGCGCAACGACTGCGGGAGCACCTGTCGTACCAGCTGGGGCAGGAAAGTCGGTTCCGAAGACGTTCCGCCAATGATGCTGAGCGTCGGCCTCATCGTTGCGTCCTGCTGCCTCCATCGCGAGCGTCGCTTCGTCGCCGGCGGCGGACAGCGCATCGTGGAGCGCCTGGAGGTCGAGGCCCGGCTGAATCGGGCCACAGTATCCGGCCGGATCGGTCACACCCTCCAGCACGTTGTATGCGGCGGCGACGAAAAACTGACGCAGCGCATTGGGCCGATTCGTGCCCAGAGGAAGGTAGTCAAGCGCCAGCGTCTCCATGACGAGCGACTTCACCTCGGTCCCGCAAGAACGCCGCCAATACTTCAGTACGCGGACCATCGGCCTGAAGTCAGCCCACGACTCGTCGCGGCTCTCCACCTCGGCGATGAGGAACTCGGGATCGGCTGTGCTCCAACGTCGATCCCGTTTGCTGGGAATGAGAAGTGTCCCATCGTCATTCCGGAGGGCGGGCATCACATCGACGGTGAACGGATGATCTGCATCGGGATCATCAACGAAGCACTTCACGGCCCGGTTCTTCGGCATAGCGAGCCGCACTAGTTCATTGTGAGAGCCCCCAGGGTTAGCAAGAGTGCTGCGCACAAGGTCGTGGACCACACCGAGAGCCGCCTCGGATGAGTCGCCGTCATTTCCCCAATCCGGGAACGCTGCCCCGTCGAAGACAGCGATCAGGTCGACGTCATGAATCGGATCCAGCTGTGTCCTTCGCTCAAGCGACCCCGACTTCACGATCTCCAGTACGTCTTCGGACGATCGAATTGCGTCGATGAACGCGGCCTGTCGGTTGCGCGCCTCAGCAACGTGAGATGGATCGGCATCCACTTTCTCTTGGAACTCGTCGAACGCTGAAAAAATCCCCATAGTGACCCCCAGTCGTGGCTGTGCAGTGCAGTATAAGGGCACCTACGGACACCACGAGTGAGCTCACGCGCAACCGGTTCCGTGTCGGCCTTTCCGTCCCTCACCCGAGGAAGAAGAAGCCCGAGTGCCCTCTCAGGACGGGTCGCTGATCGAGGAGATCATCAGGTCCAAGGTGTTGGTCTCATGACTCAAGGGCACCCGAACGAGTTGTTCGAAGTTCGAACGAGTCGTTACGAGGGGGCCTAGGTCGACGTCACTGACCAGGAGCTCCTTTGGGTTCACTTCGGGCAGCGTTGCCAGGTCTACGCACGCGGGGTGCGGCCATAGCCGGACCGCTCGCTTCTCATTGACCTGAGCGTGATCAATCTCCCAGCCCGGATGCCAGACGATCGTGACATCGATGCCTCGGAATCCGAACCGTCGAACCATGTATCGCAGGTCGTCGCCGTCGACGATGATGTGGGGGAGCCAGATCGTTCGCGCGGGACCGTCGAGGGGTGGGTCACCCGCCGGCGCATCGATAGATCTTCGAGTGGCGAACACCGAGAAGCCTGCGGGCGGATCATCCCCGTTAGCCATCCAGGATGTCCACTCGTCGAGGAACGGGTCAAGACGCGGGTAGGAAGGGTCTCGGTCGACCTGGGGGAGATCGTGTACGGCGGCAGGATGGGCAGACAACAGTCCGACTTTGAGAAGCCACTGGGCAAGATCCGCTATCTCGTTTTGGGTGAGCGTTGGCCATTCTTGCGGCTCTTCAAAAGTAACCAGCTTTTCCACGATCAACTTGGCTGGCTTCTCGAATCGTCGATCTAGCTCGCTGTTGCAAACTTCGCACATGGGCACGTGCACACCGGGCAATCCGTTCACGGACAGGGGAGCTGTTTTATGTTTCGCGGTGAATGGCACGCCGTTCTTTGACGTCTCGAAGGGACCCTGGCCGCGGAAGTCTCGAAGAAACCATCCGGGCCATATGTGTTCCCCGACTCGTGTCGACGGCGCACCGCAGAGCACGCACGGCTTGCCTTTCAAGCTGCTCATGAGACGAGAGTACCGCCGCCCAGCCAGGCCATGGGAGGATCCATTGGGGCTACTCGCGCAGAGGACTCAATGCCCGTGGAGTTCGCATCCGACATCGGCGGTGTGGATGTCGGCGCGGGAGGGAAACTAGTCAGCTTCAAAGGATCAGCATGGCACTGTCAGCGAGCGAGCACGTGTATCGCTATGCAGACCTGCGCGCTTATTGCCGGCGCTTCGATCGCGATGCCTCGCTGCGTCTCCTCAGCGTAGTTTCTCGGGGTTGGGATGGCCGTGCGAACGACGGGTATGGCCGAGTGAAGTCCTTCCTTCCATGGGACGTAGCCGGCGTGGCCGCCCTGGTCCTACGGTGGGGCACGAGGGGCGGCCCTGCGCCGACGCTGGGTGACATAGAACGCATGTGCTGGGCGTTCTTCAATGTCGAGCACCCTGACGCCGATGAGTCGGAATCGGCTCTCGCCGCGATCCTGCGAACCATCTACTCGCAGTCTCCGTTTCAGTTTCCAGATGCGAAAATGAACTGGGCCCGGGCAGTTGCCCTGTTCCGTGACACGGCATTCCGCAGGGACTATCAGCCGGAGGTCATGAAACCCGGGTGGCAGGAAGAGCTGCTGGGCTGCTCGATTGAACAGTGGGTATCAGCAGGGTTTGCGCTCTACTCAGCCTCGCTTAGCGGGATCGTGTATCCGTTCGAGTGGACGAACGAGCTACGCGACGTGCTCGCGGGGTTGGGAGGCGCGGATGGATTCGATCGCATCGTCCGGCGAGGCTTTTCTACGACTGTGGCGGAGTATCGCGATGAGCGGCGAGCTCATATTGAGCGATTCGGCGGCACTCCGGAGCAACAGCTCCGCCGCGAACCGTTCTCGTTCAATCCGCTGTTCGTCTCGCCCTTCATCTCGGATGTCGCGGAGCACTTCGTCGCTCCATGCTTCCCTGCCATCGAAGTGCGGGCTTCCGCGCTAGGAGTGCTTCATGAAGGCACCGGTAGGTGGGGTGACGCATTCAGACGAGATGCTGGCCAGCTATTCGAGCAGTATGTCGGCCGACAACTCCGCGAGATCGAGGGTGCGCAAGTACTTCCCGAGAAAAACTTCGGTCCTAAGAAAGAGCGAGCGAAGAGTATCGACTGGTTTGTGGTGCTGCCGGATGTCGTGTTGCTAATCGAGTGCAAGGTTATGGCCCCAGACCGCTTTCTGCAGGAGGGCTTCGGCTCTGTCGAGCGGGCTCACGGACGATTAAACAAACCCATCCTTCAGATCAATCGGACCGCGCAAGCTCTGGCCCGCGGCGATGTTGATCTCGCCGCGATACCCAGAGACCGTCCGGTGGTGGCGCTGATCGTCACCTTCGGGAACTTCGTAATCGCCAACAGCCGGGACGTGCGAGAGAGACTGACCACTGCCGTTGTCCCCACTGCTTTCGTTGGCGTCGACTTCTTGGAGACGCTTGTGACCACAGATCCACTCGCGATGAGTGAGTACCTGTCCCGGGCCAAATCGCCGACCAACCGTCCCGGGGTTCTTCCTCTGGAGAGTGCGGAGCTGATTGCTGGGAGAAACCGGCTCCTCGACGATGCGTTCGAGGCCTTGCCGATTCTGTCGCTCGGTTCATTGCGCGGCTGAGGCTGTGCTCGTCGGCGGGGTCCCGGGTGGATTGCGCGCGAGGTGCGTTATCGGACGGGGCTTCCCGGGTATTGATACTCCTCCGCGTGCCCAAGCGGACTCGACCAATGCACGCGCCAGGGATCTGCCGTCAGGATCATCAGCTCTACGATGCTCCTTTGCGTCTCGTCGTCAGTCAGGACCACTTGCGCGCTACCACCTGCCCCTACGTTGCCGAGGGTGAAGAGCGTTTCGCGGCGGCCCGGAGTCGCTAGCAGGAGGGAAACCGAGTGTGCGTCGGTATGCCCGACATTGGTCAGTCGGAACACAGGTCGTTCCCGATCGTCTAGGTCGTACCCCGCTTCCCAACGCACCTCGCGGAATTCTCGTTCACGCGCATCGGCACGGGCCTGAAGATCGAGCGCCTTCTCCGCAGTTCTGTTGGCTTCGTCCGCCCGACTGTTCGCACCGCGGGCGTACAAGACGGATGCGCCGGCTGCGACTACTGCGAGCACGGCGACGACGAAGCCGGCTATCTCCATGCGAGTGATCGTAGCTCCTATGGCGGCAGCGCAGGGGCGAATCGGCTCCGAAGTCGAGCATCTGTTCGGCCTCTGAGACTTGGCTATTGCGAGCCCGCGGCGGAGTGGCTCCGGAGTCGCGTTCCCTTGTTCGGAGTACTGATGCACGTACTCCTTATCAGGCCCGGTGTTCATGCCGTCAAGGTCGAAGGTTGCGTGGGCGCTGCGCTGGCAGTTGCAGCATCGCCACTAGATTTAAACGATGGTGTGTCCGGTGTGCAGTATGGTCCTTCCCGATGTTGAACCGGGGACCATTGACTATAGGACCTGCCACCAGGCCACTTCTAAGTGGGCGAGCAGGTCTTGGGTCGGATGGTCGTTCGCGATTCCGTGCGGCGCGTTGGCGACTTTCGTCGGTTCGCAGGTGCCTTATGCTCCCTCGGCACCTTTCTCTCAGATCGGCACTGGGCTGCTTGCCTTTGTCGCCTTCATGCTGCTTCCTTTGAACTTCGCTCGTCTTGAGATGAAGCAAAAGGTCCTTGCAACGATCTACGGGGTGGCGCTGGTGTTCCTTCCTTTAGTCGTCAACGCGGGCCTTCCGACCGGTGAGTACGAGTCGGTGGGAGCTGCGGCAGCGGTGCTCTGGATGGGGCTTTCAGCTATGTGGCCGCTCGGTTTGATCGTCTTGATCATCACCTTCACTTCAAGCGTCTTTTGGGCCTGGAGACGCGCAGATCGACGGCGCTTCGGAGCGAGGCCGCATGTGTTGATAGATGAACCGAACGCTCCGCTACCCTGGGGGCTTGGCGCCCCGCTGGACGAGTCGATTGCTGATACCGCGAGAAACGAAGCTCGTGGGAGCGAGCAGCAACTAGCGCCGGGGATACCCAGCGGGCCTCGAGTTCCTTTTCGCTGATACCCAGTCGAACCGATGCTGCAGACGGCTAGCCCACGGCTTCGGGGGGGGGGTATCGACGAATACACCGATCGGCAGCGGTGTTCGCTCGCACACAGCTGCGACATCCTCGGGTGGTTCGTCATGCGACGTTCGCCCCATCGTTCATCGTGCGAATGTGCCTGGTGCACGCTGCAACACGCGTGAACACTCCAAAGAACGGTTGGGTGCTCGTCACCCTAATGACCGCGGGGCTCGTCGTACTCATCTGGGCGGTCGCCGGGCCCGCACTCACCTCCCTGTTCGAGCAGGCCATCCAGCGGGTCTCGGGGCTCTGACATGCGCGCGCCTGCGGGGGTGACCGACGACCGTGGATCGAACCCGGTGGAGTTCGTGCTCGTCGGCACCCTGCTCACCGCACTCACCCTCGCGGTGCTGCAGCTCGCGTTCGCGATCTACGTGCGCAATGTCGTCCACGACGCCGCTGTGGAGGGGGCGTACTACGCGGCTCTCGCCGACACGACAGCCGCGGAGGGGGAAGAGCGGGCGCGTGAGGTTATCCGTCGCGCGGTGGGCCCCTCCTACGCAGACGACATCACGGTGACCTCGGCGCGGCGAGCGGGACAGGAGACCGTCGAGGTCCGGATCCGGACGACGCTCCCGGTGTTCGGCCTGGTCGGCGTCCCGGCGGCCTTGCAGGTGGAGGCCCACGCACCGGCGGAGTCATTCGATGCGCGATGACGCGGGGTCGAGCTCGCTGGAGTTCATCGCCGTCGGCGTGATCATGCTCGTGCCGCTGCTGTACCTCGTGATCGCCGTGGGCTCGGTGCAGGAGCAGACGCTGGGCGTCGAGGCCGCGGCGCGGCAGGCCGCACGTGCCGTCGCCTCGGCACCCGACATCGCGGCGGCGGCCGACCGAGGGGAGGAGGTGCTGGACGGGGTCGTCGCGGAGTACGGCATCGATCCCGGTGCGGTCGACGTCGCGGTGTCGTGCCGCCCCCGGGCATCGGCCTGTCCGGCGGCGGGAGCGACGGTGGTCGTCACGGTCTCGACGCGCGTGCCGCTGCCGCTTGTGCCGGGCGTGCTCGGACTCGACCAGGCGACGTCCGTCCCTGTGGAAGCCGTGTCGGTGCAGAAGGTGTCGCGGCGATGGGGCGGGGGATGAGGGGGCGCGTGCCGGCCCTGAAGCAGCACGGAGAGGGCGACGACGACGGGAGCGTACTGCTGCTCGTGCTCGGCTACCTCCTCCTCGCGCTCGCGGTGCTGTTCGTGTGCGTCTGCGCCACCGACCTCTACATCGCCCAGAAGCGGCTGGACGGGCTCGCGGACGCGGCGGCGCTCGCCGGAGCGGACGGCTTCACGCTGCAGGTGGAGGGTGACAGCCCCCGAGCGACGCTCACCGACGCGGGGGTGGCCGAGCAGGCGGCGCCGCTCGTCCTCGGAGCGGGGTTCGAGGCGACCGTCGTCGACGCGGGCACCCCGGACGGCGTGAGCGCGCGCGTCACCGTTGCAGCGACCTGGCACCCGCCGCTGCTCTCGCCGTTCGTGCCGGACGGAGTGCCGTTGCAGGCGACGGCCACGAGCCGGACGGCGCTGCGCTGAGCGACCGGGCGCTCAGCCGTCGGCCGGGTCCGGCGTGGGCGGGGGCGTCCGGGGGACGAACCGCGGGATCCAGCGCAGGAACCCCGCGGCGCCGACGAGTCCGATCAGGCCCATGGCTCCCGCCGCGAACGAGAGGGAGGCGACCGCGGTGATGCCCGAGACGAGGAGCGGAGCGACCGCGCCGCCGGCATCGGTCAGCGTGCGCCACGACCCGAGGAACGCGGCGGGGTCGCGCTTCGGGGCGACGTCCGCGCCGAGAGTGAGGAGGATGCCGCTCGACAGACCATTGCCGACGCCGAGGACCGCGGCGAACATGCCGAACCAGAGCACCGCGGAGTCGAGGTCGTGCGTGACCGACAGGGCGAGGAACCCGGCGCCCATCAGCACCATCGCGGGCATCGCCGCCCAGAGCCGGCCGAAGCGGTCCATCACCTGGCCGCTGGCGTAGAACAGGGCGAAGTCGATGGCGCCGGAGACCCCGACGACGAGCGCGATGGTCGATGCGTCGAGGCCCAGGGAGAGCCCCCACAGCGGGAGGACGACCTGCCGTGCCGACCGCACCGCGGACAGCGAGGCCGCAGCGAGTCCGAGCCGACCGAGCACTCCGCGCTGCCGCCACATGGTCTGGAAGATCCCGGCCCGCTCGACGATGGGGATCGACCCGGTCACCGCCTCTCCGCTGTCCTCCACGAATCGATCGGTCGTCCGCAGCGGGGCGACGGTCTTCTCCGGATCCGGTCCGAAGAGCACGAGCACGACCATGACCACGAGGCAGGCGAGGAAGAACCAGATCGCCGCGGCCTCGGTACCGAAGAGCTGCAGCAGACCGGCGGAGACGAACGGGCCGATGAAGATGCCCAGACGGAAGCTGCCGCCGAGCAGGGAGAGCGAGCGGGCGCGGAACGCCAGCGGCACCCGCGTGGTCATGAACGCGTGCCGGGCGAGCCCGAACGCCGCGGCGCACAGGCCGAGAAGGAACACCGATGCCGCGAGGACCCCGAGCGACGGCGCGAACACCATGCCGACGGCAGCGAGGATGGCGATGACGCCGGCGATCACCATCGTGAACCGCTCGCCGAGGCGGCCCACGGCCCACCCGGCCGGGAGGTTGCCGCACAGCTGACCGACCACGAGCGCCGAGGCGACGAGGGCCGCGAAGGCGACGTCGGCCCCCATGGACGCGGCGATGACCGGGATGAGCGGGATGACCGCGCCCTCGCCGAGGGAGAAGAGGACGGTCGGCAAGTACACCATCGGCCCGAACTGGCGGAGGACCGTGGATGCACTGCTCACGCCCTTCACGCTACTCCCGTCGGCGCACGGCCCTGGACATGCCCGTCCCCGCGCGCGCGGGCGGCACGTTAGGCTGAGGTGTCATGCTCGAACTAGATCTCTCCGCCGAAATCCAGGCGCTCAGGCACACCTTCGGCGACATCAGCGAGGTCGTCGATGTCAACCGTCTCCGCGAGGACATCGCGCGTCTCAGCGAGGAGGCCGGCGCGCCCGACCTCTGGGACGACACCGAGAACGCCCAGAAGGTCACCAGTGCCCTGAGCCACCGCCAGTCGGAGCTCGCCCGCATCACCGGCATCGCCCAGCGCCTCGACGACCTCGAGGTCCTCGTCGACCTCGCGAACGAGATGGGAGACGAGGAGTCGGCGATCGAGGCGCGCAAGGAGCTGCAGACGCTCACCGACCTCATCAACCAGCTCGAGGTGCAGACGCTGCTCGATGGCGAGTACGACGAGCGCAGCGCCATCGTCACCATCCGCTCCGGCGCCGGCGGCGACGACGCCACCGACTTCGCCGAGATGCTCATGCGCATGTACCTGCGCTGGGCGGAGCGTCACAAGTACCCCGTGAAGGTCATGGACACCTCATACGCGGAGGGCGCGGGCATCAAGTCGGCGACCTTCGAGATCGACGCGCCCTACGCCTTCGGCACGATCTCCGTCGAGGCCGGCACGCACCGCCTCGCCCGCATCAGCCCGTTCGGCTCCGCGGACAAGCGCCAGACGTCGTTCGCCGCCGTCGAGGTCATCCCGCTCATGGAGGAGGCGACCGAGGTCGACATCCCCGAGAGCGACATCCGGGTCGACGTGTTCCGCTCCTCCGGCCCCGGTGGGCAGTCCGTCAACACGACCGACTCCGCCGTGCGCATCACGCACCTCCCGACCGGCATCGTCGTGTCGATGCAGAACGAGAAGTCGCAGATCCAGAACCGCGCTGCGGCCATGCGGGTGCTGCAGAACCGCCTCCTCCTGCTGCAGAAGGAGCAGGAGGCCGCCAAGAAGAAGGAACTCGCCGGCAACATCACCGCGAGCTGGGGCGATCAGATGCGTTCCTACTTCCTCTACGGTCAGCAGCTCGTGAAAGACCTCCGTACGGGCCAGGAGTCCGGCAACCCCGCCGCCGTGTTCGACGGCGATCTCGACGACTTCATCTCGGCGGGCATCCGCTGGCGCAAGCGCAAAGACGAGGACTGACCCCTACGACGAAGGCCCCGGGAGATCCCGGGGCCTTCGTCGTGCGGTGCGGACGGATCAGCGAGCCGACGGCTCCACGGTCACGCGCGCGACCTCCTGCAGCATCTCGTCCGTGATGACGATCACGTAGGACGAGCTCTCGGCCACGTCGAACGAGACCGTGCCCTCCGCCGTGGAACCGGCGTCCTGCTCGCTGGACTCCAGCGTCGCCTCGCCGAAGATGTCGTAGTCACCCTCGGTGCCGTCTGCGGTCTCGACGGAGAAGTAGAGCGGGTTGACGTAGGTCGTCCCGTCGAGCGTCTCCCAGGCGACGTCGATCAACAGATATCCGCCGTTCGCGGGCTCGAAGTCCGTGCCGTTGGTCGGGCCGAACGTGGCGGAACGGATGGTGACCTCGGCCGTGCCCTCGAGCTGCGGCACGGTGACCGGCTCTCCCAGCGTGCCCTCGGCGACCTCACCCGTACCCGCGTCGCCGGTGTCGTCGGTCTCCGGCGCCGGGCTCTGAGTCGTGCCCTCGTCGTAGTCGGGAAGCGTGACCGGACGCACGGTGTTCGCGACGGCCAGCACGAAGAAGATGCTCACGACGATCGCGACGATACCGCCGAGCACCGACACCCCGAGCCCGGTGATCCCCGGCCACTTGGTGCCCTTCAGGAACAGGGAGATGAGCGAGACGATGAATCCGGCCGCCAGGAGGAACCAGGCGAACGGCAGCGTCACGGGGATGAACGCGAGGAGGAGGCCCAGCGCGGCGAGCCCGAGGCCGACGAGTCCGAGCACCGAGACCTTCTTCGGCGCCGCGGGAGCCGGCGCCTGACCGGGGTACGTCCCCTGACCGGGGTACGCGCCCCGACCGGGGTACGCGCCGGGGCCGGGATACGCGCCCTGACCACCCGGCGCCTGGCCCGGGTATCCGCCCGCGCCCTGTGCACCCGGGTACGCGCCCGGTGTCGGGTATCCGCCCTGGCCCTGGTATGCGTTCTGATCGGGAGTGGCCGGCGGGACCATCGGCGCCGCACCGGGGAGGCCGTGCGCGCCGCTGGTCGGTGCGGTCCAGTCCTGTGCCGGCTCTGGCGCGACGATGAACTCGGTCGCGGGCTCGTCCGGAGCGATCTCGCGCTCAGCGGCGACGGGCTCGGGAGCGACGGTCTCCGCCGTCGCCGTCGGCTCCTGTCCCAGGGGAGCGCCGTCGTCGGTCGCCGCGGGGGTGCTCTCCGCGCCCCCGTCGTCGGTCGCCGTCGCGGTGGTGTCGTCGGTCGTCGCCGTCGCCGTCGTCGCCGTCGTCTCCGGCGCGAAGTGCTCCGTCCACTGCTGGCCGTCCCACCAGCGCAGGCGCCCGGAACCGTCGTCGTACCAGCCGGCAGGTGTCGTCATGGGGGTCCCCTCCGTGTGTGCGCTCGCGCGCGGTGGACGCGAATCGACACTCCATGTATAGCAGCGGGCGACGACCTCGGTGGGCCTGCGAGCACAGCCGAGAAGCGGAGCGGCGTCCTGCGCGGCGGGGTGTCGTGCCGGGGCCGGGCCCGTGGCGCGCTTAGGCTCGAATCGCCATGATTCGGTTCGAGAACGTCACGAAACGCTACCGCGGGACGTCGAAGCCCGCCCTGTCCGGTGTCGACTTCGAGGTGCAGCGCGGGGAGTTCGTCTTCCTGGTCGGTGCCTCCGGCTCCGGCAAATCCTCCTGTCTGCGCCTCATCCTGCGCGAGGATGTGCCCACGACCGGTCGCGTCGCCGTCCTCGGCCGCGATCTGCGGGCTCTGGCGAACCGGAAGGTGCCGTACTTCCGCCGCCACATCGGCTCGGTGTTCCAGGACTTCCGGCTGCTGCCGTCCAAGACGGTCTACCAGAACGTCGCCTTCACGCTGCAGGTCACCGGATCGTCCCGCGGCTTCATCCAGCAGGCCGTTCCCGAGGCGCTCGCGCTCGTCGGGCTCGACGGCAAGGAGAAGCGCATGCCGCACGAGCTCTCCGGCGGGGAGCAGCAGCGCGTCGCGATCGCCAGGGCGCTCGTCAACCGTCCGCAGGTGCTGCTCGCCGACGAGCCCACCGGAAACCTCGACCCCGCGACCTCCGTCGACATCATGCAGTTGCTCGCCCGGATCAACGCGGGCGGCACGACGGTGCTCATGGCCACGCACGAGGCCGGCTTCGTCGACCAGATGCGCCGCCGCGTGATCGAGCTCCGCGACGGCGAGATGGTCCGCGACGAGGTGCACGGCGGATACGGCGACACCTCGAACATCCCGCGTCTGGTGCCGGAGGAGGTCCGCGGTGCCGCGGCCGCCGCCGCTCTCACCGCCGTCCAGGAGGTGCAGCGCCAGACCGCCGACCTCTCCGTGGTCCGTGCCGCACTGGCCGAGGAGCTGGACGCCCAGCGCCGGGCCGCGGCCGCGTCTCCGGCGGTCACCAAGCCCGCCGCCGACCCGGCCCCGCAGGTGGTCGAGCCGCCGGAGCCCGCACGGGAGCCGGGCGTGGTCGAACCGCCGGATGTCGTGCCGCCGCAGCCCGCCGCCGAGCGCCCCGCGCCCGCGGGTCCGCGCACGCACCCGATCGTGATCCCGGAGGTGGACGTCGCCGAGCTCGGCGTCGCGGACCGCCTCGGGCTGTCCGACCAGGACGATGAGGAAGTGGGCCCGACCTCATGAGAATCGGCCTGATCCTGACCGAGGCCCTCGTCGGCCTGCGGCGCAACATCTCGATGGTGATCTCCGTCGTGCTCGTCACCTTCGTGTCGCTGACGTTCGTCGGCGCGGCGATCCTCATGCAGTCGCAGATCGGCGTGATGCGCGGCTACTGGGCCGAGCGCGCCCAGGTGGCGGTGTACATGTGCTCCGCGGTGTCGGAGTCGGACACCTGCGTGGACGGCGCGGCGAGCGAGGAGCAGGTCGCCGCCGTGCGCGCCCAGCTCGAGGGCGACGCGCTGTCGCCGCTCATCAGCTCCATGACCTTCGACACGAAGGAGGAGACGTACGCCAAGCTCGTCGAGCAGGTGGGGGAGGAGCAGGCCAGCGTGCTCTCGCCCGACCAGGCGTTCGAGGTCTTCTTCGTCACGATGAAGGACCCGGGCCAGTCGCAGGTGCTCGCCGAGGCGTTCAGCGGGCAGGCCGGAGTGGAACAGGTGCAGGACCAGCTCCAATACCTCGAACCGCTCTTCTCCGCGCTGACGGTGGCGACGTACATCGCCGTCGGCATCGCGGTCCTCATGCTCATCGCCGCGACGCTGCTGATCGCCACGACCATCCGCCTGTCCGCCTATGCGCGACGCAAGGAGATCGGCATCATGCGCCTCGTCGGCGCCTCGAACCGCTTCATCCAGACGCCGTTCGTCCTGGAGGGCGTGTTCGCCGCGCTCCTGGGCTCGGCCCTCGCGAGCGCGGCGGTCGTCGCCGGCATGCACTTCGGTGTGAACGGCTACCTGCGCGGGCGCGTACCGTTCATCACGACGTGGGTGACCATGCAGGACGCGATCCTCGTGGTCCCGGTCCTCGTCGGGATCGGTGTCGTGCTCGCGGCGCTGTCGGCCGGCTTCGCGATCCGACGGTGGTTGCGCACCTGATACCCTGAAAGGCTGCTCGGCCGATCCGCTGCCGAGCCGTCCACGGCACTACAGCACAGGAGATCATCATGCCCAGGGAACGCGGGGAGAAGGTCATCGCGACCAATCGTCGCGCGCGTCACGACTACAACATCGAGAAGTCGTACGAGGCGGGCATGGTGCTCACGGGCACTGAGGTGAAGTCGCTCCGTCAGGGACGCGCGAACCTCAGCGACGGGTATGCGTTCGTGAAGGGCAACGAGGTCTTCCTCGACGCCGTGCACATCCCGGAGTACTCGCAGGGGCACTGGACGAACCACTCGGCCAAGCGCATCCGCAAGCTCCTCCTGCACCGGGAGGAGATCGCGAAGCTCGCCCACGCCGTCTCCGCAGGCGGATACACGCTGATCCCGCTCAAGCTGTACTTCTCGGACGGCCGCGCCAAGGTCGAGATCGCCCTCGCGAAGGGCAAGCGCGAGTACGACAAGCGCCAGACCCTCCGCGAACGCCAGGACACCCGCGAGGCCGAGCGCGCGATGCGGCTGCGCAACCGGGTGGGGGAGTAGCCCGCCGAGGTCAGAGGCTCGGCGTGAAGCCGAACACCCGGCCGAGGAACGCGAGCTCGCGTTCCAGCGCGTCGACGATCGTCTCCGCACTGCGGAATCCATGCCCCTCGCCCGGGTACAGCACGTACTCGTGGTCGATGCCGTTCGCCGCCAGGGCGTCGCGGATGGCCTCGGACTGGGACGGCGGCACGACGCGGTCCTCCCCGCCCTGCAGCAGCAGCACCGGCACGTCGATGCGGTCGGCGTGCGTCAGCGGTGAGCGCTCGATGTACACGTGCTCGGCAGCGGGGAGCGGACCGACGAGGCCGTCGAGGTACGAGGCTTCGAAGTCATGGGTCTCGGCGGCGAGCATCCGCAGATCCGCGACGCCGTAGCGGCTGATGCCGGCGGCGAACGTCCCGCCGCGCACGAGCGCCGAGAGCACCGTCCAGCCGCCGGCCGAGCCGCCGCGGATGGCGATGCGCGCGGGGTCGGCGAGCCCGGCGTCGGCGAGCCCGCGGCCGGCAGCGATCACGTCGTCCACGTCGACGACGCCCCACTGCCCCTGCAGGCGGTCGCGGTACGCCCGGCCGTAACCGGTGGACCCGCCGTAGTTCACGTCGAGCACCCCGATTCCCCGGCTCGTGAAGAACGCGACCGAGGCGGAGGCCGCTCCCGTGACGTGGGCGGTCGGCCCGCCGTGCACGAGCACGATGTAGGGCGGGAGCTCGCCGTCGGTGCCGCGGGGCTCTCCGGGCGCGGCGGGCGGATAGGCGAAAGCGTGCACGGGGCCGTGCGCACCTTCCACGACGAGCTGCTGGGCCGCCGGCATCCACTCCTCATCGACCGGAGCGCCGCCGGTGACGGTCTCGACGGCCCCGCTGTCCACGTCGACGCACCAGATGCCGGAGGTCACGCGCGAGCCGTCGCCGCTGAGCAGGACGCGCGAGCCCGAGACGTCATCCACACTGAGATGCCCGTCGCCCGGGACCGTGATCGCGCGCGTCTCGCCGTCCGGGGACACGAGCTGCACCTCGTCGCGGCCGTCGGTGCGCACGGCCACGACGCGGCCGTCCGCCAGCGGCTGGAACCAGCGGTTGCCGAGCACCCACAGGCCGTAGCCGGTGTCCGCGTCGGACGAGGTCAGCGGGTGGGAGGCGCCGGGCTGCAGGCCGTCGAGCGCGAGATGCTGGAGCTGCCAGCGTCCCGAGGCGTCATCGGCGAACACGAGGGCGTCGTCGCCGGTCCATTCCGGCTGCAGGGCGGCGGAGGTGGGGACCCGGGTGATCGTCCCGCCGGCCGCCGATCCGATCGCGAGCGTGGCGCTCTCCCAGGGCATGCTGTCCGCCTGCCACTCGACCCAGGCGACGCGGCTGCCGTCGGGCGAGAGCGCGGGGTGGGCGAAGAAGCCGGGACCCTCGACGACCACCCGGATCGCGGAGGCGTCCTCGGCGGCTGAGCCGTCCACGGGGATCTCCACGATCGCGCGGCGGTGCGGGTCGGCCGAGAGGTCTTCCCTGACCGCCAACAGCCGGCCGCTCTGCACGCGCAGTCCGCCGTACGAAGGGCCGGCGGCGGTGAGGGGACTCGGCTCGGCATCTCGATCCATCCGGTGCACGCGCTGGTCGGCGCCGGAGACGAAGTACAGGGTGTCGCCATCGACGGTCCAGGCGCCGCCCCCGTACTCGTGCACGCGGGAGCGGGCGTTCCAGGGGGCCGGGAGGATCTCCGTGCCCGTCGAGCTGCGGATCGTCACCCTTCCGCCTTCCGCGGGCACGGACTCGGCCCACCACACCTCGTCGCCGACGAAGCGGGCCCCGTCGATGCGCGGCGCCGCTCCTGCGACGGCTGCGGCGGTGAAGGGGGAGGACCAGGAACCGAACGGTGAGGACATGCCTCGAGCCTATGGGCGGTGACACACGACGTCACACTCGTGCGGCGGGCCGAGGCCGTGTTCTAGGTTTCTGGAAACGCCCGGTCCATCCCGGGCGTGGAGCGACAGCCGAGCCCGGCACCCGCCCGCGAACGACGTGCTCTTCGTCGTGCGCGGACCCCGGCCCCTGTCCCCTGGAGAGAAGATGTCTTCCACGTTCGACACCGCTCGCGCCTCCCGCGTGCCGTTCTCGTTCGAGCTCTACCCGCCGCGCTCGGAGTCGAGCCAGGAGGCCCTGCACGAGACGGTCCGTCGCCTCGCCGCGGCCGGCCCGGAGTTCCTGTCGGTGACCTACGGCGCCGGCGGCTCGACCGGTGGCCGCTCGCTCGATGTGCTGCGCTTCATCCGCGAGCACACCGACGTCGAACCCCTCGCTCATCTCACGTGCGTCGGCAACACCTACGCCGGAGCCACCGCGCTCATCCGGGAGTTCCTCGACGCCGGGATCCTCCGCTTCCTCGCCCTGCGCGGAGATCCGCCCGCGGGACAGAGCGAGCCCTTCCTGGGCGACCTGGAGAGCGCCGCCCAGCTCGTGCAGCTCATCGATCGCGTCCAGGCCGAACGCGCGCCGTATCAGGAGTCTCCGGTCCCCGGTCTCCCCGGAGCCGCGCTCGTGGCCCCCCGGCAGAAGGTCGACATCGCGGTCGCCGCCTTCCCGAAGGGGCACCCCCGGGCCACGCACCGCACGCAGGATGTCGAGGCGCTGCTCGCCAAGCAGGCCGCGGGCGCGACCTTCGCCATCACGCAGCTCTTCTTCCACCCCGATGACTACCTCGCCTTCGTGGAGCGCGCCCGCGCCGGAGGTGTCACCATCCCGATCCTCCCCGGCATCATGCCGATCACGTCGCCGACCCGGCTGGCCCGGGTGCTGGAGCTGACCGGGGAGGACCTGCCCAGCGAGCTCTCGATCGCCCTCGATGTCGAGCCGACCGCCGAAGGGCGCCGGGAGATCGGGATCTCCTGGGCCGCGCGCCTCGCCGCCGACGTCGTCGCGGGCGGGGCCCCCGGCGTGCATCTGTACGCGTTCAACCAGCACGAGACCGTCCTGACCGTCCTCGCCGAAGCCGGCATCGTCCCGGCGCTCCGGCATTAGTCCCCGCCGAAAGGAAACACCATGACCGCATTCCCCGAGGGCACCATCCTCGGCTACCCCCGCATCGGCCGTCGCCGCGAGCTCAAGAAGGCCGTCGAGGCGTTCTGGGCCGGGCGCATCGACGAGCAGGAGCTGGAGCGGACGGCCGCGGAGTTGCGCGCGACGACCCGCGAGCGCCTGGCGGGGCTCGGCCTCGGCCGCGCGGACTCGTCCATCCCCGAGTCCTTCTCCTTCTACGACCAGGTCCTCGACGCCGCCGTCACGGTCGGCGCGATCCCCGCCCGCTTCGACGACCTCCGCGAGGCCGACGGGTCGATCGGCCTCTCCGCCCTGTTCACCGTCGCCCGCGGTGAGGGCGAGCGGGCGCCGCTGGAGATGACGAAGTGGTTCGACTCGAACTACCACTACCTCGTTCCGGAGATCGGTCCGGAGACGGTGTTCTCCCTCGCCAGCGACCGCCTGGTGCGCGAGGTCGCCGAGGCGGTCGCCGCCGGCTTCGTCACGCGTCCCGTGGTCGTCGGGCCGGTCACGCTGCTGGCGCTCGCGAAGGCCTCCGACGACGCGCCGGAGGGCTTCGAGCCGCTCTCGCGGCTGGATGACGTCCTGCCGGTCTATGTCGACCTGCTCGCCCGTCTGCGCGCCGCGGGCGCCGAGTGGGTGCAGCTCGACGAGCCCGCCCTCGTGAGCGAGTCCCTGCCGGCCACCACCGCGCAGCTCGCCTCCGCCGCGGAGCGCGCGCTCGCGGTGCTCGGGAACGCCGAAGAGCGTCCCTCGATCCTCGTCGCGGCCCCGTACGCGAGCCTCGGCGCGACGTTCGCGACCGTGGCCGCCGCCCCCGTCGAGGCCATCGCCGTGGATCTCGTGCGCGGCACCGTGCCCGACGCGGTGCCGGGCCTCGAGGGCAAGACCCTCGTCGGCGGTGTGATCGACGGTCACAACATCTGGCGTGGCGACCTCTCCGCAGCGTTCGACTCTCTGCAGGCGCTCCGCGCGCTCGGGGTCCCGGTGTCGGCCTCGACTTCGACCTCGCTGCTGCACGTGCCGCACGACGTGGAGGACGAGACGGCGCTGGACGCGCGCCTGGTGTCCTGGCTCGCCTTCGCGGATCAGAAGGTGCAGCAGGTCGTCACCCTCGCCCGCGGCCTGTCCGAAGGGCGCACGGCGATCGCGGCCGAGCTGGACGCGGCGACCGCTGCGCTGCAGGACCGCCTGACCGCTCCCGGTGTGCGCGACGGTGCGGTGCGTTCTCGCGCGCTGAGCGACGCCGACTTCGCCCGGGCCCCGTACCAGGAGCGGGAGGAGGCGCAGAACGCCCTCGGCCTGCCGGCGCTGCCCCTGACGACGATCGGCTCCTTCCCGCAGACCGGCGACATCCGCCGCGCCCGCGCGCAGTTCCTCCGCGGCGAGATCCCCGAGGACGACTACGAGGAGTTCCTGCGCCGTGAGGTCGCCGCGGTCGTCTCCCTGCAGGAGGACCTCGGTCTCGACGTCCTCGTGCACGGCGAGCCGGAGCGCAACGACATGGTGCAGTACTTCGCTGAGCACCTCGACGGCTTCGCGGTCACGCAGCACGGCTGGGTGCAGTCGTACGGCTCGCGAGCGACGCGTCCATCGATCCTCTGGGGCGATGTCTCGCGTCCCGCGCCCATCACGGTCGCTTGGTCGGCGTACGCCCAGTCGCTCACGGCGAAGCACATGAAGGGGATGCTCACGGGCCCCGTCACGATCCTCGCGTGGTCCTTCGTCCGCGACGACCAGCCGCTGAGGGAGACGGCGAACCAGGTGGCGCTGGCGCTGCGCGATGAGATCGCCGATCTGGAGGCCGCGGGCATCCAGGTGATCCAGGTCGACGAGCCGGCGCTCCGGGAGCTGCTCCCGTTGAAGCAGGCCGACCAGCCGGCGTACCTCGACTGGTCTGTCGCCTCGTTCCGTCTGGCCACGGGCGGGGCTGCGGCGGCGACCCAGGTGCACACCCACCTCTGTTACTCGGAGTTCGGCGTGGTGATCGACGCGATCCGTGCGCTCGACGCGGACGTCACGTCCATCGAGGCGGCCCGGAGCCGCATGGAGGTCGTCGCGGACATCGCCGAGGTGGGCTTCGACCACGGCATCGGCCCCGGCGTGTACGACATCCACTCGCCGCGCGTGCCCACCGTGGAGGAGGTCGAGTCCCTGCTGCGGCGTGCGGTGGAGGAGATCCCTCTCCGTCAGCTCTGGGTGAACCCGGACTGCGGTCTGAAGACCCGCGGCTACGCCGAGACCACGGCGTCGCTGCGGAACATCGTCGAGGCCACGCGGCGCGTGCGCGAAGACGTGGTGGTCACCGCCTGACGCGGTCGTCCCCGGACACACGAAGGCCCTCCCGGTGCGACCGGGAGGGCCATCGTTCTCGTCTCACCGACGATGCGGTGCCTCAGACGGCGCGCATGACCGCGACGACCTTGCCGAGCACGACCGCCTCGTCGCCCAGGATCGGCTCGAACGCGGAGTTGCGGGGGAGCAGCCACGTGTGGCCGTCGCGACGCCGGAGCACCTTGACGGTCGCCTCGCCGTCGAGCATGGCGGCCACGATCTCGCCGTTCTCCGCCGTGTTCTGCGAGCGCACGACGACCCAGTCGCCGTCGCAGATGGCGGCGTCGATCATCGACTCCCCGGACACCTTGAGCATGAAGAGGTCGCCCTTGCCGACGAGCTGCCGGGGGAGCGGGAAGATCTCTTCGACCTGCTGGTCCGCCGTGATCGGCACGCCCGCGGCGATCCGCCCGACCAGCGGCACGAGTGCAGCATCGCCGACAGGAGTCACCACATCCGCCGGGTTCTCCGCGCCGGTACCGGGGAGGTCGATGAGGACCTCCATCGCGCGAGTCTTGCCCGGGTCGCGCCGCAGGTAGCCGCTGAGCTCGAGCTGGCCGAGCTGGTGGGTGACGCTGGACAGCGACTTGAGCCCGACGGCGTCGCCGATCTCGCGCATGCTCGGCGGATAGCCGTTCTGTGCGATCGAGGCCTGGATGACCTCGAGGATCGCCATCTGCTTCGGGCTGAGGTTCTTGCGACGACGGGTGCGCGGCGCCTCGGACTCGAGGGCTGAGGTGTCGCTCATGGTGCTCCTTCACTGCGTGATCCGACGTGCCGCTTCGAATGTCGGTGGCCCGTGGTGGGGTGTCCTTATCGAAACCGTATCCGAGAAACGTGCCGATCTGGAAGATCTGTTCGAGCGTGTCGGGCGATTCGCGGGGCATGGTTTCGAAGAAAGCTTGACAGATGTTCGAACTCGAAGATATCTTCGGAACGTAGCTTCGCATCCACGGCTCCCGGCCGAGGCGCGGATGCGAAAGCTACGCCAACCTCCCCGGGCTCCGGCGCCGGGACAGTAAGGAGCAGACATGAGCAGCATGAGCCTCAGCACCGCGACCGCCCTTCCGGCATCGGCCCGTCCGGCCACCCGGCTGCGGATCACGGCCCGCGGCCGCCGCACCCTGCTCGCGCTCGCCTCCGTCCCGCTCGCTGCGGGTATCGCCTTCGCCGCCATCGGTGGGGGCAGCGCGATCGCCTCCGGTGTAGACGCACCGGCCGTCTCCGTCGAGACCGTCACGGTCATGCCCGGTGACACGCTCTGGTCGATCGCGAGCAGCATCGCTCCCGCCGCCGACCCGCGGGATGTCATCGGCGAGATCAGCCGGATGAACCTCCTGCGCGGCGGTGAGCTCCAGGTCGGCCAGGAGCTCGCGCTCCCGGCACGGTACACCGACTGACGCGGAGTCCGAGGTCCTGCCTCCGATCCCTGACGATCCGATCGTCACGATGACCTCGGCCCTCCGTGCTCCTCTTAAGATGGGAAGGGTGACCTTCTCCCTCAACGATCTCCCGCTCCGCGACGATCTGCGCGGACTCACCCCGTACGGCGCACCTCAGGCCCCGCTGCCGGTCGCCCTCAACGTCAACGAGAACACGCATCCTGTTCCCGACGAGGTCGCCAGCGACATCCTCGACGACATCGCGGTGGCGATCCGAGACGTGAACCGGTACCCGGACCGTGAGTTCACCACGCTGCGGGAGGCGTTCGCCGACTACCTGGGGCACGGCCTCACGTCGGAGCAGATCTGGGCGGGCAACGGATCCAACGAGGTGCTGCAGCACATCTTCCAGGCCTTCGGCGGACCGGGGCGCACGGCCTTCGGCTTCGGCCCCACGTACTCGATGTACCCGCTCATCGCGAAGGGGACCGGTGCGTCCTGGATCGCCGGCACCCGTCAGCCCGACTACACGGTCACCCCGGAGGAGGCGGCGGAGCAGGTGCGCGCGGCCGACCCCGACATCGTGATCCTCTGCTCGCCGAACAACCCGACCGGCACCCCGCTGGGGCTCGACGTGGTGGAGGCCGTCTACGAGGCGGCCCGCGGCGTCGTGATCGTCGACGAGGCTTACCAGGAGTTCGCGCCACGGGATGCGGCGTCGGCCCTCACCCTCCTGGAAGGACGGCCGCGGCTCGCCGTCTCCCGCACCATGAGCAAGGCCTTTGCCTTCGCCGGTGCCCGCGTCGGCTACCTCGCGGCCGATCCGGCGTTCATCGACGCGCTCCGGCTCGTGCGACTGCCGTACCACCTGAGCGCTCTGACGCAGGCCGCCGCGGTCGCCGCCCTCCGCAACGCCGACGTCATGCTCGGCATGGTGCAGGAGATCGTGGAGCAGCGTGACCGCATCACGGCGACGCTCGAAGCCCTCGGATACACCCCGCACCTCTCGTGGTCCAACTTCGTGCTGTTCGGCGGCGTCGCGGATCCGCGGGCGACGTGGCAGCAGCTGTACGACCGCGGGGTGCTCGTCCGCGACGTCGGCATCCCCGGCCACCTGCGCGTCAGCGCCGGCACCGAGGCGGAGACGACGGCGTTCCTGGACGCCCTGGCCTCGATAGGATCGGCATCATGACCATCCCCGCGCCCACCGCACGCACCGCGAGCCGCGTGCGCAGCACGTCGGAGTCCACCGTCGAGGTCGAGCTGAACCTCGACGGCACCGGTGCGAGCCGCATCGACACCTCGGTGCCGTTCTTCGACCACATGCTCACGGCGTTCGCCAAGCACTCGCTGACGGATCTCACCGTGCGGGCCTCCGGGGACACCCACATCGACGCCCACCACACCGTGGAGGACGTCTCGATCGTGCTCGGCCAGGCGATCCTGGCAGCCCTCGGAGACAAGTCCGGCATCTCCCGGTACGGCGACGCCCTCGTCCCGCTGGACGAGGCCCTGGCGCAGGCCGTCGTCGACATCTCCGGTCGCCCCTACCTCGTGCACGAGGGGGAGCCGGCCGGCTTCGAGCACCACCTGATCGGCGGGCACTTCACGGGATCACTCGTGCGGCACGTCTTCGAGGCCATCACCTTCAACGCCGCGCTGACCGTGCACGTCCGGGTGCTGGGCGGGCGCGACCCGCACCACATCGCCGAGGCCGAGTTCAAGGCATTCGCGCGGGCGTTCCGTCAGGCGAAGGCGCTGGATCCCCTCGTCGACGGCATCCCGTCCACCAAGGGAGCCTTGTGAGCGCCGCGCCCCGGGTCGCCGTCTTCGACTACGAGTCCGGCAACGTCCACTCCGCGGTCAAGGCCCTCGTCGCCGCGGGAGCCGACGCCGTCCTCACGCGCGACCGCGCCGAGGCGCTCGAGGCGGACGGGTTCGTCGTGCCCGGTGTCGGGGCCTTCCAGGCGGTGCGGGACGCTCTGCACGCCCACGGCGGCGACGAGATCATCGGCCGTCGTCTCGCGGGCGGCCGACCGGTGCTCGGCATCTGCGTCGGCATGCAGGTGCTCTTCGAGCACGGCGTCGAGCGGGGGCACGACACCGCGGGCCTCGGCGAGTGGCCGGGCGCCGTGACGGAACTCAACGCGCCCGTGCTGCCGCACATGGGCTGGAACACCGTCGAGCCGGGGAAGGACACCGTCCTGTTCCGCGGGATCGAGCAGGAGCGCTTCTACTTCGTGCACTCCTATGCGGCGCAGTCCTGGGAGCTCGACGTGATCCCGCCGTTCCCGCAGCCCGTGCTGACCTGGGCGGAGTACGGCGGCCCCTTCCTCGCGGCCGTCGAGAACGGCCCGCTCTCGGCGACGCAGTTCCACCCGGAGAAGTCCGGGGACGCCGGCATCCGGCTGCTCCGGAACTGGGTGCAGAGCCTCTGACCCCGAGCCGCGTCGGCGCCCGGCGTCACGCGGTTTGTCCCGCGCCCCGCGGCGGACTACCCTCGTCTCTCGTGCCCGCTCGGGCCGCAGACCCACCCGAACCAAGGACCCCATGAACGACTTCGCGCAGTCCCCCTCGCTCACGCTCCTTCCCGCGGTCGACGTCGCCGGCGGCAAGGCGGTCCGTCTCACCCAGGGGGAGGCCGGGACCGAGACGAGCTACGGCGACCCGCTCGACGCGGCAGGGGAGTGGGTCTCGCAGGGAGCCTCCTGGATCCACCTCGTCGATCTGGACGCGGCGTTCGGTCGCGGGAGCAACGCGCCGATCCTGCGCAAGGTCATCAAGCAGTTCAAGAACGTCAATGTCGAGCTCTCCGGCGGCATCCGGGACGACGCGAGCCTGGAAGCCGCGCTGGAGAGCGGTGCCGCGCGCATCAACCTCGGCACCGCCGCGCTGGAGAACCCGGAGTGGGCGGCCGACGTGATCAGCCGGTTCGGGGAGGCGATCGCCGTCGGCCTCGACGTCCGTGGCACGACGCTCGCCGCGCGGGGCTGGACGAAGGAGGGCGGCGACCTCTGGGAGGTGCTCGAGCGCCTCGAGGACGCCGGCTGCAGCCGCTACGTCGTCACCGATGTGACCAAGGACGGCACGCTGCGCGGTCCGAACCTCGAGCTCCTGCGCGAGGTGACCTCGCGCACGCCGAAGCCGGTCGTCGCGTCCGGCGGCATCTCGAACCTCGACGACATCGCCGCGCTGCGCGACCTCGTGCCCCTGGGCGTCGAGGGGGCCATCGTCGGCAAGGCTCTGTACGCGGGCGCCTTCACGCTCGCGGAGGCCCTGGATGTCGCCGGAGACTGACCCCCACGCCTGCGGCCCCGAGTCGCACAACCGGGCCGATTCCGCCGGCGTCCCCTGGGAGGGCCGCAGCTTCGAGTCGAACCCGCATGCGGCGGACGACGGCTCGGCGGACCCGGCTCTCCTCGCGGCGCTGCACCGCTTCCGTGCGGGCGAGGGGAGCCAGGCCGAGGTCGTCGACGCGTTCCGCTCCGCCCGGGTCCTCGTGCCCCTGATCGCGGAGAAGGGCGAGGAGGGGGTGGCGCCCAGCGGTCTCGCGGTGGACAAGACGCAGGAGCTCTCGATCGTCACCGTGGCCGCCCCGGACGGGCGCCGCGTCCAGCCAGTGTTCTCGTCGGTCGAGACGATGCAGCGCTGGGATCCGTCGGCACGCCCCATCCCGGTCGAGGCCGTCCGCGCGGCCCTGGCCGCGTCGTCGGAGGACACCGATCTCATCGTGCTGGACCCCACGTCCGACACCGAGTTCGTGATCCGCCGCCCCGCCGTCTGGGCCGTGGCGCAGGGACACGCGTGGGAGCCGAGCTTCCTCTCTCCCGAGGTCGTCACCGCCCTTCGGGAGAGCATCGCCCACGAGCTCGCCGTGATCGACGTCGCGGTCGCGCCGGGAGACCCGGACGCCCGGCTCCGCGGACCCGAGCTCATCGTCGTGCTGGAGCTCGTCGACGGCTTGGAGCGCGAGGTCCTGGATGCCGTGCTCGGACGACTCGCTCAGCGCTGGGCCGCGGACGACCGCATCGCCGTCCTCGCCGACTCGCTGACGGTCAAGCTCCGCCGCAGCATCTGAGGCGGAGCTTCGGCCGGATCAGGTGACGGGACCGGTCCACTTCTCGCCCGGGCCCTTGCCGATCGGGTCGGGGATGGTCGAGGCCTCGCGGAAGGCGAGCTGCAGCGACCGGAGGCCGTCGCGCAACGAGCGGGCGTGCATGTCGCTGATCTCAGGGGCGCCGGCGGTGATGAGCCCTGCCAGGGCGTTGATGAGCTTCCGTGCCTCATCGAGGTCGAGCTGGGCCGCGGCTTCGGGGTCGTCCGCCAGGCCGAGCTTCACGGCCGCGGCGCTCATGAGGTGCACGGCGGCGGTCGTGATCACCTCGACGGCGGGGACGTCGGCGATGTCACGGACGGCCGAGGAGGCTGCCTCCTCCTGCCGAGCCCATCGCTCCTCGCGCTCGCGGGCCGCCTCGTCCGATGCCTGGTTCGTCACTTCGCCTTGCTTTCTGTTAGACTTTGGCGGGCTCCGGAGCGTCATGCTCCGGAACGAAAGAGGATTCACTTCCCACCCGCGCTTGCCGTTCCAGGCTACCGGGTCTTGCGCTCCGCCGGCTCCGCTCGTCACGAGAGGGCCGGTAGACAGGGTGCGAAGCCGGTATCTGAACGCCGGCGGGTGGGGGGACGACTTCGATTTCGCCCGGGATGCAGACCGCATCACGGTGGCCGAATCACATCGTCTAAGGAGCTCCGCATCAGCGATCCCCGTACCAATGAGCGCATCCGCGTCCCCGAGGTCCGCCTCGTCGGCCCCGCGGGTGAGCAGATCGGCGTTGTCCGCATCGAGGCAGCGCTGCGTCTCGCCCAGGAAGCCGATCTCGACCTCGTCGAGGTCGCCCCGAACTCGAAGCCGCCCGTCGTCAAGATCATGGACTACGGCAAGTTCAAGTACGAGGCCGCGCAGAAGGAAAAGGAAGCGCGTCGCAACCAGGCGAACACGATCCTCAAGGAAGTCCGCTTCCGTCTGAAGATCGAGGCGCACGACTACACGACGAAGCTCAAGCGCGCCGAGGGCTTCCTCAAGGCCGGCGACAAGGTCAAGGCCATGATCCTCTTCCGCGGTCGAGAGCAGTCTCGCCCGGAGCAGGGTGTCCGTCTGCTGCGCAAGTTCGCCGAGGACGTCGCCGAGTTCGGCACGGTCGAGTCCAACCCGACCATCGACGGCCGCAACATGGTGATGGTCGTCGCGCCGCACAAGAGCAAGTCCGAGGCGAAGCAGGAGCAGAACGCCGTGCGCGCCGCGAACAAGCAGGCCGCGCGCGAGGCGAAGAACGACGCGGACGCCTCCGCGGACGCCAAGGCGGAGTAGGTCCGCCCCCAGAACTCCCGCACCGCGGGTTGACACCGTCGCCTGAGAAGGCGCCATACGAAGGAAGAGAAGATGCCGAAGCAGAAGACCCACTCGGGTGCTAAGAAGCGCTTCAAGATCACCGGCAGCGGCAAGCTGAAGAAGCAGCAGGCCGGGATGCGCCACAACCTCGAGCACAAGTCGAGCCGTCGCACCCGTCGTCTGAACCAGGACCAGGTGCTCGCGAAGGCGGACTTCAAGGTCGCGAAGAAGCTTCTCGGTCGCTGACGCGCCCGATCGCAGGATAGGAACACAGGAAAATGGCAAGAGTCAAGCGGGCGGTCAACGCCCACAAGAAGCGTCGGGTCATCCTCGAGCGCGCCTCCGGCTACCGCGGTCAGCGTTCGCGCCTCTACCGGAAGGCCAAGGAGCAGGTCATCCACTCCCTGGTCTACTCGTACCGGGACCGTCGCAAGCGCAAGGGCGACTTCCGTCGTCTGTGGATCCAGCGCATCAACGCTGCGGCCCGCCAGAACGGCATGACGTACAACCGCTTCATCCAGGGTCTGGGCCTCGCGGGTGTCACGGTCGACCGTCGCATGCTCGCCGACCTCGCGGTGAACGACGCCGCGACGTTCACGACGCTGGTCGAGACGGCGAAGAAGGCTCTGCCCTCCGACGTCAACGCGCCGAAGTCCGCGGCGTAAGCATCTCGCTTCCGAACGGGCGTCTTCCTCCGGGAAGGCGCCCGTTCCGCGTATCCGGGCGGTGTCGGGCTGACCGTAGACTGAGTTCGTGCTGGAGAACCCCCGTTCCCCCCGAGTCCGTGCCGTCGCCAAGCTGACCAAGCGCAGCGCCCGCACCGAGACCGGTCTTTTCCTGCTGGAAGGTCCGCAGTCCGTCCGCGAGGCCCTGACGTACCGCCCCGAAGCGATCGTCGAGCTCTTCGCGACCCCGCACGGCTGGGAGAAGCACGCGGACATCCGCGCCGCCGCCGCGGAGGCGGACGTCGACGTCGAGTACGTGAGCGAGGACGTCCTCCACGCGATGGCCGACACGGTGACCCCGCAGGGGCTCGTCGCGGTCGTCCGTCAGACGCCGACCTCGGTGCGGGACATCTTCGATGCGGCACCGCGTCTCGTCGCGATCTGCGAGGAGGTGCGCGACCCTGGCAACCTCGGCACCATCATCCGGGCCGCCGACGCCGCCGGCGCCGATGCCGTCGTGCTCACCGGTCGCACGGTCGATCCGTACAACCCCAAGGTGGTGCGGGCGACGACCGGCTCGCTCTTCCACCTTCCGGTCTCGGTGGGCGGTGAGCTCGACGAGGTCGTCCGACGGGCACACGGTGCGGGCCTGCAGATCCTCGCGGCGGACGTGAAGGGGGACGACCTCCTCGCGGCACGCGCCGACGGCGTGCTGGGCGAGCCGACCGCCTGGCTGTTCGGCAACGAGGCGCGTGGGCTCGAGGATGAGGCGCTGACGCAGGCCGACCGTGTCCTCCGGTTGCCGATCTTCGGGCGCGCCGAATCGCTCAACCTGGCCACCGCGGCGAGTGTCTGCCTGTATGAGAGCGCGTTCGCCCAACGCGCGGCCTCCACCGGCTGACCCGGCGAAGAACGGGACGCGGGATGCGGATACTGATCGTCGAGGACGACGAGCGGGTGGCGGGGGCCTTGCAGGCCTTCCTCGCGCGCTCGGGCTATGCCACCTTGCATGCGGCCGACGGGGCCGCGGCGCTGGAGCACCTCGATGCCGACACCGAGGTGGTGCTGCTCGACCTCGGGCTGCCGGATGTCGACGGCATCGACCTCTGCCGCCGCATCCGCGGGCGCTCCGACGTGCCGATCGTCATCGTCACCGCGCGTAACCAGGTCGCCGAGCGCATCAAGGGACTGCGCGCCGGTGCCGACGACTTCGTGGTGAAGCCCTACGACGTGCACGAGCTCCTGGCGCGGATCGAGGCGGTCACCCGACGATCGCGGCCGCTGCGGACGGAGCCGGACACCCGCGTGCTGCTGCAAGGCGGCGCGGTGCAGATCGACCTCGTCGCGCGGGAGGTGCAGGTCGGCGGGGTGCCGCTGGCGCTCACCCGCAAGGAGTTCGACATCGTGGGCGTGCTCGCGCGGTATCCGGGTGTCGCGGTGCCGAAGGAGCGCCTCATCCGCGAGGTCTGGAACACCGATTGGCGTGGCTTCGGCCACTCCCTCGAGGTGCACGTGGCGGCCATCCGGAAGAAGAGCGGCGATCGCGCGTTCATCGAGACCGTGCGCGGCGTCGGCTACCGGCTCGCGGGGGCCTGACGCGTGCGCCGCCGCCTGACCGTCGTCTTCCTCGTGCCGTTGATCATCGTGCTCGTCGCACTCGGCGGCGTGACCGGGTGGAGCGCGGCACGCAGCGTCCAGCAGTCGTTCTATGCCGAGCAGCTCGGCGACCTCGGGTACTTCGCGACGAGCGCCCGACAGGCGCTGCGCTCCGGGAGTCCGGCGGTGATGGACGCCGAGGTCCGTCGATTCCAGGAGGTCTACGGAATCGAGGTGACCGTGTTCGATCTCACCGGCAGCCCCTGGGCGGCCGGTGACCACGGAGACGCGGTGCTGGCGGAGGAGGATGCGCAGCGGGTGCGGCTGGCGCTCTCCGGTCGCCGCGCCGAGCAACCGACGTCCTCCCCGTGGGTCGTGTCCGATGCGGCGCTGGTGGAACCCGTGTTCGACGACGGCGATGTGATCGGTGCGGTGCTCGTCAGGGGCGGCACGGACACCCCGCAGACCGTCATCCTGCGGCAGACGCTCGTGCTCGCACTCATCGTCGTGCTGCTCAGCGCGCTCGGCATCCTCTTGGTCGCGGGGCTCGCGCGCTGGGTGCTCTCGCCGGTGCGCCGTCTCGACGAGGCGATGGCGGCGATCGAGCGGGGGGAGATGGACGCCCGGGTGGCCGAAGGCACCGGCCCGCCCGAGCTGCGGCGAATGACGCGGGTGTTCAACGGCATGGCCGATGAGATCGAGCGCGTCATGACGAGACAGCAGGAGTTCGCGCTGAACGCCTCGCACGAGCTGCGGAATCCGCTCAACGCGCTGTTGCTGCGCGTCGAGCACCTCGCGACGGGGTTGGGACGCGAGTGGGACCACGACGTGGAGGAGACCAGGGAAGAGGGCCGGCGGATGACCCGCATCTTGGAGACCCTCCTCGGACTCGCCCGCGGCGGTCGCACCGACTCCACGATGTCGGCGGTCGATCTCGCCGCCGTCGCCGGCCGCCGGGTCGAGGCCTGGCAGGAGGTGGCGGCGCAGCGGGCCATCGTGCTGCGCCGGACGGGGGAGTCGTCGGTCATGACGATCACCGACCGCACCATCGTGGAGAGCGCGCTCGACGCCGCGATCGACAACGCGGTGAAGTACTCGCCGGAGGGCTCGTCCATCGAGGTCGGTGCGCAGCGCGCGGGCGACGAATGCCAGCTCACCGTGCGCGACCACGGTCCCGGGCTGTCACCGGAGGATGCGTCGTCGGCGGCGGACCGCTTCTGGCGGAGCGCGGACAGCGGCGACATGCCGGGAACCGGTCTGGGGCTGGCGATCGCGACCGACCTCCTGGCGACGGTCGGGGGCGAGCTGCGGGTGCGCGGCGCCGACGGCGGCGGGCTCCTCGTAGCCCTCGTCCTCCCCGCGGAGGCGGCAGCGTGAGCGGGCGGGGGCGGCGTGTCGTCGCCGGGATGCTCGCGCTCGTGGCGGCGGTCGCGTTGAGCGCGTGCAGTCCGCGTTCCGAGGACTGGACGCAGACCGTCGCCGTGCTCGCCGCGGGCAGCCCCACCGGTGTGTACCACGACTACGGCAGCCACCTCGCGACAGAGCTGTCGCGTGAGCTCGACGTCGACCTCACGGCGGAGGTGACGGCGGGATCGGTGGACAACCTGTTGCGCGTGAGCGCGGGGGAGGCCCTCCTCGGCTTCGCGCAGGGCGATGCGGCCGCCGATGCCGTGGCGGGGACGGGCGCCTTCGCCGAGCCGCTGGATGTGCAGGCGGTCGCCCGCCTCTACGACGAGTACCTGCAGATCGTCGTGCGGGACGACTCGGCCGTCGAAGACCTCGCGGACCTCGCCGGACGGACGATCTCCCTCGGCGCGGAGAACTCGGGCGTGAACGTGATCGCCACGCGCGTGCTCCACGCGGCCGGCGTCGCGGCCGAGGCGGTCGACGACCCGCAGCTCGACCTCGGCGGGTCGATCGCCGCGATGGAGCGGGGCGAGATCGACGGCTTCTTCTGGGTGGGCGGGCTGCCGACACCTGGCATCGCGGACCTCGCGGGCACCATCGACGTGCGCCTGCTCCCGGTCGAGCAGGACTGGGTGAACGCGGTCAACGAGCGGTACTCCCACGCGTATCGGCCCGCCGACGTGCCTGCAGGCACCTACGGCCTCGATGCCTCGGTGACGACGTTGGCGGTGCCGAACTACCTCGTCACCGCCGGCAGCACCCCGCCCGGCGTGGTGCACGATCTCGTCGCGGGCCTGTTCGCGGCGCGTACCGCGCTCGCGGCCGACGTGCCGGCGGCGGCGCTGCTGGACCGCCGGTCGGCGATCTTCACCGGGCCGGTGCCCCTGCACCCCGGCGCGGAGCAGTACTACCGCGATCTGCGCCGGTGACCGGCGCCCCCTCAAGAAATCCTCAAGATCCCTGACAGCCGTGCGCGGGCTCTGCCAGGGTGAGGTCGATCGCACACGATCGGACACCTGCTGCCTGCTGTCGCTGGGAGCGTGGCAGCAGGGCGATCCCGCGGCCCGAGGGGGCGGGCCGTGGGGTGCCCCTGCGAGGATGCATTGGCGCCGCGATCAGGTGATTACGAACGTGTAAACCTCACCGTGGTGCCTGGAACCGCGCGCATCGCGTGGCTAGTTTGGAGAAATGATGACCTCTGAAACCCCGCTCGTCGTCGTCGAGAACGTCCAGAAGCACTACGGCGAGTTCCAGGCGCTCAGCGACATCGACCTCACCGTCAACGCGGGGGAGGTCGTCGTCGTGATCGGCCCCTCCGGCTCGGGCAAGTCGACGCTCTGCCGCACGATCAACCGCCTGGAGACCATCACCAGCGGCTCGATCCGCATCGACGGCAAGGAGCTGCCCGCGGAGGGCAAGGCTCTCGCGCACCTGCGGGCCGACGTCGGCATGGTCTTCCAGTCTTTCAACCTCTTCGCGCACCTCACGATCCTCGAGAACGTGACGCTCGGCCCGATCAAGGTCCGCGGACTCAAGAAGTCCGACGCCGAGGCGGAGGCCATGATGCTCCTCAAGCGCGTCGGCGTCGCGCAGCAGGCGAACAAGCTCCCCGCGCAGCTCTCCGGCGGCCAGCAGCAGCGCGTCGCGATCGCGCGGGCCCTGGCCATGCAGCCGAAGGTCATGCTCTTCGACGAGCCGACGAGCGCGCTCGACCCGGAGATGATCAACGAGGTCCTTGACGTCATGGTCGAGCTCGCCCAGGAGGGCATGACGATGATCGTCGTCACCCACGAGATGGGCTTCGCGCGCAAGGCGGCCGACCGGGTCGTCTTCATGGCGGACGGCCGCATCGTCGAGGAGGCCACGCCCGAGGAGTTCTTCACGAACCCGAAGAGCGACCGCGCGAAGGACTTCCTCTCGAAGCTCCTCACGCACTGACTTCCCCAGACCCCGCACCCACAGCACAGCACATGAAGGAGACGCACATGCGACGTACACGGACACTGGCCGGATTCGGGATCGCCACGGTGGCGCTGCTCGCGCTCACGGCCTGCAACAGCGGCACGCCGTCGAGCACCGGCACCTCGGGCAGCGACGAGGGCGACGCCTCGAGCAGCACGCCCTGGACCGTCGAGGAGGACGTCACGATCGAGGGGAGCCCCACGTTCGACCGCATCTCCTCGTCGGGCACCGTCAAGGTGGGCGTCAAGGAGGACCAGCCCGGTCTCGGCTACCTCGACCCCGTGACGAACGAGCGCACCGGCTTCGACGTCGACATCGCCCGCTGGATGGCGGCATCCCTCGGTGTCGACCCCGAGAAGATCGAGTTCCAGGCGATCGCCTCCGCGAACCGCGAGCAGGCCATCGTCAACGGTGACATCGACTACTACGTCGGCACCTACTCGATCACGGACAAGCGCAAGGAGCAGATCGCCTTCGCCGGTCCCTACTTCGTCACCGGCCAGGGCCTCCTCGTCGCCGCCGACAGTGACATCGCGAGCGTCGACGACCTGGACTCCTCGACGACGGTCTGCTCGGCGACGGGTTCGACGCCGATTCAGAACATCAAGGAGAACTACCCCGAGGTGAAGACGAAGGAGTACGACACGTACTCCAAGTGCGTCGAGGACCTCAAGAACGGTCAGGTCGACGCGGTCACCACTGACGAGGCCATCCTCATCGGCTACGCGGCGCAGGACCCCGACAACCTCAAGGTCGTCGGCGAGCCGTTCAGCGAGGAGCGCTACGGCATCGGTGTGGCGAAGGGCGACGACGCACTCGTCGAGTACTTCAACACGCAGCTCACCGACGGCGGCGACATCTGGCAGCAGATCTTCGACAACAACCTCGGCGCCTCCGGTGTGAAGGCCGAGCAGCCCGAGGTCGACCCGGTCGGTTGATCTCTCCGGGGGCGGTCGGTCCGACCGGCCGCCCCCGTCCTCCTCGGCGTCGATCTGACGCGGAAACGAACCGAAAGGCACAGCAGTGGGAGTGATCTCGGACCACCTCGACCTCTGGGGTGAAGCGCTGTGGGGAACCATCGCGCTGTTCCTCGGCGGTGGCCTCATCGCCGTGGTGCTCGGACTCATCGTCGGAGCGGCCCGCGTGTCCCCGGTCCCGATCGCGCGCGGCGTGGGCGCCGTGTACGTGAACTGGATCCGAAACACCCCGCTCACGCTGGTGATGTTCTTCTTCGCGTTCTGCCTTCCGATCCTGCTGGGGGAGCGGGTCAACTCCCTGCTGCTGGCCACGATCGCCCTCGGCATCTACACCGCCACGTACGTCGCGGAGGCGATCCGCGCCGGCATCAACACGGTGCCGGTCGGACAGGCGGAGGCGGCACGCGCCATCGGCCTCAACTTCGGCCAGGTCATGCGCTTCGTCGTGCTACCCCAGGCCACGCGGTCCGTGGTCCCGCCGCTCATGAGCGTGCTGATCGCCCTCATGAAGAACACCACGGTGGCCGCCGGCTTCTCGGTGGTCAACCTCGGCACGATCCGGGCGGCACTCAGCGAGCGGGGCGAGAACGCCCTCGTCGTGCTGCTCTGGGTGATGGTCATCTTCGTCGTGCTCGTGCTGCTCCTGAGCTGGGTGCAGCGCGTGCTCGAGAACAAGTGGAGGATCGCGCGATGAGTTCCGTCCTGTTTGACGTCCCGGGCCCCCGCGCGGTCGCCCGCAACCGGATCATCGGTGCCGTCACGATCCTCGTCGTCCTCGCCGTGCTCGGCTGGGTGGTCTGGCGCCTGTACGCCACCGGCCAGTTCTCCGCGGAGAAGTGGAACATCTTCACCTACTCGGCGGTCTGGGTGCGGTTCGGGGAGGGCCTGCTCAGCACGCTCTCCGCCTTCGCCGTCGCCGGTGTCGGCTCGCTGGTCCTCGGTTTCGTCCTCGGCATCGGCCGCCTCTCCGAGCACGCCTGGGTGCGCGAACCGGTGCGGTGGATCATCGAGATCATGCGGGCGATCCCCGTCCTGATCCTCATGATGCTGCTGTACTACGGCCTCCCGGTCATCGGCATCCGGATGCCCCCGTACTACGCGGTGGTCATCGCGCTCATCGTCTACAACGGCTCCGTGCTCGCGGAGGTACTCCGTGCCGGGATCGAGTCGCTGCCGCGCGGACAGAAGGAGGCTGGCTACGCGATCGGCCTGCGCAAGACCGGGGTCATGTACTTCATCCTCATCCCGCAGGCCGTCCGGGCGATGATGCCCGTGATCATCGCGCAGCTCGTGGTGGCGCTGAAGGACACCGCGCTCGGCTTCATCATCACGTACCAGGAGCTGCTGTACGTCATCAACCAGATCGGCAATCAGGCGCCCTACGGGTCGCCGTTGATCCCCGCCGCGATCGTCGGCGGCTCGATGTACGTCGCCGTCTGTCTGGTGCTCTCCTACATCGCCTACCGCCTGCAGCGGCGGGCGAAGCGCTCGGCGAAGGCCGGGCCGGACGAGGCGGACCCTCGCCAGCACGACGGCGAGACGAACACGTCGCTCATCGTGGCGCAGCGCGGGCTGGGCAAGTTCGACGCCAACAGCTCTGGCGCTCCCGGCCTCTGAGCCGCTACCGGCGCGGGACGCCCGTCCCGCGCCGGTAGACTCGACTCCCGTGTCAGAGTCTCCGGAAATCACCCCCGAAGCGGTCGAAGCCGCTGTCGCCGACGCCCTCGCGGCGATCGAGGCGGCCGCCGACACCGCCGCGCTGAAAGCCGCCCGTGCGGCGCACGTCGCGGAGGGATCGCCGCTCGCGGTCCTGAACGCCTCGATGCGCCAGGTCGCCCCCGAGAACAAGGCCGCGTTCGGCAAGCTCGTCGGTCAGGGCCGCGGTCGTGTGAACCAGGCGCTCGCGGCGAAGGAGGCCGAGCTGGCCGCCGCCGAGGTCGCCGCGCGCCTCGAGGCCGAGCGCGTCGACATCACCGCCGTCCCGTCGCGGACGCGCGTGGGCGCCCGGCACCCGCTCGCTCTCCTGCAGGACCACGTCGAGGACATCTTCGTCGGCATGGGGTGGGAGATCGCGGAGGGGCCGGAGCTCGAGCACGAGTGGTTCAACTTCGACGCCCTGAACTTCGACGTCGATCACCCCGCCCGTCAGGAGCAGGACACCTTCTACGTCGACCCGACCTCGCGCCACCTCGTCATGCGCACGCACACGAGCCCGGTGCAGGTGCGGTCGATGCTGAACCGCGAGGTCCCCATCTACGTGCTGTGCCCGGGCCGCGTGTACCGCACCGACGAGTTCGACGCGACGCACCTCCCGGTCTTCACGCAGTTCGAGGGACTGGTCGTCGACAAGGGCATCACGATGGCGCACCTCAAGGGCACGCTCGACCACTTCGCGAAGCAGCTCTTCGGCCCGGAGGCCAAGACCCGCTTCCGCACGAACTACTTCCCCTTCACCGAGCCCTCCGCCGAGCTCGACCTGTGGCACCCGACCTTCAAGGGCGGCGCGCGCTGGATCGAGTGGGGCGGCTGCGGCATGGTCAACCCGAACGTGCTGCGCGCGGCCGGGATCGACCCCGAGGTGTACAGCGGCTTCGCGTTCGGCATGGGCATCGAGCGGGGCCTGATGTTCCGCAGCGATGTGCAGGACATGCGCGACATGGCCGAGGGCGATGTCCGTTTCAGCGAGCAGTACGGGATGGTGGTGTGATGCGCGTCCCGCTTTCGTGGCTGCGTGAGTACGTCGATCTGGCAGCGGATGCCACGCCCGAGGACGTCCTCGCGGCGCTGGTGACCGTCGGCTTCGAAGAGGAGGACGTGCACCGCTTCGACATCACGGGTCCCGTGGTCGTCGGCGAGGTCGTCTCGCTCGAGCCGGAGCCCCAGTCCAACGGCAAGACCATCAACTGGTGCCAGGTCGACGTCGGTCCCGAGCACGGCGGCGTCCGTGGGATCGTCTGCGGCGCGCACAACTTCGGCGTCGGAGACAAGGTCGTCGTGACCCTGCCCGGCGCCGTCCTTCCCGGGCCGTTCCCCATCGCCGCCCGCAAGACCTACGGTCACGTGTCGGACGGCATGATCGCCTCCGCTCGCGAGCTGGGTCTCGGCGACGAGCACAACGGCATCGTCGTGCTGAGCGACCTCGGGATCGATGCACCGGTGGGCACCGACGCGATCGCGCTCCTCGGCCTCGACGACGTCGCGGTGGAGATCAACGTCACACCGGACCGCGGCTACGCGTTCTCGGTGCGCGGCGTCGCCCGTGAGTACGCCCACGCCACGGGGGCGGCCTTCCGCGACCCCGCCGAGCGCGACTTCGCCGAGCTGCAGCCCGGTTCCGGACACACGGCCGTGGTGGACGATCAGGCGCCGGTGCGCGGCAAGGTCGGCGCGAGCGAGTTCGTCACCCGGGTCGTGCGCGACGTCGATCCGTCGCGGCCCACCCCGCCGTGGATGATCGCGCGCCTGAGCCTCGCCGGCATGCGGTCGCTGGGCGTGCTCATCGACATCACGAACTACGTCATGCTCGAGCTCGGCCAGCCGCTGCACGGCTACGACCTCGACAAGCTCACGGGCGGCATCACCGTCCGGCGCGCGACGCCGGGGGAGAAGATGACGACGCTCGACGGCGTGGAGCGGAAGCTGCACGTCGAAGACCTCCTCATCACCGACGATTCCGGTCCGATCGGCCTCGCCGGTGTCATGGGCGGCGGCACCACCGAGATGAGCGACACCACGCGGAACGTGCTCATCGAGGCGGCGACCTTCGACGCGACGACCATCGCCCGCACGGCCCGCCGGCACAAGCTCCCGAGCGAGGCGTCCAAGCGCTTCGAGCGCGGCGTCGACCCGCTGATCCCCTTCGTCGCAGCCCGACGCGCGGCCGACCTCATGGTCGAGCTCGCCGGTGGCACGCTCACGGAGGAGGGTGGCGCGCTCTTCGCCGAGGTCTTCGTCGCCGAGATCGAGCTCCCGCGCGGTTTCGTGCAGGGACTGATCGGCGTCGACTACACCGACGACGAGATCACCGGGGCGCTCACGACGATCGGGGCGGAGGTCAGCCCTTCGACAGGCTCAGGGACCCAGGCGGACGGCGAAGGGACCCAGGGTGACTCCGGGTGGACGGTCATCCCGCCGACCTGGCGCCCCGACCTCACCGACAAGTGGACGCTCGCCGAGGAGGTCGCCCGCATCCACGGGCTCGACCGCATCCCCGCGGTGCTGCCGACGCCGCCGTCCGGCCGCGGCCTCACGGCCCACCAGCAGGGGCGTCGCCGCGTGGTGAACGCTCTCGCCGCCGCAGGATTCGTCGAGACCCCGGCGTTCCCGTTCACGACCGAGGCGCAGAACGATCTGCACGGCTCCGCGTCCGGTGAGCACCTGCCCGGCATCCGCCTCGCGAACCCGCTCGACGGGCAGGTGCCGTTCCTGCGGCGCTCGCTCATCCCCGGTCTGCTGCAGACCGCGCACCGCAACATCTCGCGCGGGCTCACCGATCTGGCGCTGTTCGAGACGGGCGCCGTGTTCGTCCCTGAGCCCGGCGTGCAGTACGGCACCGCCGAGGTCCCGCCGCTGGGTGTCCGGCCGTCTGATGAGGTGCTCGCCGCGCTCGACGCCTCCATCCCCCCGCAGGAGCGCCACGTCGCGGTGCTGCTGACCGGCAACGTGTCGCCGCGTCAGCCGGGGCGTGCGGCCGAGGCCGCCGGACTCGTCGAGGCGCTCGACGCGGTCCGCGTGATCGGGGCCGCCGCGGGCATCGAGATCGACGTCGTGCAGACGCAGCGCGCCGCGCTCCACCCCGGACGTACCGGTGCGCTGGTCGCCGGCGGCGAGGAGATCGGCTACGTCGGCGAGCTGCATCCCGCCGTCGCCGAGGAGGCCGACCTGCCGGGTCGCGCCACCGTGCTGGAGCTGGACCTCGACCGGCTGCTCACGCTCGCCGGAGGACGCATCGTGGCGGCATCGCTCTCCACGTTCCCGGCCGCGACGCAGGACGTCTCGCTCACGCTCCCGGCCGAGGTACCGGCAGGCGAGGTCCGCGCTGCTCTCGCCGAGGGCGCGGGTGCCCTGCTGGAGTCCGTCCGGCTGGTGGACGACTACCGCGGCGAGGGTGTGCCCGAGGGATCGAAGTCGCTGACGTTCGCGCTACGCTTCCGCGCCGACGACCGCACGCTCACGGCCGCGGAGGCCTCCGAGGCGAAGATGGCGGGCGTCGCCGTCGCCGCGGACCGCTTCGGCGCCGCCCTCCGCGACTGATCACGATGCCGCGCGGCTTCCTGGAGGCCGCGCGGCATCAGGCGCTCGCGCGGCATCAGGCGACAGCAGTGCCGGTGGCCTGTACTCGCGTGATGGCCTGGGTTCGCGTGGTCGGCTGCGCTCGCGTGAGGGCCTGTGATCGCGTGAGGGCCTGTGATCGCGTGAGGGCCTGTGATCGCGTGAGGGCCTGTCCTGCTCCGCTCTGAGCGGAGGCCCTTCCCCCGAGTCGTCGATCCTGATGACATGGGCACATGACGGATGTGCTGATCCTCGGGGGAACCGGATGGCTGTCGGGGCGCATCGCCGCGCACGCGTTGGGAGCGGGAGCGTCCGTGACCTGCCTCGCCCGCGGCGGACGCCCGGCGCCGCCGGGAGCGACCCTCGTGCTGGCGGACCGGGATGAGGAGGCCGCCTACGACGTCGTCTCGCGCACCGATTGGGATCACGTCGTCGACGTCTCCTCCCGCGCCGCTCATGTCTCCGGGGCGGTCCGTGCGCTCGGCGACCGGGCCGCCCGGTGGACGTACATCTCGTCGATGTCGGTCTACCGCGACGACGAGACGGTCGGGACGGACGAGTCGGCCCCGCGGCACCCGGCCGCGCAGGCCGGTGAAGATGACGACTACGCGCGGCAGAAGGTCGCGGCGGAGGACGCCGTGCAGGCGAGCCTCGGCGACCGCGCGCTCCTCGTCCGTCCCGGCCTCATCGTCGGCGCCGGCGACCCCAGCGATCGCTTCGGCTACTGGGCGGCGGCGTTCCTCCGGGCGCTGGACGAGCCGGTGCTGCTCCCGCCCCTCGACGGGCGCACGGCGCAGGTCATCGACGTCGAGGATGTCGCCGCCTTCGTCGTGTCCGCCACCGTCACCGGTACCGTGAACGCGATCGGCGACGTGCGCGAGCTGGACGACGTGCTGCGGACCGTGCGCGCGGCCACCGGACACACCGGGCCGCTCGTCGTCGGCACGGAGGACCGTCTCGTCGCGGAGGGTGTCGCGTACTGGGCGGGGCTGCGCTCGCTGCCGCTGTGGCTGCCACCCGAGATGAGCGGATTCATGACCCGCTCGAACGCGCGGTATCGCCGCAGCGGAGGCACCCTCCGCCCCCTCGACGAGACGGCGGAAAGCGTCGTGGCGGACGAGCGCGATCGGGGAGTGGACAGGGAGCGCCGCGCCGGACTCACGCGGACGGAGGAGCGGGCGCTGCTCGATGCGTTCGCTCGCTAGACTGCGAGGCAGTGACACGGGGTGCCGCATCCGCGGCTGAGATCACACCCGTCGAACCTGATCTAGTTCGTACTAGCGAAGGGATGTCGCAATGAGCGATCCTGTGCGTCCGCAATCCGTCCTCGACCTCGCCGCCACGGCGGGAAGGCTGCGGGAGGAGGTCCGGGCTGCGCCGCCGTTGACGCACTGCGTCACGAACGCCGTCGTGACGGGCTTCACCGCCAACGTGCTGCTGGCGCTCGGGGCGGCGCCGGCCATGGTCGACATCGTCGGCGAGGCCGAGCCGTTCGCCGCTGCCGCCTCGGGGCTCCTCGTCAATCTCGGGACGCCGACCCCGGAGCAGCGGGAGGCGAGCAGGGAGGCCGTGGCCGGAGCGCGCGCCGCCGGCACGCCGTGGGTGCTCGATCCCGTCGCGATCGGCACCCTCCCGGTGCGGACGGCGCTGGCCCACGAGCTGGTCGCGCTGCGCCCGACCGCCATCCGCGGCAACGCGTCGGAGATCCTCGCGCTGGCCGGACACAGCAGCGGAGGCCGCGGTGTCGACGCGACGGACGGGACCGAGGCGGCGGCCGCGGCGGCGCGGGAGCTCGCCGTCCGGCACGGTTCCGTGGTCGCCGTCTCCGGCCCGGTCGATCTCCTCACCGACGGGGAGCGCGTGATCCGCATCGCGAATGGGCACGAGCTGCTCACGCGGGTGACCGGCGGCGGCTGCGCGTTGGGCGCGGTGATGGCGGCCTTCCTCGGGGCGGCCCGCGGTACCGAGACCGACGCGCGGACGGCGGTGGCCGCGGCGACCCTCGTCTACACGGTCGCGGCCGAGCAGGCGGCGGAGACCTCCCGCGGACCGGGCAGCTTCGCCGTCGGACTGCTCGACGCCCTGTCCGCCGTGACCCCGGCGGATCTCCAGGCCCGCGCCCGCGTTGAGGAGGAGGCCCGATGACCGTCGACCTGTCCCTCTACCTCGTCACCGATCGGTCGCTGTGCGGTGCTCGTGGGGTGGTCGAGACCGTCCGCGAGGCCGTGGCGGGTGGGGTCCGCATCGTGCAGCTCCGCGACAAGGAGGCGACGGACGAGGAGACGGTCGACCAGCTCCTCGCCCTGTCCGTGGCCATCGACGGTCGCGCGCTGCTCGTCGTGAACGATCGCCTCGACGCCGCCGTCGAGGCCCGTCGCCGCGGTGCCAGGGTGGACGGGGTGCACCTCGGCCAGGCGGATGCCTCGGTGCTCCGCGCGCGCGAACTTCTCGGCCCGGAGGCGCTGATCGGGCTCACGGCGAACACCGCTGCCCATCTCGATGCCGTGAACGCGCTTCCGCCGGGGACGGTCGACTACCTCGGCGTCGGCGTGGTCCGGCCCACGCGCACGAAGCCCGACCATCCGGACCCGCTCGGCATCGACGGCTTCGCCGCGTTCGCCGCGCGCAGTGCGCTGCCGTGCGTCGCCATCGGCGGGGTGGACCTCGACGACACGGCGGCGCTGCGCGCGGCCGGTGCGGCCGGGATCGCGGTGGTCTCGGCGCTGTGCGCGGCAGAGGATCCCCGGGCCGCCGCCGCGGCCTTCCGTCGGCGGTGGCTCGGGCGGGCGGTGCCGCACGTGCTCAGCATCGCCGGCAGCGATCCGTCCGGCGGCGCGGGCATCCAGGCCGACCTCAAGGCGATCGCCGCGCACGGGGGCTACGGCATGGCCGCCCTCACGGCCCTGACCGCCCAGAACACGCAGGGCGTCCGCGCCGTGCACGTTCCGCCCGCGGACTTCCTGCGGGCGCAGCTCGACGCCGTCGGCGACGACATCCGCATCGACGCCGTGAAGATCGGCATGCTCGCGGACGTCGAGGTGATCCGGACGGTCGCCGCGTGGCTCCGGGCGACGCAGCCCCCGATCGTCGTGCTCGACCCGGTCATGATCGCCACCTCGGGGGACCGGCTGCTCCAGCCCGACGCGGAGCTGGAGCTCCGGGATCTGCTGTCCCTGGCGACCGTGGTCACCCCGAACCTCGCGGAGCTGGCGGTGCTCGTCGGTCGCGAGGTGGCGGACTGGGCGGACGCGCTCGCCGCGGCGCGAGAGCTGTCGGCCGATACGGGGACCGCGGTGCTGGTGAAGGGCGGGCATCTGCCCGGGGACGAGGCGCCGGACGCCCTGATCGACACGGCAGCCGGTACGCACGCGGAGTTCCCCGGGCCGCGCATCCGGACGGAGAACACCCACGGCACCGGCTGCTCGCTGTCCGCGGCTCTGGCCACACGACTGGCGAGGGGCGACGATCCGGCGACGGCGGTCCGCGCCGCGCGCGCCTGGTTGCGGGAGTCCCTCCGGGCGGCGGACGACCTGGACGTCGGGCGAGGACACGGCCCGATCCATCATCTGGCGGGACTCTGGGCCCGCGGCGGGGCCGAGACCCGGCCGACACCGGAGGAGGTCGCCGCGGCCTGGTGGCATGAGACCGCCGCGATCCGCCGCGACATCGACGCGCTGCCCTTCGTGCGCGCGCTCGCCGAGGGGACTCTCGACCGCGACGCCTTCGTCTTCTACCTCGCGCAGGATGCCCTCTACCTCCGCGAGTACGCGCGGGTGCTCGCGGAGGCGTCGCGTCTCGCTCCGACCCCCGACGAGCAGGCGTTCTGGGCGGAGGCCGCGCACGGCGCGATCCGCGGCGAGCTGGAGCTGCACGCGGCATGGCTGACCCCGGAGACCGGGGTGAGCGCCGCGACCTTCGCCACCGAACCCGCCCCGGCCACGGTCGCCTACCTCGACCACCTGCGCGCCGTCGCCTTCGGTGGGGACTACGCCACGGTGATCGCGGCCGTGCTGCCGTGCTTCTGGCTCTACACCGACCTGGGCGAGCGGCTCCATGCCGGAGCGTTCGGCGCGGCGCCCCGTGACCCCCGGCATCCCTACGCATCGTGGCTGGCGACCTATGCGGATCCGGCTTTCGCGGCGGCCACCCGGCAGGCCGTCGCGCATGTCGCCGCCGCGGCTGCGAGGGCCGACGACACCGGCCGGGAGCGGATGCGGCGCGCTTTCCTCACGTCGAGCGCGCACGAACGCGCCTTCTTCGCCGCGCCGTCTGCTCCCGCCGTCGTGTGACGCCCCGGATTTGCGGTGCCGAACGCGCCCGCGCTATCGTCGCCGCATGCCTTCGGTCGCCACCGCTCCTTCGACGCTCGTCCCGAGCGTCATCGCCGTGCGCCGACGTCGCGGCCGCCGATTCTAGGCGACCCCGCCCTTCTGCCTGCGTCCGCGCGGCGGTCGAGTGCCGGTGTCGCCGCCTCCGGCCCCGCCCCCGGTCCCGAGATCGTCGAGGACCCGACCGTTAAGGTAGAAGCATGACGTATTCCGTCGCCGTCTCCGGCGCCTCCGGCTACGCAGGCGGCGAGATCCTGCGCCTCCTGGCCGCTCACCCCGACGTCGAGATCCGCACCGTCACGGCGCACTCGAACGCCGGACAGCCTCTCGTCGCCCATCAGCCGCACCTCCGCTCGCTCGCCCACCTCACGCTGCAGGACACCACGCCGGAAGTCCTCGCCGGACACGACATCGTGTTCCTGGCCCTTCCGCACGGCCAGTCCGGGCAGTACACGGACGCCCTCGGCGACACCCCGCTGGTGATCGACGCGGGAGCCGACCACCGGCTCACGTCGTCCGCGGAGTGGGACGCGTTCTACGGCGGGGCGTTCCACGAGCCGTGGACCTACGGCGTGCCCGAGCTCCTCGTCGGAGGGGGCAAGCAACGGGACGCGCTCCGCAGCGCGACCCGGGTCGCCGCGCCTGGGTGCAACGCCTCCACGGTGAGCCTGAGCCTCGCCCCCGGTGTCGCGGCCGGCGTGATCGACCCGGGCGACATCGTCTCCGTCCTGGCCGTCGGCCCGTCCGGGGCGGGCAAGAGCCTGAAGACGAACCTCCTCGCCAGCGAGATCCTCGGCTCCGCGAACCCCTATGCCGTCGGCGGCACGCACCGCCACATCCCGGAGATCCGACAGGCGCTCGCTGCCGCCAGCCCTTCGACAGGCTCAGGGACCCAGGGAGCACGGACCCAGGGAGCAGGGACCCAGGGAGCAGGGACCCAGGGAGCAGGGACCCAGGACATCCGGATCTCGTTCACTCCGGTGCTCGTGCCGATGTCGCGCGGCATCCTCGCCACGTCCACGGCGCCGATCGTCGAGGGTGTGAGCGACGCCGAGATCCGTCAGGCGTGGGAGAGCGCCTACGGCGACGAGACCTTCGTCCAGCTGCTGCCGGAGGGGACCTTCCCGCGCACCGCCGACGTGCTCGGAGCGAACACGGCCCTCCTCGGCCTCGCGATCGACCGCGCCGCGAACCGCGTGACCGTGGTCACCGCCGTCGACAACCTCGTCAAGGGCACCGCCGGAGCTGCCGTCCAGTCCATGAACATCGCGCTGGGGCTTCCCGAGACCCGCGCCCTCTCAGTGAACGGAGTCGCCCCGTGAGCGTCACCGCCCCCGCAGGATTCGAGGCGGCCGGGGTCGCCGCCGGACTCAAGTCCACCGGCAAGCCCGATGTCGCCGTCGTGGTCAACCGCGGCCCCCGCAAGGTCGGCGCCGCCGTCTTCACGAGCAACCGCGCCAAGGCCAACCCCATCATCTGGTCGCAGCAGGCCGTCGCGGACCGCGTGGTCGAGGCCGTCGTCCTCAACTCCGGCGGTGCGAACTGCTTCACCGGCAGCTTCGGGTTCCAGACCACGCATCAGACCGCGGAGAAGGCGGCCGAGCTGCTCGGCATCAGTGCGGGTGACGTGCTCGTCTGCTCCACGGGACTCATCGGGACGGGGGATGCGGTCTTCCGCGAGAAGGTCCTCGCGGGCACCGCGCAGGCGATCACCGAGCTGACCGCGGACGGAGGGGAGAGCGCCGCGCACGCCATCATGACCACGGACACCGTCGCGAAGACCGCTGTGGTGACCCGCGACGGCTGGACGATCGGCGGCATGGCGAAGGGCGCGGGCATGCTCGCCCCTGGTCTGGCGACGATGCTCGTGGTGCTCACCACCGACGCCGTGCTCGAACCGCTCCAGGCCGACGAGGCGCTGCGTCGGGCGACGGGACGCACGTTCGACCGCCTCGACTCCGACGGCTGCATGTCGACCAACGACCAGGTGACGCTGCTCGCCAACGGCGCCTCCGAGGTCGTCCCCGACCTCGACGACTTCGCCGAGGCGCTCACCGCGCTCTGCCAGGAGCTCGCGGTCAAGCTGCAGGGCGACGCGGAGGGCGCGAGCCACGACATCACGATCGAGGTGCAGCACGCCGTCTCCGAGCAGGACGCCGTCGAGGTCGGCCGCTCGGTCGCCCGCAACAACCTGTTCAAGGCCGCCATCTTCGGCAACGACCCGAACTGGGGCCGCGTCCTCGCGGCGATCGGCACGACGGCCGCGCAGTTCGACCCCTACGACGTCGACGTGTGGATGAACGGCGTCCGCGTCTGCACCGCCGGCGGGCCGGACCGCCCCCGCGAGGAGGTCGACCTGACCCCGCGGGCCACGCACCTGATGATCGACCTCAAGGTCGGAGAGGCCACCGCCACGGTGCTGACGAACGACCTCACCCACGACTACGTGCACGAGAACAGCGCCTACGCCTCATGACCGACATCCAGGACACCACGCCGGACATCGCGGCGCAGAAGGCGACCACCCTCATCGAGTCGCTGCCGTGGCTGAAGAAGTTCCGCGACCAGATCGTCGTCGTCAAGTACGGCGGGAACGCCATGGTCTCGGACGAGCTGCAGGAGGCCTTCGCCCAGGACATCGCGTACCTCCGCTACGTCGGTGTGCAGCCCGTGGTCGTGCACGGCGGCGGGCCGCAGATCTCCGACATGCTGCAGCGGCTGGAGATCCCCAGCGAGTTCAAGGGCGGGTACCGCGTCACCAACACCGAGGCCATCGGCGTCGTGCGGATGGTCCTCACCGGCCAGGTGAACCCGCAGCTCGTCTCGAAGATCAACTCGCACGGCCCCATCGCCACCGGGCTCAGCGGCGAGGATGCCGGGCTCTTCGGCGGCCGCCGTCGCGGTGTGATGATCGACGGCGAGGAGGTGGACCTCGGCCGCGTGGGCGACGTGGTCCAGGTCGACCCGACGCCGGTGCTCGACCATCTCGCCGCAGGGCGGATCCCGGTCGTGTCGAGCATCGCGCCCGACCTCGACCACCCGGGGCAGTCGCTCAACGTCAACGCGGATGCCGCGGCCGCCGCGCTCGCCGTGGCCCTCGGCGCGCGCAAGCTCGTCATCCTCACCGACGTGCCGGGGCTGTACGCCGACTGGCCCAACCGGGACTCGCTCGTGTCGCACCTGACGTCGGACGCGCTCGTCGAGATGCTTCCGCGCCTCGAGTCGGGGATGATCCCGAAGATGCGCGCATGCCTCGATGCGGTCGAGGGCGGCGTCGACGCGGCGGCGATCATCGACGGACGGGTGCCGCACTCGGTGCTCGTCGAACTGTTCACCAGCAAGGGAATCGGGACCGAAGTGGTCCTGGGAGAGAAAGGGGCGACGGCATGACCGTCTGGCAGGACGACGCGGCACGTGATCTCGTGCTCAACGCGGGGGAGCGCCTCGCGCTGCTGACCCGCGGTGAGGGCTCGTACCTGTGGGACGCCGAAGACCGACGCTATCTCGACTTCCTCGCCGGCATCGCGGTGACCTCCCTCGGGCACGCGCACCCGGTGTTCGTCGAGGCGGTGTCCCGGCAGGCCGCCACCCTCGCGCACGTCTCCAACTACTTCGCGACTCCGCCGCAGCTCGCGCTCGCCGCCCGGCTCAAGCGCCTCGCCGGCGCGGGGATCGACGGTCGCGTGTTCTTCTCGAACTCCGGAGCCGAGGCCAACGAGGCCGCGTTCAAGCTCGCCCGGCTGCACGGCGGCGCGGAGCGCCCGCGCATCCTCGCACTGGAGAACGGCTTCCACGGCCGGACGATGGGCTCGCTCGCGCTCACGGCCAAGGAGTCGATGCGCGCGCCGTTCGCTCCGATGCCCGGAGGCGTGGAGCACATCCCGTCCACGATCGAAGCGCTGGAGGCCGCGATGGACGACCGGGTCGCCGCCGTCATCGTGGAGCCGATCCAGGGTGAAGCCGGCGTCGTCGAGCTGCCCGAGGGCTACCTCGCCGCGGCACGCTCGCTGACCCTCGCGCACGGCGCCCTGCTCATCGTCGACGAGATCCAGACGGGCGCGGGCCGGACCGGCGCCTGGTTCGGATTCAGCCACGAGGGCATCACGCCCGACGCCATCACGCTCGCGAAGGGCATCGGCGGCGGATTCCCGATCGGCGCCCTCGTCACCTACGGGCCCGCGAGCGCCCTGTTCACACCCGGTTCGCACGGCTCTACGTTCGGCGGCAACCCGCTCGCGACGGCCGTGGCGGACGCGGTGCTGGCCGAGATCGAGCGCGCCGACCTCGTCGACAACGCCGCGCGCCGTGGCGCCGAGCTGCGGGACATCATCCTCGGCATCGACTCCCCGCTGGTCGGCGGCGTCCGCGGCCGTGGACTCCTCGTGGGCGTCGCGCTCACGCAGCCCGTGGCGGGTGCGGTGGTCGCCGCCGCGCAGGACCGCGGTCTCATCGTCAACGCCGCCAACCCCGAGACCGTGCGCGTCGCGCCGGCTCTCACCATCGGCGACACGGAGCTGGCGGAGTTCCGCGAGCTGTTCGCCGCCGCTCTCTCCGACGTCCACACCTCCGCCACCGGAAAGGTCCCCGCATGACCCGCCACCTGCTGCGCGACGACGATCTGACGCCCGCCGAGCAGGCGGAGATCCTCGATCTCGCGCTCGAGCTCAAGAAGGATCGCTGGGCCGACAAGAGCCTCGCCGGCCCGCAGACCGTCGCCGTGATCTTCGACAAGTCGTCCACCCGGACGCGCGTCTCGTTCGCCGTCGGTATCGCCGACCTCGGCGGCACGCCGCTCATCATCTCCACGGCGAGCAGCCAGCTCGGCGGGAAGGAGACGCCGTCCGACACGGCCCGCGTGCTCGAGCGCCAGGTCGCCGCGATCGTGTGGCGGACCTACGCGCAGTCGGGCCTGGAGGAGATGGCCGCCGGCACCCGGGTCCCCGTGATCAATGCGCTGTCCGACGACTTCCACCCCTGCCAGCTCCTCGCCGACCTGCTCACGATCCGTGAGCACAAGGGCGACCTCAAGGGCCTCACGCTGACGTTCTTCGGCGACGGCCAGAGCAACATGGCGCACTCCTACGCGCTCGCGGGCGTCACGGCCGGCATGCACGTGCGCATCGCCTCGCCGGAGGACTACGCGCCGCGCGCCGACGTGATCGAAGCGGCCGACCGCCGCGCCGGGGAGACCGGCGGATCGATCACGCTCTTCACCGACCCGGTCGAGGCGGCCGCCGGTGCCGACGTCGTCGTCACCGACACCTGGGTGTCGATGGGCAAGGAGGAGGAGAAGCTCGCGCGGATCCGCGACCTCGGCGGCTACAAGGTCACACCGGAGACGATGGAGCTCGCGCACGACGACGCGATCTTCATCCACTGCCTCCCCGCCGACCGCGGCTACGAGGTGGACTCCGCGGTCATCGACGGTCCGCAGAGCGTGGTCTGGGACGAGGCGGAGAACCGCCTGCACGCCCAGAAGGCCCTGCTGGTCTGGCTCCTCGGGAAGAAGGACGCGTGATGGCCGGCTCGCACGAAGGCACCAACGAGGGCGCGCTCTGGGGCGCGCGGTTCGCCACCGGTCCGTCGCCGGAGCTCGTCGAGCTGAGCCGGTCGACACACTTCGACTGGATCCTGGCGCCGTACGACATCGCGGGTTCCCACGCCCATGCCACGGCGCTGGCCGCCGCGGGGTACCTGGAGCCGGATGAGGCCGCCCGGATGCACGAGGGCCTCGACGCCGTCGCGCGCAAGGTCGCCGACGGCTCCCTGCAGCCGCTGCCCACCGACGAGGACGTGCACGGCGCGCTCGAGCAGGCGCTGATCGCCGAGCTGGGTCCGGAGCTGGGCGGACGCCTCCGCGCCGGCCGCAGCCGGAACGACCAGATCGCCACGCTCGTGCGGATGTACCTGATCGACCACGCCCGGGTGATCGCGCGCGACCTGCTGCGCGTGATCGATGCGCTCGTGGCGCAGGCGGAGGCGCATCCCGACGCGATCCTGCCCGGCCGCACGCACCTGCAGCACGCACAGCCGGTGCTGCTCGCCCATCACCTCCAGGCCCACGCCTGGCCGCTGGTGCGCGAGCTCGAACGCCTCGTCGACTGGCGTCGTCGCGCCGGTGTCTCGCCGTACGGCGGGGGAGCGCTCGCGGGGTCGACCCTGGGCCTGGATCCCGCGCTCGTCGCGACCGAACTGGGTCTCGACCGCCCCGCGGAGAACTCCCTCGACGGCACCGCCGCGCGGGACGTCGTGGCGGAGTTCGCGTTCATCGCGGCGATGACGGGGGTCGACCTCTCCCGCCTGTCCGAGGAGATCATCCTCTGGAACACGCGGGAGTTCGGCTTCGTCACCCTCGACGACGGCTACTCCACGGGATCCAGCATCATGCCGCAGAAGAAGAACCCGGACATCGCCGAGCTCGCGCGCGGCAAGTCCGGGCGTCTCATCGGCAACTTGTCCGGTCTCCTGGCAACGCTCAAGGGCCTGCCCCTCGCGTACAACCGCGATCTGCAGGAGGACAAGGAGCCGGTGTTCGACTCGGTGCAGACGCTCGAGGTCGTGCTGCCGGCGTTCGCCGGGATGATCGCGACGCTGCGTTTCCACACGGAGCGGATGGCCGAGCTCGCTCCCCAGGGGTTCTCCCTGGCGACGGATGTCGCCGAGTGGCTGGTGAAGCGGCGCGTGCCGTTCCGCGATGCCCATGAGATCTCCGGCGCGCTCGTCCGTGCCTGCGAGGAGCAGGGGATCGGGCTGGAGGACGCCTCCGATGAGCTGCTGCTGTCGGTGTCTCCGCACCTCGTCCCCGAGGTCCGGGAGGTGCTCACGATCGAGGGCTCCGTCGCGTCGCGCACGGGCGTCGGCGGCACCGCTCCGGAGCGGGTGGCCGAGCAGCGCGCGGAGCTCGTCGCGCGCGCGCAGGCCGCCGCGCACGCGCTCGGCCTGTAGCCGGTCCGGCGGCGGCCGCGCCTCAGTGCAGGTCGCCGTCGGCGGCCGACCGCTCCCACCGGGTGAACCGGACGGTCAGACCCGCCCGGGTCGGGGCGGCGAGGAACGGTCCGGCGGAGACGGCCGCGTCGCCGGCGAAGGGGGCCACCCTCACCAATCGCCACGGTCCGTCGTCCGCGCGGGCGCGAACGATCATCGCGTCCTCCCAACGACTGACCCGGACTGTGATCTCGCTCTCGCGCCAGTCGTCGACGTAGCCGACCGACCAGTCCGACCGCCCGGCGGTCACGACGGCGCCGAGACCGAGGTGGCCGTCCGCGAACTCGACTCCCGCTTTGATCCAGTGCTCGTCGTCAGCACGCACGAAGAGACCCGCTTGATCGAACTGGCCCTCCCAGGGGGCTGTGAAGGCGACCTCGATCGCCTCCCCGACGGCGAGCGGGGCGAGCAGCGCGTGTTCTGAGTCATGGACGAATCCGTAGGCGGTGTGACGCCAGGCGTCGCTGCCCTCGATCGCGGTGGCGTCGAGATGCCCGTCGATCCGGGTCAGCGCGGGGGAGTGCGTCCAGGTGCCATCGCTCCATTCGATGATGCGTGAATCAGGCATATTTCCCATCTATAGCCCTATAAGGCATAAACTCTGAATATTCGTGTTACGGTTATGGCATGGTCATCGCCGTGATCGCCGACATCGTGGGTTCCCGAGAACTCGGAGACCGGAGCGCCGCACAGCGCGCGCTGGACGAGACCATCGCTCAGGTCGAGCGGGACCGCCCGCTGGCGGTCCAGCCGCTCACGCCCACGGTAGGGGACGAGCAGCAAGGCGTCTACCGTGCACTGCCCGACGCGCTCCTGTCCCTTCTCATGATCCAGCTCCGGCTTCCGGAGGGGCTCGCCTTCCGCTTCGGGATCGGCGTCGGCGAGGTCCGATCCGTCGCCTCGGTGCATCGCGACCTGGCCGACGGCCCCGGCTGGTATGCCGCGCGCGCCGCGATCGAGATCGTGCATGCCCGCGAGCAGCGCGCCGTGCCGAGGACGCGCACCTGGATTGTCGGCGCCCCGGGTCAGGATGAGGTCATGGAGAACGTGATCGCCGCGTCCAACGCCTACGTCCTCGCGCGCGACGAGCTCGTGGGGGCGATGAGCGAGCGCGAGCGTCACCTCACATACGGGCGTCTGGTCGGCCGGTCCCAGCAGGAGCTCGCCGCGCAGGAGGGCATCTCGCAGCCCAGCGTGTCCAAGTCGCTGCGGAGTGCGGGAGCCGCCGCTCTCATCGAAGGAGTGGCCGCGCTCCGGGGGGAGTCCGCATGATCCTCGCGGGCTTCGTCCTCCTCGCCGTCGGCGCGACCGACCTCGTCCGGCAGTTCGTGCCGCGACGGTGGGTCGGGTACGTCGTCGCCGCGGCCGTGATCCTCCTCCTCGGCATCGGCGGAGACGCGCTGCTGCCCGCGCTCCTGGGGCTCGGCGCCGGAGCGCTGTGGATCTGGAGCATGCCGGACGCGGGGTCCACGCGCGCCGGGTTCTGGCCCGCGGTCGCGCTGGCCGCGCTCAGCATCGGCACCGTGGTCTGGGGCGGAGCCCGGGACACCGCGGGCCTCATCGGCGAGATGTGGACTCTCCGCTCACCCTTCGGCGAGGTCCCGTTCGACCTCGTCGTGCTCGCGCTCGGGGCCGGGGTCTTCCTGCTCGAATCCGCCAACCTCGTCGTCCGCGCTGCTCTCGACGGCGAGCACACCTGGCGCCCGGCCGAGGTCTCGGTTCCGGTGCCTCCGTCCGACGCGTCGTCGGCCCCCGTCTCCGCCGCGGCGCACGTCGGCGAGACCCCCGCGGTGTCCGCTGTCATCCCGGCCGATCCCCGCCACGGTTTCAAGGGCGGACGACTCATCGGCCCGCTGGAGCGTGTGCTCGTGATGATCCTCACGCTCGCCGCGGCGTACCCGGTGCTCGCGGCCATGCTCGCCGCCAAGGGCATCGTGCGCTTCCCGGAGATCTCCCGCGACGGGGAGACCGGCGCGCGTGCCGAGTACTTCCTCGTCGGCAGCCTCGTGAGCTGGGTCATCGGCCTCGGCGCCGCGTTCCTCGTCTGGTGGGCGGCGCACAGCTGACACCCCCGCCGGCGACGCAGCGGGACGGTCGCGCGCTGCTAGCCTGGAGCGCGTGTCAACTCCCGCTCTGACGACCGCGCCGCAGGCGATCGACCCCACGTTCGAGAACGTGTGGGACGAGATCGTATGGCGTGGCCTCGTCCACGTGTCCACCGACCAGGAGGCGCTGCGCGCCCTGCTCGCGGGAGCCCCCGTCACGTATTACTGCGGCTTCGACCCGACGGCGCCCAGCCTGCACCTCGGCCACCTCGTCCAGCTGCTCCTGCTCCGCCGTCTTCAGCTCGCCGGGCACAAGCCGCTCGGCCTCGTCGGCGGCTCCACCGGCCTGATCGGCGACCCGCGACCCACCGCGGAGCGCACGCTCAACACCCGGGAGACGGTGGCGGAATGGGTCGATCGCCTGCGCGGACAGGTCGAGCGGTACCTCAGCTTCGAGGGCGACAACGCCGCCCGCATGGTGAACAACCTCGACTGGACGGCGCCGCTCTCCGCGATCGACTTCCTGCGGGAGATCGGCAAGCACTACCGCGTCGGCACGATGCTGAAGAAGGACGCGGTGGCTGCGCGCCTGAACTCCGACGCCGGGATCAGCTACACCGAGTTCAGCTACCAGATCCTCCAAGGCCTGGACTTCCTCGAGCTCTACCGCCAATACGACTGTGTCCTGCAGACGGGCGGGTCCGATCAGTGGGGCAACCTCACCAGCGGCACCGACCTCATCCACCGGGTCGAAGGGGTGTCCGTCCACGCGATCGGCACGCCGCTGATCACCAACAGCGACGGCACGAAGTTCGGCAAGAGCGAGGGCAACGCGATCTGGATCGACGCGGACCTCACGAGCCCCTACGCGTTCTACCAGTTCTGGCTCAGCACGGCCGATGCCGATGTGATCGAACGCCTCAAGGTGTTCACGTTCCTGACCAGGGCCGAGATCGAGGAGTACGCCGAGCTCGTCGCCACGGAGCCGTTCCGCCGCGCCGCCCAGAAGCGCCTCGCGCTCGAGGTCGTCGCGACGGTGCACGGCGTGGAGGCGACGGCGGCCGTGATCGCGGCGTCCGAGGCGCTGTTCGGTCAGGGCGACCTGACCACTCTCGACGCGGCGACCCTGCGCACGGCCTTGGACGAGCTCCCGCACGCGACGGTCGCCGCCGGTACCCCGGTCGTCGACGCGCTCGTCGCGACCGGGCTGGTGTCGAGTCTGTCGGAGGCGCGTCGCGCCATCGCACAGGGTGGCGTCTCCCTCGACGGCGAGCGGGTGGAGGACGACACCGCGATCGTGCAGGGCACACTTCCCGGCGGCGTCTCGGTGCTCCGTCGCGGGAAGAAGACGCTCGCCGGCGTCTTCCTCGGCTGACCCCGGCCGCGTATGCCGTTCACCCCGAGTCACGCGATCGTCGCGCTGCCGTTCGTGCGCACGCCGCTCATCCCCGCGGCGATCGCGATCGGAGCGATGACGCCGGACATCTCGCTGTTCCTGCGGAACGTCGGGCTCAACTACGGGTTCCTGCACGATCCCGTCAACGTCGTGTGGACGTCGTTGCTCGCGCTGGTGCTGTTCCTGCTGTGGCGAGTCCTGCTGCGCCCGGCGACCCTCGAACTGCTTCCGGGATGGGTGACCGTGCGGTTGCCCGCCGGGTGGGGCGCGAGCGGACTCCGGGCGGCGGTGGAAGCCCTGAGCCGTGACGACCGCTCGCGGTACCGTGCCGCGCGACCGCTGTATCCGTTCCTGCTCGTGCTCTCGGCGATGCTGGGGGTGCTCTCGCACATCCTCTGGGATGCGTTCACGCACGAGTCGCGGTGGGGTGTCGATCTGGTGCCCGCGCTCGCGAACTCCTGGGGTCCGTTCGACGGCTACAAGTGGCTGCAGTACGCCTCGAGCGTCCTCGGTCTGCTCGGTCTCGCGATCTGGGCCGCGCTGTGGCTGCGGCGTGCGACCCCGCGAGAGGATGCGCCGCGGGTACTTCCGCCGTTCGTGCGGGTCGCGTGGTGGCTCTCGCTTCCGGTGATCCTCGTGGTCGCGTGGGTCGGTGGACTGCTGGCGTTCGGTCCGCTCTCCGCCGACTTCACCGTGCAGCATCTCGCGTATCGGGTGCTGCCGCCCGCCTGTGCGGTGTGGGGCCTGCTCACCCTGGTCCTCTGCGTGGTCCTCGCCGTGCGACGGCCGCGCCACACCGTCTGATCCCGCTTCCCGGAGGCCTCCCGCACCAGGGAGTCCCCCTCACCAGCGCGGTGCGTCCGAACCCCAGGCATGCGGGGCGGCGAAGGTCAGCCCAGGGAGCGCCGGTGCCGCCGTCACGACCGGCGTCCCGTCCACGTCGAATCGCGAGAGATGCGCCGAGGCATCGATCTCCGGCGCGCGCACGACGTCGGTCGTGCGCGGCATCCCCAGCAGTTCGGCGGCGACGCGGCGCAGCGAGGTGCGCACGATGCGCGAGCGCCCGTCGCGCGAACGGAGCAGCCGGGTGAGTGCGGCGGCGAGGAGATACCCGGTGCTGTGATCCAGCGCCTGGGCGGGGAGGGCGCCCGGCCGTCCGTCCTCGCCCTCGATCATCGCGATGCCGCTCTCCGCCTGGACGAGGCTGTCGAAACCGGCGCGCTCGGGGTGATCAGTGCCCCAGGCGCTCAGTTGCGCGACGAGGAGACCCGGGTGCTGCTCGACCAGAGCGTCGGGGGAGAGGCCGAGCCGGTCCAGCGAGGCGGGCCGATATCCGAGCACGACCGCATCCGCCGACTGCAGGAGGCCGTGCAGCTCGGAGGATCGGGCGTCGAGACGAGCCGTGCGCTTGCCATGGCCGGTGTCGAGGTGCTGCCACGGGAGCTCGGGGAGGTGCGGTGGGTCGAGACGCAGCACATCGGCGCCGAGGAGAGCGAGCGTCCGTGTGCACACCGGCCCCGCGATCACTCGCGTGAGGTCCAGGACACGGAGGCCGGCGAGGGGCAGGTGCGCCGAGGGGCCGGGGGACGGGCTCCGTCGCTCACTCCGCCGTCCGTCCGCCGCGTCGATGGATGCTACGTCGAGGAGGGGAGTGCTCCGCAGGGCATGATCGACGTCCGGGTCCTCACGGCGCACGGCGACGGCGAGACCACCGGCTTCGGAGATCCGGTCGACGGCCGCGTCGCTCGACAGAGCCGCCACCCTGCGGGCGACCGCCTTCGGACCCGCCGCGTCGGTCAGGCCGAGCGCGCGGCGAAGCGCGCGCGCATGGTGCGGGTAGTTGCCGTGCGTTCGGATCCAGCCGTCTGCGCTCTCCCAGAATCCGGAGAGGGGCGCCCACACCGGCGGCGGAGCACCGTCGACCAGCAGATACCGATCGCTCCGATAGGCGACGGCGACTCGACGGGGATCGATGGCCGCCGGGTCGAGTCCTGCGGCGAGCACGACCGACGCCACGCTGGCGAGAGCGAGCTCCGCGGTCGCGGTGCGGGACGGGAGCGGCACGGCATCCAGGGCGCTGACCGCGGCGAGCAGATGCGCAGGCAGGGAGTCTGCGCCCAGCTCCCGCTGGACACGGCCCAGCAGGTCGGCAGCGTGAGGAGAAGCGTGCGGGGGCATGGGCGCGATGCTACTCCCCACCGATGCGGTCGGAAACGACGGCTGACCCGGGCGAATCCGCTCGAGCAGCAGACGCGACACGCCCGGGGTGGTGCGCCCGATTTGCCAGACCCCCGGAATCCACGTAACTTATTACTTGTTCGCCCCACAGGGAAGCGGAGAAGCCCAGAGCTTCACCCCCCTCAAGCGGAGAACCACTCCCGATCCACTCTCACTTGAGAGATCCGGCGCTTGCGCCTAGGATGGGAGATCCACCCCTTCTGCGGCTGTCACCGGCTGCGCAGCGGATCCAAGATCCGCGCGGCGCGCCGATTTGACAAGCGGGTCGGGATGGCTAAGATAGAGAAGTTGCCCTGCGGGCCTGGTCGTGATGGCTGAGTCGTGGGAGCATCCGATCCTTGAGAACTCAACAGCGTGCACTTGTCAAATGCCAAATTATCCTCGTCTAGCTTCGGCTGGGTGAGAATTCCTTTGGATCAAAGACCAACCTCCTTGTGGGGTTGGCAACGGATGAAGTCAGCAATGAATTCGTCTCTTTGGTCAGCATCAAACTCGCTGCGTTCCGGTTTTTCCCCGGTTCGTATGCAATTTCTTTTTACGGAGAGTTTGATCCTGGCTCAGGATGAACGCTGGCGGCGTGCTTAACACATGCAAGTCGAACGGTGAACACGGAGCTTGCTCTGTGGGATCAGTGGCGAACGGGTGAGTAACACGTGAGCAACCTGCCCCTGACTCTGGGATAAGCGCTGGAAACGGCGTCTAATACTGGATATGTGACGTGACCGCATGGTCTGCGTTTGGAAAGATTTTTCGGTTGGGGATGGGCTCGCGGCCTATCAGCTTGTTGGTGAGGTAATGGCTCACCAAGGCGTCGACGGGTAGCCGGCCTGAGAGGGTGACCGGCCACACTGGGACTGAGACACGGCCCAGACTCCTACGGGAGGCAGCAGTGGGGAATATTGCACAATGGGCGAAAGCCTGATGCAGCAACGCCGCGTGAGGGATGACGGCCTTCGGGTTGTAAACCTCTTTTAGCAGGGAAGAAGCGAAAGTGACGGTACCTGCAGAAAAAGCGCCGGCTAACTACGTGCCAGCAGCCGCGGTAATACGTAGGGCGCAAGCGTTATCCGGAATTATTGGGCGTAAAGAGCTCGTAGGCGGTTTGTCGCGTCTGCTGTGAAATCCCGAGGCTCAACCTCGGGCCTGCAGTGGGTACGGGCAGACTAGAGTGCGGTAGGGGAGATTGGAATTCCTGGTGTAGCGGTGGAATGCGCAGATATCAGGAGGAACACCGATGGCGAAGGCAGATCTCTGGGCCGTAACTGACGCTGAGGAGCGAAAGGGTGGGGAGCAAACAGGCTTAGATACCCTGGTAGTCCACCCCGTAAACGTTGGGAACTAGTTGTGGGGTCCATTCCACGGATTCCGTGACGCAGCTAACGCATTAAGTTCCCCGCCTGGGGAGTACGGCCGCAAGGCTAAAACTCAAAGGAATTGACGGGGACCCGCACAAGCGGCGGAGCATGCGGATTAATTCGATGCAACGCGAAGAACCTTACCAAGGCTTGACATATACGAGAACGGGCCAGAAATGGTCAACTCTTTGGACACTCGTAAACAGGTGGTGCATGGTTGTCGTCAGCTCGTGTCGTGAGATGTTGGGTTAAGTCCCGCAACGAGCGCAACCCTCGTTCTATGTTGCCAGCACGTAATGGTGGGAACTCATGGGATACTGCCGGGGTCAACTCGGAGGAAGGTGGGGATGACGTCAAATCATCATGCCCCTTATGTCTTGGGCTTCACGCATGCTACAATGGCCGGTACAAAGGGCTGCAATACCGTGAGGTGGAGCGAATCCCAAAAAGCCGGTCCCAGTTCGGATTGAGGTCTGCAACTCGACCTCATGAAGTCGGAGTCGCTAGTAATCGCAGATCAGCAACGCTGCGGTGAATACGTTCCCGGGTCTTGTACACACCGCCCGTCAAGTCATGAAAGTCGGTAACACCTGAAGCCGGTGGCCTAACCCTTGTGGAGGGAGCTGTCGAAGGTGGGATCGGTAATTAGGACTAAGTCGTAACAAGGTAGCCGTACCGGAAGGTGCGGCTGGATCACCTCCTTTCTAAGGAGCATCTGACGCTTCGGCGTCCAGAACCCGGTTCGAAGGCACACGTTCTTCGCTGGGAGCTCATGGGTGGAACATTTGACATGGCATCGAGATCTGATCTCGGGACTAGTACGCCGCTTCGGTGGTTGGAACGTTCTGGGTGAGGGGACCGGTGCCTGCACGCTGTTGGGTCCTGAGGGACCGGATGCGGATCTTTCGGGATCTGGTCTGAACCTCTGGACCTCTTTCTGTTTGTCCCTGTGGGGGCAGGTGGATGGGGGTTCCGCCCGTACTTTGAGAACTACACAGTGGACGCGAGCATCTTGCAACTGGTCTTTGATCAGTTGCGCAAGATGATCTTAAAGATCATTAGTCAATTTCTGATTCAGTCTTCGGACTGGTCGGGTTTTTGATTCAAACTCATGTGATTTCAAGTCTTTAAGAGCAAACGGTGGATGCCTTGGCATCTGGAGCCGAAGAAGGACGTAGCAATCTGCGATAAGCCTCGGGGAACTGATAAGCAAGTTTTGATCCGAGGGTGTCCGAATGGGGAAACCCCGCTGGGCGGCGTGCCGACCTAGTGACTCCCGCCTGAATATATAGGGCGGGTAGAGGGAACGTGGGGAAGTGAAACATCTCAGTACCCACAGGAAGAGAAAGCAACCGCGATTCCGTTAGTAGTGGCGAGCGAAACCGGATCAGGCTAAACCGAGTGTGTGTGATATCCGGCAGGAGTTGCATATTCGGGGTTGTGGGACTCACCAGTCAGTTCTGCCGAGCTGGCGACGTTACAGAAGCGTATAGACGAACGGTCTTGAAAGGCCGGTCATAGAGGGTGCCAACCCCGTAGTCGAAATGCGTGTTCTGGCGTGGAGAGTATCCCAAGTAGCACGGGGCCCGTGAAATCCCGTGTGAATCTGTCAGGACCACCTGATAAGCCTAAATACTCCCAGATGACCGATAGCGGACAAGTACCGTGAGGGAAAGGTGAAAAGTACCCCGGGAGGGGAGTGAAATAGTACCTGAAACCGTTTGCTTACAAACCGTTGGAGCACCCCTGGTAGGTGTGACAGCGTGCCTTTTGAAGAATGAGCCTGCGAGTTAGCGATATGTGGCGAGGTTAACCCGTGTGGGGTAGCCGTAGCGAAAGCGAGTCTGAATAGGGCGATTCAGTCGCATGTCCTAGACCCGAAGCGAAGTGATCTATCCATGGCCAGGTTGAAGCGACGGTAAGACGTCGTGGAGGACCGAACCCACTTAGGTTGAAAACTGAGGGGATGAGCTGTGGATAGGGGTGAAAGGCCAATCAAACTTCGTGATAGCTGGTTCTCTCCGAAATGCATTTAGGTGCAGCGTTGCGTGTTTCTTGCCGGAGGTAGAGCTACTGGATGGCCGATGGGCCCTACAAGGTTACTGACGTCAGCCAAACTCCGAATGCCGGTAAGTGAGAGCGCAGCAGTGAGACTGTGGGGGATAAGCTTCATAGTCGAGAGGGAAACAACCCAGACCACCAACTAAGGTCCCAAAGCGCGTGCTAAGTGGGAAAGGATGTGGAGTTGCTCTGACAACCAGGAGGTTGGCTTAGAAGCAGCCACCCTTGAAAGAGTGCGTAATAGCTCACTGGTCAAGTGATTCCGCGCCGACAATGTAACGGGGCTCAAGCACGCCACCGAAGTTGTGGCATTGACATTATTGGTAGGCCTTCGTGGTCCAGCCGTGTTGATGGGTAGGAGAGCGTCGTGTGGCCAGCGAAGCGGCGGTGGAAACCAGCCGTGGAGGCTACACGAGTGAGAATGCAGGCATGAGTAGCGAATGACGTGTGAGAAACACGTCCTCCGAAAGACCAAGGGTTCCAGGGTCAAGCTAATCTTCCCTGGGTAAGTCGGGACCTAAGGCGAGGCCGACAGGCGTAGTCGATGGACAACGGGTTGATATTCCCGTACCGGCGAAGAACCGCCCAAGCTAATCCAGTGGTGCTAAACGTCCGAGCCTTCACATCGTCGCCTTCGGGTGACACCGTGGAGGGGAGCACGTGACCCCATGCTGGTGCGGTTAGCGTATTAACAGGTGTGACGCAGGAAGGTAGTCCAAGCCAGGCGATGGTTGTCCTGGTGCAAGTGCGTAGGCCGAGTCGTAGGCAAATCCGCGACTCATACAGGCTGAGACACGATGCGGATAAAAAGTGGATGATCCTATGCTGCCGAGAAAAGCATCGACGCGAGGTTCTAGCCGCCCGTACCCCAAACCGACTCAGGTGGTCAGGTAGAGAATACCAAGGAGATCGAGAGAATCGTGGTTAAGGAACTCGGCAAAATGCCCCCGTAACTTCGGGAGAAGGGGGGCCTTCGACGTATTAGGACTTGCTCCGAAAGCGTTTGGAGGCCGCAGAGACTAGTGGGTAGCGACTGTTTACTAAAAACACAGGTCCGTGCCAAGTCGCAAGACGATGTATACGGACTGACGCCTGCCCGGTGCTGGAAGGTTAAGAGGACCGGTTAGCCGCAAGGCGAAGCTGAGAATTTAAGCCCCAGTAAACGGCGGTGGTAACTATAACCATCCTAAGGTAGCGAAATTCCTTGTCGGGTAAGTTCCGACCTGCACGAATGGCGTAACGACTTCCCAACTGTCTCAACCGCGAACTCGGCGAAATTGCATTACGAGTAAAGATGCTCGTTACGCGCAGCAGGACGGAAAGACCCCGTGACCTTTACTACAGCTTGGTATTGGTGTTCGGTGTGGCTTGTGTAGGATAGGTGGGAGACTTTGAAGCGGTGACGCCAGTTACCGTGGAGTCATTGTTGAAATACCACTCTGGTCACTCTGGATATCTAACTTCGAACCGTAATCCGGTTCAGGGACAGTGCCTGGTGGGTAGTTTAACTGGGGCGGTTGCCTCCCAAAAAGTAACGGAGGCGCCCAAAGGTTCCCTCAACCTGGTTGGCAATCAGGTGGCGAGTGTAAGTGCACAAGGGAGCTTGACTGTGAGACTGACAGGTCGAGCAGGGACGAAAGTCGGGACTAGTGATCCGGCAGTGGCTTGTGGAAGCGCTGTCGCTCAACGGATAAAAGGTACCTCGGGGATAACAGGCTGATCTTGCCCAAGAGTCCATATCGACGGCATGGTTTGGCACCTCGATGTCGGCTCGTCGCATCCTGGGGCTGGAGTAGGTCCCAAGGGTTGGGCTGTTCGCCCATTAAAGCGGTACGCGAGCTGGGTTTAGAACGTCGTGAGACAGTTCGGTCCCTATCCGCTGCGCGCGTAGGAAGTTTGAGAGGATCTGACCCTAGTACGAGAGGACCGGGTTGGACGAACCTCTGGTGTGTCAGTTGTTCCGCCAGGAGCACCGCTGATTAGCTACGTTCGGGATGGATAACCGCTGAAAGCATCTAAGCGGGAAGCCGGCCTCAAGATGAGACTTCCATACCTTCGGGTGAGAGGCTCCCAGCCAGACTACTGGGTTGATAGGCCAGATGTGGAAGCACGGTAACGTGTGCAGCTGACTGGTACTAATAAGCCGATGACTTGATAACACACCGTTTGTTGGTGCTTGCGTCCACTGAGTGGTTCTCGATGTACGGTCGAGAACTACCTTCAACAATGATTCATCATTGCTTTAGGTTTGATTGAAACATCAATAGTGTTTCGGCGGCCATAGCGTGAGGGAAACGCCCGGTCACATTCCGAACCCGGAAGCTAAGCCTCACAGCGCCGATGGTACTGCAGGGGGGACCCTGTGGGAGAGTAGGACACCGCCGGACTCCTTTTAGTCGAAATGGCCACCCATCGTTGGGTGGCCATTTTGCGTTTACAGCACGAAGAGAACAGGGAGCACCATGCCGGAAGAGGAAGAGCGCCGTCCGCGTCGCAACGACGACAGGAACCAGCGCAACGAACGTCCTTCCGGAGGTCGCCCCGTCTACCGCGACGGCGCATCTCGTGCCGGCTCGGGTGACCGCGCCCCGCGTCGCGAGGGCGGCTACAACCGTGATGGTGCCCCTCGTCGTGAGGGTGGCTACAACCGCGACGGTGGTGCCCCGCGTCGTGAGGGCGGCTACAACCGCGACGGTGGTGCCCCCCGTCGCGAGGGCGGCTACAACAACCGCGATGGTGCCGCTCGTCGCGAGGGTGGTTACAACCGTGACGGTGGTGCCCCTCGTCGTGAGGGTGGCTACAACAACCGCGACAGCGCTCCGCGTCGCGAGGGTGGTTACAACCGTGACTCCGGCCCGCGTCGTGAGGGCGGCTACAACCGCGATGGTGGTGCCCCCCGTCGCGACGGTGGCTACAACAACCGTGATGATGCCCCTCGTCGTGAGGGTGGCTATAACCGCGACGGTGGTGCCACGCGTCGTGAGGGCGGCTACAACCGCGATGGTGGTGCCCCTCGTCGTGAGGGTGGCTACAACAACCGCGACAGCGCTCCGCGTCGCGAGGGTGGTTACAACCGCGACAGCGCTCCGCGTCGCGAAGGTGGTTACAACCGTGACTCGGGCCCGCGTCGTGAGGGTGGCTACAACCGTGATGGTGGTGCCCCGCGTCGCGAGGGTGGTTACAACCGCGACTCCGGCCCGCGTCGCGAAGGTGGTTACAACCGCGACTCCGGCCCGCGTCGTGAGGGTGGTCACAACCGCGACAGCGCTCCGCGTCGCGAAGGCGGCTACAACCGGGACTCCGGCCCCCGCCGTGAGGGTGGTTACAACCGTGACTCCGCTCCGCGTCGCGAGGGCGGGTTCGAGCGTGAGCGGGGGAGTGACCGGTCGCGGTCCTTCCCGCAGCGCGGCGGGGCTGGGCGGGAGCGTCCGGCCAACGCAGCGAACGAGCGTCCGCGCTTCGACGAGCCCCGCGTCCCGGACGAGGTCACCGCGCGCGACCTGCATCCGTCCGCGCGCAACGAGCTGAAGACGCTGAGCAAGGAGAACGCCGAGTTCGTCGCTCGTCACCTGGCGATGGCCTCCCGGCTGATCGACGAGGACCCCGCTCTGGCGCACGAGCATGCGCTGGCGGCGTCGCGTCGTGCCGGCCGGATCGCGATCGTCCGCGAGACCCTGGGCATCACCGCCTATGCGACGGGCGACTTCGCCTTGGCGCTGCGCGAGCTGCGTACCTACCGCCGGATCTCCGGCAAGGATGACCAGATCGCCCTCATGGTCGACAGCGAGCGCGGTATCGGTCGTCCCGACCGCGCCCTCGAGACGGGTCGGGCCGTGGATCGGTCAGCTCTGACCACGCCCGTGCGAGTCGCGCTGGCGATCGCGATGTCGGGTGCCCGGCTCGACCAGGGCGATCTGGAGCTCGCCCTCGGAGAGCTCGAGATCCCGGAGCTGGACCCGGACCGCGCGTTCGAGTGGAGCCCCGCGCTCTTCGCCGCACGGGCCGCCGTGCTGGAGGACCTCGGGCGCACCGACGAAGCGGAGTTCTGGGCGCATCGCGCCGAGGTCGCTGCGGAAGCTCTCGGTGTGGATGAGGCCGGCGACGAGGAACTCTACGTCGAGGACGGCCTCGTCGAGGACGAGTTCTCCGACGACGAGCTCTCCGTCGAGGACGTTGCTTCTGTCGAGGACGTCGCCGGCGACGCAACGGAAGCCGACGTCGCTACGGACGCCACCGACGCGGTCGACACCCCCGAGCCGTCGATCGAGGACGAGGTGCGCGAGCTGCTCGGCGAGGACGACGAGACGGATGACGACGAGACGGAGGACGACTCGCCCTCCGCGCCTGAGAAGCCGGAGGCGTAGGTGGGACTCTTCACACCGAAGGCGCGGAAGCAACCCGCGGGACACACGCCCCTCGAGGGCGTCGACACCGTCCTCGCTGATCTCGACGGCGTGGTCTACGCGGGTCCCGGCGCTCTGCCGCATGCGGTGGAGAGCCTGAACGCGGCGGCGCACACGGTGCGCCTCGGCTACATCACCAACAACGCCTCGCGCACCGACGCCTCCGTGGCGGCGCACCTCACGAGTCTCGGACTCGACGTCGCTCCGCAGGACGTCGTGACGAGCCCGCAGGCGGCGATGCGTCTGCTGTCCGGGATCGTGCCGGCGCCGGCGACCATCCTCGTGGTGGGCGGCGACGGCCTCGTCGACGAGGTGCAGAAGGCCGGGTACACGGTCACGCGCAGCGCCGAGGACGCGCCGCAGGCCGTGGTCCAGGGCTTCGCGCCCGAGGTGGCTTGGACGGATCTCGCCGAGGCGGCGTTCGCTCTCAAGGTCCCCGAGGACGAGGGCGGCATCCCGTGGATCGCCACGAACACCGACTGGACGATCCCGCGCGAGCGGGGTGTCGCCCCGGGGAACGGCACCCTCGTCTCCGCCGTGCACACCGCGATCGGTCGCCTGGCGACGGTGGCGGGCAAGCCGGAGACCCCGATCTTCGAGGAGGCGCTCGCCCGTTTCGGCGCGGCGAAGGCGCTCTTCATCGGTGACCGCCTCGACACCGACATCATGGGTGCCAGCCGTGCGGGCATCGAGTCCGCCCTGGTGCTCACCGGCATCGACCGCCCCAAGCACGTCCTCGCCGCGCCCGAAGGATCGCGCCCGACCTACATCCTCGGCGACCTGCGCGGACTGCACGAGCCGTACCCCGAGCCCACCGTGACCGACGGCGTGTTCGACGTGAACGGCGCCGCCGTCCGCGTCCGGGGCGCAGACGTCGAGATCGTCGCCGAGTCCGGCGACCAGCTCGACCTGCTCCGTGCGGGTGCCGCCGCGATCTGGGCGTCCGGGACGCCGGTGTTCGTCCTCCGGGTTCCGGAACGGCTGTACGCGGACCCGTTCCACCGCCCCTGAGCCACGCGTGGCGCCGCCGCCCGTCGGTGGCGCCGCGTACAGTGGAAGCGTGAGCGATGAGACGACGACCAGCGCGCCGACGGACGGCCTGTGGAGTCGTCTGCGCCTGATCGAAGGGCAGCCGCTCGCCGCACGCGCCGACGCGTACTCGGCCCTGCACGACGAACTCTCGCGACGACTCGAGAGCGGATCCCGGCACGACCTGCGGGAGACCCCGGGACCACGATGACGCGACTCGACGCCGCCCTCGCCGCCCGAGGACTCGCCCGTTCGCGCACGCATGCCGCCACCCTCATCGCCGACGGCCTCGTGAGCGTCGACGGCCGCCCGGTCGTGAAGGCCTCGACCCCGGTCAGCGACGACGACACCATCACGGTCGCCGGCGCCGACCACTACGTCAGCCGCGGGGCGCACAAGCTCGTCGCCGGGCTCGACGGCTTCGGCATCCCGGTTCAGGGGCGCTTGGCCCTCGACATGGGGGCCTCGACCGGCGGATTCACGCAGGTGCTGCGGGAACGCGGCGCGCGCCGTGTCCTTGCCGTGGACGTCGGGCATGGCCAGCTCGCCCCCGCGGTCGCTGCCGACCCCGGCGTCATCGCCGTCGAGGGCTTCAACGTGCGGCACATGACGCGTGACAGCCTCGCCGCGGCGACGGGGGAGTCTGCGCCCCCCGACCTGGTGGTGGGCGACCTCTCCTTCATCTCGCTTGAGCTCGTGCTTCCCGCGGTGGTCTCCGTCGCCGCACCGGGCGCCGACGTGCTGCTGCTGGTCAAACCGCAGTTCGAGGTCGGGAGGACCGCGGTGCGCGGCGGCCTCGTCACCGACCCCGCCACCCGTGCGGACGCCGTCGCCCGCGTGGTGTGGAGCGCGTGGGACGCGGGGCTGGGGATGGCGGGGATCGTCTCCTCCCCGATCCTCGGGACTCACGGCAATGCGGAGTATCTCGTGCACCTCGTGCCGGGCGGCGGAAGCAATCCGACAGAATGGATGGACACCATCAACCGGCTGGCAGGGGGACGATGAACGAGCGCAGGATCCTGGTCGTCGCCCATGCGGGCCGCGTCGACACCGTCGCGGCCGCCCGTCGGGTGATCGGCGCCCTCCGCGGTGCGGGGGTCCGTCCCGTCCTGGCAGCTGACGACCATGCCGAGCTCGCCGCGGTCGATGCGTTCTTCGCGGACGTCGAGGTGCTGGACGCCTCCGGGCCGTCGACCCTCGAACTCGCGATCGTGCTCGGCGGCGACGGCACCATCCTCCGCGCGGCGGAGCTCGTCCGCGACAGCGGCGCCCCGGTGCTCGGCATCAACATGGGACACGTCGGCTTCCTCGCGGAGATCGACCGGGACGACATGGACGACGCGATGCGCCGCGTCATCGCCCGCGACTACGAGGTCGAGGAGCGCCTGGCGTTGTCGGTGCGCGTCAAGGACAGGTCCGGCGACGTCGTCTTCGAGACCTGGGCCCTGAACGAGGCGACCGTCGAGAAGGCGAGCCGCGAGCGCATGATCGAGGTGGTGCTCGAGATCGATGGGCGCCCCCTGTCGAGCTTCGGCTGCGACGGCATGGTCATCTCCACCCCGACCGGCTCGACCGCCTACAACTTCTCCGCCGGCGGACCCGTCATCTGGCCGACGGTCGAGGCCATCGCGGTGGTCCCGCTGTCGGCACACGCCCTGTTCGCGAAGCCGCTCGTGGTGAGCCCCGATGCGGCCGTGGCCATCGAGATGCTGGAGCGGACGGACGGCTCCGGCATCCTCTGGTGCGACGGCCGTCGTTCCCACGATCTCCCGCCGGGTGCCCGCGTCGTGGTGCGTCGCTCGTCGCGCCCGGTCCGCCTCGCGCGTCTGCACCCGACCGCGTTCACGAACCGTCTCGTCCGCAAGTTCCAGCTGCCCGTCGAAGGGTGGCGCGGACAGGAGCGGAGGAGCGACGCATGATCGAGGAGATGCGCATGCAGGGGCTCGGCGTGATCGCCGACGCCGTCCTGCCGCTCGGCCCGGGCTTCACGGCGATCACCGGAGAGACGGGCGCGGGCAAGACCATGGTCGTCACCGGCCTCGGGTTGCTCCTCGGCCAGCGCGCCGACTCGGGCGCCGTGCGCAAGGGCGCGGCCCAGGCGTCGGTGGCCGGGGTGTGGATCGTGCCCGAAAAGGGCGAAGTCGCCGACATCGTGGCCGAGGCCGGGGGAGAGCTGGAGCCGGCCGGTGCCGGCACCGCCGAGCTGTATGTGTCGCGCACCCTCAGCGCCGAGGGCCGCAGCCGTGCGAGCGTCGGCGGCCGCGCCGCTCCGGCGGGGGTGCTCTCCTCGCTCGCGGACGAGCTCATCGTCGTGCACGGACAGTCCGAGCAGCTCCGGTTGCGGTCGGCCGCCGCGCAGCGCGACGCCCTCGACCGCTTCGGCGGCGAACCGATCGCCCGGGCGCTGGAGGACTACCAGGCCGCGTTCGAGCGCTGGCGGACCCTCGACGCCGAGATCATCGACATCACCGCGAACCGCGACCGGCGTGCCGAGGAGGCCGCTCGGCTACGGGAGGACCTCGCCCTGATCGAGGCGACCGCCCCCGAGGAGGGCGAGGACGAGGAGCTGACGGCCCGTGCCGAGCGCCTCGCGAACGCGGAGGAACTCCGCGTCGCCGCCGCCCTGGCCCACGGGGCCCTCTCGAACGAGGAGGGCGAGCCCGATGCGTCGGCGCTGGTCGCGGAAGCACGCCGAGCGATCGAGCGCGTGTCGGACCCGAAGCTCGCGGAGGTCGCGGAGACCCTGGCCGACATCGGCTACCGGATCGCCGACGCCGCCGGTGTGCTCTCCGGCTTCCTCGCCGACCTCGACGAATCCGGACCCCATGAGCTCGCCGCCGTCGAGGAGCGCCGGGCCGCACTCGGCGTCCTCATCCGTCAGCACGGCTCGCTGGCGGAGGCGATGGCGCTGTGGCAGACCGGATCCGCGCGGCTGGCCGAACTCGACGACGACGGAGAGCGCCTGGAACGCCTCACCGCCGAGCGCGACGCGGCCAGGGCGGAGCTCGACGCCCGGGCCGACGCTCTCACCGCGGCCCGGAACGAGGCGGCCGGCCGACTCGGCGAGGCCGTGACGGCCGAGCTGCACGCGCTGGCGATGCCGGACGCGCGCCTGGAGGTCTCTGTGACCCCGGGGTCCGAGAGCACCCACGGCCGCGACGACGTCGCCATCCTGCTCGCCCCGCATCCCGGCGCCGAACCCCGCTCGGTCGCCAAGGGCGCCTCCGGCGGCGAGCTGTCGCGGGTGATGCTCGCGATCGAGGTCGTCATCGCGGCGACCGACCCGGTGCCCACCTTCGTGTTCGACGAGGTCGACGCGGGCATCGGCGGCGCGGCGGCCATCGAGGTGGGTCGGCGACTCGCCCGACTCGCCGAGAAGTCGCAGGTGATCGCCGTCACCCATCTCGCGCAGGTCGCCGCCTTCGCGAACAACCACCTCACCGTCGTGAAATCGCACGACGGCGCCGTCACCGCCTCCAGCGTGCGGCGGCTCGACGGGGAGGAGCGCGAGGCCGAGATGGCCCGTCTGCTCTCCGGCCTCGCGGATTCCGATGCCGCACTCACCCACGCCCGCGAGCTTCTCAGCCTCGGCGTCTGAATGAACTGTTAGGATAGAAGCCCGTGATGAACTCTTCTTCTGCGGGGCCCAAGAACGACACGACCAAGCACATCTTCGTGACCGGTGGTGTCGTTTCGTCTTTGGGCAAGGGGCTCACCGCGGCCAGCCTGGGCAACCTCCTGACCGCTCGCGGACTCCGCGTGGTCATGCAGAAGCTCGACCCGTATCTCAACGTCGATCCGGGCACCATGAACCCGTTCCAGCACGGCGAGGTGTTCGTCACCGACGACGGTGCGGAGACCGACCTCGACATCGGCCACTACGAGCGCTTCCTCGACATCAACCTGTCCGAGGCGGCCAACGTCACGACCGGTCAGATCTATTCGCAGGTGATCGCCCGCGAGCGTCGCGGCGAGTACCTCGGCGACACCGTGCAGGTCATCCCGCACATCACCGACGAGATCAAGCGCCGCATGCGGCTGCAGGCCACCGAGGACCCGCGTCCCGACGTGATCATCACCGAGGTCGGCGGCACGGTCGGCGACATCGAGTCGCAGCCCTTCCTCGAGTCGGCGCGCCAGCTGCGTCACGAGCTCGGCCGCGACAGCGTGTTCTTCGTGCACGTCTCGCTCGTGCCGTTCATGGGCGCGTCCGGCGAGCAGAAGACCAAGCCGACCCAGCACTCGGTCGCAGCCCTCCGCCAGGTCGGCATCCAGCCCGATGCCCTCGTGCTCCGCAGCGACCGCCCGGTGAGCGCGAGCAACCGCAACAAGATCGCCCTGATGTGCGACGTCGACGTCGAAGGCGTCATCAACACCGTCGACCTGCCGAGCATCTACGACATCCCGTCGACCCTCAACGAGCAGGGCCTCGACTCCTACATCGTGCGCCGCCTCGGCCTCGACCAGAAGGCGGACGACGTCGACTGGACGCGCTGGAACAAGGTGCTGCACGCGGTGCACAACCCGAAGCACGAGGTCACGATCGGCCTCGTCGGCAAGTACATCGACCTTCCCGACGCCTACCTGTCCGTGACGGAGGCCCTCAAGGCGGGCGGCTTCGCGCAGGAGACCAAGGTCAACATCCGCTGGATCCCGTCCGACCTCTGCGAGACGCCGGAGGGCGCGCAGGAGCAGCTGGCGGAGCTGGACGGCATCTGCGTGCCCGGAGGCTTCGGCATCCGCGGCATCGAGGGCAAGCTGGGTGCGCTGAAGTTCGCCCGCGAGCAGGGCATCCCGACCCTCGGCCTCTGCCTGGGGCTGCAGTGCATGGTCATCGAGTACGCCCGCGACGTCGCCGGAATCGCCGGAGCCTCGTCCAGCGAGTTCGATCCGGACACCGCGGAGCCCGTCATCGCGACCATGGCCGAGCAGATCGAGATCCTCGACGGCGGCGACCTGGGCGGCACCATGCGCCTGGGCCTGTACAAGGCGGCTCTCGCGGAGGGTTCGCTGGCGCGTGAGGTCTACGGCGCCGCCGAGGTGTCCGAGCGTCATCGCCACCGCTACGAGGTCAACAACGCCTACCGCGATCGCCTGTCGGAGGCCGGTCTGGTGTTCTCGGGTCTGAACCCCGAGCTGGACCTCGTCGAGTACGTCGAGCTGCCGCGCGACGTGCACCCGTACTACATCGCCACGCAGGCCCACCCGGAGCTCCGCTCGCGTCCGACCGACCCGCACCCGCTGTTCCGCGGTCTCGTCGGTGCCGCCATCGCGCGTCACCGCGCGAGCGAGCTGTTCGACGTGCCCGTCGATGAGTGAGTCGAAGGCGGGCGTGCCGGAACCGCTGCGGGACGAGCCCTTCGAGCCGGAGGTCCTGAGCAGCGACCTCGTCTACGAGGGGTACGTCTGGGACGTCCGCTCCGACCGGGTCCGCTACGGCGACGGCGAGATCGTGCGACAGTACGTCGCCCACCCCGGGGCCGTCGCGATCCTCGCGCTGGACGACGAAGAGCGGGTCCTGCTCATCCAGCAGTACCGTCACCCGATCCGTCACCGCGACTGGGAGTTGCCAGCCGGCCTCCTCGACATCGCGGGGGAGGAGCCGCTGGCGGCCGCCCGTCGCGAGCTCGCGGAGGAAGCCGACCTCGTCGCGGCCCACTGGGAGCCCCTGGTGTCGTCGTGGACGACGCCGGGAGGCAACGACGAGCTCATCCAGGTGTTCCTCGCGACGGGGCTCACCGCCGCCGCGGCCGCGCACGCCCGCGAAGACGAGGAGGCGGACATCCGTCTCGCCTGGCTTCCTCTCGAGGAGGCGGTCGCCGGAGTCCTGGCGGGACGCCTGCGCAACGGCATCCTCGCGCTCGGCGTGCTGGCGACCGCGCAGAGGCTGCGCGACCGGAGCTGAGCATGCAGCTCGATCGTGCCCTCGACGCGTATCTGCGTCACGTCACGATCGAGCGCGGGCTCAGCGCGCACACGGTCGGCGCCTACCGCCGCGACCTCGAGGGCTACCGGGACTGGCTCGCTGCGGACGGGATCGACGACACCGCGCACATCACGCCCGCCGTCGTCGACCGCTTCATCGCCGCCCGCGCGTCCGCGGAGCCGCCGCCGGCCGCGACGAGCCTGGCGCGCCTGCAGTCCTCGGTGCGCGGCTGGCACCGGTTCCTCGCCCGCGAGGGCATCGAGGCGGACGATCCGACCGGACGACTCCGCCCACCGAAGACCCCGCGCCGGCTGCCGAAAGCCCTCACGATCGACCAGGTGGAGCGCCTGCTCGCCGCGCCGTCGGCCGAGGAACCGCTCGGCATCAGGGACAGGGCGCTGCTGGAGCTCCTCTACGCCACGGGTGCCAGGGTGTCGGAGGCGGTCGGTCTCGACGTCGACGACATGGCGCACGGCGAGGTGCTGCGCCTGCGGGGCAAGGGCTCGAAGGAGCGCATCGTCCCGGTGGGGTCGTACGCCCGTGCCGCCGTCGACGCCTACCTCACCCGGGTCCGCCCGGAGCTCGCCGCGAAGGGCCGCGCATCGGCCCGGCTCTTCCTCGGCGCACGCGGTGCCCCGCTCTCGCGACAGAGCGCGTGGCTGGTGATCCGTTCCGCCGCGGAGCGCGCACAGCTCACGACCGAGGTCTCCCCGCACACGCTGCGCCACTCGTTCGCGACGCACCTCCTGCAGGGCGGCGCCGACGTGCGGGTGGTGCAGGAGCTGCTGGGGCACTCCTCGGTCGCGACGACGCAGATCTACACGCATGTGTCGGTGGATGCTCTCCGTGACATCTACGCGACCTCTCATCCCCGGGCGCGCTGACCGCGCAGGCCGCGGCCGGTACCGGGCCGCCCGCCGCGCGCCGAGACGGCTGGGGAACGCTGGGCGGCTACAATCGAGCAAGCACGAAGGAGCAGGAGAACCGGTGGCTGAGAAAGTGGCGAAGTCCAGGGCGAAGGCGCAGAAGGCCGACGACACTCCCATGGGACCCACCGGCCGTCCGTACCAGGGCTTCCCGATCCCGGCGCCGCTGAAGTCGCACGGCCCGGCCCGCATCATCGCGCTCTGCAACCAGAAGGGCGGCGTCGGCAAGACGACCACCTCCATCAACCTCGCCGCCGCGCTCGCGGAGTACGGCCGCAAGGTGCTCGCGGTGGACTTCGACCCGCAGGGCGCGCTGTCCGCCGGTCTCGGCATTCAGACGCACGACGTGCCGACGGTCTACGACCTCCTGCTCGACACGAAGCGCGACGCGCACGACGCGATCGTGCACTCGAACGTGCGCGGTCTCGACGTCCTCCCCGCGAACATCGACCTCTCCGCCGCGGAGGTGCACCTCGTCAACGAGGTCGCCCGCGAGACGATCCTCGCCCGCGTGCTCCGGCAGGTGGCGGGGGAGTACGACGTCATCCTCATCGACTGCCAGCCGTCGCTCGGTCTGCTGACCGTGAACGCGCTGACGGCTGCGCACGGCGTCATCATCCCGCTCGAGTGCGAGTTCTTCGCGCTCCGCGGTGTCGCGCTCCTCATCGAGACCATCGACAAGGTCCGCGATCGCCTGAACCCCTCCATCGAGATGGACGGGCTGCTGGCGACCATGTACGACCCTCGCACGCTGCACTCGCGCGAGGTGCTCGAGCGGGTCGTGGAGGCGTTCGGCGACGACGTGCTGGAGACCGTGATCGGCCGCACCGTGAAGTTCCCGGATGCGTCGGTCTCGGGGGTCCCGATCACCGAGTTCGCTCCGGAGCACGCGGCCGCACAGGCATACCTGCGGCTGGCCAGGGAGCTGGTCGCCCGTGGCGCCGTCGCCTGACGAGCTCGGAACGGCTGAGGTCACGGCATCCGCCGACGCCGTCGACGCGGCGGAGTCTTCGTCAGCCGACGACGCCGCGGGGTTCCGCGTCTCGCTGTCGAACTTCGACGGCCCCTTCGACCTCCTGCTGAACCTCATCTCGAAGCACGAGATGGACATCACCGAGGTGTCGCTGAGCGCCGTCACCAACGAGTTCATCGCGTACCTCGCCGACCTGGAGGACGAGGAGGAGCTGGATCAGGCCTCGGAGTTCCTCGTCGTCGCCGCGACCCTGCTGGATATGAAGGTCGCGGGACTGCTGCCGCAGGGCGAGCTCGTCGACGCCGAGGCCGTCGCCCTGCTCGAAGCGCGCGACCTGCTCTTCGCCCGCCTCCTGCAATACCGCGCGTTCAAAGAGGTCTCCGCCTGGTTCTCGCGGTGCCTGCAGCGGGAGGACCGCCGTCATGTGCGTGCGGTGCCTCTGGAGGAGAAGCACCGGAAGCAGACGCCCGAGCTCGTCTGGTCGCTCACCCCCGACGACTTCGCGGCGCTGGCGCTTCTGGCCTTCGCGCCGAAGGAGATCCCGCACGTCGGCCTCGACCATCTGCATGCACCCCTGGTCAGCATCCGCGAGCAGGCCGCCATCGTCGTCACTCTGCTGCGGGGCACCGAATCGCTGAGCTTCCGCGAGCTCGTCGCCGGCGTCACCGAGCCGGGTATCGTCGTGGCCCGCTTCATCTCGGTGCTGGAGCTGTACCGGCACGCTGCGCTCTCCTTCGAACAATTGGAACCGCTCGGGGAGCTCACGCTCCGCTGGGCCGCCGACTCCTGGTCGGACGAAACACTCGCGACCCTGGGGGCCGACTATGACCGATGACGTGACTGCGCCCGAAACCGCGCTCCGCGAGGAGCCCGAGGCTGTGACGGGGGCCGAGCTGCCGCTCAGCGAGCGTGTGGAGGCGATCCTCTTCATCGTCGACGAGCCGATCGGCCTGGTGGCTCTCGCCGCAGCGGTCGGCGCGCCGGTGCCCGCCGTCCGGCAGACGGTCGAGTCGCTGGTCGAGGACTACGACGGTCGAGGCGCGGGTCCGCGGCGCGGCTTCGAGCTGCGGGAGGTCGGCGGTGGATGGCGGCTCTACGTCCGCGAAGACCTCGATCCGGTCGTGGCGGAGTTCGTCGGTGGTCAGGCGCCGGCCCGGCTCTCCCAGGCGGCGCTGGAGACGCTCGCGGTGATCGCGTACAAGCAGCCGGTGACCCGGAGCCAGGTGGCCTCGATCCGCGCGGTCAACGTCGACTCCGTGGTCCGCACCCTGCTCGCGCGGGGGCTGATCACCGAACTGTTCGCCGATTCCGAGACCGGCGCGATCAACTACGGCACGACCGATGCGCTCCTCCAGCATCTCGGCATCAACTCTCTGGATGAGCTTCCGCCGATCTCGCCGCTCCTCGACGACGGCGCCGACGGCTTCGACGAAGGGACGGTCCGATGACCACCGACGCCCACGATTCCGCCGCTCCCGAAGGCGTGCGACTGCAGAAGGTGCTGGCGGCCGCCGGTGTGGCGTCCCGTCGGGTCGTCGAGCAGTACATCGTCGAGGGGCGCATCCGCGTGAACGGCCAGGTGGTGACCGAGCTCGGCCGCCGCATCGACCCGGAGCGGGACCTCGTGGACGTGGACGGCACCGCGGTGCAGCTCGACGTGTCCAAGCGCTACGTGATGCTGAACAAGCCGACGGGTGTGGTCAGCAGCATGCGCGACGAGAGCGGACGCCCGGATCTCCGGCGCTTCACGAAGGACTACGAGGAGCGGCTGTACAACGTCGGGCGTCTGGACGCCGAGACCAGCGGACTGCTGCTGCTCACCAACGACGGCGAGCTCGCGCACGTGCTCGCGCACCCCTCCTTCGGTGTCACCAAGGTCTACATCGCGAAGGTCGAGGGGGCGGTCACGGCGCAGACCATCTCGAAGCTCACGAAGGGCATCGAGCTGGAGGACGGGCCCATCGCCGCCGACAAGGCCCGCCTGCTGGACACGTCGCGCGGCTCGAGCCTCGTGGAGCTCACGCTGCACTCCGGCCGCAATAGGATCGTGCGCCGGATGATGGCCGCGGTCGGCCATCCGGTCACGGAACTCGTGCGGAGGCAGTTCGGTCCGCTGCACCTGGGAACCCTCCCGGCCGGTCGGACGCGGGAACTGAGTAAAATCGAACTCGGCGCGCTGCTGACTCTCGCGCGCCGGGAATCCGGTGTCGCCGAGGCGCCAGGCGAGCAGGAGAGCGAATGACCCAGACGACGAGTGCGCCCGCGGCGCGGAAGACCGGTGCCGTGGCGCCGCGTCTGTCCGGCACCGTGCGCATAGTCGGCGCCGGGCTGCTCGGTGCCAGCGTCGGCCACGCTCTCCGAGCGAAGGGCATCGACGTCGTCCTCACCGACGCGTCCCCTGCGCAGCTGCGCCTCGCCGTCGACTACGGTGCCGGGCGGCTTCCGCAGGACGACGACGCGCCGGTGCTCATCGTCGTGGCCGTGCCGCCGGACGTGACCGCCGACGTGATCCAGGCCGAGCTCGAGCGGTACCCCGACGCCGTCGTGACCGATGTCGCGAGTGTCAAGCTGGAGCCGTTCCGCACGCTGCGGGAGCGCGGCGTCAACCTCGCCCGCTACATCGGCTCGCACCCGCTCGCCGGTCGGGAGCGCGGCGGGGCGATCTCGGCGAGAGCCGATCTCTTCATCGGGCGGCCGTGGGTCGTGTGCCGCGACGAGGACACCACCGCGCGGGACCTCGCGCTGGTCGAGGCACTGGCCCTCGACGTCGGCGCGATGCCGCTGGAGATGACCCCGGAGGAGCACGACCGCTCCGTCGCCCTCACCTCGCATGTGCCGCAGGTCGTCGCGAGTCTCCTCGCCGGTCGGCTCGCCGGGGCCGAGGAGGGCGCCCTCCGTCTGGCCGGGCAGGGCGTGCGGGACACCACGCGCATCGCCGCGTCCGCTCCCGAACTGTGGGTGCAGATCCTCGGCGCCAACGCCGGTCCCGTCGTCGAGATCCTCGACGCGCTCGCGACCGACCTGAGCGAGGTCGCCGATGCGCTGCGCGCTCCCGCGGCCCCCGGTGCCCGACGCGTGCTCGCGGAGACCATCCGCCAGGGCAACGACGGCGTCGAGCGCCTCCCCGGCAAGCACGGACAGAACCGACGCTTCGAGACACTGGTCGTCATGGTCGACGACACCGCCGGTCAGCTGGGGCGCCTGTTCGGCGAGCTCGGCGAGCTGGGCGTCAACGTCGAGGACCTGCGCCTTGAGCACTCTCCGGGCGCGCAGTTCGGCCTCGCCGAGATCAGTGTCGACCCCGCGGCGCTGCACGGCGCGATCACCGGGCTCCAGGAACGCGGCTGGCGCATCGCAGGGAACACCAATGACTGACACCTCCACCATCTCCGCCACGAAGTTCATCGCCATCGACGGCCCCGCCGGGTCCGGCAAGTCGAGCGTCTCCAAGGCGATCGCGCGTCGCGAGGGCTTCGGCTACCTCGACACCGGGTCGGCCTACCGGGCTCTCGCCTGGCATGTGCTCGATCGCGGTGCAGACACCGACGACGCCGAGGCCGTGCGCGCCGCGGCCGCCGACTTCCCCGTCCGTCTCGGTCTCGACCCCGACGACCGCACGGTGCGCGTCGGCGAAGTCGACGTGACGGACGCGATCCGCGAACCGCGTGTGTCCGGTGCCGTGAGCGGCGTGGCCCGCGTGCCGGAGGTGCGCACCCAGGTCAACGAGCTCTTCCGGGCGCTGGTCGCCGAGGCGCCGTACCCGGCCGTCGTCGTCGAAGGACGCGACATCACGACCGTCGTGGCACCGGATGCGCCCGTGCGCATCCTGCTGACCGCGGCGCCCGAGGTGCGGGCCGCACGCCGCGCGGGCGAGCTCGCCGGCGAGAACGCCGCCGCCGTCGCGGACGCGCTGCACAAGCGCGACGCCTCCGACAGTGCCGTCGTCGACTTCCTCAACGCCGCGGAAGGCGTGGAGGTCGTCGACTCGACCGCACTCGATTTCCCCCAGACCATCGACGCCGTCCTCTCGGTGATCGAACGACTCCGAGGAGCAGACCGTGGCTGACGACGAATACGAAGGCGGTCCCGACCAGCTCGCCGAGAAGCTCGAGCAGATCGATGACCAGCTGGCCGAGCAGCGCGCGGAGACCCTGCGCGCCGGCCTGGCCGACTACGAGCTCGACGACGAGGACGCCGCGCTCCTCGCCGGCGTGGCGCTGGGCGAGGACGGCATCGAGTTCCTTCCTGCGCTGCCCGTGGTGGCGATCGTCGGGCGGCCGAACGTGGGCAAGTCCGCGCTCGTGAACCGGATCCTGGGCCGTCGCGAGGCCGTCGTGGAGGACACCCCCGGCGTCACCCGCGACCGCGTCACGTACAAGGCCGAGTGGAACGACCGCCGCTTCACGGTCGTCGACACCGGCGGCTGGGAGCCCGACGCCCGCGGCATCGACCGTTCGGTCGCGGCTCAGGCCGAGGTCGCGATCGACCTCTCCGATGTCGTGCTGTTCGTCGTGGACGCCATGGTGGGCGCCACGTCGACCGACGAGCACGTCGTGAAGCTGCTGCGCAAGAGCGGCAAGCCGGTCTTCCTCGTCGCCAACAAGATCGACGACGCTCGTCAGGAGCCGGAGGCCGCCGCCCTGTGGAACCTGGGTCTCGGGGAGCCGCACCCGGTCTCCGCGATCCACGGTCGTGGTGTCGCCGACCTCCTCGACGCTGTGCTGAAGAAGCTGCCGGAGATCTCCGCGGTGGCGAAGCAGGAGATCGGCGGTCCGCGCCGCGTCGCGATCCTGGGGCGCCCGAACGTCGGCAAGTCCTCGCTGCTGAACAAGGCCGCGGGCGAGGAGCGCGTCGTCGTCAACGACCTCGCCGGCACCACTCGCGACCCCGTGGACGAGGTCGTGGAGCTGGGCGGCAAGATGTGGCGCCTCGTCGACACGGCCGGTATCCGTCGCCGCGTGCATATGGCGCAGGGCGCCGACTTCTACGCGTCGCTGCGCACGTCCGCCGCGCTGGAAAAGGCAGAGGTCGCGATCGTCGTCCTCGACGTGTCGGAGTCGATCAGCGAGCAGGACGTGCGGATCATCGACCTCGTGCTCGAGTCCGGTCGCGCGCTCGTCCTGGCGTTCAACAAGTGGGATCGCCTCAACGACGACGACCTGGAGAACGCCGACCGCCGCCGTTACCTGGAGCGCGAGATCGAGCAGGACCTCGCCCACGTGGCCTGGGCCCCGCGGGTGAACATCTCGGCGAAGACCGGTCGTCACCTCGACAAGCTCGTCCCCGCGCTCGAGATGGCGCTGGAGAACTGGGACCGCCGCATCCCGACCGGCAAGTTCAACGCGTTCCTCGCCGAACTCGTCGCCGAGCACCCGCACCCGGTGCGCGGCGGGAAGCAGCCGCGCATCCTCTTCGGGACGCAGGCCTCGACCCGTCCGCCGACGTTCGTGCTGTTCACGACCGGTTTCCTCGACCCGGGCTACCGCCGGTTCATCCAGCGCCGCCTGCGCGAGCTCTACCCGTTCGAGGGCACGCCGATCGTCATCAACATGCGCGTGCGGGAGCGTCGCCAGCGCTGACTCGTTGCCGCGCATGTCGCGGCGGTGGCGCCGGAGCCCCGATGCTGTGAAAAGCTGAGGGGGTGACTGTCGTACCTCCCGCCGCCGGTGAACCGCGTCGCCCCGAGGGGCCTCGCGATCCCGGCGATGCCTGGGTGGTCGCCGACACCGGTGAGCGGTACTGGGGGCGCTTCGGTGCAGCCGGCCTCCTCGCCGTCGACCCGGAGCGCGGCATCCTGCTGCAGCATCGGGTCGCGTGGAGCCACTTCGGCGGCACCTGGGGCCTTCCCGGCGGCGCGCTGCACGAGGGCGAGGCGGCCATCGTGGGCGCCGTGCGGGAGGCGCAGGAGGAGGCGGGAGTGCCGGATGGTGCGGTGCGGCCGCGCTTCACGAGCGTGCTCGACCTCGGCATCTGGTCGTACACCACCGTCGTCGCCGATGTGCGGACGCCGTTCGACCCCGTGATCAGCGACCCGGAGAGCGTCGCGCTGTCGTGGGTGCCCGTCGAGGACGTGGACGGGCTGCCCCTGCACCCCGGCTTCGGTGCGGCGTGGCCGATGCTGCGGGCTCAGCTCTCGGCGCACCCGGTGGTCGTGGTGGACGCCGCCAATGTCGTGGGCTCGGTGCCGGACGGCTGGTGGAAGGATCGCGCCGGAGCCGCCGCACGACTGCGCGATCGTCTGACCGGGCTGGCCGTGCCCGCGGACGACCTCGGCCTCGCGGGGGACGCCTGGTTCCCGGAGGTCTCGCTCGTCGTGGAAGGTCGCGCGCGGGACATCGCGGAGACCGCTGCGGCGGGATCACCCGCGGACGCCGCGGCCGCAGAAGCCGGAGTCGCGAGCTCGGCCCTGGACGTCGTGCGCGCCGAAGGCGCCGGTGACGATGCGATCGTCGCCGAGGTCGAATGCCGGGTCGCGAGCGCGTCGCCGGTTCTCGCGGTGACCAGTGACCGCGAGCTGCAGTCCCGCGTTGAGGCCGCCGGGGCGCAGGTGCGCTCGAGCGGCTGGCTCCTCCGTCTTCTCGACGCCTAGCGCGAGACGCGGGCGCCTCGCTCCGCGGATCCAGGTACTCATACAGCGGCGTGGCATGGCATGGTCTGAGGTCGCGCGGATCGACGTGGTCTGAGGTGGCGCGGCACGACGTGGTCTGACGCGGCGCAGATCGACATGGTCTGAGGTGGCGCTAATCGACGTGCCTGCGTCACCGCGCGCGAATGACCCGCCGCCGAGATGATCCGCGAGCTCAGACGAACGCGACCCGACGTGGGGCGTGATCGGTATGGACGGCGCCGAGGGGACTTCGCCATTCGAGAACCCCACCGGGTCGCTGTCGTACCGTCCAGCGCTGAGGCTCCGGGATATCGGGGTGTTTCAGCACGTGGTGTCCGCGGCAGAGGTGCGCGAGGTTGTCGACGCGGGTCGGGCCGCCCTTCGCGTGATCCCAGGTGTGGTCGACGTCGCAGCGGTGTACCGGCTGGCGACACCCCGGGAACCGGCAGTGCTGATCGCGGGCCCGAAGCAACCGGCGCATGCTCTCGGTCGGGCTGTAGGCGTCCGTTTCGATGACCTGCCCGTGCGGATCGAGGAACAACCGCGTCCAGCCCCCGTCGCGACCGGCCAGAGCTCGCGCGATGTCCGGGTGCAGAGCGCCGTGTCCGTCCAGTTCGGCCGGACGGTCGTCGAGTCCCGCGAGGGTCGTTGCCGCCACGGTCACCTGCAGGCGGCCGCGCACGCCGGCGAGGCCCTCGCCCTCGACGGCGCTCGGATCGGCGGTCAGGAGCAGATCGGTCAGCAGGTCGGCCTGTACCTGGCTCCAGGTGCGGGTGTCTGTGGGGGCCGATTCCGCCTCGGGGTCGAGGGCGAAGGTGCCGCCATCGACGCTGGAGATCGTGGCGTCCGACCGAGGAGCGCCGCACGACTGATCCGTCGCGATGTTCTGACCAGTCAGCAGATCGTCGTGCGTCGGAGTCAGGGGAGGCGTCGCTCCGCCCGCATCGCGGGCCTGGATCACCGTGCGGGTGAGCTGGCTCAGCCGATCGGCGATCGCCACCGCCGCCCATTCCGGGAGGACCGCCGTCAGGACCGCGAGGCCGTCGTCGACCGATCGCACCGTGACGCAGCGCTCGTCCGCGGCGCGGCGGTGTCGTTCCGTGATCGTCTCGCCGACAAGCGCGGAGGCGACGCGGCGGGCATGCACCCGCGTGCGCGCCGCGGTCTCGGCTTCGGCGACGACGAGCACCGCCGTCTCGAACAGCGCCATCGTCTCGGGCGCGACGACGCGGTTGCGGATGGCCTCGGCCACGACGGCGCTCGCCCGCGCGATCTCCCGCACGTGCCCGGAGCTCAGAGACCCCGTGTGGAAGGCCTCTCGCACGCGGGGGAGAGCGGTGCTCAGGGCGAGAGCGTCGGCGAACGCGAACTCCATGGTGCCGGTGGAAAGATGCGCCGCTGTCGCGAACTCGGCGACCATCGAGCTGTGGATGGCATCACGGTGGTGCGGGGCCGCGGCCACGTCTTCGTCATGGAAGGCGATCTGCGCCACCAGGAGCTCCGCAGCCTCTGCCTCCAGTGCTGCGATGCGTCGACGGGTCTCCGTCCAGGCGTCTCGCACGCGCCTCCGCTCCTCGAGGTCGAGGGGTGCGGTCGGCGGGTTCGTCATACCTCGATTTTAGAACGTATGTTCGAATCCAGGAAGGGCTCAGTCGTGTTGTATATCGCCTCGTCCGCGGAGGCGGTCGATGTCCCGACGCTCCCGCTTCGTCGGTCGTCCGGCGCCGCGGTCTCGGACGCCGAGGGCTGCCTGCGGCTCGCGTTCCGGCGTCCGATCTTCGTAGGCGAGGGCGGCCAGCGGCGCTCCGACGCGCTTGACGAGGATCTGGCGCACGATCAGGATCCGGTCGAAACCCGCGATACGGATCCGGAGCTCATCGCCCACGCGGACCGCCTGTGCAGCCTTCGCCTTGTCGCCGTTGACGCGCACATGCCCCGCACGGCATGCGGTGGTCGCCGCCGACCGGGTCTTGTAGACGCGCACCGCCCAGAGCCAGCTGTCCACCCGTGCGCTGTCGACCATCAGGGTTCCTTCCGCTGCAGGGAGACGAGGGCGCCGGCGACGATCAGCCCCTGGCCGAGTGTGTACGTGAGCATCACGGCGGGGCTGCTCCAGGCCGGGAGCGCGTCGGGCAGGAAGAGTCGGAAAGCGAGGATCGTGTCACTCGCCAGGAAGAGCGCCCCGCCCGTCGCGACGAGCGGATGGCATCGCGCAGCGAACGCCGCGGTGCCCGCGAGGAGCAGGCCATACAGCGCGACGCCGACGAGGAGCGGTCCCGTGTGCGGGCCGAGGACGAGGATCATCGCGAGCCACCAGACGGCGTAGATCGCGCTCCACCACGGCAGGCGGCGGCGCGCGAGGTGGCGGGCGAAGAGGACGATGTAGGCGATGTGCGCGAGGCCGAAGAAGGCGAGCATGAGCGGAAGCTCGGGTGCCGCGGGGAACAGCGCGCCCGCGCCGTCCCCCAGCCAGGAGAAGAGCACGGCGACGAGGAGCAGAGCCACCGTCACGGGTGGGTGGATCCGTCGCGCCGCCACCAGCACCGGTACCGCGAGCAGCGGCATGAGCAGCAGCTTCGTCGGACCCGCGAGATCGTGGCCGAGCGCCAGAAGCACGACGTGCAAGGCGGAGACCACGGCGTAGGGGACGAACGCCCACACGATCGCGGGAGGACGGGTGCGGCGCTGCATCCCTCCATCGTATGACCGGAGGGGCATGTCGTCCCGAAGGTGGTCGATCGGACCGGGCCGACTCAGGACTCGACGGTGACCGTGGCCACGGCGCCCTCGGCATCGAGGTGCACGGCCGGCCAGTAGCCCTCCGGGAAGTGCTCGCCGCAGGAGTCTGTGAAGTGGAGGACGACGGTGCCGTCGCCGGAGGCCTCGATGGTCTCGAGGTCCAGGTCGTCCGCCGCCTCGTCGAGCTCGCTGGGGTCGGGGGCGCCGGTGCTGAAGGTCGTAACCACAGCATCCGATGCGACGCGGCGGAGGCCCGGGAGGCCGGCGATGACCGCACGCAGCCGGGGGAGCAGTGGAGCGACCTCGTCCGGCGACGCGCCCTCGACCATCAGCTCGTAGGTGCTGCCGTCGACCTCGACGCTGCCGACGAACCAGTCGTGGGTGAGGACGGAGCCGTCGTCGAGCTCGGAGGTCGCCCGGTGGAGCGGTCCGAGGTCGGGATCGTCGAGGGAGGAGTTCGCGTCGCTCATCCCTTCACGCTATCGGTCCCGCTCGGCGCGATGTCCAGGGCGACGAGCACGCGCCCCGGCTTCATCACCGCCTTCTCCGTGAAACCCGCGCGCAGGAACGTTCCGAGCGTGCCGTGGTACAGATCGTTCGCGCGCTGCTTCTCGCCACGGGTGTCGACGGGATACCCCTCGATGAGGCGGGCGCCCGACTCTCGCGCGAAGGCGATCGCGGCGTCGAGCAGCTCGGCGTTGATTCCGGTGCCCCGATGCTCCCTGCGGACGACGAAGCAGGTGACGGCCCACACGGACTCGTCACCGAATGGCTCGGTGCTCGACGCAGCGATCATGCGGGTACGGGGGATCCGGGCCTGACGGGTGCGCGGTCCGATCCGGATCCAGCCCGCGGCCTCGCCGTCGACGTACGCGACCAGCCCGGGAGGGGGACCCTCGTCGATCTCGGCGCGGAACATCTCCGTGCGCTGAGGTGTGGTCGTCTGATTCCAGTCCTTGTTCGGCAGCACCGGCCAGATGCACTGGCAGCTCGCCCCATCGCCCCCGCCGGTGATTGCGTGCTGCACGTCATCCCAGCGGGCGGTCGTCGCCAGCGCGGTCGTGATCGTCGACATGCAGGCGACGGTACAAGCAGCGTCCGACACCCCGCAACGCCTCGGTTCGCGAGAGTGCCTCCGGTGCGGCTAAGATAGGGGAGTTGCCTGCGCGAGAGTGCAGAACAACGGGCTGTGGCGCAGCTTGGTAGCGCACTTGACTGGGGGTCAAGGGGTCGCAGGTTCAAATCCTGTCAGCCCGACCATTCCGGGGCCGGAATCTCGCACGAGGTTCCGGCCCTTCTGCCTTCCCGGGATCGCCGAGGGCATGAGGAGGCCACGCCCTCCGCGACCGTCAGCGCGTGGGAAGGTGCTCCGCGATCTTCCCCGGGGCCGCGCCGACCAGCGTCTCGCAGGCCTGTGCCAACCGAGCGGCGAACAGCGCGGCGTCGGTGCGGCGGGTCAGCGCATGTGCTGCGATGCCGTCGATCATGGCGAGGATCTGCCAGGCCACGGCATCCGTGTCGTCGGTGCGGAACACGCCGGAGCGCCGGCCATCTTCGATGAGCTGCGCGATGAACGACTGCCAGGCGCCCATCTGTTCGTCGATGGCCGCCGACAGCCCTGCACTGCCGCGGCCGAGGGACCAGGCGTCCACCCACACGAGCGTGATGTCGTCGTGGTCGCTGCTGAGTACCGTGGAGATCATCCGCGCCATCCGTGCCGCCGGCTCGCTCTCGGTCTCGGCCTGGGTGCGGACGTCGTCCAGTTCGGATGCCGTCAGCTCGCGGAAGGTGCGCGCGACCAACTCGTCCATGCTGGATGCATAGTGCGAGACGAGCCCCGGCGCCACCCCTGCCCTGCTGGCGACCGCCCGCAGCGTCAGCGCGGACAGTCCCTTCTCCCTGGCGATCGCGATCGCGGCGTCGTAGATCTCGCCGGCGCGCTGCTCCGGCGTCTTCCTGGTTCGTGGACGCGTATCGGATGTTGACATGGTGCCTCCAGTGTAGGAACATTCCTGTATTGGTCATGTGACCAACAAGCCGTTGTCGGCAAAGGAGATGACATGGGCTGGCGGATGCCGCACGAGGGCGAACGGCACGAACGCACCTGGATGGCGTTTCCGCGCGTGGGCGTCACCTTGGGCGACGGTGCTGCCTGGCGCGACACGGCGTACCGCGCGTGGACCGACGTCGCCCTGGCGATCGCCGAGTTCGAACCGATCACGATGGTCGTGGACCCGACCGAGATGGGGCGGGCGCGGGACATGCTCGGCTCGGCCGTCGAGATCGTCGAGTCGCCGCTGGACGAGTTCTGGATGCGCGACTTCGGCCCGACCTTCGTCCTCGACGACGATCGGCCGGGCGTCCTCGGCGCGGTCGACTGGATCTTCAACGGCTGGGGTGCGCCCGCGTGGGCCGAGTGGCAGGTGTCGGCCGGCGTCGCGCGCATCGTCGCTGCACACGTCGGAGCCGAGCACATCAGTTCGGTGCTCGTGAACGAGGGCGGCGGCATCCATGTCGACGGCGAGGGCACGGTGCTGCTCACCGAGACCGTGCAGCTCGACCCGAACCGCAATCCCTACGCCGACAGGGGCCGCGTCGAAGCCGAACTCGCACGCACGATCGGCGCGACCACAGCCATCTGGCTGCCGCGAGGCCTCACGCGCGACTACGACGAGTTCGGCACCAACGGGCACGTCGACATCGTCGCCGCGTTCGCCGCTCCGGGCCGGGTGCTGCTGCACCGCCAGGACGACGCGGGACACCCCGACCACGTCGTCACTCGGGAGCTGAAGGCGTTCCTGCAAGACCAGACGGATGCCGCGGGCCGCCCGCTCGAGATCATCGACGTCCCGGCCCCCGAGACCCTCCGCGACGACGAGGGGTACGTGGACTGGAGCTACATCAACCACCTCGTGGTGAACGACGCGGTGATCGCGTGCGGGTTCGGTGAGGACGCCGCCGATGCCCGCGCGCGGGACATCCTCGGATCCGCGTACCCCGGGCGACAGATCGTGACCGTCGACGCGCGCCCGATCTTCGCGCGCGGCGGCGGCATCCACTGCATCACCCAGCAGCAGCCGGCACCGATCGAGGCACCCGCATGATCGACGTCGTCGAAGCATCCATCGCGGACCTGCGGCGAGCACTCGAGACCGGTGCGGCTACGAGCGTCGCGCTGGTGCAGGCCTATCTCGCCCGCATCGACGCGTACGACGCCCCCGGCACCGATACCGCGCTCAACGCGGTCGTCGTCCGCAACCCCGACGCCCTCGCCGAAGCCGCGGCGTCCGATGCCCGCAGGGCGGCCCGGCACTCGCTCGGCCCGCTGGACGGCATCCCGTACACAGCGAAGGACAGCTACCTCGTCGCCGGGCTCACCGCGGCATGCGGATCCCCGGCGTTCGCGGATCTGGTCGCGCAGCGGGACGCGTTCACGATCGAACGGCTCAGGGCCGGCGGGGCGATCTGCCTCGGCCTGACCAACATGCCGCCGATGGCGAACGGCGGGATGCAGCGCGGTGTGTACGGACGAGCGGAGAGCCCGTACAGCGCCGACTGGCTGACCAGTGCGTTCGGATCCGGCTCCAACGGATCGGGCACCGCGACCGCCGCGAGCTTCGCTGCCTTCGGACTCGGCGAGGAGACCTGGTCGAGCGGTCGGGCACCGGCGTCGAACAACGCCCTCTGCGCATACACGCCCAGCCGTGGCGTCATCTCCGTGCGCGGCAACTGGCCGCTGGTGCCCACGATGGACGTCGTGGTGCCGCATACCCGCACGATGGCCGATCTCTTCGAGGTGCTCGACGTGATCGTCGCTGATGACGCCGACGTCCGCGGCGACTTCTGGCGCGCCCAGCCGTGGGTGCGTATTCCTGCGGCATCCGAGGTGCGTCCGTCGTCGTACCGCGACCTCGCCGCGGCCGACCCTCGTTCCGCTCTCGCCGGCCGGCGCTTCGGCGTGCCGCGCATGTACATCAATGCCGATCCGGATGCCGGCACCGGCACCACCATCGGAGGCGCGTCCGGGCAGCGCATCGTGACCCGGGCGTCCGTCATCGATCTCTGGGAGCAGGCGCGCCGAGACCTCGAAGACGCCGGCGCCCACGTGGTCGAGGTCGACTTCCCGGTCGTCACCAACTACGAGGGTGACCGCGCCGGGGCGCCGACCGTGCGCACCAGGGGACTGGTGTCCGAGCGGTTCCTGCGCTCCGAGATCGAGGATCTCTCGGCCTGGGCGTGGGACGACTTCCTGCGCGCGAACGGCGACCCCGCGCTCGACCGGCTCGAACTCGTCGACGGCGCGAGCATCTTCCCGCATCCGAGAGGTGCCCTCCCGGATCGCTACACCGGCTTCGATGACGAGATCGCCGGGTATCCGGCCCTCGTCCGCGAGCGCCCGTACGCGTCATTCACCGACATCCCGCATCTCGAGGAGGGCGTGCGCGGGCTCGAGGAGACCCGCCGCGTCGACCTCGAGGAGTGGATGGACGCGCTCGGCCTCGACGCCGTGATCTTCCCCGCCGTCGCCGACGTCGGCCCCGCCGACATGGACGTGAACCCGGCATCCGCCGACGCGGGTTGGCGCAACGGTGTGTGGGTCGCGAACGGGAATCTCGTGATCCGACATCTCGGCATCCCGACCGTCACGGTGCCGATGGGCACGACGGCAGACATCGGGATGCCGGTGGGGCTGACCATCGCGGGCCGCGGCTGGGACGACTCCGCCCTGCTGCGCCTCGCCGCCGCGTTCGAGGCGACCGGCGAGCGCCGTACTGCACCGCCGCGCACTCCCGCTCTTCCCGGACAGGAACTCTCGTGACGTCGCCCTTTCCGCGCCCGGAGCAGCGCCTGCAGATCACGGCCGACGCCTCGGATCCGCTCCAGCGCGGCGTCGAGCGCGGCAGGCAGCTGCGTGAGACTCTGCCCGGCGCGATCGACGCGTATGACCGGCTCTTCCGCCTCGGCGCCGTCGACGAGAAGACCGTGCGCGACGACGCCGAGCGGCTGCTCGACGTGATCGATGCCCACCGTCCGGCGCTGCGCGCGCAGATCGAGGGCGTCGCCGCCGGTGCGGATGCCGAGATCTGGCGCGTCGCAGCATTGAACGGCCGCACGGAGATCCTGTCCCGCAGCATCGCCGTACCGCCGGGGGAGTGCTCGACAATCGTGCGCTCGATCCGCGATGCGGACGGCCGCGCGCGCACCCTCGGGGTGCAGACGTGGGACTGGCACATGGAGATCGCGCCGTACTGGCACACGATCATCTCGCGCGGCGGCGTCCACGACTACGCCGGACTCACCGAATGCGGCATCCTCGGCAAGATCGGTGTGAACAGCGCCGGCGTCGCGCTGCACTTCAACATCCTGGGGCACCGGTCCGACCGGCCAGAGGGCATCCCGATGCACGTGCTCGCCGCTCTCGTGCTCGAGGAGGCCTCCAGCGTCGCGCACGCCGTCGAACTGGTGCGCGAGGCGCCGGTCACGAGCTCCGGCTCGTTCGCGCTCTTCGACGCCGCGGGCGACGCCGTGCTGCTGGACATCTGCCCCGAAGGCGTGTTCTCCGCGCCCGCGATCACCGAGGGCACCTGGCTGCGCACGAATCACTTCCTCACCGAAGCACCGGCGGCGCACGAGAAGACCTGGCTGTACCAGCCCGACTCCGGTCAGCGCTGGGACTTCCTCCGGGGTCGACTGCTGTCGGCGGGCGCAGCGACGGATGCCGAGCAGCTGCGCGCGATGCTCGTGACCGGCGACGGCGAGCCTCCGGTGACCTGCATACCCGACCTCGCGCTTCCGCTGGGACAGCGGTGGGCCAGCCTGGCCACCGTCGTGCTCGACCCCGCCGGTCGTCGCGCCGACGTGCTCGACGGCACTCCGGCCGAAAACGCCACCCGCCCGCATCTGGCGCTCGCGCTCTGACCCGATCGAAGGGACCACCATGACCGACACCGCCACCGTCTATCGCAACGCCATCGTCTTCGATGGGCTCGCAGATGCTCCGGTGCAGTCCGCGTTCGCCGTGCGCGGCGATCGCATCCTCGCCGTCGGCACGGAGGCGGAGGTCCACGCCGCGGCAGGTGAGGGTGCCGCCGTCGTGGACCTCGGCGGGGCGTTCGTGATGCCGGGCGTCATCGAGGCGCACGCGCACCTAACGATGTTCGGCCACGCGCAGGGCAAGGTGCAACTCCGCGACTGCACCTCGGTGGCACAGATCCAGCAGCGGCTGCTCGATGCACGGGCGATGAACCCGGACGCGACGGTCATCGAGGGGGTCAGCTGGCTGTTCGACGCTCTGCCTGACGGCGTCACCCAGCCGACCGCGGCGATGATCGACGAGGTGATCGACGACATCCCGGTCTTCCTCGACGCGAACGACCTGCACAGCACCTGGGTGAACACAGCCGCGCTGCGCGCCGCCGGCATAGACCGCGACACCGTCGACCCGATCGGCGGCCAGGTCGTGCGGGACGACGACGGAGAGGCGACCGGGTTCCTGCTCGAGACCGCGGCGATGGATCTGCTCGCGGACTATCTCGACGGCATCCGGACCGAGGAGGAGGTCGACGGCCACCTCGAGCTCGCCTTCGGCGCGTATCTGGCGGCCGGCGTCACCGGTGCCGCCGACATGGGGATGACAGAGCAGTCGATGGCGGCGCTGCGGCGTCGGCTCGACCGCGACGGTCGGCTGCCGTTCCCGGTCACCGCGCACTGGTGGCTGAGCTCCACCGGCGATCCGGCAGCCGATCTCGCCCAGGTCGAGCGTGCGGTGCAGCTGCGTGACGAACTCGATGCCACGGGCACGCCGTGGCTGAAGGTCGTCGGGGTGAAGTTCATCCTCGACGGCGTGATCGACGCGTGCACCGCCGCGATGGTGCGCCCGTATGCCGACGGCTCGAACGCCGACCCGATCTGGAGCCGCGAGGCCGCGACGCCGGTCGCGATCGCCGCCGACCGCGCCGGCCTGCAGCTCGCGATGCACGCGATCGGAGACGCGGCGAGCGCACTGGCCGTCGACCTCGTCGAGGCCTGCGAGCGGGCGAACAGCACCGACATCGCCCGCCGCCCGCGCATCGAGCATCTGGAGTCGGTCGCGCCCGAGACGGTCGCACGGATGCGCGCGCACGGCATCGCGGCATCCATGCAGCCGGTGCACTGCGACCCCGCCATCCTGGACAACTGGATGGCGATGCTCGGCGATCAGCGCGCTGAGGACGGCTTCCCGTGGAACTGGTTCCGCGACGTCGACGTTCCCGTCGCGCTGGGTACCGACGCCCCCACCGCACCCCACGAGGCTCTGCACAACCTGTTCATCGCGATGACCGGGCGATCCTCGATCGACCGCGCGCTGCCGCCGTACCACCCCGAGCGTGCGTTCACCGCCGCGCAGGCACTCGCTGCGGCGACGTCCGGCGCGGCCCACGTCGGCGCGATCGACGACGCCTACGGCCGGATCGCGCCCGGCTTCTTCGCGAACGTCGCCGTGCTGGACATCGACCCGCTGTCCGCGCCGACCGACGACCTGCTCACCGGAGCCGTGCTGCTCACCCTCGTACACGGCGAGGTCGCCTACCGGCGACCATGAGCTCCCGCTCCTGAATCCCGAACGCCCCCTGCACCGACGCAGGAGGGTGCCCTTCTGGAAGGACCGTCATGTCCGACACATCCGCCACCCCCGCTCCCGGTGCCGTCGCGCCCGGATCCGAGTCCGATTTCGTCGACTCCGCCAGCACCCCCGAGACCCGGGGCATCGAACTCATCGACGACGCCCAACGGCACGGGAGAGCGCGCGATCTGTTCTTCGTCTGGAGCGCTCCGGGCGTCAGCGTGCTGAACATCACGGTCGGCGCCTCGATGACGCTCGTGCTCGGCCTGGAGATCTGGCAGGCGCTGCTCGTGATCCTGGCATCGAGCGCGCTCGCTCTGCTGCCCGGTATCGTCGCCATCTCCGGACCGGCCGCCGGCACCTCCGGCTCCGTGGTCCAGCGAGCGATCTACGGCATCCACGGCAACAAGATCGTCATCGCGTTCTACGGCTGGTTCATCTCGGGCGTCTTCCTCGCGCTGAACTGGGTGGCGGCGTCATTCATCGGCGGCGAACTGCTCGTGCGGTGGGGCTTCCCCGATCCGATCGCGGCATCGATCCTGGTGGCGGTCGTGGTCTCGACGATCACCGTGATCGTCGCCGTGTACGGTCACGCCCTCATCCTGAAGGCCTACCTGGCGATCTCGATCGGGCTGTTCGTGATCTTCGCACTCGTCATCGGCTTCCTCGCGCCCGCGCTGGATTGGGGGTTCGCGCAGCCCGAGCCGCTCAGCGGGCTGCCGCTGTGGGTGAGCGTCACGATCGCGTTCGCGCTGATGGCATCGTCGCCGCTGTCGTTCAGCAACAGCGCCGATATGGCCCGCTATCTGCCACGCGACACCAAAGCGTCCGGCATCATCGGCGCGACGGCGCTGGGACAGCTCTTCCCCGCGGTGCTCATCACCGCCTTCGGCGTCGTGCTGGGCGGCTCCATCGGGCCTGACAGTCTCGCGAACGGCATCGAGTACTCCCTGCTCGAGAAGCTGCCGGTGTGGCTCGCCCCGCTGTTCGTGCTCGGCGTCCTGGTGAACTGCATCTCGCTCAACGGCATGACGACCTACACGGCGAGCATGGCGCTGCAGTCGATCGGCGTGCCGATCCGCCGCATCCCCTCCGCGATCCTCATCGGTGCGCTCGGCTGCGCGTTCACGATCGTGCTCGTCGTGGCATCCGACCTGATCAGCGCCGTCAACCTGATGCTGCAGTTCCTGCTGATCATCTCCGTGCCCACGATGGGTGTCTACGTCGCCGACATCGTCCTGCGCCGCAACCGGTACTCCGGGACCGACCTGTTCGACGAGCGGCCCGGCGGCAGGTTCTGGTACACCGGCGGCTTCGGCATCCCAGGTCTCGTCTCCGTGGTCGCCGGTGGCTTCGCCACCGCGATGTTCCTGTCGACGACCGTGTGGACCGGCCCGCTCGGCGCGGCGCTGGGCGGGCTCGACCTCTCGGTGCCGGTCGGGCTCCTGGTCTCGATGGGCCTGTACGCCGTGCTCGCAGGACGGACGGTGCGCACGCAGATCGGGGGCTGAGCCCGGCGGCCTCCGCGATTGCTCTCTTCGGGCTCGGGCGTCAAGGGGGGCGCGGTGCCGTCGTCCCCCGTCCTACCGTTCCCCCATGGCTATCGAACTGAACCGACCGGCGCTGAAGCTCGCGCGCTCCCTCGTCCGCGACGGCAAGGTCGTGCGGGACGAACGCGACGACTGGTCCGAGGCGGCGCCCAGCGCGGAGGACGAGAACCGCTTCATCGACGAGCACGGATGGACGGAGTTCGCCCACTGGCACCTCGGCATCGACAAGAGCGAGAACCCCGAGACGAAGAAGGCGTACAGCTTTCCGTTCGGCGACCTCCGGAAGGTGCGCCGCTCCGGAGTGATCTCAGGGGAGAGCCGCGCCGGACAGTATGACCACGAGGAGATCCGCGACGAGTTGCGGAAGCTCCTCGAGCTCATCGACTCCGAGGATTGACGCCGCGCGTCCGTATGCTCGTCCCAAGGCTGTTTCGATGACGACGGGGTGGGGCATGGTCGATGACACCGGCAGGGACGACACGGACGCGAGCGGCGAGACGGAGGACGACCTCCCGTACTACACACCGCCGTTCGGCAGGGAAGAGGTCCCCGGGTTCCTCGACCGACTCGTCGCCCACCTGCTCGCGGGAGAGACGCGCGAGGCCTTCACGTTCGAGGGGGTGGAGGTCGAGGAGTCGCAGGGCGTCTGGCTGCTCCCGCTCGGCGGCTACGACCCCGACGCCGACGAGTCGCTGCAGCCGAACCCACCCGCCGACCTCGTGGTCCCCGAGGGCGGATTCGCCGCCTACGCGGAGGAGTGGACGGAGGGCGTGCGCCGGACGCTGCACGAAGCGTGGGGTGCGCCGATGGTCCGGAAGCCGTCGCTCGTGGGGGAGAACCAGGATCCGGAGGGCATCCTCGACGTGGTCCTCGTCTCGGTCGGCATCCCGGAGGCGGAGATGTGGGACCGCGGCGATCTGTACTGCGTGCTGGTCACGAACTGGGACGCCGAACCGCGGGAGAGCATGCTGCGCCAGGCGATGGTCGTGCTGCCGCGGGAGTACGCCGTCGGCAGCCTCAGCGCGCTCCTTCCCGAGGAGGACATGCACAACGACCTCCTCATGAACGGCGAGCATCCGCTCGAGCTCCGACGCCGCGCCTGGCTGCTGAGCACACTGTTCGGCGCCGGGGAGGTGCGGCTGCGCGACGTCGACACCCCGGCGTCCCGCTTCAGCCTGCAGTCGCGCAGCGGGGTGACGACGGTCTGGACGTTCACGGACGACGGCCGCATCCTCGTCCTCATCCAGGACCCGACGTCGACGTTCGCGGACGAAGCGCCGGCGCAGTTCCTCGCGGAGGTGGCGCAGCAGCACGGTGGCGATGCGGCGGATGCCGCGGATCCGTCCGAACGGGAGGCGGACCTGGCGGAGGCCTGGCTGATCCTGGCCGCGCGCATGCTCGACAGGGTTCCGGACGACCTCCGCGCCCTCATCGCCGCCCGAGGCGAGGACGCCCGCGGCGAGGTCGCGGAGCACGATCTGGAGTTCCGCATGCTCGGCGACGAACCCGTGCCGGTCATCACCGGCGCGGTGTGGTTCGACGGGGAGCACTGGTGCGTCTCGCCCTCGCTCATGGAGATCGGCCGCCGCAACGACTTCGGCATGGACGACTTCGGCTTCGGCGCCGCGGTGCGGCAGCCGTATCGCCTCGGCGGCGCCCTCACCGTCGACGAGATGTCGCGGGAAGGGGACGAACGACGCACCTGGTTCGAGCGGGTCTTCGCCGCGTGCCCGTACCCGGAGCAGGACCGCCCGTCCGACACGGACCGCCTCGGCTACGCGGTGCCGACGAGCGGCGACTATCACGACCTCGTGGCGGACATCGAGCGCGTCACCAGAGCGTGGTGGGAGCGCTCGCCGGAGGACGCCGACTGGGCGGATCGGACGTTCGAGATCGGCGGACGCGGGCTCCGCGACGACCACGGTCGGGCGCTCCGCGTCGTGCTCGCGTCAGGGGAGGTGTGGACGGTCGATGCGCTGCAGGCCTGGGCGGACGACCTCATCGGCGTCATGAGCGAAAGGTGGGGAACGGCCGGGGAGATCCATGCTCGCAACGAGAAGACCGGGATCGATCGCCGCAGTCCGCTCACCCGCGTCATGCGCGCCACGGGCCTCCTCACCGCGCCGCTCTGGTGGGTGAACGGCCATGCGGTCGCTGTGGTCGCCGGAACGCCCGACCCCTCGTACGGCGACGACCCCGAGGTCATCATCGTCATCGCGCGACCGGACGCCGTGCTCGACCTCGCGCGCGGGAGCAACCCATGGGAGCTCCGCATCCGCGCCCGGATCATCTCCGACGTCTCCGTCCTCGTGGGCGGCGCGCCCGCGTCCGGACCCTTGCCGTGGAACGGCCCGCCGCTCGCCGGCTCCTCCCTCGTCCCCGATGCGATGCGCGGCGGCTTCCGCACCGGAGACCACTTCTGGACCTGGTACTTCACCCACGACGGGCGCGGCCTCCTCCTGTCCCATCCGACGGGTCCCGACGCCGCCGCCCGACCCGAGCCCTCCTTCGAGGAACAGGTCGCCCTGTTCTGCGGCGTGCCCGACGACCTGCTGTCGCTCGTGGTCGACCGAGACCCGGGAGGGTTCTTCCCGGTCGTGCATCGCGGGGCCTCGGCCCCTGGCTCCGCTGGGACCGAGAACCTCCTCGCCGGCGCGGCGACCCTGCCCGCCGTGCACGCGGTGTTCTGGCGGGACGACGTCGACTGGCGCGCCTCGGAGGGGATGCTGCAGCGGGTCCGTGACGCCATCGACCCGGACGATGTGGACACGACGAACCCCCTGGAGACCATCTACTCCGAGGCCCTCGGGGTGCCGCAGCTCCAGTGGGCTCTGCGGATGGGGGAGCGCATGGGGCCGCCGACTCTCCTCGATGCGTCGTACGCGAGCTTCGTCTTCGATCGGGTGCCCGAGCGGGAGGAGATCGAGCACGTCTACGCGGGCCTCGGGGTGTTCCCCGATCTCGCACTCACCGGCACGCTCAACGACCTCCTCGACGTCGTCGTCGATGCTCCGGGGTACCGGTTCCTCCTCGAGGCCGCGCTCAGCAACCCGCACCCCCAGCGCCGCCGCGAGCTCGCGCTCTGGCTCTTGGACCAGCGCCTCGACGCCTCATCCTCCCTGTCGTTCCTGAGCCCGGTCAACGTCCTCTTCGCCAACCCCACGCTGGGCGCGGAGGATGAGCCGGTGCTGCGACGCCTGCTCGAGCGGGGCGCGATCCCGGGCCCGACACCCGTCGCGACGCTCCCGGAGGGGCATCCGTTCGTGCAGCTGCTGCATCGCGACATCGAGGAGACCGCGCTGGCGCCGCTGGTGCGGACCCTCCTCGTGCACGGTGACGTCGATCCCGCGACGCCCGCTCTCCCCGACGGTCGCAGCTTGCTGGACTTCGCATCCGGCGCCTTCCCGCACGGGCGGTCCCGAGATGCGCTCGCGTCGGCGATCCGAGAGCTCGTCGCGGGCGGCGCCGTGGACACCGACGCCGAGCCGGAGCGATGAGCGCTCCGGAGCCCGGAGCGCGCGTGGACGACGCCGAGCCCTACGCCCGCGCCCTGCGAGCCGTGCTCGACGGGGAGAGCGAGCGCGTCGCCGCCGCGCTGGGGGACCTGCATCGGGCCGCCGTCGAAGCGGAGAGCGGTGTGGAAGCGATCCTCATCGACGTCTTCGTCGACCAGGACGGCGAGGGCCCCTTCGACGTCTGGGCGCGGTTCGACGGGGCCGACGCCTTCGACCTGGACCGGCGGTTCGACGACCAGCGCCACCTGTTCGGTGTGGAGTGGACCGCGGACGGCTGGGAGCCCGCGGTGCCCTCGCGCCCGCGCGGATGGACGCGGGATCGCCTGGAGGAAGCCGTCCTCGTGGTCGTCGCCGAATGGATAGAGGGCCTGCTCCCGACCGGCGCGAGGGAGGGCCTCTTTTGGGTCGGCGCTCCCGACCTCGGCTACGCCTGACGGAGCGCGGACTGCCCCGAGCGGCCCGGCCAGCCGTCGTCCGGTGATAACGTCGGGCTATGAGCGACCGCGTGAGCCTCGAAGCCTTCCGCTATGCCCAGGCCGTCTCGGAGACCCACTCCTTCGGCGCCGCCGCGCGTGCCTACGGCGTGACGCAGCCGGCCCTCTCGACCGGGATCTCCAAGCTGGAGGACCGCCTGGGGGAGCGCCTGTTCGAGCGCTCGCCCCGCGGGGTCGTCCCGACAGCCTTCGGCGCGCATCTCCTCCCGGTCATCGACCGCGCGCTCCTCGCCGTGGACCAGGTCGCTGCCGAGGCCGCGCGCTGGAACCGGTCGGCCGATGCGCGGGTGCGGGTCGGGGTCTCGCCGCTCATGAATCCGGCCATCGTCGCGCGCGCCTACACGGCCGTGTGCGCGCTTCCCGCCTCGCCGGCGCCGCGGCAGCTCGTCCTCCGCGAGGCGAACGTCGCCGACCTGCGGCGTGAGCTCTCCGCCGGGGAGCTGGATCTCATCCTCGTCCCCTCCGTCGCACCGATGCCCCGCTTCCGGCACCGCATCGTCGATGCGGAGCCGGTGGTCGTCGTGGACCACGAGCCGTCACAGGGCGGCGCGGTCGAGCTCAGCGACCTCACCGACACGCCCCTCATCCTGATGCCGGACACGTGCGGGCTGACAACCTTCACCACCGATCTCTTCGACGCGAACGACGTGCCGTTGAGCGCCTACGACGGCGAGGCCGCGACCTATCGGGTGCTCGAGGAATGGGCGAAGCTGGGCCTCGGCACGGCGGTCATCCCACGCTCGAAGCTCGCCTCCCCGGACGCGCCGCATCGCCCGCTGCGTGAACGCGGCATGGACGTGGAGATCTTCTACGAGGCGGTCTGGGACCCTTCCTCCCCGCTCGCCGACGACTTGGCCGACCTCACCGCCGCGCTCTCGCTGGACGCGGCGACTGCCGACTCATAAACAGGGGTTATCACTCGATCACGTGCGCTCGTCTACTCCCGACGGCTGCCGCTTCGTAGCGTGGAGACGAGACGGCACCCGCCGTCCAGGACGGAGAGGAGCCGCACCATGGCCGAGCTCGACAGGGAATTCACCGGACGCACCGCGATCGTGATCGGGGGCACGAGCGGGATGGGCCTCGCCATCGCCGAGCGGATCGGACGCGAGGGGGCCGCGGTCGTCGTGGTCGGACGGCGCGAGGAGAAGCTGGGGGCTGCGCGGACGTCTCTCGTCGGCCAGGGCATCGATGTGACCGTACTACAGGCCGATCTGACGGACCCCGCGAGCGTGGAAGCACTCCGTGCCCGGCTCGCCGCCGAGCACGCCGATGCCGACCTCCTCGTGAACGCCGCGGGCGTGTTCGCGCCGAAGCCGTTCCTCGAGCACACCGAAGCGGACTACGACGCGTATCTCGACCTCAACCGGGCGACCTTCTTCGTCACCCAGACGGTGGCCTCCGGCATGGTCGCGAAGGGCCAGGGCGGAGCCGTCGTCAACCTCGGCTCGATGTGGGCGCACCAGGCTGTGGCTGCGACGCCGTCCTCGGCGTACTCGATGGCCAAGGCCGGCCTGCACTCGCTCACCCAGCACCTGGGGATGGAGCTCGCGTCGCACGGCATCCGCGTGAACGCGATCGCCCCCGCCGTCGTACGGACGCCCATCTACGAGGGCTTCATCCCGAAGGACGAGGTCGACGGAGTCGTGTCGAGCTTCGACGCCTTCCACCCGCTCGGCCGTGTGGGAACCCCCGAGGACATCGCCGAGGTCGCCGCGTTCCTGCTCTCCGACCGCGCGAGCTGGGTGACCGGTGCGGTCTGGGACGCCGACGGCGGCGTCATGGCCGGTCGCAACTGACGCCGCCTCCTCGCGGAGTTCCGGAACCTAGCTGCTCGGCGAGGTCTCCTCAAGCCCCTCGGCGACTCCGGTTCCAGCCGGGAGACTGGGGCCAGCCCGATCGAAGGAGGAGACATGGAATCGACACCCGACGACGTCGGCGGTCAGCCGTTGCGCGACGGCGACGCCACCACCGAGGCTGACCCGAGCAACGATCCCGCGCAGGCGGAATGGGAGCGCACGGAAGCCCTCGACGACGGTGCGGCACCGGAGGATCTGGAGGAGTCGACCGCCACCGGCCGCGATCCCGACGAGATCCCCGATCCCGACGATGAGGTGCCGGCGGCGGACCTGCCGGGTTCCGCGCCGCAGCCGGAGAGCCAAGGGGAGGATCCGGTCCTCGCCGATCTCGGCGAAGAAGGCCAGGGTGACCTGGGGCCGGGGGACGTCTGATGGCCATCACGTCGATCGTCACCCGCTCGAAGAACGGCCAGTGGGTCAACGAGGTGGAGGGCGCGCCGGAGCTCTCCCGCAGCTACACCAGCCGCGATGAGGCGATCGAGGAGGGGGAAGCGCTCGCCTCCGAGCACGGCGCCCGCCATGAGGTCGAGGAGAGCGAGCCGACCGGCACGATCACCGACGGCGGCGACCCGCACGACGTCTGAAGCCCGGCGGCTGCTCAGCGCAAGATGACGAGTTCGCGCGTCGTGCGGGTCATCGCCACATAGCGGTCGACCGCCCCCGTGCGCCCGGAGCCGAATGCCTCCGGGCGCACGAGGACCACGAGGTCGAACTCCAGTCCTTTGGCCTCCTCCGGCGTCAGTGCCCGGACCCGGGGCCGCGGCACTAAGGTGGGGTCGCCGATGACGGCGGCGACTCCCTCCGGGTTCGTCGCGAGCCACGCCTCCAGCACCGCGTCTCGCTCGGGCACCGCGCCGTGCCGGATCGGGATGCCGCTCTCCCGCACGGACGTCGGGACGTTGGCGTCGGGGAATGCCTCGCGGATCGTCGGTGCGGCCAACGCCATGACCTCGGCCGGAGTGCGGTAGTTCACCCGGAGCGAGGAGACGCGCGCGTTCCGCAGGCCGAGGCGTTCGAGGCGCGCGGGCCACGACTCCGTGAACTCCCGCCGCGCTTGGGCCCTGTCGCCCACGACCGTGAAGCTGCGGGAGGGGCACCGCGCGATCAGCATGCGCCACTGCGCATCGGTGAGCTCCTGCGCCTCGTCGACGACGATGTGACCGAAGGGGCCGGCGAGCTCGTCGGGCGGAAGCGGGGGAGGCACGTCCGCTCCGGCGAGAACGTTCTGCGCATCCTGACCTCGCAGGATCGACATCACTTTCATCTCGCTGTCGTCGCTCGCGACGAGATGGTCGACCACCGCCGACATCTGCTCCTGCGCCGCGGCCGCCGCGCCCTGCCGGCGGTGCTGCTCGCGGACGGCCTCGGGGTCGCCGATCCGGCGGTGCGCGGCATCGAGGAGGGGAAGGTCCGGGTCCGTCCAGGGCGCCCCCTCGGCACGGTGCAGCAGGGCGAGCTCCTCGGGCGCGAGGTCGGGGGCGCACCGCGCGAGCAGCGTCGGGGACGCCCAGAGCGCGGCGACCACGGCGTCCGGCGTCAGCAGCGGCCACGCCCGTACAAAGGTCCCGGTGAGTTCGTCGTCGTGCCGCAGCCACCGGCGGATCGAGGACTCCGGGACATCCTCGTCGCGCATCTGGTCGACGAGCAGTTCCAGCAGCTCCTCCCAGACCTCGTCGCGGGCCTCGTTGTGCGGGGAAGTCGGATCCGCCGAGGCGAACAGCTCGGCCCAGTCCTCTCGGCCGATCCAGAGATCGGCCCACGGCGTCTCGATGCGGAGCGCATGCCGCGGTGGCCGGGTCAGGACGGCGACGGCCGCCCCGATCACCTGGTCCGGGTCGAGACTCTGCTTCAGCTCGGCCACGCGGTGGTCCGGCTCCGTGACCGCGCCCGCGCCCTCGGGAGTGAGGTCGCGCAGGGTGCACAACCTCACCGTGTCCTCGCCGAGACTCGGCAGCACGTCCTCCACATAGCCGAGGTACTGCGGGTTCGGACCCACGAGGAGCATGCCGCCGCCGCCGTTCGTCAGTCGCGGTTCGGCGTACAGGAGGTGTGCCGCCCGGTGCAGGGCCACCACCGTCTTCCCGGTGCCTGGGCCGCCGTCCACCACGAGAGTGCCGGGGGAGGGGGCTCGAACGATGGCGTCCTGATCCGCCTGGATCGTCGCCAGCACATCCCGCATCCGTCCGGTGCGATGCGCGTCCAGGCTCGCGAGGAACGTGGACTGGTCGTCGAGGGAGGCGGCGCCGTCGAGGCCCTCCGGCGACAGCGCCTCGTCCCAGTAGTCCGTGATCCTGCCTCGGTTCCAGCGGTACCGTCGCCGGGAGAGGAGGCCCCGGGGGTCTTCCCAGGTCGCGGCGAAGTACGGTTCCGCTGCCGGAGCCCGCCAGTCGACCAGCAGGCGGGTGCCGTCCGCATCGGACACCCCGGCGCGACCGATGTACACCGGCGGTCCGGCCGCGGGGGTCATCCGGCCCAGGCACATGTCGATGCCGTAGCGCTCCCGCAGGCGCAGCGTCGCGCTGAGGCGGCGGATCTCCAGGTCGCGATCGACCGCCGTGACGCCCGCGTCCGCGGCCTGCCGGCGCACGAGGGCGAGACGAGCGGTCAGGGCGTCGCGTTCCCGGGAGAGGGCGACGCCGAGCCGTCGGAGGTGGACGCGGTCGGCGGCGATGAGGTCGTCTGCGGACTTCGCCGCATGGTCGGCGGACAGGTCAAAGGGGTCGAGCACCGGAGGTCTCCTTCGCGAGGGCATGCGGGGGCACGCGAGCCGTCGATTCTGCCTCTCGAGGGGGGCCTTGTGGCAAGCCCCCACTCCGGCGATATCCTGGAGATGCAGGGAGACGAGGGGACCTCACCATGACCCATCGGATCGGCTACCTCATCGGCAGCCTCGCATCGGACTCCATCAACCGCGTCCTGGCCACGGCGCTCGTGCGGCTCGCCCCGCCGGACCTCGAACTCGTGGAGATCCCGATCCGCGACCTCCCCCTCTACAACCGCGACGACGAACTCGAACCGGTCGCTGCGGTCACCGCGTTCAAGAGTGCGGTCGAGCAGGCGGACGGGCTGCTGCTCGTGTCGCCGGAGTACAACCGCTCCATCCCCGGGGCGTTGAAGAACGCCATCGACTGGGGCTCGCGACCCTGGGGGCACAACTCGTTCGCACGAAAGCCCACGGGCATCATCGGCGCCTCGACCGGAGCGATCGGCACCGCGGTCATGCAGTCGTCGATGCGGAGCGTGCTGAGCTTCCTCAATGCGCCGCAGCTGAACGCCCCGGAGGCGTACATCACGTTCCGGCCCGAGGTGTTCGGCCCCGACGGGCAGGTGCACGACGCCGACACCGAGAAGTTCCTCGCGCACTACATGGAGGAGTACGCGGCGTTCGTCGAGCGGGTGCTGTCGCTCACCGCTCCGGGTCACGTCGGCGACCGGTAACCGCCGCGCTCGCCGCGTCAGGAGGGCGTGTCCGTCACGAGGTCCGTCACGAGGGCGCTCAACGCCAGGGCGTCGTGGGGTGCGTGCCCGCGGGCGTCGTTGTCGAAGTACACGAAGACGTCGCGCGGCTTCCCGTCGTCGGCCCCGGTCCCGTCGGCCCACCCGCGGATGAGCCTCGCCCACTCCTGCAGCTCCTCCTCGGTGTAGGCGCTGTGGTAGAGCATCTGCGCGCCGTGGAGACGGATGTAGACGAAGTCCGCGGTGAGGGCGTCGAACCGCGGCCACTTCCCGGCGGTGTCGGCGATGACGAGGGAGGTTCCGTGCTCCTGCAGGAGGCCAAGGCTCGACGGGTCGGCGAAGGAATCGGAACGCGGTTCGAGGGCGTAGCGGAGCGGGCGGTCGGCATCGATCTCCAGCCACGTCCGGTCCTGCAGCCGCTCGTCATGCCGCCGGGCGAGGGAGAGAGCCTCCGCCGCCGTCTGCGGGAGGGTGTCGAGGAACGCCTCCACGATCTCGGCGTCGAAATGCTGCCGCGCGGGGAGCTGCCAGAGGATCGGGCCGAGCCGGGGACCGAGGGCGAGGACGCCCGAGGCGAAGAAGTTGGCCAGCGCCTGTTCGACGTTGCGCAGCCGCAGCATGTGGCTGACGTAGCGGGAGCCCTTGACCGCGAACACGAAGTCGTCGGGAACGCTCGCCGCCCACCGGCGGTAGCTCTCGGGCCGCTGCAGCGAGTAGAACGAGCCGTTGAGCTCGACGGTGGGGAAGTGCGATCCGATGTGCTCGAGTTCTCGACGCTGCGGCAGGCCGCGCGGGTAGAAGTCGCCGCGCCACCGGGCGTACCGCCACCCGGAGACGCCGATGCGTACCCGGCCCTGCCCGCTCTTCCTCGTCACGGCCGGCTCCGTCGGGTCAAGCCCCTTGCCGCTGTCGTGCGGCCTCGGCAGGCTGGAGATACCCACACCGAAGGAGGAGAAGCCATGTCTCTCAATGACCATCCGATCGACGATGTGAAGCCCGAGGCCGACCTGCAGGAGCAGGAGCGCCTTGCGGAGGAGGTTCCCGAGGATCCGGAAGCGCCGACCCCCTCGGCACCGGAGCCGCACCCCATCGAGGCGGACCCGACGGACGCTGCGGAGCAGCGCATCGAAGTGCCGCTGGATGAGGACGGCGTCGACGAACCCGCCGACGACTGACGTCCTCCGGCGGCAGGTGAGCCGGCGCGGCGTTCGAGACAGGGGAGAGACGTCATGACGAACGACCGTAGTCCGAGCGGTGCGTGCCCTCGCCGGGGTTGACGCCCAGCAGGACGATGGCTAGCCGCGGGGTATGCCCTCTCGACGGGACCGCCCCAACCCGGTGCTGCCGAGAGGGCTCACCGTCCTACCCGGACGGTTGGGGAGGCGGCGAAGTCTCGCTGTCTCTACGGCCGATCCCCCAGAGATTCAGCCGGTAGCCCCCGCTACGAAGAGCAGAATATCCCTTAATCCTCTTGTCCGCCATTTGGGGGACAAAAGTTTCTTCGAAAAATTCTGCGCGGCTCTCGGCTCTGTCGCCGATACGGGCCGTTCCGTAGGGTGGGGACATGGACAGGATGCTCGTCTTCGCCGGTCAGGTGGCCCTCCCGGTCGGGCACCGGGTCGAGGTCTCCGAACTCGTCGACCCGCAGACGGATGGACCCGTCGTCCTCTCGCTGCTCGATCTGGACACCGGCATCCGCTACCGCCGCGCCGAGGAGCCGCGAGCCGAGGTGACGCACTGGATCGGTCGTGTCCTCGACTGCACGGTGGCCGTGGGCGTCGCTCCGCGGACGTCGCTGCTCATCGACCCCATCGGGCCGTCGGCCAGCGGCGCGGGCATCGCTCTGCGCGGCGCGGATGCGGCGGTCAACGCGGCCAAGGCGGAGGCGGATCGCTGGGGTGGATCGGACCGGCCCCCGCCGGAAGAGCCCGAACGCTTCTGGTGACCGCCGGAAGCCGGGCCGTCGCGCACCGGACTCCTCGGGCACCGGACTCATCGGAAGTCCCGCGAGCGGTGCATGACCCCCGTGCGGAGGTCTTCGAAGGCGTCGGCGAGCACATTGACGACCCCCTCCGGTGAGCGCTCGAGGATGCCGCGGATGATGAGCGCTGGGGACTCTCGGGCGATACGACCGAACCGACCCCAGACCCCCGTCGAGCAGATCACGTTCACCAACCCGCTCTCATCCTCGAGGTTGACGAAGGTGACGCCGGCGGCCGTGGCGGGTCGTTGTCGATGGGTGACGAGACCGGCCACCTCGACGCGTCGTCCGGTCTCATGCCGCTGCAGGTCCGCGGCCGTCAGGACGCCGCGAGCCCGGAGGTCGTCGCGGAAGTGCGTCATCGGGTGGTCGTCGGTCGAGATGCCGGTCGCCCAGAGGTCGGCCGAGAGGCGCTCGTAGCTGGTCTGGTCGGCGAACAGCGGCGGCTGCACCGCCACCGTGGTCCCCGGGAGGAAACGGGCGCGGTCTTCCGCGGCGGCCCCGGCGAGCCAGATGGCCTCCCGGCGCTCCAACCCGAGGCACGCGAAGGCTCCGGCGGTGGCGAGGGCCTCCAACTGAGCGGCCGTCGCGTCGGTCCGGCGCACGAGGTCGTGCAGATCGCGGTAGGGACCGTGTGCCTCCCGCTCGGCGACGATGCGCTCCGCCATCGGCACGCCGATCCCGCGGATGCCGCTGAGTCCCAGGCGCACCGCGAACCGTCCGTCCCGCCGGTGCGCCGCGGACTCGTCCGGTGCGCTCCGGTCGAAGCGGTGCACGGGCGGCTGCGGGTCGGCCAGGCAGTCGTCTCTCCCGGTCGTCCCTGCGGCGTCCGGCGTGAGGCGTTCGAGGGTCTCGGTGGCGGAGGAGAGATGGAGATCCGGGCGACGGACCTCCACGCCGTGCCGACGGGCATCCGCCGTGAGGGTCGCGGGGGAGTAGAAGCCCATCGGCTGCGACCGCAGCAGGCCCGCGAGGAAGGCGGCCGGATAGTGCAGCTTCAACCACGAGCTCGCGTAGACGAGCAGGGCGAAGGACAGGGAATGGGACTCGGCGAAGCCGAAGTTCGAGAACGCCTGGATCTGCGCGTAGATCCGGTCGGCGGCCTCGTCGACGAGCCCGCGGCGGGCCATCCCGGCGTACAGCTTGTCCCTGACCTTCTCGATCTTCTCCAGACCCCGCTTCGATCCCATCGCCCGGCGCAGCAGATCGGCCTCGTCGGCCGTGCAGTCGCCGACGGCCGTGGCCATCTGGATGAGTTGCTCCTGGAAGATGGGGATGCCGAGTGTCCGCGCGAGGATGTCCTCGAGGTCGCTGTGCGGGTAGGGGATGGGGAACTCCTCCGAGGGCTCGCCCCTGGCCTCCCGTTCCCGGTTCGCCTCGTCCACCTTGTCCTTCGCCATCTTCCGACGGACGAACGGGTGCACGGCGCCGCCCTGGATGGGGCCGGGGCGGATGAGGGCGATCTGGATGGCGAGGTCGTAGAAGCGTCGCGGCTGCAGCCGGGGGAGCAGCCCGATCTGCGCGCGGGACTCCACCTGGAAGACGCCGATCGAGTCGGCCCGGCAGAGCATGTCGTAGACGCCGGCCTCCTCCTTCGGCAGGGTCTCCAGCGTCCACTCCTCGCCCGTCGCCTCCCGGACCAGGTCGAAGCAGTGCTGCAGCGCCGCGAGCATGCCCAGACCGAGCAGATCGAACTTCACCAGTCCCATGAAGGCGGCGTCGTCCTTGTCCCACTGGATGACGGTGCGGTCCTCCATGCGGGCGTGCTCGACCGGCACCACCTCTCCGACCGGCCGGGCTGTGAGCACCATGCCGCCTGAGTGGATCCCCAGATGCCGTGGAGCCTTCAGCAGCTCGGCCGCGTAGTCGAGCACGGTGTCGGGGATGTCGTGGCCCTCCACGGGTTCGAGCCCTGATCCCCAGCCGTCCACCTGCCGTGACCAGGAGTCCTGCTGTCCTGGAGAGTGCCCCAGGGCTCTGGCCATGTCGCGGACGGCGTTCTTCGGCCGGTACTGGATGACGTTCGCCACCTGGGCCGCCCGCTCCCTGCCGTACTCCCGGTAGACCCACTGGATGATCTCCTCCCGTCGCCGTGAGTCGAAGTCCACGTCGATGTCCGGCTCCTCCGTGCGGGTGGTGGCGAGGAAGCGCTCGAAGGGGAGACGGTAGAGGATCGGGTCGACCGCGGTGATGCCCAGCAGATAGCAGACCGCGCTCGCCGCCGCCGAACCCCGGCCCTGGCAGAGGATGCCGCGTCGCCGGGCCTCCGTCACGATGCCGTGCACGATGAGGAAGTACCCGGGGAAGTCCTTCTCCTCGATCACGTCGAGCTCGCGGGCGATGCGTCGGCGGCCGTCCGCGTCCAGCCGCGGGTACTTCGACGGGACCGCCTCCCAGACCAGGTGCCGCAGCCAGCTCATCGGCGTGTGCCCCGGCGGGACGTCCTGACGGGGGAGGGCGGGGCGGGCCATCCGAAGTGGGAAGGCCGAGGCCGCGGCCAGCTCCAGGCCGTGCGAGATCGCACCAGGGTACCGCCGGAAGCGCGCCGTCATCTCCGCCCCGCTGCGCAGGTGCGCGCCGCCATGGGCCGGCAGCCAGCCGTCGAGCTCGTCCATGCTCCGGACCGCGCGGACCGCGGCCACCGCCTCGGCGAGAGGGGCCTGGTCCGGGCGGGCGTAGTGCACGTTGTTGGTCGCTACGACGGGCAGCCGCATCCGGCGGGCGAGGTCGGCGAGGGCGTCGTTGCGCCGGGTGTCCAGCGGATCGCCGTGGTCGAAGAGCTCGACGGAGACATTGTCGTGTCCGAAAAGTCCGACGAGATGGTGCAGCGGCGCGGCCGCGTCTCCGGCCTCCAGCCCCTGTCGTACCGCCCCCTTGCGGCAGCCGGTGAGGATCGTCCAGTGCCCGTCGGCGGTCGCCGCGAGCTCGTCGAGGTCGTAGACCGGGCGCCCCTTCTCCCCGCCGCGGAGCTGGGCCGCGGTGATCGCCCCCGACAGGCGGTGGTACCCCTCGAGGCCCCGGGCGAGCACGAGCAGATGCGTGCCCGGCGGATCGGCGGCCCCCTGCGGAGCGGAGGGCAGGTCGAGGGAGAGCTCGGCGCCGTAGACGGTCTGCAGCCGCAGCTCCATGAGCTCCGCCAGCTCGGCGAAGCGCGCGGCGCCGTAGAACCCGTCGTGGTCGGTGAGGGCGAGCGCGCTCAGGCCGAGACGCTCGGCCTCCGCGAGGAGGTCTTCGGGGGAGGACGCCCCGTCGAGGAAGGAGTAGGACGAGTGCGCGTGCAGCTCGGCATAGGGCACCGCCTCCTCCGGACGCTCCGGGAGGGCCGGGGGGACGCGCTTCCGCGGACGACTCACCGGTCCGGGATCCGGGCGGAGCCCCCGCGGTGCGGAGGTCGCTTCGGGAGTGGGCTCTCCGCTGAGGGTGCGTTCGAGCTGATCCCAGGTCAACGGCGGATTGTGCCAGCCCATCAGCGGTACCTCCCCTCAGCCCACCAGCGCTCGCCGGCCAGGAAGACCAGCCAGGCGCGATCGCGGTCGTCGATGATCTGGAGCCGGTGTCCTCGTTTGCCGCCGCCCGTGCTCCACCGCCGTTCATGCACGGGCCACGGGCCGGCCCAGGCCTGCACGGCCGCCCCGTCGATGCGGGCGGGGTCGTGCGTGAGGGCGCCACGATCGTCGACGTCGATCGTGCTCCCGTCCGCGGCGACGACGCCGATGGGGCGCGGTGGGCGGAACACCTCGGAGGGGAGAGGGTCGGGAAGGCTCCCCGGCCAGGGGGACCGCGGATCACGAGGCGGGACCGGGCGCTCGCCCCACGGCGTGAGCACCTGACGATCGGCGAGCCAGCGCCCTCCGGAGAGGGCGGCGGTGACCACGCCCTGATGCCCCAGCATGGTCTGCACCCGTGAGACCGCGTGATGCAGTCGCTCATCGGTGCCCGAGCCGAAGAGTCCAGGTTGATGGTGGGCCGCATCATCCACTGCGACGGGGAGGAGGCGGGCGGCCACGATGCCCCCGAATGCCCTCGCCTCGTCGACGGGCGCGCTCGCGGTCAGGGCGGCGACCGCCTCCAGCTGCCAGCGCACACGGTCCACGAGGTCGGCGGCGTCGAAGCTCGTCGGGTGCAGCCAGGTGCGGGAGTGGACGGCGCCGTCGTCGTCGGTCAGGTCGATCCGCACCTCGGTGCACACGAGCGACGCGTCCGCCAGAGCGAGCATCACGGCATCGGCGGTCTGCCGCACGGCGAAGGCCACCTGGTCGGTGCCTCCGAGAGGGGACTCGAACTCGATGGTCCTGGCCAGTTCGGGGTCGGGCGGTCGGGGAGCCAGTGGCCGGGAGTCGGCGCCGGCGGCGAGGGCCTGCAGGCGGGCACCGTGCTCGCCGAAGCGGTCGCGGACGTCGAGAGGGGCGAGCGCGGTGAACTCGCCGAGAGTGCGCACGCCGAGGCGGAGGAGGAGATCGCTGATCTGCTCGTCGCGGAGCACCTGCACGGGGTAGGGGGCCAGGAACTCGCGGGAGCCGCCCGGGGGCACGACCGTGCAGGACGCCGTTCCTCGGGCCGCGATCTCGGCGGTGAAGGGTCCGTCGGCGACGCCGACACGCACTTCGGGGAAGCCGGCAGCGGCGAGGATCGCGGACAGGGCTGTCGCCGCCTCGGCCTCTCCGCCGTGATAGCGGGCGATCCCGCGAGCGCGCAGGATCGCGAGGCCGGGGCGCAGCAGCGTCACGCCAGGGGCGTGCTTCTCGATGAGCTGCAGCACCGGGACGAAGGCACGCTCGTCCTTCTCGGCGTCGTGGGGGAGGACCTGCAGCGAGGAGAGGAGTCCCTGGGCGACGCGGCGACGCTGCCCGATGCGGACGCCGTGCGCGCGAGCGGATGCGGTGCAGGCGACGACCGTGTTGGCCTGCACCAGGGCCGTGGGCGGATGCGGCCCTCCGCCCAGCACCGCTCGCAGCGGCCAGTCGGGGAACCAGAGGACGAGGACACGGAGAGGGGTGCTCATCCCGCCTCCGCCCAGAAGAGGAGGTCGGACGACCCGGCCTCAGCGCCGTCCGTCGCAGAGGGAGCGAGCGGCGGCAGGGCGGTCAGCTCTGCGACCACGGTTTCCACGGCTCCGTGCCCGCCGGGCAGTCGGACACGCACGCTCGAGGCGCGAGGGCTGTGCCTGGTCCGCGCCGTGACCGTCACCGTGCAGTCCGAGAGCAGCCCCCACCCCTCGCCGAGCCCATGCCAGTCCGGGTCGTGCAGCCGGATGGTCCCCTCGCTCTGCGCCCAGCGCCCCGCGCCCGGTTCCTCCGCCACGAGCAGCGTGGACCCGCGGTCGCGCAGACGGGCGCTGAGTCGGGACACATCGGCGTCCTGTGCCCTCGTCGTGGGCTGCACGACGATCAGGGGCACCACCTCGGCCAGCGCGGATGCGACGGCGAGCCAGCGGTCCCCCGGGTCGGGGACGAGGATCAGTCGGCTCAGGTCGATGCCGTAGGCGGCAGCGGCCTCGACCCCCAGGGTGGGCATGCCGATCACCGCGCACCAGTGCCCGCGGTCGGAGGAGGCGCTGAGCAGCGCGAGCACGAGGGCGGGCGAGGGGGAGACGGTGTACGAGGTGCCCGTCTGCAGCCCCTCCTCCGGCAGCAGTGCGGCGAAGGCGGGATCGAGGGGGAGGAGCGTGTGCTCGCTGCGCCGTCGCTGCATCCGGCTGATCTCGCGGCGCAGCCGCAGGACCTCTCCGGCGCGGGTGTCGCTGGTCGGAGAGAGCGCGGTCATCGCATCGAGCCCGATCCCCATGTGTCCATCCTCGAAGATATGTACGAATAAAGCAAGTGACACGACTGACGCTAGTTCGTACATCCGACATCGCCTGGCGGGTTGTCCACAAGGCCCTCCGCGCCCTCCCGGATCTCCCTACCCTGCCGGGATGGACATCCGTCTCGCCCTCGTCGGTCTCGTGCACGGCGGCCTCCTCGCGGTCGGCATCCTGCTGGCCGTGATCGATGCGCGCACCCACCGGCTCCCGAACCGCATCGTGCTGCCGACCCTGTTCCTGCTGCTCCTGGCGGCGGCCGCCGACGCCGTCGCCACCGCCGACGCGGCCGCGCTGGGGCGGGGCCTGCTCGGGGCCCTCGTGCTCGGCGGCTTCTATGCGGCCCTGCGGCTGCTCAGCCGGGCGGGCATGGGCGGAGGCGATGTGAAGCTCGCCCTCGTGATCGGACTCGTCCTCGCCTGGCACGGCTGGGGCGCGTTCCTCCTCGGCGCCACGTCCGCCTTCGCGCTCGGAGCCGTCTACGCGCTCGTGCTCCTCGCCGCGGGACGGGCCGATCGGAGGACCCGCATCGCCTTCGGCCCGTGGATGATCGCGGGGGCGGTCCTCGGCGTCCTCGGCGGCTGACCGGGCGGGTCGCCCCGAATGAGGGAGGGCGGCGCTACCCTGGGCACATGGCACTCGCACGACTTCACGGCGGCCCGCTGGACGGGCAGATCATCCCCCTCGACGACGACGCGGACGACAAGCTGATCGTCCCCTACAGCGAGACGCAGGTGGTCTACAACCGCCGCGGCGAGCCGCAGAACACGGGCGAGGGCGACGGCCCCACCGAGATCGACTACTGGTTCGAGGAAGCCCTCGAGGACCTCACGCTCGAGGATGACTGAGCCCTCTCGCACCGTCGAGGTCGAGCGCAAGTACGACGTCGACGAGGGGACGCCCCTGCCCGACTGGACGGCGATCCCCGGAGTCGATGCGGTCTCGCCCGGTGAGCACCGCGCTCTCGACGCCCGCTATCTGGACACCGCGGATGGAACGCTGGCCCGTGCCGGCGTCGCGGTGCGCCGTCGCTCCGGCGGACCGGACGAGGGCTGGCACATCAAGGGCCCGCGGCAGGGCGACGGCCGGGTCGAACAGGGCTGGCCCCTCGGTGGCGAGGAGGTGCCGACGGCGGTGCGCGCAGCGATCGCCGCCTGGACGACCGCGCCGCTGGAGCCGCTCGCACGCATCGAGAACGACCGGACGGCCTACCTCCTCACCGGACCGGACGGCGTCGTGGCGGAGTTCGTCGACGACCGTGTGCGCGCGACCGATCTGCGCGGCGGAACACGTCGGGCGTGGCGGGAATGGGAGGTCGAACTCGGACCGGCGGCTCCGTCCGACGATGCCGGTCGCGCGGCGTTCTTCGCGGCGATCGAGCGCGCCGTGCGGGCGGCGGGCGGTCGCGAGGCCGGCTCCGATTCGAAGCTCGCCCGGGCTCTCGGCTTCTAGGCCGCCGACTCCTCGGATGCAACCCCTTTCCGCGTCCGGTTGCGGGGTGGTTGAGTGACCACATGAGTCGACCGCCTGTGCTCCGATCGCTGCAGACGATCGTCCCCGAGACCGTCCTCGTGCAGGAGCAGGTGCGCGACGTCTTCGCCGCGCAGCCCGGGCTGGGACGGCTGGCGCAGCGCATCGTGGCGACGTCGTTCAACGTCTCCGGCATCGACACACGGCACACCGTGATCGCGGAGCTGGCCGAAGACGCCGCCCCGGACGAACCGCTGTTCTATGACCGCGGCTCGGGACGGCTGTTGGCGCCGGGCACGAAGGCGCGCAATGACGTCTACACGCGTGAGGCGTCCCGTCTCTTCGTCGAGGCAGCGCGCCGCGCCCTCGAGGCGGACCCCGACCTGGACCCGGCGGACGTGACGCACGTCATCACGGTCTCCTGTACGGGCTTCCACGCCCCGGGACCCGAATACGAGATCGTGCGCGGGCTCGGCCTGTCCGACGCCGTCCAGCGGTACCACCTGGGCTTCATGGGCTGCTACGCCTCGATGCCGGCTCTCCGCGCGGCCGCACAGTTCTGCGCGGCCGATGAGAACGCGGTCGTCCTCGTCGTCAGTGTCGAACTGTGCACGCTGCACCTGCGTTCCTCCGAGGATCCGGACACCATCGTGGCCTCCTCCCTGTTCGCCGACGGGGCTGCCGCAGGGATCGTGACGGCACGGGACCTGCCCACGGCCGTCCCCGCGCTCCGGCTCGACGGCTTCCACACCGCGATCGTGCCGGAGGGTGTCGACGACATGGCCTGGACGATCGGCGACTCCGGTTTCGAGATGATCCTGTCGACCGCCGTCCCGCAGATCATCGGCGAGTCGATCATCGGGGCACTCGCGCCGCTCTACGGGCGGGAGGAGGGGCTGGCGGAGGCCTTCGCCGCCGGGCGGGTGGGCGACCGGGTGCGCCACTGGGCGATCCACCCGGGAGGGCGGAGCATCCTCGACCGCGTGCAGGAGCGGATGGCCCTGAGCGACGGGCAGCTGCGACCCGCGCGCGAGACGCTCCGCGAGTTCGGGAACATGTCGAGCGCGACCGTGCTGTTCGTGCTGAAGCGCATCCTCGAACAGGAGGGCGCGGAGGCAGGCGACCGCGTGGCGGCGATGGCCTTCGGACCTGGCCTCACCGCCGAGAGCGCGCTGCTGACCGTCGTCGCTCCCGCACCGTGAGCGTGGATCTGTCGGCGCGCGCCGCCGACCTCGTCGAGCTCATGGACGACCCCGACGCGGACGAGGAGGCGCTCGGCCGCACGTACCGGCGCTTCAGCGCCGTCAACGCGGTCGTCTCACGCCCCGGGCGGCTGTATCGACGTGACATCCGCCCCCGGGCGGCGGCAGGGCGTCCGCTGCGCATCCTCGACATCGGCGCCGGCGGGGGAGACCTGTGTCGCGACCTCGTCCGGAGACTGCGACGCGATGGCCTCCGGGCCGACATCACTGCTCTGGACGCCGACGAGCGCGCGATCCGCTGGGCCTCGGCACACGACGACGGTGCGGGGATCCGCTATCGTCACGCATTCTCCAGCGACCTCGTGGCGGCGGGCGAGACCTATGACATCGTCCTCTCCAACCACGTCCTCCATCACCTCGACGCCGCAGCGTTGCACGCGGTGCTCGCCGACTCGCGTGCGCTGGTGGGCGACCGCGGACTCGTCTCCCACCACGACATCGCCCGCAGCCGTCTGGCGTATGGGGCGTTCGCGGCCGGGACCTGGCCGTTCGCGCGAAACCTCCTCGCCGGGACCTTCATCCGGGTCGACGGTCTCCTGAGCATCCGCCGCTCGTACACTCCCCAGGAACTCGCGGCCGTCGCCCCGTCGGACTGGGAGGTGCGGTCGCACCTGCCCGCACGACTCGAGCTGCGCTGGGAGGGCGCAGATGGTCGACCATGACGTCCTCGTGGTCGGGGGCGGTCCGGTCGGGCTGCTCCTCGCCTGCCTCGTGGCGCAGGACGGTCGCCGGGTGCGGGTGTACGAGCGTCGCACGGACCAGGGCGCGCAGACGCGCGCGATCGGGATCCACCGTCCGGGGCTCGATGCCCTCGATGCCGCCGGGGTGGGGACCGAGGTGCGCTCCGAGGCGCTCCGGCTGTTCGGCGGGGAGGTCCGCAGTCGCGGGCGGCGGCTCGCCGCCTTGACCTTCCCGTCCGAACGTCCGATCCTCACGCTCGCGCAGCCGCGCACCGAGGAACTGCTGCGAGGCCGCCTCCGGGCGCTGCAACCGGATGCGCTGCAGTCCGGTCGCACCGTCAGGTCTCTCCGTGACGAGGGTCCGTTCGTGCGGGTCGGGATCGACGACGAGCACGGGTGCCGCCAAGAGACGGCGTCGATCGTGGTCGTCGCCGACGGCGTGCGGAGTCCTTTCCGGACGGCGTTCGGTGCCGGCTGGGACCCGCGGGCGGGGAGCGCGGACTACGCGATGCTCGACGTCGATGCCCCGCAGGCCGACGATCGCGCCGTGCTGTACTTCGAGCCGGACGGCCTCGTCGAGTCCTTCCCCTTGCCGGGCGGGCGGCACCGCTGGGTGGTGCGCGAAGACCGTGGCAGGACGGTGGCATCGGCTGCTGAGCTGGCAGGCCTCGTCGAGCAGCGGACGGGGCACGCTCTCGACGTGGACCCCGCCGCGCCCGTGTCGTCGTTCCGCGCGGCCCAGCATGCCGCGCGGCGGCTGCATCGCGGACGGATCGTCCTGCTCGGGGACGCCGCGCACGAGGTGAGCCCGATCGGCGGTCAGGGCATGAACCTGGGCTGGGCGGATGCGCTCCGGCTGCGGGACGCGTTGCGCCGGACCGACCGGGGCGCCGTCCCCGTCCTGGACGGCTTCGCCCGGGAGGTATGGCGGACCACGCGGAAGGCGCATCGTCGTTCCGCGTTCTTCATGGCGATGGGGGCTCCGGCTATCGCGCCGGTCGTCGTCGTCCGGGAGGGGCTGGTCGGCGTGCTCGGCTCCTCAGCACTGCGCGGGTGGACGACCGGCCTCATCACGATGCGCGGCCTGTGACGCGAGAAGGCCCGGTCCGCGTTGCGCGGACCGGGCCTTCGTCGAGGCGTCGGATCAGAAGTTGATCATGTGGCCGGCCAGGCCGTGGAAGCCCTCCTGCAGCGCCTCAGACAGCGTCGGGTGCGTGTGCACGTTGCGGGCCAGCTCGAGAGCCGTGAGGTCCCACTTCTGCGCGAGGGTCAGCTCGGGCAGCAGCTCCGACACGTCGGGGCCGATCATGTGCGCGCCGATGAGCTCGAGGTGCTCGGCGTCGGCGATGAGCTTGACGAAGCCGACCGGCTCGCCGAGGCCGTGCGCCTTGCCGTTGGCCATGAACGGGAAGGTCGCGACCTTGATCTCACGCCCCTCGTCCTTGGCCTGCTGCTCGGTGAGCCCGAACGAGGCGACCTGCGGCGAGCAGAACGTCGCGCGCGGCATCATGCGGTAGTCGCCCAGCGTCATGGTCTCGGCGCCGCCGATGGTCTCGGCCGCGACGACACCCTGCGCCTCGGCGACGTGCGCGAGCTGCAGCTTGGCGGTGACGTCGCCGATGGCGTAGATGCCCTCGACGTTCGTGCGCATGTGGTCGTCGATGTCGATCGCACCGCGCTCCGTCAGCTTCACACCCGTCTTGTCGAGTCCGAAACCCTCGACGTTCGGGGCGAACCCGACCGACATGAGCACCTTGTCGGCCTCGATCGACGCCTGCTGGCCGTCCTTGCCCGTGTACGAGACGGTGACGGAGGAACCGTTGTCGACGACCGACTCGACCTTGGTGGAGGTGAGGATGTCGACGCCGTAGTTCTTGTACTGCTTCGTGATCTCCTTCGACACGTCGGCGTCCTCGTTGGGAAGGGCCCGGTCGAGGAACTCGATGATCGTGACCTTCACGCCGTAGTTCGTCATCACGTAGGCGAACTCCATGCCGATGGCGCCGGCGCCGACGATCACGATGGACTTCGGCAGCTCACGGGAGAGGATCTGCTCCTCATAGGTCACGACGTTGTCGCTGAGCTGCACACCGGGGAGCAGGCGGACCTTCGATCCCGTCGCGATGATCGCGTTGTCGAACGTGACCTCCTCGGTGGAGCCGTCCGCCTTCGCGACCGAGATGGCCTTCGGGCCGGTGAAGGTGCCGCGGCCGTCGTACTCGGTCACCTTGTTCTTCTTCATGAGGAAGTGGATGCCCTTGACCCGGCCGTCCGCGACGACGCGGCTGCGGTCGAACGCCTTGCCGTAGTCGATCGTGAACTCTCCGGAGATCCCGAAGAAGTCGGCCTTGTGGTTCAGGGTGTGCGCGATCTCCGCGTTCTTCAGGAGCGCCTTGGAAGGGATGCAGCCGACGTTGAGGCAGACACCACCCCAGTACTTCTCCTCGATGATCGCGGTGGACAGGCCGAGCTGTGCGCTGCGAACCGCAGCGACGTATCCGCCAGGACCTGCACCAAGGATGACGACGTCGTAATGTGGCATGCCTTAAGCCTATCGCTCCGAGGGGGCGTCGGAATCGGTGGGAGCCGGTCCCCGAGGACGGCGCACGATGAGCCAGACGACCACACTCAGCGCGGCGAGCACGCCGAGGATCACCAGGACCCAGATCCATGTCGAAGCGGCTCCGGCGTCGTCTCCCGTGTCCGGTGCCGTCGTCGCGGTCGCCTCGGGCGTGGTGGTCTGCTCCGTCGTCGGCGCCGCGGTCGGGGGAGCGGTGGTGGGCTCGCCCGTCGCGGCACCCTCGTCACCGACGGTGACGGTGAAGGAGAACTCACCGGACGTGGGGTGGCCGTCGCTCGAGACGACCTTCCAGACGACGCGATACTCGCCGGCGGGCCCCGAGCCGGTCAGGGGCTGGGTCACGATCGCCCCGTCGACCGTCGGGGCGCCGTCGATCACGGATTCGCCGGCCGGATCGGTGACGGTGAGCTCCGTCGCTCCTTCGCCGTCGATGAGCTTGGCGCTGAAGGTGAGGGTCAGCTCCGTGGGCAGCGTCTCCACGCTGCTGTCCGCCGCGGGCGACGACGACACGAGGGCGTCGTGGGCCGAAGCCGACAGCGGGGAGAGGAGGACGAGGAACGCGGCGAGGAGGGTGGCCGCGAGGGCGATCGGGGCCGCCGGGCGGCGCAGAGCTGTGGTCTTCACGAGTCCAGCCTATGAATCCCCGGTATGGGACCGCTGAGTGCGAAAGCGGCCTCCCGCGCACCCCTCTGGATCGGATAGTCTGGACAGCCAGGAGGGCACAGTGACAGACAGCGACAGCCGACCGGCCGGTGAAGCCGCCATCCATCGCTCCGGCGAGCCGAGACACGATGTGACGCAGACGTTCGGACACGATTCCGATCTGTCGTTCGTCCCGTTCGGCGTGGAGTTGACCGATGTCGAGCAGTCGGCCATCGCGGCGCTGCCCTCGGGCTCGGCTCTGCTGCTCGTCCGTTCCGGAGCGCTCGCCGGTGCGCGGTATCTCCTCGACACCGACGTGACCACCGTCGGCCGCCACCCGGAGGCCGACATCTTCTTCGATGACGTCACGGTGTCCCGTCGTCACGCGGAGATCACCCGGACCGGGACGACGTTCGAGATCATCGACCAGCGCTCCCTCAACGGCACCTATGTGAACGGGGAGCGCGTGGACCGCAGCCCCCTGGCGGACGGCTCCGAGCTGCGCGTCGGCAAGTTCCGTCTGAACTTCTTCGCGTCCCCGCTCGACCGCGCGGCGAACGCCTGATGGCGGCAACTCCCGCCCGCGAACGCTCGGCGTCCGCGGGCCTGCTGAGTATCGGTCAGGTGCTCGCACGCCTCACTCCGGAGTTCCCCGACCTGACCTCCAGCAAGCTGCGGTTCCTCGAGGTGCAGGGCATCGTCCGGCCCTCCCGCACCGAGTCCGGCTACCGGAAGTTCTCCTCCGCCGATATCGAACGGCTCCGTCTGGGACTGACGCTGCAGCGGGATCACTACCTTCCGCTCAGCGTCATCCGCGAGCAGCTCGACGAGGCGGAGGCCTCGGGGGAGACGGCGGCGCTCGCGCCGCCGCCCTCGATCGCCCCGGCGCCGCGTCGTTATCGCCGTGACGAGCTGCTGGCTGCAGCAGGCGCGGGCCCGCAGCTGCTCAACGACGCCATCAGCACCGGCGTCATCACCGCGCAGGAGACCTACTCGGATTCCACCGTCGCGCTGCTCCGTGGGCTCGTCGCCCTCGACCGGCACGGCATCGAGCCGCGTCATCTCCGCTCCCTGCGACAGGGTGCGGAGCGTGAGGTCTCGCTCATCGAGTCGGCGCTCTCCACGCTGCTGCGCCGAACCGATGCCGCCTCGCGGGCGCGCGCCAACGAGCTCGCGCCGGAACTGGCCACACGGATCGACGACGTCCGGACCTTGTTCGTGAAGGACGCACTCACGCGGATCCTTTCGTAACGAACTGATTGCGACACACCTTCGGCGTCGCGCGGATGTCGTTGCCGGTGCCGGGACCCTGCTCTACCGTGGAGATAACCGTTCCAGGGAGGATTTCAGATGAATGCGGATGAGCTCGCAGGCGACCCGCGGTTCGTGACCGAACTCCTCTTCACCGACGGTCTGCCCGCGATGGACGACGAGGTCGGCTACCGCGGCGCCGTGGCGGCACGTGCGGCCGGCATCACGTACCGTCAGCTCGACTACTGGGCACGCACCGAGCTCGTCGAGCCCACGGTGCGCGGCGCGAACGGCTCCGGTTCGCAGCGCCTCTACGGGTTCCGCGACATCCTCGTCCTGAAGCTCGTGAAGAGCCTGCTCGACACCGGGATCTCCCTGCAGCAGATCCGCACCGCGGTGGACGAGCTCCGCCGCGCCGGTATCCGCGACCTCGCGGGGACGACCCTCATGAGCGACGGGGCTTCGGTCTACCTCTGCACGTCGAACGACGAGGTCATCGACCTGGTCAGTCGCGGTCAGGGTGTCTTCGGTATCGCGGTCGGCAAGGTCCTGCGCGAGGTGGAGTCGACGCTCGTCGCCTTCGACGCCTCCGCTCCCGACCCCGTCGACGAGCTCTCCGCCCGTCGCGCCAAGCGCTCCGCCTGACGGCCCCCGCTCCACGAAGAACGGCCACCCTCGAAGAGGATGGCCGTTTCGTCGTTCCGGGGTCTCAGCTCTGCGGTCCGGTCTCCGGGACGGGGATCCGACCCGTGCGGATGATGCGGTCGAGGAGCTGGTCGAAGTCTGCGGCGAGTTCCTGCGCCGAGTCGCCGGGCCAGATGTGCAGCGGCTTCGCGGCGCCCTGCGCCTGCTGGAGAGAGGTGCGCTCCGGCAGTTGCGGCGAGAGGACGAGAGGGCCGAACATGTCCCGCAGCTCCTTGATACGGAACTGGTGCTCGATCGACTGCGGGCGCACGCGGTTGACCACGATGCCCAGCGGCTGGAGGCGCGGGGAGAGGCCGCGGCGGATCTCCTCGATCGCACGGAGGGCACGGTCTGCTGCCGCTACGGAGAAGAGGCCGGGCTCGGTGACGACCATGACGCGGTCGCTCGCCGCCCACGCGGTACGGGTGAGGGCGTTCAGCGAGGGCGCGCAGTCGATGAGCACGAGGTCGTAGTCCGCCTCGACCGCTGCGAGCGCCTCCTCGAGCTTCCATACATCGCGGACGCTCGGGTGCGGGCCGTCGAAGTTGATGGCGGACGGACTGCCGATCAGCACGTCGATCGTGCCGGGGTGGACCTTGGCCCAGCCGCTGGAGGTGATCGCCTGACGGACGGTCTTCTCCTTCGGGTTCGCCAGCACATCGGCGATGTTGAGTCGTCCCGCGACCTGGATGTCCATCCCGGTGGAGACGTCGGACTGCGGGTCGAGGTCGACGACGAGCGTCCGGACACCCCGGGCGAAAGCCGCGGAGGCCAGCCCGAGTGTCACGGTCGTCTTGCCGACGCCCCCCTTGAGAGAGCTGACGCTGAGTACGTGCACGGAGACCACGTTACCTTCCCCTAGGCTGGGGGAACACTCAGCCCCGCCCCATGTGCGTGCCTCGGCCGTGCATCGAGCTCTCAGAGGTGTGCATGTTCCAGAAGATCCTTGTGGCGAATCGTGGCGAGATCGCGATCCGGGCATTCCGGGCAGCGGTCGAGGTGGGGGCGCGCACCGTCGCCGTCTTCCCGCACGAGGACCGCGGCTCGGTCCATCGGCTCAAGGCCGACGAGGCGTACGAGATCGGCGAGCGCGGGCACCCGGTCCGCGCCTACCTGGATGTCGACGAGATCATCCGCGTGGCCACCGAGGCCGGTGCCGACGCCATCTACCCCGGCTACGGCTTCCTCTCGGAGAACCCCGAGCTGGCGGAGAAGGCCGCGGCGAACGGCATCGTGTTCATCGGGCCGCCGGCGAAGGTCCTCGAGATGGCAGGCAACAAGGTGGAGGCGAAGCGCCACGCCGTCGAAGCGGGCGTCCCCGTGCTCCGGTCCACCGAGGCCTCGGACGACGTCGACGCCCTGGTCGCCCAGGCGGAGGAGATCGGGTTCCCCCTCTTTGCGAAGGCGGTGGCCGGGGGAGGCGGCCGTGGCATGCGGCGCGTCGAGACGCTCGGCGATCTCGGACCGGCCCTCGCCGAGGCCATGCGGGAAGCCGGCAGCGCCTTCGGCGACCCCCGGATGTTCCTCGAGCAGGCCGTCGTCCGGCCGCGGCACATCGAGGTGCAGATCCTCGCGGACAAGACCGGCGAGACGGTGCACCTGTTCGAGCGGGACTGCTCCGTGCAGCGGCGGCATCAGAAGGTCGTCGAGATCGCTCCCGCCCCCAACCTCGACGACGACGTGCGCCAGGCTCTGCACGGCTACGCCGTGGCCTTCGCCCGCTCCATCGGCTACGAGAACGCGGGGACCGTCGAGTTCCTGCTGGAGACGGCGGGGGAGCGTGCCGGCGAAGTCGTGTTCATCGAGATGAACCCGCGCATCCAGGTCGAGCACACGGTCACCGAGGAGGTGACCGACGTCGACCTCGTGCAGAGCCAGATGCGCATCGCCGCGGGGCAGACCCTCGCCGAGCTGGGACTGCAGCAGGAGAATCTGCACCTGCGCGGTGCCGCACTGCAGTGCCGCATCACCACGGAGGACCCGACGCAGGGCTTCCGTCCCGACACCGGGAAGATCACGACCTACCGCTCGCCCGGCGGCGCGGGCATCCGTCTCGATGGCGGCACCGTGCACCAGGGCGCCCAGATCAGCCCGCACTTCGACTCGATGCTGGCGAAGCTCACGTGCCGAGGACGCGACTTCCCGGCCGCCGTCGCCCGCGCGCGCCGTGCCCTCGCCGAGTTCCGCATCCGCGGTGTCTCCACGAACATCCCCTTCCTCCAGGCTCTGCTCGACGACGAGGCGTTCATCCGGGGCGACGTCAGCACGTCCTTCATCGACGAGCGCCCGGAGCTGCTCCGCGGACGCGCCTCGAAGGACCGCGGGACGAAGATCCTCAACTGGCTCGTCGACGTGACGGTGAACAAGCCGCACGGCGCGCACCCCGGCGTCATCGACCCCGCGACCAAGCTGCCGCCGATCGACCTGGCGGTCGAACCGGTGCCCGGATCCCGGCAGCGGCTGCTCGAGGTCGGTCCCGAGGAGTTCGCTCGCGGCCTGCGTGCGCAGAGCGCCCTCGCGATCACCGACACGACCTTCCGCGACGCGCACCAGTCGCTGCTCGCGACCCGGGTCCGCACGAAGGACCTCGTCGCCGCCGCTCCGTACCTCGCCCGGCTGACACCGGAGCTGCTGTCGGTCGAGGCCTGGGGCGGCGCCACCTACGACGTCGCGCTCCGCTTCCTGGGCGAGGACCCGTGGGAGCGACTGGACAAGCTGCGGGCGGCCCTGCCGAACGTCGCGATCCAGATGCTGCTGCGTGGCCGGAACACGGTCGGCTACACGCCGTACCCGACGGCGGTGACCGAGGCCTTCGTCGCGGAGGCGGCAGCGAGCGGCGTCGACATCTTCCGCATCTTCGACGCGCTCAACGACGTGGAGCAGATGCGCCCGGCGATCGAGGCGGTCCGCGCCACGGGGACCGCGGTCGCGGAGGTCGCGCTCTGCTACACCGGCGACCTGCTGGATCCGGCGGAGGGGCTCTACACCCTCGACTACTACCTCGGACTCGCGGATCAGATCGTCGCCGCGGGCGCGCACATCCTCGCGATCAAGGACATGGCGGGCCTGCTCCGTCCCGCCGCCGCCGCGAAGCTCGTCTCGGCGCTCCGTGAGCGCTTCGACCTGCCCGTGCACCTGCACACCCACGACACTCCGGGTGGACAGCTCGCGACCCTGCTCGCGGCCAGCGCCGCCGGCGTCGATGCGGTGGATGCCGCGTCGGCCCCGCTGTCCGGCACGACCAGTCAGCCGTCGCTGTCTTCGCTCGTCGCCGCGCTCGCCCACACGGAGCGGGACAGCGGGATCTCCCTCGCCGCGGTCTCCGACCTGGAACCGTACTGGGAGGCGGTGCGTCGCCAGTACGCGCCGTTCGAGTCCGGGCTGCCGGGACCCACCGGACGTGTGTACCACCACGAGATCCCCGGTGGACAGCTGTCGAACCTCCGGCAGCAGGCGAAGGCTCTCGGCCTCGCGGACGACTTCGAACTCATCGAGGACATGTACGCCGCAGCCGACCGCATCCTCGGACGCGTCCCGAAGGTCACCCCGTCGTCGAAGGTCGTGGGGGACCTCGCCCTGCACCTCGCCGCGGTGAAGGCCGATCCCGCAGACTTCGAGGCGAACCCCGAGAAGTACGATGTGCCGGACTCCGTGGTCGGGTTCATGGCCGGAGAGCTCGGCGACCTCCCCGGTGGCTGGCCCGAGCCCTTCCGCTCCAAGGTGCTCGCCGGCCGTTCCGTGCGAACCGGCCTCACGGCGCTGACGGACCAGGACGAGGCGGAGCTGGCGGGGACGAGCGCGCAGCGGCGCTCCCGCCTGAACACGCTGCTGTTCCCCGCGCCCACGGCCGAGTTCACGGAGCGGCGCGAGCAGTACGGCGATCTGTCCGTGCTCGACACGAGCGACTACCTCTACGGGCTGGTCCCCGGCCAGGAGCACCTCATCGAGATCGACCGTGGGGTGCAGCTCTACGTGGGTCTCGAAGCCATCGGCGAGGCGGACGACAAGGGCATGCGGACCGTCATGACGACCCTGAACGGTCAACTCCGGCCCGTGTTCGTGCGGGATCGTTCCATCTCCGTGGATGCACACGAGGTGGAGAAGGCGGACACGTCCGTTCCCGGCCAGGTGGCGGCGCCGTTCTCCGGAGTGGTCACCCTCAAGGCCGAGGTGGGGGCGGCGGTGCGGGCCGGTGAGCCGGTCGCGTCGATCGAGGCGATGAAGATGGAGGCTGCCATCACCGCCCCCGTGGACGGGGTCGTCGAGCGGCACGCCATCGCCGAGACGCAGCAGGTGGACGCGGGTGATCTTTTGGTCGTGATCCGACCGGCGCACTAATCTTGTCCGGGCGAGGCCGCGCACCCTGGGCGCATCCCGAGGCCCGCACAGGTTGGAGTGACACGTGACCGCGAAGAACAACGCCGATCCCGAGGACAGTCCGCTGGGGGTGCTCGACGACGCTGCGTCCGTCGACACCGCCGGCATCGGCATCCTCGGCGGGACCGCGCAGGTGCGGGTGACCCTGCCGGCGGAGGAGGACGACGACCTCGCCGACGACGGCGTGGTGGAGGGAGAGGTCGGCATCGACCTCGTCGTCGACGACCTCACGCTGCCCGCCGCGCCGAAGCCCGTCCTGGATCCGCCGCGCACCGACGACGTGATCGATGCGGTCGTGGTGGAGGAGCCCGCGCCGATGGCAGATGCCGCCGCGGATCGGGTCGCCGAGGAGGAGGCTGCGGCTCTCTTCCTTGCGAAGGCCGGTGCCGACCGTGCGGAGAGCCCGGCGGCGAAGCCGGCGCGCGCCCCGCAGCCACCTGTGCAGAAGGAGACCACGATGCCCGCATCCGACGACAAGCCCGTCGCCTCCGCGCCCACGCGTCCGGGCCCGCGCACCGACGTGACGCTCACCGCGAAGCGCCTCGACGAGTTGGGGGAGTCCGCCCGCGAATCCGCGGACCTCCTCACCACCGATCGCCTCCTCGACCCGCATCGTGCGGCCAAGCCGGAACCCGAGGGCGGGTGGAGCCATCTGCTCTACACGCTGTCCGGTCGGCGGCTGAACATCGGCGACGGGCGCCGTGCGCGCGAGCGCAAGGAGCTGACCGCGCGCATCGCGGCCCCGCTCGCTGGCGGCGCCCGCTTCGTGCCGGTGCTCTCCCGCAAGGGCGGCGTGGGCAAGACCACCGTCACGGCGCTCCTGGGCATGGCCCTCGCGGACGCGCGGGAGGACCGTGTCATCGCCGTGGACGCGAACCCCGATCGGGGAACTCTCGCCGACCGGGTGCAGCGCGCCGCGCACGGCAAGTCCGTGCGAGACCTGGTGCGCATCCGCGACGACGTGCGGGGCTACCACGACGTCTCCGCCATCGTCGCTCGGGATGCGACGCGCCTCGACGTGCTCGCGTCGGACGCCGATCCCCGCGTCGCCGAGGCCTTCAGCGACGACGACTACCGCGATGTCGCCGATGTGGCCGCGCACTACTACTCGCTCGTGCTCACCGACACCGGCACCGGAATCGTCCACTCCGTGATGTCGGCCACCCTCGACCTCGCCGACCAGATCGTCATCGTCTCCGGCCTCAGCGTCGACGAGGCGCGACTGGCCTCCGAGACGCTCACGTGGCTGGAGACCAACGGGTACGCGCAGCAGGCGCGGGATGCGATCGTGGTGCTCAACCAGTCGACGCCCGGCACGCCGCTCGTGCGTCTCGGAGAGCTCCAGGCGCACTTCGCGTCGCGGGCCCGCAGCGTCGTGCGTGTGCCGTACGACCCGCAGATCGCCGCGGGCGGGACGATCGTCTTCGCGAACCTCCTCCCCGAGACGCGGAAGGCGGCACGCGAACTCGCGGCGCTCCTCGTCGAGGGTCTCCGGGCGAAGGCCGCATGATGACGGTCCGAGAGATCCGCATCTTCGGCGACCCGGTCCTGCGGACCGTCTGCGCGCCCATCGAGGAGATCGACGACGGCGTGCGCGCCCTGGTCACCGATCTCCTGGAGACCGTCGAGCTCCCCGGTCGCGCCGGCGTTGCGGCCCCGCAGATCGGCGTCGCGCTCCGTGCCTTCAGCTACAACGTCGACGGCGAGATCGGGTACGTCCTCAACCCCGTGCTCACGGAGGTGCGCGGCGAGCCCGAGCCGACGGGGGAGGGCTGCCTCTCGGTGCCGGGACTCTGGCACGACGCGCAGCGCCACCCCTGGGCCCGGGTCGAGGGGATCGACCTCGACGGGCAGCCGGTGGTGCTCGAGGGGGACGGCTTGCTCGCGCAGGCCCTCCAGCACGAGACCGACCACCTCGACGGCAAGCTCTTCCTCTCCCGGCTCGACCCCGAGACCCGGAAGATCGCGATGCGCGAGGTTCGAGAGAGCTCCTGGTTCTAGCCCCGACCCACCCCTTCTCGTACGAACCGGCCCCTTACGCGCGAGCGCAAGGGGCCGGTTCGGTCAGAAGGGGGTGGGTCGACCTGTGGGTCAGCCGCCGATCGCGACGTTGGTCGTAGCGACCGGCTCGTCGTAGATCGCGGAGATCTCATCGGCGAAGTCGTTCATGATGATGTTCCGCTTGATCGACAGCTTCGGGGTGAGGTGGCCCGAGGCCTCCGTCCACTCCGAGTCCAGGATCGTGAACTTGCGGATGGACTCCGCGCGCGACACCCGCTCGTTCGCCGCGTCGACCGCGCGCTGCACCTCGGCGCGGACCTGCGGGTTTGTCGAGGCCTCCGCCAACGTCATCTTCTCGTCGAGACCGTTGTTCGCGAGCCAGGTCGGCAGCATCTCCGGGTCGAGGGTGACGAGTGCCGAGATGAACGGACGCTGGTCGCCGACGACGACGACCTGCCCCACGATCGGGTTCGCGCGGATCGGGTCCTCGAGGGCGGCCGGGGCGACGTTCTTGCCGCCCGCCGTGACGATGATCTCCTTCTTGCGCCCGGTGATCGTGAGGAATCCGTCGGCGTCGAAGCTGCCGATGTCGCCGGTGTGGAACCAGCCGCCGTCGCTGAACGCCTCGGCGGTGGCCTCCGGGTTGTTCCAGTACTCCTTGAACACGTTGATGCCCCGCACCTCGATCTCGCCGTCGTCGGCGAGACGCACCCCGACGCCGGGGAGGGCGGGGCCGACCGTGCCGATCTTCGACTTCGAGGCGAGGTTCACCGTCGCGGGCGCCGTCGTCTCGGTCAGACCGTAACCCTCGAGGATCACCACGCCGAGGCTGTGGAAGAAGTGGCCGAGGCGCGCGCCCAGGGGAGCGGAGCCCGACACCGCGTAGACGACGTTGCCGCCCATGGCCTCACGGAGCTTGGAGTAGACGAGCTTGTTGAAGAGCGCGAACTTCAGCTTCGTGCCGAACGGGATCTTCTTGCCCTCCTCCAGCAGCCGGGAGTGCTCGATCGCGACGTCGGCCGCGGCGCGGAAGATCTTGCCCTTGCCACCCGCCTCGGCCTTCTGCTCGGCGGAGTTGTAGACCTTCTCGAACACGCGGGGGACCGCGAGGAGGAAGGTGGGCTTGAACGAGCCGAGGGCCGGCAGCAGCTGACGCGTGTCGGGCTGGTGGCCGGTGCGCACCCCGGCGTGCACGTTGAGGATGGAGATGAAGCGCGCGAAGACGTGCGCCGTCGTGATGAAGAGCAGGGTGGAGGAGCCGGGGGTCTGCACGACCTCGTCGAGGGCCTTCGCGGAGTTGCGGGACAGCTCGACGAAGTTGCTGTGCGTGAGCACGCATCCCTTGGGTCGTCCGGTGGAGCCCGAGGTGTAGATGAGGGTCGCGATGTCCGAGCCGACGGCGAGGTTCCGGCGACGCTGGATCTCGTCATCGGAGACCGAGGCTCCCTGCGCGGTGAGCGTGTCGATGGCGCCCAGATGCAGCTGCCAGACCTCCCGGAGCAGCGGCAGGTCGCCGCGCACCTCGTCGACGCGGGCGAAGTGCTCCGGTGACTCGACGAGGAGCGCGATCGCGCCGGAGTCCTCGAGGATCCACTGGATCTGCGACGGCGAGCTCGTCTCGTAGATCGGCACCATCACCGCACCGGCGTAGAAGAGGGCGAAGTCGACGAGGCTCCACTCGTAGGTGGTGCGGGCGAGGAAGCCCACTTTCTCGCCCGGCTGGATGCCCGCGGCGGCGAAGCCCTTCGCGAGCGCGATCACGGCGGTCTCGAAGTCGGCGGCGGAGATGTCGCGCCACCCGTCGCCCTGCGGGACGGAGAACAACGCCCGGTCGGGAGTCGCCTCGACGCGCTTCGCAAGCAGGTCGGCGACGTTCGCGTCGGGATCGGCGGGGACGATCGCGGGGACTTCAAACTGGACCACGGCAGCTCCTTCGGTACCGGTCGGGCACGGGCGTTGGTCCGAGTCTAGGGCATGGCACCGGGTCGCGGTCAGGGTGAAACTCAGTCGCTTCCCGGGTCGAGAGACGAGAAACGTGAGGCGATGTGCATCGCGGCGCTAGACTTCACCTCGATGTTCTACTGGCTGATGAAGTACGTCGTGATCGGCCCCGTGGTCAAGGCCGTGTTCCGCCCCTGGATCGTGGGGCGGAAGAACGTGCCCGCGACCGGGGCGGCGATCCTCGCCAGCAACCATCTCTCCTTCGCGGACTCGATCTTCCTGCCCCTCGTGATCGATCGGTCGATGTCGTTCCTCGCGAAGAGCGACTACTTCACCGGACGCGGCCTCAAGGGGTGGTCCACCCGCTTCTTCATGAAGGCGACGGGCCAGATCCCCATCGACCGCTCCGGTGGCAAGGCCTCGGAGGCCTCCCTGAACACCGGCCTCCAGGTCCTCGGCGGGGGCGACCTGCTCGGCATCTATCCGGAGGGCACCCGCAGCCCCGACGGCAAGCTCTACCGCGGCCGCACCGGCATCGCCCGGATGGCGCTCGAAGCGAAGGTCCCCGTCATCCCGGTCATCATGGTCGACACCGAAACGGCGATGCCCATCGGCCGCCGGATCCCGCGCGTCATGCGGGTCGGGATCGTCATCGGCGAGCCGCTCGACTTCTCTCGCTACGCCGGCATGGAGAACGACCGCTACATCCTCCGCTCCGTCACGGATGAGATCATGGTGGCGCTCCAGCGGCTCGGTCAGCAGGAGTACGAGGACGTCTACGCATCGACCGTCAAGGACCGCCTCCCGGCGCGCGTCACATAGCCTCCGGAGCGCGTCTCGGCGGTGTCGCCGCCCACTAGGCTGGACGCATGCTCCCGCACCACATCGAAGCCCTTGATGCCTGGCGCTCGCTTCCCATCAAGCAGCAGCCGCAGTGGCCAGACGCCGACCGCGTCGCCGACGTCTCCCGGCAGATCTCGAGCCTTCCGCCGCTGGTCTTCGCGGGTGAGGTCGACAACCTTCGCGACCGTCTCGCCAGGGCGGCCTCCGGGCAGGCCTTCCTCCTCCAGGGCGGCGACTGCGCCGAGACCTTCGCCGGGGCGACGGCCGAGCAGATCCGCAACCGCATCAAGACGGTGCTGCAGATGGCCGTGGTGCTCACGTATGGCGCCTCCATGCCGGTCGTCAAGATGGGGCGCATGGCCGGGCAGTTCGCCAAGCCGCGCTCCAGTGACACCGAGACCCGCGGCGAGGTGACGCTGCCCGCGTACCGTGGCGACATCGTCAACGGCTACGACTTCACCGAGGGCTCGCGTCAGGCCGATCCCGGTCGTCTGCTGCAGGGCTACCACACCGCGGCATCGACGCTGAACCTCATCCGGGCCTTCACCCAGGGTGGATTCGCCGACCTCCGGGAGGTGCACTCCTGGAACAAGGGCTTCGCCCAGAACCCCGCCAACCAGCGCTACGAGCGCATGGCCGCCGAGATCGATCGTGCGATCAAGTTCATGGAGGCCGCCGGCGCGGACTTCGACGAGCTGAAGCGGGTCGAGTTCTTCACCGGCCACGAGGGTCTGCTCATGGACTACGAGCGCCCGATGACGCGGATCGACTCCCGGACGGACACGCCGTACAACACCTCGGCCCACTTCCTGTGGATCGGGGAGCGCACGCGCGAGCTCGACGGCGCGCACGTCGACTACTTCTCGAAGATCCGGAACCCGATCGGCGTGAAGCTGGGCCCCACCACGACGCCGGAGACGGCGCTGGCGCTCATCGACAAGCTCGACCCGGAGCGCGAGCCCGGCCGCCTGACGTTCATCACGCGCATGGGTGCCGGCCGCATCCGCGACGCGCTGCCCCCTCTGCTGGAGGCGGTCCGCGAGTCGGGTGCGCAGCCGCTGTGGGTCACCGACCCGATGCACGGCAACGGCATCACCACGCCCACCGGATACAAGACGCGCCGTTTCGACGACGTCGTCGACGAGGTCCGCGGCTTCTTCGAGGCCCACCGCGCCGTGGGTACGTTCCCCGGCGGCATCCACGTCGAGCTGACCGGCGACGACGTCACCGAGTGCCTGGGCGGATCGGAGCAGATCGACGAGGCGGCCCTCGCGACTCGCTACGAGAGCCTGTGCGACCCGCGTTTGAACCACATGCAGTCCCTGGAGCTGGCCTTCCTCGTGGCCGAGGAGCTCGAGAAGCGCTGATCCGCGGGCGGAATGCACGAAGGGGCCGGAACGATGTTCCGGCCCCTTCGTCGTATCGCCGTCAGCCGGCGAAGCTCATGGTGAGCGTGATGCTCGTGCCCTTCCGCTGCGGGTCGGACGGGCTGTACGACTCCACGCGCGTGTTCTCGTTCGCGAGGAGATCCCACACCGAGTCGGGCAGACCGGTGCTGCTCGTGTAGCTCCAGGTGAAACCGGCGTCGCGCAGCGCGCCGGTTGCCTCATCCCGCGTCATCCCGGAGACATCGGGCACGTCGAACAGCGGCGGCCCCTGGGAGACGATCAGCTGGATCGTCTCGCCCGGGCGCCACGATCCTCTCTCGGCGCGGTCCGCGTAGCCGATGACGCGGTCCTTGCCGATGGAGTCGCTCGGGCGGTAGATGTTCTCCTCCGCCACCTTCAGGCCCTTGCCGGTGAGCGTCTCGGTGGCCTGCTTGACCGTCATGTCCGTGACGTCCGGCACCGGGCCGCGTGACACCTGGATGGTCGCCGTGTCCTTCTCGTGGACCGTGCATCCCTGGTCGCAGGCGAAGGCATCTCCGCCGTCCCGAGGGGTGATGCGGACATTGATGACCGATCCGTCCGTGGTGTCGGTGAAGTACTCCTCGTCGTCGGTGATCTCCAGATTCGCCGCCTGCAGCGCGGCCCGCACATCGTCGGCCGACTGCCCCGCGACCGGGGCGAGGTCGTGCGAGGCCGGGCCGGCGGATACGACCACGGCGACGGTGGCGCCCTTGTCGATCCTGGTGCCCGAGCCGGGGTCCGTCTCGATGACGATCCCCTTCTCGACATCGACGGAGAACTCGTCGCGCTGGGCGGGTTCGAAGCCGGCTTCGGTGAGGTCGGCGGCGGCCTCGTCGTAGGTCTGGCCCGCCACATCGGGCACCGCGATCAGCGAACCGGGACCGGAGCCGAACCACCATCCGACGCCGCCGGCGAGGACGGCGAGCAGCAGCACGAGGGAGAGGAGGAAGGTACCGCGGGCGCGGCGCTTGGCGGCTCGCCGGCGGAGGATCGTGGCGTTGTCGATCCCCGGGGACGTGGCCGTCGCCGGTTCGGGGAGGACCATGGTGCCCGGCATGACCTTGGTGAGGTCTCCGGAATCCGCCTGGTCGCGGGAAGCGCCGGTGGTCCGGGTCACGGCGGGGGCGACGCCGATCTCGCGCTCGATCTCGCGCAGGCGCTCGAGCATCTGCTGGGCATCGTCCGGACGCTCGTCCGGAGACTTCTCGGTCGCCCACAGCACGAGCTCGTCGAGCTGCTCCGGCACTGCGGGATTGCGGACGCTGGGCCGGGGAACCGACTCCGTGGCGTGCTGGAACGCGATCTGCATCGGCTGCTCGCCCTTGTAGGGCTGCTCGCCGACGAGCATCTCGTAGAGCATGATGCCGAGCGCGTAGATGTCGCTGCGGGCGTCGGCGGTGCCGCGGGTGACGAGCTCGGGCGCGAGGTACGCGATCGTCCCGAGGAGCTGCTGCCCGGTCGCGGTGTTCGCGGTCGTCGCTCTGGCGAGTCCGAAGTCGCCGATCTTGATGCGCCCGTCCTCCGCGAGCAGGACGTTCTCCGGCTTCACGTCGCGATGGACGATGCCCGCCCGATGCGCGGCGGAGAGCCCGGCGAGAACGGCGTCCATGATGGTGATCGTCTGAGCGACGGTGAGGCGCTTCTGCTCGCGGAGCAGCTCCCGCAGGGTGATGCCTGGCAGATACTCCATGACGAGGTAGGCGAGCTCGCCGTCCTGGCCCTGATCGAAGACGTTGACGACGTGCGGGTCGGCGAGCCGCGCCGCGGCGCGCGCCTCCTGGATGAACCGGCTCTGGAACGCGGAGTCGTCGCTGAGGTGGGCGTGCATGACCTTCAGGGCGATGCGACGCTCCAGTCGGAGGTCGGTGGCGACATAGACCGTGGCCATTCCGCCGCGGGCGATCCGCGCACGCACCCGGTACCGACCGTCGACAAGCCGCCCGATGAGGGGGTCGGCTTGATGATTGGTCGTCACGACAGAAGTCTATGGACGATTGGCTGAAAGCCCCGGGAACGCCTCACCCCTCGAGGCATCCGGATTTCCGCAGGCGTCACCCGTGCTGGGCGAGCCATGCGTATGCCTGGGCCTCCCACTGCCCGTAGCGATCCGGGTAGGCGGAGATCTGCACGGCCTGCGCCGCATCGGTGAAGGCCAGCGACTCCCAGCCGGGAATGTCGAGCAGGCCGCGGGTGAGATGCCCGTTCGGGTCGCCGGCGCCCCCGTAGAAGACGCGCGTGCTCCGCTCCGCATCCATGATCTGCGCCGGGGTGCCCCAGCCGGTGCTCGGGCGCTGCTGGAAGATCCCGAGCGAGTCGCGGTCCCCCCAGTCCAGGTTGCGGAGATCCGACTCCACCATCCCGGTGGCGAGGGCGATGGCGATCCCGCGGTCGGAGACTCCGAGCTCGCGGCCCACGCGGATGATGAGCGCGGCGTTGGCCGCCTGCTCGGCTGTCAGGGTGGCACTGCGCTGTCCGGTGGGTGCGGCGGCGGGCTTCGGAGCAGGTGCCTGCACGGCGAGGCGCTGACCCGGGTAGATGATCGACGACGCGCCGAGGCCGTTCCAGGCGAAGAGGGACTGCGTGGTGGTCCCGTACCGCTGGGCGATCGAGAACAGCGTCTCGCCTGCCGCCACGGTGTGTGTCGCGCCGCTCGGCTGCGCGTGCGGTGCCGGTGCCGCCGCGGGCGCGGCGGCGGGCGAGGCTGCGGGCGCAGCAGCCCCGGACACGACGAGCTTCTGCCCGGGGTAGATGATGGCGCCGGCGGGAAGGCAGTTGGCGGCGAGGATCGCGCTCACCGAGGTGGCGTATCTCCGGGCGATGCCGAAGACGGTGTCGCCCGCCACGACCGTGTGGGTCTTCGTCGTCGCGGGGGCCGGCGCGGGAGCCCCGGCGGGGGCGTGCAACTGCAGACTCTGCCCCGGATAGATCACCGATCTCCAGGACAGACCGTTCCAGCCGAGGACGTCGGTCGTTCGGATTCCGTAGCGACCGGCGATGCCGGCGACCGTGTCGCCCGGTTGCACGACATGCGAGGGCGGGATGTTCTGCGTCGGTGCGACGCGCACCGGAGCGATGCGATGCCGTTCGTGCGGCGCGACCGGCGGTGCAGGCGCGGCGGCGGCGGGCGCCGCCGTCAGAGTGGCGGCGAGAGCGCCGGCCACGGCTGTCTGGAAGATCACGTCAGCCCCCTTTTTCGAGCACTTCACGCTGACACGGATGTATAGAGATGTCAACAGAAGTGACGGGTGTGACGAATGTGACGGAAGTGCTGAACATGCGCTCCGGCTGCCGAGGTGAGATAGTGGCAACGTGTCTGAGAACGTCGCTGCAACCCGTGATTCCGCCTTCGAATGGCTGACCATGCCCGACCTCGTCGAGGTTCTCGGCGAGCCGCTCGGGCGCGTGCGTCGTCTGATCGACGAGCACTACCTCGTCGGCTCGCGGCGCAGCGGCGTCTTCGCGGTGCCGTCGGTGTTCATCGTGGACGGGCAGCCGCTGAGCTCCCTGCGCGGGACGATCATCGTCCTGCAGGATGCCGGCTTCTCGGACGACGAACTGATCGACTGGCTGCTCGCCGAGGAGGAGACCCTCGGGCGTTCCCCGATCGCCTCCCTGCTCGCCGGACACAAGAGCGAGGTCCGTCGGCTCGCGCGCACGCTCGCCTGAGCGATCCGCTCAGGAGGAGCGCACGGTCGCTGCTCTGCCGAGGTCGCGGAGCTCTCCGACAGCGGCGTCGTCGAGCCGGGCTCCGGAAAGCGCGCGATCGGCCTCTCTGGCGTAGTCCGCGATCATCGTCTCGACCCGTTCGAGGGCCCCGGTTCCGGCGATCGTCTCCTGCAGGAACGACACCTGCGCTGCTGTCAGATCGGGATCGCCGAGCATCTCGTCGAGCAGCCGCCGCGCAGGGGTGTCCAGCTTCTCCCTGGTGAGGGCGATGAGCACGGTGCGCTTGCCCTCGCGCAGGTCATCGCCCGCGGGCTTGCCGGTGACGGCGGCATCGCCGAAGACGCCGAGCACGTCGTCACGCAACTGGAAGGCGAGGCCGAGCGGGTGCCCGAAGCGCCGCAGCGCCGAGGTCTGCTCCGCGTCCGCGCCGGCGAGGCTCGCACCCAGGATGAGGGGCTGCTCGATGCTGTACCGCGCGGACTTCAGCGAGGCCACACGGAGCGCCCGTTCTGCATGCTCGCGGTCGTCGCTGACGCTCCACGCCGACTCCTCGGCGATGTCGAGGAACTGTCCGATCGTGACGTCGCGCCGCATGCGCGCGTACTCGGCGCGCACGGTCCGTGCCTCTCCGTGCCCATCGAGCGCAGACTCGAGGAGGTCATCGCTCCACGCGACGAGGAGATCGCCGAGCAGCACGGAGCCGGCGCGGCCGAAGGCGGCGGCGTCTCCCCACCAGCCGGCGGAGCGGTGGGACGCCTCGAGAGCTCGGTGAGCGGCGGGGCGGCCTCGGCGTGTATCGGAGTTGTCGATCAGGTCGTCGTGCACGAGTGCGGCGGACTGGAAGATCTCCAGCGCCGCGCAGAGGTCCCACAGGGCGTCGTCCTCGGTGGCGAGACGGTCGCGGAAGCGGGAGACGGCGCGCCATCCTGCGTGGCAGAAGCGGGCGCGCAGCCTCTTGCCTCCGGAGAGGGTGTCGGACGCCGCGTCGAGGAAGGCGGCGGCGTCGTCGCCGTAGTCCGCCGACTCCGTTCGCATGCGGTCGAGGAAGAGGTCCAGTCGCGCGGCCACGGCGTCGGGGACGGAGGGGGAGGGGGACGGCACGACTCCCAGCATACGTAAAGGATGAGACGCCTGAACTGCTAGCCCCGGACGCCGCTCGCGCGTAGACTGGAGGGCACGATACCCGAGGGGGATGAGATGCCACTCTCCGAACAGGAGCAACGTCTGCTCGACGAGATGGAACGCCATCTCCTGCACAATGACGCCGACGTCGTGAGCGCGCCGTCGGGTGATCGCACGCTCAGCTATCGCAACCTCGTCTACGGGGCCCTCCTCCTGCTCGCCGGCATCGGCGGACTCGTCGTCGGCGTCATCCTCGGGGACGTCTGGGGCATCGTCGTCGGGGTGATCGGATTCGCGGCCATGCTCGGCGGAGTGATGCTGGCCGTCACCCCGGTCCGGCGCAGCGGTCCGGCAGAGGCCCGCACGCGCACCGCCCCGAAGCGGCAGGACTCCTCTTCCTTCATGGATCGCATGAACGACCGATGGGATCGGCGGCAGGACGGCCACTGACCCCTCCCTTTCTCTCCACCACGAAGCCCGGATGCTGAGCATCCGGGCTTTTTCGTGCGTGCTGCGCCGTCTACCCTCCACCAGCCCTCCACTGTCCTCCACCGGCCCTCCACCTCCCTGTGCCGCGGAATTCCAGGGCATGAGCGAACATCCTCCCGGGAATGGGCGGCGATAGCCTGGATTCGTCGTAGGAATGTGGAGGAAAGTGGAGTAAAGTGGGGCGCACCTCGAGTTGGCCGGACGGAGAGGGGGTGATGGCCGATGCTGCTGGGCACGCACTCACCGAAGCTGGACGACAAGGGACGGGTCATCCTTCCCGCGAAGTTCCGCGAGGACCTGGGCGGCGGCATCGTCGTCACCCGGGGCCAGGAGCGCTGCCTCTACGTCTTCAGCACGGCCGAGTTCGAGGCGATGCACGAGCGGATCCGTCAGGCGCCGCTCGCCAACAAGCAGGCGCGTGACTTCATGCGCATGTTCCTCTCCGGCGCCAGCGCGGAGATGCCCGACAGCCAGAACCGCATCACCATCCCCGCCCACCTGCGTCAGTACGCAGGTCTTCAGAAGGAACTCATCGTGACCGGAGTCGGCGCCCACGCCGAGATCTGGGACGCGGAGAGCTGGAACGCTTACCTCGCCGCCGGCGAGGAGTCCTACGCCGAGCTGGAGCAGGAGGTGATTCCCGGACTGTTCTGACCACGGCTGTGATGCCCCGCCGCTCCCGCCCCGACACACTTCCCCGGTGCCGGGTCGAGATGCGGAGGGGGATCAGAGCCGAAGGTCGGACCCGAGAGAGATCATGAACCTCCGCGACATCCACACTCCTGTCCTGCTCGACCGCTGCGTCGAGCTCCTCGCGCCCGCCCTCCAGGAGGACGGCGCCGTGCTCGTCGACGCCACCCTCGGCATGGGCGGCCATTCCGAGGCGCTGCTCGAGCGATTCCCCGGCATCCGTCTCATCGGGCTGGACCGGGACACCGACGCGCTGAAGATCGCGGGGGAGCGGCTCGCCCGGTTCCGGGATCGGGTCACGCTCGTCCACACCGTCTACGACGAGATCGGGCTGCACGCTCAGGGCGCCGCCGGGATCCTGTTCGACCTGGGTGTCTCGTCGCTGCAGCTGGACGAGGCCGAACGCGGCTTCGCGTATTCCAAGGACGCTCCGCTCGACATGCGGATGGATCAGACGAAGGGCATCACCGCCGCCGAGGTCATCGCCAGCTACAGCGAGGGGAACCTGCGGCGCATCTTCGAGCGGTACGGGGAGGAGAAGCTCGCCGGCCGGTATGCGCGCTTCATCATCGACGCCCGTCAGAAGCAGCCGATCACGCGATCGGGTGAGCTCGTCGACATCCTCGTGGCCGCAACCCCCGCGGCAGCGCAGCGATCAGGGCACCCGGCGAAGCGCGTGTTCCAGGCCCTTCGGATCGAGGTCAACGCCGAGCTGAACGTCCTCGCTGACGCGATCCCCGCCGCGATGGACGCCCTCGCGGTCGGAGGACGCATCGTGGTGATGTCGTACCAGTCCCTCGAGGACCGGCTGGTCAAGCAGGCCTTCGCCGCCGCCTCCTCCTCGACGGCGCCCGCCGGGTTGCCTGTCGAACTGCCCGAGCACGCCCCCCGATTCCGCATCCTGACCAAGGGGGCGGAACTCGCCGACGACGAAGAGCGCGCACGCAATCCGCGTGCGATACCGGTGCGCCTGCGCGCCGCCGAGAAGGTGCGGGAGAGCGCATGAGCATGAACGCAGTCCGCAAGCCAGCCCTGCCACTGCAGCCGGCCGCCCCGGAGACGACGCCGGAGCGGCGCCTGCGGCCGGTGACGGCCCCGGCACGACGCCGCAAGCCGAAGCTCGCCTACGCGCTCGTCGCGCTGGGCGGCGCCCTGGCCATCGGCGCGGGTCAGGTCGGGCTCTCGCTCGCCATCACCCAGGATTCGTTCACCCTCGCGGGGCTCACGTCCCAGCAGCGTGAACTCGACCTCCGGACCGATGCGCTGCAGGAAGAGCTCACGGGACTGAGCTCCCCGCAGGTGCTCGCCAGCAGCGCCGCCGACCTCGGCATGGTCGTGGCGGGCGCCCCGTCCTATCTCCGCCTCAGCGACGGTGCCGTCTTCGGCGCGGGTACCGGGGCGGAGGGGGTGTCCACGATCGATCCCAACGGGAAGGCGGCCGTCGGCAACGTCCTCGTCACGGAGGAGACGCCGCCGGCGACGGACACGGCGAACGAGGAGACGGGCGGCACATCGCCGGCGCAAGACCTGCCACCGGCCATCACCGACGGCCTGCCCAGCCCCACGACGCACTGACCATCCCGAGCGACGGAGAGATCCCATGACGACACGAGCCACGCGCGGACCGCGGCGACGCACCGTCGTCGCCCTGGCGGTCATCCTTTCCATCCTGGTGGCGTTCGTCGTCCGCCTCATCGACATCCAGGTGGTGAGCGCCGACGAGCACGTCAGCCAATCCCTCGAGCACATCGGCGACGGCTCGAAGATCCCCGGCCAGCGGGGATCCATCGTCGACTCCGAGGGCACGGTCCTCGCGTCGAGCGTCATGGTCTACGACGCGCAGCTCAGCCCGCAGGTCATCAGGCTCACGGAGGAGAAGGATCCGGCTCTGCCGTGGGCCGAGGCCTCCGAGAAGATCGCCGCGATCACGGGGGTGCCGGGAGACGAGATCCGCAAGCGTGTCTCCGACGCCCTCGCCGAGAACCCGAACAGCCAGTACGCGCCCTTGAAAACCGGGTTGAACACCGAGCAGTACATCGCGCTCCGCGACCTCGGCCTCGGGTCTTACCTGGCGCTGAAGCCGCGCGAGACCCGGGTCTACCCCAACGGGGCCGTCGCCGGCAACGTGCTGGGCTTCCTCGACAACACGGGCGAGGCCAAAGCCGGTGTCGAGCAGCTCGAGCAGGCATGCCTGGCGCCCGTGGACGGTGAGAAGACCTATCGCAAGGGCAAGGACGGGGTCGTGATCCCGGGCAGCGAATCCGTCACCGACGCCGTCGACGGCGGCACGGTGCAGCTCACCATCAACAGCGACCTGCAGTGGTACCTCCAGCAGATGATCGGCGAAGAGGCCCAGAAGCAGGGCGCCAAGGGCGGGACCGTGACGGTCGTCGAGGTGGGCACCGGGAAGATCCGCGCCGCCGCCGAGTGGCCGGCCATGGACCCGAACGACCTGGACTCCTCCACGCCGGAGACGCGTTACAGCCAGATCTTCCACCGCGACTTCGAGCCGGGCTCCACCTTCAAGGCGATCACCGCGGCCGCGGCGATGGAGGGTGCCGGTCTCACTCCGCTCAGCACGGTCACGGCGTCATCGCGCGAGACGTTCCCCAACGGCGCCGTGGTCAACGACGCGTTCAGCCACCCCGCCTACAACTACACGCTGGCCGGTGGACTGATCGACTCGTCCAACACCGCGCTGTCGAAGTTCGGCACGATGGTCGCCCCCGAGGTCCGCTACGACTACCTGCAGCGCTTCGGCGTCGGGCAGAAGACGCTGGACTTCCCCTCCGAGGTGGGCGGCATCCTCCACCCGGTGAGCGACTGGGACAGTCAGTCGCTCTACACGACGACGTTCGGCCAGTACTTCACGGTGACGGCCCCCCAGCTCGCCGGCGCGTACCAGGCCATCGCCAACGGCGGGGAGAAGATCGACCTGTCGATGGTCGAGTCCTGCACGGCCCCCGACGGGACCGTCACGGAGACCCCGAAGCCGAAGCACGAGCAGATCGTGAAGGAGCAGACCGCGGCCGACCTGACCCGGATGCTGGAGAACGTCGCAGTGCAGGGCGGCAACGCCGATCGCATCCAGGTCCCCGGCTACCGGGTGACCAGCAAGACCGGTACCGCGCAGGTGTCGGACGGCAAGGGCGGCTACAAGGCCGGCGTGTACTACACCAGCATGGTGGGCTTCGCTCCCGTCGACGACCCCCAGTACGTCGTCGTGGTGACCCTCGACGAGCCGACTAAGGTTGTATCGTCCGCGGCCACCGCTTCCGCCTTCCAGAAGGCGATGACGCAGGTGATGAAGACCTATCGCGTGATGCCGTCCTCTGTCCCGATGGACGCGCTCCTCCCCAAGTTCGGATAGCCGGCGAGAGCCGCGCATGGAGATGACATGATCGCCCTGACGCTCGCTGAGATCGCTGCCGCCATCGGTGGTGAACTGCGCGTGGCCGGAGAGCACACGCCGGAGACGGTGGTCGACGGCATCGTCGACACCGATTCCCGCACCATGGAGGCGGGTTCGATCTTCGTCGCCAAGCCCGGTGCCGAGACGGACGGGCACCGTTTCGTCGGCGCCGCCGTCGAAGCCGGTGCCGTGCTGGCGATCGTCGAGCACCCGGTCGACGTCGATGTCTCGCAGATCGTCGTGCCCGATGCCGTCGCCGCGCTCGGCGACCTCGCCCGCGAGGTCGTGGCGCGCGTGCGCGCCGGCGGGAACCTCCGCATCGTCGGCATCACCGGCTCCAACGGCAAGACGACGACCAAGAACTTCCTCGCCCGCATCCTCGAGGACGAGGGTGAGACCGTCGCTCCGGTGAAGTCCTTCAACAATGAGGTCGGCGCCCCGGTGACGATGCTCCGCGTCACGCATGACACCCGCTTCCTCGTGAGCGAGTTCGGCGCCGCCGCCCCAGGCAGCATCGCGCGGCTCGCCGGCCTCGTCGAGCCCGACCTCGTCGTCGTGCTCATGGTCGGCATGGCGCACGCCGGGGGCTTCGGCGGCATCGAGGCCACCGCGAAGGCCAAGTCCGAGCTCGTCGCCGCGGCCCGCGTGCCCGGCACCGCCGTGCTCAACGCCGACGACCCCCGCGTCTGGGCGATGCGGGAGCTCGCGGAGAGCCGCGGCCTCCGGGTCGTCGGCTTCGGCCAGTCCGCCGCGGCCGCCGTGCACGCGCGGGACATCGAGGTGTCGGCCTCCGGAACGCAGTGCGTGATCGAGGCCGCGGGAGAGGAGCTGCCGCTGCGGCTGCGCGTCCTCGGGGCCCACCACGTCACGAACGCCCTCGCCGCGATCACCGCCGCCGTGGAGCTCGGCGTGGCTCCATCGGAGGCCGTGTCCCGGTTGGAGACCGTCGAGATCGCCGAGCGCTGGCGCATGCAGCCGCTGGGCAACGACCGCGTCCGCATCATCAACGACGCGTACAACGCCAGCCCCGATTCGATGGCGGCCGCGCTGCGGACGCTCGCGCAGATCACCGGACCGGACGAGCGCACCGTCGCCGTGCTCGGTGCCATGAGCGAGCTCGGCGAGAGCGCCGGGGAAGAGCACGACCGCATCGGTCTGCTCGCCGTGCGCCTCAACATCCGGCGCATCGTCGTCGTCGGGCCTGAGGCCCGTCGGCTCTACCTCGCCGCCGTCGGCGAGGGGTCGTGGGACAGCGAGGCCGTGCATCTGCCGGACCAGGACGCCGCGTTCGAGTACCTCCGCACCGAGCTGCGCGACGGTGACCGGGTCCTCGTGAAGTCGTCCAACTCCGTGGGCCTCCGGCATCTCGGCGATCGTCTGGGAGAATTGTTCTCGTGAGGTCCCTCATCATGGCGGCGGCCATCTCGCTCGCCTTCACTCTCTTCCTGACTCCCGTCTTCCTCCGGCTCTTCCGGAAGTGGGGCTGGGGGCAGGTCATCCGCACCCCGGAAGCCGCCGGCAACCCCAGCCACGAGGCCAAGCGCGGCACGCCCACGATGGGCGGGGTCATCTTCATCCTCGGCTCGATCGTGGGCTACTTCACCGGCGTCCTCGTCAGCGGGGAGACGCCGGCGCTGTCCGCGATCCTCGTCATCTGGCTCATGGTGGGCTTCGGCGTGGTCGGGTTCATCGACGACTACATGAAGGTGCGCAGCCAGCGCAGCCTCGGGCTGTCGGGGTGGCGCAAGGTGATCGGTCAGCTCATCGTCGTGATCCCCTTCGGCATCGTGGCGCTGAACTTCCCGAACAAGTGGGGGCAGACGCCGGCCAGCGCGTCGATCTCCCTCTTCCGGGACATCACCTGGCTGAACCTCTTCGCGTTCGGCGTCATCCTGGGCTGGATCCTCTACCTCGCCTGGATCTCGATCATCGGGGTCGCGACCTCCAACAGCGTCAACCTCACCGACGGCCTCGACGGCCTCGCCGCCGGCGCGGGCGTGATCGTCGTCGGCGCCTACAGCCTCATCGCGTTCTGGCAGTTTAAGCAGCCCTGCATCGGGGGAGACCCCGGTTCCCTCGGCGGTTGCTACGAGGTGCGCGACCCGTTCAACCTCGCGATCATCTCGGCCTCGTTCGCCGCCAGCCTCATCGGGTTCCTGTGGTGGAACGCCCCGAAGGCGAAGGTCTTCATGGGCGACGTGGGCTCGATGGCCATCGGCGGCGTCATCACCGCGATGGCGGTCATGACCCGCACCGAACTGCTGCTCCTCATCATCGCCGGCGTCTTCGTGCTCGCCTCCGGATCCGTGATCCTGCAGCGCGCCTACTTCAAGATCACCCGCGGCAAGCGGCTGTTCCTCATGAGCCCGTTCCACCACCACCTCGAGATGCGGGGCTGGTCGGAGGTCACCATCGTGGTGCGCATGTGGATCATCGCGGGTCTTCTCGCTGTGTCGGCCGTCGGGCTCTTCTACGTCGAATGGCTGACCCGTGTCGGCTGAGCGTCTGGCCGGGCTGACGAGCTGGCACGCCGACTGGAGCGGCCTGCGCGTCGCCGTCCTCGGCCTCTCCATGACCGGCTTCTCCGTGGCCGACACCCTCGCGGAGCTCGGTGCCGACGTCCTCGTGCTCAGCGAGTCCGCGGAGGAGGAGTACGCCCGCCTTCTGCCCGTCATCGGCGCACGGCTGGAGCTCGGACCGCTCGACGCCGTGCCCGAGGCGCTGACGGCGTTCGCACCCGAGGTCGTCATCGCGTCCCCGGGGTTCGCTCCGGCGCACCCGGTCATCCGCTGGGCCCAGGACGAGGGCATCGCCCTGTGGGGTGACGTCGAGCTCGCCTGGCGGGTGCGCGACAAGGTCCTCCGCGCGGACGGCACGCCGGCGGACTGGGTGCTCATCACCGGCACCAACGGCAAGACGACCACGACCCAGCTCACGGCGACGCTGCTCGTCGCCGGCGGGCTCCGGGCCGCACCATGCGGCAACATCGGCGTCCCCGTGCTCGACGCGGTGCGGGACCCCGCCGGCTTCGACGTGCTCGTCGTCGAACTCTCCAGTCACCAGCTCTGGTATCTCGGCCTGTCGCGCCCGGAGGGCGAGCTCTTCCCGCACGCCGCGGTCTGCCTGAACCTCGCCGACGATCATCTGGTCTGGCATGGCAGCGCCCAGGCCTACCGCGACGCGAAGGCCCTGGTCTATCGGAACACCCGCGTCGCCTGCGTCTACAACAAGGCCGACGAGGCCACGCGTCGGATGGTGGAGGAGGCCGAGGTCGTCGAGGGTGCTCGTGCCATCGGCTTCGACCTCGGCATCCCCGGGCCGAGCGACCTCGGCGTCGTGGAGGGGCTGCTCGTCGATCGGGCCTTCCTCGACGACCGCGCGCGCAGCGCCCTGGAGCTGACGACGGTCGCCGACCTGGAGGCCGCAGGACTGTCGGCCCCGCACATCGTGCAGAACATCCTCGCCGCCAGTGCTCTCGCCCGCTCCCTCGGAGTCGAGCCCGAGGCGATCCACGGCGCACTGCAGACCTTCCGCCTGGACGCGCACCGCATCGAGGTGGTCGCCCGGCATGCCGGCATCACCTGGGTCGACGACTCCAAGGCGACGAACCCGCACGCGGCGGCGTCGTCGCTGCGCGCGTACCCCGGAGCGGTGTGGGTCGTGGGCGGCGATCTCAAGGGCGTCGACATCGGCGATCTCGTCGCCGACGCGGGCGCGACCGCGCGCGCGGCGGTCGTCATCGGCGTGGACCGCGCGGCGGTCGTCGCGGCATTCGAGCGACACGCGCCGACGGTGCCGGTCTTCGAGGTCGAAGCTGGTGACACTGGACAGGTCATGAACCGCGTCGTGGAGATCGCGGCGGGGATCGTCGACGGGGAGGGCACCGTGCTCCTCGCTCCCGCCGCTGCATCCTTCGACCAGTTCTCCAGCTACGCGGATCGGGGCCACCGCTTCGCCGAGGCGGTGCGGGAATGGATCGATCGGGGGAGCGCCGATGACGCAGGTGGCTCGCCCTCCGCGGTCTGAGTCGGGAGGCCTCGCGGCACGGGTCTCGCTCGGACGCCGGTTCACCCCGGTGTCGACCGAGTTCCTGCTGATCGCGTCGACCGCCCTGCTCCTGACGATCTTCGGTCTCGTGATGGTGCTGTCCGCGACGAGCGCGACGGCGGTGGCCAAGGCGCAGAACCCGTTGGACGGCGCTCTCCGGCAAGGTGTGTTCGCCCTGCTCGGCATCCCGATGATGTTCCTCATCAGCCGCTTCCCCGTGGCGTTCCTCAAGCGCATGGCGTGGCCGGCGCTGTTCGGCGCCGTGGCCCTGCAGCTCCTGGTGTTCACTCCACTCGGCGTCGCCGACGGCGGAAACCGGAACTGGATCCAGGTGGCGGGCTTCCAGATGCAGCCGTCCGAGTTCCTCAAGCTGGCGCTCGCCCTGTGGATCGCCGCGGTCCTGCTGCGCAAGCAGACCATGCTCGGCACCTGGCACCACGTCTTCATACCCGTCGTCCCCGTCGGCGCGCTGGCGATCGGCACCGTGCTCGCGGGTAAGGACCTCGGCACCGCGATGGTGCTGGTCCTCATCCTCCTCGGCTGCCTCTTCTTCTCCGGGGTGAAGCTGCGGCTGTTCATCATCCCGATGATCCTGGGCGTGGCTGCTGTCCTCGCTTATGCGCTCTCCAGCAAGGACCGCATGCGGCGCATCACCGCCACCTGCGACGACATGACGCTCTATTACAACGATTGCTACCAGTCGATCCACGGCATCTGGGGCATGGCCTCCGGCGGTGTCTTCGGACTCGGCCTCGGCAACTCCCAGGAGAAGTACGGGTGGCTCCCCGCCGCCGGCAACGACTTCATCTTCGCGATCGTCGGCGAGGAGCTGGGGCTGATCGGCTGCATCGTCGTGCTCGCCCTCTTCACGTTCTTCACCGTGGGTGTCTTCCATGTCATCCGCAAGACGTCAGACCCGTTCATCCGCGTCGCGGCCGGGGGGATCACGGTGTGGATCGTGGGTCAGGCCGTGCTGAACGTCGGCGTGGTCATCGGGGTCTTCCCCGTGATGGGCGTGCCCCTTCCCTTCATGTCCCAGGGGGGGACGGCGCTCTTGGCCGTGCTCATCGCCTGCGGTGTCCTGCTGGCTTTCGCGCGGACCATCCCGGTCGCCGAGAAGCAGTCAGCCGAGCGGGGTAGGGTCGCGAGGTGACTTCGTACCTCCTCGCCGGCGGTGGCACCGCCGGCCATGTCAATCCGCTGCTCGCTGTCGCCGACGCGCTGCGTGAGCGCGACCCCGCCGCGACGATCCTCGTGCTCGGCACGGCCGAAGGCCTGGAGTCCCGCCTCGTCCCCGAGCGCGGCTACGAGCTGCTCATCGTCGACAAGGTGCCGTTCCCGCGGCGCCCGAACGCGCAGGCCGCGGCGTTCCCCGCGCGGTTCCGCCGGGCGATCGCCCAGGTGCGTGCGCACATCCGGCAGCACGGCATCGACGTCGTGGTGGGCTTCGGCGGCTACGCCTCCGCACCCGCCTACGTGGCCGCGCGTCGCGAGCGCGTGCCCTTCGTCGTCCACGAGGCCAACGCGAAGCCCGGGCTGGCGAACGTGCTCGGTGCCCGTGCGGCCGCGGGCGTGGGCGTCGCGTTCGCCGGAACGCCGCTCCGCGGGAGCGAGGTGGTCGGCATGCCGCTGCGGCGCGAGGTCATCACGCTCGACCGGGCGGCACAGCGGGCCGAGGCGGCCGAGTACTTCGGACTCGATGCCGATCGTCCTGTCCTTCTCGTCTTCGGCGGCTCGCTCGGAGCGCAGCGGTTGAACGACGCCCTCGCGGACTCCTGGCGCGACATCCTCGCTGCCGGTTGGCAGCTGCTGCACGTCACCGGGGAGCGCAGCGACCTCGCCGACCCGGGAGTGCCCGGCTACGCCCTCCGCCGGTATGTCGACCGCATGGATCTCGCGTTCGCACTGGCCGACCTCATCGTGTCGCGTTCGGGATCGGCCACGGTGAGCGAGATCAGCGCGCTCGGCATCCCCGCGCTGTACGTGCCGTACTCGGTGGGCAACGGAGAGCAGCGTCTGAACGCCGGATCGGCCGTGGCCGCCGGTGCCGCGCAGCTCCTCGACGACGCGACCTTCGACGGCGACGCCGTCCGGCGGATCGTCGTGCCGCTGCTCGGCGATCCCGACCGCATCCGTCGGATGGCGGAGGCGGCGGAGACCGCGGGCACCCGCACCGGCACCGAGAACGTCGTGGCGATGATCGATCGTGCCCTCGGTGCGGCGTGACGCCGCCGCCCGGACGAGAACGAAAAGTAGACTGAAGCGGACATGATCAGACCCGACCTCTCCCTCCCCATCCCCGAGACGATCACCGCCGCGCACTTCATCGGCATCGGTGGATCCGGGATGAGCGGACTCGCCAAGATGTTCCTCGACGCGGGCATCCGCGTCTCCGGCAGCGACCGCGCCGACAGCGACAACCTGCGGGCGCTGGCCGCGGCGGGTGCGACGGTCCACGTCGGTCATGATGCCGCCCACCTCGGCGACGCCGACACGGTCGTGCACACCGGCGCCATCTGGCCGGAGAACCCCGAGTTCGTCACCGCCAAGGAGCGGGGCCTGCACGTCATCCACCGGTCTCAGGCGCTGCACTGGCTGATCGGCACGCGGCGCCTCGTCTCGGTGGCGGGTGCGCACGGCAAGACGACCTCGACGGGGATGATCGTCACCGCGTTGCGTGACCTCGGCGCCGATCCGCACTTCGTCAACGGCGGCGTCATCGAGCAGCTCGGCACGTCCAGCGCGACCGGGAGCGGCGACCTCTTCGTCATCGAGGCGGACGAGTCCGACGGCACCTTCCTCCTCTACGACACGGCTGTGGCGCTCATCACGAACGTCGACCCCGATCACCTCGACCACTACGGCTCCGACGAGGCCTTCCACGACGCCTTCGTGCGGTTCGCGGATGCCGCGTCGGAGGCGGTCGTCATCTCCAGCGACGACCCCGGCGCGCTCAGGGTCCTGGCAGGGCTGTCCCACCCGCGGGTCCTGACGTTCGGTCAGGCCGAGCACGCGGATGTCCGCGTCAGCGAGATCGTCACCGCGGGCCCCGTCGCGGCGGTCGTCTCGCACGGAGGGGAGACCGAGCGCATGCAGCTCGCGGTCCCCGGCGTGCACAACGCGATCAATGCGACGGGAGCGGTCGCCGTCCTCCTCGCGCTCGGCCACCCGCTCCGCGACGCCGTGCGCGCCATCGAGGGCTTCGCGGGAACCGTCCGTCGTCTCGAGCGCCACGGTGAGGAGCGCGGGGTCACGGTCTACGACGACTACTCCCATCACCCCACCGAGGTCCGCGCCGCGTTGGAGGCCATGCGCAGCCTGGCGGGTTCCGGCCGGCTGATCGCGATCCAGCAGCCGCACACGTACTCCCGGACGCAGCACATGTACCAGGAGTTCGCGGACGTCCTGGAGGAGCTCGCCGACCACACCGTGATGCTGGACGTCTACGGCGCCAGGGAAGACCCGGTGCCCGGCGTCACCGGTGAGCTGGTGAGCGGCGCGTTCCAGGACGCTTCCCGCGTGCACTTCGTCGCCGACTGGCAGGAGGCGGCCGACTACACGGCATCGGTCGCGGAGGAGGGCGACTTCGTCGTGACCCTCGGTTGCGGCAACGTCTACCAGATCATCCCGCAGGTGCTGGAGTCACTTCGCCGGACCGACGGGGCGTAGCCCATGCGCCGGCCGCCCCCACTCCCGAGCGCTCCGGATACTCCGGGGGAGACGGACGACGCGTCCGAACGGACCCTCCGCCGGCGTCCCGCCCCGCTGCCGTCGCCGGACGAGGGGGGAGACGCCTCGCCGGTCGGGTCCGCCGCAGTGATGCCCGAGGAACGGCCGGTCCCGCGTTCGTCCATGGATGTCTGGCGCGCCGCGCGCGCCCGTCGCAGGGCGCTCCGGGCGGAGATCCGTCGGTTCACCCAGCGATCCCGCCGGCGTCGTATCGTCTGGCTGAGCGCCCTCGGGGCCGTGGCGCTGCTGATCGGGGGGAGTGTCGCCGCCGCCTACAGCCCGCTCTTCGCTGTGCAGCGCATCACGGTCACCGGCACCACGACGATCGATCCCGCGGTGATCGAAGGCGCCCTCGCGGACCAGCTCGGGACGCCGCTCGCCCTGGTCGATACGAGCGAGGTCAAGGCGGCGTTGCTGACGTTCCCGCTCATCGAGACGTATGCCCTGGAAGCACGTCCACCGCACGACCTGACCGTGCGCATCGTCGAGCGTACGCCGATCGGGGTGGTCGAGTCGGGTGCCGGCTTCACCCTCGTGGACGCAGCGGGCGTCGCTCTCTCGACGACAGCCCAGCGCCCGGCGGGGCAGCCGTTGGTGGAGGTGGAGGGCGGGGTCGACTCGGCCGCCTTCCGCAGCGCCGGGCTCGTCGTCCGAGCGCTCCCGGCGGACATCCGCAAGACACTCACCGGCGTGCGGGCCTCGACGGCGGACGACGTGACCTTGACCCTCGACTCCGGCCTCACGGTCGTGTGGGGGAGTCAGGAGGACTCGGGGTTGAAGGCGCTCGCACTCTCCGCCGCGCTCGTGAAGAACCCCGATGCCTCGTCGATCGACGTCACGTCTCCCGACGTGGCGGTCGTCGGCTGATCTCTTTCGGCGGGAATGGCGCGACACGCCCATGTCGCTGCGCGTGCGCGGCCAGGCGGCGCATACCTTCGATCTGAGAGAACGCAATACCGGGAAATACTTTACACCTCTAGTTGAGGTTTAAGGTTCACCCCTTCCAGGCTCTACTAATCGGAGGCCGGCCATGAGCCAGAACCAGAACTACCTCGCCGTGATCAAGGTCGTCGGCGTCGGCGGTGGCGGCGTCAACGCCGTCAACCGCATGATCGAGCTCGGTCTCCGCGGAGTCGAGTTCATCGCCGTCAACACCGACGCCCAGGCGCTGCTCATGAGCGACGCCGACGTCAAGCTGGACGTGGGCCGCGAGCTCACCCGCGGTCTCGGCGCCGGTGCCGACCCCGAGGTGGGTCGTCGCGCCGCAGAGGACCACGCGGAGGAGATCGAGCAGGCCCTGACCGGTGCCGACATGGTCTTCGTCACCGCCGGAGAGGGTGGTGGCACCGGAACCGGTGGTGCTCCCGTCGTCGCCCGCATCGCCAAGTCGATCGGTGCGCTGACCATCGGTGTCGTGACGAAGCCGTTCTCCTTCGAGGGGCGTCGTCGCCAGAGCCAGGCCGAGGCGGGCGTCGCGAAGCTGAAGGAAGAGGTCGACACCCTCATCGTCGTCCCGAACGACCGTCTGCTCGAGATCAGCGACCGCGGCATCTCGATGATCGAGGCGTTCGCGACTGCCGACCAGGTCCTCCTCGCCGGTGTGCAGGGCATCACCGACCTCATCACGACCCCCGGTCTCATCAACCTGGACTTCGCCGACGTGAAGTCGGTCATGCAGGGAGCGGGATCCGCCCTGATGGGCATCGGCTCGGCCCGCGGCGCCGACCGCGCGATCAAGGCGGCGGAGCTCGCCGTCGAGTCGCCGCTGCTCGAGGCCTCGATCGAAGGCGCGCACGGTGTGCTGCTGTCGATCCAGGGTGGCTCGAACCTCGGCATCTTCGAGATCCACGACGCCGCGGACCTCGTCAAGGAGGCCGCGCACCCGGAGGCCAACATCATCTTCGGCACGGTCATCGACGACACGCTCGGCGACGAGGTGCGGGTGACCGTGATCGCCGCCGGCTTCGACGGCGGCGAGCCCTCGCTGCGGCTGGACCCGATGGTCGTCTCGCGTCCTTCCACCGCGTCCCTTCCCGAGGTGGCGCTGTCGGAGACCTCCGAGCCTGCGGCCGAGAAGAGCACGCCCGAGCCCGCCTCGGCGCCGACGGCACCGCGCACGCCGACGACGAGCATCGAGCCGGCCTTCGCCGACGACGACATCGACATCCCCGAATTCCTGAAGTGACGACACCGGTCGGCGCTTCGGCGCCATCGGACCTGGCCGCGCGGCTGTCGGCGATCGACGAGAAGATCGCCGACGCCGCGCGTGCCGCCGGGCGGTCCCCCGAGGAGATCACCCGGATCGTCGTCACCAAGTTCCACCCCGCCTCCCTGGTGCGCGATCTGCACGCTCTCGGAGTGCACGCGGTGGGGGAGAACCGGCAGCAGGAGCTCACCGCCAAGGCGGGCGAGCTCTCCGGCCTCGACCTCGAGTGGCATTTCATCGGGCAGGGGCAGACGAACAAGGCCGCGGCGATCAGGCGGAGCGCCGACGTCGTGCATTCCGTGGACCGTGACCGGTTCGCGGACGCCCTGCACCGTGCGGCCGAGACCGACGAGGTGCTCGACGTACTCGTCCAGGTGAATCTCACCGAGGATGAGGGCAGGGGAGGCGTGGCGCCGGCGTCAGCCGTGGCGCTGGCCGAGCACGTGCTCGGCCTGTCCTCGCTGCGGCTCCGTGGTGTGATGGCCGTCGCGCCCCTCGACGAGGATCCCGCGCGCGCCTTCGCCCGTCTGCACCACATCGCCGCCGACGTGCGGACCGTCGCTCCCGACGCGACGTGGATCTCCGCCGGGATGACCGGCGACTTCGCCGAGGCCATCGCCGCCGGCGCGACACACCTGCGGATCGGTTCCGCAATCACGGGACCGCGCCCCGCCCGGGGTTAGCCTGTGACAAGACCAGCCCGAAACGTTCGAACCGGAGGACACGATGGGTAACCCGCTGAAGAAGACCATGGTGTATCTCGGCCTCGCCGACGAGGAAGAGGTCTACGAAGAGGAGACGCCGGCGCCCGCCCGCGCCCAGCGTGAGCGTGAGCGTGAGCGCGAAGAGCCGGCTCCGGCTCCCGTCACGCCCCTCCGTCGTCCCGTCGCCGTCCGCCAGCCCGCAGCAGGAGCCGTGAACGAGATCCTCACCGTCCACCCCAAGCAGTACCGCGACGCCCAGCTGATCGCGGAGAGCTTCCGCGAGGGCGTCCCGGTCATCATCAACCTCTCCCAGATGAGCGACGCCGACGCGCGCCGCCTCATCGACTTCGCGAGCGGTCTCTCCCTCGGCCTCTACGGCCGGATCGAGCGGGTGACCTCCAAGGTATTCCTGCTCTCGCCGGAGAACATCGCGGTGTCCGGCCACGGGGGTATCGCGCACGCAGACGCCGAGTCTGCGGGCTTCGACCACTCGTAGACCGTGCAGCTGGTCTCGGTCCTCGCCAGCATCGTCCATCTGGTGCTGCTGGTCTACATCCTCGTGCTCTTCGCGAGGCTCATCCTGGACTACATCCCGATGTTCAATCGGGAATGGCGTCCCAAGGGCTTCGGTCTCGTGGCCGCCGAGGCGGTGTACACCGTCACCGATCCGCCCATCCGGTTCTTCCGGCGGATCATCCCGCCGCTGCGTATCGGTCAGCTCTCGCTGGACTTCGGCTTCGCGCTGACCCTTCTGGTCGTCCTGATCCTGATGAACATCGTCCGGTTGTTCATCCGCTGACCACCCCGCGTGTCGCGCCCGGTGACGGCGGCGAGTTCACCGAGCCTGGGTGTCGTGGCATCGCGACCCCAAGGCTCGGGGGCTATGCTGGCACCCAGGTGCGCGCCCCGGGTTCGCGCCACATCACGAACACGCCATACATCGGTACTGGCAATCGAACTCATCGAAAGAGGAGCCACCCATGGCACTTACCCCGGATGACGTCGTCACCAAGCAGTTCCAGCACGTCCGCTTCAAGGACGGCTTCGACCCGGACGAGGTCGACGACTTCCTCGACGAGATCGTCATCGAGTGGCGCAAGGCCCTCGAGGAGAACGCCGAGCTGAAGGCGAAGCTCGCCGCTTATGAGTCGGGCTCCACGCCTGCTACCGCCGCTGCCGCCGAGCCGGAAGCCGCTGCTCCCGCCCCGGCCGCCGCCGAGGCTCCCGCCGCCGACGCCGCACCGACCGGCTCCGCGACCGCGACCGCCGGCATCATCGAGCTCGCGCAGCGTCTGCACGACGAGCACGTGGCCGAGGGTGAGGCCAAGCGCAACCAGCTCATCTCCGAGGCCGAGGCCGAGGTCGCTCGTATCCGCACGGAGGCCGAGGCGAAGCAGCGCGAGGAGACCGCACGCCTGGAGCGCGAGCGCAACACGCTGGAGGCGCGCATCACGGAGCTGCGCAACTTCGAGCGCGACTACCGCTCGCAGCTCCGCGGCTACATCGAGGGTCAGCTCCGCGAGCTCGACGAGAAGTCGGCCTCCACGGACTCCACGCCGGTCTCCGCGATCGGCCTGTAAGGCGCCCTCTTGTCAGGACGTCGTCCCCTTCGTCGGTCGGCGGCCGGTGCGATCGTTGCGATTCTCGCAGCGGTCGTGCTGGCCGCCGATCAGTTTGTGAAGTACCTCACCATCGAGAATCTGCCGCTCCACGAGGCGGTCCCGGTCCTCGGAGAGTTCCTGCAGCTCTACTACGTGCGCAACCCCGGTGCGGCGTTCTCCCTCGGGTCGGGCGTGACCTGGATCTTCACCATCGCCCTCGCGGTCGTCGCAGGCGTCATCGTCTGGAAGGCGTTCGGACTGCGGTCGCGTCTCTGGGCTGTCGTCCTCGGGTGCCTGCTCGGAGGCGTGCTCGGCAACCTGTCGGACCGTCTCTTCCGGGCCCCCGGCTTCCCGGTCGGGGAAGTGGTGGACATGATCTCCATGCCGTGGATGATGCCGGCGATCTTCAACGTCGCCGACATCTTCATCGTCACCGGGATGATCTCGGTGGCTCTGCTCGTCGTCTTCGGCCTCCGGTTCGACGGCACGCGAGAGCGGGACCACGCCCCGATCGAGACCGACGAGGACGCCGAGGCGGCTGCGGCGTCCGAGGAGCGCTGACCGTGGAGTCGCGTTCGCTGCCCGTCCCGGACGGGCTCGACGGTACGCGGGTCGATGCCGCCCTCGCCAAGCTCCTCGGGTTCTCGCGGACCTTCGCGGCGGAGGTGGCCGCATCCGGCGGCGTCCGCCTGGACGGCGTCACCCTCGACAAGTCGGACCGCCTGCGCGGCGGTGCGTGGCTGGACGTCGAGTGGGAGCCGAAGGAGGGGCCGAAGATCGTGCCCATCGCGGTGCCCGAACTCGGGATCGTTTACGACGACGATGACATCGTCGTGGTGGACAAGCCGACCGGGGTCGCTGCCCACCCCTCGCTCGGGTGGGAGGGACCCACGGTCGTCGGCGCTCTCGCCGCCGCCGGGTTCCGCGTCGCCACCAGCGGCGCGCCGGAGCGTCAAGGCGTCGTGCACCGGCTGGACGTCGGGACGAGCGGGCTCATGGTCGTCGCCAAGAGCGAGTCCGCGTACACGGCCCTCAAGCGCGCGTTCAAGGAGCGCACGGTCGAGAAGATCTATCACGCGGTGGTGCAGGGGCATCCGGACCCGCTCGTGGGCACGATCGATGCGCCGATCGGTCGGCACCCGAACCACTCCTGGAAGTTCGCCGTCGTCCCGGACGGGAAGCCCTCCGTGACACACTACGAGACGCTCGAGGCGTTTCCCGGTGCCTCTCTGCTCGAGATCCATCTGGAGACGGGTCGTACGCACCAGATCCGCGTGCACATGGCGGCGCACCGGCACCCGTGCGTCGGGGACCCGCTCTACGGCGCCGATCCGACGCTCTCCGCCCGCCTCGGACTCACGCGGCAGTGGCTGCACGCGCATCAGCTGGCATTCGCCCATCCGACGACGGGGGAGTGGGTGCAGTTCGCCTCGCCCTATCCGGAGGACTTCCAGCACGCGTTGGACGTGCTGCGCGGGGAATAGCTCATCCGCCGGGGCGTCAGCGCGCCGGTGTCCGGGGTGTCCGCCACACTGACCACATGAGCATCGTGGTGCGCCCGGCGACGGTCTTCGATGACGTCGCCGCGGTCGTGGGTCCGAAGAAGTCGACGTCGAACGTCTGCTTCTGCCTGAGCTATCGGATCGGCAACAAGGAGAACGTCTCCCTTCGCGGTCCCGCACGGGCCGAGCGGGTGCGTGAGCTCTGCCACCAGGATCCTCCCCCCGGCGTCCTCGCCTACCTCGACGACGAGCCGGTCGGCTGGGCGGCGTTGCACCCTCGACGCGACACGAGCTTCGCGCGCAATCGTCTCATCCCGCATGTCGACGACCTCGACGTGTGGTCACTGTGGTGCTTCCGGGTCCGCCCAGGGCATCGCAAACAGGGTGTCTCCCACGCCCTCATCGAGGGCGCGGTCGCCTACGCGCGCGATCGGGGCGCACCCGCGATCGAGGGGTATCCGGTCGACAACGCCGGCGCGAAGGTGAACCTCACGATGGCGTACGTCGGGACGCGGCGTCTCTTCGAGAGCGCGGGGTTCGCGAAGGCGGCGGACACGGGCTCCGTCCTCGACGGCTTCCCTCGCGTGCTCATGCGGCTGGACCTCCGCGAGAAAGCGTGAACCGGGAGCCGACGCCTCCTCGTGTCCGGGGCCGAACGTAGACTCGAAGCATGGCATCCGACTCCTTCGTCCACCTGCACGTGCACAGCGAGTACTCGATGCTCGACGGGGCTGCGAAGATCAACGCGATGACGCAGGCGGCCGCCGATTACGGCATGCCGGCGATCGCGGTGACGGACCACGGGAACACCTTCGCGGCGTTCGAGTTCTACAACGCGGCCCGCAACGCCGGCATCAAGCCCATCGTGGGTCTCGAGGCCTACGTCACTCCGGGCACGCACCGCAGCGACAAGACCCGCGTGCAGTGGGGCTCGGCGGACCAGCGCAGCGACGACGTGTCGGGTTCGGGCGCGTACACCCACATGACCATGTGGAGTCAGAGCACGGAGGGCATGCACAACCTCTTCCGGCTGAGCTCGCTGTCGAGCATGGAGGGTTACTACTTCAAGCCGCGTATGGACCGCGAGCTGCTCCAGACATACGGCAAGGGGCTCATCGCCACGACGGGGTGCCCGTCGGGAGAGGTGCAGACGCGGCTGCGGCTCGGGCAGTACGACGCCGCCCGCGCGGCTGCGGCGGAGTTCCAGGACATCTTCGGCAAGGAGAACTACTTCGCCGAGATCATGGACCACGGCCTGTCGATCGAGCGCCGGGTCATGACCGATCTGCTGCGGCTCGCGAAAGACCTCGGCATCCCGCTCGTGGCCACCAACGACTCGCACTACACCCACCAGCACGAGGCCGACGCCCACGCAGCCCTGCTGTGCGTGCAGTCCGGCTCCACGCTCGACGACCCGAACCGCTTCAAGTTCGACGGCGACGGGTACTACATCAAGACCGCGGCCGAGATGCGGCAGCTCTTCCGGGACCACCCGGAGGCCTGTGACAACACGCTCCTGATCGCCGAGCGCTGCGAGGTGGAGTTCAACACCTCGGCGAACTACATGCCGCGGTTCCCGGTCCCCGACGGCGAGACCGAGGACAGCTGGCTCATCAAGGAGGTCGAGAAGGGCCTCCACTACCGGTACCCGAACGGCATCCCGGACAAGGTGCGCAAGCAGGCCGAGTACGAGACCGGCATCATCCTCCAGATGGGCTTCCCCGGGTACTTCCTCGTCGTCGCCGACTTCATCAACTGGGCCAAGGACAACGGCATCCGGGTCGGTCCGGGACGTGGCTCCGGTGCCGGTTCGATGGTCGCCTATGCGATGAAGATCACCGACCTCGACCCTCTCGAGCACGGTCTGATCTTCGAGCGGTTCCTCAACCCGGACCGCGTCTCGATGCCCGACTTCGACGTCGACTTCGACGACCGTCGTCGCGGCGAGGTCATCGAGTACGTGACCCGGAAGTACGGGTCCGAGCGCGTCGCGCAGATCGTCACGTACGGCACGATCAAGTCGAAGCAGGCGCTCAAGGACGCCGGTCGCGTCCTCGGCTTCCCGTTCAGCATGGGCGAGCGACTCACCAAGGCCATGCCCCCGGCCGTGATGGGCAAGGACATGCCCCTCGACGGCATGTTCGACTCTGCGCACCCGCGCTACAAGGAGGCGAGCGAGTTCCGCGCCCTCATCGAGACCGACCCCGAAGCGAAGACGGTCTTCGATCGGGCCCTCGGCCTCGAGGGGCTGAAGCGACAGTGGGGCGTGCATGCCGCCGGCGTCATCATGTCGTCGGAACCCCTGCTCGACATCATCCCGATCATGCGCCGCGAGCAGGACGGCCAGATCGTCACGCAGTTCGACTATCCGTCGTGCGAGTCCCTCGGCCTCATCAAGATGGACTTCCTCGGCCTCCGGAACCTCACGATCATCTCGGACGCGCTCGACAACATCCGGATGAACCGCGGTGAGGAGCTCGATCTCGAGCACCTCGGTCTCGATGACCCCGCCGTCTACGAGCTGCTGGCCCGCGGCGACACGCTCGGCGTCTTCCAGCTCGACAGTCCGCCGCTGCGTTCACTCATGCGGCTCATGAAGCCGGACAACTTCGGCGACATCTCGGCCCTCATCGCGCTGTACCGTCCGGGGCCGATGGGTGCGAACTCCCACACCAACTACGCGCTGCGCAAGAACGGGCAGCAGGAGATCACCCCGATCCATCCCGAACTCGCGGAACCGCTCGCTGAGATCCTGGAGGAGTCCTATGGACTCATCATCTACCAGGAGCAGGTCATGGCCATCGCGCAGAAGGTGGCCGGGTTCAGCCTCGGTCAGGCCGACATCCTGCGCCGCGCGATGGGAAAGAAGAAGAAGTCCGAGCTGGACAAGCAGTATGCGGGGTTCGCGGCGGGAATGACCGAGCGCGGCTTCGGGGAAGGAGCGGTCAAGGCGCTGTGGGACATCCTCCTGCCGTTCTCGGACTACGCCTTCAACAAAGCGCACTCCGCCGCGTACGGTCTCGTGTCCTATTGGACCGCCTACCTCAAGGCGCACTACCCGGCCGAGTACATGGCCGCACTCCTCACGAGCGTCGGCGACTCGAAAGACAAGATGGCGCTCTACCTCAACGAGTGCCGCCGAATGGGCATCAAGGTGCTGCCGCCGGACGTCTCCGAGTCGATCAACTTCTTCGCGGCCGTCGGCGATGACATCCGCTTCGGCCTCGGCGCCGTCCGCAACGTCGGCACGAACGTCGTCGACGGCATCGTGCAGTCGCGCAAGGACGAGCGGTTCACCTCGTTCCATCACTTCCTCGACAAGGTGCCGCTGCACGTCGCCAACAAACGCACGGTCGAGTCGCTGATCAAAGCCGGGGCCTTCGACTCGATGGGTGACACCCGTCGGGCCCTCCTCGAGATCCATGAAGACGCCGTGGAGGCGGCGGTGGACCGGAAGCGCAACGAGGCTCAGGGCGCCATCGGCTTCGACTTCGACAGTCTCTACGACGGCATGGAGGAGGCGGCACCCGCGAAAGTGCCCCCTCGTCCCGAGTGGATCAAGAAGGACAAGCTCGCCTTCGAGCGGGAGATGCTCGGCCTCTATGTCTCTGACCACCCGTTGGCTGGTCTAGAGGTCCCGCTCGCGAAGCATGCCTCGATCTCCATCCACGACCTCAACAACTCCGAGGACCTGCAGGACGGCGATCAGGTCACCGTGGCCGGCCTCGTCACGAGTGTCCAGCATCGTGTGGCGAAGGCGAGCGGAAACCCGTACGGAATGATCACCGTGGAGGACTTCAACGGCGAGGTCACCGTGATGTTCATGGGCAAGACGTACCTCGAGTTCCAGCACACTCTGCAGCAGGATGCGATCCTCGCCGTGCGCGGGCGCGTCTCCCGGCGTGATGACGGCCTGAACCTGCATGCCCAGTCTGCCTTCGCCCCCGACGTCGGCTCCTTCGATGCAGCAGGGCCCCTGTCTCTCGTCCTCGCCGAGCAGCGCGCGACGGAACGGGTCATGACGGAGCTGGCCGAGGTGCTCCGGCGGCACAGCGGGGACACCGAGGTACTGCTGCGCGTGCATCGCGCTGGCACAGCGAAGGTGTTCGAGGTGCCTATGCCGGTGAAGGTCTCCGCCGACCTCTTCGGTGACCTCAAGTCACTGCTCGGACCAACCTGTCTGGGGTGAGCGGGTAGGATCGGGAGCCGTCGAGAGCACCGGAAAGATGTGGTGCGCCGATGAGGAAAGGACGACTATGAGCACGGATCTTCCCGAGCCGGACGCCGAAGCGGTGTTCAGCGATGAGGACGGCGTCCTCTACGACGACGAGGTCACGCCGGAGTACGGCATCCTCGGATTCACGCTGCGCGAGCTCCTGATCGTCGGAGTCTGGCTGGTCTCCTTCCTCGTGTCCTTCTTCCCGCTCAGCGGGGGGATCTCGCTCTGGGGCATCGGCATCCAGTGGATCCTGCCGATCGGCGTGCCGACGGTCGCCGTGTTCCTCCTCGTCCTCCGGCGGTTCTCACCCGACGGCATCCGCCGGGTGGGGTCGCTCGGCATCGATCAGTTCGCCTCCGTGGCCTTCTCGGTCTCGGCGTGCGTGTGGGCCGGCAACCTGTGGCTCGCCCTGTCGGCCGTCATCTCCACCGGCAACTGGGGTCTGCCCTGGAACGCCGTCGTGCAGGTCATCACCTCGACCGCGCTCGTCGTGCTCACCGTCTTCGCCCCGCTCATCCCGGGCCTCAAGGAGGACTTCCAGGGGCGGCTCGTCACTCTCGCGCACCGCAACGCCAATCCGGTGCGCCCGGTGATCGCACGGCCGCGTCCCGAGGCGACGTCGAGCGGATCCGCCGCTGAGGCCCCTGCCGCCGCCGAGTCTCCCGCTGCGGCGGCCGAGGGCGAGACAGCCGTGATCTCCGACGCCGATGCCGAGCAAAGCACCGGTGACGCGGACGCCGCCGCCGATCTCCGCGACACCGACACCGACACGCGTGACGTGTCGGCGAACGGCGCGGATCGCGTCCCTCTCACCGCGCATGCCTCGGGCGGGGGAACCGGAACCGTGCCGGTCTCCGCGGAAGACGAGTACACCCCGGTCTACTCGCGGCGGTCCCGCGGGGAGCAGCCGGAGATCGTTTCCGACACCGGCAGCATCGAGTCACTGTTGGGCGCCAAGGCGCTCTCCGAGGAGGAACTCGCGGCCGCGCAGGAACCGGCATCGGAAGACGTGACGGCGGTGCATTCCGTCATCGACGATCACCAGGCCGCCGCTCCGCGTCGGAACACGCCCGAGGCGCAGCCCTTCTGGATCCTCGCCCCGACCGAGCGCGACGTGCACGACGAACGCGGAGAGCCGATCTTCCGCATCGGTCCGACCGCCTGGGCGCTCGTCATCGAGGATCGGGGCGGGGCGTTCGTCGTCCGCCACGATGACGGCCGCATCGGCTATCTCCACGACATCGCCGGCATCACGAAGGGCTGACATGCGCACGATCGATCTGCGGGGGCGCGAGCTCTCGCCCGCTGACATGCTCGCGGCCGTTCCGCGCGCGACCCAGGCACGAGCCGAGGCGCTCGACACCGCCGCGCGTCTCGTCGACGACGTGCGGGATCGCGGCGAGGACGCGCTGCGGGAGCAGGCGGAGCGGTTCGACCGGGTCACCGGGCACGCTGTGCGGGTGCCGGAAGCACACCTCGCGGATGCGCTGTCGAACCTGGCTCCGACGGTCCGCGCTTCCCTCGAAGAGGCCATCCGACGTGTGCGCCTGGCCTCGGCCGCGCAGGTCCCCGCACCGCAGGTGACGAGGATCGGCGAGGGAGCGACCATCACGCAGCGCTGGCAGCCGGTGGCCCGTGTCGGGGTCTACATCCCCGGGGGCAAGGCCGTCTACCCGTCGAGCGTCGTCATGAACGTCGTCCCCGCGCAGGTCGCGGGGGTGCAGCAGATCGCCCTCGCCTCGCCGCCGCAGGCGGACCAGGACGGTCGCGTCCACCCGACCATCCTGGCCGCCGCGGCGCTGCTCGGGGTCTCCGAGGTCTACGCGATGGGCGGAGCCGGAGCCATCGGTGCGCTCGCCCACGGTGTCGCGAGCCTGGGGCTCGATCCCGTCGACGTCGTGTCGGGACCCGGAAACAACTACGTCGCGTCGGCGAAGCGGGCCGTCGCCGGGGTGGTCGGCACCGACTCCGAGGCCGGCGCGACCGAGATCCTCGTCGTCGCCGACGCCGACGCCGACCCTCGCCTCATCGCCGCCGACCTCGTCAGCCAGGCCGAGCACGATGAGCAGGCCTCGGCCGTCCTCGTGACGGATGCCCTGGAGATCGCGGAGCAGGTCCGCGCAGAGGTCGAGCAGCAGGCTGCGCGCACGCGGCACAGCGAACGCGTCGGGGCTGCGCTGTCCGGCCCGCAGTCGGCGATCGTGCTGGTGGACGATCGAGCGACGGCGGCCGCGTTCAGCAACGCCTACGCCCCGGAGCACCTGGAGCTGCACCTCGCGGATGCGGAGGAGGCGGCAGCCGCCTTCACGAGCGCCGGTGCCGTGTTCGTCGGCGACCAGACCCCCGTCAGCCTCGGTGACTACATGGCCGGAAGCAACCACGTGCTGCCCACCGGCGGTCAGGCCCGCTACGCACCGGGCCTGGGCGCCTACACGTTCCTCCGCCCACAGCAGGTCGTCTCCTACGACCGCTCGGCCCTGGCCGCTGTTCGGGAGGGCGTGGTCGCGCTCGCCGAAACCGAGGTGCTCCCGGCCCACGGCGAGGCGATCGAGGCCCGCTTCACCGCGTAGGATCTGTCAGATGCACTGCCCCTTCTGCCGTCACCCCGACTCCCGGGTCATCGATTCCCGCACCAGCGACGACGGACTCTCGATCCGTCGGCGCCGTCAGTGTCCGGAATGCGGAGGACGGTTCTCCACGACGGAGACGGCGAGCCTCAACGTCATCAAGCGCTCGGGCGTCATGGAGCCCTTCAGCCGGGAGAAGGTCATCTCCGGCGTGCGCAAGGCCTGCCAGGGGCGTCCCGTGACGGAGGCGGACCTCGCGATCCTCGCGCAGCGGGTGGAGGAGGCGGTCCGACAGACCGGCGTCTCCCAGCTCGACACGAACGAGATCGGCCTCGCCATCCTGGGGCCGCTTCGTGAGCTCGACGAGGTCGCCTTCCTCCGCTTCGCGAGCGTCTACCAGGCGTTCGACTCGCTCGAGGACTTCGAATCCGCGATCAGCGACCTCCGGGCCGACCACGCGAAGGCGGAGGCGGCGGACCGGTAATCTGGCAGGGATGTATCCGCTGCTCTTCCGCGCCGTCCTGTCGCGCTTCGACCCCGAGTTCGCCCACCACGCCGGCATGGCGGTGATCCGCGTACTCGGTGTGCCGCCGCTGTCGTGGGCCACCCGCGCGATGACCCGCCCTGACCCTTCGCTTCGCGTCGAGGCCCTGGGGCTGACGTTCCCGTCGCCGTTCGGCATCGCGGCCGGGTTCGACAAGAACGCCGTCGGGGTTCGCGGACTCGCGGCGCTCGGCTTCGGCCACGTTGAAGTCGGCACGGTCACGGCTGTCCCGCAGGAGGGCAACCCGAAGCCGCGCCTGTTCCGGCTGGTCGAGGACCGGGCGGTCATCAACCGCATGGGCTTCAACAACCGGGGCGCGGATGCCGCAGCCCGTCGTCTCGCCCGCCTTCGCCGCGGCGCCCCCGACACGGTGATCGGCGTGAACATCGGCAAGAGCCGCGTGGTGGACGTCGAGGACGCCGTCGCCGACTACGTCGCCTCCGCCACCCGCCTGGCTCCGCTGGCCGACTATCTCGCGGTCAACGTCTCATCGCCGAACACTCCCGGGCTGCGGGGTCTGCAGGCGGTGGAGACCCTGGCGCCGCTGCTGCGCGCCGTCCGTGACGCGGCCGGGTCCACTCCGCTGCTCGTGAAGATCGCCCCCGATCTGCCGGATGACGAGATCACCGCGATCGCGCGGCTCGCCGTCGAGGAAGGGCTCGCGGGCATCATCGCCCACAACACGACGATCAGCCGTGACGGACTGCGCACCGATGCGGCCGTCGTCGAGGCGGCCGGTGCGGGCGGTCTCTCCGGTGCTCCGCTCAAGAAACGATCGCTGGAGGTGCTCCGGGTCGTCCGTGCCGCGGTCCCCGAGGACTTCTGCGTGATCGCGGTGGGCGGTGTCGAGACGGCCGCCGATGTGCAGGAGCGTCTGGATGCCGGAGCCACCCTGGTCCAGGGCTACACGGCGTTCCTCTACCGCGGCCCGTTCTGGGGCCGCGAGATCAACCGAGGACTGGTCAGTCGGGGTACTGCCCGCGCTTGACCTGCGGCTTGGGCAGGCGCATGAAGCGCATCTGCAGAGCCCGCATGCCGGCGTACCAGCCGAGACCCTTCTCGACGCGGTCCTTGCCGAACTTCGCGGCCGCCTTGCGCTTGACCCGCATGCCGAGGAGGATCATGCCGCCGATCGCGATCACGAGGTAGGCCATCATGAACAGGTACGCGTAGAACGAGATCATCATGTTCGTCGGCAGCAGCGAGGCCAGGATGACGAGCACCATGACGCCCATCACGAACTCGGCGGGGTGCCAGCCGGCGTCGACGTAGTCGCGCACCCACCGGCGCTGCGGGCCCTTGTCACGCGCGGGGAGGTACTTCTCCTCGCCGGCGGCCATGCCGGCCTGCGCCTTCGCGCGGCGCTCGTTGAGCTCGGCGCGAGCCGCCGCCTTCGCCTCCTTGGTGTTCGCCACGAGGGGGCGCCGGCGCGCAGCCTCCTGCTCGGCGCGGGTCGGCGTCGCGCGTCCCTTGCCGACGGCAGGCGTCTGGGGGGCGTCGTCGTTCGTCGAAGGGGAGGCGGGGGTAGTGGCCACGAGGTTCCTCGGTTCGCTGGGGTGGGTCGCCTTAAGATTACTCGCATGACCTCACCTGCACTTCCCAGCGAGTCCGACGCCGCCGTCCTCGAAGCGGTCGCCACCGGCATCCCCTCCGCGCTGTCGGACCTCGGGAGCCTCGTGCGCATTCCCGGCATGGCCTGGCCCGCCTTCGACCAGACGCAGCTCGAGCGCAGCGCCGACGCCGTCGCCACGCTCGCGCGCGGCACCGGGGTGTTCGACGAGGTGAAGGTACTCCGTGCCGACATCCCCGGTACCGACGAGCAGGGCCAGCCCGCCGTCCTCGCGACGCGCGCGGCGCGGAACGGGAAGCCGACGATCCTCCTCTACGCCCACCACGACGTGCAGCCTCCGGGGGACGACGCCCTGTGGGAGACGCCGCCATTCGAGCCGACGGTGCGTGACGGCCGCCTGTACGGACGCGGCGCCGCGGACGACAAGGCCGGCATCATGGCCCACATCGGCGCGATCCGCGCGGTCGCCGAGGTGCTCGGAGACGACCTCGACCTCGGGATCGCGATGTTCATCGAGGGGGAGGAGGAGTACGGCTCGCGTTCCTTCGCACAGTTCCTCTCCGACAACAAGGAGGCCCTCCGCGCCGATGCGATCGTCGTCGCTGACTCGGGCAACTGGGATTCCGTCACGCCGGGCCTGACCGTGTCCCTCCGCGGCAACGCACGCTTCACCCTGAAGGTGCGCACGCTCGACCACGCGTCCCATTCCGGGATGTTCGGTGGCGCGGTTCCCGACGCGATGATGGCGACCGTGCGACTCCTCGCCACGCTGTGGAACGAGGACGGCTCCGTCGCGGTCGAGGGGATGACCGCTCGGGATGCCGAGACGCCCGAGTACACCGAGGAGACACTGCGCGACGAGGCCGGGCTCCTCCCGGGGACGACGCCCATCGGCGACGGCACGATCCTCAGCCGTATCTGGAACAAGCCCTCCGTCACGGTCATCGGCATCGATGCGACGAGCGTCGCCTCAGCCTCGAACACCCTGCTCCCGGAGGTGACCGTGGTGATCAGCGCCCGTGTCGCCCCCGGGCAGTCCGGTCAGGATGCCTACGAGGCTCTGGAGCGCCACCTCCGTGCACACGCGCCCTTCGGTGCCGAGCTGACCTTCTCCGATGTGGACCTCGGCAACCCCTTCCTCGTGGACACGAGCGGGTGGGCGGTCTCCCTCACCCGCGACGCGATGCGCGACGGGTACGGCGTCGCTCCGGTGGACCTGGGCGTCGGCGGGTCCATCCCGTTCATCGCGGATCTCGTGCGGGAGTTCCCGGAGGCCCAGATCCTCGTCACCGGCGTAGAGGATCCGCATTCCCGCGCACACAGCCCCAACGAGTCGCTGCACCTGGACACGTTCCGGCACGCCGTGGCGACCGAGGCCCTGCTGCTCGCCCGTATGAACGCGCGGGAGATCTGAGCCTCCCGTCCCCACCGGCGGTAGAATCGTCGGAGAGCCCGTACCCGGCCCGTCATGAGGAGCGACATGAGCGACACCACCCTGTCCGCAGAGACCACAAGCGCACACGGCGTCAAGCTGACGGACGCCGCCGCCACGAAGGTGAAGAACCTCCTGGAGCAGGAGGGTCGCGATGACCTCCGTCTGCGCGTCGCCGTGCAGCCCGGCGGCTGCTCGGGCCTGATCTACCAGCTCTACTTCGACGAGCGGTACCTCGAAGGCGACGAGACCGTCGACTTCGACGGTGTCGAGGTCATCGTCGACAACATGAGCGTTCCCTACCTCGACGGTGCCTCGATCGACTTCAAGGACACCATCTCGGAGCAGGGCTTCACCATCGACAACCCGAACGCGGCGGGCAGCTGCGCCTGCGGCGACAGCTTCCACTGACACGTTCTTCCCGCGAACGGCCGTCGTCACCTCGCGTGACGGCGGCCGTTCCGCTTCTCAACCTGCATGGTTGGCATGAATCAGGTGTGAGGTTGCTCTAGACTTGGACATGCCTTGTCCGCGATCTGAAAGGTGCATCGTGCCCTCGAAACGCCGCCTTCGTTGGGCCGCACTCCCTGTGGGAGTTGTGGCAGCTGTGGCTCTGGCGGGATGTACTCCCACCGAGCTGAACGGCTTTCTTCCGGGCTTCGTGGATGGTGGTCCGGCAGCAACCAACCAGACGGAGCGCGTGTCGTCCCTCTGGGTGAACTCCTGGATCGTGCTCCTCGCGGTCGGTGTCGTCACCTGGAGCCTCATGGCCTGGGCTGCGATCGCTTACCGCCGCCGCAAGGGCCAGACCGGCCTCCCGGTGCAGATGCGCTACAACATGCCGATCGAGATCTTCTACACGATCGTGCCGCTCATCCTCGTGCTGGGCATGTTCTTCTTCACGGCTCGCGACCAGACCGAGATCGAGACGAAGTGGGACGATCCCGACGTCGAGATCACCGCGATCGCCAAGCAGTGGGCGTGGGACTTCCAGTACAACGGTGAGACCGAGGAAGACACCGTGTGGACCATGGGCATCCAGGCCCAGCCCGACGCGGAAGGCAACATCGACCAGGCGGAGCTGCCGACCCTGGTGCTGCCGGTCGACCAGAAGGTCACCATCAACCTGCAGTCGCGCGACGTCATCCACTCCTTCTGGATCATCGACTTCCTCTACAAGAAGGACATGTTCATCGGGAAGGACAACTCCTGGTCCTTCATCCCCACCCGTGAGGGCGAGTACGCCGGCAAGTGCGCCGAGCTCTGCGGCGAGTACCACTCGATGATGCTCTTCAACGTGAAGGTCGTCTCGCAGGACGAGTACAACGCCTACCTCGAAACCCTCGAGGAAGAGGGCAACACCGGGGACATCACCGACGCGTACGACCGTCTCTCGAACCTCCCCGGCACCTCCGGGAAGACCGACACCGAGGAAGGAGAGGAGTAAGCCATGTCGACCACTGAAGCTCCTCGCACCGACGAGGCACCTCGCTCCCGTCCCACCACCCTGCCCGCGCGCCAGGCTGCTCTGATGAGCTCCTCGCGCGTCGAGCAGAAGGGCAACATCGTCGTCAAGTGGATCACCTCCACGGACCACAAGACGATCGGGTACATGTACCTCATCGCCTCGGTGATGTTCTTCCTCCTGGGTGGCGTGATGGCGCTGGTGATCCGCGCCGAGCTGTTCGCTCCGGGGATGCAGATCGTCCCGACCAAGGAGCAGTACAACCAGCTGTTCACGATGCACGGCACGATCATGCTGCTGATGTTCGCGACGCCGCTGTTCGCGGGATTCGCCAACGCGATCCTGCCGCTGCAGATCGGCGCTCCGGACGTCGCGTTCCCGCGTCTGAACGCCTTCGCCTTCTGGCTGTTCCTGTTCGGCTCGACCATCGCGGTCGCCGGCTTCCTCACCCCGCAGGGCGCGGCCTCGTTCGGCTGGTTCGCGTATCAGCCCTTGGCCAACGCGTCGTTCTCGCCAGGAGCGGGCGGAAACCTCTGGATGCTCGGTCTCGGCATCTCGGGCTTCGGTACCATCCTCGGTGCGGTGAACTTCATCACGACGATCATCACGATGCGTGCTCCCGGCATGACGATGTGGCGCATGCCGATCTTCAGCTGGAACACGCTCATCACCAGCCTGCTGATCCTGATGGCCTTCCCGGTCCTGGCCGCGGCGATCTTCGCCGCCGCCGCCGACCGCGTGCTCGGTGCGCACATCTACGACCCGGCCAACGGCGGTGTCCTGCTCTGGCAGCACCTCTTCTGGTTCTTCGGCCACCCCGAGGTCTACATCATCGCGCTGCCGTTCTTCGGCATCGTCTCGGAGATCTTCCCGGTGTTCAGCCGGAAGCCGATCTTCGGGTACAAGACCCTGGTCTACGCGACGATCGCGATCGCGGCCCTGTCCGTCGCCGTGTGGGCGCACCACATGTACGTCACCGGCTCCGTGCTGCTGCCGTTCTTCGCCCTGATGACGATGCTCATCGCGGTGCCCACCGGTGTGAAGATCTTCAACTGGATCGGAACGCTCTGGCGCGGTTCGGTGACGTTCGAGACCCCGATGGTGTTCTCGCTCGGCTTCCTCGTGTCGTTCGTCTTCGGTGGCCTCACCGGTGTGATCCTCGCGGCCCCGCCGCTGGACTTCCACCTCAGCGACAGCTACTTCGTCGTGGCGCACTTCCATTACGTGGTGTTCGGTACGGTCGTGTTCGCGATGTTCGCAGGCTTCTACTTCTGGTGGCCGAAGTGGACGGGTCGCATGCTGAACGAGCGCCTCGGCTACGTGCACTTCTGGATGCTGTTCGTCGGCTTCCACATGACCTTCCTCATCCAGCACTGGCTCGGTGTCGACGGCATGGTGCGTCGCTACGCGGACTACTCCGCAGCGGACGGCTGGACGTGGCAGAACCAGGTCTCGACGATCGGCGCGATCATCCTCGGCGCCTCGATGCTGCCGTTCTTCCTGAACGTCTGGATCACGGCGCGCAAGGCGCCGAAGGTCACGGTGAACGACCCCTGGGGCTACGGCGCCTCGCTCGAGTGGGCCACGTCGTGCCCGCCGCCGCGGCACAACTTCACGTCGATCCCGCGCATCCGCAGCGAGCGTCCGGCCTTCGACCTGAACCACCCGGAGGCCGCGGAGTTCGCGACCACCGCACCCGGCGAGCGAGAGGGCCACTGAGCCATGCGCGACAACGTCATCATCTGGTGGGTCCTCACCGCGTTCTTCGCCCTCGTCGGCGTCGTCTACACGGGCTGGAACATCCTGGCTCACCCGGGCCTTCCGCTGGTGAACCAGATCGAGTGGGTCGGCACGGTCGCCCTGTTCTTCTCGGCCTTCATGGGTGCGATGGTCGCTTTCTACCTCGACCGGACGCACAAGGCGCAGAACGGTGAGCTGCCCGAGGACATCCTCACGTCGGACATCGACGACGGTGACCCCGAGCTCGGCGAGTTCAGCCCGTGGTCCTGGTGGCCGCTCGTCCTCGCGGCTTCGGCGGGTGTCTTCGTCGTGGGTCTTGCGGTCGGTCACTTCCTGCTCCCGATCGGCCTCGCGATCTTCGTGGTCGCGATCGTCGGCTGGGTCTACGAGTACTACCGCGGCAACTTCGCCCGCTGAGTCTCCTCGCACCACGAAGGCCCCCGGATCACTCCGGGGGCCTTCGTCGTTCCTGTGAACAGTTCACACGTGGGTGCGGACGCGGGGGATTCCGGTCAGCGGGTCGACGGGACGGTGGTGCACACCCTCGGCGTCTTCGATGGGATATCCCTCGCGGGCCCAGTACTCGAAGCCGCCGATCATCTCGCGCACGCGATAGCCGAGACGAGCGAACTCGAGCGCGCCGCGGACGCCGCCGTTGCATCCGGGACTCCAGCAGTAGACCACGACCTCGGCGTCCGCCGGGATCTCCTCCGGGGCACGGTGGGCGATCTCGCTGTGAGGCATGTGGAGCGCGCCGGACACGCGCCCCTGGGCGAATGCCTCGGTCGAGCGGACGTCGACCACGACCAGTGCGCGGCCGGCGGCACGGTCGGCGTGCACGTCGCTGGGGTCGGTCTCGAAGGCGAGTCGGGCGGCGAAGTAGTCGAGGCGATCGATCATGAGCCCAGACTAGGGATGTGCGGGCGCCGACGACCGAGGGATCCCGTCGTGCGTCGCGCGAATCCTGCCGTCGTAGCCGGTCAGAGTGCCGCAGTCATCTGGATCCGCCGTCCGTACCGGGTCAGGCCGAGACGCTCTTCGACGGCGACGAGCTCGCGGAGGAAGTCGGTGTCCGGCGTCGACTCGGTGAAGCCGCAGCGGGAGTAGAACGGGGCGTTCCAGGGTACGTCCGCGTAGGTGCGCAGCGTGAGCTGCGAGCGGCCCCGACGGCGGGACTCGTCCTGGGCCGCCAGGACGAGGGCGCGACCGATCCCGCGGCGACCGGAGGCGGGGTGGACGGACAGCTGCTCCAGATGGGCGCACCCGGGTCCCTCGAGCACCTGCACGAACCCGACCGGCACCTCGAGTCCGCCGGCAGGCTCCGCCTTAGGGGAGCAGGTGGCCACCAGGACGAACCCCTCGGCGCGCCGGCGGTCGTCGGCTGTCGACGGCGGGGGCCAGTCCTCGGCACCGAAGCGATCGGTCAGAAGGATGTCAGCGGCGCGCTCGATCTCCTCGAGGACGGCATGGTCCTGATCCGTCGCGTGTCGGACAAGGGCGGTCATGCACGGTCCGCGGGCAGAGCGGCGATCGCCTCGACCTTGACGAGCTGGTCGTCGTAGCCGAGGACGGTCACGCCGAGGAGGGTGCTGGGGACGTCGTGAGCGCCGAAAGCGGCGTGGATGACGTCCGAGGCCGTGACGAGGTCCCGCTGCGCGGAGGAGGCCACCAGGACGCGCGTGCTGATGACATCCGTCGGAGCGGCGCCGGCAGCCTTGAGCGCGTCGGCGAGGAGGGGAGCACGGAGCAGGCGGACAGCCGAAGACATGAGACGATCCTCTCATCGGGGGAGAACGATGAAGGCCCCGTCCGATCGGACGAGGCCTTCATCGAAGGGGAGTGACGACTTACTCGTCGTCCTCCGACTTCTTCTTCCGAGGCTTCTTGACGGGCTCGGTCGAGATCACCGTGCTGGGCGTGTTCGGCGTCTCGTCGACGTGCGTCTCGTCGACCGTGAGCGGCGCGTCCGGGAATCCGGCACGCTCGTGAGCGCCCTGGATCTCGGCGGCCTCCGCCTCCTCGTTCCCCGCAGTGACGTGATGCTGGTGCGCGTCAGCCGCGTCGATCTCGGCCTGCGTGAGCGGGGCGAGACGGTCCTCGAAGAACCAGCGCGACATCGCCGAACGGAGGTTCTCCGTCCACGGGATGCGGCCCTTGGCGTTCGGGCGGACGACCAGCGGCTCGTAGCCGTCGACGTCGATGAGCTTCCAGCGGTCGTAGACGTCGACCGGCTGGTGCACCTCGATGAACTCGCCGCCGGGGAGACGCACGATGCGGCCCGACTCGAAGCCGTGCAGGACAATCTCGCGGTCCTTCTTCTGGAGCGCGATGCAGATGCGCTTCGTGACGAAGTAGCCGATGATCGGGCCGAGGAACAGCAGCGCCTGCAGCGTGTGGATCACGCCCTCCATGGTGAGCATGAAGTGCGTGGCGATGAGGTCGGACGAGGCCGCCGCCCACAGGACCGCGTAGAAGATGACGCCGGCGACGCCGATCGCGGTGCGGGTGGCCGCATTCCGCGGACGCTGGGCGATGTGGTGCTCACGCTTGTCGCCGGTGACCCACGCCTCGATGAACGGGTAGATCGCGACGATGACGATGAACAGGCCGAGCACGGCGACCGGGGCCAGGATTCCGAACGACCAGGTGTGGTCGAGGAACACGATGTCCCAGTTCGACGGTGCCAGGCGCAGCGCGCCGTCCGCGAACCCGATGTACCAGTCCGGCTGCGTACCGGCCGAGACGGGGGAGGGGTCGTAGGGGCCGTAGTTCCAGATCGGGTTGATCTGGAAGAACGTCGCGATCAGCACGATGGTGCCGAAGACGATGAACAGGTAGCCACCCATCTTGGACATGTAGACCGGCATCATCGGGTAGCCCACGACGTTGTCGTTCGTGCGGCCGGGGCCGGCGAACTGCGTGTGCTTGTTGATGATCATGAGCATCAGGTGCACCGCGATGAAGGCGATGACCAGCATCGGGAGCAGCAGGATGTGCAGCGTGTACAGGCGACCCACGATGTCGGTGCCGGGGAACTCGCCGCCGAAGAGGAGGAATGAGGTCCAGGTGCCGATCAGCGGGAGACCCTTGATCATGCCGTCGATGATGCGCAGACCGTTACCCGACAGCAGGTCGTCGGGGAGCGAGTAACCGGTGAAGCCCTCGGCCATCGCGAGGATGAACAGCACGAAGCCGATCACCCAGTTCAGTTCGCGCGGCTTGCGGAACGCGCCCGTGAAGAACACGCGCAGCATGTGCACGCCGATGCCGGCGATGAAGACGAGCGCGGCCCAGTGGTGGATCTGGCGGACCAGGAGGCCACCGCGGAGGTCGAACGAGATGTGCAGGGTCGACTCGAGGGCCGACGACATCGCGATTCCGCGCATGGGGGCGTAGGCGCCGGTGTAGTGGGTCTCCACCATCGACGCCTGGAAGAAGAACGTCAGGAAGGTTCCGGAGAGGAACACGACGACGAAGCTCCAGAGCGCGATCTCACCGAGCATGAACGACCAGTGGTCAGGGAAGATCTTGCGACCCAGCTCCTTGACGAAGCCGGAGAGGCTGGTGCGCTCATCGATGTAGTTCGACGCGGCGCCGACGAAGCGGCCGCCGAGAGGCGCCTTGGTGTCCTTCTCGTCCTTGGACAGCGTTGCGGTGCTCAATGGCGCTCCCAGAAGCTCGGGCCGACGGGTTCGGTGAAGTCGCTGCGTGCGATGAGGTAGCCCTCGTCGTCCACGGTGATGGGCAGCTGAGGCAGCGGCCGAGCGGCCGGGCCGAAGATGACCTTCGCGTGGTCCGTGACGTCGAACTGCGACTGGTGGCACGGGCACAGCAGGTGGTGGGTCTGCTGCTCGTACAGCGCGACGGGGCAGCCGACGTGCGTGCAGACCTTGGAGTACGCGACGATGCCGTCGTAGGACCAGTCCTTGCGGTCCTCGGCCTCGATGAGCTGCTCCGGGCGGAGGCGCATCATCAGCACGATGGCCTTGGCCTTCTCCTCGAGGTAGCCCTCATCGTGACCGAGCTCCGCGAGATCCTCCGGGATCACGTGGAAAGCGGAGCCGAGCGTGACGTCGGCGGCACGGATGGGGGTGCCGTCGGGGTCGCGGACGAGGCGCATGCCCTCATCCCACATCGTGTGCTTCAGCAGCGCGACCGGGTCGCCCGCGGTGGGGTCGTCCGGCGTGGAGTGCGGGGCGAGGCCACGGAACAGCGTCACACCGGGGATGATCGACGCGACGATCGCCGCGAACAGCGAGTTGCGGATCATCGTGCGGCGACCGAAGCCGGACTCCTCGTTGGCGTCTGCGAAGGCCTTGATGGCCGCCTCACGCGTCGAGTCCTTGCCCCGGGTGGGGTGGCGGAGCTCGACGTGCTCCTTGTCGGACATGAGGGCCTTCGACCAGTGGATCGCGCCGATGCCCAGAGCCAGCAGCGCGAGCGCGATGCCGAGACCGATGAAGAGGTTGTTCTGACGGATGTCGATGAGAGCGCCGCTCTCGATCGGGAACAGCATGTAGGCGGCGACCGCCCAGATGCTGCCGGCGAGCGACAGGTAGAACAGCGTGTAGACGGTGCGGACGGCGGCCTTCTCAGCGCGCGGGTCCTTGTCGGTCATCCGCTCGCGGTGCGGCGGAAGACCGGGGTTCTGCACGGGATCGCTGACTGCGACACCCAGCCCCGGAGAGGGCTGGTAGGCCCTGTCAAGAGCCTGCGAGTCGTCGTCGTGTGCCATGGTGCTCCTCGTACGTTCCTCTTCGATGAATAAGCGTCAGTTGGACTTCGCCGTGATCCACACGGTGATGGCGACCAGAGCGCCGATACCGAAGATCCACACGAACAGGCCCTCGGAGACCGGTCCGAGCGAGCCGAGGGAGAAGCCGCCGATCTGGACGGACTGCTGCTGGAAGAGCAGTGCCGAGATGATGTCGCGCTTGTCCTCGTCGGACAGGTTCATGTCGCCGAAGACCGGCATGTTCTGGGGGCCGGTGACCATGGCCGCGTAGATGTGCAGCGCGCTGGTCTCCGTGATGGCCGGAGCGTACTTGCCCTCGGTGAGAGCGCCACCGGCGGCGGCCACGTTGTGGCACATCGCGCAGTTGACGCGGAAGAGCTCGGCGCCGTGCGCCACGTCGCCCTCGCCGTCGATGATCTCGTCAGCGGGGTACGTCGGGCCGGGGGCCTCGGACTGCACGTAGGCCGCCATCGCGAGGATCTGCTCCTCGGTGAACTGCGGCTCCTTCTGCGGAGCCTGCGGTCCCTGCATCTGCAGCGGCATACGGCCGGTCGACACCTGGAACTCCACCGCCAGCTCGCCGACGCCGTAGAGGCTCGGGCCGTTGGGGGTGCCCTCCAGGTCGAGGCCGTGGCAGGTGGCGCAGTTGGCCGTGAACAGCTTCTCGCCGTCTTCGACCGTCAGCTGCGTCGATGCCGTGGGGGCGTCGTTGGCGGCGAAGGCCGCCGTCGCGCCCGCGTACACCGCACCGGTGATCATGAGGCCTGCTCCGATGAGTGCGGCCGCCGCCAGTGGGCTGCGACGACCGCTCGAACGGCGCTTCTTCTCTCGTGCCATCTCGGGGATCAGCTCCGCTCTTATTTCAGGAAGTAGATAACGAAGAACAGCACGATCCAGACGACGTCGACGAAGTGCCAGTAGTAGGACACCACGATCGAGGAGGTCGCCTCCTTGTGCCGGAAGTTCTTGACGGCGTACGCGCGGCCGATCACCAGGAGGAACGCGACGAGTCCGCCGGTGACGTGGAGGGCGTGGAAGCCGGTGGTGATGTAGAAGGCCGAGGCGTAGGCGTCAGCCTGGATCGGCATTCCCTCGGCGACCAGCTGGGCGTACTCCCAGACCTGACCCGAGACGAAGATCGCGCCGAGGGCGAAGGTGAGGAAGAACCACTCGACCATGCCCCAGCCGAACAGACGACGGCGGCCGGCACCGTTCTTCTGTCCCTTGCCGATCTTGTACGGCTGCAGGTCCTCCGCCGCGAACACGCCCATCTGGCACGTGAACGAGGAGAGCACGAGGATCGCCGTGTTCACTGCCGCGAACGGAACGTTCAGGAGCTCGGTACGGTCGGCCCACAGCTCGGGTGAGGTGCTGCGGAGGGTGAAGTAGATCGCGAAGAGTCCCGCGAAGAACATCACCTCGCTGCCGAGCCACACAATGGTGCCGACAGCTACCGGGTTGGGCCGCTTGATGGTTCTCGCCGCCGGGGCATACGTCGCTGAGGTCGTCACCCCTCCATTATGGCCGATCCGCGAGCGTGATTCTTGCACCCCCGACCCTCGATTCGCCCTTCGTGGACTTAGGGGACCCTAAGAAAACACTGCGAATACCCGGTGAATACGCGGGAAACGCCGTTCCTTCGTCGCGTGGGCGCCCGCCCGGATCGCACTGCACGTTTTCTCTGCGCCGATAGGATCGCACACATGGCTGATTCCCTGACCTGGTCCGACGTGCTCACCTCTCTCCTGGAGCGTCGCGACCTCAGCGTCTGGGAGTCCACCTGGGCCATGCGGCGGATCATGCAGGGCGAGGTCTCCGAAGCGCAGCTCGCCGGGTTCCTCGTCGCTCTGCGCGCAAAGGGCGAGACGATCGACGAGATCGTCGGTTTCCGGGATGCCATCCTCGAAGCCGCCGTGCCGCTTCCGGTCTCTCCGGACGTGCTGGACATCGTCGGCACGGGCGGGGACCGCGTGGGTACGGTGAACGTCTCGACGACAGCGGCCGTCATCATCGGCGCCACCGGGATCCCGGTCGTCAAGCATGGGAATCGGGCCGCGAGCTCCGCGTCCGGCTCCTCCGATGTCCTCGGTGCCCTCGGCCTGGAACTCTCGCTCGATCCTGAGGCCGTCGCCTCGATCCTCGACCGGACGGGTATCACCTTCGCCTGGGCGGGTGCCTTCCACCCCGGTTTCAAGCACGCCGGCGCGGTCCGTTCGCAGCTCGGCGTGCCCACGGTGTTCAACATGCTCGGACCTCTCTGCAATCCGGCGCGCGCCGAGGCGAACGCGGTCGGCGTGGCGCAGATGGAGCGGGTGCCGCTCATCACCGGCGTCTTCCGCACGCGGGGAGCGACGGCGCTGGTCTTCCGCGGCGACGACGGCCTCGACGAGCTCACGACCACCGGCCACAGCCGCATCTGGGAGGTCACCCGCGGGGACATCCACGAGCACGACCTCGACCCGCGCGACCTGGGGATCCCCCTCGCCGACCTCTCCGATCTCATCGGCGGCTCTCCCGCCCACAACGCCGAGATCCTCCGCCGGACCCTCGCGGGTGAGCAGGGGCCGGTACGGGACATCGTGCTCCTCAACGCCGCCGCCGGAATCGTCGCCTTCGAGCTGTCCCAGGACGCGACCCAGGTGCAGCGGCCGATCCTCGAGCGCCTCCGCGACGGGCTCGCCCGGGCGTCCGCGGCGGTGGATGACGGGAGTGCGCTGGCGAAGCTCGACCAGTGGATCGGCGTGAGCCGCGAGCTGGCTGCCCCGAAGGAGTGACCATGGACCCGGTCGACGCGCTGCTCGAGATCGCTTCGCTGCTGGAGCGCGAGCGGGCGTCGCGGTACCGGGCCAAGGCGTTCCGCCAGGCCGCGGCCACGTTCCAGGAGCTTCCGTCCGACGTGCAGGGCGACCCGACGCGTCTCCGGGCGGCCAAGGGCATCGGCGAGTCGACGTTCGCCGTCATCCGGCAGGCTCAGGCCGGAGAGGTGCCGGAGTACCTCGTGGAGCTCCGCGGCGACGTCGAACCGGAGAAGGTGTCGGTGCTCCGCGGAAAGCTGCGCGGAGACCTGCACGCCCACACCGAGTGGTCGGACGGGACGACCTCCATCGAGGTGATGGCTGCTGCCGCCCGCGCGCAGGGCCACGAGTACCAGGCCATCACCGACCACTCTCCGCGCCTCCGTGTCGCGCGTGGACTGTCGGCGGAGCGGCTCCGCGAGCAGATCCCGCAGGTGCGGGCGCAGTCGGGGGACGGCTTCACACTGCTCGCCGGTATCGAGGTGGACATCCTGGAAGACGGAGCCCTCGATCAGGACGATGCGCTCCTCGCGGACCTGGACATCGTCGTCGCCTCGGTGCACTCCAAGCTCCGCATGGACGGACGGGCGATGACCGCGCGGATGATCGCGGCCGTCTCGCATCCTCGGGTGAACGTCCTCGGACACTGCACCGGCCGGCTCGTGCAGGGCGACCGGGGCACGCGCCCGCCCTCGGCCTTCGATGCCGCCGCGGTGTTCGCGGCGTGCGCGGAGAACGGGGTGGCGGTCGAGATCAACTCCCGTCCTGAGCGTCAGGACCCGCCGGACGAGCTCATCGCGATCGCGCTGGAGGCGGGATGCCTCTTCTCCATCGACTCCGACGCACACGCCCCCGGACAGCTCTCCCTGCTGGACCACGGTGCCGAACGGGCGGAGCGTGCCGGCGTTCCAGCGTCACGCATCGTCACCACGTGGGGGCTTTCGCGTCTCCTCGCCTGGGCGGAGTGACGTCCGGCCGGATCAGCCCTCGGTGATCTGGTTCGCGGCCGCGGTGACCGCGGTGACGGCGCGTGTCATCGAGCTTCCGAGGTTCCAGCGCTCGGCGAGGGCCGTTGCTTCTGCGGCTTCCTCCGACGTGAGGGCGTGCAGGGCGACTTCCGGGGCAGCGATCGGAAGCGACGTGGCGACGGCGACGACGGTCGGAGCGACGTCGAGGTAGGCCTGCGCGTCGAGGATCTTCGCGCGGATGCCGGCACTCATACCTTCACCGGCTTCCGCGGCCTCCCGGATGCCGAGCAGGTCGCCGTGCTTCTGCAGCAGAGTGGCCGCCGTCTTCTCGCCGATGCCGGCGACGCCGGGAAGACCATCCGACGCGTCCCCGCGCATCGTCGCGAAGTCCGCGTACTGCGTCGGCAGGACACCGTACTTCGCGACGACCGTCGCGTCCGTGACGACTTCGAGGTTGCTCATGCCGCGGGCCGTGTAGATCACGCGCAGGTCGCGCTCGTCGTCGATGAGCTGGAACAGGTCGCGGTCGCCGGTGACGATGTCCACGGGCATCGTCGCGTTCGTTGCGAGCGTGCCGATCACGTCGTCCGCCTCGTGCTCGGCGACGCCGACGATCGGAATGCCGATGGCCCCGAGCGTCTCCCTGATCAGGGGGATCTGCGCCTCCAACGGGTCGGGGACCTCTTCGACGTCCGGGGCGCCAGTCACGACCTCCACCACCCGGTGGGTCTTGTAGCTGGGGATGAGGTCGACCCTCCACTGCGGACGCCAGTCGTCATCCCAGCAGGCCACGACGTGGGTCGGCTGATAAGTGGTGACCAGCTTGGCGATCATGTCCAGCAATCCGCGTGCAGCGTTGATGGGGGAGCCATCGGGGGCCGTCACCTTGTCGGGCACGCCGTAGAACGCACGGAAGTAGAGGCTGGCGGTGTCGAGCAGCATGAGGCGTTCGGCGCGGGTCATGGGTTCAGGGTAGAGCGTGCCAGATCAGGTGCTCAGCAGCCCGGCGCCGCGGGTCGTTCTTCGCACGTCCGTGCCACGAGCGCGGTGGTCGCCTCGTAGATGCGGACGCTCCGGGACGGTCCGTCGACGGACAGCTCACCGGACACGGGGAACCACCCTCCGCCGATGTCGACCTCCGCGGTGTAGACGACCACGGTGCTCGTGGAGTACGTACCCCGATGCGCGAAGGTATGGCTGGTCGGTGTCGCCGTGAACGGCGCCTGGCCGAGCTCTTCCCAGGTACGGCCGCCGTCGGGCGTCGTGGCCGTCGTGCCGTCCCCGTGGTCGAAGATGACGCGGACCGGCGTGAAGCGTACGGTCACCGGCCGGTCGAGCAGTGTTCCGGTCGCTATGTGTGCGGCGACGGTGGCCACGAAGTTCGTCGGCATCCCCGCGACGCCCACGTTCCCCGGCTCGGCCGTGGTCGTCACTGGGTCGGGTGCGAACTGCGCGACATCCTCGATCGTGAGTGGCCGCCCGGATTCCTCCGTCACCCGCACCGCGTACATCCCGCACGACCGGCTCAACACCGTGTCGGTCCGGCACGCCTTGCTTTCGGTCTCGGGGACCGAGGGTGCCTGCTCGCCGGTGCTACGGCGCACTGCGTTCGGAGGGGACGAACGAGTCTCAGTGGCAGACACGCTGAGCGATGTGTTCCCGAGCGACAACGCGGCGCTCCCGATGGGGTCGGTGTCGTGGCGGTCACTAGCCAACGGTCCGGAAGCCATGCCCGAGACCGCGAGGGCGAGAGCCAGGCACGCCGGGGCAAGCCTCAGCACTCGGTCTCCGACTCCCCTTGGGCTGAGCTGATGACATAAGTTCCTCGCTCATTCACAAAGTTCACTCTCAACGCGTATACGTCTGGTCGGCCAGGCGCCACCTGGGACACCCCGTTGGAGTCGGTAACTTCGACATCGCTGACATCCAGACACACGACCGCTGCAACGGCTTTGTGCGTCGCGTCGGATTCGACGGCCGCGAAAGACAGTATTCGCGTCTCGCCTTCAACCTTGACTCCTTCCGCGTGCATCGCTGAATACGCCTTGCGATCCGCCTTCTCAAAATCACCGGTCGACAGTTCGTAGAGCGGTTCGAAGGTGGCGGGGTCGGAGGTATCCACTTCGTTGAGCCGTCGGGTGAACTCGCGATAGGTGGCCTCGGCGGCGGCGAAGGCTTCTTCGTCGGAGGTGAACGCGGGGGAGGGGGTCGGCGTGGACTCCGGAGCGGGGGTGCATCCGGAGAGCAGCGAGACGCCGAATGCCAGCACGGCCAGGAGACGGAGAGGAGTGGGCGACATCACCGAGCCACCGTATGCGGAATGCGCAGGTCGCCGCGGGCGTTATCCACAGAGCGGCTGCGGGAGATCCGCCCCTTCATCGGGCGACAACTTCTGGTAGCCTGAACTGTCACTCGTGGCGTGTACACGCATGCCCAGGTGACGAACACACCACAATCCACCTGCTGCGAAGCACATCCCGGCCGTGCGCGGCCATGCTCCGCAGCCCGAGTATCCATTCACAAGGACAACCCACTACATGACTACCGCAACGACCGCCCCGGCCACCAAGCAGGTCGCCATCAACGACATCGGATCTGCTGAGGACTTCCTGGCCGCGGTCGAGAAGACCCTGAAGTTCTTCAACGACGGCGACATCATCGAAGGCACGATCGTGAAGATCGACCGCGATGAGGTCCTGCTCGATGTCGGCTACAAGACCGAGGGTGTCATCCCCTCGCGCGAGCTCTCGATCAAGCACGACGTCGACCCCAACGAGGTCGTCAAGGTCGGCGACGAGGTCGAGGCCCTGGTTCTCCAGAAGGAGGACAAGGAAGGCCGCCTGATCCTCTCCAAGAAGCGTGCGCAGTACGAGCGCGCCTGGGGAGACGTCGAGAAGATCAAGGAGAACGACGGCGTCGTCACCGGTACGGTCATCGAGGTCGTCAAGGGTGGACTCATCGTCGACATCGGCCTCCGTGGCTTCCTCCCGGCGTCGCTCATCGAGCTGCGCCGCGTCCGCGACCTCACGCCGTACCTCGGCCAGGAGATCGAGGCGAAGATCCTCGAGCTCGACAAGAACCGCAACAACGTCGTCCTCAGCCGCCGTGCGCTGCTCGAGCAGACGCAGTCGGAGTCGCGCACCACGTTCCTGAACAACCTGCACAAGGGTCAGGTCCGCAAGGGTGTCGTCTCCTCGATCGTCAACTTCGGTGCATTCGTGGACCTGGGTGGCGTGGACGGCCTCGTGCACGTCTCCGAGCTGTCCTGGAAGCACATCGAGCACGCCTCCGAGGTCGTCGAGGTGGGCCAGGAGGTCACCGTCGAGATCCTCGAGGTCGACCTCGACCGCGAGCGCGTCTCCCTGTCGCTGAAGGCGACGCAGGAGGACCCGTGGCAGGTCTTCGCCCGCACCCACGCGATCGGTCAGGTCACGCCGGGTAAGGTCACCAAGCTCGTCCCGTTCGGTGCGTTCGTCCGCGTCGCCGACGGCATCGAGGGCCTCGTCCACATCTCCGAGCTCTCCAGCAAGCACGTCGAGCTGGCCGAGCAGGTCGTGTCGGTCGGCGAAGAGGTCTTCGTCAAGGTCATCGACATCGACCTCGAGCGTCGTCGCATCTCGCTGTCGCTGAAGCAGGCCAACGAGTCGGTCGACCCCAACGGCACCGAGTTCGACCCGGCCCTGTACGGCATGCTCGCCGAGTACGACGAGAACGGCGAGTACAAGTACCCGGAGGGCTTCGATGCCGAGACCGGTGCGTGGAAGGAAGGCTTCGACGCCCAGCGCGAGGCATGGGAGCAGGAGTACGCTGCGGCCCAGGCTCGCTGGGAGGCGCACAAGGCTCAGGTCGCGAAGGCGGCGGAGGCCGAGGCTGCGGCCGGCGACGACTTCGGCGGCCAGTCCTTCTCGAGCGAGTCGGCCGGCGCCGGCACGCTCGCCGATGACGAGGCTCTCGCGGCTCTGCGCGAGAAGCTCTCGGGCGGCAACTCCTAAGCAACACTCCGAAAAGGGTCGTCACCCCGCCTCACGGCGGGCGTGGCGGCCCTTTTCGCATGCCCGGAAACCAGCGGAACAGCTGCGTGACGCAACATTACGGCCGCATTCGTAACATTCCGGAGCCTCCGACAGCATGGGGACATGACCGCCCTCCTGCCCCCTGCGTCACGCACCGCTGAGGCCCCGAAGACAACGGGCTCCGCACAGCCTGTGCGCCTCGACGGCATCGCGCGGTCGTTCCCGCTCGCGCAGGGGCGACGCGAGGTGCTCCGCGATCTCGACCTGGACATCGCCGCCGGGGAGATCGTCGCCGTCGTCGGTCCGTCCGGGTGTGGGAAGTCGACACTGCTGCGCCTCATCGGCGGGCTGGACACCCCCACCCGGGGGACGATCCGCCTGGACGGCTCCGGTGTCGCCGATGTCGACGAGCGCACGGCGATCGCGTTCCAGGAGCCGCGGCTGCTCCCGTGGCGTACCCTCGCGCAGAACGTCGAGCTCGGTCTTCCCCGCGGCGTCTCCCGCGGCGTCGGACGCACTCGGGTCCGCGAGCTGCTGCAGCTTGTCGGTCTCGAGCACGCCGCCGACCAGCGCCCCCGTGAAGTGTCCGGAGGCATGGCGCAGCGCGCGTCCCTCGCCCGGGCTCTTGCCAGGAACCCCGGAGTCCTGCTGCTCGACGAGCCTTTCGGTGCGCTCGACGCCCTCACGCGCCTTCGCATGCACGACCTGCTCCTGAAGATCCACGCGGCCGAGCCCACCACGGTGCTGCTCGTGACCCACGACGTGGAGGAGGCCCTCTATCTCGCCGACCGCGTGCTGCTGCTGCGCACTGTCGGCGACGCGGATGACACGGCGTCGTCCGTCGCGCGGACGATCCGCGTCCCCGGCATCCGCCCCCGAGACCGCGCCGACCGCGGCCTCGCCGACCTGCGCGCCGAGCTCCTCGAAGGGCTCGGCGTCGACACGCACCACCACACCCCCGAGGAGACCCGATGAGCACCATCACCCGCCGTATCATCCCTGCGATCGCCGTCGCCGGGACGATGATGCTCGTCGCCACCGGCTGCGTCGCCGGCGAGAACGCGTCCGCCGAGGCCGAGTCCACCCCCGCCGGGAACGGCGAGTGGTCGGCGGACACGCTGTCCATCGACTTCGCGACCTACAACCCCCTCAGCCTCGTGATCCGCGACCAGGGCATCCTGGAGGACATCCTCGGTGACGACGTCACCGTCGAATGGGTGCAGTCCGCCGGGTCGAACAAGGCCAACGAGCTCCTCCGCTCGGGTTCGGTCGACGTGGGATCGACGGCGGGCTCGGCTGCGCTGCTCGCCCGCGCGAACGGTTCGCCCATCCAGGTGATCGACATCTTCTCCCAGCCCGAGTGGTCGGCCATCGTCGTCGGTCCCGACAGCGACATCACCTCGGTCGAGGACCTCAAGGGCGCCTCCGTCGCGGCCACCAAGGGCACCGACCCCTACTTCTTCCTCCTCCAGGCCCTGGAGGAGGGCGGGCTGTCGCTGGCCGACGTCGAGGTGCAGAACCTCCAGCACGCCGACGGGCGCGCGGCGCTCGACGGCGGTTCCGTCGACGCGTGGGCGGGACTCGACCCCATCATGGCCGCCGCGGAGCAGGAGTCGGGCGACAAGCTCATCTACCGCAACGTCGACTTCAACACCTACGGCTTCCTCAACGCGACCGAGGACTTCATCGACAACCACCCCGACCTCGCTCAGGCCGTCGTCGACGCTTACGAGGAGGCGCGTGCGTGGGCGCTCGAGAACCCGGAAGAGACGGCCGCCCTGCTGGCCGAGGTCGCCGGCATCGACCTCGAGGTCGCGACCACGGTCATCCAGGAGCGGTCGAACCTCGACGTGAACGGCGTCCCCGGTGACGATCAGCTCGCCGTGCTCGAGAAGATCGCCCCGGTGCTCGTCGAGTCCGGCGACGTCCAGGGCGGGCAGGAATCCGTCGACAAGGCGCTGTCCAGCATCATCAACGACACCTTCGCGACGAAGGCGGGCGCAGGCGAGTGACCGGTTTCGAGGATCGGGTGGTCGTCCCGGCGGAATCGCGGGACACACTCGAGTTCGCGAAGGGTGCTCCCCGGCGGGGGACGGGAGGAGCACGGCGTGGTCTGCCGCCCGTCGTGCGGGTCCTCGGGGGCTTCCTGCTCCCGGCCGTGATCCTCATCGCCTGGCAGGTGGTCACGACGGCCGGTCTCATCGAGCCGTACCGACTCCCGGCGCCGGCGTCGGTCTTCCAGGCCGGGGTGGAACTCGCCGAGTCCGGTCAGCTCTGGACCCACATCGCCATCTCGGTCCAGCGGGTGCTGCTCGGGTTCGCGATCGGCTCCGTCGTCGGCCTCGCCGCGGCCGGCATCGTCGGGCTGTCGCGCTGGGGTGACGTGCTGCTCAGCCCGACGCTCGCCGCGGTTCGCGCGGTGCCGTCGCTCGCCTGGGTGCCGCTGCTGATCCTGTGGATGCAGATCGGCGAGGAGTCCAAGGTGACCCTCATCGCGATCGGCGCGTTCTTCCCGGTCTACACGACGGTCGCCTCGGCGCTCCGGCATGTGGATCCGCAGCTCGTCGAGGCGGGACGCTCGTTCAGCCTGCACGGCTGGTCGCTGTTCCGCACGGTCCAGCTCCCGGCTGTCGTGCCGTCCGTCGTGTCGGGCCTCCGCCTCGCGCTCGCCCAGGCGTGGCTGTTCCTGGTTGCTGCCGAACTGATCGCGTCGTCCATGGGGCTCGGCTTCCTGCTGACGGACTCGCAGAGCACGGGTCGCGTCGACCGCATCCTGCTCTCCATCGTGCTGCTCGCGCTGCTCGGCACGATCACCAACGGCGTGCTCGCGCTGTTGGAGAAGTACCTGCTGCGGCGATGGACGTGATGACGACCGAGGCTCGGCTGCGGGAGGAACGGATCTATCCTCCGTCGCCCGCGTTCCTCGATGCCAACGTGACGGCGGAAGCCTATGCCCGCGCGGCCGCTGATCCTCCGGCCTTCTGGGAGGATGCGGCCCGCCGGCTGGACTGGGCGGAGCCGTGGACGGCCGTGCACGAGTGGGACCCGCCCGTCGACGGTGCGGCCCCGGCGGCGCGATGGTTCCTCGGGGGCCGGCTGAACGTCGCGGTGAACTGCGTGGACCGTCATGTCGACGCCGGGCGCGGAGACAAGGTGGCGCTGCACTTCGAAGGGGAGCCCGGTGACCGGGTCTCGGTGACCTACGCCGACCTCCAGCGCCGGGTGGCCCAGGCGGCGCACGCGCTGGAAGGCCTCGGGATCCGACCCGGCGACCGTGTGGTGATCTACCTCCCCGTGCTCGTGGAGACGGTGGTCATCACGCTCGCCTGCGCGCGGATCGGAGCCGTCCACTCCCTCGTCTTCGGGGGGTTCTCCGCAGAGGCCGTGCGGTTCCGGCTCGAGGACACCGGGGCGAAGCTGCTCGTCACCAGCGACGGCCAGTTCCGGCGGGGGACGGCGACCGAGGTCAAAACCGCCGCCGATGCCGCCGCTGGCGGACTGCCGGAGCTCGAACACGTCCTCGTGCTCCGTCGCACCGGACAGAGCGTCCCGTGGACCGAAGGCCGGGACGTGTGGTGGCACGACGTCGTCGACACGGCCCCCACCGCGCATCAGGCGAAGGCCTTCGACGCCGAGCACCCGCTCTTCATCATCTACACCTCCGGCACGACGGGGAAGCCCAAGGGCCTCGTGCACACCTCCGGCGGCTATCTGACGCACGCGAGCTGGGCGCACTGGGCGCACTTCGACGCTAAACCCGACGACGTCCATTGGTGCACGGCCGATCTCGCCTGGGTCACCGCCCACACCTACGAGATCTACGGGCCGCTGTCGAACGGGCTCACCCAGGTCATCTACGAGGGCACGCCGGACACTCCGCACCGCGAGCGGCACCTGGAGATCATCGAGCGCTACGGCGTCACGGTCTATTACACGGCCCCGACCCTCATCCGGACGTTCATGACCTGGTTCGGTGACGAGTTGCCGAGCGGCCGCGACCTGTCGACCCTGCGACTGCTCGGCACGGTGGGCGAGGCGATCAATCCGGAGGCCTGGGTGTGGTTCCGCCGGAACTTCGGGCGGGATGAGCTCCCCGTCATCGACACGTGGTGGCAGTCGGAGACCGGGGCCGCGATGATCGCCCCCTTGCCCGGCATCACACCCCTGAAGCCCGGCTCCGCGTCGGTCCCGCTTCCGGGCATCGACGTCGCGGTGGTCGACGAGAACGGTGACGAGGTGGCGCCGGGCCGGTCCGGGACGCTGGTCGTCCGGCGTCCGTGGCCGGGGATGGCGCGGACCGTCTGGGGCAATCCGGAGCGCTACCGCGACGCGTACTGGGCCGCGTACGCAGGCGTGGGCGCGCACGGCGGCTATTACGTCGCCGGAGACGGGGCGACCCGGGACGCCGACGGGTTCATCTGGATCCTGGGCCGGCTCGACGACGTCGTGAACGTGTCCGGACATCGCCTCTCGACGATCGAGATCGAGTCGGCGCTCGTGGCGCACGAGACGGTCGGCGAAGCCGGGTCCGCCGGTGTGGCGGACCCGGTCACCGGGCAGGCGGTCGTGGCGTTCGTCACCCCGTCCGGCCGGGCGGAGATCGACGCGCACGCACTTCGCGCTGAGGTCGCCCGCGCGATCGGTCCGGTCGCGAAGCCGAAGCACGTCATCGTGGTGCCGGACCTGCCCAAGACGCGCTCGGGGAAGATCATGCGTCGCCTGCTCGCACAGCTCTGGGATGCCGAACAGGATCGGCGCGCGGGACGCACTCCGCAGGCCCTCGGCGACACGACGTCACTGCAGAACCCCTGGGCCGTCGACGACATCGCCGGCGCTCTCGCCGCAGAATCGAGGACATCATGACCGAGGACCACCGCTTCGGGTTCCGCACCCGCGCTCTGCACGCCGGCGGCACACCGGACGCCGCCACCGGAGCGCGGGCGGTGCCGATCTACCAGACGACGTCGTTCGTCTTCGACGATGCGGCCGACGCCGGGAATCTCTTCGCGCTGCAGAAGTACGGCAACATCTACTCGCGCATCGGCAACCCCACCGTCGCCGCCCTGGAGGAGCGGCTGGCCTCGCTGGAAGGCGGTATCGGGGCGGTGGCGACCGCCTCCGGGATGAGCGCCGAGTTCATCACGTTCGCCGCGCTCGTGGGCGCGGGCGATCATGTCGTCGCCGCCGCGCAGCTCTACGGCGGCACGGTGACGCAGCTCGACGTCACCCTGCGACGGTTCGGCGTGGAGACGACGTTCGTCAGCTCCTCCGACCCGGCTGACTTCGCCGCGGCCATCCGTCCGGAGACCAAGGTCGTCTACGTCGAGATGATCGGGAACCCGTCGGGCGAGATCGCCGACATCGCGGGTCTCGCCGCCGTCGCCCACGACGCCGGAGTTCCGCTCGTCGTCGACGCCACCCTGGCCACGCCGTACCTCGCGCGCCCGCTGGAGCACGGGGCGGACATCGTCATCCACTCGGTCACGAAGTTCCTCGGCGGGCACGGCACGACCCTCGGCGGTGTGGTCATCGAGAAGGGCACGTTCGACTGGGGCAACGGCAAGTTCCCGCAGATGACCGAACCCGTGGCCTCCTACGGCGGCATCTCCTGGTGGGGAAACTTCGGCGAGTACGGATTCCTCACCAAGCTGCGCTCCGAACAGCTGCGCGACATCGGACCCGCCCTGAGCCCGCAATCGGCCTTCACGCTCCTGCAGGGCGTAGAGACGCTGCCCCAGCGCATCGACGCTCACATCGCCAACGCCCGGGTCGTCGCCGAGTGGCTGGCTGCAGACCCGCGCGTGTCCTACGTCACCTGGGCAGGGCTCGAAGGTCATCCGCATCATGAGCGTGCCGCCCGGTACCTGCCGCTGGGACCGGGATCCGTGTTCGCGTTCGGGGTCGCCGCCGAGGACGGCCGCGCCGCGGGGGAGGGGTTCATCGAGAACCTGCAGCTCGCGTCCCACCTCGCCAACATCGGCGACGCCCGCACCCTGGTGATCCACCCGGCCTCCACCACGCACCGTCAGCTCACCGAGGAGCAGCTCGTCGCCGCCGGCGTACGCCCCGACCTGATCCGCATCTCCGTCGGCCTGGAGGACGCGGAGGACATCATCTGGGACCTCGATCAGGCCCTCACCCTCGCGACGGGAGCCCACCGATGAGCACGACCTCCGCCGGCGACGCCTGCGCCCTTCCTCCGGCCACGGATGCCGCCAGCTGCGCGCTCCCCGCGGTCGTCGAACCGGGCCGCACCTGGACCGGCCCCACGCAGCCGCAGCGGTTCGGACTGCTGCGGCGGGCGCGATCGATCGCCATCGTCGGGGCGTCGGGCAACCCCGCGCGGGCCTCCTACTTCGTCGCGACGTACCTGCTCTCCAGCACGCCCTACGACGTCTATCTCGTGAACCCGAGGGAGACCGAGATCCTCGAGCAGCCGGTGTATCCGTCGTTGAGTGCCCTGCCAGTGCAGCCCGACATCGTCGACGTCTTCCGTCGTCATGACGACCTGCCAGGGGTCGCGCAGGAGGCGGTCGACAGCGGGGCCAAGACGCTGTGGCTCCAGCTCGGCTCCTGGAACGAGGAGGCGGCCGCGATCGCGGAGGCGGCCGGGCTCTCGGTGGTCATGGACCGCTGCATCAAGATCGAGCACGCCCGTTTCCACGGCGGCCTGCATCTCGCCGGCTTCGACACCGGCGTGATCAGCTCCCGGCGGCAGCTGCTCGCGCGCTGAGGGGTGCCGCGCCGTGCCCAGGAGGCTCAGGCGCAGATCGTGTTCGCCATGCCGCGCTGCAGCGTCACCGGAACCTGGAGGTCGGTGAGGTGCCAGTCGAGGCTGCGGCCGGTGAGCCGCGGCAACGAGGAGCACGTCCATGCGCGGTCGGGCGTGACGTGGCTGCCCGGGAGCACCCCCGCTTCGGTCCAGGAAGTCCATGTCCGGGGAAGGCCCGTCGCCCTCTTCAGATCCACGTCGACCTCGACGTGGTGCGACCCGCCCGGTGCGTTGGTGCTGATGTAGAAGTGGCCGGAGGCGTCGCTGATCTCCTCGTAGCGGATCGCCGTGATCGCGCAGGTCGTGGGGGCGGCCGACGGGCTGCTGTAGGCCTTGCACGTGTTCCCCGCGAACGGCGACAACCATGCCGAGGCGGACGTCATCGTCGCCGTGACCACGGTCCGATCCGTCCACGCCGCGCTGGTGGTCGAGACGATTCCCTGAGCGACGGCCAGGAAGACGAGAGCCATCGCGACAACGAGGCCGGCCGCCGGGGAGAACCTTCGTGCGGGTGTCACGTAGTCAGGGGCTTTCGTGCCGGTCGCTCGGCCGGGCTCATCATGCTGAGGCCGAGCAGCCCCAGGAGACCGAGGAACAGCGGGACGGCGACCGCCGGCGTCGTCATCCGCATGATGGCGGTTCCCCATCCGGGAAGCTGTACCGCCGGCTTCCACACGTCGCCGGTCACCGGATAGTCGAGCGCGTCGGAGAACTCGTTGTGGTCGCCCTTCATGGTGACCGTGCGCGTGCCGTCGGAGTCCGCGATGGCGGTGATGCGGTGGGTCACCAGGGAGTCGGTCAGCGCGCTCGGCAGGCTGACGACGTCACCGACCTCCAAGGATTCGGCGGGGACCTTCGTGGCGATGAGGAGGTCGCCCGTCATGATCTCGGGTTCCATGGAGCCCGAGATCACGACGAGCGGCTGGATGAGCCCGATCGCCGTGGCGCCCCAGACGACGCCGCAGCCCACGCCCATGGCAGCCAGCGCCCAGAGCACGGGCAGGGCGAGCCGGCGGAGGAGCTGCACCACGGTTCGTCCTTCGTCTCTGCTGCGGGGTTGGGGGGTCAGTTGGTGGCGGTGGCAGAGACCGTGACCAGGATCGTGCCGGTCTTGCCCTGGTTGCTCGTCGGCCAGTCGGCCGGGGTGGTGACGACGAGGTCGAACTCATCGGTCGCCGTGGAGCCGGAGGAGGTCAGCGACGCCGCGAGCCCGGTGATCGTCGCCGTCGGCTTGACCGTGAAGTCCGTCGCCGTGTTACCGGGGGCGTACTCGACGGTCGAGGTGAGTGCGGCGTTGACGGAGCTGGCGTTCTTGACCCAGAGCTTGATGGTGCGGGTCTCGCCGGGGAGCAGGTTGGCCAGCTTCTCCGCGGGCACGACGAGCTCGATGCTGTTCTTCGCGGCTGACTCCTTCCAGGTGGTTCCGTCGGTGGAACCCTGGAGGTTGAAGGTGGCTCCTGCGGCCGGAGCGCTGAAGAAGGTGTTGTCGGTCCACGCGGCGCTCGTGAGCGCGGCACCGATTCCTCCGGTAGCGAGCACGGCCAGCGCGAACGCCATGATCGGGCGGCGCCGGGAGCGTCGCTCGGTGCGGTCAGGGCGTGCGGGGGCATCCGTGTTCGTCATGGCTTCGACGTTACGCAGCGCACCTCAGGGGACCGTCAAGTCTTCCTCAAGAGGGACCGAAGCTTTCCCGATTGTTCCGCGGCAGCGTCGGGCGCCCCCTCGGACAGGCGTGGCAGGATGGTCGGATGCCGCTCATCGCTCTCACCGGAGGCATCGCGTCGGGGAAGTCCACCATCGCGAACCGTCTCGCCGAACTCGGCGCGGTGATCGTCGACGCTGATCGGATCGTGCGCGAGGTCCAGGCGCCGGGATCCGAGGTGCTCGGCGCGATCGCGCGGACGTTCGGCGACGAGGTCATCGCCGGAGACGGTTCGCTCGACCGGGCCGCTCTCGGGGCGACCGTGTTCGCCGATCCGGACCGTCTCGCGCAGCTGAACGCCATCGTGCACCCTGCCGTGCGCGCCGAGTCCCAGCGCCGTTTCGACGCCGCGTTCCGTGCCGATCCGGATGCTGTCGTCGTCTACGACGTGCCGCTTCTCGTGGAGGCGCGTGTCGATGACCCGTGGGATGCGATCGTCGTCGCGCACGCGCCCGAGGAGGTCCGTCTCGAGAGGCTCGTCGGGCTGCGCGGGATGACGCCGGAGGAGGCGCGCCGCCGGATCGCCGCCCAGGTCCCGGACGAGCGGCGGCTCGCGATCGCCGACGTCGTCATCGACACCGCAGGATCGATCGCGGACACGCTGGCCCAGACGGACGCGCTCTGGGGCCGGCTCCGAGCGCACGGACGCGGCCCCGATGTCGGAGGGGCGGCATACGCTTGATGTATGCAGCCCACCCGCAGTGTCCGCCCCTTCGAGGTCATCAGCGAGTACGCCCCCGCCGGTGACCAGCCGCAGGCCATCGCCGAGCTGGCTTCCCGCATCAATGCGGGAGAGACGGACATCGTGCTGCTCGGTGCGACCGGAACAGGCAAATCGGCGACCACGGCGTGGCTCGTCGAACAGGTGCAGCGTCCCACGCTCGTGCTCGCGCACAACAAGACCCTCGCCGCACAGCTCGCCAACGAGTTCCGCGAGCTCATGCCGAACAACGCCGTCGAGTACTTCGTCTCGTACTACGACTACTACCAGCCCGAGGCCTACGTCCCGCAGACGGACACCTTCATCGAGAAGGACTCCTCGATCAACGCGGAGGTCGAGCGTCTCCGCCACTCGACGACGAACTCCCTGCTGAGCCGTCGGGATGTGGTCGTGGTATCGACCGTCTCCTGCATCTACGGCCTGGGTGCTCCGGAGGAGTACCTGCGCGCCATGGTCGCGCTCCAGGTGGGTGAGCGGTACGACCGCGACGCCCTGATCCGGCAGTTCATCGCGATGCAATACAACCGCAACGACGTCGACTTCTCGCGGGGCAACTTCCGTGTCCGCGGCGACACGATCGAGATCATCCCGGTGTACGAGGAGCACGCCATCCGCATCGAGCTCTTCGGCGACGAGATCGAGGCGCTCTACTCGCTGCACCCGCTCACGGGCGAGGTCATCGAGAAGCTCGACGCCGTGCCGATCTTCCCCGCCTCGCACTACGTCGCGGGCACCGACGTCATCCAGCGCTCCATCGGCACGATCGAGCACGAGCTGGAGGAGCGGCTGAAGGAGTTCGAACGTCAGGGCAAGCTCCTCGAGGCGCAGCGCCTCCGGATGCGGACGACGTTCGACCTGGAGATGCTGCAGCAGCTCGGTTTCTGCTCCGGTATCGAGAACTACTCGCGTCACATGGACGGGCGCATGCCGGGGGAGCCCCCGCACACGCTCCTCGACTTCTTCCCGGACGACTTCCTGCTCGTCATCGACGAGTCCCACGTGACGGTGCCGCAGATCGGCGCGATGTACGAAGGCGACGCCTCCCGCAAGCGCACGCTCGTCGACCACGGCTTCCGCCTGCCGAGCGCGATGGACAACCGACCACTGCGCTGGGACGAGTTCAAGAACCGCGTGGGGCAGACCGTCTACCTGTCGGCGACCCCGGGCAAGTACGAGATGGGCATCGCCGACGGTGTGGTGGAGCAGATCATCCGCCCGACGGGACTGGTCGACCCGGAGATCATCGTCAAACCGTCGAAGGGACAGATCGACGATCTGCTCGAGGAGATCAGGCTTCGCGTGGAGCGGGACGAGCGCGTCCTCGTCACGACCCTCACGAAGAAGATGGCGGAGGAGCTGACCGACTTCCTCGGCGAGCACGGCGTCCGGGTGCGTTACCTGCACTCCGACGTCGACACCCTGCGTCGCGTCGAGCTTCTCAGCGAACTGCGCGCCGGTGTGTACGACGTCCTGGTGGGTATCAACCTGCTGCGAGAGGGACTCGACCTCCCGGAGGTGTCGCTCGTCGCGATCCTCGACGCGGACAAGGAGGGCTTCCTCCGCTCCGGGACGTCGCTCATTCAGACCATCGGTCGCGCCGCGCGAAACGTCTCCGGTGAAGTGCACATGTACGCGGACAACATGACGGACTCCATGGCGAAGGCCATCGAGGAGACCGACCGCCGGCGTGAGAAGCAGATCGCGTACAACAAGGAGCACGGCATCGATCCGCAGCCGCTGCGCAAGCGCATCGCCGACATCACCGAGGTGCTGGCGCGCGAGGGGCAGGACACGGCGGAGCTGATGTCCGGCCGGGGCCGCGCGTCGGGCAAGGGCAAGTCGCCGACACCGAACCTGCGGCGAACCGGGATCGCAGCCGAGGGCGCACAGCAGCTGGAGGCGACGATCCAGGACCTCACCGATCAGATGCTCGCGGCGGCCGCCGAGCTGAAGTTCGAGCTCGCCGGGCGTCTGCGCGACGAAGTGCAGGATCTGAAGAAGGAGCTCCGGTCGATGGAGCGGGCCGGGCACGCGTAGACGGAGACGATATGGACGCCGCAGGAGAGGAACTCGCCGACCGCGTCCGCGCGCTGCTCGGGGCCGACCCTTCCATCGAGGAGCGCCGGATGTTCGGGACCAGGGCGTTCCTCGACGAGGGGCGCATCCTCGTGGGCGCCCGGAAGGACGGGACGCTTCTCGTCCGCGTGGATGAGGAGAACGGGGCTGTCGCCGTGACGCTGCCCGGGGCCGCGCGTGCCGTGATGGGATCACGCACCATGGGGTCCGGCTGGATCGATGTCGCAGCCTCGGCGATCGCCGACGACGCCGCGCTCATGACGTGGATCGACATGGCCCGGGAGTCGGTCGGTGCCGCGCTCACCGATGACGACGACTGACGCCGAGCGAGCTTACGGGCAGTGCACCAGCGTCTTCGGGCCCGAGCGATCGATCTCGTGCTCGGTCATCGGCGCCCCGCACAGCGGACAGGCCCGTTCCGCGCGCTCTGCGGCGCTGGGCGGGGGCGTCTTCTCGTAGGGTCCGACCGAGGCCGGACCGGCGAGACGCACGAGGTTGGTGTTCACCCAGGTGTAAAGGCCCCCCGCCTCGCGGATGCGGGTGCGAAGAGGAGGGCGGCTGGAGTCGCGTGACATGTTCATTAGTGTACTAATGATTCGTGCAGATGTATAGTCGGGATCGTGACTGACACCGATGATCTGCTCCGGCTCGAGAACCAGCTCTGCTTCGCCGTGGTCACGGCGGCGCGGAACGTCGTCGCGATCTATCGGCCGATCCTCGAGCCGCTCGGGTTGACGCACCCGCAGTACCTGGTGATGCTCGCCCTGTGGGAGCGGTCGCCGCGGACCCTGAACGACCTCGCGGCCGACCTCGCGCTGGAGCCCGCGACTGCGTCGCCCCTCGTCAAGAGACTCGAGGCCGACGGCCTGGTGACGCGCCAGCGCAGCAGTGAGGACGAGCGTCGGCTGGAGATCACGCTCACCAACGCCGGCGCGGCTCTGCGCGCGGGGGCCGTGGACGTGCCGCGGCAGGTGATGGCCGCCGTCGGGATGGGCATCGGTGAGATCGCCGCTCTCCGGGACGGGCTCGGGGCCTTCGCGGGGCGGCGCTCGGACCAGAGCTGATCGGTTCCGCGTCCGGCGTAGAGCGGGCCGCTCGCCGTGACGACTCGAGGAAGCCACCTCGCCGGGAGCCCAAGCGTTGGGCGTTCTCGGAGCCGATGTCCGTGGCCCCTCGTAGACTTGTTCGGTGCCCATCGTCCCCGTTGCTTCCCCAGGAAAACTCAGTGTCCGCGGCGCCCGCGTGCACAATCTCAAGAACGTCGACATCGACATCCCCCGTGACTCGCTGGTGGTCTTCACCGGCCTCTCCGGATCGGGGAAGTCGAGCCTCGCCTTCGACACGATCTTCGCCGAGGGGCAGCGTCGGTACGTCGAGTCGCTGAGCGCCTACGCGCGACAGTTCCTCGGCCAGGTCGACCGGCCGGACGTCGATTTCATCGAGGGGCTGAGCCCGGCGGTCTCGATCGATCAGAAGTCGACGAACCGCAACCCTCGGTCGACGGTCGGCACGATCACCGAGATCTACGACTACATGCGTCTGCTCTGGGCGCGCATCGGCGTTCCGCACTGTCCGGTGTGCGGGGAGAAGATCCAGCGTCAGACCGTCCAGCAGATCGCCGACCAGCTCATGGAGCTCCCGGAGCGCACCCGCTACCAGGTCGTCGCGCCGATCGTCTCGCAGAAGAAGGGCGAGTTCGTCGACCTGTTCCGGGAGCTCGGGGCGAAGGGGTACTCGCGGGCGATCGTCGACGGCGAGCTCATCCAGCTGGCCGAGCCGCCGACGCTCAAGAAGAGCTACAAGCACGACATCGCCGTGGTCGTCGACCGCCTCGTCGCCTCGCCGGACATCCTCGGACGTGTGACCGACTCGGTGGAGACCGCTCTCGGACTCGCCGGCGGTGTGGTGCAGGTCAACTACGTCGACGGCGAGGGAGACGACGCCTGGCAGACCTTCTCGGAGAAGCTCGCGTGCCCCAACGGCCACGCGCTCACCCTCACCGAGATCGAGCCGCGCACGTTCTCCTTCAACGCGCCGTTCGGCGCCTGCCCCGCCTGCTCGGGCCTCGGCACCCGCATGTCGGTGGACGTCGATCTGATGCTCGGCGACGAAGACCTCTCGATCCGCGAGGGCGTCATCATCCCGTGGACCACGCAGGGCAAGGGGCTCTTCCAGTACTACGAGCGCCTGCTCGAAGGACTCTCCCGCGACCTCGACTTCTCCCTCGACACCCCGTGGCGCGAACTGCACTCCGACGTCAAGGAAGCAGTCCTGCGCGGAGAGAACTACAAGGTCACCGTCAAGTGGAAGAACCGCTACGGCCGTGAGATGCGCTATGCCTCCGGTTTCGAGGGCGTGGTGCCGTACATCGAGCGGCAGTACCTGCAGGCCGAGTCAGACACCCAGCGCAGCCGGTGGGGCGAGTACCTCCGCGAGGTCCCGTGCCCGGTCTGCAACGGCGACCGTCTCAAGCCCGAGGTGCTGGCCGTGCAGGTGCACGGTCACTCCATCGCCGAGGTCTCGCACCTGAGCCTGGCCGACGCCCGGGCCTTCATGGAGAAGCTGCACCTCACCGACCGCGAGGCCAAGATCGCCGCCCAGGTGCTCCGTGAGATCCGGCTGCGCCTCGACTTCCTCCTCCAGGTCGGTCTGTCCTACCTCAACCTCAGCCGTTCGGCCGGCTCGCTGTCGGGTGGCGAGGCCCAGCGCATCCGCCTCGCCACGCAGATCGGCTCCGGGCTGACCGGCGTGCTCTACGTCCTCGACGAGCCGTCGATCGGACTGCACCAGCGCGACAACCGGCGTCTCATCGAGACGCTGCTCACGCTGCGCGATCTCGGGAACACCCTGATCGTCGTCGAGCACGACGAAGAGACGATCGAGGCCGCGGACTGGGTGGTCGACATCGGTCCCGGCGCGGGTGTGAACGGCGGAGCGGTGGTCCACTCCGGGCCGTACTCCGCGCTTCTCGCCGACACCGACTCCATGACCGGCGACTACCTCTCGGGCCGTCGAGAGATCCCGATGCCGGCGAAGCGCCGGAAGATCGACAAGAAGCGCATGCTGAGCGTCGTGGGCGCGCGCGCCAACAACCTCCGCAACGTCACGGCGGACTTCCCGCTCGGCGTCCTCACCGCGGTCACCGGCGTCAGCGGATCCGGGAAGTCGTCCCTCGTGAACGACATCCTGTACCAGGTGCTCGCGTCGCGGCTCAACGGCGCGCGAACGGTGCCGGGCAAGCACACCCGCGTGACCGGCCTCGACAACCTCGACAAGGTCGTGCACGTCGACCAGGCGCCGATCGGCCGCACCCCGCGATCGAACCCGGCGACCTACACCGGCGTCTTCGACCGCATCCGCACGCTCTTCAGCGAGACGCCCGAGGCGAAGGTCCGCGGCTACCAGCCGGGCCGGTTCAGCTTCAACGTCAAGGGCGGACGCTGCGAGGCCTGCTCGGGTGACGGCACGATCAAGATCGAGATGAACTTCCTCCCGGACGTGTACGTGGACTGCGAGGTGTGCCACGGCAAGCGGTACAACCGCGACACCCTCGCCGTGCACTACAAGGGCAAGAACATCGCCGAGGTGCTGGAGATGCCCATCGAGGAGGCGGCCGAGTTCTTCGAGCCGATCCAGGCCATCCACCGCTACATGAAGACCCTCGTCGACGTGGGGCTGGGGTACGTCCGCCTCGGGCAGTCCGCGACCACGCTCTCCGGTGGTGAGGCGCAGCGCGTGAAGCTCGCGACCGAGCTCCAGCGCCGCAGCAACGGTCGGAGCATCTACGTGCTCGACGAGCCGACGACGGGTCTGCACTTCGAGGACGTGCGCAAGCTCCTCGAGGTGCTGAACGGTCTGGTCGACAAGGGCAACACGGTGATCGTGATCGAGCACAACCTCGACGTGATCAAGTCGGCCGACTGGGTGATCGACCTGGGTCCGGAGGGCGGTTCCGGCGGCGGCACGATCCTCGCCACCGGCACGCCGGAGCAGATCGCGCGGGTCGAGGAGAGCCACACCGGCCAGTTCCTCGCCGAGATCCTGGGTGAGGGGCGCTCTGCGCGGAAGGCCAGCTGATGGCCGACGTGCTGCCGTACAAGCCCCGGGCGGGCGAGATCCCGACCGACCCGGGGGTGTACCGGTTCCGCGACGCCAACGGCCGGGTGCTGTACGTCGGGAAGGCGAAGAACCTCCGTCAGCGGCTGTCGAACTACTTCGCTCCGCTGCGGACGCTGCATGAGCGCACGCGTCGGATGGTGACGACGGCGGCGTCGGTGGAGTGGACGGTCGTGCCCACCGACGTCGACTCCCTCCAGCTCGAGTACATGTGGATCAAGGAGTTCGATCCGCCGTTCAACGTCAAGTACCGGGACGACAAGTCGTACCCGTTCATGGCCGTGACGCTGGGCGACGAGGCGCCGCGCGTGCTCGTGACTCGGAACCGGAAGATCCCGGGGGCCCGCTACTTCGGTCCCTATCCGAAGGTCTGGGCGGTGCACGAGACCATCGACCTGATGATCAAGGCCTTCCCCATCCGCACCTGCAGCGACGCGAGCTACAAGCGTGCGATGCAGACGGGCCGCCCGTGCTTCCCCGGGCAGATCGGCAAGTGCGGCGGGCCGTGCTCGATGACGGTGTCGATCGAGGAGCATCGCGCCATGGTCGACGATTTCGTCGCGTTCATGGCGGGCGGTGACGAACGCTTCACGCGCGAGCTCACGCAACGCATGCTCGCCGCGTCGGCGGCGATGGACTACGAGGCGGCCGCGAAGTTCCGGGACAAGCTCTCCGCGATCGAGGCCGTGCTCGGCAAGAGCGCCCTCGTGCTGCCGGCGGACGAGGACGCCGACCTGTTCGGCATCGCCGAGGACGAGCTCGCGGCCGCGGTGCAGCACTTCGTCATCCGCGGCGGTCGTGTTCGAGGGGTCCGGGCCCTGACGATCGAGAAGGAGATCGACATCTCCGGCGGGGAGCTCGTGGAGCAGGTCCTCCAGCAGGCTTACGGGGAGGCGCAGGACGTGCCGCGCCGCATCCTCGTCCCGGTGCTTCCCGACGACGCCTCCGAGCTGGAGGTGTGGTTGCGTGGACGTCGAGGCCGGAAGGTCGAGATCGCGGTGGCGCACCGCGGCCAGCGGGCCGACCTCATGCGCACGGCTACCCTGAACGCCCAGCAGGCGCTGATCAGGCACAAGACCCGTCGGACGAGCGACTACGTCGCGCGCACGCAGGCGCTGACCGACCTGCAGGAAGCGCTGGGCATGGAGGAGGCGCCGCTCCGGATCGAGTGCTTCGACATCTCGCACCTCGGGGGAACGAACGTGGTCGCTTCCATGGTCGTGTTCGAGGACGGGCTGCCGCGCAAGGACCAGTACCGCACCTTCAACATCGCGGAGACCACGGACGACACCGACTCCATGTACCAGGTGCTGCGGCGTCGGCTGGCCTACCTCGACCGCCCGGAGGAGCAGGAGACCGTCGACCCGACCACCGACGAGGTGGTCGCGGAAGACGTCGGCGAGGCGGGTGTGCGCCGGAAGCCCCGGTTCGCCTACCCACCGCAGCTGCTGCTCGTGGACGGAGGGCAGCCCCAGGTCGAGGCCGCTGCCCGAGCCCTCCGCGACTCCGGACACACCGAGATCGCCGTCTGCGGCATCGCCAAGCGCCTGGAGGAGATCTGGCTTCCGGGAGATGATTTCCCCGTCATCCTCCCGCGGACCAGCGAATCTCTCTACCTGCTCCAGCGGCTCCGCGATGAGGCGCATCGATTCGCCATCACGCACCAGCGGAAGAAGCGCAAGAAGGACATCACGACGGTGCTCGCCGAGGTGCCCGGTCTGGGTGCGTCGCGGATCAAGGTCCTGCTGAAGCACTTCGGCTCGGTCACGGCGCTGCGCTCCGCCGAACCCCACCAGATCCAGGAGGTCCAGGGGATCGGACCGGTGCTGGCCCAGAACATCCATACGCACCTGTCCACTCGCTAGGCTGGGAGGCCGAGGGGGAGAAGGAGCAGTGAGTAGCGATGTCTGACGGGGAGAAGGGCGAGTTCCTCATCGTCACCGGGATGTCCGGCGCGGGGCGCACCACGGTGGCCAATGCGCTCGAGGATCTCGGCTGGTACGTCGTGGACAACCTGCCGCCGCAGATTCTTCGTCCGCTGCTCGACCTCACCGGCATGGGCGGGGATTCGCTGCCGAAGGTCGCCGCGGTGGTCGACGTCCGCGGTCGCAACCTCTTCGACGACTTCCCCGAGGTGGCGCGTGTGCTGCGCACCCGGGGATCGATCCGCGTGCTGTTCCTCGATGCGTCCGACGACGTCCTCGTCCGTCGGTTCGAGGCGGTGCGTCGCCCCCACCCGCTCCAGGGCGATGGGACGCTTCTCGACGGCATCCGCACCGAGCGCACGCGGCTGGCGCCGATCCGCGAGGCCGCAGACCTCGTGATCGACACCACGGCGTTGAACATCCATCAGCTGGCGACGAAGGTGTCCGACATCTTCTCCGAGGAGGGGGAGGCGCGGCACCGCGTCACGCTGCTCAGCTTCGGATTCAAATACGGGCTCCCCACCGACGTCGACGTCGTCGCCGACATGCGGTTCCTGCCGAACCCGTACTGGAACGAAGACCTCCGCGGACTCACGGGGCAGGACGAGACGGTACGGGAGTACGTGCTCTCCCGCGACGGTGCGGAGGAGTTCCTCGACGCCTACGCGAAGGCTCTCGTCCCCGTCCTCGAGGGGTACCAGCGCGAGAACAAGAGCCACTCCACGATCGCCATCGGGTGCACGGGCGGCAAGCACCGTTCGGTCGCCATGTCCGAGGAGCTCGCCCGTCGACTGGCGGGAATCCCGGGCGTCGCGGTCAACGTCCGCCACCGCGACCTCGGCAGGGAATAGGCCCCCGAGCGAGTAAGCTGGAGGTTTGCGTCGCGACCCGGCGCGTGAACGTGAAGGAGTCTCGTGGCACTAACCACCGACGTCAAGGCTGAGCTCGTCAGCATCCGCAATGCACCCCCCACGGTGCGCGTCGCTGAGGTGACGGCCATCCTCCGGTTCGCCGGTGGTCTGCACTCCATCGCCGGCCGTGTGGCGGTGGAAGCGGAGGTCGATGCCGAGACCCTCGCCCGCCGTGTGGCCCGCGACCTCGCCGAGATCTACGGCGTCCGTCCGGAGATCGCCCAGGTGCAGTCGAGCACCGCCAACGACGGCGCCCGCTGGGCCGTTCGGGTCATCGCGCAGGGGGAGACCCTGGCCCGCCAGACCGGACTGCTCGACCAGCGTCGCCGCCCGGTCCGCGGACTCCCGAACCGCCTCACAACGGGTTCCCGTGCGGAGGTCGCCGGTCTCTGGCGCGGGGCGTTCCTCGCCGCGGGGACGCTCAGCGAGCCGGGCCGCTCCGCCATGCTCGAGGTCGCCTGCCCGTCGTCCGAGGCGGCCATGGCGCTCGTGGGTGCCGCTCACCGTCTCGGCGTCGCCGCGAAGGCCCGCGAGGTCCGCGGGCTTCCCCGCGTCGTCGTCCGCGAGGGCGAGGCCATCCGCACCATCCTCAGCGAGATGGGCGCCCAGCGCACCGCTCTCGCCTGGGAGGAGCTGCGACAGCGCCGCGAGGTGCGCGCCGGCGTCAACCGTCTCGTCAACTTCGACGACGCGAACCTCCGCCGTTCCGCGCAGGCCGCCGTGGCGGCGTGCGCCCGTGTCGAGCGCGCTCTCGAGATCCTGGCCGACGAGGTGCCCGACCACCTCCGTGTCGCCGGCGAGCTCCGCCTCGCGCACCGCGACGCCAGCCTCGACGAGCTGGGACACCACGCCGACCCTCCGCTCACCAAGGACGCCGTGGCCGGCCGCATCCGCCGCCTACTGGCGATGGCGGACAAGCGCGCGCAGCAGGAGGGCATCCCGGGGACCGAGGCCGCCGTCCCCGCCGGTCTCGACGTCTGATCCGGGTGACGCCGCCCTGGACGGCGTGTCAACCCCCGGAAGGATCCGGACACCCGAGGCGTTGTCGTCAGTAGGATGAAAGTCGTCCGCTCTCCGTCGCACATCGGCGACGCGGAGCATCGGCAAGCGCCGCGGCGCGGCGCGGATTGGATGAATGCGATATGGCAACCTACACGCTCCCCGACCTTCCCTACGACTTCGCCGCTCTCGAGCCGCACATCAGCGGCAAGATCATGGAGCTGCACCACGACAAGCACCACGCGACCTACGTCGCGGGCGCCAACACCGCGCTGGAGCAGCTGGCCGAGGCCCGCGAGAGCGGCAACCTCGCGAACGTGAACAAGCTCGAGAAGGACCTCGCGTTCAACCTCGGCGGGCACGTCAACCACTCGATCTTCTGGACCAACCTCTCGCCGAACGGTGGCGGCCAGCCCGAGGGCGAGCTCAAGGCGGCCATCGACGAGTACTTCGGCTCCTTCGAGAAGTTCCAGGCGCACTTCACCGCCGCCGCCACCGGGATCCAGGGTTCCGGCTGGGCCGTCCTGAGCTGGGACTCGATCGGCTCGCGCCTCATCATCCAGCAGCTCTTCGACCAGCAGTCGAACACCGCGCAGGGCACCATCCCGCTGTTCCAGCTGGACATGTGGGAGCACGCCTTCTACCTCGACTACCTCAACGTGAAGGCCGACTACGTCAAGGCCGCGTGGAACATCGCCAACTGGGAGAACGTCGCCCAGCGCCTCGAGGTCGCCCGTCAGCAGACGAACGGCCTGCTGGTACTGTCGTAATCGGGTCGCGTCCCGGCGGGCCCACGGCTCGTCGGGGCGCCATCTCAGCCAAAAAACCCGCGCATGGCGCACGCTCGACGGCGGCGCTCGGCGCATGAGAAACAGGGAGACCTGAGTGTCTGTCAAGATCGGTATCAACGGCTTCGGCCGCATCGGACGCAACTACTTCCGCGCAGCTCTCGCGCAGGGAGCAGACCTTGAGATCGTCGCGGTCAACGACCTCACCGACAACAAGACCCTGGCACACCTGCTGAAGTACGACTCGGTCAGCGGCGTCCTCGACGCCGAGATCACGTACGACGACGACAGCATCACCGTCGACGGCAAGGAGATCAAGGCCTTCGCAGAGCGTGACCCCGCCAACCTCCCGTGGGGCGAGCTGGGCGTGGACATCGTCATCGAGTCCACCGGCTTCTTCACCAACGCCGACGCCGCGCGCAAGCACATCGACGCCGGTGCGAAGAAGGTCCTCATCTCGGCTCCGGCCACGGGTGACGACCGCACCATCGTCATGGGCGTGAACGAGGAGACGTACAACCCGGAGACGGACCACATCATCTCCAACGCCTCCTGCACGACGAACTGCCTCGCGCCGCTGGCCAAGGTGTTCAACGACGCCTTCGGCATCGACCGTGGCTTCATGATGACGGCCCACGCCTACACCGCCGACCAGAACCTGCAGGACGGTCCGCACAAGGACCTCCGCCGCGCCCGCGCCGCCGCGATCAACATCACGCCGGCCTCGACGGGTGCCGCGAAGGCCATCGGCCTCGTCCTCCCGGAGCTGAACGGCAAGCTCAGCGGCTCCTCCTACCGCGTGCCGGTTCCTACGGGCTCGATCGTCGACCTGACGCTCATCACGGACCGCGAGAACCTCACGGTGGACGAGGTCAACGAGGCCTACAAGAAGGCTGCGGCCGAGGGTCGTCTGGCCGGGTACCTGCAGTACAACGAGGACCCGATCGTGTCGAGCGACATCGTGCACAACCCGCACTCGTCGATCTTCGATTCCACGCTCACCAACGTCAGCGGCAACCTGATCAAGGTCTCGAGCTGGTACGACAACGAGTGGGGCTACTCCAACCGTCTCGTCGACCTGACCGAGTACGTCGCCGAGCGCATCTGAGCTCCGACACATGACTCTGCGCACCCTGGCCTCACTGGGTTCGCTCGAGGGCAAGCGCGTCATCGTCCGTTGTGATCTGAACGTCCCCCTGCGGGACGGGGTCATCACGGACGATGGCCGTGTCCGCGCCTCGCTGCCGACCCTGAAGACCCTCATCGACGCGGGCGCCCGCGTCGTCGTCTGCTCGCACCTCGGCCGTCCCGACGGCGCCCCCGACCCGCAGTACAGCCTCGAGCCGGTCGCCCAGCGACTGTCCGAGCTGCTCGGCGCGCCGGTCGCCTTCGCGGGCGACACGGTCGGCGATGCCGCGAAGGATGCCGTGGCGTCCCTCGAGAACGGCCAGGTCGTCGTGATCGAGAACCTCCGGTTCAACCCCGGGGAGACCTCGAAGGACGACGCCGAGCGTGGTGCCTTCGCGGCGCAGCTCGCGGAGCTGGGCGACGTGCTCGTCTCCGACGGCTTCGGCGTCGTGCACCGCAAGCAGGCGAGCGTCTACGACCTCGCGAAGCTGCTGCCCTCGGCGGCCGGCCTCCTGATCGCGACCGAGCTCGACGTGCTCGACCGCCTGACGGAGAACCCGGAGCGTCCGTACGCGGTGGTGCTCGGTGGGTCCAAGGTGAGCGACAAGCTCGGAGTCATCTCCCACCTGCTGCCGCGGGTGGACCGCATCCTCGTCGGCGGTGGCATGCTCTTCACCTTCCTGAAGGCGCAGGGTCATGCCGTCGCGTCGAGCCTCCTCGAGGAGGACCAGCTCGACACCGTCCGGGGCTACATCGCCGAGGCGGCCGAGCGCGGCGTGGAGCTCGTGCTCCCCACCGACGTTGTCGTCGCCGCGTCCTTCGGCGCCGACGCGGACCACGAGGTGGCCGCCGCGGACGCGATCGAGGAGACGGCGTTCGGCTCGTCGGGCATCGGCCTGGACATCGGGCCGGAGACCGCGGCGCGCTTCGCCGAGGTCATCCGCGGATCGAAGACGGTGTTCTGGAACGGCCCGATGGGTGTGTTCGAGTTCCCCGCCTTCGCCGCGGGTACCAAGGCGGTCGCGCAGGCGCTGACCGAGGTCGACGGCCTGAGCGTCGTCGGCGGCGGCGACTCCGCCGCAGCCGTCCGCCAGCTGGGATTCACCGACGACCAGTTCGGGCACATCTCGACCGGCGGCGGCGCATCCCTCGAATTCCTCGAGGGCAAGAAACTACCTGGGCTGGAGGTCCTCGGATGGGCGTGAGCTCCCGTACCCCGCTGATCGCGGGCAACTGGAAGATGAACCTGGACCACCTGCAGGCGGTGGCGTTCGTGCAGAAGCTGCACTGGACGCTGAAGGACGCCAAGCACGAGGACGGATCCGTGGAGGTGGCGGTCTTCCCGCCCTTCACGGACATCCGCAGCGTGCAGACGCTGATCGATGCGGACAAGATCCCGTTCGCGTTCGGTGCACAGGATGTCTCGGCGCACGACTCCGGTGCGTACACGGGCGAGATCTCCGGGGCGTTCCTGGCGAAGCTCGACGCGAAGTACGTCATCATCGGACACTCCGAGCGTCGCGAGTACCACGCGGAGTCCGACGAGATCGTGGCCGGCAAGGTGAAGGCTGCGCTCAAGCACGGCCTCTCCCCGGTGATCTGCGTCGGCGAGACAGCGGAGGACCTGGAGAAGTTCGGTGCCAGCGCGGTTCCGGCCGGACAGCTCGAGGCCGCCCTCCAGGGCGTCTCCCCGTCGGCTGACATCGTCGTGGCGTATGAGCCCGTCTGGGCCATCGGGTCGGGCCAGGCGGCCACTCCGCAGCAGGCGCAGGATGTCTGCGCGGCGCTCCGCGGTGTGATCGCGAAGGTCCTCGGTGACGAGGCGGCGGCCCGCACCCGCATCCTCTACGGCGGCTCGGTCAAGGCGGCCAACATCGCCAGCTTCATGCGCGAGCCCGACGTGGACGGCGCTCTGGTCGGCGGCGCGAGCCTCGTCGTCGACGAGTTCGCGGCGATCATCCGCTTCGAGAAGCACGTCGGCGTGTGAGTGCGGCGGGGCTCCGGCCCCGCTGCACCGTATACTTGACCGTTACGGGGGCGCTCCGGCCCCAGCGAAAGGCTCTTTCCGTGGCAATCCTCGAGTTCGTCCTGCAGGTCGTGCTGGGCATCACCAGCGTCCTGCTGACTCTCCTCATCCTCTTGCACAAGGGTCGCGGCGGCGGCCTGTCCGACATGTTCGGCGGCGGCATGACCACTGCGGTCGGCTCCTCCGGTCTCGCGGAGCGGAACCTGAACCGCTTCACCGTCGTCCTGGCGCTCACGTGGTTCATCGCCATCGTGGCGCTCGGCCTCATCACGAAGTTCGAGGTGATCTGATGGCTACCGGTGGAAACGCGATCCGCGGTACCCGTGTCGGTTCCGGTCCCATGGGGGAGCAGGACCACGGCTACCACGCCGACCGCATCGCGGTGTCGTACTGGGACGGTCTCGGCAACGAGACTGTCCGCTACTTCGCCGCCGGTCTCCCCGAGGAGGAGATCCCGGAGATCATCGACCACCCGCAGTCCGGTCTTCCGGCCGGGCGCGACAAGGAGAACCCTCCTGCCGTCGCCAAGGCCGAGCCGTACAAGACGCACCTGGCATACGTGAAGGAGCGTCGCACGGACGAAGAGGCCGTCCAGCTCCTGGAGGACGCCCTCACCCAGCTCCGCGAGCGTCGGGGTCAGTGACCGTCGACTGAGCGAGAGGAGAAGCCGCCGTGGCGACCACGGCGGCTTCTGCCGTCTCAGCGGCAGCCGGCGGCCGCGTCGATGTAGTTCTGCGGGGGATACCCGTAGGCCCAGACCCCGTTCGCGTCGTCCGTGAATCCCATGCTGATCGCCCAGGCCGTCGCCCACTTCTCGATGCTGTCCTGGGTGGATGAGTCGTACATGTCCTGACATTTGACGCTGATGGCGTGGCCCACCTCGTGGGCGACGAGCGCCTTGCTGCGTTCCGCGGGCCACTGCTCCGCGACCGAGTCGGACAGCTCGATGACTGCGCGTCCCGGTGTGTCCCACCACCAGGTCGTGTAACCGCCCATACTGCCGTTGTATCCGGCGCCGTTGACGACGGGGGCCCAGTCGAACTCCAGCAGGACCCCGGGAGCGAGTGTGCGGGCGAAGGCCTCGATCTCGAGTCGAGCGTTCCGCAGCGGACCCGCCTTCTCCGCCATCTCCTCCGCCTCGGTCGCCACGACCTGCGCGGCCGCCTCCTGCAGTGCGACGTAGACGGAGGCGGTGGCGTCATCGACGGCGGTCACGGCCGAGGCGTCCGCGGCTGCGGCGCGCAGGGCGATCACGGCGTCGTTGCGGGCGGAGAGGTGCCCGGCCTCGAAGGTATCCGCGGCGCTTCCGGCTGCCGTGACGACCGCGATTCCGCTCTCGGAGACGGCGGTCCGGCCGTCGGCGGCGTCGGTGGAGGCCTTCCTCAGGTCGTCGACGAGGTCCTCCACCCGTTCCTGGTCCGCGTGGAGCTCCGCCGTGGCTCCGAAGAGCTCCCAGAACCACGACGGCTTCTCTCCGCTCTGCGGAGGCGTCGCCGCGGCGACCTTCTCGACCTCGGCGCCGATCGCCTCACCGTCGGCGACGGCAGACATCAACGAGTCCCAGGCGTCATCGGGCACGGGGAGGCTGGTGTCCCCGGTGTCGAGGATCACGTGTCCCGCTTCGGTCGATTCGACGAGTTCTCCGTAGCGGTGATCGACCTCCGTGCTCTGCGCCTGGAAGCTCCGCGAGGCCGTCTCGAAGTCGCTCCGGGCGTCGTCATAGCCGAGGTCCGCGGACACCTGCGCGGTGGCCAGGCCGCCGACCACGACGAATCCGCCGAGGAGGCCGACGACGACCCGACGGCGGGGGCGACGACGTCCTCCGCTCCCGGTGCTCGTAGCGTGGGAGGGTCGTGCATCCCGAGGTTGTGACAGCACGCTCGGCAGGTGGTGTCCACCGTGCGGTGGGCTCTGCGGCGCGACAGGTCCGGAGGGGAGCGCATCCGTCACGACATATCCATTCGCTCGGGCCTTCCGGTCGGGGACTGCGTGTATCTGCTGTCAGCGTATTGGACGCAGCGGGTCCCCGTCGCGGGGCGTGGGACTGCCAGGATGAGCGCATGCCAGGCGTGACGGTGCGGACGATGACCGTGGACGAGGCGAGGGACTGGGGCGCGGCCTGCTCGCGGCGGCGGAGCACGCGGCACGCGCTGCGGGCGCGACGGCGCTCGAGCTCAACGTCTTCGGCGGGAACCGGACGGCGATCGGGATGTACGAGACGGCGGGCTACGAGGTGGTCACGCAGCAGATGCGGAAGCAGCTCTGATCGGGGCGAGGCTGCGCGGAAGGAGAGGGGGTGACGGGAATCGAACCCGCGCAATCAGTTTGGAAGACTGAGACTCTACCATTGAGCTACACCCCCGGAACCGGAGTCCGGACTCCATCGATCATAGCGGACGGTCGGGCGTGCTCCTGTCCGTTAGACTCGATGGGGCTGAATCTGCGTGCGGATTCCCCGGGGCGTAGCTCAGCTTGGTAGAGCGCCCGCTTTGGGAGCGGGAGGTCGCAGGTTCAACTCCTGTCGCCCCGACTCGACCCCACGACCTTCCAGCCGCGTTCTGCGCGGAAACCACAAGGAGAACACACCAGCATGGCGAACAGCACCGTCGAGAAGCTGACCCCGACCCGGGTCAAGCTCACCATCACGGTCACCCCGGACGACCTCAAGCCCAGGATCGCGCACGCCTACGAGCACATCGCGCAGGACGTCCAGATCCCCGGCTTCCGCAAGGGCAAGGTGCCCGCTCCGATCATCGACCAGCGCATCGGCCGCGGCGCCGTCATCGAGCACGCCGTCAACGAGGGCCTGGACAAGTTCTTCCGCGAGGCGACCGCCGAGCACAAGCTCCGCATCGTCGGCCGTCCGTCGGCCGAGATCACGCAGTGGCCGAGCGAGAAGGACTTCTCGGGCGACCTCCTCGTCGACGTCGAGGTCGACGTGCGCCCGGAGATCGAGCTCCCCGACTACGCGGGCATCACCCTCGAGGTCGACGCCGTGGAGGCCGACGAGGCCGCCCTCGACGCCGAGCTGGAGAACATGCGCGCCCGCTTCGGCACGCTCATCCCCGTCGACCGCCCCGCGGCCAAGGGCGACTTCGTCGAGCTGGACCTCGTCGCCACCATCGACGGCGCCGAGATCGACCGCGCCGAGGGCGTCTCGTACGAGATCGGCTCCGGCGAGCTCCTCGAGGGCATCGACGACGCGATCGAGTCGCTCACCGCCGGTGAGGACACCACCTTCCGCTCCGCCCTCGTCGGCGGCGACCACGCCGGCAAGGAGGCGGAGGTCTCCGTCAGCGTCAAGGCCGTCAAGGAGCGCGAGCTTCCCGAGGCCGACGACGAGTTCGCGCAGATCGCGAGCGAGTTCGACACCATCGCCGAGCTGCGCGACAGCCTGCGTGAGCGCGTCGAGCAGCAGGGCGTCTTCACGCAGGGCTCCGCCGCCCGCGACAAGCTCGTCGAGACGCTTCTCGCGCAGATCGAGATCCCGGTCCCGCCGCAGCTCATCGAGGACGAGGTGCACAACCACCTCGAGGGCGAGGGTCGTCTCGAGGACGACGTGCACCGCGCCGAGGTGACCGAGGCCAGCGAGAAGCAGTTCCGCACGCAGGTGCTGCTCGACACGATCGCCGAGCAGGCCGACGTGCAGGTCTCGCAGGAGGAGCTCTCGCAGTACCTCATCCAGTCCGCCGCGCAGTACGGCATGGCGCCGCAGGAGTTCGTCGAGGCGCTGCAGTCCTCGAACCAGCTCCCCGCTCTGGTCGGCGAGGTCGCCCGGAACAAGGCGCTCGCGATCGCGCTGGGCAAGGTCAAGGTCGTGGACACCAACGGCAAGGCCGTCGACCTCTCCGACTTCGTCGTGACCGACGACGAGGACGAGAAGCCCGCCGAGGCCGAGGAGAAGCCGGCCGCGAAGAAGAAGGCTCCCGCCAAGAAGGCGGCCGCCAAGAAGGACGCCGACGCGGACGAGAAGCCCGCTGCGGAGAAGAAGCCCGCCGCCAAGAAGCCGGCGGCGAAGAAGGCTCCGGCCAAGAAGGACGCCGACACCGCCGAGTGATCGGCGCGGTCGAGTGAAGAGGGCGGGTGCTGCGGCATCCGCCCTCTTTCTCATCGAGGGAAGGGCGACGGGATGACGAGCTGGGACGACCGCATCGAGCAGGTGTGGGCGGAGGCCTCCGGAGAAGAGGTCGGCGACGAGACGATCGCGCGCATCGACGCCCTCGCCGCCGAACGGGGTGCGGACGACGCGAGGGCCGAGTTCGAGCGCGCCGGTGCTCGCGATTCCGCCGGGCGCCCGGCGGAGGCCGTGGAGCTGTACCGCCGCGCCCTGGCGCTCGGCCTCGACGAGGAGCACCGCCCGCAGTGCGTGATCCAGCTCGCGAGCTCGCTGCGCAACCTCGGTGACTACGACGAGGCGCTGAGGGTGATCCGCGCCGAGGAGGAGATCGCGGCGGACGGGCCGTATCGCGACGCGGTCGCGGTGGTGCACGCCCTCATCCTCGCGAGTGCCGGCCGGCCCGCGCAGGGCCTGTCGGTGGCCATCCTCGCACTCGTCCCGCACCTGCCGCGCTACCACCGGTCGATGACGGCGTACGCGCACGAGATCGCCGGCAGCGACACCTGATATGCCGACGGCGAACACGACCTAGGGGCTGTGCGCGCGCCGGTAGATTCGAATCACTGAAACACGGAAGCAGGAGCTGACATGGCTGAACCCCTCGTCGCGACAAGCGTCTTCGACAGGTTGCTGAAGGACCGCATCATCTGGCTCGGCTCGGAGGTGCGAGACGACAACGCCAACGAGATCTGCGCGAAGATCCTCCTTCTCGCCGCCGAAGACTCCGAGAAGGACATCTACCTCTACATCAACTCGCCGGGCGGCTCGATCACCGCGGGCATGGCGATCTACGACACGATGCAGTTCGTGCCGAACGACATCGTCACCGTCGGCATCGGCATGGCCGCGTCCATGGGCCAGCTGCTGCTGACGAGCGGCACCAAGGGCAAGCGCTACATCACGCCGAACGCCCGCGTGCTGCTGCACCAGCCGCACGGCGGCTTCGGCGGCACCGCGAGCGACATCCAGACCCAGGCGCAGCTCATCCTGTCGATGAAGAAGCGCCTCGCCGAGATCACCGCGTCGCAGACCGGCAAGCCCGTCGAGCAGATCAACGCCGACGGCGACCGCGACCGCTGGTTCACGGCGGAGGAAGCCCTCGAGTACGGCTTCGTCGACCACATCCGCGAGCACGCCAGCGACGTCACCGGCGGCGGCGGCACGGGCGTCGAGTAAGGATTCGAGAGGACACCATGTACACACCCACGTTCCAGTCCGCCGGAAACCTGCCCTCCAGCCGGTATGTGCTGCCGCAGTTCGAGGAGCGCACCGCCTACGGCTTCAAGCGCCAGGACCCGTACAACAAGCTGTTCGAAGACCGCGTGATCTTCCTCGGCGTGCAGGTCGACGACGCGTCGGCCGACGACGTCATGGCACAGCTCCTCGTCCTGGAGAGCCAGGACTCCGAGCGCGACATCACCATGTACATCAATTCGCCCGGTGGCTCCTTCACCGCGATGACGGCGATCTACGACACGATGCAGTACGTCGCGCCGCAGATCCAGACCGTCGTGCTCGGCCAGGCGGCCTCGGCCGCCTCCGTGCTGCTCGCGGCGGGCGCTCCCGGCAAGCGTCTCGCGCTGCCGAATGCCCGCGTGCTGATGCACCAGCCCGCAATGGGGGAGGCCGGGCACGGTCAGGCCTCCGACATCGAGATCCAGGCGGCGGAGATCCTCCGCATGCGCACCTGGCTCGAGGAGACCATGGCCCGTCACACCGGCAAGCCGGTCGAGCAGGTCAACCGCGACATCGATCGCGACAAGATCCTCTCGGCCAACGAGGCGCTGGAGTACGGCATCGTCGACCAGGTGCTCACCTCGCGCAAGCGCGCGTAGTCCGCATCCGCAGAGAAGGACGCCCGTCGGATCGACGGGCGTCCTTCTCGCGTCTCCGGCGGATGTGCGCGGGAAGACGGCGCGCCTGCGCATATGAGCAGATGGGTGCGCGAACGCTGAATCCGGCCTACCCTGGAGGAGGAAGGAGGACACCGTGGAAGAAGATCTGCTCATGGTCCGGGTCGCCGAGTTGTACTACGACGAGGACAAGACGCAGGACGAGATCGGTGGCCTCCTGAAGATCTCCCGGTGGAAGGTCGGGCGCCTCCTCACGCAGGCGCGGCAGCGCGGCATCGTCCGCATCGAGATCGTCCACCCGCGCGCCCGTCGGCTCGGCCTCGAGCGCGAGCTCGTGGAGCGGTTCGGGCTCGCCGACGCCGTGGTCGTCCCCTCGCCGGAGGGCGACGAGGGCACGCTGGAGCGCGTCGCTCAAGCAGCCGCCGACTTCCTGACCGCCCTTCGTCCGGTTCCGCGCACGCTCGGGGTGAGCTGGGGCAAGACCCTCCGCGCCGTGGCCGAGGCCCTGCCCGACGGCTGGGCGAACGGCGTCACCGTCGTGCAGCTCAACGGCGGTGTCAGCCTCAATCGGCGCTCAGGAGGGGCCGCGGGACTCGCGGTGACTATCGCCCAGCGAGCGTCCGGCCAGGTCTCGCTGCTGCCGAGCCCCGCGATCCTGGAGCACGTCGAGACGAAGCAGGCCATCGAAGGCGACCGCACCGTCGCGGCCGTGCTGGAGGAGGCTGCGGACGCTCAGGCGTTCCTGTTCACCGCCGGACCGTGCGATGCGACCTCCGCCCACGTCGAGAACGGCTATCTCACGGCCGCCGATGTGGAGGAGCTGGCGCGCCGCGGTGCCGTCGGCGACGTCCTCGGGCGCTACGTCGACGCCGAGGGCAACATCGTCGACCCGCAGTTGGACGCCCGCACGGTCGGCGTCTCGCTCGACCGCCTGCGCGGCGCCGCGCGGGCCATCTTCGTGACGGCGGGCCCCGCCAAGCACGACATCGCGCGCACGGTCGTGACCAGCGGCCTGTGCGGGGTCCTGGTGACCGATGAGACCACAGCACGAGCATTGTTGGAGGAACAGTGACGACGACAGAACTCAGCCGCAGGACGGCGGTGGACGTCCTCGGCGGTGAGCCGGATGACGCGACCCTCCGTCGTTTCCTGCACGGCCTCCCCGGCGTGGACGCCGTCGGGCTGGAGCAGCGCGCTGCCGGCCTCGGCACCCGCTCCATCAAGACGACGTCGAAGGCATGGGCCCTCGACACGATCATCAAGCTGATCGACCTGACCACCCTGGAGGGGGCGGACACCCCCGGCAAGGTCCGTTCGCTCGTCGCCAAGGCGAAGAACCCCGACGCCGCCGACCCCTCGACGCCCCGCGTCGCCGCGGTCTGCGTCTACGGCGACATGGTCGCCGGAGCGGTCGAGGCTCTCGGCAGCCTGCACGGCGACCCCGACGACGGCCTCATCTCGGTCGCCGCGGTGGCCACCGCCTTCCCGAGCGGCCGGTCCTCCCTCGCGATCAAGCTCGCCGACACCGCGGAAGCGGTGGCCGCGGGCGCGGACGAGATCGACATGGTCATCGACCGCGGCGCGTTCCTGTCCGGGCGCTACGGGCTGGTGTTCGACCAGATCGCTCAGGTCAAGGAGGCGTGCCGCCGTGAGGACGGCTCGTACGCTTCGCTCAAGGTGATCCTCGAGACCGGTGAGCTGAACACGTACGACAACATCAAGCGCGCCTCCTGGCTCGGCATCCTCGCCGGCGGCGACTTCATCAAGACCTCGACGGGCAAGGTGCAGCCGGCGGCGACGCTGCCGACCACGCTGCTCATGCTGGAGACGGTGCGCGACTGGTATCGCGGGACGGGGGAGCGCATCGGCGTGAAGCCCGCCGGCGGCATCCGCTCGTCGAAGGACGCGGTCAAGTACCTCGTCACTGTCGCCGAGACCGTGGGGGAGGAGTGGCTCCAGCCGCACCTGTTCCGCTTCGGCGCCTCGAGCCTGCTCAACGACGTGCTCCTGCAGCGCCAGAAGCTCACCACCGGCCACTACTCCGGCCCCGACTACGTCACGATCGACTGACTTCTTCGGCCGGTCCCTAAGCCGGTCGAAGGGCAGCAACCCAAGGGATTGAAATGAACTTCCTGGAATACGCTCCGGCTCCGGAGTCCACGGCGGTGCTGAACCTCAAGGACAGCTACGGGCTGTTCATCGACGGCGAGTTCGTCGACGGCTCCGGCACCCCCTTCCGCACCATCTCCCCGGCGACCGAGAAGGAGATCGCCGAGATCGCCTCCGCCGACGACGCGGACATCGACCGCGCCGTCGCCGCGGCCCGTCGCGCCTACGACAAGGTCTGGTCGCGCATGAGCGGCCGCGACCGGGGCAAGTACCTGTTCCGCATCGCCCGCCTCGTGCAGGAGCGCGCCCGCGAGCTCGCCGTCGCCGAGAGCCTCGACAACGGCAAGCCCATCAAGGAGAGTCGCGACGTGGACGTGCCGCTTGTCGCGTCCTGGTTCTTCTACTACGCGGGGTGGGCCGACAAGCTCGACTACGCAGGTCTGGGCGCGAACCCGCGCGCCCTGGGCGTCGCCGGGCAGGTCATCCCGTGGAACTTCCCGTTGCTGATGCTCGCCTGGAAGCTCGCGCCCGCGCTGGCGGCCGGCAACACGGTCGTGCTCAAGCCGGCCGAGACCACGCCGCTGACGGCGCTGATCTTCGCCGAGATCCTCCAGCAGGCCGATCTCCCTGCCGGTGTCGTGAACATCGTCACCGGAGCCGGGGCGACCGGTGCCGCCCTGGTCCGTCACCCGGACGTCGACAAGGTCGCCTTCACCGGCTCGACGGGTGTGGGTCGCGACATCGCCCGCGCCGTGGCAGGGACGAACAAGAAGCTGACGCTGGAGCTGGGTGGCAAAGCCGCGAACATCGTGTTCGACGACGCGCCGATCGATCAGGCCGTCGAAGGTATCGTCAACGGCATCTTCTTCAACCAGGGCCACGTGTGCTGCGCGGGCAGCCGCCTGCTGGTGCAGGAGTCGATCCACGACGAGGTCGTCGACCGGCTGAAGAACCGGCTGTCGACGCTGCGTCTCGGTGACCCGCTCGACAAGAACACCGACATCGGCGCGATCAACTCCGCCGCGCAGCTCGCCCGCATCCGCGAGCTCAGCGACATCGGCGAGGCCGAGGGCGCTGAGCGCTGGACCGCCGACTGCGCGATCCCGGAGCAGGGCTTCTGGTTCGCTCCGACGATCTTCACCGGCGTCGAGGCCTCGCACCGCATCGCCCGAGACGAGGTATTCGGGCCGGTGCTGTCGGTCCTCACCTTCCGGACGCCCGCCGAGGCGATCGCCAAGGCCAACAACACCCCGTACGGTCTCTCCGCCGGCATCTGGTCCGACAAGGGCTCGCGCATCCTCGCCGTCGCCGATCGGCTGCGTGCGGGCGTCGTGTGGGCGAACACGTTCAACCGTTTCGACCCGTCGAGCCCGTTCGGCGGCTACAAGGAGTCCGGGTACGGCCGCGAGGGCGGTCGCCAGGGGCTCACCGCCTACCTCAAGGGAGCCGCAGCATGAGCAAGCGACTGACCGTTCCGAAGACCTACAAGCTCGCGATCGGCGGGGCCTTCCCCCGGAGCGAATCCGGACGCACGTACGAGGTCGTCTCCCGCAAGGGCGCCTTCCTCGCCAACGCCGCCAAGGCCTCCCGCAAGGACGCCCGGGATGCGGTCGTCGCCGCGCGCGCCGCCGTGAAGGGCTGGTCGGGGGCGACGGCCTACAACCGCGGCCAGGTGCTCTACCGGGTCGCCGAGGTCCTGGAAGGGCGTCGCGCGCAGTTCGTCGACGAGATCGTGGCGCAGGAGGGCATCTCGTCCTCGGCGGCCACGGCGCAGGTCGACGAGGCGATCGATCTCTGGGTCTGGTACGCCGGCTGGTGCGACAAGTACGCCCAGGTGGCGGGAAACGCGAACCCCGTCTCCGGTCCGTACTTCAACATCTCGGTGCCCGAGCCCACCGGTGTGGTCGCCATCGTGGCCCCGCAGGACTCGGCGCTGCTCGGCCTGGTCTCGGTGGTCGCCCCGGCCCTCGTCGCCGGGAACACCGTCGTCGTGGTCGCGAGCGAGCAGTACCCGCTCTCCGCGATCAGTCTCGCCGAGGTGCTCGCGACCAGCGACGTTCCCGGCGGCGTGGTGAACGTGCTCACCGGTTCGCCGGCGGAGATCGCGCCGTGGCTCGCCTCGCACCAGGATGTGAACGCCCTCGACCTCGCCGGCGCGGGCGCGCTGGAGTGGATCGACATGCAGATCGCCGCGGCGGAGACGCTGAAGCGCGTGCTCGCCCCCGGCGACGTGGTCGCCTCGCCGGAGCGGATCGCCGCGTTCACCGAGGTCAAGACGGTCTGGCACACCAAGAGCATGGTCTGACGACACGTCACGATGACCGAGGGCCCCGTCGCGCATCGCGCGGCGGGGCCCTCGTCGTGCAACCAGCGTGCGGGCGACGCCGGTGCTGTGGTTTCATGACGGCATGATGGCGATCTCCGGCGTCCGCGCCCGCCCCGGGCGAGTGACGCTCGTGCTGGCGGCGATCCTGCTTCTCGGCGGCTGCGCTGCGGCGCCGGCCGACGTCGCCGCCGGAGAGCCGACGCCGACGGTGACTCCCACCGTCGCCTGCCCGCAGGTGGACGGCGCCGAGCTTCCGCCGGAGTGTGCGCCGTACGACCCGGAACACGCGATGGAACAGAACGACCGGCATCGTGAGCGCATGGAGACGTCGGCCGAGGCGCGGGCGGCCGCCGAGCAGCCGGTGGCGGACCTCCGCGTGCGTCTCGAAGCGCTGCGCACGGAGAGCACGATCTCGGTGACCGCCGTCGAGGACGCCTTGCGCGAGGTCGGCCTCGTCCATCACGTCGCCCGGGGGGATGCGCGCGCGGTGGCGTTCGGGGCCGACGGTCCCGAGGGCGGCTGCGTCTTCGGAGAGGTGCGTCCGGACGACGTCCGGATCGATGTCGGGGGATACATCATGGACGGCGGCTGCCTCCCCGCGGAATGACGGTGGAGGCACCGTCGTCCGTCGGACCCGCCGAACGACTCGTCGCCAATGCGGCCCGGTGTCGCATGCAGCGGTTAGGCTCGAAGAACGATCCTGATCCCCCCGAGGAGGACGCGCATGGCCCGCATCGGTGAAAGCGCTGACCTGTTCAAGTGCTCTTTCTGCGGAAAGAGCCAGAAGCAGGTGCAGCAGCTCATCGCCGGACCCGGCGTGTACATCTGCGACGAGTGCGTCGAGCTCTGCAACGAGATCATCGAAGAGCGCATGGCGGAGTCGTCCGCCGAGGGGGTCGCCGAGTTCGAGCTGCCGAAGCCCCGCGAGATCTTCACGTTCCTCGAGGAATACGTCGTCGGACAGGAGCCCGCGAAGCGTGCGCTGTCCGTCGCCGTCTACAACCACTACAAGCGCGTGCGCGCTCACGGCACCCTGCAGCCTGCTGAGCAGAAGGCCGAAGAGGTCGAGATCGCCAAGAGCAACATCCTGCTGATCGGGCCCACAGGCTGCGGCAAGACCTACCTGGCGCAGACGCTCGCCAAGCGCCTCAACGTGCCGTTCGCCGTCGCCGACGCGACGGCACTGACCGAGGCGGGCTACGTCGGCGAAGACGTCGAGAACATCCTGCTCAAGCTCATCCAGGCCGCCGACTACGACGTGAAGCGCGCCGAGCAGGGCATCATCTACATCGACGAGGTCGACAAGATCGCCCGCAAGGCCGAGAACCCGTCGATCACCCGCGACGTGTCGGGTGAGGGCGTGCAGCAGGCGCTGCTGAAGATCATCGAGGGCACGGTCGCCTCGGTGCCGCCGCAGGGTGGTCGCAAGCACCCGCACCAGGAGTTCCTGCAGATCGACACCTCGAACGTGCTCTTCATCGTGGCCGGGGCCTTCGCCGGTCTGGAGGACATCGTCTCGGCGCGCGTCGGCAAGCACGGTGTCGGCTTCGGTGCTCCGCTGCACGACAAGGGCAAGGACCTCGACCTGTTCAGCGAGGTGCTCCCGGAAGACCTCCACAAGTTCGGTCTCATCCCGGAGTTCATCGGTCGTCTGCCCGTCGTGACGAACGTGTCACCGCTCGACCAGGCCGCCCTCATCGACATCCTCACCGGTCCGCGCAACGCCCTCGTCAAGCAGTACCAGCGCATGTTCGAGCTCGACGGGGTCCAGCTGGAGTTCGAGGAGGACGCGCTGCGGTCGATCGCCGACCTCGCCGTCGAGCGCAAGACCGGTGCCCGCGGACTCCGTGCCATCCTCGAGGACGTGCTCGGTCCGGTGATGTTCGAGATCCCCTCTGCCGAGGACGTCGCGAAGGTGATCATCACCCGTGCCGCCGTCGACGAGGGCGCCCCGCCCACCATCGTGATGGAGCGCAAGCGCAAGAGCGCCTGAGCCATGGGCGCTGACCCCGTTCCGTGGACGACCGTCGCGCGGAGGACGCTCGTCGCTGATCGGTGGATCAGGGTGCACGCGGATGAGTGTGTCGACGAGCACGGCCGCCGGATAGCGCCGTACTACGTCCTCGAGTACGGCGACTGGGTCTCCGTCCTCGCCGTCGATCGCGATGGCGCAGCGATCGTGGTCGAGGAGTACCGCCACGGAGCGGGAGTCCTCGCGTTGGGCACGATCGGCGGGGGAGCGGAGCCCGGCGAGCGTCCGGAAGACGCGGCTACGCGCGAACTCCGGGAGGAGACCGGGTGCGTCGCCGACGAGTGGGTGGCCCTCGGCTCGACCTGGGCGAACTTCGGAACGCACACGAACAAGGTCCATCACTTCCTCGCTCTCGGCTGCATACGCGTCGCTGAGCAGTCCCTGGATGAGCACGAGGCCGTCGTCGTGCGGTCCCTGCCGCTGGACCTGGCGGGGGAGCAACTCACCCAGAGCTACCACCAGCTCACCTGGTACAAGGCGATGGACCGACTGCGGCGATAGGACCTGAACGCCTGCTCAGGCCACGGGCATGAGCAGGTCCGTGCGGAGCTCGTCGGGATCGACACCGGGGTCCGAGACGTAGACCTCGATCCAGACGCCACTCGGGTGCATCCCGGCCTCCGCCGCACGCGCGACCAGCGCCGCCCATCCGGCGCCGAGGCCGTCGTAGGAACCGAGGACGGTGGTCGCGACGGCCTTCCCTGTCGGCAGGGTCGAGGTGGTGATGGCAGTTCCGTCGCCCGTGGCGATCGGGTCGGAGGGTGGGGCCTGCACCGGGAAGCCGAGCTCCAGGTCGAACACGCCCATCGGATCGCCGTGGTAGATCGCGAGCGCCGGGCCGGCCGGAATCAGGGTGCCCGCAGCGAAGGCGGCACCGATCGCCGCGTATCCGGAGTCGAAGGCATCGCGAAGGTCGGCGATCCGGATGCCCTCGTGGCGGATGACGGCCAGGGGGACGGCGTCCAGCTCCAGGGTGTCTGCGGGGCCGAAGGGAGCGTCGGGGAATGCGTCCATGCGCTCAGGGTCTCACGACTCAGGAATCGAGTCCACGGCGTTTCAGGAGCGGCTCGATCTCGGCGTCTCGACCGCGGAAGTCGCGGTAGGCGGCCAGCGGGTCCTTTGAGCCGCCGACGCCGAGCAGCCGGTCGCGGAAGCGGTCTCCATTGGTGCGGGTGAGGCCGCCGTTCTCCCGGAACCACTCCACGGTGTCGGCGTCGAGCACCTCACTCCAGATGTACGAGTAGTACCCGGCGCTGTAGCCGCCGGAGAAGACGTGGGCGAAGTAGGTGGAGGAGTACCGGGTCGGGACGGCGGGATCGTCGAGGCCGATGTCCGCCAGTGCGGCCGCCTCGAAGTCGGCGACATCGTCCACTGCATCGTCGACGGAGAGCCGGTGCCACGCCTGATCCAGCCACGCCGCGGCGAGGTACTCGCTGGTCGCGTGGCCCTGGTCGAAGGTCGCGGTGTCCCGCAGCCGCGCCACGATGGCGGGATCCAGCGGCTCGCCGGTCTCATGGTGCCGGGCGTAGTGGTCGAGGACCTCGGGCCAGAGGATCCACATCTCGTTCACCTGGCTCGGGAACTCGACGAAGTCGCGGAACACGTTGGTCCCGGCGAAGTGCGGGTAGGTCACCGTGGCGAACAGGCCGTGCAGAGCGTGCCCGAACTCGTGGAACAGCGTCGTCACCTCGTCGAGCGTCAGCAACGTGGGCTCGCCGTCCCCGGGCTGCGGGACGTTGAGATTGTTGACCACGACCGGGGCGCTGCCGCGCAGACGGGACTGGCTGACGATCGCGTTCATCCAGGCGCCGCCGCGCTTGGAGTCGCGGGTGTAGAGGTCGAGCACGTAGAGCCCGAGTGGGGAGTCGTCGGCGTTGCGCACCTCGAAGACGCGGGCCTGCGGGTGGTAGGCAGCGAGGTCGTGCCGTTCGTGGAAGGTCACCCCGTACAGGCGGTTCGCCGCGAAGAACACGCCGTCCTGCAGCACGCGCTCCGCCTCGAACCAGGGGCGCAGGGCGGCGGTGTCGATGGCGTAGCGGGCGGTGCGCACGCGCTCGGTGTAGAACGCCCAGTCGTGGGCTTCCACGGGGAAGGGGTCCGGTTCGGTCTCGTCGACGATCGCCTGGAGCGCGTCCCGTTCGGTGCGGGCGTTACGCGCGGACGGCGCGGACAATCGGCGCAGCATCCGCTCGACGGCCTCGGGGGAGCCCGCCGTCTCGTCGGCGGTGACGTACGCGGCATGCGAGGCGTAGCCGAGGAGGCGCGCGCGCTCGGCGCGGAGGCGCACGATCTCGCGCAGCACCGGGCGGTTGTCGTTGCCGTTGTCGCGGGAGCCCCGCGCGCGCGACGCCGCCATGATCCGGCGACGGGATTCCCGCACCGCGAGCCGTGCGAGGGCCGGATGGCCGGTGAACAGCGGCAGGGTGAGGAGGTAGCGGCCGTCGAGCCCGCGGTCGGCCGCGGCGCGTGCGGCCGCGGACAGCTCGCCGGCGCTGAGGCCCTCCAGTTCGGCGGCGGAGTCGAAGACCACGGCGAGGTCGTTCGTATCGCTCAGCAGATTCCGCTCGAAGGTGTTCGTGAGCACGGACAGCTTCTGGTTCAGAGCCGTGAGCTGCGCCTTCGCCTCGTCGTCGAGCCCGGCGCCGGCATGCGTCATCTCGCGGTGGTAGCGCTCCACGAGGTAACGATGCTCAGGATCGAGGTCGAGGGTGTCGCGTTGCTCGTACACGTGGGCCACGCGCGCGTAGAGCGCAGCATCGAGCGTGATCGCATCCTGGTGGGCGGCCATGAGCGGCGCGAGCTCCTCGTCGATCGCCTGGATCTCCGGCGTGGCATCGGCGGAGCTCACCGTGTAGAACGCGTGCGCCACCCGGTCGAGGAGCGCGCCGGACCTCTCCAGCGCCTCGAGGGTGTTCTCGAACGTCGGCATCGACCGTACGCGGGTGATGTTCGCGACCTCGGCGAGCTGCTCCGCGAACCCGGCGCGGAAGGCGGGGAGGTAGTGCTCCGGACGGATGGCCCGATAGTCCGGGAGCCCGAAGGGGAGGGTCGACGGCTGCAGCAGCGGGTTCGTGGCGTCGCTCATCCTCCGAGCCTAGCCACCGCCGTCTCCGGAACGCTCCGCGCTCAGACGGGTCATCACCTCCCGCAGGGCGTCGACGACGACGCGGACCGAGCGGCGGCGCAGGTTCTCCGGCCGTGCGAGGACGTCGATCATGCGGTGCGTGCTCACGCCTCGGAGCGGGATGCGCACGATGGCGCGATCGTCCACGCTGCGCGAGGTGAACCGGGGGAGCATGCCCAGAACGCCGCCGGCCGCGACCACCGCCGACACCGCACCGTAGTCGTTGATGCGGTGCCGGACTTCGACCGGGCGGCGGGCGACGGCGGCGACGGCGCGGAGCACGTCGTCGGGGGAGTACCCCACACGGCTCGTCACCCACTGCTCTTCGGCGATCTCGTCCGGCGAGAGGGTGCGGCGATCGGCGAGAGGGTGGTCGGTGGAGACGGCGACGTCCAGAGGCTCGCGGACGAGACCCACGGCGCGGACACCCTCGGTCGGCCACGGCGCGGAATGCTCCATCCGATGGGCGAGGACGAGGTCGTACCGCGCGGTGAGTCCGGGGAACTCGCTCTGCGCGACGTCCTCGTCCGTGAGACGCACGGTCGGGGCGTGCTCCTTCCCGGACAGCTCCCGCACGAGTGGGCCGAAGAGCGCCTGGCCGACGCTGTGGAAGCCGCTGATGCTCACCTCTCCCGTCGCCGCGCCCTCGAAGTCGTCCAGGGCATGGCGCGCCGCCGCCATCGCGTCGATGGCCTCGGCTCCGGCTGCTGCCAGCACCTCGCCGGCGGCGGTCAGCACGAGCGTGCGGCCCTGGCGACGGGTGAGCGGGGCAGGGAAGGAGCGCTGCAGCGCGGCGAGCTGCTGCGAGACCGCGGAGGGGGTGACCCGGAGCGCTTCGGCGACGGCGGTCGCGCTTCCCAGCGCTCCGAGTTCGCGGAGGATCTGGAGCTGATGGAGTTCCACGACCACAGTTTAGTTCGTGCTACAGAGTGGATGCAGAAGATGCCGATTGTTCTACAGCAAAGGATGCGATGAGATCAGAGCATGAGAGCTCTGTTCAAGGAGGAACCCGGCGCCGGCCTCGCGCTCGTGGAACGCCCCGACCCGGTGGCAGGCCCCGGCGAGGTCGTCATCCGCGTCCTCCGCACCGGCATCTGCGGAACCGATCTGCACATCCGGCGCTGGGACGATTGGGCGGCCTCCGCGATCGCCGCTCCCCTCATCCCGGGACACGAGTTCTACGGGGAAGTCGTCGAGGTCGGGCCGCTTGTCCACGACATCGCGGTCGGCGACCGGGTCTCCGGCGAGGGACACATCGTCTGCGGCACCTGCCGGAACTGCCGTGCCGGACGGCGGCAGATGTGCATCCGCACGATCGGACTCGGGCTGCAGCGCGACGGCGCCTTCGCCGAGTACCTCTCGCTGCCGGCGACGAACGTGTGGGTCCACCACGCCGAGGTCACCCCGGAGCTCGGCGCGATCTTCGACCCGCTCGGCAACGCCGTGCACACCGCCCTCCGCTTCCCGCTCGTCGGTGAGGACGTGCTCGTCACCGGGTGCGGTCCGATCGGCCTGATGGCGATCGCCGTCGCCCGGCATGCGGGCGCCCGCTTCATCGTCGGGACCGATGTGAGCGCGCCGCGCCTGGAGATGGCGCGCGGGATGGGAGCCGACGAGGTCGTCGACGTCTCCCGCCAGGAGATCCGCGACGCGCAGCGGGCGCTCGGCATGCGCGAGGGTTTCGACATCGGCTTCGAGATGAGCGGCGCGGCGTCGGCGCTCCCGTCGATGATCGACAACATGAACCACGGAGGACGCATCGCCATGCTCGGGCTGCCGTCGACCGGATTCGACATCGACTGGGGCAAGCTCGTCACGCACATGCTCACGATCACCGGGATCTACGGCCGGGAGATGTTCGAGACATGGAACGCCATGGGGGCGATGCTGCAGACCAGTGCGACGTTGCGCGAAGCGATCGGTCGGGTGATCGCCGAGGTCGTACCGGCGCACGACTGGGAGCGCGGATTCGCGGCGGCGGAGTCCGCCGGCACGGGCAAGATCATCCTCGACTGGACGGAGCTGTGATGTACGCGACCTTCAAGGACTATGTGGCGCAGGAGCTGGCGGGAATCGAGGAGGCGGGGCTCACCAAGCACGAGCGCGGCATCCACGGACCGCAGCGGGCGGAGATCACGGCCGACGGCGCCGAGGTGCTCAACTTCTGCGCCAACAACTACCTGGGGCTGGCCGACGACCCGCGGATCCTCGCTGCGGCGCGCACGGCGCTGGACGAGTGGGGGTACGGGCTCGCGAGCGTCCGCTTCATCTGCGGCACCCAGGAGCAGCACCTCGAACTCGAGCGTCGGCTCGCGGACTTCCTCGGCACCGACGACGCGATCCTCTACTCGTCCTGTTTCGACGCGAACGGCGGCGTGTTTGAGACGCTGTTCTCCGAGGAGGACGCGATCATCTCGGACGAGTTGAACCACGCGTCCATCATCGACGGGATCCGGCTGTCCAAGGCGCGCCGGCTCCGGTACCGCAATCGCGACATGGCGGACCTGGAGGAGCAGCTGCGGGCGGCCGCCGATGCCCGGTTCCGCGTGATCGTGACCGACGGTGTCTTCTCGATGGACGGCTACATCGCGCCGCTGGCCGAGATCTGCGACCTCGCGGAGCGCTACGACGCCCTCGTCTTCGTTGACGACTCGCACGCGGTCGGCTTCGTCGGCGACAACGGGCGCGGAACCCCCGAGCTGTGCGGCGTCGCGGATCGCGTGGACATCTACACCGGCACGTTCGGCAAGGCACTGGGCGGCGCCTCCGGCGGGTACGTCGCCTCCCACGCGGAGATCGTCGCGTTGTTGCGTCAGCGCTCCCGTCCGTACCTGTTCTCGAACACCCTCGCTCCGGCCATCGTGGCCGGAACGCTGACCGCGCTCGACCTGGTCGAGGGGTCGGCCGACCTCCGGGCGCGGCTCCGCGACAACGCGGCCCTGTTCCGCGCTCGGATGGCGGAGGAGGGCTTCGACCTGCTTCCGGGCGAGCATCCGATCGTCCCGGTCATGTTCGGCGACGCCGCCCTCACCGCCCGGATCGCCGCGGCGATGCAGGACCAGGGTGTCTACGTGACGGCGTTCAGCTTCCCGGTCGTGCCGCGGGGCAAGGCGCGCATCCGGGTGCAGCTCTCCGCAGCGCACACGCCCGACCAGGTGGAGCGCTGCGTGGCGGCCTTCGTCGCGGCCCGGGATACCGTAGGTTGACTGGATGCAAAGAAACGCTTGCAAAGATTTGTTTGCAAGCGTATCTTTGCATCATGACGAACGAGACGCAGGTACGGACGCTGGATGCAGGGGCGCTCAAAGCGCTCGCGCATCCGCTGCGGGTCAAGATCTTCGATCTGCTCGCCTCTCGTGGTCCCCAGACGGCCAGCTCTCTCGCAGCCCTCGTGGGGGAGACCTCGGGATCCACCAGTTATCACCTCCGCGCTCTCGCGGCCCACGACCTCATCCGCGAGGTGGAAGGCCGTGGTACGGCACGGGAGCGATGGTGGGAGCGTCCGAAGGGACGCATCGATGTGCCGGGCCCGGACGAGCAGATGTCGCCGGCCAACCGTGCCGCGGCGCAGATCGTCACGTCGGAGTTCTTCCGGCTCCGGCACGAGACCTTGATGCAGTACCTCAACCGCCCGGAGTCGGACGTTCCCGAGGGGTGGCGCGACGTCGGCATCACCATCACGACGCACCTCGACGTCACGCCGGCGCAGGCCATGGCGCTGCGGCAGGAGATCGAGGATCTCATCGAGCAGGCCATCGAACGCTATCGGGGTCAGACCGGGCCCGACGTCCGACGGGTCTCCGTGCGGGCCGAGCTGTTCGACCTGCCGACGTCGCCGCGGGAGGCCCTCGCCGGTGCGGGCGAGACGACGGAGGCATCATGACCGCCGCGACCCTGCGCCTCGTCAGTCCCACACGGACGGAGCGCGGCCTGCTGCGCCTCGCCGACCGGGTCACCGCCGGGGTCGAGCACCGGATCGAGCGGCGCGCACAGCGCCGGACCCTCGCCCTCGACCTCCTCCGCGAACAGCAGGCCCGCCGCCACGACCCGCATGCCGTGGATCATCTCCTCGCGCAGCTCGGAGCCCCGCGCCGCTGACCCGAGACCCCGGGTATGCGGCGAGACCCCCTCCTTCCCGCGCGGGAAGGAGGGGGTCTCGACGATGAAGCGGGGTCTCGGCGATCAGAAGGGGTGGGCGATGACCTCGCCGGAGGGGGTCTGGAGGACCTCCCAGCCGGCGTCGAGCTCCGCGATCGCGCGGCCCTCGAGCCAGGTGAGGGTCCAGTGACCGGTGAGGCCCTGGGACTCGACCTCGGCGATGGCGGGACGCAGCGCCTCGGGGACCGACGCGGGCGGCTGTGCACCCGTGGCCCAGCGCGTGCCGAGCTGCATCAGGAGGCCTCGACCGGGGCGAGCTCGATCGCGGTGACCGCGAACTCCTCCGCCTCGGTGATCTCGAGCTCGGCGATGCGGCCGACCGCGCGGAGGTCGTCCGCTGCGGCGCGCAGGGCCTCGACCTTCGCGGCGGGAGCGGCGATGGCGGCACGGGAGACCGGGGTCTTCTGCGATGCCTTCGCCTCGGTCTTCGCGCGCCGGATGCCGATGAGCGCCTCGCTCGCGGCGGCCAGCACGGCCGGGTCGCCCTCGATGCCGAGCTTCTCGGGCCACGCTGCGGTGTGCACGGAGCCTTCCTCGAACCACGACCAGGCCTCCTCGGTGGCGAAGGAGAGCACCGGTGCGAGCAGCCGGAGCAGCGTGGACAGCGCCAGACGCAGCGCGAGGGCGGCCGAGGCCTGGCCCACGTCGTTCTGGTTGTAGGCGCGCTCCTTCACGAGCTCCAGGTAGTCGTCGCAGAACGTCCAGAAGAACGCCTCGGTCAGCTCCAGCGCCCGCGCCGCGTCATACCGGTCGAAGGCCGCGGTCGCCTCGGCCACCACGCCGTCGAGTGCCGTGAGCATCGAGGCGTCGAGCGCGTGCGTCACCTGGGCTCCCTCGGGCACCGGGAACGACAGCACGAACTTGGCGGCGTTGAGCACCTTGATCGCGAGACGCCGGCCGATCTTCACCTGGGTCGGGTTCTGCGGGTCGAAGGCCGCGTCCATGCCGAGGCGGCTCGACGCCGCCCAGTACCGCACCGCGTCCGAGCCGTGGGCGTCGAGCACGTCGGCCGGGGTGACCACGTTGCCCTTCGACTTCGACATCTTCTTGCGGTCGGGGTCGACGATGAAGCCCGAGATGGCGGCGTTCTTCCACGGGGCGCGGCCGTCTTCGAGCGTGGAGCGCAGCATGGTCGAGAAGAGCCAGGTGCGGATGATGTCCTGTCCCTGCGGGCGCAGATCGAACGGAGCGGTGAGCTGCCACAGCTCCTCGTCCCGCTGCCAGCCGCCCGCGAGCTGCGGGGTCAGCGACGAGGTCGCCCACGTGTCGAGGATGTCGGCCTCGGCGTCGAACCCGCCCGGCACGCCGCGCTGGGCCTCGGTGTAGCCGGCCGGCACATCCGTGGTCGGGTCGATGGGCAGCGCGGCCGCGTCCGGGGTGAGCACGCGGTCGTAGTCGCGCTCGCCGTTCTCGTCCAGCGCATACCAGAGCGGGATCGGCACGCCGAAGAATCGCTGCCGGGACACGAGCCAGTCGCCGGTGAGGCCGCCGACCCAGTTCTCGTAGCGGACCCGCATGAAGTCGGGGTGCCACGCCAGCTCGGTACCATGCGCGAGGAGCTGATCGCGCAGCTCGCCGTCGCGGGCGCCGTTGCGGATGTACCACTGCCGGGTCGAGACGATCTCGAGCGGGCGGTCACCCTTCTCGAAGAACTTCACGGCGTGCTGGAAGGGCTTGCCGACGGCGGTCATGTCGCCGGTCTCCTGCAGCTTCTCCACGATCGCCTTGCGGGCGCTGAAGACGGTCTTGCCCGCCACGTTCTCCGCGTACCAGGCGCGGGCGTCGGCGTCGGCCACGATCGAAGGGGCCTCGGCGAGGAAACGGCCGTCGAGGCCGATCGTCGTCATGTTCGGCAGGGATTCGCCGGCGGCGGTGCGCAGCTCGCGCCACCAGATGATGTCCGTCACGTCGCCGAAGGTGCAGACCATCGCCGCGCCCGTGCCCTTGTCGGGCTGGGCGAGGTGGTGACCGTGGATCTCGATCTCGGCGCCGAAGTAGGGCGTGCGGACCTTGGTGCCGATGAGGTGCTTGTGCGGCCCCTCGGGGTGGGTCACGATCGCGATGCACGCGGGGAGGAGCTCCGGGCGGGTGGTGTCGATCGCGATGGAGCCGGAGCCGTCCGCGAAGGGGAACTCGATCGTGTGGTACGCGGCCTGCTGGTCGCGGTCCTCGAGCTCGGCCTGCGCGATCGCGGAACGGAAGTCGATGTCCCACAGCGTCGGCGCGAGAGCCTGGTACGCCTCGCCGCGCTCGATGTTGCGGAGGAAGGCGAGCTGGCTCTGCCGGATCGTGTCGTCGGAGATGGTGCGGTACGTCTGCGTCCAGTCCACGCTCAGTCCGAGCTGACGGAACAGCGCCTCGAACTGCTTCTCGTCCTCGATCGTAAGGCGCTCGCACAGCTCGATGAAGTTGCGACGGCTGATCGGCTGCTGGTCGGCCGCCCGGCTCGACTTGTTGTCGCCGCCCTCGAACGGCGGGGTGAAGTCGGCGTCGTAGGGGAGCGAGGGGTCGCAGCGCACGCCGTAGTAGTTCTGCACGCGGCGCTCGGTGGGCAGACCGTTGTCGTCCCAGCCCATCGGGTAGAACACGGTCTTGCCGCGCATGCGCTCGTACCGGGCCTTGACGTCGGTGTGCGTGTAGGAGAACACGTGACCGATGTGGAGGCTCCCGGAGGCGGTGGGCGGCGGGGTGTCGATCGAGTAGACGCCCTCACGACCGAGCTCGGCGGCGCGCAGACGGTCGAACAGGTATGTGCCCTGCTCCGCCCAGGCGGCGTCCCACTTCGCTTCGAGACCTTCGAGTGCGGGCTTGTCGGGAATGGCGGACATGGAGGTCTCCTTGAGCGATGTATGCGGCACTGTGTGAGCGTGCCTGAGTGTGGGTGGTGCCGCCCAGTCTACCGAGCGCACGGGCGGGGCGCTCGACCCGGGGGAGCGTCCGGCGCGGCGCTGCGGCCGGCCCCCTCGACGCTGGAAGGATCGGAGCATGACACCGCCGTCGTCCTCGTCCTCCCGTCCCCGTCTCGCCGACCTCGGCGTGCCGTCCGGAGCCTTCCCGCGCGGCGCGGAGAATGCGATCACCGACGTCCCCGGTGTGCGGGTGGGGCACGCCACGCTGCACGGCGACGGTCTGCACACGGGCGTGACGGCGATCGTCCCCGACGCCCTCACCGCCGAGCGCCGCAGCCTTCCCGCGAACCTCTCCGTGGGCAACGGCTACGGCAAACTCGTCGGCGCCACGCAGCTCCGGGAGCTCGGGGCGCTGGAGACGCCGATCCTGCTGACCTCGACGCTGTCCGTGTTCCGCGTCGCGGATGCGCTGCTCGGGCACCTGCTGGCGACGCCGGCGCACGCACGGACGACCACGTTGAACCCGGTGGTGGGCGAGACGAACGACGGATTCCTCTCCGACATCCGTCGCCGAGCCGTCGGAGAGGAGCAGGTGACGGCGGCCCTGGCGACGGCGGCACCGGGTGCGGTCGCGGAGGGAGGCGTGGGGGCCGGTGCCGGGACCGTCGCCCTCGGGTACAAGGGCGGCATCGGCACGGCATCGCGGCTGGTCGAGGTCACGGGGCGCCCGCGCACCGTGGGGGCGCTCGTGCAGACGAACTTCAGCGGTACGCTGCGGATCGCCGGCGTCCCGCTGCCCGCGGAGGACCTCCTCGCCGATGCTCCGGCACAGCCCGTCGGCAATTCCTGCATGATCGTCGTCGCGACGGACGCGCCCGTCGACGGGCGGCAGCTCGGCCGCGTGGCCAACCGGGCCGTGTTCGCGATGCGCGGTGTCGGCGCCGACTATGCGCAGGGCAGCGGCGACTACGCGATCGCCTTCTCGGTGCACGACCAGGCGGACGGCGGTCCGGCCGCGGACGACGAGCTCTCGCCGCTCTTCGCCGCGACGATGGACGCGGTCGAGGAGGCCCTGGTCAACTCGGTGCTTGCGGCGGAGACGACGGTGGGCCCCGAGGGGCGGACGGCGCACGCGGTACCGATCGATCGGGTGCGGGAACGCCTGGCTCGCGCCGGGGTCGTCTGACCCGCGTTCACAACTCAGGAGAAACCGGGTCGGCGGCGCCGCGGGAGCGGCGCGTCGTACCGACCGCCGCCGGATGTCCTGAGTTGTGAACCGAGTTCAGTCGGCGAGCGCGGCGTGGATGCCCTCGCCGATGCGGCGCATGGCGGCCAGCACCGGTCCGCGTCCGTCGGCGCCCCGGTCCCAGTTCGCCAGGACGGCGTAGGCGATCCGGCGGGTGGGGGACATGACGATCCCGGTGTCGGCGCGGACGCGGGAGATCGTGCCGGTCTTGTTCAGCAGCCAGACGCCGCGATCGAAGCCCCAGTGCGCGAGCGGGTCGAGGTCGAACGCCGACGCGACCATCGACAGGTCCATGCCCGCGCCCAGCCAGCGGCGCAGCGTGTCGGCCGAGGCGGGGGAGAGGTCGGTGCCGTCGGCGAGCCGCGACATGAAGAGCACGAGTTCCGCGGCGTTCGCGTGCGACAACGTCTTCGGGGCGCCGGGCGGGATCGGCCACCGCACGATGTCGTCGAGGGCCGAGGCGGTGTAGCCGAGCGCGCGGGTATGCTCCTGCACGGTCGGGATGCCGATAACGCGACCCAGCGTGTTGGTCGCGGCGTTGTCGCTCACGGCCCCAATGAGAGCGGCCACGTCGTACAGCGACAGCTCGGACGCCTGCAGCAGGTACCAGAGACCGGAGTCCTCGATGGCCTCGACCGGCCGGCGGGTCACACGCTCGTCGAGAGTCCGCGTACCGGCGTCCACCTCGGCGAGGAGGCGGTGCAGGAGGAAGATCTTGCCGACGCTCGCCGTGTCCAGCACCGTCTCCGGGTCATGGCGCAGCAGCACCTCGCCGGAGTCGATGTCCTGGACGAGGACAGACCAGGCGGTGCCGTTCTCATCGGGGAGCTCCACGTCGATCGCGCTCATGCGTCCTCCTCGTCCCGTGCGCGTCCGGTGACATGCGCACGGATGAGCTCGCCGACGGCGCGCATGTCGTCGAGCACGGGCGCGCGGAGGTCGGCCGCGGAGTCCTTCCAGTTCGCCGCCACCGCATACGCGACGGCGGCCCTCGGGCCCCGCAGCAGTCCGACGTCGACGCGGGCGAAGCTCACGCTGCCGGTCTTGTGTCGCAGCACCATGCCCTGATACTCGGCCTCGACGTGGGCGAGGGGGTCGAGCAGGAAGGCGTCGGCGGTCATCGACGTGTCGGTGTCGGCGGCGAGCCAGTCCAGCACCCGGGCGCTCACCGCGGGGGAGAACGCCTCGCCGGCGCCGAGCCGGCGCATCACGTCGGATAGCTCGGCCGCCGTGCCGAACGACGGGGTCCAGGGCAGGTCGGGGGTGCGCTCGTTGCGGATGTAGTCGTGCAGCGCCGTGTCGCGGTACCCGAGCGCCGGGGCGACGGCCCGCACCTCCTCCAGACCGCAGAGGTGGATCAGGGCGTTCGTGGCGAGGTTGTCGCTCACCGCCCCGACGAGGAGCGCCGCGTCGTGGACCGTGATGCGCTGATCGTGCATGCGGTACAGCAGCCCGGAGTCCTCGACGCGGTGCTCGTCCGGGACCGCGATCCGGTCGTCCTCGGCGAGCGTGCCTGCCTCCAGCCGTCTAGCGACCTCGAGGAGCAGGAAGATCTTGCCGATGCTCGCGGTCTCGCACTGCGTGTGCGGCTCGTGCTCGGCCAGGGTCTCGCCGCTGCCGGCGTCGACGAGCCGGATCGACCAGGTGACGCGGGGGTCGAGGGGCGGAAGGGCGATCATGGCCGTCCCACCGTGAGGCGGGGCTCGCCGCCGGTCGCGTCCAGCACCCCGTCCACACCGAGCGGGATGGTGAGGGCGTGCGGGTCGTGGCCGAAGCCCTGCTCCCACAGCACGGGGACGCCGGCGTCCTGGAACTCATCCCGCATGAGCGCGTGGACCAGGTCGAGGTCGCCGCACTCATGCCAGGAGCCGAGCACGATGCCCTTCGCCTGGGCGAGACGGCCCGCGCGCCGGAGCTGCGTGACGAAGCTGTCGAGGCGGTACGGCTCCTCCGTGATGTCCTCCAGGAAAAGGATTCCGGGGGCGGGGACGTCCGCCTCCGGGGCGCCGAGTCCGGCGGCGAGCAGACTGAGGTTGCCGCCCGTGAAGCGTCCCTCGGCGCGACCCGGCGTCATGATCTCGGTCTTCGGGCCGATGAGCTCGCGTCCGCGCCAGGGTTCGAAGAGCCAGCGCTGCACGTCGTCGCGCACCTGCTCCGAGTCGCGGAAGACGTTGTTGCCCGCCATCGGGCAGAAGAGCGTCGCGACGTCGAGATGCGCACGCCACGTCTCGTGCAGCGCCGTCACGTCGGACGAGCCCGTGAGCAGCTTCGGCCGTCCGTCCTTGCGCAGCGCCCCTCGGCGCATGTCGGCCCAGTCGATGCCGTCGAGGAGGCGCAGGGCCCCGTAGCCGCCGCGTGCCGTGACGACGGCGTCCACGTCCGGATCGAGCCAGGCGTCGACGAGGTCTGCGCGGCGGAGGTCGTCCGGCCCCGCGAGGTACGACGCGCGCGGGTGGGGCGTGAGGACGTGCGCCCCCACGCGGACCTTCAGGCCCCAGGACTCGTAGTAGCCGACGGCGCGCTGCGTGTTCTCCTCGTTGCCGGGACCGGATGGCGAGACGATCGCCACCGTGTCTCCGGGCTGCAGGGGAGCCGTGTCGAGATACGGCGACACCGCCGCCTCCGTCAGGGTGCTCATGCCGTCTTCTCCTCGATGCGCGGCGCCGCGGACAGCAGGTGCCGGGTGTACTCGTGCTGCGGGTTCAGCAGCACCTCTTCGGTGGGTCCGTGCTCGACGATCTGCCCGTGGTACATCACCGCGACCGTGTGGGCGATGTTCCAGGCCAGGCCGAGGTCATGCGTGATGACGAGGGCCGAGAGCCCGAGGCGGCGACGCAGCTCCAGCAGGAGGCCGAGGATCTCTCCGCGCACTGACGCGTCGAGCGAGGCGACGGGTTCGTCGGCGATGAGCAGCTGCGGCTGCACGGCGAGCGCTCCGGCGATCACGACGCGCTGCCGCTGCCCGCCGCTGAGCTCCTGCGGGATGGCGCCGAAATAGCGCTCCGGCGGGGTGAGCTCCGCATCGGCGAGGCTCTGCGCCACCCGCTCGCGCTCGTCGCCGGGGAAGCGCTGCACACGCAGCCCCTCGGCGACGGACTCGTACACGCTGTGCTTCGGGTTCAAAGCCGCCCACGGATCCTGCAGCACGAGCTGCACCTGCGAGCGGAACCGCGCGAGGTCGCGTCCTTTCGACGGGATCGGTGCGCCGTCGAAGAGGATCTGCGACCCGGGGTCGGCTGGCTGGAGTCCCATGAGTGCGCGGGCGAGGGTCGACTTGCCGGAGCCGGACTGGCCGACGAGCGCAACGATCTCGCCTTTGCGCACCGAGAGGTCGACGTCGCGGACCGCATGCACGGGGCGCCCGCCGGAGCGGTAGGTGACGTTGACTCCGCGGGCCTCCAGCAGCACCTCGTCGCCGTGGGTGATCTCCGGCACGTCGTCCGCATCGCGGCCGTGCCGGGTCACCGGGGCCATCCGGGAGGCCGGGTCGCCGATCGTGGGGAAGGCGTCGGCGAGCTGGCGGGTGTACGCCTCCTGCGGGGTGGTGCAGACCGCGTAGCTCTCGCCGACCTCGACGAGCTCCCCGTCGCGCATGATGGCGATCCGGTCGCACGCCGTGGCGAGCACCGAGAGGTCGTGGCTGATCATGAGCATCGAGATGCCGCGCTCCGCCACGAGACGGGAGATCATGTCGAGGATCTGCTTCTGCACGATCACGTCGAGCGCGGTGGTCGGCTCGTCCGCGATGATGACCTCCGGATCGCAGGCGAGGGCCATCGCGATCATGACGCGCTGCTTCTGGCCGCCGGAGAGCTCGTGCGGATACGACTCGCTCTTCTGCTGCGGCAGGTCGACGATGTCGAGCAGCTCCCGCACCCGCTCCTTGCGCGCCTTCTCGCCCTTCCATCGGTCGGAGGCGTGCAGCTCCAGCGCCTCCAGGAGTTGCCAGCCCACCGTGCGGACCGGGTTGAGCGAGTGCATCGCGCCCTGGAACACGATGGACGTCTGCGCCCAGCGCACGGCGCGCAGCTGCCCGAAGGACAACGTGGCGACGTCCTCGTCGCCGAGCAGCACGCGGCCGCTGAGCCGGGCGTTGCGCGGCAGGAGCCGGAGCACGCTCATGGCGAGAGTGGACTTGCCGGAGCCGGACTCGCCGGCGATGCCGAGGGTCTGCCCGGCGGGAAGGGTGAGCGAGACGTTGCGTACGGCCGCCACCTCGTCCCGACCCGACCGCCCCGAGGTGCGGTACGTGATGGAGACGTCGTCGAAGATCAGGTCGGGCATGTCAGCGGCTCCTCAGCGTCGGGTTGGTGATGTTCTCGACGGCGCGGCCCATCAAGGTGAACGACAGCACGACGAGGACGATGGCGATGCCCGGCACGAGCACGTACCACCAGTAGCCGCTGGTCGCCGCGGAGACGTCCATCGCGTTCTTCAGGATCGAGCCCCACGACTGCAGGGTGGTGTCGCCGAGGCCGAGGAACGCCAGGGTGGATTCGGAGATGATCGCCGAGCCGACGGTGAGCGTCGTGTTGGCGAGCACGAGCGGCAGCACCCCGGGGAGGAGGTGCTTCATGATGATGTGCCAGTGCCCGGCGCCGAGGGCCCGTGAGCGTTCGATGTAGTCGCGCGATTCGACGGACAGGGTCTGCGCGCGGACGACGCGGGCGGTGCCGGCCCAGGAGGTCAGGCCGATCGCGATGATGATCGTCCAGACGCCACGGCTCAGCACTGACGAGAGCACGATCGCGAGGATCAGCGACGGCAGCACGAGGAAGAAGTCGATGATGCGCATCATCAGCCCCCCGAAGAAGCCGGTGAAGTGGCCCGCCGAGAGGCCGACGAGGGTGCCGATGATCATCGACATCGCCGTGGCGGCGAGGCCGACGAGCAGGGACACCCGGGCGCCCCACACCATGCGGACCCAGATCTCGCGACCCTGATGGTCGGTGCCGAGGGGATGCTCCCAGGACGGCGGGGCGAAGCGCTGCACGTCGACGAGCTTCGTGACGTCGAGCATGCTGGCGGGGGCGATCACGGGGGCGAAGATCGCGATGAGGGCCACGATCACGAGGAAGACGAGGCCCACCATGCCCGCCCGGTGCTGGGCGAACTGCCGGCAGAAGTCGACGAAGGCGGTGCCGCGGCGGTGCCACGCCAGGGCGCGGGGGGAACGGATGGTCGGGGTTGCCGTGGTCATGCGCGCCTCACCCTCGGGTCGAGCTGCCGGTAGATGAGGTCCGCGATGAGGTTCATCGCGATGATGATCGTCGAGAACACCACGAAGGTGCCCTGCAGGAGCGGGAGGTCGGGGCCGGAGATGGCCTCGAAGGTGAGCTTCCCGAGCCCGGGCCAGGAGAACACCGTCTCCACCGTGACGGCCCCGGCGATGAGACCGCCGATGTGCATGAAGACGAGGGTGACGGTCGGCAGCAGGGCGTTGGGAACGGCGTGCCGACGGCGGACGAGGTCCTCCCGGAGGCCCTTGGCCCGAGCGGTGGTGAGGTAGTCGGCGCCCATCTCCTCGAGGAGCGAGCTGCGCATCACCATGAGGTACTGCGCGTACACGACCGCGACCATCGTGATCACCGGGAGCACCATGTGCGAGATCACGTCCAGGACCGCGCCGACCGGATCGGTGGGCGGGTTGGGGGAGACCATGCCTCCGGTCGGGAACCAGTGCAGCGTGCCGCCGAAGACCATCAGGAACAGCAGGGCCAGCCAGAAGGTCGGCACCGACCAGAACACGAGCGACGTGCCGGAGACGATGCGGTCGAAGGTGGAGCCGTGCTTCCAGGCCGCCTTCTGCCCGAGCCAGAGGCCGAGGGCGATCGCGATGATCGCCGCCGTGCCGGTGAGGAGGATCGTGTTCCAGAAGTACTGGCCGATGAGGTCGGACACCGACGTGCGGTAGACGTAGCTCGTGCCGAAGTTCAGGGTGAAGACGTTGCCGAGGTAGTCGATGAACTGCTGCCACAGGGGCTTGTTCAGACCGAGCTGCTCGCGCAGCTGGTCTGCCTGCTCGGCGCTCATCCCGCGCTCGCGGGCGATCGAGGCGACCGGATCGCCCGGCAGGATCTTGAAGGCGAAGAATCCGAGGAGGATCACCATCGCCAGGCTGATGGCCGCGCCGCCGAGCTTGACCAGGAAGTAGCGGAGGGCGCCGACGCCCTTCGGCTGCTCCTCGGCCGCGGCGCTCGTCGCGATGGCGGAGGTGGACGGGGGTACCGCGTTGGACATGGGGGTCTCCTTACTGCGGACCGGGAGACGCCGCGGGGGCGGAGCCCCGCCACCCGCGGCGTCTCGCCGGACTCATTCGACGTCGGCGATGTTGCGGCGACGGATCAGGAAGAAGATGAGCCCTCCGATGATGACCACCCCCACGACGATGCCTCCGATGAGGAGTCCGGTGTTCGTGCCGGTGCCGCCGGCGGTCGCGCCTTCGACGGGCTCGACGGTGAGGTAGCCCCAGTAACCGGCCTGGTTGGCGATGATGCCGCCGTCCTTCGGCTGCAGCGTGAAGCCCGTGAAGCGGTCGGAGCGGTAGGCCTCCAGCGAGTTGGCGTACCAGGTGGCGACCTGCGCGGTGTCGGTGTAGTTCAGCGCGAGCATGTCGTGCACGATCTCCTGGCGCTTCTCCGCGTCGATCTCGGAGCGCTGCGCGGCGTACATCTCGTCGAACTCCGGGTTGCAGTACCCGTCCTGCGTGGTGCCGCCGGTGCCGTCGGTCGCGGTCGGCAGGTTCATGCAGGTGTTGATGCCCAGCTGGTAGTCGGGGTCGGGGTTGACCGACCAGCCGCTGAAGTACAGGTCGTAGTCGCCGGAGGTGGCCTTCGCGCTGATCGTGTCGGAGTCGGTGGACTCGACCGTGATCTCGATGCCGATGTCCTTCATCCACGGGACGAAGAAGTCGGAGATGGACTGCTCGTTCGCGTCGTCCGCGTCCGTCAGCAGGCGCAGGCTCAGGCGCTGGCCGTCCTTCTCGCGGATGCCGTCCGCGCCGGGGACCCAGCCCGCCTCGTCGAGCTTCGCCTGCGCGGCCTCGGGGTCGAAGCCCACGATCACGTCGTCGTCGTCCGACAGGTGCCACTTCGGGAAGGACGCCGGGATGAAGCTCGTCGCGAGCGTGCCCTCGCCGTCCAGGACCTTGTCGAGGAGGGTGGCCGTGTCGGTGCCGAGACGGATGGCCTGGCGCACCTCGAGCTCCTTCAGCGCGGCGTTGCCGGTGCCGTAGGGCACGTTGTCGCGGGTCTGCTGACCGACGTTGATGCTGATCGAGTGGTAGCGGCGGCCCTCACCGGAGTGCGTGGTGATGCCGTCGACGCCCTCGAGTGCCGAGAACTGGGTGGGGGTGAGGCCCGTGACGAGGTCGACGTCGCCCGCCTTGAGCGCCTGCACCTGGGCGTCCGAGTTCGTGTAGTACACGTACTGGATCGCGTCGATCTTGGGGGCGCCCCGCCAGAAGTTCTCGTTCGCCTTCAGCACGATGGACTGGTTGGCCGAGTAGCTGTCGAGGACGAACGGGCCGGAGCCGACCACGTCGGCGTCGTTGGTGAAGGTCGTCGGGTCGTCGACCTCCTCCCAGATGTGCTTCGGGACGATCGGGATCTCCGAGCCGGGGTTCGGGGCCTGCGGGGTCTTCAGGGTGATCACGACGGTCTTGTCGTCGGGGGTCTCGACGGTGTCGAAGTTGGAGACGAGGTTGCCGTTGGCGGTGCCGAGGGCGGGCACCGTCATCATCTGGTCGTACGTGTACTTCACATCGGCGGAGGTGATGGGCTCGCCGTCCGACCAGACGAGGTCGTCCTGGAGGGTGAAGGTCCACGTCTGACCACCGTCGGTCGCCTCCCAGCTGTCGGCGAGGCCCTTCGTGGGCGAGCCGTCCTCGGCGTCGTTCTGCACGAGCGACTCGTAGACGTACCGGATGATGTTCGTCGGCGTCAGGTAGATCGAGATGAACGGGTTGAACGTGTCCACGAACCCGGAGGTGGCGATCCGGAGCGTCGTGTCGGAGGCCGGGGATTCGGTGGCGGCGCTGACGGACTGCGCCTGAGCGGCACCGACCGGAGCGGCGAGGAGGAGCGCGGAGGCGATCGCGGCGGCGGTCAGACTTCGCACGGTTCTGGAGCGGGGGGCAAGACGCATGGAAGGTCCCTTCGGGCGCCGCCCGGATCCACAGTGAAGCCGGGTCGGTGCTGACCATGCAAGCGGAAGACGGCCCTGTGGTCAAGACATTCGATGCGTATCGCGCAAGAAAAATCGCGCGGATCCGAAAGATCGCCGGCCGTCGAGCGGGTGTAACACAGCGGAAACACGCGGATGCCAGGATGCGCGCATCGGAATGACGGGAGCGAAGGATGACTTCTCGACGCGGACATCCGGAACGTATCTCGGGCCGGTTCGGGTCGGGCACGCGAACCGGAATCGTATCGTCACTCCGCCGGGACGGTGAGCACGGCACGCAGGAGCGCGATGCGTTCGTGCAGGGAGGAGCGCAGGAAGTGCTCGTCCAGCGCATGCGCACCGCCGCCCCGGGGGCCGAAGCCGTCGACGGTCGGCAGACCCTTTCCGCCGAGGAGGTTCGTGTCGCCCGCGCCGGCCGCGGGGCGGCCGTCGACGTGCTGGCCGAGTGCGGCGCCGGCCGCGGCGATCCGGGCGAGGAGGTCGGTGTCCTCCGCCGAGGCCTGCCAGGCGGGCCGGGCGCTCAGCACGGCGACCTCGAGGCGGGCGCCGGGGCGCACCGGCGCCAGTTCCTGGAGGGCGGTGAGGACGCGCTGCTCGCTGTCCGGGTCTCGGAAGCGGAGGCCGATCTCGGCCGCCGCGTGCGCCGGCACCACGTTGGTCCTCGCGCCGCCGTCGATGACGCCGACGTTGCACAGCACCGGACTCGGAAGCTCCGGGTCGGCCACGATCGCGCGGGCCAGGAGGAGCTGGTCCACGAGCTCGTCGATCGCCGAGACGCCGTGCTCGGGATCGAGTGCGGCGTGGGCCGCGCGGCCGGTGACGGCGATGCGCACCCGGGCACTGCCGCGGCGGCCGACCTTGAGGGCGCCGTCGGGATGCGGGGACTCGAATCCGATGGCGCAGGACGCGCCCCTGGCCCGTTCCGCGAGCAGGGGGCCCGAGACGGGGGAGCCGATCTCCTCGTCCGCGACGAGCACGATCCGCACGGCCCGCCGCTGTTCGAGCGGCACGGACTGCAGGTGCCGCAGGGCCCCGAGCATCACCACGATGCCGGCCTTCATGTCGTAGGCACCGGGGCCGCGCACGACATCCCCGTCCTCGGTCCACGGCAGGTCGTCCGCCAGCGTGCCGACCGGCCACACGGTATCGGTGTGGCCGATGAGGAGCACCGGGTCTCCGGTACCGGGGACGTCGATGACGAGATCCGTCCCGAGCTCGTGCGGGATCCGCTGGACGCTGCCGCCGACGCCGGCGAACCAGGCGGACAGCAGGTCGGCGATGCGGGCGCTCGCCTCCGTGTCGCGGCTCGGCGTCTCGATCAGCACGAGTTCGCGCACGAGTGCGATGATGTCGTCGGAAGGATGGTCCCCGTCGCGCACTGCCGAGAGAGTCGTCACAGTTACGAACCGTATCTTGCCCCTTGATCGCCCCGCAACCCGCCGATAGCATCGCTCAAAGCAGCAGGACTTCTCGATCTTAGGAAACGTATCGTGCCTCATTCTTCGGTGGCCGCCGGTGTCGCCCACGGCTGCCGCGAACTCACCCGGTACACCGAGTTCCGTGCGGCCGCCGCGCTGTACGCCCGCGTCTTCGCATACACGGAGAACGAGTACGCCCTCAACGCCAACCTGCTCACCGCCCTCGCCCGCAACGGCGGTTCCGCGGTCGGCGCCTTCGCCGACGACGGAGAGCTGATCGGGTTCGCGTACGGGTTCGCCGGCTGTGACACCACCGGCGCGTCCTTCCACTACTCGCAGGCGGCCGCTGTCGATGCCGCGCACCAGGGACGCGGCGTCGGCCAGGCGCTCAAGCTCGCGCAGCGTGCCGTGGCCCTGCGCTGGGGGCAGCGGACGATGCGGTGGACGTTCGATCCGCTGCTGTCACGCAACGCGCACTTCAATCTGAGCTCTCTCGGCGCCGTTGGCATCGCGTACGAGCGCGACTACTACGCCCGCCCCGACACCGACCGCCTGGTGGTCTCCTGGGACCTGGACGTCGCCGATCGTCCGACCCGCCGGTCCCTTCCCGTCCCTCCCATGCTCGGGCCGGACGACTGGGGGCGGGCCGTGGCGGCGGACGGCGGCACCTGGATCGCGATCCCGACGCGACCCGGCGCCCTCGACACCGAGGAGCGCGCGGTGCTGCGGCGGGATCTGGAGCGGACGATGACCGCGGCATTCCGCCGCGGGGACGTCCTCGTCGGGGCCACGCGCCTCGACGACGACGACACGGCGGTATACCGCGCGACACCTCGGGAGGGCACGGCATGAACGACCACGACCAGGAGGATCGCGACCTCGTCTCTCCGCGAGACCGCTACGGCGAGCGCATCCGCACCAACCTCTCCGCCGAGAGCATCCAGGCGCGGATCATCGAGACCGAGCAGCGCACGCTCGCCCAGACCTTCGAGGAGCTCAGCCGCTCGGCCCAGGTGCCGCAGGCCGCGGCGCTGCTGCTCGGCGCCCGGCGACGGTACGTGGCCGGCGAGGGCAAGGCGGCGGCGTACGCGCAGCTCCTCAACGCGGATCTCTCGGCGACGCTGTCGAACGTCTTCCTCGTCGACGGGCACGCGCTGCAGCCGCTCACCGTGCTCACCGACGTCCGGGCCAGCGACGTGCTCATCGCGTTCTCCCTGCGGCGCTACCGGGAGGAGACCGTGCGGCTCGGGCGGCTCTTCCACGAGGCGGGCGGTCAGCTCGTCGTGATCACCGACAGCGAGGACGCCCCGCTCGCATCCATCGCGACCTCGCTCATCCGGGTGCGCACGGGATCGGCGTCGTACGCCGACTCGCCGACCCCGGTCGCGGCGGTGTGCCACCTGCTGAGCGCGCTCACCACGGCGAGCGCGAAGGGAGCGCGACGGCGGCTCGCCGAACGCGACCGGCTGGTGGCGCGCCTGGGTCTCTACGGCCCCGAGACCGCGCGGGCCCGCCCCGAGGAGGAGGCGTGAGGGTCGTCCGCGTCCGGCTGTTCGCCCTGCGCCAGCCGCTGCGTCACAGCTTCGAGACGAGCTCGCACCGCAAATCCGGCATCGAACACGTGCTCGTCGAGGTCACCGATGCCGACAGCCGGACGGGCTGGGGGGAGATCGCGTCCCCGAGCGATCCGTTCTACGGTGCGGAGACCACGGTCACCGCGTGGGAGATCGCCACGCGGTACCTCGTGCCCGCGCTGCTCCGTGCCGAGGGGGAGGAGCCGGCGGAGCTGGAGGCGTCGTGGGCGCGGGTCCGCGGGCACGAGTTCGCGAAGGCCGGGTTCTCCGGCGCGGTGTGGGACCTGGCCTCTCGGCGGCGGGGGGTCGCGCTCGCCGCGGCCCTGGGCGGGACGCGTGACGAGGTCGTCGCGGGGGTGTCGTTGGGCATCGAGCCGTCGATCGACGAGCTGCTCGCGCAGGTGGAGGTGCAGCGCGCCGCCGGCTACCCCCGCGTCAAGCTCAAGATCGCTCCGGGATGGGATGTCGAGCCGGTGCGTGCGGTGCGCGGCGCCTACCCCGACCTCGATCTCCACGTGGACGCGAACGGCGCCTACGCCGATGACGAGCGGGCGGCCGCGGTGTTCGCGCGCCTGGATCGCGAGGCGCTGACCATGATCGAGCAGCCCTTCGCGCCGCGGGATCTCGTGGCCCACGCCGATCTGCAGGCGCGGCTCGACACGGACGTGTGCCTGGACGAGTCGGTCGTCGACCTCGGCGACCTGCGGACCATGATCCGGTTGGGTGCAGGGCGGGTCCTCAACATCAAGGTGTCGCGGATGGGCGGGCTCACCGTCGCCCGCGCCGCGCACGACGTTGCGCAGGACGCGGGCATCCCCGTGTGGTGCGGCGGGATGCACGAGTTCGGCGTCGGGCGAGCTGCGAACGTCGCGCTGTCGTCCCTTCCCGGCTTCCTGCTGCCGTCGGATGTGTCGGGATCGGACAAGTACTACGAGTCCGACATCATCGCGCCTCCGGTGACCGCCGTCGCCGGTCGCGTGACGGTCCCCACCGGACCGGGCATCGGACACGAGGTGCTCGCCGAGCGCATCGCCCGTGACGCGTCCCGCGTCTTCGACTCCTCCGCGGCCGAGGCCCCCGAGGCCGTCCTGACCGCGGGCTGACCGACCCCGAACCTGCGAGAGCGGAATCCCATGCGTGCACTGCTGCTGTACCGGCTCGATCTCGCCGTCGAAGCCGCGGAGGACGGGATCCACCCCGTCGATCCGCGCGAGCCGATGATCCGGGCGACCGACCTCGGCGTCACCCGCGGCGACGGCGTGTTCGAGACCGCCGTGGTGCGCGGGGGCAGGCCGCAGGCGCTGGAGGCGCATCTCGCGCGGCTGGAGCGTTCGTCGCAGCTCCTGGGGCTGCCCGCGCCAGGCCGAGAGCTGTGGGCGCGGGCGGTGCGCCGCGCGGCCGCCGAGGTCTCCCGCCCCGGAGTGCTCCGGGACGGGGAGATCGCCTCGATCAAGTTCGCGATGACCCGCGGGGACGAGATCGACCCGGCCGGACCGACGGGGTGGGTGCTCGGCTTCGCGGCAGAGGACCCGGAGGCCGTCCGCGCGCGGGGCATCTCCGCGGTGGTGCTCGACCGCGGGTACCGGCACGACATCATGGAGACCGCGCCCTGGCTGCTGCAGGGAGCGAAGTCCCTCGCGTACGCCGTGAACCAGGCGGCCCTGCGGGAGGCACGGAGCCGAGGTGCGGACGATGTCGTCTTCGTCAGCGCCGACGGGTTCGTCCTCGAAGGGCCGCGGTCGACGCTGATCGCGCGGCTCGACGGGACGCTGGTCACGCCACCGCCCGAGCACGGGGTGCTCCCCGGGACGACCCAGGCCGACGTCTTCGCGGGACTCGCCGAGGTGCCCTCCCGCGTCGGTCCGATGATGCGGGACGATCTGGAGCGGGCGGACGCCCTCTGGCTCTGCTCCAGCACCCGCGGTGCGGTGCCCGTGCGGGAGCTGAACGGTGTCGCGCGCGCCGTGGACCCGGTGCTCACCGCGCGGATGAACGCGGTGCTGGATGGACGAGAGGACTGAGATGGTCGACGCGGACCTGCCGATCGATCGGGTGATCGACGGCCACAACGACCTCGCCTGGGCGAGCAGGACGCTGCTCGGCTACCGGGTCGCGGAGCTCTCCGGCCCGGTGACGGCCGCGCAGACCGATCTGCCGCGGCTGACCGCGGGCGGGGTCGCCGGCCAGTTCTGGTCGGTCTGGGTCGATCCCGTGCTGGAGGGGGCGGAGCAGGTGGTGGCCACGCTCGAGCAGATCGACTTCGTGCACCGCCTCGTCGACGCCCACCCGCAGCGCTTCGCGATCGCTCGGACGGCGGCCGACGTGCGTGCGGCGATGGCGGAGGGGAGGATCGCCTCGCTCATCGGCATCGAGGGCGGCGACCAGCTCGGCGGATCGCTGGCCGTGCTGCGGCAGTTCGCGCGTCTCGGCGCGCGCTATCTCACCCTGACCTGGTCGCGGACGATCGCCTGGGCTGATTCGGCGACCGACGAGGCGCGCCACGGCGGTCTGACGGACTTCGGACGCGAGGTGGTGCGCGAGATGAACCGCATCGGTGTGCTCGTCGACCTCTCGCACGTCGCTCCGACGACCATGCGGCATGCTCTGGAGATCACGACCCGCCCGGTGATGGTGAGCCACTCCGGCGCTTTCGCCCTGTGTGACCACCCCCGCAACGTGCCGGACGACGTGCTCGCCGCGATCGGGGCGCAGGGCGGCGTCGTGATGGTGCCCTTCGTCCCCACGTTCGTCTCGCAGGCCCGCCGCGACTGGTGGGAAGCCGGGGGAGAAGGAGAGGCGCCGCGCGTCGGCGTCGCGGACGTCGCCGATCACCTGGACCACGTGCGTCGCGTGGCCGGCGCACAGGCGGTCGGGATCGGCGCCGACTACGACGGCTCCGATGCGATGCCGGACGGTCTCGGCGATGTCTCGGGGTACCCGGCGCTGTTCGCCGAGCTGCGGCGTCGAGGCTGGTCGGAGCACGACCTCCGGGCCCTGGCGCACGAGAACGTCCTCCGGGTGCTGGCGGCCTCCGACCCTGACCACGAGGCCTTCCTCGCGGGCAGTGCAGGAGAGCCCGCCGCGGCCGCGCTCGCTCCCGCGGTCGACACGACGATCCGGGAGGGGGCGCTGTGACCCCGCGCGTCCTGGTGATCGTGAACTCCGCGAGCTCCGGCCCGCGCCGCCTCGGCACCTGGCTGCGGGAGAAGGCGATCGACGTCGACGAGATCGTGGGAGCCGAGCAGCCGCTGCCCACCTCCCTGGACGGCTACGCCGGACTCGTCATGCTGGGCGGCGGGCTCATGCCGGACGACGATGACCGCGCGCCGTGGCTCGCCGCCGAGCGCGCGCTCGCCGCGGAGGCCATCGACCGTGACCTCCCCACCCTCGGTATCTGCCTGGGCGGTCAGCTGCTCGCCCACGTGGCCGGCGGCGAGGTCGCCGAGAAGACCGGACCCATCGAACGCGGCGCGACCTCCATCCGCCCCACCGCGGCGGGACGTGCCGACGCCCTGTTCGCGGCCCTCGGCGATGAGGCTCCGATGATCGAGAACCATCAGGACATGATCACGCGGCTGCCATCCGCGGCGGTGCTGCTGGCGACGAGCGCCGCCGTCGAGAACCAGGCCTTCCGGCTGGGGGCTCGGGTGCGGGGCGTGCAGTTCCATCCCGAGGCGTCCGCGGCCGACCTCGCCCGTTGGGACGACGCGGCACTGCGGGGAGAGGGACGCTCGCTTCCCGCCCTCATCGCCGCCGCCGAGCGCGTGCACGATCACAACACCGCGGCCAGCCGCGCGCTCATCGAGGCCTTCGCCGACGAGGTGCGCGCCGGGGTCCCCGCATGACCGGGAAGGATGCGGATCTCCTCGTCACGGAGGAGACCGCCGCGGAGGCACTCCGCCACGGCCTGGACGAGCGCGCGCGTCGTGCCGCCCCGGCCGCCATCGCCGCGGTGGCCGAACGGGGAAGCGTCCGCGCAGTGCTCACCCACGGCCATCCCCGCGCCGATGAGGCCCCGACGACGCGGGACACCGTCTTCCGCATCGCGTCGATGTCCAAGAGCTTCCTGGCCGCCACCGTGCTCTCGTTGCGCGACCGCGGCCTGCTCGACCTCCACGCGCCGATCCGCACCTACCTGCCGGAGGTCCGGCTGCAGTATCGGGGCGCCGACGTCGAGGTCACCGGCGACTTGCTGCTCTCCAACCGGTCCGGTCTGGGGGAGGACAACGCCTGGGTGGACCGCGATCTCGGCGCCTCCCGCGCGGAGATCGCGGCGCTCTTCGCGGGTGGGGTGCGGCTCGCGGCCGCGCCGGGAACCGTCTACCAGTACTCCAACCTCGGCCAGTCGCTGCTCGGCCGCGTCGTGGAAGCGGTGACGGGGCGGGCCGTGGAGGACGTCATCCGGGAGACCCTGCTCGAGCCCCTCGGACTGCGCCGGACGGCGCACGGGGCGGACGGCTACGCGCCCGAGACGCTGGCCGGCGGGTTCCGGACGTTCGACGACGGCGCCACGTTCCGCCCCGAGCCGTTCGTGGGGTCCGGGGCACTCGGCTGCATCGGCAGCATGTTCAGCACCGTCGACGACATCGCGAGATGGATGTGGTTCCTCGGCTCGGCCTTCACCGACGACCCGCTGGCGCCCGCCGTGCTGGCTCCGGCGTCGCGACGGGAACTGCAGCAGGCCCGCACCCCCATCCCGGTGCCGTCGGCGATGTTCGACGGGCGCGATCTCGCGGGGGCCGGCTACGGCTACGGCCTCTTCGTCGAAGACGATCGGCGGTTCGGGCGGGTCGTGCAGCACTCCGGCGGCCTTCCCGGATTCTCGGCGCACATGCGCTGGCATGCCGCCACCGGCATCGGCGTCGTGGCCTTCGGGAACTCCGACGAGTTCGGCGCCCGGCGGATCGCAGGCGCCGCGCTCCAGCAGCTGCTCGAACAGACGGACGCCCCCTCCGCGGTCCTGCACCCGTGGGCGGAGACGGTCGCCGCCGCGCAGGCTCTCGATGCCGCGATCCGCTCCGGACGGCCTGCCGCCACGTACCCGTTCCTCGCCGACCATGTGCTCGACGACATCCCGGCCGACGTCCGCGATGCCCGGCTGGCGGCACAGGTCCAGGAGATCGGCGGATTCCGCGCAGAGCAGGACCCGTTCCCGGATCGCGTGGTGGCCGCGGCGACGGAGGCCGAGCTGCGCTGGCGGATCGCGGGGAACCGCGGCGACCTCCTCGTCGACGTGCGGCTGGTCGGGCTGCCGGAGCCTCGCGTGCAGGGGGTGAGCGCGGCGGTCGTCGCGCCAGGGCGGACACGTGTCGAGGGGGAAGGGGCCGGGGCCGCAGAGCGACACCGGATCATCCTGCCGTCCCCCTGATCCCGGGACGGGCACAGATCGACCGGGTCCAAAAAACCGCCCTAGGATGGAGACATCCCGACCCGTCCGTTCTGAGGAATCCTCATGCCCGCCACCCCTGTGCGTCGCCTCCTGCCCTTCGCCGCGCTCGCCGCCGCCACCGCCCTGGTGCTGAGCGCGTGCGCCGGCCCGTCCACGGAGAGCGACGGCGGTGAGCTCGTGTGGTCGATCGAGGGCGCGAACCTGTCCGCCGGGCACATGGACCCGCAGGTGAGCCAGCTCGACGTCTCCGGCATGGTGCAGCGGGCGGTGCTCGACTCCCTGGTCTTCCAGGAGGACGACGGCACGTTCAGCCCGTGGCTCGCGAAGAGCTGGGACGTCTCGCCGGACAGCACGGAGTACACGTTCACGCTGCGCGACGATGTGACCTTCACCGACGGCGAGCCGTTCGACGCGGAGGCCGTCAAGGCGAACTTCGACCGGATCGTCGACCCGGAGACCGCCTCGGCTCAGGCGGCGAGCATGCTCGGTGCGGACTTCTACGACGGCACCGAGGTCGTCGACGACCACACGGTGAAGGTCTCGTTCACGCAGCCGTATGCGCCGTTCCTGCAGGCGGCCAGCACCCCGCAGCTCGGCTTCTACTCGCCGGCAGTGCTGGCCGAGTCGGCCGACAAGCTCAAGGCGGGCGGCCCCGACGTCACGGTCGGCACCGGACCCTTCGTGCTCACCGAGTACACCGCAGACCAGGAGATCGTCTACACGCGCAACGACGACTACGCCTGGGGTCCGCACGAGGCGAAGGCGCCGGCGTTCGAGACGCTGCGCGTGCAGATCCAGCCGGAGGCGTCGGTGCGTACCGGAGTGATCGAGAGCGGGGAGGCCGACCTCGCCAGCAACATCCCGCCGAACCAGGTCGCCGGGCTGGACGACGCCGGCGTCACGGTCGACTCGGTGGAGTACCCCGGACTGCCCTACTCGCTCTACCTGAACGAGAAGTACGGCGTCTTCGCCGACGAGAAGGTGCGACAGGCGTTCGCCCGCGGCATCGACGTCGACGCGGCGGTCGAGGAGATCTACTTCGGGCAGTTCCCGCGGGCGTGGAGCATCCTCGGCAGCACGACCCCGGGCTACGACGCGTCGCTGGAGGACTCCTGGCCGTTCGATCAGGACGCCGCGAACGCCCTGCTCGACGAGGCCGGGTGGACGGAGCGCGACGCCGACGGCATCCGCATGAAGGACGGCGAGCGCCTGTCCGTGCGGTGGATCGCCTGGACCCCGGTCCCGGACGACCGCGCGGCGCTGGCCAACGCGATCCAGTCGGACCTCAAGGCCATCGGCTTCGAGGTGCAGCGCGAGGAGCTGGAGCCCGGCGCCTACAACGCCCAGTACGAGCCGAAGACGTTCGACCTCACCGACTGGGGCTTCTCCGGCGTGGACGCCGACTTCCTCCGTGCGCACCTGCACACCGACGGCTTCCAGAACGCCTCGCAGGTGAGCGATCCGGAGATCGACGCGCTCCTGGAAGAGGCCGTCGCGTCGAGTGATCAGGACGCCCGCAACGAGCTCTACACGCAGCTGCAGCAGTGGAACGCGGAGTACACGGCCATCGTCCCGCTCTACAGCCCCTCGGCGATCACGGCGGTCGGCGAACGTGTGCAGGGTCTGGACTTCGACCTCTACGGGCGGCCGCTCTTCTACGATGTGAGCCTCGGCTGACATCCGGCGGCCGTCGTTTCGAGGGAGCGGGCGGAGTGATCGAACCGTGAAGGCGGTGCTCGGCCGTGCCCTCGGGCTCGTCGCCTCGGTGGTCATCGTGCTGTGGGGCGCCGCGACGGTCGCGTTCCTGGCCTTCCGGGTGATCCCCGGCGACCCGGTCTCGGTGATGCTGGGGCCGCAGGCGCAGGTGAGCGAGGCCGTCAAGGACGGCATCCGCGCCGATCTCGGGCTCGACCGTCCGCCGCTGGAGCAGTACGTCGGCTTCATCGGGCAGCTCGCCCGCGGCGACCTCGGCGAGTCGTACCAGCTGCGGCTGCCGGTGACCGAGGTCATCGGACGGCAGCTCGGCGCGACCGTGCAGCTCTCGGCCCTGGCGCTGGGGATCGCCGTCGTCCTCGCCCTCGCGGTCGCGGTCTTCGTGCGGGGCCGTGTCGGGCGTACCGTCGCCGCCGGCGTCGAGCTCGTGGTGCTCTCCTCGCCGGTGTTCTGGATCGGGCTGCTGCTGCTCAGCGTCTTCGCGTTCGGACTGGGGTGGTTCCCCGTCTCGGGCACCCGCAATCCGGCGACCATCGTCCTGCCGGCGATCACGCTCGCCCTCCCGGTCGCGGCGCTGCTCAGCCAGGTGCTGCGCGACGGGTTGATGCAGGCGGAGCGGATGCCGTTCGCGGAGACGGTCCGCGCGCGGGGCGCCGGGCCGACCTGGTTCACGCTGCGGCACGGGGTGCGGCACGGCGCCGCGTCGGCGGTCACCCTCGCGGCCTATCTCACCGGCTCGGTCCTCGGGGGCGCGGTTCTCGTCGAGACCGTGTTCGCCCGGCCCGGCCTGGGGCGGGTCACTCTCGCCGCCATCAACGACCGGGATCTCCCCGTCCTCACCGGGATCATCCTGCTGAGCGCTCTCGTCTTCGTCGTCATCAACGTGGTGGTGGAGCTCGTGCATCCGCTGATCGACCCCCGCGTCGCCGCCTCCTCCCGACCGGGAGTCGTCCGATGAGTCGGGGGCAGCGGTTCCTGCTGGGCTCCGCCGCGGTCGTGCTGGTCGTGGTCGCCGTCGCCGCCCTCTGGCCGGGGCTGCTCGCCACGCACGATCCGCTGCAGACCGAGGTGCGGGCCGCTCTGCTGCCGCCGAGTGCCGAGCACCTCTTCGGCACCGATCAGAGCGGCCGCGACGTGTACTCCCGCGTGGTGTTCGGCGCGGGGCGCTCGGTCGGGATCGGACTTCTCGCCACCGCCATCGCCCTCGCCGCCGGCCTGCTGGTGGGGGCGCTCGCCGGCATGTCGCCGCGGGGCGTGGACATCACACTCATGCGCGTCAACGACGTGCTCATGGCGTTCCCGGAGTTCCTGGTGGCGCTCGTCGTGGTGGCCGTGCTGGGACCGGGCCCGGTGAACATCGCCATCGCGGTGACGCTGGCGGCCGCACCCGTGTACGTGCGGCTCGCCCGCGTGCAGACCCGGACGCTCCGCGTGGCGGAGCACGTCGAGGCCGCCCGCATCCTCGGCGTGCCGCCGCTGCGGGCGTTCCGCAGGCACGTGATCCCGGGAGTGCTGGGATCGCTGAGCGTGCTGGCGACCATCGGCATCGGGTCGAGCATCCTCGCCGCCGCCGGACTGAGCTTCCTGGGCCTGGGGCCGTCCGAGCCGACTCCCGAGTGGGGCCTCATGCTCGCCGGCGGTCGCAACGTGCTCGGGCAGGCGTGGTGGGTGTCGGTCTTCCCCGGTCTCGCGATCACGCTGACGGTGGTGTGCGCGACGGTGATCGGTCGGATCCTCCGGGCTCGGGCGGAGGGGAGGGACGCATGAGTGCGGCGCTGGAGGTCGAGGGGCTGCGGATCGCCTTCGCGGGGACTCCCGTCGTGGAGGACGTCTCGTTCGCGGTGGATGACGGCGAGTGCCTGGCGATCGTGGGGGAGTCGGGGGCGGGGAAGTCGCTCTCAGCTCGCGCTCTGCTCGGCCTCACGCCGTCGACGGCCGACGTCGCCGTCGGCCGGCTCCGCATCGACGGGGTGGATGCCGCCGCGCTGACCGAGCGCGGCTGGCGGCGGCTCCGGGGAACCGGGATCGGCCTCGTGTCGCAGGACGCCCTCGTCTCCCTGGACCCGTTGCGACGGATCGCGGACGAGATCGCCGAGCCGCTGCGGCTGCACCGCCTCGTGCGCGGGCGCGCGGCCCTCGCTGCGCGGGTGCGGGAGCTTCTCGGACGGGTGTGGATGCCCGACCCCGACCGCCGTGCACGGCAGCGTCCGCAGGAGCTCTCCGGAGGATTGCGGCAGCGCGCGCTCATCGCCTCGGCGCTGGCCGGGAGCCCCGCGGTGCTCGTCGCGGATGAGCCCACCACGGCTCTGGACGCGACCGTGCAGGCCCGGATCCTCGTGCTCCTGCGGGAGATCGCCGACGACGGCACCGCCGTGGTCTTCATCAGTCACGACTTCGCGGCGGTGCGGCGAGTGGCGGATCGGGTGCTGGTGATGAAGGACGGCCGGATCGTGGAGTCCGGCCCGGTCGCGGAGGTACTGGCCGCCCCTCGCCATCCGTACACCCGGCAGCTCCTCGCGGCGACGATGCATGAGCCGCGGGAGGAGCGTGCGGCGTTCTCGGAGGCCGTGGTGGTCGCCGACGACGTGTCCAAGACGTTCGGCGGGGTGCCCGCGGTCGTCGATGCGTCGTTCACGGTGCCCGCCGGGCGGACGCTCGGCGTCGTCGGCGAGTCCGGATCGGGCAAGACGACCCTCGCCCGGATGCTGGTGGGCGTGGAGACGCCGGACACCGGAGTGCTGCGGTGGACCGGGGCACCACGGGTGCAGCTCGTGCATCAGAACCCGCTCGGCGCCTTCGACCCGCGGTGGACGGTCGGGCGGTCCCTGGAGGAAGCGTTGGAGGCGGGAGGGGTGCCGCGCGGCGCGCGTCGGATGCGGGTCGCGGCGCTGCTCGCGGAGGTCGGGCTCGACGTGAGCGTCGTGGAACGACGACCGGCGGCGCTGTCAGGCGGGCAGCGGCAGCGGGCGGCCCTGGCCCGAGCGCTCGCCGCCGACCCGGACGTGCTGGTGCTGGACGAGCCTGTCTCGGCCCTCGACCCCTCGGTACGCGAGCGGGTGCTTCGGCTCCTCGCGCGGGTGCAGGAGGAGCGGCGGCTCACGATGGTGTTCGTCTCCCACGACCTCGACGTCGTCGGCGCCGTCGCGGACGACGTCCTGGTCATGCAGGACGGCCGGATCGTCGAGCAGGGGCCCACGGCGGCGGTGTTCTCGGCGCCGCAGCACCCGTTCACCCGGGAGCTGCTCGCGGCGAGCGGCCCCGTCAGTCCGTGACGGTGATCCCGAGCCCGGCCGCCATCACGGGCGCGAGCTGCTGCACCTGCACCGGCGAGAGGGTGGTGCCGCGCAGGCTCTGGACGTCGAGGTAGGAGAGCGCGTCGAGGCCGCGGAGGTCCACGTCCTTCGCGCGCAGGCCCCGGGGGTCGACCTCGTCGCTGCGCGTGGCCTGGAACCGGACACGCATCAGTTCGGCCTGCGGGATGTCGATCGTGCGGACGGCGCATCCCACGACGTCGACGTCTTCGGCGCGGGCGGCGCCCAGGTTCAGGTAGTCGATGCGCACGTCCCGCAGCTCGAGCTCGGCCACGCGGGCGTCACCGAGGTCGAGGGTCCCGATGCGGCCGCCCATGATCCGGAGTCGACGGATGCTCGCGTTCCGTAGCCGGAGCGACGCGATGCGTGGCTCGGGCAGGTCGACGTCGAGGAGCGTGGCCCCGGTGAGGTCGATGCTGTCGGCATCGGCCTGCACCGCGCACTGCTCGAGCGTGGCGTACGCGAGGTCGACGGTGCCGGTGAGCTCCAGCGCGGCGGCGAGGAGGTCAGCCCGGCGCGCGGCTTCACGCGGCTCCAGCACGGGCGGCAGGTCGGGCGCGGACACACGGGGCGCGGTCGGGGAGTTCGGCATCCTCCGAGGCTATGTCCTCCCTCCGACACCCTCGCTCCTCCCTGCTCCGGCTCCCAGGTCGCAGATCCTCACTGACTCGCAGTCTCCCTCGCAGCCCCTGCGATAGGAGTCCCGATCTGCGACCTCACCCCGGCCCACCCCGGCTCCGTGGCTCCGGGACTCTTGCCTGCGGGAGCTCGCTGATCTGCGCCGCGTCGCAGGCCCCCGCCAGGTTCCTCCGACGTGCGCGTGAATCTGCGACATCGAGCGGGTGGTACGGAGGAGAAGGACTCGGGCTGCACAGGAGAGGGAGTGGGGGAGTTGTGCACAGAGGGTGGGAGGAGTTGGCCGAGACAGGGAACGAGGGAGGGGTGGGGGAGCAGCATCGAGAGCATGGATGGGATGAGGCGGGCACGGCTGCTGCAGGCGATGCGCGAGGTCGACGGAGTCGCACGGGTCGAGAGGCTCCGGGATCGCGGGGTCAGCCGGTACGACCTCGAGACGGCGGTCGCGGAGCGGGTGATCCAGCGGGTGCGAGTCGGGTGGGTGGCGCTGCCCGGTGCCGATCCGCGTCGGGTGACCGCGGCGCAGCACGGTGTTCTGCTGACGTGCGTGACGCAGGCGCGGCGGCTGGGCATCTGGGTGCACGACGAGAGACCGCGCCTTCACCTCGCCGCCAGCCCGGGCAGCCGGGGCGGGAAGCCGCCGGAGGCCCGCGTGCACTGGGCTCGGCCTCTGGTCCCGCGACACCCCGATGCGCTGGAGGACTCGATCGAGAATGTGCTGAGCCTGGTGTCCACGTGCGAGCCGTACGAACAGGCGCTCGCGACCTGGGAGTCGGCATTGAACAAGGGTCTCGTCGATCGAGAGAGGCTGCTCCGACTCCGCTGGGGACCGCGCGGGCGGCGGCTCCTGGCCGAGGCGCTGCCGTTCGCCGATGCGGGGCTCGAGACCTACCTGCGCGTGCGACTGCGCTGGCTCCGGCTGCCGCTGCGCTTCCAGACGTGGATCGCCGGGCATCGGGTGGACGCCCTGATCGGCGAGCGGCTCGTGCTGCAGATCGACGGCGGCACCCATGTCGGAGCCCAGCGCGACCAGGACAACCGTCACGATGCGGAGCTGAAGCTGCGCGGCTACCACGTCATCCGTCTGGGCTATCACCAGGTGATGGACGAGTGGCCCGCGGTGCAGGACCTCCTCATGCGCGCCGTCGCCCAGGGACTGCATCGTGCTCGCACGGCGTGATGTCGCAGATTGCGCCCCTGGTCGCAGGGTTCTCTCCAGGTCCTCCGACGTCGAAGAGAATCCGCGCGGGGAGGAGCACGCGTACAATGGGCGTACGAGCATCGATCCGGCCATCACCGGGGAGCTCTCGGAAGAACGGTCCGGTGACGGGCTCAGTAGAACCGAGCGGGGCAGGCCCGTCACAGCCGCAGTGAGAGTGGTCCGTGGGTCTCTGAGCTTGTCGAGGGGACGCAGGGGCACGCGAGGTGGTACCGCGGTCCGCGAGGATCGTCCTCGCAGCAGCATCCGCCACGACGACCACTGCGAGAGACCATGACCTACCCGCGCTCCTCCTTCGGCCCCGCTGCCGACCAGGCCACCACTGTGGCGCCGAGCCCCCGCTTCCCGCAGATCGAGGAGGAGGTGCTCGACTTCTGGAAGACCGACGACACCTTCCGCGCCTCCATCGAGCAGCGCGAAGGCGCTCCCGAGTGGGTGTTCTACGACGGCCCTCCCTTCGCGAACGGTCTGCCGCACTACGGCCACCTGCTCACGGGCTACGCGAAGGACGTGTTCCCGCGCTTCCAGACGATGATCGGGCACAAGGTCGATCGCGTCTTCGGATGGGACACCCACGGGCTCCCGGCCGAGCTCGAGGCGATGAAGCAGCTCGGGATCACCGAGAAGAGCGAGATCGAGGAGATGGGGATCGACGTCTTCAACGAGAAGGCGCGCTCCTCGGTCCTGAAGTACACGCGGGAGTGGGAGGACTACGTCACCCGCCAGGCCCGGTGGGTGGACTTCGAGCGCGGCTACAAGACGCTCGACCTCGGCTACATGGAGAGCGTGCTGTGGGCCTTCAAGACCCTGTACGACAAGGGGCTCGCCTACGAGGGCTACCGTGTGCTCCCGTACTGCTGGCGCGATGAGACGCCGTTGTCCGCCCACGAGCTGCGCATGGACGACGACGTCTACCAGATGCGACAGGACCCGTCGGTCACCGTCACCTTCCCGCTCACCGGCGCGAAGGCCGAGGCGCTGGGCCTCACCGGCGTGCGCGCCCTCGCCTGGACGACGACCCCGTGGACCCTGCCGACCAACCTCGCGCTCGCCGTGGGGCCGGACATCGAGTACGTGGTGCTGCCCGCCGGTCCCGCCGGCGCCTCCGACGTGCACCAGGGCCGCGCCGCTCCCTCAGCCGACCAGCTCGCGGTCGAGGCCTCCGCACACCGCTACCTGCTCGCGAAGGACCTGCTCGGCGGATACGCCAAGGATCTCGGTTACGAGAGCCCGGAGGACGCGCTCGCCGCGGTCGACGCCACGCTGCGCGGTGCGGAGCTGGCCGACGTCACCTACGACCGCCTGTTCGACTACTACGCGGATGAGGAGACCTACGGGACGGGGAACGCCTGGCGCATCCTCGTCGACGACTACGTCACCACCACCGACGGCACCGGCATCGTCCACCAGGCACCCGCATACGGTGAGGACGACCAGCGCGTCGCCGGCGCGGCGGGCATCCCCACGATCCTGTCCCTCGACGACGGCGGCCGCTTCCTCCCGAGCGTGACGGATGTGGCGGGCGAGTTGTGGATGGACGCGAACACCCCGCTCGTGCGGATCATCCGCGACAACGGTCGCCTGGTCCGGCTGCAGAGCTACGAGCACTCCTATCCGCACTGCTGGCGCTGCCGGAACCCCCTGATCTACAAGGCCGTGTCGAGCTGGTTCATCCGGGTCACCGACATCAAGGACGACCTCCTCGCGAACAACGAGCAGATCACCTGGGTGCCGGAGAACGTGAAGGAGGGACAGTTCGGCAAGTGGCTCGAGGGCGCCCGCGACTGGTCGATCAGCCGCAACCGCTACTGGGGCTCGCCCATCCCGATCTGGAAGAGCGACGACCCGGAGTACCCGCGCGTCGACGCCTACGGCTCGCTGGAGGAGCTGGAGCGCGACTTCGGCACGCTGCCGCGGAATCCCGAGGGCGAGGTGGATCTGCACCGCCCCTACATCGACGATCTGACCAGGCCGAACCCGGACGACCCCACGGGCAAGAGCACGATGCGGCGCATCGGCGACGTCTTCGACGTGTGGTTCGACTCCGGCTCGATGCCCTACGCCCAGGTGCACTATCCGTTCGAGAACCAGGAGTGGTTCGACTCGCACTCCCCGGCCGACTTCATCGTGGAGTACATCGGCCAGACGCGCGGCTGGTTCTACGTCATGCACGTGCTCTCGACGGCGCTGTTCAACCGCCCGGCGTTCACGGGCGTCAGCTGCCACGGCATCGTGCTCGGCAGCGACGGCTACAAGATGTCGAAGTCGCTGCGGAACTATCCGGACGTGTCGGAGGTGCTGGACCGCGACGGGTCCGACGCGATGCGCTGGTTCCTGATGTCCAGCGCAGTGCTCCGCGGAGGCAACCTCATCGTCACCGAGGAGGGCATCCGGTCCGGCGTGCGCGAATTCCTGCTGCCGCTGTGGAACTCGTGGTACTTCTTCGCGACGTATGCGAATGCTTCGACAGGCTCAGCAGCCCAGGGAGGAGCAGGCTCAGCGACCCAGGGAGGAGCAGGCTCCGCGACCCAGGGAGGCGGGTACGAGGCGTCGTGGCGCACCGACTCGACCGACGTCCTCGACCGGTACATCCTCGCGCGGCTGGGCGACCTCGTCCGCGAGGTCCGGGCCGATCTGGAAGGTCTGGACTCGACCACCGCGTCCGCGCGACTGCGTGACTTCGCCGAGGTGCTGACGAACTGGTACATCCGCCGCTCGCGCGACCGGTTTTGGGTGGGCGTGACGCACGACCCGAAGAGCCGCGAGGCCTTCGACACGCTCTACACGGTGCTGGAGACCCTGTGCCGCGTGGCCGCGCCGCTCGTCCCGCTCATCAGCGAGCGCGTGTGGCAGGGCCTCACCGGCGGGCGCAGCGTGCACCTGCAGGACTGGCCCGATGCGGATCAGTTCCCCGCCGCCGACGAGATCCGCGACGCCATGGATGCCGTCCGTGAGCTGTCGAGCGTCGGCAACGCGCTGCGCAAGAAGGAGAAGCTGCGCGTGCGGCTGCCGCTCGCACGGCTCACGGTGGTCTCTCCGCTCGCGGCCGACCTCGGCCAGTTCGAGGACATCCTCCGCGAGGAGCTCAACGTGAAGACCGTCGAGCTCGTCCCGCTGACCGACGAGGCGGCGGGGGAGTACGGCATCAGCCACCGGCTGAGCGTGAACGCCCGCGCTGCGGGTCCGCGCCTCGGCAAGGACGTGCAGAAGGCCATCCAGGCCGCGCGCTCGGGTGACTGGTCCGAGACCGACGGCGTCGTGACCGCCGGCGGCATCGCTCTGGAGCCCGCTGAGTACGACCTCGTCCTCGAGACCACGGGTCGCCCCGAGGGGGAGGCCCTGGCCATCGTCCCGTCCGGCGGCTTCGTCCTTCTCGACACCGACACGACGCCGGAGCTGGAGGCGGAGGGCATCGCCCGCGACGCCATCCGCGTCGTGCAGGAGGCGCGCAAGAATGCGGGACTCGACGTCAGCGACCGGATCGTGCTGGCCCTCAACGCCGCCCCCGCGGAGGCGGCGGCGCTGGAGACCCATGCCGACCTCATCGCCGCCGAGACGCTCGCCGTGGCGTTCGCCGTGCAGCCGACCGACGACCTCGACCGGCTCGTCGACGAGGTCACCAGCCCCGGAGACGGCGTGCATCGGAGCGGGGCGAAGGCCCTCGGGGCCGGGAAGGCGCCGCTCCTCGTCACGATCGACACGAACCTGGAGAAGGTGGGCGCATGAGTGCGAGAGACCGGGCCGACGCCGTCTACGAGACGCTGCTGAGCCGTGCCGGGGAACGCTGGGTGCAGCCGCGCAAGGAGCGGACGGCGCGGATCCTCGAGTACCTCGACGATCCGCAGCGCACCTACCGCGTCATCCACATCACCGGCACCAACGGCAAGACGTCGACCGCGCGGATGATCGAGAGCCTGCTGCGCGCCCATGATCTGCGCACCGGCCTGTTCACGAGCCCGCACCTGGAGCGCTTCACCGAGCGCATCATGATCGACGGCGAGCCGATCGCCGACGAGGCCGTCGCCGATGCCTGGGACGAGATCGAACCGTTCGTGGGGATCGTCGACGCCGAGCTCGAGGCGGCGGGGGAGGCCCCGCTGACGTTCTTCGAGCTGCTCACGGTCCTCGCCTTCGTCGCGGTCGCCGACGCGCCCGTCGACGTGCTCGTCCTCGAGGTCGGCATGGGTGGCGAGTGGGACTCCACGAACACCGCCGACGGCGACGTGGCGGTGTTCGCTCCGATCGACATCGACCACGCGGACCGCCTGGGGAGCACGATCGCCGAGATCGCCCAGGTCAAGGCCGGCATCATCAAGGAGGGCGCCGCCGTCGTCTCCGCCCAGCAGCCCGCCGAGGCCGCCGAGGTGCTGCGCCGTGTGGCCGCGGAGCGTCATGCCACCATCGCCTTCGAAGGCGAGGACTTCGGGCTCGCCGAGCAGAAGCTCGCGGTCGGCGGCCAGCTCCTCACCATCCGCGGCCTCGCGGGGCAGTACGAGGAGGAGTACCTCCCGCTGTACGGCGCGCACCAGGGCCACAACGCCGCCCTGGCCGTCGCCGCCGTCGAGTCGCTCATCGGCGGCGCCGGTCAGGCGATCGCCGGCGGCGTGATCTCCGACGGACTCCAGGGCAGCACGTCTCCCGGCCGCCTGCAGCTCCTCGGCATCGCCCCCACCGTCATCGTCGACGCCGCGCACAACCCGCACGGCGCCGCGGCGCTCGCCCAGGCGCTGGACGACAGCTTCGACTTCGACGAGTGGGGTCTCGTGCTCGGCGTCCTCGCGGACAAGGACGCGGCGGGGATCGTCGCGCGGCTCGCGCCGGCCGCCGCGCACGTCTTCGCGACCGCGCCGGAGTCGGACCGCGCCAGCGATGCCGACCTCATCGCGGACCTCGTCGAACAGGCCGGACAGCGCGCCACCGTGCACCCGTCCCTCGCAGACGCCGCGGACGCGGCCCGGGAATGGGCGGCCTCGTCGGATCGTCGGGCCGTGGTCATCGCCGGCTCCGTCGTGCTCGCGGGTGAGGCGATCGCGCTCTCCGAGGAGGAGGACTGGAAGTCGGGGTGGCGCGCATGAGTGCCGCCGCCGCCCCGCGTCGACCGCGCACCCCGCGCACCCTCGTGCAGAAGCTCGCCCCGGTGGTGCTCGGCTTCGAGGCGATCGTCGTCTTCCTGGTCGGTCTCACCATCTTCGGCTTGAAGGCTCTGCCCGCCGGCATCGAGCAGTGGTGGGGGATCGTGGGCGGTGCCGTCGTGGCCGTGGCCTGCGTCGTCATCGCGGGCATGATCACGAAGCCCTGGGCGATCCCCGCCGGATGGATCGTGCAGATCGTGGTCGCGCTGTCGGCCATCGCCGTCCCCGCGGTGCTTCTCGTCGTCCTGATTTTCGGCGGCATGTGGGCGTATGCGACCATCATGGGGGCCCGCCTGGACGCACGACGCCCGAGCGGGGCTCCGACCGCGCAGAACGCAGACACAGAGAGTGAATGACATGGCCACCGAAGAAACCCTCGTCCTCGTCAAGCCGGACGGTGTCGCCCGCGGCCTCACCGGCACGATCCTCGCCCGCATCGAGGCGAAGGGATACGCCCTCGTCGACATCCGCCTCGTCGAGCCCGACCGCGACCTCCTCGCCGCGCACTACGCCGAGCACGAGGGCAAGCCGTTCTACGAGCCCCTTCTCGAGTTCATGATGTCCGGTCCCTCCGTGGCGATCCGCCTCGCGGGCAACCGCGTCATCGAGGGCTTCCGCTCCCTCGCCGGCACGACCGACCCCACGACCGCCGCGCCGGGCACCATCCGTGGTGACTTCGGTCGCGACTGGGGCCTCAAGGTGCAGCAGAACCTCGTGCACGGCTCGGACAGCCCCGAGTCGGCCACTCGCGAGCTGGGCATCTGGTTCGACTGACCCCGATCCTCACGACGAAGCCCGTCCGCCGGAATGGCGGACGGGCTTCGTCGTTCTCATGGAGAGATCAGAAGAGGATCTTCGCCATCTCGCCGAGGAAGTCGAGGCCCTGCAGCTGCGCGAGGAAGATGATCAGCGCATAGGCGACGACGGTCGCCAGCGGCACCCACGGCATGAGCTTGTCGGCGCCCGCGCGGACCTTCGCATTGCTCGTGAACGTGCCGTTGCGGGCCAGGTGGACCATGGTGGCGAAGAAGGTGGGGATCGTCACCGCCCAGGTGACCATGCACCAGGGGCAGAGCACGAAGAGGTCGTAGAGGCTCTGCGCGATCAGCCAGCACACGAGGCCGAACGCGAAGGTGATGCCGACCCCGAACGCTGCCCAGAACCATCGGGGGAAGCGTGCGCCGGCGAGGATCGCGACACCGACGACGAGCGGCGCCATCCAGCCCGTGAGGCCGATGATCGGGTTCGGGAAGCCGAAGACCGAGCCCTGCCACGACTGCAGGTTGGTGCTGCACTGGATGAACGGGCTGAGGTCACACCCGAGCGCTTCCTGCGGGTTCTCCAGCAGCGCGAACTTCTCGACCGTGAGCTGGAAGGCGGCGTACCAGCCGATGACGCTCGCGATGATCAACCACACGGCATAGACGACGGGGCGGGTGCGCTGCTCGCTCATGCTCAGGATTATCCCAGTGACGGCTATGGAAAGGGCGAGAACCGCCCGGAGAAAACGGGCGGGGACCGACGGGATGCCGCGATCGGACCGACTTGGTGCGATAATGACCTGTGATGCGATGAACGGCGTTGCCGCGACACGCGTCGAGCAGACTTCGGGGCCCATGCCCCACGCGACCAGAGCCATGAGCCGGTCGCAGGCCGATTGAGTTCGCGGCACCCGCGGGTGCCGCATGAGATTTCACGGGACACGCAGTGGACCGTGCCAGGGAGCACGCCAGAGATGGCCGATGAGAACAATGACAACAACGCCCCCGCCCTCGACGCCCCGGCTGATGCCGCGGAGCCGCTGACGGCGCCCACCGACGCCACAGACGTCGAGGCGGAGAGCGACACCTCCGCGGCGCAGGCTCCGTCCGAGGACGTCCCTGCGGAGTCCGACGCCGCCGCCGAGCCCGAGGCCCCTGCCGAGCCCGAGGCTCCTGCCGAGTCCGAAGCTCCCGCAGAGCCCGAGGCTCCTGCCGAGTCCGAGGCTCCCGCGGAGCCCGAGGCCCCTGCCGAAACTGAGGCTCCGGCTGAGCCTGAGGCTCCCGCAGAGTCCGAGGCTCCGGCTGAGCCCGAGGCCCCGGCCGAGCCGGAGAAGCCCGCGGCCGTCACCGCCGTGTCGCTCGGACTGCTGCCCGAGGTCTTCGTGTCGCAGGTGTCGACCCAGCTGCACTTCTATGCACCGGAGATCGTCCCGCTTCCTGCCCGCCCCGGTCGTGACGACCGTGCGCCGGAGCGCGACCAGGAGGAGTCCGGGGGAGGGCGCCGCGGGCGCCGTCGCCGTGGCGGATCCGAGGGCGATGACCAGCGCGACGAGCCGCGGCAGCGCCAGCGCGTCGTCGAGTACATCACCGAGCCGAAGGCGATCAAGGGTTCGACCAGGCTCGAAGCCAAGAAGCAGCGGCGTCGTGACGGCCGTGACGCCGGCCGTCGTCGTCCGGTCGTGACCGAGGCCGAGTTCCTCGCGCGTCGCGAGTCGGTCGACCGCAAGATGGTCGTGCGCTCCAAGAACGGCCGCACGCAGATCGGAGTCCTGGAGGACGGCGTGCTCGTGGAGCACTACGTCGCCCGCAACCAGGACGCCTCGCTGATCGGCAACGTCTACCTCGGTCGCGTGCAGAACGTGCTTCCCAGCATGGAGGCCGCGTTCGTCGACATCGGCCGCGGCCGCAACGCCGTGCTCTACTCGGGCGAGGTGGACTGGGACGGCGTCGAGACCGGCAACCAGCCCCGTCGCATCGAACTGGCGCTGAAGCCCGGCGATCGCGTGCTCGTGCAGGTCACCAAGGACCCGGTGGGCCACAAGGGTGCCCGCCTCACGAGCCAGATCTCGCTGCCCGGCCGCTACCTCGTGTACGTGCCCGGCGGCTCGATGAACGGCATCAGCCGCAAGCTCCCCGACAACGAGCGCGCGCGTCTCAAGCGCATCCTCAAGGAGGTGCTGCCGGAGTCGTCCGGCGTGATCGTCCGCACGGCGGCCGAGGGCGCCACCGAGGAGCAGCTGACCCGCGACGTGCAGCGCCTCACCTCGCAGTGGGAGCACATCCAGAAGCAGGTCGAGAGCCAGCAGGCGCCGGCGCTCCTGCACGCCGAGCCCGACCTGCTCGTGAAGATCGTCCGTGACGTCTTCAACGAGGACTTCACGAAGATGCTCATCCAGGGCGAGGAGTCGCAGCGCACGATCCGGGCGTACCTGGAGAGCGTCGCGCCCGACCTGCTCGAGCGCGTCGAGGCCTATGAGGACGACGTCGACCCGTTCGACGCGTTCCGCATCACCGAGCAGATCGAGAAGGCGCTGGACCGCAAGGTGTGGCTGCCCTCCGGCGGCTCGCTCGTGATCGACCGCACCGAGGCCATGACGGTCGTCGACGTCAACACCGGCAAGTTCGTCGGCTCGGGCGGAAACCTCGAGGAGACCGTCACCAAGAACAACCTCGAGGCCGCGGAGGAGATCGTCCGCCAGCTCCGCTTGCGCGACATCGGCGGCATCATCGTCGTCGACTTCATCGACATGGTCCTGGAGTCCAACCGCGATCTCGTGCTTCGGCGCCTGATTGAATGCCTGAGCCGCGACCGGACCAAGCACCAGGTCGCCGAGGTCACGTCGCTCGGGCTCGTGCAGATGACCCGCAAGAAGCTGGGGCTCGGCCTGCTGGAGACCTTCAGCGAGGCGTGCGAGGTCTGCGCCGGCCGCGGCGTGATCGTGCACCACGACCCGGTCGTGAAGCACCGCGCGAACGGCAACGGCAACAACAACGGCGGTAACGGCAACGGCGGACGCCGGCAGCGCGGGAACGGCAACGGCAACGGCGGTGGCAACAATCACCCCGCGCCCGCCGCACCGCCTGTGACCCACGCCATCACCGAGGGGGCGAAGTCCGCCCTCGCGCAGATCGCTGCCTCCACCATTGCGCCGGCCGGCGAACCGGCCGCCGAGGTGCCGGTCGTCGAGTCCGCTCCGGCGCCCGCATCCGAGCGCCCGAAGAAGGCCCGGAAGAAGCGCGGCGACCGCAAGGGGCCGAAGACCCCGACCGAGGAGCTGCTCGACTCGGTGCTGGACGCGCTTCCGGAGCCCAAGGCGCCGGGTCAGGGCCGTGGACGGCGTCGGGTCACCACCGCCGCGCTCTCCGGCACGCCCGTGTCCGTGAACTCGGAGGCCTCAGTGCCGCCGGTCGCGTCCGCGGACCCGGAGGCCTGAGGCGATCAGGCGCCGGACGAGCTCCTTGCCGGAGACGTGCTGTGCACCGCCGGCGATGAGCCGGGGGACGGCGTCCTCCGGGACGTCGTAGTGGTCGAGGTCGAAGGCCCGGGCGGGGATGCCGTGCGCGCGGGCGAACGCGTGCAGCTCGTCGAGGTTGTCGTCGCTGACCAGGTGCGCCCACAGGCGTCCGTGGGCGGGCCAGCGGGGGTCGTCGACGAGTACGGTCACTCCGTCAGCCTACGGCCGGCCCCGTCGCCCGGCTCACTTTGCGAGGTCAGCCGGCATCCGGTAAAGTAGTCCCTTGGTGCGCATGCCGCGTCGTCCTCGACGGCCGAAGCGGAGAGTCTTGCATTCGCGCCCGTCGTACCAGCGACGCATGCAAGCAACAGTCTTCCCGTGAGATTCTCGGAGCCGCGTGCTCCCCAACGAAACAGGTATGAAGTGGTTTACGCAGTAGTGCGCGCCGGTGGCCGGCAGGAGAAGGTCGAGGTCGGCACCATCGTTCAGCTCGACCGTGTTCAGGCTGCCCAGGGCGACAAGATCCAGCTGCCCGCCGTGCTGCTCGTCGACGGCTCCACGGTGACCACCGACGCCGACGCGCTGGCGAAGGTCACCGTCACGGCTGAGGTCGTCGGCAACCTCCGCGGCCCGAAGATCGTCATCCAGAAGTACAAGAACAAGACCGGCTACAAGAAGCGTCAGGGCCACCGCCAGGAGCTCACGCGCGTCAAGATCACCGGCATCAAGTAAGACCGAGGAGACCAGGACATGGCACACAAAAAGGGCGCAAGCTCCACCCGTAACGGTCGTGACTCCAACGCACAGCGCCTCGGCGTGAAGCGCTTCGGCGGTCAGCAGGTCCTCGCCGGCGAGATCATCGTCCGCCAGCGCGGCACCCACTTCCACCCCGGCGCCAACGTCGGCCGTGGTGGCGACGACACGCTGTTCGCTTTGGCCGCCGGTGCGGTCGAGTTCGGCGCGAAGGGCGGCCGCAAGGTCGTCAACATCGTCGCTGCTGCTGAGTGATCACAGCACCACGCTAAACATCCGGTTCGGGGCGGGCTTCGGCTCGCCCCGTCCGTGTATCTGCCGTCAGGCACCCTGAGCAACCGAAGGACTCGCACATGGTCACGTTCGTCGACACCGTCACACTGCACCTGCGTGCAGGCAAGGGCGGCAACGGCTGCGTCTCCGTGCACCGGGAGAAGTTCAAGCCCCTCGGCGGTCCGGACGGCGGCAACGGCGGCGACGGCGGCGACATCGTGCTCGTCGCCGACACGCAGACCGGCACGCTGCTGTCGTACCACCACTCGCCGCACCGCTCGTCGGGCAACGGCGGACCGGGCATGGGCGACCACCGCTCCGGCTTCGACGGCGAGACCCTGGAGCTCCCCGTCCCGGTCGGCACCGTGGTCAAGAACCCGAACGGCGACGTCCTGATCGACATGATCGAGCCGGGGGAGCGCTTCGTCGTGGCTGCGGGCGGTCAGGGCGGACTGGGCAACGCGGCCCTGGCGACCCCCAAGCGCAAGGCTCCGGGGTTCGCTCTGCTCGGCACCCCGGGCTTCGAGGGCGACGTCGTCCTCGAGCTCAAGACCGTCGCCGACGTGGCGCTCGTCGGCTACCCGTCCGCGGGCAAGTCGAGCCTCATCGGCGCGATCTCGGCCGCACGACCCAAGATCGCCGACTACCCCTTCACGACGCTGCACCCGAACCTCGGCGTGGTCCAGGTGGAGGACTTCCGCTACACCGTCGCGGATGTGCCCGGCCTCATCGAGGGCGCCAGCGAGGGCCGCGGGCTCGGACTCGAGTTCCTGCGGCACGTGGAGCGCTGCTCCGCCCTGCTGCACGTGCTCGACTGCGCGACGCTGGAGCCGAACCGCGACCCCATCTCCGACCTCGACGTCATCCTCGCCGAGCTGGCCGCGTACGAGGTGCCGGAGGGCCAGACTCCTCTGCTGGAGCGCCCGCAGTTCGTGGCGTTGAACAAGGTCGACGTGCCGGAGGCGCGTGACCTCGCCGATCTCGTGCGGCCCGACCTGGAGGCTCGCGGTTTCCGGGTGTTCGAGATCTCCACGGTCTCGCACGAGGGGCTGCGCCCCCTCACGCTGGCTCTCGGCGAGCTGGTCGAGCAGCACCGCAAGGAGACCGCGGTCGAGGCGCCGCGCGAGCGCGTCGTCATCCGCCCGAAGGGCTCGGTGAAGCCGTTCACCATCCGGGTCGAGGGCGGCACCTATGGCAACATCTATCGCATCCTGGGCGAGAAGCCGGTGCGCTGGGTGCAACAAACCGACTTCCAGAACGAGGAGGCCGTGGGCTACCTCGCCGACCGTCTGGAGAAGCTGGGCGTCGAGGACGAGCTCTTCCGTCTCGGCGCCGTGCAGGGTTCGACGGTCGTGATCGGCGAGGGCGACAGCATCGTCTTCGACTGGGAGCCGACGATGAGCTCCGCGGCCGAGCTCATGACGGCACCCCGCGGCACCGACCCGCGTCTGGCGCCGAATGCCCGCCGCACCACGTCCGAGCGGCGCGAGCAGTACTACGAGCGCATGGACGCGAAGGCGCAGGCGCGCGCCGAGCTGGAGGCGGAGCGGCTCGCCACGTACCGCGAGGACGAGGCGTGACCGCACGCACGCGCGCCGACCTCGCGACGGCGACGCGGATCGTCGTGAAGGTGGGCTCGTCCTCCATCAGCGGCGAGTCGTCCTGGCGCATCCCGGTGCTCGTCGAGGCGCTGGCCGCGGCGCATGCCCGCGGAGCCGAGGTCGTGCTCGTGTCGTCGGGAGCGATCGCCTCCGGCATCCCCTTCCTCCGCCTGGACGCGCGGCCCACCGACCTCGCCACGCAACAGGCCGCGGCCGCGGTCGGGCAGAACATCCTCGTCTACCGGTACCAGGAGGCACTGCGCCCCTTCGACATCGTCGCCGGTCAGGTGCTGCTCACCACCGGAGACCTCGAGAACCCGACGTCGCGCTCGAACGCACGGCGGGCCATGGAGCGCCTGCTGGGGCTGCGAACCCTTCCGATCGTGAACGAGAACGACACGGTCGCGACGCAGGAGATCCGGTTCGGCGACAATGACAGGCTGGGCGCTCTCGTCGCGCAGCTCATCGAGGCCGACGCCCTCATCCTCCTCAGCGACATCGAGTCGCTGTACACGCGGCCGCCGAGCGACCCCGCCGCCGAGCCCATCGACGTCGTCACTCCGGACGCGGACCTCTCCGGGCTGGAGTTCGGCGCCACGGTCGTCAACAGCGTCGGCACCGGGGGAGCGGCTACGAAGGTCTCCGCCGCCCGACTCGCGGCGGCCTCGGGCATCGGGGTCTTGGTCACCAGTGCTGACCTCGTCTCCCAGGCCCTGGCGGGCGCCCACATCGGGACCTGGTTCGAGCCCGCCACCTCCTAGACTGGGCGGATGACCGACCTCACCCCTCAGACGCGCCTGGAGCGGGCCAAGGAGGCCTCGCGTGCGACCGCCGCCCTCACGAGCGACGACAAGGCGCGGGCACTCGAAGCCATCGCCGTCGCCCTCGAGGCGGATGCCGCCCGGATCATCGAGGCGAACCAGCGGGATGTCGAGCGCGGTCGTGAGGACGGCATCGGCGAATCCCTCTTCGACCGCCTCCGTCTGGACGAGAAGAGGGTCTCCGCCCTCGCAGCCGCCGTCCGCGATGTGGCGGCTCTGCCCGACCCGGTGGGTCGCGTGGTCGGTGGGCACCGGATGCCGAACGGCGTGGCTCTCGAACAGGTGCGCGTGCCGTTCGGCGTGGTCGGGGCCATCTATGAGGCGCGACCCAACGTCACCGTCGACATCGCCGCCCTCGCCCTGCGCTCGGGCAATGCGGTCGTCCTGCGCGGAGGCAGCGCCGCACGCGATTCGAACACGGTGCTCGTCGACGTGATGCGCTCCGCCCTCGGTACCGCGGGCGTGACGCCGGAGGCGATCCAGACCGTCGACGACTTCGGCCGCGACGGGGCGAAGGCACTCATGCACGGCCGCGGCTTCATCGACGTGCTCGTGCCCCGCGGCAGCGCCGGTCTCATCGAGACCGTCGTGACGGAGTCGACGGTGCCTGTCATCGAGACGGGCGCCGGGAACGTGCACATCCTGCTCGACGAGAGCGCCCCGGACGACTGGGCGTCCGACATCGTCGTGAACGCCAAGGTGCAGCGCCCGAGCGTGTGCAACGCGGTCGAGACCGTTCTCGTCCACCGACAGGCCGCCCCGCGGCTGATCCCGCTCGTCGCGAGCGCGCTCATGAGTGAGGGGGTGGCGATCCACGGCGACGACGTGGTCGCAGGACTCGTGGCCAACATCATTCCGGCGACCGAGGAGGACTGGGCAACCGAGTACCTGAGCCTGGACGTCGCGATGAAGGTCGTCGACAGCCTCGACGACGCTCTCGACCACATCCGGCGCTACAGCACGGGGCACACGGAGTCCATCGTCACCACCGACTCCCGCAGCGCGGAGCGGTTCCTGGCCGAGGTGGACTCCGCCGTGGTGATGGTGAACGCCTCCACGCGGTTCACGGACGGGGCCGAGTTCGGCTTCGGCGCCGAGGTGGGGATCTCGACGCAGAAGCTGCATGCGCGGGGCCCGATGGGGCTCTCCGAGCTGACCAGTACGAAATGGCTCGCGCGTGGGACAGGTCAGACCCGCGGGTGAGGGCTAGACTGGGGGACGCTGTATCCCCACAGGACCCCCGAGACAGCACGCCACGAACGGAGTCAGGATGAACCTCGTCGCACAGATCGCGATGGCCGCCGCAGAGACCGAGCACCACGGCAACGTGGCTCTCGACACGGTGATCTTCGGAGCCATCGCCGCGATCGTGTTCGCCGCTCTCGGTCTCGTGACGCTGTCGTACAAGAACGTCGCGAACCGCCACTCGGCGAAGGCGGAGGCCTGGGCGGCGAAGCACGGCAAGGACCACGAGGCGGGACACGGCCACTAGGCCCTCATGAGCACCGCGACCACGCGCGCACCGCGCATCGGCGTGATGGGCGGGACTTTCGATCCGATCCATCACGGCCATCTGGTCGCCGCCAGCGAGGTCGCGCACTCGTTCGATCTCGACGAGGTGGTGTTCGTCCCGACGGGTCGTCCCTGGCAGAAGGCCGACGTCACGCCGAGTGAGCATCGCTATCTGATGACGGTCATCGCAACGGCCTCCAACCCGCAGTTCACGGTGAGCCGCGTGGACATCGACCGCGCGGGTCCGACGTACACGATCGACACGCTCCGCGACCTCAAGGAGCAGCGCCCGGACGCCGAGCTGTTCTTCATCAGCGGGGCGGACGCCGTGGCGCAAATTCTCAGTTGGAGAGACCATGATGAATTGTGGGAACTGGCCCACTTCGTCGCGGTCTCCCGCCCAGGACACGTTCTGAGCATCGACGGCCTCCCGAGCGACGACGTCAGCCAGCTCGAGGTGCCGGCGCTGTCCATATCGTCGACGGACTGTCGAGACCGCGTCCGCGACGATCAACCGGTCTGGTACCTCGTCCCCGACGGGGTCGTCCAGTACATCGCGAAGCATCATCTGTATCGGAGCAAGGCATGAGCACATCGGATCAGCGAGGTCCGCTGACGCGGAAGCAGCTGCGGGAGATCCGGTTGACGGGATCCACCCCGATCATCAGCGAGGAGCAGGCCAACGCCGCCGCGGAAGCCGCGGCTCCCTCGCAGCCGTTGCCGCGTGCCGCCGAGCCCGTGGTCATTCCGCCCGCCCCGGTCGCCGGCACTCCTGTCGATCCTGAGGCCGCGCCGCTCACCCGGCGTCAGGCGCGGGAGCAGGAGAAGATCAAGACCGTCCCGGTTCCCGCCGCCGGCGCGCCGGAGCAGCAGGCGCTGGAAGAGCCGGCGGTGCAGCCGGATGCCTCCGGCGACGACGACATCGATAACGACGAGGTCGTCGCGGAGCCCGTCAGTGCGGCCCAGGCCGCCGACACGGTCGGAGAGGTGCCACTCGCCGACGAGCACGCGCAGACGCCGGAGTCCGAGCCTGAGGACCCCGCGGTGGCACTCGGCGTCAGCCAGGAGGACACCGCCGAGGGGGAGGACCTCCTCGACGAGGACGCCGACGAGGATGTCGACCAGGGCGAGCGTCCGACGGTCAGTCCGACCTTCGGCCAGGGTGTGCTGCAGGACGAGACGCCCGCCGAGCAGGCACCCTTCCGCCCCTCCTTCGACGAGCTGCTCACCTCGAACGACTCCGGGGGCACCCAGCACTCGGCCCCGAACGCGCTGATCTTCACCCCGTCCCCCGGCGAGGGCTCTCTCTCCGGTCCGGTCGCCTCCACCGGCGAGATCCTCGTCACGGGGTCGTACGAGCTGCCGAAGGGGCTCGGCTCGCAGGGCCACGCCCACGGAACGACGGACGGCAAAGAGGTCGACGCCGTCCTCATCGACGGCGAGCTGCCGCCCGCGTCTTCCCCCACTCCGATCGCGGCGAGTTCCGCCGTCAGCACCATCAAGCCCGCCGGCGAGGTGATCCGTCCGCCGGCACCCGAGAAGGGCAACCGGCTGATGCTGATCGCCGCCATCGTCGCGGGCGCCCTCGCGCTGGGTCTGGGCACGGCCCTGGTCATCGCCTTCACAGGAAACGTCTTCTGATGCAATCACCCGAAACCGCCGAAGAGATGCTGCGCATCGCCGCTGAAGCCGCCGTGGCCAAGGGGGGTGAGGATCTCGTCGCGCTGAACGTCTCCGAACCGCTCCCGCTCGTCGACATCTTCCTGCTCGTGACCGGCAACAGCGAGCGGAACGTCGCCGCCATCGCCGACGAGATCGAGGACCGTCTCGTCGAGTCCGGGCACAAGCGCGTGCGCCGGGAGGGGCGAGCCGAGGCACGGTGGGTGCTGCTGGACTTCGGCGACCTCATCGTCCACGTCTTCCACCAGGAGGAGCGGGTCTACTACGGCCTGGAGCGTCTGTGGAAGGACTGCCCGGTGATCCCGCTCGAGGTCGCCGAAGCGTCGGCTGACAACGCCTGACATGGCCACGCACCTGCTGACCGGTGCGGGGTCGGGGATCGGCGCGGTCCTCGCCCGACGACTCGTGGAGCGTGGCGACGACGTCGTGGTGCTCGCACGCGATGCGGGACGGGCGCGGCAGATCGCCGAGCAGCTGCCAGGGGTCTCGGCGCTGGTCGGCGACCTCGCGCAGCCGGGACGCCTCTCCTGGGCGCTCTCGAAGCAGAGCCTGCCCGATCGCATCGATTCCCTGGTGCACGCGGCCGGGGTCGTCGACCTCGGAACGGTGGGAGATCTCACTCCGGCGCTCTGGGACCAGCAGCTCGCCGTCAATCTCGTCGCCCCGGCGGAGCTCACGCGGCTCCTGCTTCCCGTCCTCCGCGTCTCGCGGGGTCATGTGGTGTTCGTGAACTCCGGAGCCGGACTCCGGGCGAGCCCTGGGTGGTCGGCGTACGCGGCCTCGAAGCACGGCCTGCGGGCCCTCGCGGATGCGCTCCGGCAGGAGGAAGCCGAGCACGGCCTCCGGGTGACATCGGTCTATCCAGGGCGCACGGCGACGCCCATGCAAGAACGCGTGCACCAGCAGGAAGGTCAGGAGTACGACGCAGCCCGGTTCATCACACCGGAAGCCGTGGCGACGACGATCCTCGCGGCGCTGGACCTCCCGCGGGACGCGCACCTCACGGATCTCACGGTGCGTCCGCAGGGCTGAGCGAGTCGATCCTTCCATTCTCCTGCACCTCAGCGAGAGGGTGTCAAGGCCCTTCCCTTCCCCCGCGGGGTATCAGAGGCTCGTCATCAGAGAGTCCTGGAGGGCCGACTGATGTCAGAAGTTCCTGATCCCCGTTTCGTGCTTCACCGCATCACGCCGTCGGAGTGGGTGATCAACGACCTGCGCTATCCCCAGAACGACCCGCGGCATGTCGTCGCCTGCGTCTATGAGCTCGCCGACACCGAGGTCGAGGTCACGTGGCTGCGCGACCTTCCGCTGGCGATCCGCTACGGCACGGCGTTCGAGGTGTTGGAGGAGGTCGAGCGGATGCAGGGTGCTAGCCGGGCCACGCGACCCATCGCGATCCCCTCTCGCCCGCCGCTGCTGGCCACCTGAGCTGCGAGAACGCAAGAAAAGGGCACCCCGCCGTGCGGGGTGCCCTTTCGTGCTTTACCGGTCAGTCGTCGTCGCCGACGACAGCGGCGCGGTCGGCCTCCGCGCTGTCGATCTGAGCGTCGTCGGCGTCCTCGTCGAGAACCTCTTCGCCGTCGACCTCGCGCGTCGGGACGTCCTCCGCGTCGCCATCGGCGATCGGCGGGAGAGGCGGGATCGGGGGAGTCGTGTTGGACATGTCGTCTCCTTTCGTCGGATGCCTTTCTACGCCGGGCCGCCGACGCAGACGAGGCGGTTGACGCATGGCAGCATGGGGGGCTACGGGCCTGCTCCGCGGTCAGGAAGCGGGAGGTGTGCTCCCACCACCCGGGCCACCGCTCATGCCGGACGCGGCCTGCTGGGTGACGCTGTTCGCGTAGTCGTTCGTCGGGTCGCGGTAGATGGTGTGCACGTGACCCCAGCCCGACGTCGTCACGCCCTCGACGTCGGCGCCCGCGGAGCCCTGCTGCGCCTGGAACGCGACGTAGACCTTCGGCCCGGAGATGGAGAAGTCGATGCCGTCTCCGGTGCTCATGTCGTACGTCGTCGCCCCGGACCAGGCGATCACGGTGTCATCCAGTGTCTGCTCGATCTCGGCCAGCGTGGAGGCCGTGGTCTCCTCGTCGCTCATCCCGGCCCAGTTCGCGATGAGCTGGAGAAGCAGGTCCCGCTGCTCGTCGGAGAGGTCGGCTCCGGACAGGCCCGCGCCCGTGGCGAAATCGCAGGTGTCGCCCGGTGCGCACATACTCACATCGCCGGAGGTCAGGGTGGCCTGCTGGTCGGCGGTGAGGCTGTCGAAGAACGCGAAGGCGTCCGTGTAGATGCCGTCGAACGGCTGCACCTCCTCGCCGTCCTCGTTCGTGTAGACGGCGGGCTGGACGCCGAGGTGCGTGGGCGCGAAGGTGATCGCGTCGGTGCTGCCGTCGAGCGTGGCGTTGATCCCGAGGTGGTGCCCGCCGAACTGCACCTCGAAGGCGCCGTCGGTCGCTGTCGGATCGCCGAAGAAGGCGATGTAGTACTGCCCGAGGGACTCCTCGGTGCTGCTGCTGTTCTCGGCGAGGTACTCGTCGCCGCCCATGATCCCGGTCACGGTGGCGTAGGCCTCGTCGCTGAGGAGAGCCTCCAGCACGGCGAGCGCCGCGGTCCGCTGCTCCTCGGTCAGGTCGGTGAGGTTCAGACCGGCCCGCTGCACGAAGGTCACCGGGAAGTTCGACCACGACGTCGTCTTCGTCTCGTCGTCGAAGTCGTAGAGAACGGTCTCCTTCTGTTCGTCGGTCAGCGTCGCGAGGAAGGCCGCGGCAGCGGCGGACGTGTCGGCGATCGTCCCCGCGGTCGTTCCGGCTTCCGTCGACGCTGTATCCGAGGCCGTGGTCGTCGACGAGGCTGAGATCGTCGGTTCGGCGGTCGTGGCGGCCGCGCAGCCGCTCAGGACGAGGCCGCCCGCGAGGACGAGGCCGGAGAGCCAGGCGAGGCGTTTCTGTGCGGGAGAGGATGTCGTGTTCATGGCATCAGGCTAGGAACGCGACCGGTGGTGATCCTTTGTGCCGTCGATGTGATTCCTATGAGCCCTGGGCCATCCGTGTTTTCTCGGATGTCTTTCACGCAGCGGGGGCGGTGATCGGGGGACTCGATGGTCAGGAGTCGTCATCGAGAACAGGCTCTGTCGCCTGTCGGGGGCCCTCGAGTGAACCGGCCGGCCCGCATTGTCTCAGGCATTCGCGCAGCAACAGGCGTCCCCTCCCGTCGAGGCCTGTTGTCGCGCGAAAGCCTGAGGGGGCTAGGGGAGGTAGCGGTCCACGATCGTGCGGAGCTGTGCCTCGTTGGGTGCCGTGCTGACGCCGGTCACGCGCTGCAGCGTCGCGAAAGGAGTCGACGCCGACCCGGTGGGAGCGGGCTCGAGCTGCGTCTTCCAGTCCGGGGCGATGTGGTCGAGAAGCAGCCCGAGCTGGGCACCCGTGAAGTACGAATAGTCGCGTTCCAGGACAGCCTGCTGATCCGGATCCTCGATCAGTGCTTCGAGACCGTCGGTGAAGGTGCTCTGCACGGGAGTGAGGCCTCGTGCTCTGTCGAAGGCCCGCTCCACGTAGGTCGCGGTCCCCTCGATCGCTTCCAGCTCGATCTCCAACGTCAGAGTCGGCCACGTCGTATAGCGGGCCATGCGCACAGCGGCGAGGTCGGACGCGAGGGCGGCCAGCACCTGCGGATCGGTCTCGGTCTCGACCCGGTCGAAGATCCGCGCCTCCACGCGCAGCAACTCGTATTGCGCCGCCGTATGCGGGTAGTCCGGAATCGTGCCGCCGGCCTCCCACGGCCAGGCCCCGGGCGCCTCGGGATCGATCCCCTGTTTCGTGACGTGGAAGTTCTCGTGCAGGGAGAAGCGCGCAAAACCCTGCGACATCGTCGTCTCGGTGTCGAGCATCGCCTGGTTGTACTTGAACGCGAGGACGTCATCGCCGCCCACCTCGATCACACCGAAGTTGGACGGGGCATACAGCACCCCATCCCCGGCGGCGAACGTCCGGCTGATGCGGACGTCGCCGAGGTGGGTGGCCCCGGGAACGTCGATCTTCGTCATGCCGGAGGTGTCCGTGACACCACTCATGTTGACGAGGATCGCGTGCAACCAGAAGGAGCTCTTCTCCCCGAGCGTGCGCAGCAGCACCAGCGGTTGCTCCTCATACCGGTAGGCGTCCGTCCAGATCTCCGCCGGATGTGCCGCCGTGACGTCGTACTGCTCCGACAGCTGGGTGAGCATCTCCTTGTCAGTGGCATCGAGACCCTCGTAGTCCGACGGGGTGGGGGCGAGGAGGCGCCACGCGATCACACCGCCGATCCCGAGCGCGACGACGGCGAGAATCCCGAGGATCACGGGGGCAAAGCGGCGACGGTGTCGCGCGACGGAAGCATGCATATGTAACACGCTACTGAAGCGCCTGTTTCGTTTTCGTATGCTTCGTGTCAGGCGATCGCGCGGCATCAGGCAGGGAGGGTGGTGACTGCCTGATGCGGCGCGAGGGCCTGACATCGCGAGATGCCACTGGCTCCAGAAACACGAAAACCCCCGGCGAACCGAGGGTTTTTCGTGGACCTGAGGGGACTCGAACCCCTGACCCCCTGCATGCCATGCAGGTGCGCTACCAGCTGCGCCACAGGCCCAGACGCTGCTCCGGAGTGCTCCGGGCAACGTGAAAACACTACTACACGAATCCGCATCCGCACCAATCGGCGCGGGCTGCCCGGGCGCGTCGGGGCGCGAGGAACATCCGGAGGAGCGACGGCGTTCGATCCATCGTGAGCACTCTCGACAGCATCGTGATCGGCGCCGGCCAGGCCGGGCTGTCCGCGTCGTTCCACCTGCGTCGCCGCGGGATCGAGCACGTCGTGCTGGACGCCGATGCGCGGGCCGGGGGAGCCTGGCAGCACCGGTGGGACGCCCTCACGATGCGCGACGTGCACGGGGTCGCCGAGCTCCCGGGAGACAGCGCGCCGCCGCGGGACGAGCGCCGGGCGAACATCGCGGTGCCGGAGTACTTCGCCGCGTACGAGAAGGCCCATGATCTTCCGGTGCTGCGGCCGGTGCACGTCCGCCGGGTCAATGACGACGAGGGCGTCCTGGTCGTCGAGGCCGACGAGGGGGAGTGGCGCACCCGCACTCTCGTCAACGCGACGGGCACCTGGACGCAACCCTTCATCCCGCATTATCCGGGGATGGAGACGTTCCTCGGGGAGCAGTTCCACACCGTCGACTACCCCGGCCCGGAGCACTTCCTCGGCAAGCGGGTGCTGGTCGTGGGCGGCGGTGCATCCGCCGTGCAGTTCCTCGGTGCCCTCGCTCCTCTCACCGAGACGCTGTGGGTCACCCGACGCCCGCCCGTCTGGCGGGACGACGACTTCACGCCGGAGGCCGGTGCCGCCGCGGTCGCGCTCGTCGAGAAGCGCGTGGCGGCCGGATTGCCCCCGGAGAGCGTGGTCAGCGTCACGGGGCTCATGCTCCGACCGCAAGAGAGGGAAGCGGAGCGTCTCGGAGCGTACGCCGACCGTCGACCGCTCTTCCAGCGCATCGAGCCCGACGGCGTGCGCTGGTCCGACGGAGCGTTCGAGCGCGTCGACGTGATCCTGTGGGCGACGGGGTTCCGGCCGGCCATCGGCCACCTCGCCCCGCTCCACCTGCGCAGTGCCGCGGGCGGGATCCAGCTCAACCGCGGCGGCCGCGGCACGACGGCCGTCGCGGATCCCCGGGTGCAGCTCGTCGGCTACGGCCCGTCCGCGAGCACCATCGGCGCGAACAGAGCGGGGCGAGCGGCTGCGACCGGCGTCGTCCGCGCGCTCGCGAAGGAGGGCGCCGCGGTCTCCTCGTGACCGTTTCGTCGTCCGGCGCCTCCTGTGGATACGCTGGGAGGCATGCTGCGCATCATCCTGACCGTCGTCTGGCTGCTGCTCTCCGCGTGGCTCGTGGTGTGGGTGGGGGAAGGCCTGTTCGGTGTGAACCAGCGCGAGTCGATCCTCCCCTTCGCGAGCGATGACGGCCTGGGCGGACCGATCGTGATCGGCGTCGCCTGGGGCCTGCTGCTCACCTTCGGCGGATCGATGTCGGGTCTGGCGCGGCGCAAGAAGGTCCGCGGGCCGGCGCAGATCGGCGTCGGCACCGTCGTCGAGATGTCGCGCACCGGCGTGACCGTGAACGACGTGCCCCAGTACGACCTCTTCATCCGGGTCAGCCCCAGCGTCGGCGACGACTTCATCGGACAGCTGCGCATGCTGCTCGACGCCGGTGACGTCGGAGCGCTGCAGGTGGGGCAGCCCGTCCCCGTCCGCTACAACGTGGACGACCCCGACACCGTCGAGCTCGCTGACCTCAGCGACCCGAGCGTCCGAGAGGCGATGCTGCAGTGGCGCATCGACCGCGGCCTCATCGACCCGTCCCAGGTCCGCGCTCGTACGACGGGGACCCAGGTGCCCGCGTCCGTCGTCGAGGTGCGTCCGACCGGACGGCGCCGCGAGGGGCAGAGCGAGCTCGCGCTGAAGGTGCTCGTGGCCCCCGAAGGAGCAGAGCCGTGGGAGGCCGACACCACCGTGTTCGTCTACCCGCAGGCCGTATCGCGCCTGCAGGTGGGGGCACCGATCTGGGCGTTCTACCGGCGTGAGGATCCGCACACGGTCGCCGTCACCATCGAGAAGGAGCCGGCACGATGAACCCCCTCGACACGCTGATGTGGCTGGTGAACTTCCCGGCCGCGCACGGCTACGCGATGGTCTTCATCGCGGCGTTCTCGATCCTCGGGCTGTTCGCGGTGTCCGCGCGGGGAACGACCGGAGGCGGCTCGCTGCGGGCTGTCCGCGAGCGGGAAGGGCTTGTTCCGGCGGGCACGCGATCCAGCGGCAGCATCGGCGGCTCCGTGGTCCGCGTGTTCTTCCGCGTCCTGGCCTTCGTGATGCTCGGCTCCCTCATCATCGGCATCCTGAGCCTGACCGGTGTCCCGGTGACCCGCGCGTACATCTTCGAGAACGGTCGTCCCACCACCGGCACGGTGGACGGGGACTGGGTGACGTTCACGGCCGCGGACGGCACCGAATACACGCTGGAGAGCGACTTCTTCACTCCGGCCGTGTACCCGGACCGTGACGCGTGGCTCCCGAGTGGGGCACCGGTGGTCGTCCGATACCTGCCCTCGCATCCGCAGGCCTTCGTCATCGACAGTTCGCAGATCCCGGACTGACGTCGGCGAGGGCGCGTAGGGTGAAGACATGTCGCGCATCCTCGTCTTCGGCGGCCACGGCCGCATCGCCCTGCTGCTCGCCCCGCTCCTCGTGGCCCGCGGTCACGAGGTCACGGGGGTGATCCGGAACCCCGATCACGTGTCCGAGGTGGAGGAGAGCGGCGCGATCGCTCTCGTCGCCGACATCGAGACCATGGACGTCGACGCCCTCACCGAGATCATCCGCGGGCACGACGCGGTGGTGTGGTCGGCCGGTGCCGGGGGCGGGAGCCCCGAGCGCACCTACGCCGTCGACCGGGACGCGGCGGAGCGGACCATGGACGCGGCGGAGCGCGCGGGTGTGCGACGCTACGTCATGGTGTCGTGGATCGGCTCCACGTCCGATCACGGCGTGCCGGAGGACGACTCCTTCTTCCCGTACGCCGATGCGAAGTGGGCCGCAGACGAGCACCTCCGCGCTTCCGGCCTCGACGGGACCATCCTCGGCCCTGGCACGCTGACCTTCGACGACCCGACCGGACGCATCCGCATCGACCCGGAAGGGCGCGGCGAGGTCTCCCGCGCCGACGTCGCGGCGGTCATCGTCGCGACCCTGGAGGATCCGGGCACGATCGGGCGCACCATCCGCTTCGGCAACGGCGACGAGGAGACCTCGGTGCCGATCGCCGAGGCGCTCGCGCGCTGAGAGCGATGAACCGGGGCTGGTCACGGGTGCGGCGAGGCGTAGGCGCCGCGCTCGTCCTGCTCGCCCTCACGGGAGGTGCCTGGGTGTCGGCGGCTGCACAGTCCAGCCCGGAGCCGGCTGCCGAGGCGGTGTCGGTGCAGGCTGCAGAACCTGACGCGATCCGGGAGCAGGCCGCCGCCCTCGTCGCGGACATGAGCACGGCGGATCAGGCGTCATCCATCGTGATGGGACACATCGGCGGGACCGATCCGGCGGCGCTACGCGACTACATGAAGTCGGGGCTCGGAGGCTTCATCCTCATGGGTGGGAACATCCCGGCGACGGAGGAAGAACTCCGCGCACTGACGGCCGCGCTGACGATCGACCCGGCCCTCCCGCCGCTGATCGCCGTGGACCAGGAGGGCGGCATCGTCTCGCGACTGCCCTGGGACGCCTTCCCAGCGTCGACGACCCTGAAGAGCCGTCCGGTCGCCGAGACCTCGGCGGCCTTCGCGGCCCGCGGCGCGCTCGTCGCTCGCGCCGGGATCACCGTCGACTTCGGCACCGTCGCCGACGTCCCGGCGGACCGCGGCTCGTTCATCTTCGGGCGTGCCCTCGGCACCGATCCGGAGAGTGCCGCCGACCGCACCGCGGCGGCGACCGCAGCCCAGGAGCACTTCGTCGCGTCCACGCTCAAGCACTTCCCCGGGCACGGAGCGGCGCCGGGAGACTCCCATCACGCGATCCCGAGCACCGGCATGACGAAGGCGGCGTGGCGTGAAGGGGACGGCGCCCCGTTCGCCGCCGGCATCGAAGCCGGCGCCTCGTTGCTCATGTACGGCCATCTCGCGTACACCGCCGTGGACTCCCGTCCGGCGTCGCTCTCCGCGGAGTGGCATCGCATCGCGCGGGAGGAGCTCGGCTTCGAGGGTGTGGCCGTGACGGACGACCTCGGCATGCTGCTGTCCTCGGGGGATCCGGCATACGCCGACCCCGTCGCGAACGGCGTCGCCGCGGTCGCGGCCGGCAACGACCTCGTGCTCATGATCGCGGGGTCCACGGCGCAGACCGCGACCGAGATGGCCGCGGGGATCGCCGCGGCCGTCGACGCCGGGACGCTCCCCGCCGAGCGTCTGGAGGACGCGGCGACCCGTGTGCTCACCCTGCGTCTGGAGCTCGCCGCAGCGTCGTCGTCGTGGGCCGTCTGTGGGGACTGCACTGCCCGCTGACGCTCAGGCTGCGGCGCGCTCGTCCGGGCCGAGCCAGGCGGTGAGGAGGGAGGCGCGGAGGGCGGCGCCGCGGTCCGCGAAACCGCGCTGGCGCCGGACGTACTCGGCCTTGCCCTCCGGCGTCTCGATGCGTACCGGTTCGACGTCCCACGCCGACAGGTCGTAGGGGGCGGCCTGCATGTCGAGCAGCCGGATGTCGCGCGCCAGCTCGAACGTGTCCAGCAGCAGTTCGCCGGGGATCAGCGGGCCGAGTTTCATCGCCCACTTGTACAGGTCCATGCCGGCGTGCAGACAGCCGGGCTGTTCGAGGAGGGGCTGATCCTCTCTCGTCAACGCCGCCCGGTTGCGAGGCACCGCCTCCGGAGTGAAGAACCGGAAGGCGTCGAAGTGCGTGCAGCGGAGATCGTGCGCCTCCACCACGGCATCCGTGCCCGCCTGCCCCAGCCGGAGGGGGACGGCATGCCGATGCTCTGCGGCGCGGTAGACCATCGCCCATTCGTGCAGACCGAAGCAGCCGAACTGCCCGGGACGGGAACCCGTGCGGCGCAGCATGAGGGCGACGAGGCGAGCGAGCTCCGGCTTCTCGGCGGCGAAGCGCTGGGCGTCGGGGATCGCGCCGCCGGGTGACATCCCGGGGGAGTACCAGCGCCATGTCACTCGCTCGGATGCGTCCTGCAACTCCACGCCCGCCCCCGGGTGCCACCGCCGGAGCTGCGCGGGCTTATAGCCGTAGTAGGTGAAGAGGAAGTCCCACACCGGGTGCTTCTCGCCGCGCGCCACACGGTCTCGGTGCTCGGCCGTCAGCGCGTCGGCCCGTTCCCGATGCGCGTCCTCGCGCCGGAGCCAGTCGTCACGCCTGAGGATCATGTCAGTGCAGGATGCCGGCATCGCCGAGCTGGTCGCGGAGGCCGGCGCCGTCCTCTGCACTCACCCAAGGAGCCTCGTCAGCGTCATGCGATTCCATCTCGGCGCGACCGCCGGCGAGCACCGCCTCCGCGGGCAGCAGCCGTCGGATCGCGACACCCGCGACGGAATCCGGGTACTCCTCCTGGAACTGCGTGTAGATGGCCTCGTCGTGCTGGCCGTCGTCGCCGATCAGCAGCCATTTGACGTCCGGGAACTCGGTCGCCAGCCGACGGAGGTTCGTGAGCTTGTGCTCGCGGCCGCTGCGGAACCAGCGATCGTGCGTAGGACCCCAGTCGGTCAGCAGCAGCGAGCCTGCGGGGAAGAGGTGCCGACCGAGAAACCGTGACAGGGTGGGCGCGACGTTCCAGGCGCCGGTGGAGAGATAGATCATGGGGGCACCGGGGTGCTGCCGGAGAAGCTGATCGAGCAGCACCGCCATCCCCGGCACAGGAATGCGTGCGTGCTCGTCGACGACGAACGAGTTCCAGAAGGCGATGAAGGGGCGGGGGAGCGCGGTGACCATGACGGTGTCGTCGACGTCCGAGACGACGCCGAACCGGGTGGTTTCCGCGACGATGAAGGCCCGGGCCTCGATGGGTTCCTGCCCCTCGACGGAGATCGTGAAGGTCTGCCAGCCGGGCTCGAGATCGGCGCGGATGACGGTGTCGATGACGCCACCGCGGTCGGCGACCACCCGATGCGTGCTGTCGCCGACATGCACGTCGACGGAGGCGAAGCCGACAGGGATGCCGACGAAGCTGCGCCAGCCGCGGATGCTCGCCGGTTCCCCGTCGCGACCGCGGCGCTGCGGCGGGACGATGAGCACACGACCGAGCACACGGACCCATCCGGGGCCGCCGTAGCCCGGGAAGGGCAGCACGGTGGCGTTCCGGCCGCGGCGGCGCGCTCGTCCCTCGCGCCACACGTGCAGGCGGTGCTCGAGACGGGCGAACCAGTGGATCCTGGGCGCCGGGGGTGCGGGGGCCATTGCCTCAGTCTTTCACGTCGGCGTCGGACTCCGCCGCCGGGGCCTCCAGATGACGCGCCTCCAGGCGGTGCAGCAGCCGCTTGCCCAGGTAGGCGAGCACGAGGAACAGGGCGATGACCCCGACGAACAGGTAGCCCGCGAAGTGCACGCGGTCGACGAGCTCACGGAAGCTCCCGGCCGCCAGCGAGGTCACGCTCACGTACGCCGAGGCCCAGATGATGCAGGCCGGGGTCGTCCAGGCCAGGAAGCGCCGGTAGGGGTACTCGCTCATCCCCACTGTGAGAGGGACGAGGGAGTGGAGGACCGGGAGGAAGCGGGAGAGGAAGATGGCGATGCCGCCGCGACGTGCAAGGTAGTTCTCCGCGCGGACCCAGTTGTGCTCCCCGATCCGCCGCCCGAGCCAGGAAGCACGGATGTAGGGGCCGAGCCAGCGGCCGAGCCAGAAGCCGATGCTCTCTCCGATGAGGGCGCCGACGACGACGGCCACACCCATCGCGATGCCCTCCAGGGGAGTAGCGACGCCCATCGAGGCGATGATGACGATCGTGTCGCCCGGGACGATGAGGCCGATGAGGATGCTCGTCTCCAGCATGACGGCGAGACCCGCGACCAGAGTGCGCGTGACCGGATCGATCGACTGCACGGTGTCGAGGAGCCAGAGCAGGAGGTCGTCCACCCCATGAGGATACGGGAGCGGCCCGGTCCTAGGCTGGAAAGGTGCCCGACCGCCTGACCCCCCGACCGCTGCCGTCCTGGGTGGCTCCGGAGCGTGTTTTCGCGATGATCGCGCAGCAGCAGGCGGATGTGTTCTGGCTCGATGCGGGCGCTGACGCCGCCGAGGGATGGAGCTTCCTCGGCACAGGGGTCGCCGAACAGCTCCCGGAGGACGTGCGCCTGGATGCCGGGCCCGTCGAGGCGGGGATGCCGCCGTTCCGTGGGGGATGGGTGGGCTGGCGCGACTACGAGAGCGGAGCCGTCCGCGCGGGGGCTCCGGTCGCCACCGACCCGGAGCCGGAAGCCCGGACGTGGCTGCGCGTGACCAGGGCCGTGGCGGTCGATCATGCCGCGCACCGCCTGTGGCTTCTGGCCCCGGAGGGGGAGTCGCGTGAGGGGGAGCGCTGGCTGCAGCCCCTTCTGAGCGACGCCGGCCCGGAAGCGCTGACGCCGCGGGTGGTGGAGGATCGTCACGCCGCCGAGGCCCGCCACACCCCTGCCGCATACGAGCAGCTCATCGACCGCTGCCGCGACCTCATCCACGCGGGCATCGCGTACCAGCTCTGCCTCACGACGCGGTTCACCGTGCCGGGGACCCATGACCCCGTCGCCGTGTACGAGCGGCTGCGGGCGGCGACTCCCGCCCACCATGGCGGATTCCTGCGCATCGGGGGACGTGCGCTCCTCAGTGCCAGCCCCGAGCAGTTCCTCCACGCCGCCGGTGGCGTCATCCGCACCCGTCCCATCAAGGGGACCCGCCCTCGAGGCGCCGACGCCGTGACCGATGCCGCGCTCGCCGCAGAGCTCGCCGCGGATCCGAAGGAGCGGGCCGAGAACGTGATGATCGTCGACCTCATGCGCAACGACCTCTCCCGGGTGTGCGTGCCGGGGTCGATCCGGGTCGAGGGGCTCTGGGAGGTCGAGAGTTATCCGGCCGTGCATCAGCTCGTCAGCACCGTCAGCGGCACGGCCGCGGAGGGGACCACGGTCGGGGCGCTGCTGGAGGCCGCATTCCCCGCCGGAAGCATGACTGGAGCGCCGAAGCTGTCGGCGATGACGCAGCTGCACGAGCTCGAAGGCGGCCCGCGCGACATCTATGCCGGTTGCTTCGGCTACATCGGCGTGGACGGTGCGCTCGACCTCGCGATGGTGATCCGCAGCATCGTCGTGGACGAGGAGGCTGCGTTCGTCGGCGCCGGTGGCGGGATCACCTGGGGATCGGTGCCCGCGGCCGAAGTGCGTGAGGTCGCCACGAAGGCCCGCGCCCCTCTCGCGGCGCTCGGCGCGGAAATGCCCGCCACCTGGCGTTCCGATATCCTGAACTGATCCCGTTTTTCCCTTCAGATTGGTCGTGCGTTCGTTGTCCGAGAACATGTCCACCGCTCCCGTCGACGAGGAGTTCTCCTCGCCGCACGCCATCCAGGCCAAGTGGCAGAAGTACTGGGCGGAGCACGAGACGTTCCTCACGGGCGGAGACGACGACACCCGGCCGCGGCGCTATGTGCTGGCCATGTTCCCGTACCCCTCTGGCGACCTGCACATGGGGCACGCGGAGAACTACCTCTACTCCGACATCGTCGCCCGCTTCTGGCGTCACCGGGGCCACAACGTCCTGAACCCGATCGGGTGGGACTCCTTCGGGCTGCCGGCGGAGAACGCCGCGATCCGCCAGGGTGCTGACCCGCGCGAGTGGACGTACCAGAACATCGCGCAGCAGAAGGTGGGCTTCCAGCAGTACGGCGTCTCCTTCGACTGGAGCCGGGTGCTGCACACGTCCGACCCCGAGTACTACCGCTGGAACCAGTGGCTGTTCCTGAAGATGTACGAGCGCGGCCTGGCGTACCGGAAGAAGAGCCCGGTCAACTGGTGCCCGAACGACCAGACCGTTCTGGCCAACGAGCAGGTCGTGGATGGGCGCTGTGAGCGCTGCGGCTACGAGGTCGTCAAGAAGAAGCTCACCCAGTGGTACTTCCGCATCACCGACTATGCGGACCGCCTGCTCGACGACCTGAACCAGCTCGAGGGGTTCTGGCCGCACAAGGTGCTGCAGATGCAGCGCAACTGGATCGGCCGTTCCGTCGGCGCCGATGTCGACTTCCGCATCGAAGGCCGCGAGGAGCCGGTGACGGTGTTCTCGACCCGTCCGGACACGCTGCACGGTGCGACGTTCTTCGTCGTCGCGCCCGACGGCGACCTGGCCGCCGAGCTCGCCGCGGAGGCCGAGCCCGAGGTGCGCGAGCGCTTCCAGGCCTACCTGGCCGAGGTGCAGAAGACCACGGACATCGATCGGCAGTCCACCGACCGTCCCAAGACGGGCGTGTTCCTGGGCCGCTACGCGATCAACCCGGTCAACGGCGAGAAGCTCCCGATCTGGGCTGCCGACTACGTGCTGGCCGACTACGGGCACGGCGCCGTCATGGCGGTCCCGGCGCACGACCAGCGCGACCTGGACTTCGCACGCGCGTTCGATCTGCCGGTCAAGGTCGTCGTCGACACCACCGCTCCGGTCACCGGTGCCATGCCGGTCATCGAGGTGGACGAGGACGGCGTCCCGATCGATGCCGATGCCGCGCTCGACGAGCGGAACCCGGCGAAGACCGGCGTCGCGCTCACCGGCGAGGGGCGCATGATTAACTCCGGTCCGTTGAACGGACTGTCGAAGCGCAACGCGATCGCGCGCGCCATCGAGCAGCTGGAGGCCACGGGGACGGGGCGAGCGGCGAAGAACTATCGCCTGCGTGACTGGCTGATCTCGCGTCAGCGTTTCTGGGGGACGCCGATCCCGATGCTGCACGCCGAGGACGGCCGGATCATCCCTGTGCCCGAGGACCGGCTGCCGGTGAAGCTGCCGAGCGTGGAGGGTCTCGATCTCAAGCCGAAGGGCACGTCGCCGCTGGGCGGCGCGGAGAGCTGGGTACGCACGACCGACCCGGAGACCGGCGACCCGGTACTCCGCGATCCCGACACGATGGACACCTTCGTCGACAGCTCCTGGTATTTCCTTCGGTTCCTGTCGCCGAACAGCGACACGCAGGCGTTCGACCCGGCCCAGGCGGCACGCTGGGCACCGGTGGACTCGTACATCGGCGGTGTCGAGCACGCGATCCTGCACCTGCTCTACGCCCGCTTCATCACGAAGGTCCTCTTCGACATGGGGCTGATCGACTTCACCGAGCCGTTCTCCAACCTGATCAACCAGGGCATGGTGCTGCTGGACGGCCAGAAGATGTCGAAGAGCAAGGGCAACCTGGTGCTGTTCCAGGAGGAGCTCGACGCCCACGGTGCCGATGCGCTCCGCGTCGGTCTGGCGTTCGCCGGTCCGGTGGAGGACGACAAGGACTGGGCGGATGTGTCGACCACCGGTGCGCAGAAGTTCCTCGCGCGCGCCCTGCGGATCGCGCACGAGGTCTCCAGCCCCGTCGACGTGGTCTTCGACGGAGGCGACGCGGCGCTGCGCCGTGCGACGCACAAGCTGCTCGCCGAGGCGCCCGCTCTGGTCGAGCAGACGAAGTTCAACGTGCTCGTCGCCCGTCTGATGGAGCTGGTCAACGTGACCCGCAAGACGATCGACGGCGCTGCCGGTGCTGCCGACCCCGCCGTCCGTGAGGCGGCGGAGACCATCGCCGTCATGCTCGACCTCATCGCCCCGCACACCGCGGAGGAGATGTGGGAGATCCTGGGACACGAGCCGTCCGTCGGACTCGTGTCGTGGCGCTCCGCCGATCCGGCGCTGCTCGTCGAGGACACCGTCACCGCGGTCGTGCAGATCGGCGGCAAGGTGCGCGCGCAGCTCGAGGTGCCGGCACGCATCGGCGAGGCCGAGCTCGAGGCGCTGGCGCGCGCCGATGAGCGCGTCATCCGGTCGATCGGCGATCGCGAGATCGTCAAGGTCGTCGTGCGGGCCCCGAAGATCGTCAGCATCGTCGTCAAGGGCTGAGTGCCCGGCGTTCTCCGCGGTTTCGCCGACCCCGGCGCGAAGCGGTGATCCCCGGACCGGGTTGCGACCAAGAACGGCCGTCCTCCACGACGAGTCCCTTCTGAGCGTCTCTCCACGGTCGCTGTGTCCGGCTCCGGGAGGCGGTGGGCGCGGAGCTTAGGGTGTCCGGATGACCTCGTCCCCGCCTCCAACTCCTCCGCCCCGTCGGGGGCTCCGCCTCGGGCTCGGCGCGGCGGTCGTGCTGACGATCGTCGCGCTCTCCACCGCCGTCGGCCTCGGCCTGGTGCAGGGGCAACCGTCGTCCGTCGAGGCCGTTCCGTTCGCGGAGAGCTCGGCGTCGGTCGAGTCCGCGCCCGCGGAGATCTACGTGCACGTGCTCGGCGCGGTCGAGCACCCGGGCCTGTATGTCCTGCGCACCGACTCCCGGGTCGTCGATGCCCTCGCGGCCGCCGGCGGGTCGACGGATGCCGCCGACCTCGTGGGTGTCAACCTCGCCCGACGGGTCGAGGACGGGGAGCAGATCCTGGTCCCGGTCGTGGGTGCCGTCGCCGATCCGTCGGCGCCGCCATCCGGAGACGGGACCATCGATCTGAACACCGCGGATCAGGCGGCTCTGGAGGAGCTCCCGGGAATCGGACCGGCGCTGGCCGAGCGTATCGTCGCGTGGCGCGAGGAGAACGGTCGGTTCCGCACGGTGGACGATCTCCTGGCGGTGCCCGGGATCGGGGAGAAGGTCTTGGAGGGGCTGCGCGACGGGGTGCGCGTGTGACAGTCGCTTACCCCTGGGGATCGCAGGTCAGCGTGGCATCCGTGATCACCTGGGTCGCCAGGTCCCGCTCGGACTCGAGCGGATCGCGTCCGTCGACCAGGAGCTGGACGCTCTCATCGGACAACTCGGAGTCGTAGACGTACTGCCCGACGCAGGGGTAGAAGTCCGGCATGTCGTCATAGGTGGTCAGGCCGTTCGACCGGTTGATCTCCTCCGCGGACGCGCCGATCTCCTCAGGTGTCGGACGGCTCTCACTGGCGCTGCTCGGCGCGTCCGATGGCTGGGCGCTGGCTGGGGGCGCGCTTTCGGCGGGCAACGAGTCGTTCAGCGCCGACGAGGCCAGCACGAGCGACACGATGAGCACGATGACCCCGATCACGGCGCCGACGACCGACACGACCATGCCGACGATCGACGGCCACTTCGCGGCGTTCTTCGTGAACAACCCGATCAGCGACACGACGAACCCGGCGAACAGGATCACCGCGCCGACCACGAACAACACGGGGATGAAGGCGAGAACGGCGCCGAGGACGGCCAGGCCCAGCCCGATGAACCCGAGGACCGGCGTCGGCCGAGAAGCAGCGTCAGGGACCTGTTGCGCAGGGGCGGCCGACCCGTATGTCGGCGCCTCGGGATGAGGCGGCGAGGGATTCGTCGGAGCCGAAGGGGGAGCGTAGGCGTCGGTCCACCGTGCTCCGTCCCACCACCGCTGGCGCCCGGAACCATCGTCGTACCACCCAGCCGGGACACTCATGCGCTCTCCTCCTCGTCGCGGCAGCGTCCGCCGCGCGCGAGTACCCAGGCTACTCAATCGCTTCCGACGAGGTCGTCACCGCGTCCGACGCCGGCGGTCTCCTCCATCGGAGAAGTGCTCCTCCACACCCTGACCTCCAGGGTCGTTGTCCTCTGCTCGTGCGGCGGTGGTCGCGGCGGGCGGAGCGGGCACCGGCGCGACTCTAGGGTGATCCGATGCATGAGAGGCAGCGTTCGTCCCTGGGGTCCGAGGAGGGATCGGCGTGACGCGCGATCTGCGCCTGCTGCCGGTGGCGGTCGGTGCCTGGGGTGTGGCCCTGGTCTGCGTGTTCGTGCCGGGGGCGGCGGCGTGGGTGGCGGGTGGATGCCTGGCGGCCGCGGGGATCATCGGCGCCGCTCTGGCGATCCGGCGCCGCGCAGTCGCGACGATCGGGGGACTGGTCATCGTGGTTCTCGCGACGGCGGCGGCCGTGGCGTTCACCGTGTTCGCACAGTCCGCGGGCCGTGACGCCGTGCACGCGTGGGGAGGCGGAGCCGTCGAAGCGGTCGGTGAAGTCTCGTCCTCGGCGTCCGTGGGACGCGATGGGCGTCTGTGGATGGACGTGCAGCTGAGCGGCATCGGTGCGCTCGGGGCCGTGGCGCCGGCGGCCGGTCCGGTGCGCATCGGCATCGAGGAAGGGGAGGGGTTCGTCCTCGGTGCGCAGGTGCGGGTGACCGGAGAGAGTGCTCAAACGGACCCGGGAGAGCGGGCCGTGCTCGTCGTCTTCGTCACCGCGGGAATGGTGGAAGGGTCGGCACCTGGCCTCTTCGGATTCGCTGCCGACCTCCGCCGGTCGTTCGTCGAGCGCGCGACACGGCTCCCGGAACCCGGCGCCGGACTCCTCCCGGGGTTGGCGGTGGGCGACACCACCGCCGTGCCCGCTGCGGTCGACGTCGACATGCGCACGAGCGGCCTCAGCCACCTCACCGCCGTGTCCGGGGCGAACTGCGCGGTCGTCGTCGCTGCGGTCTTCGGGATCGTGGCGTTGAGCGGCGGGACGCGAGCGCTGCGGGTCGTGCTCGCCGCCCTCGCCCTGGCGGCCTTCGTCGTACTCGTGACACCGGAGCCGAGCGTCATCCGGGCCGCCACGATGGCCGCGGCGGGCATGCTGTCGATCCTCGTCGGGCGGCCGAGCGCAGGCGCCGGAATCCTGGCCCTGTGTGTGGCCGTACTCCTCGTCGCCGATCCCTGGCTGGCGTCGACCCCGGGATTCGCGCTGTCCGCCGTGGCCTCCGGGGCCCTCATCCTGCTCGCCCCGGCGCTGGCGAACGGGATCGGGCGCTGGCTGCCCGGTCCGCTCGCCCTGGCGATCGCCGTGCCTCTGGCGGCGCAGCTCGCGTGCGCGCCCGTGATCGCGTTGTTCGCGGAACAGCAATCGCTCGTCTCGGTCGTCGCGAACCTCCTCGCCGAGCCGGCCGCGCCGATCGCCACGGTGATCGGGCTGCTCGCCTGTCTCGCTGCGCCTCTCCCACCCGTCGCGGATCTGCTCGCCGCGTGCGCCTGGCTGCCGTCGGCGTGGATCGCGACCGTCGCGCATGTCACTTCCGGGCTCCCCGGCGCTCAGGTGCTCCTCCCCGCGGGTCTCGGGAGCGCTGCCCTGGTCGCGCTGGTGAGCGTCGCGATCGCCATCGTGTGCTGCCGCGGAAGACCGCGCCCGGACGTCGTGACGTTGCGCTCTCGTCCGCGGGGGACATCGACGTCCGGCGGCGTCCTCACCATCGTCCGATGCGTGGCGGCCGGCGTTCTCATCGTCGTGGCGTCCGTCGGCACCTCCCGCGCGTTGGTCGACGGTCCGCTCGCTCCGCTCGTGACGCCGCACGGGTGGGCGATCGCCGCGTGCGACGTGGGCCAGGGCGACGCGATCCTGGTGCGTTCGCAGGACGCGATCGCCCTCATCGACACAGGTCCGGACCCGGCGGCGCTCGACGCATGCCTCCGCTCGCTGAGCGTCGATCGCATCGACCTGCTCGTGCTCACGCACTTCGACACGGACCACGTCGGGGGTGCGGCTGTGCTCGAAGGGCGAGTGGACACCGTGCTGCACGGACCCCCCGCCGATGACGCCGATGCGCGCGTGCTCGACGACCTGGCGCGGGCGGGCGCTGCCCTCCGGGCAGCCGGCGCCGGAGACCGGGGCGCTCTCGGCGAAGCGTCATGGCGAGTGCTCTGGCCGCGGAAGGGCAGCGTCGCCTTCCCGTCGGGCAACGATGCGAGCGTCGTCACCGAGTTCGCCGGGGGAGGCGTGCCCCGTGCCCTGTTCCTCGGCGATCTCTCCGCGGTCCCGCAACGCGCGCTGTTCCGCGGTACGCCGTTGACACGATACGACGTGGTGAAGGTCGCCCATCACGGGAGCGCTGACCAGGAGCCCGCCCTCTACGAGGCTCTGCAGCCGAGCGTGGCGCTCATCACGGTCGGCGCGGGAAACGACTACGGGCACCCGCGTCGGGAGACCCTGGAGATGCTGTCGGCTCTCGGCGCGCACGTCTACCGCACCGACCACGACGGCCGCACCCTGCTCGGCATCGAGGACCATGCCCTCCGAGTCTGGACCGACGTCGCGCCGCCCTGAGGCGGGTGTCCGACGCCGCCGGTAGGCTGGTCCCATGGCAGCTTCCCGTCCTCCCTCCCGCGGCGGCGCGAAGGCCACGAAGATCCCGCAGGTGTCGTGGCGGGAGCCTCATCCCGCGCCGTTGGTGCTCGTATCCGGGCCGGAAGAAGTCTGCGCCGAGCGCGCGATCGCCGGGGTGCGCGACTACCTCCGTGCCGAGGATCCGGCGCTCGAGGTCAGCGACGTGCGTGCCGACGACTACGCTCCCGGCACGCTGCTCTCCCTGACCTCGCCGTCGCTGTTCGGAGAGCCGCGACTGGTCCGCGTGTCCGGCGTGGAGAAGTGCTCCGACGCGTTCCTCCAAGAGGCCATCGGGTATCTGGAGAACCCGCAGGAGGGCGCGACCGTCGTTCTGCGGCATACCGGAGCCAGTGTCCGCGGGAAGAAGCTCCTCGACGCCCTCCGCGCGGGGACCGGCGGTGGGATCGAGATCGCCTGCCCCGCCATCAAGCGCGACGGCGACCGGGTCGACTTCGCGGCGGGGGAGTTCAAGGCGGCCAAGAAGCGCATCGCTCCGCCGGCACTCCGAGCGCTCGTCTCGGCATTCGCCGACGACCTCACCGAGCTCGCCGCTGCATGTCAGCAGCTCATCGGCGATGTCGACGGTGACATCACCGAAGAGGTCGTCACCAAGTACTACGGCGGCCGGGTCGAGGTGTCGGCGTTCGTCGTCGCCGACACCGCCATCGCCGGTCGCTACGGGGAGGCTCTCGTGGCGCTCCGCCATGCCCTGTCCTCCGGTGCGGACCCGGTGCCGATGGTCGCCGCGTTCGCGATGAAGCTGCGCACCATGGCGCGCGTCGCCGGCAATCGTGAACCCAGCAGGCAGCTCGCCCAGCGCCTCGGGATGAAGGACTGGCAGGTGGACCGCGCGCGGCGCGACCTGGCGGGCTGGAACGAGCGCTCCCTGGGAATGGCGATCCAGGCGACCGCGCGCGCCGACGCCGAGGTCAAGGGTGCGGCGCGCGACCCCATCTTCGCGCTCGAGCGCATGGTGACGGTCATCGCCACCCGTGAACCGTTCGGGGGCTAGGGCTCTCGCCTCCCGGAAAGCAGAAAGCCCGCCTCACGAGGAGACGGGCTTTCCGGAAGTCAGAAGCTCAGAGAGCCGCGACCTGCTTGGCGATCGCCGACTTGCGGTTCGATGCCTGGTTCTTGTGCAGCACACCCTTGCTGACGGCCTTGTCGAGCTTGACCGAGGCCTTCTTCAGGCTCTTCTCTGCTGCGGCCTTGTCGCCGGCGGCGACGGCCGCGCGGGTCTGGCGGACGAGAGTCTTCAGCTCGCTCTTCACGGCCTTGTTGCGCGCGTGAGCCTTCTCGTTGGTCTTGTTGCGCTTGATCTGCGACTTGATGTTTGCCACGTGTGGACGCTTTCTGTACAGGAGTTATTCGGAGTGCCGGCAGCAGAAGAGGGCTGCTGCACGGCGGTCGTGAGGGAAGAACCCACACGCAAGCCAAGAGTCGAGTCTACCAGCACCGGATGGGATCGTGCGAAACGACACCGACCGGACGAGACGCCGTCGCGCGGAGGGTGGGACCGGGTGCAGAATCATCCTCAACGACGACGACGTCAAGGAGCCCGATGACCCCCCTCAGCACCGACCCGACCGCGCGTGCGCGGCTCCGCTGGTCCGCCGCCACCTCAGCCATCCAGATCGAGGGTTCCCGCCGTGCCGACGGAGCGGGCCGGTCGATCTGGGACGACGAGATCGCGAAACCCGGACGCATCCGCGACGGCTCGACGGCGGAGCCAGCCTGCGACAGCTATCGCCGTGTGGCGGATGACGTCGCCCTGGCAGCCGGTCTCGGACTCGATCGGTACCGGTTCTCGATTCCCTGGGCGCGCGTGCAGCCGGACGGACGCGGGCCCGGGAACGTCGCGGCGCTGGACCATTACGCCCGCGTCATCGATGCTCTGCTGGAGGCCGGAGTCACGCCGTTCCCGACGCTCTATCACTGGGAGCTGCCGAGCCCGGTCGAGGCCGACGGCGGCTGGCTCGCTCGCGACACCGCCGAACGCTTCGGGGAGTACGTCGCCCTCGTCGCCGCCCGCCTCGGAGACCGGGTGTCGTCCTGGTACACCCTGAACGAGCCCGCCATGACCACCCTGCAGGGCTACGCCGTCGGCGCGCTCGCACCCGGCAGGCAGCTCCTCTACGGTGCGCTCCCGACCGCCCACCATCAGCTGCTCGCCCATTCCCGAGCCGCTGACGCGCTGCGACACCAGGGTGCGGAGAGCGTGGGGCTCGTCAACAACCACACCTGGGTCCTGCCGCTGCGGGACACCGAGGAGGATCATGCCGCAGCCGCGGTCTACGACCTCCTGCACAACCGGCTGTTCAGCGAGCCGCTGCTCTCCGGGACGACACCGGACCTGGAGGCGCTCGGGCTTCCGCCGCTGCCCATCCTCGGTGATGACCTCGCACGCATCGCGGGATCGATCGACTTCTACGGCGTGAACTTCTACAACCCGACGACCGTCACCGCCGCCGCTTCCGGGAACGACATCCCGTTCGAGATCGTGCCGACGCCCGGAGTCCCCGTCACCGGGTTCGGTCCCGAGTGGCCGATCATGCCGTCCGCGCTGCGTGCTCTCCTGATCGACCTGCACCGCCGCCACCCGGACATGCCACCGATCGTCATCGGAGAGAACGGAGCTTCCTTCCCGGAACCCGAGGTCGCCGGTCCTGTGGAGGACATCGACCGGATCGCCTACCTCTCCGCGCACATCGACGCGGTGGGCGAGGCCATCGACGCCGGCGTCCCCGTCGAGGAGTACACGGTCTGGTCGCTGCTCGACAACTAGGAGTGGACGGACGGCTACACGCAACGGTTCGGTCTCGTTCACGTGGACTTCTCGACGGGGGAGCGCACCCCGAAGGGCTCCTACGGCTGGTATCGCGAGCTCATCGGGGGCGCTCGTGCGGCCCGCGACGCCGAGGCGGCACGAGCGTGAGCGGTACCTCGGGCGTCGCCACCCGCAGGGCGGGCCTGCGCTGGATGTCGTTGTTCACCCTCGCCTGGCTCGCCATCTGGACCGTCCAGCTCACCCCGGTCCAGCTCCTCCTGCCGCTGCAGCTCGACACTCCGGAGGACGACTGGATCCGTGGCGTCGTCTCCTCCGGGATCGTGCTCGGAGTGGGTGGCCTCGCCGGTGTCGTCGCCGGGCCGCTCGCCGGAGCGCTCTCGGACCGCGCCCGTGCCGGCGCGCACCGGCGTCGCCCGTGGGCTCTCGGCGGTGTCGTGCTCACCGCCGCGTGTCTCGTGCTCACCGGATTCGCCGAGGGACCGTGGGCGGTCGGCGCCGGCTGGATCGGCGTCTCGATCGGTGTCGCCGTCTCCTCCGCCGCGTTCACCGCTCTCATCGCCGACCAGCTCCCGACGACGCAGCGCGGCGCCGCCTCCGCCGCGGTCGGTTCGAGCCAGGCGGTCGGCATCGTTCTAGGGGTCGGGCTGGTGGTGCTGCTGGGCCTCGACATCGTCGCCGGGTATCTGCTCCTCGCCGGCATCATCGCGGCGGTGGGCATCGCCGCGGCGCTGCTGCTGCCGGACCCGCCGAGCACCGAAGCGCTCCGTCCCCAGCGCATCGGGCGTCCCCGCCTGGCGTCGCTCCGCGACCGCGACTTCGCCTGGATGCTCTCCGGCCGGCTCGTCACCAACATCGGCAACGCTCTCGGGACGGCCCTGTTCCTCTTCTTCCTCCTCCACGGCCTCGGCCAGGAGAGCGCGACCGCACAGGACAACCTCCTGCTTCTCATCGTCGTCTACACCGTCTTCGTCGTGCTCGCCTCGGTGATCACCGGGATCATCTCCGACCGCACCGGCGAGCGGCGTCGACTCGCGGTGGCGGCCACGGTCGTGCAGGCGGCATCGGGCGTGGTGATCGTGGCCCTGCCCACCTTCGAGATGACGATGATCGCCGCCGCGCTCATGGGCGTCGGCTATGGTGCCTTCTCGACCGTGGGACTCGCGTTCGCGGCCGATCTGCTCCCGGATGAGCAGGACCACGCGCGCGATCTCGGCATCGTGAACGTGACCGCCGCCCTCGGCCAACTCATCGGGCCCGTCCTCGGAGCCGGGCTCGTCGCGCTGGCCGGCGGGTTCTGGCTCGTCTTCCTCGCGGCGGCTGTCCTGTCGCTCGTCGGGGGAGCGCTCACCGCCGCCGCGCGGCCCCGAGTGCTCTCAGCCTGACGCCGTGCGCTGCTCGATCGTCGCGATCGCGAGCGCGAGGACGGCATTGAACACCCGCGGGCGCATGGCCGTGAGAAGGTGCGTGGTCCGCGGCACGACGATGAGCTCGGCCTCGGGGGCCAGACGCCGGAACAGGGGCTCGTTCAAGCGGAGCTGATCGTACTGGCCGTTCACGAACCACAGGGGTACGTCGATGCGGGGGACAGCGGCGGCGACGTCCAGAGCGGCGAGGCTGCGGAGCGTCTGGTCCTGGATGTCGAGCGCATAGCCGCCGGCGGCGAAATCACCGCGATTCTCCTCGGGGATCGTCGCAGCGAGCATCCGCTGCGTCAGCCACATGCCACGGTCGGGCAGGGAGTCGACCGCCCTGGCGAACAGTCGGTATGCACGCAGCCCCGCGCCGCGGGGCAGCGAGGTGCACGCCGCGGCGATGAGTCCGTCGACGGGGGGAGGCTCCGCGCCACCGGTGTATGCCAGGGAGAGCAGCCCGCCCATCGAGTGCCCGACCAGCAGGACGGGGCCCCGCTCTGCGGCGGCGCGGACGGCGGCGTCGATCGTGTGCAGCGCCTCGTGGAGGGTGAAGTCCTCGTCCATCCGGCTGCCGTGGCCGGGGAGGTCGACGGCGGTGACGGGGAGCTCGCGTGCCTCCAGGTACTCGATCTGCGACCGCCACATGGTGGCCGACGTGCGGATGCCGTGCACGAGGACGGTCTGGACGGTCACGCCTTCAGCATAAGGAAAGCGGGGCCGGTGGATGAACCACCGACCCCGCTTCGACACGAGAGGGCCTTCACTTCAGGCAGATCGCGCGCATACCTCCGATGAAGCACGTCTTGGTGCCCATCTTCCCGCCGCCGCCGTCGCCCTGCGGTATGGGCTTCACGACCGCGCCTGCCGAGACACCAGACCCCAACACCATGACGGCCGCAACGCCAAGGGCGAGCACTCCCGCGCGAATCTTGTTCTTCATCGATCCTCCGATCTCGTTTCCGGCCACTCGTTTCGGAAGCCCCCGGCGGAGCCGGGACCTCCCCGCCGAAACGGAGACCATACCTTTCGCGCGACGACGATACACGAAGCGGGGCCGGTGGATGGACCACCGACCCCGCTTCGACACGAGATGTGTCAGAGGATGTTACTTCTCCCAGCCGACGTTCTCGACCGGCGTGATGCCGAACAGGTCGAGACCCACGTAAGGCTCCGGGGTCAGGTTAGCCAGACCCTCCTGAACCGTGTAGATCTGCGGGCCGTTGTACAGCGGGATGAGACCCCAGCGCTTGTAGATCTCGGGCTCGAGCTCCATGGCGGCCTTGGTCTGCGCCTCGGGGTCGCTCTGCGACTCGACCTTGTCCTTGATCTCCGCGTCGAGCTCGGCGTCACCGACACCCGACAGGTTCAGACCGGAGTCCGAGCAGTAGAGCTGGCAGAACCAGGCGGCACCGAACGGGTCGGACGAGGTGAAGCGGAGTCCGGAGACGTCCCAGTTCTTCGAGGTGTAGTCGTCGGAGAACTGGCTGGCGGGACGCACATCGACCTTGACGTCGATGCCGATCTCCTTCTCCTGCGCCTGCAGCGACTGCGCGAGCGCCTTGGCGGTCGCGGTGTCGTTCCAGATGGGGTAGACGACGGAGAGCTTGACGCCGTCCTTCTCGCGGATGCCGTCCGAGCCTTCGGTCCAGCCGGCCTCGTCGAGGAGCTTCTTGGCGCCCTCGACGTCGAACTCCCAGCCGGCGGCCTTCATCGAGTCGGTGTAGCCGGGCTGGAAGGAGAACAGGGTGAGCGAACCGGCCGGGTCCTCCTCGTAGCCGAGGCCGTTCCAGGCGATCTGCTTCTGCTGGTCGATGTTGATGGCCTTGAAGAACGCCTCACGGACCTTGACGTCCTCGAACTGCGGCTTCGTCGCGTCGACCTGCAGGATGGTGTTCGCCGTCTGCTGTGCGCGGTAGACGACCGCACCGTCGACGTCCTTGACCTGGTCGATGAGCTCCTGAGAGCCCGTCTCCACCATGTCGACCTCGCCGTTCTTGAAGGCGTTGACGCCAGCCTGGCCGTCCATGCCCGTCATGGTGACCTTGTCGAGCAGCGGAGCGTCGCCCCACCACTCGGGGTTCGGCTTGAAGGAGATGTAGCCCTTGTTCGCGTCGAACTCGTCGACGGTGTACGGGCCGGCACCCCACTCCGGGTGCGGGTTGTCGATCATCGCCTCGTTGAAGACGTCCGGGTCGGCGAGGGCCGGGTGGATCACGCCGCCGTTGAACGGCATCTGCGGCCAGGCGAACTCGCCCTTGAAGGTCACGATGGCCGTCTTGGGGGAGTCGCCCTGCTCGACGGACTCGATCTCCTTGTAGCCGTCGGTCGCGTTCGGGTTGAAGCCCTCGTCGTAGGAGCGGTTGGCCTTCCACGTGGCATCGATGGCGGTCCAGTCCATGTCGGTGCCGTCGTTCCAGTGGGCCTCGTCGGTGAACGTGAACGTCAGGACCGTCTTGCCGTCCTTGACCTCGTTCTTCCACTCCGACAGGTAGTTGTCGTTCTTGTACTGCGTGCCGTCCGGCTCCATCAGGATCAGCTGCGGCGTGTACCACGCGGCGATGCGGGCGGTGTCCGCGCTGCCGTCGCTGTTGAATGCGTTGAGCTGGTCGGGGACCTCGCGGATGGCGAAGTTGACCTCGCCGCCTTCCTTCAGGTTCTCGCGGGGCTGCGGGTTGTAGTTCGCCATCTCGACTTCGGCAGCTTCGCCGTTGTCGCCGCTGTTGCCACTGCCGCCGTTTCCGGCAGCGCACCCGCTGATCGCGAGTGCGAGAACGCCGGTGAATGCCAGCGCTCCCATCAGCTTGTACTGCTTCATGGTGCTCCTTTCGCCTTACGGCGTGTCATAAAGGGAAGAATAGTTCGAGCCTCATACCGGTACGCCGCCGTGCGGTGAATGGCGCCTAACCGTTATCGGACGGTGACCACTCTCGGCCCCGGCCGTGCCCGTGTCAGACCGTCGCCGGCTTCGTGCTGACCGTGTCGGGATCGAACACGACGCGCTGCCGCGTGCGCTCGATGTCCGGGTCGGGGACCGGGATCGCCGAGAGCAGAGCCTTGGTGTACGGGTGCTGCGGATTGTCGAACACCTCGTCGACATCGCCGTGCTCGACGAAATCACCGAGGTACATCACGGCGACCCGATCGGCGATGTGGCGGACGACGGAGAGGTCGTGCGCAACGAAGAGGTACGACAGCCCGAGCTTGGCCTTGAGCTCATCGAGGAGATTGATCACGCCGGCCTGGATCGACACGTCGAGCGCGGAGACCGGCTCGTCGAGAACGACGATCTTGGGGTTCGTCGACAGCGCGCGGGCGATGCCGATGCGCTGTCGCTGACCACCCGAGAACGCCTGGGGGAAGCGATCGCGATGCGCCGGATTGAGGCCGACGAGATCCATCAGCTCACCGACACGACGGTGCACCTCGGCGCTCGGCGTTCCGATCGCGAGAAGCGGCTCTGCGATGATGTCGGCGACGGTCAGGCGAGGATCCAGAGCACCCATCGGGTCCTGGAACACGATCTGGATGTCGCGACGCAGAGCGCGCTCGACCTTGTGGCTGCGGATGTCGTTGACACTCGTGCCGGCGATCACGATGTCGCCCTCGGTCTGCTTGACCATGTCCATGATCTGCAGCAGCGTCGTCGTCTTGCCGGAGCCGGACTCGCCGACGATGGCCATCGTCTCGCCCTCGCGCACGTCGAAGCTGATCCCCTTGATCGCGTGGACCTCACCGACCTTGCGCTTGAGGAATGCCCCCTTGAGAAGGGGGAACGTCTTGGTGAGGTTCTTCACCTCGAGCGTGATCGGCCGCTCCTCGCGGGGAAGGCGCGTGAGGTCGCTCTCGGGGACCTCACGCACGGGGTAGACCGGTAGCCCGCCGAGCATGCCGCCATCCTCGATTTCGTCCGCCCGGATGCAGGCCGCACGGTGTTCTGACACGCCTCCCGTGTGAACGGGGAGAAGCTCCGGCTCCTTCGCGCGGCAGGCGTCGATCACGATGGGGCAGCGGTCCGCGAACGGGCATGCGTCGGGCAGGTCGATGAGCAGGGGCGGGTTGCCCTTGATCGGAGTCAGAGGCTCCTTCTCGGCCTTGTCCACGCGCGGGATGGCGCCGAGGAGTCCGATCGAGTAGGGCATCCGGGTCTTGTGGAACAGCTCCCTGACCGGGGCCTGCTCGACGGGCTTGCCCGCGTACATGACCATGACGTCGTCGGCGGTGCGGGCCACGACACCCATGTCATGCGTGATCATCATCACGGCAGCGCCGGTCTCGTCCTGTGCCTTCTCGATGAGGTCGAGGATCTGTGCCTGAATCGTCACGTCCAGAGCAGTGGTCGGCTCGTCGGCGATGATCAGCTTGGGGTCGTTCGCCATCGCGATGGCGATGACGACGCGCTGGCGCATGCCTCCGGAGAACTCGTGGGGGAAGGCCTTCATGCGCTTCTCCGGCTCCGGGATCCCGACGAGCTTGAGGAGGTCGATGGCCCGGGCGTTGGCCTCTTTGCCGCTCATGTTGCGGTGCACCGTCAATGCCTCGATCAGCTGCGTGCCGATCGTGTACACGGGGGTCAGCGAGGTCAGCGGGTCCTGGAAGATCATCGACAGGCCGTTGCCGCGGATCGTGGAGAGCTGCGCGTCCGTCTTGCCGATCAGCTCCTGGCCGTCGAACATGATCGAGCCCGACACCTTGGCGTTCTCGTCGAGCAGGCCCATCACCGCCAGGGAGGTGACCGACTTGCCCGACCCGGACTCTCCGACGATGCCAAGGGTCTTCCCGGCCTCGAGGTCGAAGGAGACGCCGCGGACGGCGTGGACACGGCCGGCCTCAGAGGCGAAGCTGACGTTGAGGTCGCGGACGGAGAGGATGGGGCTCATGCGCGGCCTCCAGCAGCCGAGGTGGGATCGAGGGCATCACGCAGACCGTCGGCGATGAGTGCCATCGACACGGTGAGCAGAGTGAGGACGAGGGCCGGGAAGTAGAACAGCCACGGCGAGCTCGTGATGGTCGTGCTGCCCTCGCCGATCAGGGAGCCGAGGGAGACATCGGGGATCTTGACGCCGAAGCCGATGAACGACAGACCGGTCTCGGTGGTCACGGCGGCGACGATGCCCAGGGTGAAGTTGATCACCAGCAGTGATCCGATGTTGGGGACCAGGTGCCGCAGGACGATGCGTCCGCCACGGACCCCCATGTAGCGCGCGGCCTGCACGTACTCGCGTTCGCGGAGCGACAGCGCCATCGTCCAGATGATGCGCGCGGGGAAGAACCATCCGACGAAGATCATCACCAGGGCGATGACCCACCAGACGCCGCCGGAGTCGTTCGAGACGACCGACAGGATGAGGAAGGTCGGGACGACCATCATGAAGTGGATCACCAGAAGGGCGATGCGCTCGAACCAGCCGCCGAAGTAGGCGGCGGCCGTGCCGACGAGTGCCGAGAGGATCGTCGTGCCGAGCGAGACCGTGATGGCGATCATGAGCGAGCGCTGCAGACCGACAGCGGTCTGCGTGTACGTGTCGTTCCCGGCGCCGTTGGTCCCGAACCAGTGGTCGGCCGACGGGGGCGAGCTCAAAGCCAGGAAGTCCATGTCATTCACGGCGTAGCGCGACAGCAACGGTCCGAGCGTCGCGAAGAGGATCAGGACGAACAGCACGATGATGCCGCCGACAGCGGGCTTGTTGCGCAGGAACCGGCGCGTGTACAACGTCCACTTCGAGAGCGACTTGTCGGCGGGCTGCGGAGGCCCGACGGGCGGCTCGACGAGGGGATCGATCATTTCCGTGGTCATTTTCAGCTCACCCTCACTCGCGGGTCGAGGATGACCACGATGATGTCCGCCAGCACGGCGCCGATCGCGGTCAGAACGGCGCCGAACGCGGCGACCGCCACGACACCGTTGATGTCGTTCTGGTTGATGGTGTCGAGGAAGTAGCGCCCCATGCCCTGCCAGGCGAAGATCGTCTCCGTCAGGATCGCGCCGGTGAAGATCGTCGGGATCGTGAAGGCGACCTGGGTGGCGACCGGGATGAGGGACGTGCGGAGCGCGTGCTTCCGGATCGCCTGGGCCTTCGTGAGCCCCTTGGCGCGCGCCGTGCGGACGTAATCGGCGTTGATGTTGTCGAGCAGCAGGGAGCGCTGAAGGAAGTGATACTGGGCGTAACCGACCAGCACCAGAGCGATGGTCGGCAGGGTGACGTGCTGGAGCGCATCGACGATCGTGGGGAAGAAGCCGGTGACCCCGGGACTGGAGGAGCCGGTGACGTAGAAGATGCGCACGCCGGTCGCTTCGTTGAGGGCGATGGCGAGGAGTACCACGGCGAGACCCGCCACGATGATGTTGATGTTCATCGTGATGATCGAGGTCGCCTGGCCGATGCGGTCGGCGAGCTTGTACTGACGAGAGGCGGTGTACACGCCCAGCCAGACGCCGAGCACGGCGGCGATGATCGTGGCGCCGAGGACGAGCTCGGCGCTGACCCACATGCGATAGGCGACCTGCTCGTTCACCGACTGCCCCGTCGGGCTGACGCCCCAGTCCCATCGCAGCAGAATCCCCGAGAACCAGTTCCACCACCGTTCGATCAGCGGGACTGTGTCGCTCAGGTTGCGGGGGATGAGGACGTTGTCGATCTGCTCAGGACTGAGCGGAGGGCGCCGACCCACGTAGTTGCTGCGCGGATCGAGGAAGCCCCACGCGAGGAAGTAGGTGAGGTTCGTCGCGACCACGATCATGAGCAGCCAGCCGAGGGCACGGCGCGCGAGGTACTTGATCAAGGGGGATTTGTCTTTCTCTTCTCCAGACGCGCTCGGGGTCTGCCGACGCAACGCTGAGCCGGGCGGATGATCGGGTTTCATCCGCCGTTCCGCGCGACGCGACAGCCCTCACGGAGTCTGTGACGGAGTCGTATCGCTTACGGGATCCGGTGTCACGGATTGATCCCGGGCAACTTCGGGAGACTATCACCGATACGCACGAATGGGGATTATGAGGACCCTCACCGTAGAATCGACGGGACATGTCCCCACGCGCTCTCACCCCGCTTCAGCCTGCCGCGACGCCGGCTGCGCAGATCCGTAACTTCTGCATCATCGCCCACATCGACCACGGCAAGTCGACCCTGGCCGACCGCATGCTCCAGATCACCGGTGTGGTCGCGGAGCGGGACATGCGCGCCCAGTACCTCGACCGGATGGACATCGAGCGCGAGCGCGGCATCACGATCAAGAGCCAGGCGGTGCGGATGCCGTGGGCTCTGGGGCAGGCGCAGGGCCCGGACGAGGTGTTCGCGCTCAACATGATCGACACCCCCGGTCACGTCGACTTCACGTACGAGGTCTCCCGGTCGCTGGCCGCGTGCGAGGGTGCCATCCTGCTCGTCGACGCGGCGCAGGGCATCGAAGCCCAGACGCTGGCCAACCTCTACCTCGCGCTGGAGAACGACCTCCACATCATCCCCGTCCTCAACAAGATCGACCTCCCCGCCGCCGACCCCGAGAAGTACGCGAAGGAGCTGGCCTCGCTCATCGGGGGCAAGCCGGAGGACGTGCTGCGTGTCTCGGGGAAGACCGGCATGGGCGTCGAGGATCTCCTCGACAGGATCGTCGAGGAGATCCCGGCACCGGTGGGCGACGCGGACGCACCCGCGCGGGCCATGATCTTCGACTCCGTGTACGACGCCTACCGCGGCGTGGTCACCTACGTGCGGATGGTCGACGGCAGCCTCTCGCCCCGCGAGCGGATCCAGATGATGTCCACCGGCGCGAACCACGAGGCCCTCGAGGTCGGCGTGTCGAGCCCGGAGCCCACTCCGACCAAGGGGCTCGGCGTCGGCGAGGTGGGCTACCTCATCACCGGCGTGAAGGATGTGCGGCAGTCGAAGGTCGGCGACACGATCACGAACGCCCGCAAGCCCGCGGCGGAGGCGCTTCCCGGCTACACGGACCCCAAGCCGATGGTCTTCTCGGGCATCTACCCGATCGACGGCAGCGACTACGCCGAACTGCGCGAGGCGCTGGACAAGCTCAAGCTCTCCGACGCCTCGCTGCAGTACGAGCCGGAGACCTCCGTGGCGCTCGGCTTCGGGTTCCGCTGCGGGTTCCTCGGCCTGCTGCACCTGGAGATCGTGACCGAGCGTCTTTCGCGGGAGTTCGGCCTCGACCTCATCACCACCGCCCCGAGCGTGATCTACGAGGTCGTGACGAGCGACACCGGCGAGACGGTGACCGTGACGAACCCGAGCGAGTACCCCGACGGCCGTATCGGCTCGGTGTCGGAGCCGATGGTGAAGGCGGCGATCCTGCTGCCCAAGGACTACGTCGGCACCGTCATGGAGCTGTGCCAGTCGCGGCGCGGCACGCTGCTGGGCATGGAGTACTTCTCCGAAGAGCGCGTCGAGCTGCGCTACAACATGCCGCTCGGCGAGATCGTGTTCGACTTCTTCGACCAGCTCAAGTCAAAGACGCAGGGCTACGCGTCCCTGGACTACGAGCCGTCGGGGCAGCAGGAGGCCGACCTGGTCAAGGTCGACATCCTCCTGCAGGGCGAGAAGGTCGACGCGTTCAGCTCGATCGTGCACCGGGACAAGGCCTACGCCTACGGCACGATGATGGCGGAGCGGCTGCGCAAGCTCATCCCTCGCCAGCAGTTCGAGGTGCCGATCCAGGCCGCGATCGGTGCCCGCATCATCGCCCGCGAGACGATCCGCGCGATCCGCAAGGACGTGCTCGCCAAGTGCTACGGCGGTGACATCACCCGAAAGCGCAAGCTCCTCGAGAAGCAGAAGGAGGGCAAGAAGCGCATGAAGATGGTGGGCCGCGTCGAGGTTCCGCAGGAGGCGTTCATCGCCGCGCTCTCCGGCGACGTCGAGACCAAGGACAAGAAGTAGCCCACCGCCGCTGAGCCGGTCGGTCCACGCTGGGTCGCTGAGCTTGTCGAAGCGGGTCCGTCCGCGCTGGGTCGCTGAGCGTGTCGAAGCGCGCGGTTCTCAGGGTCCGTCCGCGCTGGGTCGCTGAGCGTGTCGAAGCGCGCGGTTCTCAGGGTCCGTCCGCGCTGGGTCGCTGAGCTTGTCGAAGCGCGCGGTTCTCAGGGTCCGTCCGCGCTGGGTCGCTGAGCGTGTCGAAACGCGCGGTTCTCAGGGTCCGTCCGCGCTGGGTCGCTGAGCGTGTCGAAACGCGCGGTTCTCAGGGTCCGTCCGCGCTGGGTCGCTGAGCTTGTCGAAGCGCACTGTACGACCTCGACAACGACGGAAGGTCCTCCCACCGATTCTCGATCAACGCCATCTTCTTCCGACGACTCCATCCCTGGATCTGCTTCTCCCGGAAGAAGGCCGCGTCGACGGTGTCGAAGTGCTCCGCGTAGACCAGCGAGACCGGTCTCCGGTGGCGCGTATGGATGGCGGCGAACGCGTCGTCGTGGTTGTGCTCCCAGATGCGGGCTTCGAGGTCGCCGTTCGTGCTGCCCGTGTAGAAGCTGCCGTCACGGCATTCGAGGATGTAGGTCCATGGCATCCGGCCATCATGGTGGAGGTGTGTGCGGGTTTCCCGGGGCATGGGCGATTCCTTCGACAAGCTCAGGGACCGAGCGTTTTGTGGAGGAGCCCTTCGACAAGCTCAGGGACCCACCCTTCGACAAGCTCAGGGACCCACCCTTCGACAAGCTCAGGGACCCACCCTTCGACAGGCTCAGGGACCCACCCTTCGACAGGCTCAGGGACCCGGTCGACGCCGGGGGATGTGACGGCGTGCGGCGCGGGGGGTGTTCGCTCAGGGAACCCGAAGTAGGCTGGAACTCATGCGGCGCGGGACTTTCCGAGACGACACGGTGGACTATGCGGCCGTGGGTGCGACCCACGCCCCCGATCTGATGCAGTACCCGCCGGAGCGCAGCATCCCGGCGGAGGAATCCTGGCGGATCGGGAGCGGCGAGGAGCGATTCCAGACGGCCGGCGAAGCCCTGCTGTCCTGGACGGCGCAGCGTGCGGCCGGGCTGTCGGTGGAAGACGTCCGCCCTGCTCCCGGCCCCGCGTACGCCGGCGTGAGCTTCGATGCCGAGGGCAACCCCATCGCACCGAGCAAGCGCGACGTGGAGCCGCGGTATGACGCGGAGGGGGTGCCCTTCGTGGGCGCGGGCATGACGCTGCGCCTGAGCGGCCGAGTGGGTGGGATGCGCGCTGACTCGGAGCTGCGCGTGATCTCCGTCACCGAGGAGACCCGGCGGATCGGCTTCGTGCTGGGCACGGTCGGGGGCTCCGTCGTGAGCGGCGAGGAGTCGTTCGACGTGGACTGGCGAGAGGACAACGACGAGGTCTGGTTCACGGTCCGCGCCTTCGACGCCCCGAACACGCTGCTCTACCGTCTCGTTCCCGCACTGATGAAGCGCCGCCGTCGCGAGCTCTTCGCGCGCTATCTCCGCGCGATCTCCCCGCTCTACGCGACCCCGGTGTGATGGCGGGACCACTTCCGCTCGGGGATCCGGCGCCCGCGGACGGGCGGCTCCCCGCAGACCTTCCGATCTCCGCCGAGACGCCGTTCTCCGCCTACCTGCACATCCCGTTCTGTCGCGTGCGCTGCGGCTACTGCGACTTCAACACGTACACGTCCGGCGAGCTGCATGGAGCGAAGCAGGAGGACTACGCGTCCACCCTCATCGGCGAGATCGCCCTGGCGCGTACCGTCCTGGACGAGGCCGGAGCGCTGCGCCCGATGGACACGGTCTTCTTCGGCGGCGGCACGCCCACGCTGCTTCCCGCGGGAGACCTCGCCCGCATGCTGGGAGCGGCCACCGCGGCGTTCGGACTCGCACCGGGCGCCGAGGTCACGGTCGAGGCCAATCCCGACACCGTGACGCCGGAGGTCGCGCGCATCCTCGCCGAGGCGGGGGTCACGAGGCTGTCCATCGGCATGCAGTCCGCCGTTCCGCACGTCCTCGCCGCGCTCGACCGGACGCACCGGCCCGAGAACGTGCGCACCGCCGTCGCCGCGGCGAAGGATGCAGGACTCGCGGTCAGCGTCGACCTCATCTACGGCGCACCGGGGGAGAGCCTCGCCGACTGGGAGGCCTCGCTCGACGCCGCCCTCGCCCTGGAGTCGGACCACGTCTCCGCGTATGCCCTCATCATCGAGGACGGCACCAAGCTCGCGCGACAGATCCGTCGCGGTGAGGTGCCGACTCCGGACGACGACCTGCAGGCGGACATGTACGAGCTGGCGGACGAGCGCCTCGCCGCCGCCGGGTTCGAGTGGTACGAGGTCAGCAACTGGGCTCGCAGCGAGGGGCAGCGGTCGCGCCACAACCTCGCGTACTGGCGAGGGAGCGACTGGTGGGGCTTCGGCCCCGGCGCCCACAGCCACGTCGCCGGCCTCCGGTGGTGGAACGTCAAGCATCCCGCCGCCTACGCGCAGCGGCTGGCGGCCTCGTCGTCGCCGGCAGCAGGGCGCGAAAGGCCGGACCCGGACGCGCAGACGCTCGAGCGCATCCTCCTCCTCAGCCGCATCCGCGAGGGGATCGCGGTGACAGACGTCCCGGAGCAGAACAGGGATCGGGTGGCCGGGCTCATCGCCGACGGCCTGATCGACGCGGCGGCGGCGATTCGCGGGCGCGTCCAGCTCACGCTCCGCGGCCGTCTCCTCGCCGATGCCGTGGTGCGCGAGCTGACGGACTGAGCCGCGACGCCGGGCTGTCCGCCTTCGGAGATCTCCCGGTCGCAGGAGGTAGGATTGGCACTCGGGGCGGCAGAGTGCCAGCATCCGGTCGGCGGGAAGGGGAACCCATGGTCACAGAGCGAGGGCTGCAGGTCCTCCGCGCGATCGTGCAGGACTACGTCGAGACGCACGAGCCCGTGGGCAGTCGTTCCATCGTCGACCGTCATTCCTTCGGCGTCTCGGCGGCGACCATCCGCAACGACATGGCGCAGCTGGAGGACGAGGAGCTGATCACGGCTCCGCACACGTCATCCGGACGCGTGCCGACGGACAAGGGCTACCGGGTGTTCGTCAACCACCTCGCCCAGCTCCGCCCGCTCTCCACCGCGCAGCGTTCCGCCATCGAGTCGTTCCTCGCCGACCCGGCCGACCTCGACGATCTGATGGTCCGGACGGTGCGCGTGCTCACGCAACTCACCGGACAGGTAGCGTTGGCGCAGTATCCGTCGTTCGCGAGAGCGCACGTGACCCACGTGGAGCTCGTCACGCTGGCCCCCAACCGGCTCCTCATCGTCCTCGTGACGGACGCGGGCGGGGTGTCCCAGCGGATCACCGCACTGCCGGACACGATCGACGAAGCGGACCTCGCGGTGCTTCGCGCGCGACTGTCCGCCCTCATCACCGGGCAGGCGATCGCGTCGGCTTCCGACCGGCTTCAGGCGCTCCTCGCCACGGAGGAGACGCCCCATGATCGTGTGCTCCGCGCGGTCGCCGGCGTCGTGATCGACGAACTCGGCGGCTTCCGGCAGGAGCGGCTCGTGATGGCCGGAGCCGCGACCCTGGCGCGGCGGGAACAGGACTTCCGCGGCAGCATCCACCCCCTCCTCGAGGCCATCGAGGAGCAGGTCACGCTGCTGCGGCTGATGAGCGAGATGGTGCCCGACGAGCACGGCCTCGCGGCGAGCATCGGCACCGAGAACGCCTCCTTCGGGCTCGGCGAGGCGTCGATCGTCGCCAGCAACTACGCGGCGCCCTCGGGGACCGCGCGGGTCGGTGTCATGGGGCCCACCCGGATGGACTATCCGAGCAACCTCGCGGCGGCACGGGCGGTCGCCCGCTACCTGTCGCGGATGCTCGACGACGACGAGGCCGGCCGCTGAGGCGGCCCCCACGGAAACACACGCAGAAGGGCGATTGTGGCGGACCACTACGAGGTTCTCGGGGTGTCCCGGGACGCTTCCACCGATGAGATCAAGAAGGCGTATCGGCGCCTGGCACGGCAGCTCCACCCGGACGTGAATCCGGGCGAGGAAGCCGCGGAGAAGTTCAAGCTCGTCACGCACGCCTACGACGTGCTCAGCGACGAGGAGTCACGCCGACGCTACGACATGGGCGGCGGTGACGGCGCGAACAACTTCGGCGGCTTCGGCGGCTTCGGCGACATCTTCGAGACGTTCTTCGGTGCGTCACAGGGCGGCGGACGCGGCGCCCGTCCGCGATCGCGGCGAGAGCGCGGTCAGGACGCGCTCGTCCGGGTCACCCTCGACCTCGGCGACGTCGTCTTCGGCGCACACCGCGACATCGAGGTCGACACGGCCGTGCTCTGCGAGACCTGTCAGGGCTCGTGCTGCCAGGAAGGCACGTCGCCGGTCACCTGCGACATCTGCGGCGGCACGGGGCATGTGCAGCGTCAGGTGCGGAGCCTTCTCGGCAACGTCGTCACCTCCCAGCCGTGCGGCACCTGCGAGGGCTACGGCACGACCATCCCGTACCCCTGTGGAACCTGTGGCGGGCAGGGACGCGTCCGCTCGCGCCGCACGGTGTCCCTCGACATCCCGGCGGGCGTCGAGACCGGACTGCGGCTGCAGCTCCCCGGCTCCGGCGAGGTCGGCCGCGCGGGCGGCCCGAACGGCGACCTCTACGTGGAGGTCACCGTCAACCCGCACCCCGCGTTCAGCCGTGACGGCGACGACCTGCTCGCCACGCTCGAGGTGTCCATGACCGATGCCATCCTCGGCACCGAGACCTCGATCGAGGGTCTCGACGGGGAGGTCGACCTGGAGATCCGCGCCGGTGTGCAGTCCGGTGACGTGCTGACCATCAAGGGGCGAGGCATCACGCCGCTGCGCGGCACCCAGCGCGGCGACCTCCGCGTCGGCGTGCAGGTGGTCACCCCCACCAAGCTCGACTCCGCACAGCGCAAGCTCATCGAGGACTTCGCCAAGAAGAACAAGGCGCCGGGCCCGCAGCTCGCGCAGTTCCAGCAGGGTCTGTTCTCCAAGCTGCGCGACCGCTTCCGCACCCACTGATCGTGGCCCTGCACTTCCTCGTCGAATCCGCGGGTGACGCTGCGGCGGGCGGCCTCGTCTCGCTGACCGGTGCCGAGGCGAAGCATGCGGCCGTCGTCAGGCGGCTTCGCGTCGGCGAGGCCGTCACGGTCGGCGACGGCCGGGGCGTCTGGCTGACCGGCGTCGCCGAAGAGGTGTCGCCGTCGCGCGTCGACGTCCGGATCACCGAGCGCGTCGAGCACGAGCCGGCGAGTCCGCGCCTCGTGCTCGTGCAGGCGCTCGCGAAGGGCGACCGCGACGAGCTCGCCGTGCAGGCCGCGTGCGAACTGGGTGTCGACGAGGTCGTGCCGTGGCAGGCGGGTCGCAGCGTGTCGCGCTGGGAGGGACCGAAGGCGGTGAAGGGGCGCGAGCGCTGGGCGACGATCGTCCGTGAGGCCGCGAAGCAGGCGCACCGTGCCTGGGTACCCGAGGTGGCCGCCCCGGAGACGACCGCACAGCTCGCGAGCCGCGCGGCGACGCAGCGCGTGCTCCTGCTCGACCCGACCGCGCCCGCGCGGCTCTCCGCGCTGGTGCCGGACGACCGTGACCTCGTGCTCGTGGTGGGTCCGGAGGGCGGGATCGCTCCGGAGGAGCTCGAGAAGCTCACGGCCGCGGGCGCCGAACGCGTGCTGCTCGGCGACACCGTGCTGCGCACGTCCACGGCGGGCCCCGCGGCCATCGCCGTGCTGTCCGCGGCCCTCGGGCGCTGGTGACCGGCCGCGCCGCGCGTCCCCCCAGTAAGCTGAGAGCATGAGCGAACCCTCGATCTTCACGCGCATCCTCACCGGGGACATCCCCGGGGAGATCCTGCTCGACACGGGCCGCGTCTTCGCGATCCGCGACATCGATCCGCAGGCGCCGCTCCATGTGCTCGTCATCCCCAAGACCGAGGAGTACCGCGACGTGACCGAGCTCGCGGCCGGGGATCCCGCCCTGCTGGCCGAGATGGTCGCCGCCGCCAAGCGCATCGCGGAGGAACACGCCAACGGCGAGTACCGCCTCATCTTCAACAACGGCGCGAGTGTCGCGCAGTCCGTCTTCCACGTGCACGCCCATGTGCTCGGCAACCTCGAGGAGAACAAGCTCGTTGGCTTCTGACGATCAGGAAAACGTCACCGAACGGCTCTATGCCGACGGCGTCGCGATGGTGCAGCTGCTCGGTCCGCAGGACCGGCTGCTGCGGATGCTCGAGCGCGAGCACCGCGACGTGCAGGTGCTCGTCCGCGGCAACGAGATCACCCTCACGGGCGCGCGCGAGGCCGTCGCCAAGGCCAAGACCCTCGTCGACGAGCTCCTCACGATGACCAAGGCGGGGCACGATCTCGCCCCGAGCGACGTGTCCAGCTCGGCACGCATGCTGCGTCAGGACGGCGGCCCGCGGCCCAGCGAGGTGCTGGGCGAGGCGATCCTCTCCACGCGCGGCAAGGTGATCCGGCCGAAGACCCTCGGTCAGAAGGAGTACGTCGACGCGATCGAGGAGAACACGATCGTGTTCGGCATCGGTCCGGCCGGAACGGGCAAGACCTACCTGGCGATGGCCAAGGCCGTCCAGGCGCTGCAGCGCAAGGAGGTCACCCGCATCATCCTCACCCGTCCAGCGGTCGAGGCGGGGGAGCGCCTCGGGTTCCTTCCCGGCACGCTCACCGACAAGATCGATCCGTACCTGCGGCCGCTCTACGACGCGCTCAACGAGATGATGGATCCGGAGATCGTGCCGCGCCTGATGGCGACGGGCACCATCGAGGTCGCGCCCCTCGCGTACATGCGCGGACGCACCCTCAACGACTCCTTCGTCGTGCTCGACGAGGCGCAGAACACCACGCCCGAGCAGATGAAGATGTTCCTCACCCGTCTCGGGTTCGGCACGAAGATGGTCGTCACCGGCGACATCACCCAGGTCGACCTCCCGCAGGGCGCTTCCGGCCTCCGCCTGGTCACCCGGGTGCTCGACGGCATCGACGACATCCACTTCTCCCGTCTCACCAGTGACGACGTGGTCCGGCACTCCCTGGTGGGGCGCATCGTCGACGCCTACAGCGAGTACGACGAGCGGCGCGTGGCGCAGCGGGCCGAGCGCGAGCAGGCGCACGAGTTCGCCAACCGCGCCGAGCGCCGCGGCGCCCAGCGACCAGGACCACGCGACCGCATGCCGAAACGAGGGCTCTCATGATCGAGATCAACAACGAGTCGGCCATCGATGTCGACGAGACCGTGCTGCAGCGGCTGACGGACTTCAACCTCGCGCAGCTCCACGTCAGCCCGGACGCCGAGGTGGCCATCGTGCTCGTCGACGAGGGCGCCATGGAGGCGCTGCACGTGCAGTGGATGGACGAGCCGGGGCCGACCGACGTCCTGAGCTTCCCGATGGACGAGCTCCGGCCCGGCACCGAGGACCGTCCGACGCCTCCCGGGCTGCTCGGCGACATCGTCCTCTGCCCGCAGGTCGCGGAGACGCAGGCGCAGGCCGCCGGCCACACCCTCATGGACGAGCTCATCCTGCTCACCACGCACGGGCTGCTGCACCTGCTCGGGTTCGACCACGCCGAGCCGGATGAGGAGCGGGAGATGTTCGGGCTGCAGAAGCAGCTCATCCAGGGCTTCGCCGCGTCCGAGCGCCGCCGGCGATGACGGAGCTGCTGCTGCTCGTCGCCGCGGTGCTGCTGGTGGCGTTCGGCGGCCTCATGGCCGCGATCGACGCGGCATACGGCGTGACCTCGCGCGCCGGACTCGAGGACATGGCGACCGAGGGACGCCGTGCGAAGGCCCTCGGGCGCATCGCCGCCGACCTGGACGCGCACGTCAACGCCGTCGCCTTCATCCGTGTTCTCGCGGAGGTGACGGCCGCCGTGCTCGTCACCGTGGCGTTCACGATCGTCTTCGAGAACATCTGGTGGGCGATGCTCGCCGCCGCCATCCTGATGACCGGCATCACCTTCGTCCTCGTCGGGGCGAGTCCGCGGACGTTCGGTCACCAGCACGCCGAGAGCATGATCCGCGGGAGCGCGGCCATCGTGCGCGGACTCCGGATCATCCTGGGTCCCATCGCCCAGGGGCTCGTCGTCCTGGGCAACCGTGTCACCCCGGGGACCGGACGCAGTTCGTTCTCCAGCGAGGACCAGCTGCTCAGCATGGTCGATGAGGCCGCGTCCAACGACCTCATCGAGGAGGACGACCGCGATCTCATCCACTCGGTGTTCGACTTCACCGACCAGTTCGTCCGGGCGGTGATGGTGCCGCGCACCGAGATGGTCACCGTGGGCGCGGAGGCGACGACCGACGAGGCCATGTCGCTCTTCCTTCATCGCGGGGTGTCCCGCATGCCCGTCGTCGACGATGAGGCCGACGACGTCGTCGGGGTGCTGTATCTCAAGGACCTCGTGCAGTTCGCGTACCGGGACGACAGCGCCTGGCGCGCAGCATCCATCCGTCCGATCGCTCGGCCGGCCACGTTCGTCCCCGAGTCGATGCGCGCGGAGACGCTGCTGCAGCAGATGAAGCGCGACGCCGTGCACGTCTGTCTCGTGATCGACGAGCATGGCGGGATCTCCGGCCTGGTGACGCTGGAGGACCTCATCGAGGAGCTCGTGGGGGAGATCTCGGACGAGTACGATCAGGTGTCCGCCGAGTTCGTCGACCTGGGCGACGGCCGCTATCGGGTGAGCTCCCGGCTCTCACTGGAGGACGTGGGCGATCTGTTCGGTCTGGAGCTCGAGGACGAGGACGTCGACTCCATCGGCGGCCTGCTCGGCAAGACGCTCGGCCAGGTGCCGCAGCCCGGTGCGACGGCGACAGTCCACGGGCTCGTGCTCACCGGGGGCGCGTCCCGCGGGCGGGGGCGCGGGATCGCGACGGTGTTCGTGGAACGGGCGGCAGAGCCCGAAGAAGTGCAGGATGAAGGAGAGCGGCGCGATGACTGAAGACACCCGGAGCGGGTTCGTGACTTTCGTCGGGCGGCCGAACGTGGGCAAGTCCACGCTCACCAACGCCCTGGTCGGCGAGAAGATCGCCATCACCAGCGAGAAGCCGCAGACCACGCGCCGCGCGATCCGCGGCATCCTCAACCGGCCGGACGGGCAGCTCGTCATCGTCGACACTCCCGGCATCCACAAGCCGCGCACACTCCTCGGCGAGCGGCTGAACGATCTCGTGGAGCAGGTCCTGGGCGACGTGGACGTGATCGGCTTCTGCGTGCCCGCGACCGAGAAGGTCGGTCCCGGCGACCGCCGCATCGCCGCCTCGCTGGACGGTTACCCGCGTGCGCAGAAGATCGCGATCGTCACCAAGACCGACGCCGCGGGTCGCGACGAGATCACCGAGCGGCTGATGGAGGTCGACTCCCTCCGGGAGGACTGGGCCGCGGTGATCCCGCTGTCGGCGCTGACGCGGGATCAGCTCGAGGTGCTGGCGGACGAGATCCTGCAGCTCATGCCGGAGGGGCCCGCACTCTACCCCGAGGGCGTCACCACCGACGAGTCCGTGGAAGACCGGATCGCGGAGATCATCCGCGAGGCCGCGCTCGACGGCGTGCGCGACGAGCTCCCGCACTCGATCGCCGTCGTCGTCGATGACATCTCCCCGCGGGAGGACAGCGACCTCACCGACGTGCATGCCTCCATCGTCGTCGAGCGGGACAGCCAGAAGGCGATCATCATCGGCCACAGGGGCAAGCGTCTCCGCGACGTGGGAGCGCGCGCCCGCGCCGGCATCGAGGAGCTTCTCGGGACCCGCGTGTTCCTCGGGCTCCACGTCAAGGTCGCGAAGGAGTGGCAGCGCGACCCCAAGCAGCTCGGGCGGCTCGGGTTCTGACATGCCGGACAGCAGGACGTCGGAGGCGGCGGGCCGACCGCCGACCCCACCGACATGATCGGCCGCGGCGAAGACCCGAGCTCGCTGCGGAACGAGGTCTTCACACGAGTGTTCGACGAGCACTGGGCGACGGTGCGCCACCACATCGAGGGCGTCGTCCCCGATGACGACGAGGTCAGCGAGATCGTGTCCGAGGTGTTCCTCGTGGCGTGGTCGCGACTGCGGCCCTCGCGGCCGCCGGGGAAGGTCTGGCTGCTCCGTCAGACCGACCGCCAGCTCCGCGCGCGGGCTCGGCGTTCGTCCACTGTGCACGGCGCGATCGACGCCGTGCACGCGGGACTCTCCGGCGACCCCGAGGCCCTCGGCGGGTTCGGGCGCAGCGAAGTGCTCAGAGCTTTGGGTGTCCTCACTCCGGGGCAACGGCGTATCATCATGCTCACGTACTGGGATGGACTCGCGGTGGGGGAGATCGCGGAGCTGCTGCGCACTTCTGAGTCCCGGGTACGGAAGACGTTGGCTCGTGCCGAAGATCGGCTGCGAGAGACGCTGGGACTGGAGGGGACGGGGAGCGCGTGATGTCTGACAATGCCCTGCTCGAGCGCGTGCTCGTCGAGGCCGATCCCGCGCGCACGCCGCGCGATGCCGAGCCGGATGCGCGCGCGATCGCCGCGCGAGACCGCATCATCCGGTCCGCGCGTGCCCCGCGACGACGGCGAGCCAAGACGATCGGCTGGGCGGCAGGGCTGACGGCTGTCGCCGCGTCCGCCGCTGTGGCGATCGGCGTCCTCCTCCCGCAGGGAGCCGCCGTGGCGGGAGCGCCGTCTCCGCTCGTGTTCGAGGATGCCGGTTCCCTGGGCGACACGGTGGCCGCGGCGGAGGCGGATCTCGAGGTCTTCAGTCCACCCACGGAACCGGAGCGCTCGACACGCACGGCCTTCTGGTCGTACAACGTCGAGGTCGACACCGAACGGGCCGAAGTCGTGCCGCAGTTCGCGACCTTCACCTGGGAGGAGGATCTCTCGGGAGAGGCCGTCGCCATCAACGGTGAGCCGTACGCGCCGACGGATGCGGTGGCGAACGGACAGGCCGAGGTGAAGAGCACGGGCGAGGTGGCATCCCGTGTCGTCCTCGCTCCGGGTGAGTTCGTCACTCCCGTCGTCGATGTCCCGGGCGATTCCGCCGAGGACGTCCGGGCACTGCTGGTCGCCTTCGACATGCCCGAGCAGCCCACCGCGTTCGAGGTGGTGACGGCGATCACCTCCGTCTTCGGGCAGTGGACGCTCACGAACGCGCAGCACGCCGAGCTGCTGACCCTGATCGAGGAGTCCGGGGGCGCGGAGGCCCTGGGGACGACGAACGATCGGCTCGGCCGCCCGGTCTCCGGGATCCGGGTCGTCTCCGCCGACGGCGTCGTCCGTGACGACGTGCTCGTATCGCTCGACACCGGCCGCATCGTGGGTCTCGAACGGACTGTGCTCAAGGACGACGGGGTGTTCCCCGCGGGGGCGATCGTCGACTACCGGATGTGGGACATCGACGAGGAGACGCTGCGATGACACGACTGCGCATCGCCGTCGTGCTCGGACTGGCCCTGGTCCTGACCGGAGCGGGCGGTCCTGTCGTCGCGGCCACTGCTGAGGAGCCGCCGCTCGACCCGCTGATGGTGCGCATCCTCGACGAGGTGCCCGGTGGCGTGGTGATCGACGCCGGCAGCGCCGTATGGCCGAAGCTCGACATGGAGTACACCTCGAACATGGCGACCGTCCGCACGATGGCGCGAGCGGTCGGGAACTGTGCGACCGGTCGCATCTGCGCGTACCGGGAGCTCAATCGCGTCGGCGCCATGCTGAGCTGGGGAAGCTGTACGACCATCGCGATCCCGTCCTCCTTCGCGACGAAGTCGGCGGCGAACGCCCGCACCTCCGGTTACATGCAGGTCCGGAACGGGAGCACGGTCCTGGCGACGGTCTCCGCCAATGCGTGGAGCAACATCTCCGGCTCCGCGACCAACATCCGCTGCTTCCTCTGACGGCAGGACGGCTGACCATGGCGAGACACTGGGTGGCGCGGGTGGCGGGATCTCCCGATTCGTGGGAGTTCGAGGAGTATGAGCCCGCGGCGCCGCGCGAGGGCGAGGTCACGATCCGGGTCCGGGCCGCGGGGGTGAATCCGGCCGACGCGAAGCATGTCGCCGCCGCCCGGCCGGGGATCGAGTTCCCGGTGCCCATCGGCTACGAGGTCTCGGGTGAGCTCGCGGCGATCGGCCCCGAGACCCGCATCGGTTCCGGTGAGGCCGACGTCGGCGATGAGGTCGTGGCGTTCCGCGTGCGGGGCGGTTACGCGACCGAGGTCACGGTACCCGCGGCGAAGGTGTTCGCGAAGCCGTCCACGCTCACCCACCCGGAAGCGGCCAACCTCCTGCTCGTCGGCACGACGGCCGCGGAGATGCTCGCCGTCACCGGGGCGACGCCGGGGGAAACGGTTTTGCTGCACGGGGCGTCGGGCGCGGTCGGTGTCAGCGTGCTGCAGCAGGCGCGGCTCCGGGATGTCCGGGTCATCGGCACCGCCAGCCCCGAACGCTTCGGCGAGGTCCGCCGTTTCGGTGGGATCCCGGTGGCCTACGGCTCCGGACTCGCTGATCGGGTACGAGCGCTGGCCGACGGACCGATCGCGGCGGCTCTGGACGCGGTGGGCACGGACGAGGCCGTCGACGTGTCGCTCGCCCTGGTGTCCGATCGCCGCCGGATCGTCACGATCGCGAACTTCGCGCGAGCGTCGGCCGACGGGTTCCTCGCCATCGCGGGGTCGATGCCCGACAGCGCCCGGTTCCGCGACGAGGTGCGCAGCGAGCTCATCGCCCTGGCGCAGAACGGTGACCTGGTGGTGCCGCTCGCACGCACGTTCCCGCTCGCCGAGGCGCCCGAGGCCCATCGGCTCCTCGCCACCGGTCACCCGGGCGGCAAGCTCGCCCTTGTCACCGACGCCTAGTCGATCTCGCGGAGCGCAGACGTGACGACGACCACGTCCTCGCCGTACTCGGCATCCACCGCGTCCTGCAGCGTCCCGTCGTCCCAGACGACCTGGAGCCACACGTAGCCGCGGTCCGCCGACACGGCGAGCGCGTCCGCGCCGAGGCGTCCGGTGATGTCGTTCTGCACCCGATCCAGCTCGTCCGCCGAGCTCGTGCCGTCGATGCCGGCCGTCGGATCCTCCGGAGCCATCGGATCGTAGAGCGCGAGGAGCGCCGGGGGACCGGCCACCGTGAATCGCTCGCCGTCCCACGTGCCGGTCACCGCGTAGGCCCCCCACCGCGTCTCCCCGGACGACTCGCGACCGTCCAGACCCTCCCAGCTCCACTCGTCGAGCGGGACGCCGTCGCACTGCGGCGGATACGACTCGCGGATCGCGCCGAGACACAGCCGCACGTCCCCGGACTCGTCGAGCACGGTTCCCGTGGCGACGACGCGCCCCTTCGGTGGTGCGGGTTCCGCCTCCTCCAGGAGCATGTCCGAGGGGACGGTCGTGCTTGTCGGCGGAGCGGACGCTCCCGGCGCGGTGGCACAGCCGGCCAGCAGCAACAGCACTGCCGTCGCGACGCCGACGGCGGTGACAGGGCGGTCGCGGAGGATGCTCATACCGACCAGTGTCGCGCGGGCACGCACCGTCTCAGACGTCGAAACGCCCGCGGCTTCCCTGCTAGCATGACCACATGCCTTTCGGCGGTCTGCTTCTTCTTAGCTGCCGCGACGAGTCCTAAAGCTAGGGCCTTCCTCGTCGCGGCGCTTGTGTTGGCCCGTACATCTTGACGAAGAGAAGAAGCCCCATCATGCAGAACACCCAGCGCCCGTCCGCGATGCCGATCCACAAGTACCGGCCGTTCCACGAGCAGATCAACGTCCACCTGCCTGACCGCACCTGGCCCGATGCCCGCATCACCGAGGCGCCCCGCTGGTGCGCCGTCGACCTCCGCGACGGCAACCAGGCCCTCATCGACCCCATGTCGCCCGAGCGCAAGCGCGTCATGTTCGAGCTGCTCGTCAGCATGGGGTACAAGGAAATCGAGGTCGGCTTCCCCTCTGCGAGTCAGACCGACTTCGACTTCGTGCGTCAGCTGATCGAGGAGAACCTCATCCCGGATGACGTCACGATCCAGGTCCTGACGCAGGCACGCGAGCATCTGATCGCGCGCACCTACGAGGCCATCGCCGGTGCCAAGCAGGCCATCGTGCACCTGTACAACTCCACGAGCGTGCTGCAGCGCGAGGTCGTGTTCCGCACCGACAAGCAGGGCATCATCGACATCGCGCTCGAGGGCGCTCGGCTGTGCCGTCGGTTCGAGAAGACGATCCCGGACACGCAGGTGTACTACGAGTACTCCCCGGAGAGCTACACCGGCACCGAGCTGGAGTTCGCGGTCGACGTCTGCAACCAGGTCATCGAGATCTTCGAACCCACGCCGGACCGCAAGGTCATCATCAACCTCCCCGCGACCGTGGAGATGGCGACGCCGAACGTCTACGCCGACTCGATCGAATGGATGAGCCGTCACCTGAACCACCGCGAGAACGTGATCCTGTCGCTGCACCCGCACAACGACCGCGGCACCGCGATCGCCGCGGCCGAGCTGGGGTACATGGCCGGAGCCGACCGCATCGAGGGGTGCCTCTTCGGCAACGGGGAGCGCACGGGCAACGTCGACCTCGTCGCCCTCGGCATCAACATGTTCACGCAGGGCATCGACCCGCAGATCGACTTCAGCGACATCGACCAGGTCAAGCGCACGGTCGAGTACTGCAACCAGCTGCCGGTTCCGGAGCGCAGCCCGTGGGCCGGGGACCTCGTCTTCACGGCGTTCAGTGGCTCGCACCAGGACGCCATCAAGAAGGGCTTCGAGGCCATGGCCGCCGAGGCCGAGGCGCAGGGTGTCACGGTCGATGAGATCGAGTGGGCCGTGCCGTACCTGCCCGTGGACCCGAAGGACCTCGGTCGCTCCTACGAGGCCGTCATCCGCGTGAACTCCCAGTCCGGCAAGGGCGGCGTCGCGTACCTGCTGAAGTCCGACCATGCGATCGATCTGCCACGCAAGCTCCAGATCGAGTTCTCCGGGGTCGTGCAGGCCAAGACGGACGCCGAGGGCGGCGAGGTCACCAGCGACCAGATCTGGTCGATCTTCACCGACGAGTACCTGCCGGCCGCCGACACCGAGGCGAAGTGGGGCCGGTTCGAGCTGCTCGCCACCAAGACCCGGAGCGACATGTCCGGTGACGTCGTGCTCGACGTCGTGCTGCGGGACGACGACCAGGAGGTCTCCGTATCGGGCAACGGCAACGGTCCGGTCGCGGCGTTCGTCGAGGTGCTCCGGGGTCAGGGCTTCGACATCACGGTCTACGACTACGTCGAGCACGCTCTCAGCGCCGGTGGTGACGCGCAGGCCGCCGCGTATGTCGAGCTGCAGGTGGGAGACCAGCGCCTGTGGGGAGTCGGCATCGACGGTGACATCTCGACCGCGTCGCTCAAGGCGATCGTGTCCGGTGTGAACCGGTCGATCCGCAGCCGTCAGCAGGAGCTGGCCGCCGTCTGACACTCTTTCGAATCGCGCGATTGGTCGTATTCGGCCGCCGGATGGGACCAATCGCGCGATTCGAAGCGGGGGATCAGTCCACCCACTGCACCAGCTGCCAGATGAGGCCGTTGGGGTCGGCGAACTGGCAGTATCGCTCGCCCCAGGGCTCGGTCTCGGGAGGGGTGACCACGCGAGCGCCAGCGGCCGCGATCCGGGCGAACTCGTCGTCGATTTCGTCGACGACGAAGACGATCAGAGTTCCCTGACCGGCGGATCCGGCGATCTCCTGCGGGCGGAACGTCGACAGCCCCGTCTCGAGGAAGATGACATTCGGCACGGGCCCCGGGTGCTGCAACGAGACGAAGCCCTCCGCGGACATCGCCTCCTCGAAACCGAAGTGCGTCATGGCGAAGGCTGCGGAGGCTGCGACGTCGGGGACGTTGAGCGAGAGAGCGGTCTGGGTGATGTTCACGGTTCTCCATTCCTAAAGGCTGTACAGCGTATAGGGTTAAGGCGCGAGCGGTCTAGGCTATTCCCGATGACCAAGAACCTCGTCGATCTGCTCTGGCGGCACAGCCCTGTGGCTCCCGCGACGCCACAGCGAGGACCGAAGGCGCGTCATTCGACGGATGACGTGGTCGACCGCGCTGTCGCGTTGGCTGACGTCGATGGCCTCGCGGGGGTGACCATCCGGTCTCTCGCGCAGAGCCTCGACCTGACGCCGATGTCGATCTACACCCACGTCAACAGCCGCGCCGACCTGCTCGTCCTGATGGCGGACGCGATGAATGCCAGGATGCTCGTCGCGCCTGTGCAGGCATCCGAGTGGCGCGCGGCGGTCCGGGCAGTCGCCGAGGACAACTTGCGCCTCTTCCGGGACCACCCGTGGCTCATCGACATCCACGATCCGCGGGTCGCGCTCGGCCCGGGCACCATCGCCAAGTACGACCGGGAACTCCACGCCTTCGACGGCCTCGGTCTCGGCGCCGTGGAGCGCGACGCGGCGTTGAGTTTCGTGTTGGACTTCACCCTCTCCGCGGCGGCGCGCATGCGCGAGCAGCAGGGTGCGGAGTCGTTCGCCGCCTCATGGGCGGAGGCGGCACCCCGGCTGGCGACCTACCTGGGTGACGATCTGCCGCTCGCCCGGTCGGTGGGCCAGGCTGCCGGGGAATCCATGGGTGCGCCCTACGACGCCCGGACGGCGTGGGAGTTCGGCCTCGCGCGCGTGATCGACGGGCTCGCCGCCACCTGACTCTTTTTCGAATCGCGCGATTGGTCGTATTTGGCCGCCGTATGGAGCCAATCGCGCGATTCGAATTCAGTCCTGGGGCTTCACGATCGGGATGGCACCGGTCTCCGCGGCGACCTTGCGGCGGTAGAGACGGCGCTGCTCCGGCAGCGAGACGTCGAACGTCACGGCGAGGATCCGGATCACGGCGGTCACGACGATGCCGATGACGGCCGCGAGGGGGATGGGCATCCCGACGGCGTTCGCGACGACGATGAACGTGCAGCCGGCGGCCGCAGCCACGGCATACAGGGAGCCGACGTGCATGATCGCCGTCGGCAGGCCCATCAGCATGTCGCGGAGCACGCTCCCGCCGACCGCGGCGCAGACCCCGATGAAGACCGCGGGAACCTCGGGGATGCCGAAGGCGAGGGCCTTGCTCGTCCCGAAGGCGCCGAACATCCCGATCACGACGGCGTCCAGCACCACGATCGCCGTGTTGAGCCGCGTGAAGAGTCCGGCCAGTAGCATGCCGAGCAAGGCCGCACCCGCTGCGGTGACCAGATACCACTGGTTCTGCAGGGTGGCCGGTGTCTGTCCGAGCAGGATGTCGCGGATGAGACCGCCGCCCATGCCGATCATGATCCCGATGATCGCGACGCCCAGCCAGTCGAGCCGGCGCTGGCCCTGGAATCCGGCGGCGAACATCGCGCCCTGCACTCCGCCGAGACCGACGCCGAGGAGGTCCGCCCACAGCGGAATGGTGAAGAGCGGTTCGGTCACGCGTCCATTGTCGCGCACGGAGGATAATCGAAGGGTGCCCACCTACCGAGACGAAGCGGTGATCCTGCGCACCCACAAGCTGGGGGAGGCGGATCGCATCGTCACGATGCTGTCGCGGCGGCACGGCAAAGTGCGCGCGGTCGCCAAGGGCGTGCGTCGCACCTCGTCGAAGTTCGGCTCCCGCCTCGAGCCGTTCATGGTCGCCGACGTGCAGCTCTACGAAGGCCGCTCGCTCGACATCGTGCAGCAGGCCGAGTCGCTCGGGGCCTACGGCACGGACATCGCCGCGCACTACGACCGGTTCACCGCCGCGAACGCCATGGTCGAGACGGCGGATCGGCTCAGCGACGCCGAGGCCACCCCGGAGCAGTACCTCCTGCTCGTCGGCGGGCTGCGGGCGCTGTCCCGCGGCGAGCATGCTCCGCGCAGCATCCTCGATTCGTATCTGCTGCGCGTGATGTCCCTCTCGGGATGGGCGCCGTCCCTCGAGGACTGCGCGCGCTGCGGGGCTCCGGGGCCGCACTCCGTCTTCGTCGCGCAGTTGGGCGGACTCGTGTGCCACGCCGACGCGCCCGCCGGCAGCCCCCGGATCGCCGAGAAGACCTTGACGCTGCTGCGTGCCCTGATCCGCGGCGACTGGGACCTCATCGACGCGGCCCCGCACGCAGACACCGCCGCCGCCTCGGGTCTCGTCGCGGCGTACGCCCAGTGGCACCTGGAGCGGGGCATCCGCTCGCTCGCGCACGTGTCGTCCACCCCCGGAGAAGGAGCACGGTGAGCCCGAAGCCCTACACGCACAAGGACGCCGTGCCGTATCGGCCGATCGACTGGACCGGCGTGTACCCGCCCGCGTTCCCGGCCGTCCCGGAGCACGTCGCCATCGTCATGGACGGCAACGGTCGCTGGGCGAACCGCCGGGGCCTCAACCGCATCGAGGGGCACAAGGCCGGGGAGGAGGTGCTGCTCGACGTCGTCGCGGGCGCGATCCAGGCCGGCGTGAAGCACCTCTCCGTCTATGCGTTCTCCACCGAGAACTGGGCCCGTTCCCCCGAGGAGGTCCGCTTCCTCATGGGGTACAACCGCGATGTCCTGCACCGCCGCCGCGATCAGCTCAACGAGTGGGGTGTGCGCGTGCGGTGGGCGGGGCGCAAGCCGCGCCTGTGGGGGAGCGTCATCAAGGAGCTGCAGTACGCCGAGGAGCTCACCCGCGACAACGACGTGCTCACCCTCACCATGTGCGTCAACTACGGCGGTCGGGTCGAACTCGTCGACGCGATGCGGGCCATCGCGGCCGATGTCGCGGCCGGGCGGGTGAAACCGAACGCGATCAGCGAGAAGACGATCCGTCGTCACCTCTACGTCCCGGACATGCCGGACGTGGACCTCTTCCTGCGCAGCTCGGGGGAGCAGCGCACCTCCAACTTCCTGCTGTGGCAGTCGGCCTACGCCGAGATGGTGTTCCTGGACACCCTGTGGCCGGACTTCTCCCGCGAGGAGCTCTGGCGCGCGATCGGGGTCTACCTCTCCCGGGACCGACGTTTCGGCGGCGCCGTGGACACCCCGACCTCGGCCTGAGCTCGCAGCCAGCGCTCCGTCTCGCGCGGATGCGTCAGACGCACGATCGTGAGGTGGGGGAAGCGCTCCTGCACCGCCGGGAAGCGCTCGGACCATTTGTGCAGCGTCGCCGTCTGCCAGGCCAGGATGCTCTCCTCCGGCGTGGCCCCCAGCATCCGCCAGATCGGCTTCTCGACGTTGCCGTTCCACATCCGGGTGCGCAGGATGCTGCGGCCGAGGGTGCGCCGGAGCAGACGCGACCGCACCACGCGGTACGGGTAGTCGAGCCAGAGCGCGAGCTGCGCCCTCGGGGTCAGGATCTCGTCGGTGCCCTTGCTCGTGTACTGCCACTCGGTCACCCACCGCTCCTCCGCGGCCAAGGCGCGCACGTCGTCGAGGAACTCCGCCCGCGGGGTCCAGTCCGGGCCGTGGAACAGGCCGTCGATCTCCACGTGACGGAGGTCCCAGAGGGCGGCGAGCCGTCGGGACAGAGTCGTCTTCCCCGACCCGGTGACGCCCGCGACGAGCACCCGTGCGGGCCGGAAGGGGAGGGGATCGTCGGCGGAGAGCATCCGAGGATTCTACTGACGGAATACGTCGGACGCGCGGACGGTTGACCACGGTGTGACTGAACCCATCGCCATCGACATCTGGTCCGACATCGCCTGCCCCTGGTGCTACATCGGCAAGCGCAACCTCGAGAAGGGTCTGGAAGCGGTCGCGGCCGACGAGGACGCTCCGCAGGTCACGGTCACCTTCCACTCCTTCGAGCTCTCCCCGGACACCCCGGTCGACTTCGACGGCGACGAGATCGACTTCCTCTCCGGGCACAAGGGGATGCCGCGCACGCAGGTCGAGCAGATGCTCGCCAACGTCACGAACGTCGCCGCGAACGCGGGCCTGCAGTACCGGTTCGACCTGCTGCAGCACACGAACACGGTGAAGGCGCACGAGCTGCTGCACTTCGCGAAGGCCGAGGGACGCCAGCACGAGATGGAGGAGCGGCTCATGTCCGCCTACTTCACCGAGGGCAAGCACGTGGGACGCATCGACGACCTCGTCGCCCTCGCCGCCGAGGTCGGTCTCGATGCCGATCGCGCCCGCGCCGCACTCGAGAGCGAGCAGTACCTCGCCGACGTCCGCCAGGACCAGGCGCAGGCTCGCGCCTACGGGATCCAGGGGGTGCCGTTCTTCGTCGTCGACGGTCAGTACGGCATCAGCGGCGCGCAGCCGCCGGCGGCGTTCGAGAACGTGATCCGCGACCTCTGGGCGCAGCGCAGCGCGGCCGTCGAGGCCTGACCCGCACCGACAGACGACGGCGGGGACCCCGGGTCGGGGATCCCCGCCGTTCTGCTGCCCGGCCTCAGAGGCGCTGCTGGCGGGGTCCGAGGGGGAGCGGCTCCATCGGCTGGTCGTTCGCGGTCAGGTCGATGCCGAGGTCCCGGGCGTAGACGACCCTGGTGGAGATGGCGACCTCGTCGCCCGCCTCCTTCAGCTCGAACACCCGGCCCCCGCGCATGCGGTTGCGCTCGGCGCCGGGGAGACCATAGGCGCCGAAACCGGTTCCCGGGGCATAGCCCAGCATGACGCCGTAGTAGTCGCCCGTGTAATCGTTGACGTGGTCGTGCCCGACGAACACGCCCTTCACGTCGCCACGTTCGAGGATCGCGTTGAACATGCCCGAGTTGAACGGTCCGGGGCATTCGTCCTCGTTGCGTTCGCCGACGATGCCGTGGCGGGCCTTGCCGCGCGCGGCGTCGGCCGCCGTACGGGTGTCCACACCGCCCCACCACATGAAGCGGTGCTCCCACAGCGCGATGTGGAGGAACATGAGGCCGGGCACCTTGCGTCCACGGCGCTGCTCCAGGCGCTGCGACTGGTCGCGGTACCAGGCGACCTGGTCCATGCGCAGCCAGTCCCAGGCCGGGTAGCCGGCGAAGTCCTGGCCGTCGATGGCGTCCGGCGCGTAGCGGCCCGAGTCCATCAGCCAGAGCGCGAACGCCTCCCGGTTCTTCTTCGCAGCGGAGCCGATCGTCACGATCGTGTTGCTCGTGCCCGTCACGCCGCGCGTGTTCTCGGCGTTCACGTTGTACTCGTACGAGCGGTAGATCTTCAGCATCCCGGCTTCGTCGACGCCGGACTGTGGCAGCGAGTCCTCGTCGTGGTTGCCGTAGGTGACCGCCCAGGGGATGCGACGGGACTCCATCGGCATGACCACGTTGTTGATGGCCTGCTTCACCGCCAGCCGCGTCTCGCAGCCGCCCGTGATCACGTCGCCGTTGATGACGACGAAGTCCGGCTTCTCCTGGTCGAGCACCTTCTCCATCAGCTCGACGGTGCGGCGGTCGGTCAGCTCGTCGTCCTGCGTGTCGTTGAACTGCACCACCTTGAAGGTGCCGTCGGCACGGAAGCGCAGGTTCCGCGCCTGCCCACCACCCGGCGACGCCGGGGCGATCGTCGCTGCGGCAGGTCCGGTGCCGAGGGGGAGGGCGGTACCGAGCGCACCGAGCGCTCCCGCGGTGAGGACAGTTCGCCGGCTGAGGGGCAGTCGGTCGGGCATGCGTGGTCTCCTTCGTCTTCGGCGCGTGTCGCCGCGGTGAGACTAGGGACGCCACATGTCGACGGGGAGACCGGAAGGTGAACGAGGGCGGCCACGTCGGGCGTCACGGCGCGGTGCGCGCGTGACGCAGAGGTGAACGACGCTCAGCGGGGGAGTGCGGCCTCGATCGCCTCGACGATCTCGGGAGCGTCCGGCTTCTGCTTCGGGCGGAAGCGCAGCACGTCGCCGTCCGGCAGCACGAGGAACTTCTCGAAGTTCCACTCGACGCGGCCGGCCTTGCCCCCCGCATCCGGCGTCTCCTTGAGCGCCTTGTAGAGCTCGGCGGCGTTCTTGCCGTTGACCTTGATCTTGTCGTTCACCGGGAAGGAGACGCCGTACGTCGTGGAGCAGAACTCGAGGATCTCGTCGACAGAACCGGGCTCCTGTCCGAAGAACTGGTTGCAGGGGAAGCCGACCACGGTGAAGCCGCGGTCTCCGAAGCGCCGCTGCAGCTCCTCCAGCTGCTCGTACTGCGGAGTGAGGCCGCACTTGGAGGCCACGTTCACCACGAGCACCACGTCGGCACCCAGATCGTCCAGAGTCTTCTCCTGCCCCTGGGCGTCGGTGAAGGGGATGGAACGGAGTGCGGAATCGGTCATATGCACAGCTTAGGTCGCCGCATCCCCACCGGCTCCGGGTCTGGGAGAATGGACACGCCATGACTCTCGCCACCGCCCCCGCCCGCCCCCTCCGCATCGGCCCGATCGACCTCGACGTGCCGGTCGTCCTCGCGCCGATGGCCGGGATCACGAACACGGCCTTCCGACGCCTGTGCCGGGAGTACGGGGCCGGCCTCTATGTCAGCGAGATGATCACCTCGCGCGCGCTGGTCGAACGCAACGAGACGACCATGCGACTGATCCGGCACCACGAGTCGGAGACACCGCGGTCCATCCAGCTCTACGGCGTCGATCCGAAGACCATCGCCGAGGCCGTCCGCATCATCGTCGCGGAAGACCACGCCGACCACATCGACCTCAACTTCGGCTGCCCGGTCCCGAAGGTGACGCGCAAGGGCGGCGGAGCGGCGCTGCCGTGGAAGTCGAAGCTCTTCGCCGACATCGTCGATCAGGCCGTGAAGGCCGCCGGCGACATCCCGTTGACGGTGAAGATGCGCAAGGGGATCGACCGCGACCACCTCACGTTCCTCGACGCCGGGCGGGCCGCCGAGGACGCTGGAGCCGCCGCCGTGGCGCTGCACGCCAGGACCGCGAGCGAGTTCTACTCCGGTCACGCCGACTGGAGCGCGATCGGCGAGCTCAAGCAGGCCGTGACCAGCATTCCCGTGCTGGGCAACGGCGACATCTGGTCGGCGGACGACGCCGTGCGCATGATGGCGGAGACCGGCTGCGACGGCGTGGTCGTCGGCCGCGGGTGCCTGGGACGACCGTGGCTGTTCGGGCAGCTCGCCCTCGCGTTCGGGGGAGAGGGCAAGACGGTCGATGCGACGCTCGGCTTCGTCGCCGACGCCTTCCGCCGGCACGCGGAGCTGCTCGTCGAGTTCTTCGAGGACGAGGACCGCGGCTGCCGCGACATCCGCAAGCACGTCTCCTGGTACTTCAAGGGCTACCCGGTGGGCGGAGACATCCGCACCGGTCTCGCGACGGCCTCGAGCCTGCAGGAGATCGACGACCTCCTCGGACGGCTCGACCGCGCGGCACCGTATCCGGGTGCGGACGCCGAAGGGCAGCGCGGCCGCGCTGGGCATCCGAAGAAGACCGCCCTTCCGGAGAAGTGGCTGGAGTCGCGCGAGCTCGCCTCGTCGGCCTCGGAGATGATGCGTGGAGCGGAGATCGAGAACAGTGGCGGATGACCCCAGGGCCGGCGCACGCGCCGACGGCTACGACCCGCGCGACGCGGAGCGCTTCATCGCGGAGACCCACCGTTCCGAGCGGGACGACTTCGCCCGCGACCGCGCGCGCGTGCTGCACTCGGCGGCTCTGCGGCGGCTCGCCGCGAAGACGCAGGTGCTCAGCCCCGCCAGCACGGCCGACTTCGCCCGCAACCGTCTGACCCACTCGCTCGAGGTCGCCCAGGTCGGCCGGGAGCTCGCCGCGGCGCTCGGGGTCTCCGCGGACGTGGTGGACACCGCGTGTCTGAGCCATGACCTCGGTCACCCGCCGTTCGGTCACAACGGCGAGCGGGCGCTGAACGAGTGGGCGGCGGCCATCGGCGGCTTCGAGGGCAACGCCCAGTCGCTCCGCATCCTCACCCGGCTCGAGGCGAAGGTGCTCGACGCCGACGGCTCCTCCGTCGGTCTGAACCTCACGCGGGCGAGTCTCGACGCGACCTGCAAGTATCCGTGGACCGTCGACAGCCCCGTCCCCGACCCGGGTGGTCGACTGAAGTTCGGCGTGTACCCGGAGGACGAGGCCGTGTTCCGCTGGATGCGCGACGGAGCACCGGGGCGGCTGCGCTGCATCGAGGCCGAGATCATGGACCTCTCCGACGACATCGCCTACTCGGTGCACGACTTCGAGGACGCGATCGTCAACGGCTACGTCGACGTCGCGCAGCTCGCCGACCCGGCGGCGCACGAGGCCCTGCTCAGCCGGATCCAGCAGTGGGTCGGCTACGACTTCACGCGCGACGAACTCGCCGACGCCCTCTACCGGCTCGCCTCGCAGCCGATGTGGCTCGCGTCCTTCGATCGTTCCCGACAGGATCTCGCCCGGCTCAAGAACCTCACCAGCGACCTCATCGGCCGGTTCGCGCGCGCGGCGGTCGCGGCCACCCGGGAGGCGTTCGGGGGCACGCGCCTGGTCCGCTACAACGCGCACGTGATCGTGCCTCGCGTCGTCGAGGTCGAGATCGCGGTTCTCAAGGGGATCATGGGTCAGGCGATCGTCACGATCGATGCCAGGAAGGGCGTCTACAAGGAGCAGCGCCGAGTGCTGAAGCGCTTGGCCGACGCCCTGTGGTCGACCGACACCCTGTGGTCGGCCGGCGCGGATGTGCTGGAGCCCGCGTTCGCCGCCGACTTCGTCGCCGCCGAGAGCGACGCGGAGCGGGCGCGCGTCGTCGTGGATCAGATCGCGAGCCTGACAGATCAGAGTGCGATCGACTGGCACAACCGCCTGGTCGGGGAGATCGACCCGGCGGAGGTCGGCATCTGGACGCCGCGTCATGCGCGCCCCGGCGCGCGCACGCCTGTCGAGAGGCGGCCCGTCGCAGAAGGCGCCCGCTGATGCCCCGCATCCGGCAGGCCGACGTCGACGAGGTCAAGGCCCGCACCAACATCGCGGACATCGTGGGGGAGCGCGTCGCCCTCAAATCGGCGGGGGTGGGGTCCCTCAAGGGACTGTGCCCGTTCCACGACGAGAAGAGCCCCAGCTTCCACGTGCGTCAGCAGGTCGGCTACTACCACTGCTTCGGCTGCGGGGAGTCGGGCGACGTGTACTCCTTCCTCCGCGCGATGGACCACGTGAGCTTCACGGAGGCGGTCGAGCGGCTCGCGGGCCGCATCGGCTACACCCTGCATTACGAGGACGGAGGGGCGGCGCCGGAGACCAGTGGCCGCAGCCGGCTGTACGCGGCGAACACGGCCGCGGCGGAGTTCTTCCGGTCCCAGCTGCTGTCGCCGGATGCGGAGGCGGCCCGCCGGTTCCTCGGGGAGCGCGGCTTCGACGCCGGGGCGGCGGCGCACTTCGGCGTCGGCTTCGCCCCTCGGGGATGGGACGGCATGCTCAAGGCGCTGACCGCCCAGGGCTTCACGCGCGAGGAGCTGAGCACCGCAGGACTCGTCTCCACGGGACAGCGGGGCGTGTACGACCGCTTCCGCGGCCGCCTCGTCTGGCCGATCCGGGACGTGTCCGGGCAGACGATCGGCTTCGGCGCCCGCAAGCTCTTCGACGACGACCAGGGCCCCAAGTACCTCAACACCCCCGAGACCCCGATCTACAAGAAGGCCCAGGTGCTCTACGGGCTCGACCTCGCCAAGCGCGACATCGCCCGCGGCGACCCGCGCCGGGTCGTCGTCGTCGAGGGCTACACCGATGTGATGGCCTGCCACCTCGCCGGGCTGACGACCGCGGTCGCGACCTGCGGCACCGCGTTCGGCGCCGAGCACATCAAGGTGCTGCGCCGGGTCATGGGCGACGACAACGCGTCCGGGGAGGTGGTGTTCACCTTCGACGGCGACGAGGCGGGGCAGAAGGCCGCCCTGCGGGCGTTCACGGAGGACGACCGGTTCAACGCGCAGACCTTCGTCGCGGTCGCCCCGGACGGCCTCGATCCGTGCGACCTCCGGCTGCAGCGCGGGGACGCGGCGGTGCGCGGCCTCATGGACGCGAAGCAGCCGATGTTCGAGTTCGCCATCGACCGCAAGCTCGCGGGTTTCGACCTCTCCACGGTCGAGGGCCGGGTCGGCGCCCTCCGTGCCGCGGCCCCGATCGTGGCGGAGATCCGCGACCGCCTGCTGCGCCCCGGCTACGAGCGGGTGCTCGCGCGCCGACTCGGCATGGACCCGACCGAGGTGCATGGGGAGGTCGAGCGCGCCGCGCGCGGTGCGCAGGCGGCCGCTCCTCAGGCGCGTCGGGAGACCGGTCCGCGGGTCGATCCCGCCACGGGCGGGCCGGTCGTCGCGGCCGTGACGCTCGCCAGCCTGCCCCGTTCACCCGACGTCGCCGTGGAGCGCGATGCGCTCATGGGAGCCCTGCAGTACGGGCACCAGATCGATGCGGCGCTGCTGACGCGAGCCCTCGCGGAGCCGTTCCGCACGCCCGGCCTCGATGCCGTGCGCGAGGCGGTCGCCGCCGCCCCCGATCGCAGCCGTCCCGGCTGGGTGACGGACGCGGTGAACAGCGTGCGCGAGCCGTACCGCTCGCTCGCGGGCGAGCTGTTGATGACGCCGTTCCCGGCGCGGGACGAGGCCGGCGCGGTGGCGTCGGCGACGGATCTCGCCCGACGGCTGGTGGTGCGGCAGCTCGAGCACGAGAAGCAGGAGCTGCTGGGCGCAGTCCAGCGCGTCCCCGCGGACTCCGACGGCGGACGCGCGCTGCGGGTGCGGCTGCGGGACATCGATGTGGAGCGCCAGCGGTTCTTCGCCGAGTCGTAACCGGACCGGTCCCGGACGAGACGGCAGGATGGAGATATGCCCCGTACGCCCGAATCCTCGAACGCGATCGAGTGCTCCGATCTGGTCATCGACCGGATCGGTCACGGCACGCCCAATCGCGCGGTCGACGGCGTGACGTTCTCGCTCGCCCCCGGCGGGCTCATCTGCGTCGCGGGACCGACCGGCTCGGGCAAGTCGACGCTCGTCGCCGCACTTGCGGGTTCCACGGATCCCTCGGTGCGCGTCGTCGGCGGACGGGCGCAGGTCTGCGGCATCGACATCCGTCGTCCGGGTCGCAAGCATCGCATCCTCACCTACCGCACGGGCTTCGTGCCGCAAGGTGCCGGGGCGGATCTGCCGCCGCAGCTGACGGTCAACGAGGTCATCGCCGAGCCGATCCTCATCCGGGAGAAGCGCGTCAACACCCGGGCGCTCTCCATCCGGGTGGCGACGCTCCTGGATGAGCTCCACCTGCCGCTCGGGACCGCCGCGAAGTTCCCCTATGAGCTCAGCGCGGGCATGCGCCAGCGGGTCGCGATCGCCCGTTCCTTCGTGCTGGAGCCGCGGGTGCTCATCGCCGACGAGATCCTCGCGAACCTCGACCTGGAGGTGCGACCGGTCGTCTTCGACGCCATCACCCGGCGCCGCAAGGAGGAGGGGATGGCGGCTCTCCTCGTCACCAACGACGCGGACTTCATTCGGGAGCTGAACGCCGAGACGCTCATGCTGCGCGGGGGCCACGTCGTCGCGCGGGGCGTCGGCAAGGACCTGCTCTGGGTGCCGAATGCGGAGTCGGATTCCCGCCGCTGAGCGCGACACGCCCGAGGGGCGCGGAAGGCGGCCCGGTGTCACGAACAGCGTCTCGAGTTTGCTAAGCTTGACGAGTTGCCCGCACCGCGGCGCACATTCCTCGGTAGCTCAATTGGCAGAGCAGCCGGCTGTTAACCGGCAGGTTCTTGGTTCGAGTCCAAGCCGGGGAGCCAACGAGAGAAGCCCCCTCCACGGAGGGGGCTTCTTCCGTTCCCGGACCGCTCGGCGGCACGCCCGGACACAGAAAGAGCCCCTCCTCGCGGAGGGGCTCTTCCTGTCGAAGAGGACGGTTCAGCCGACGCCCTCCATAGCGCTCGTCTCGGTGTTGCCGATCCGGGCGATGACGTCAGGGCGACGACGGGCGAGGTAGGCGTACCGGGTAAGCGCGAGGGCGACGGTCACGAGGAACACGTACGGGATCACGTTGTACGGGAAGGCGGGCACGGGCCACACGTTCGCGAAGAAGACGTACGCCATCGTCACGACCGCGACCGTGGCGCACACCTTCACGAGACCGTTCCGCATCTTGGCCCGCTGCGTGTAGACCACGCACGCGATGGCGACGAGGGCGTAGGCGACCATGTAGCCGTAGGTGCCCCAGGTGTTGACCCAGACGAGGATGTCGCCCGTCGCCGCTCCCGCCAGCAGCAGCACGATGTCGACCGTGATCGCCGCGGCGCCGGCGAGGATGAGCACGCGGTGCGGCGTGAGGTGCTGCTCGTGCGTCCGTCCGAAGCGCTCCGCGACGACGCCTTCCTTGCCCATCACGTAGACGATGCGGCCGATCACGTTGAGCGGGGCGACGACGACCGCGAAGAACGACGCCGAGACGCCGAACGTGAGCACGGCCGCGAACCAGCCCGGCATGCCGATGAGGGCGGACATGCTCTCCAGCGGGCTCGCGGCGGTGGCGAGGTCGTCGCCGAGGACCGCGATCTGTGTGTACGCGGCGAAGACGTAGAGCACGCCGACGCCGAGGGCGCTCCACATGATGGCGCGGGGGATCGCCTTGTACGGCTCCTTGGCCTCGCGGCCGAGGGCGTCCGCCGAGGAGAAGCCGACGAAGCCCAGGATGCCCAGCACCATGCCGGACGCGATGCCCTGGAACGACGAGCCGGTCGCGAGGACCTGCGCGGGGTCCCAGGCGGAGGGACCCGCCCACGCGAGCGCCGCGATGAGGAGCACCAGGATGATGCCGACGGAGAGCAGCTCGAGGACGAGCGAGACCCGGGCGGACAGACGGATGCCGCGGATGGTGAACAGCGTCGCCAGGCCACCGAGCAGGATCGCCAGGCCGATGTCCCAGCCAAGCCCCTGGGCGGGCAGGCCCAGCATGCTCAGGAACTGCCCCATGTAGCTGACCGAGCCGCTGAGGGAGGCCGCCGCGATGCCGAAGCAGCCGATCAGCAGGGTGACCCCGGCGAGGAAGGCGCCGAACGGGCCGAGGCCCTTCGACACGTAGGTGTACAGCGAGCCGGCCGAGGCGTGCTTGCGAGCGAACACCACCACGCAGTATCCGACGCACAGGATCACGATGGTGGCCAGTGCGAAGGCGTAGATGGTGCCGTTCCCGGCGCCGAGGAAGATGGCGGCGGCCGTGAAGGCGATGACGGCGCTGGGGGCGATGTTGGCGATGGCCTGGGCGGCGAGCTCGGGTCCGCTCATGACGCCGGTGCGGAGCCCGGCATCCTGCGGGGCGCCGGGCGGGGCGACGACGGTGTCTGACATGGTTCTCCTGGTTTCGGGTTTCAGGGATGGGCCGCGCGCGGCGGTCAGGGGATGAGGAGGGTACGCAGTGCCGAGCCGCCGTCGAGGTCGTCCAGGGCGGCGGCGGCCTCGGAGAGCGGACGGCGACCGGAGATCAACGGATCGATCTTGAGCTGCCCGTCCATGTAGCGGTCCACGAGCGCGGGGACGTCGATCGACGGCCGCACCGAGCCGTAGTTCGAGCCGAGGATGCGCTGGTCGGCCTCGGCGAGGACGAGCGGCTCGAACGAGGCGCGTGCTCCCGTGGGCGGCAGCCCGACGATGACCGCGGCGCCGCCGAGTCCGAGCATCTGGATGGACTGCTCGGTCGTGGAGGTGCGTCCGATCGCGTCGAAGGCGTAGTCGACGCCGTCCGGGATGAGCTCCCGCAGCTGCGCCACGGCGTCGCCCTGGGAGGCGTCGATGCGGTCCGTGGCCCCGAACTGCAGGGCCATCTGCGTCTTCTCCGGCCGCACGTCGATCGCGACGATGCGCTCGGCACCGGCGAGTCGGGCGCCCTGGACGACGTTGAGGCCCACGCCCCCGCAGCCGATCACGGCGACGGTCGATCCGGGTTCCACGGCGGCGGTGTTCAGGACGGCGCCGACACCGGTCGCGACAGCGCAGCCGACCACGGCGATGACGTCGAGGGGCGCGTCGTCGCGGACCTTCACGGCTCCGGATGCGGGGACGACGACCTCCTCCGCGAAGGACGACACACCCAGGTAGTGGTGCAGCTGCTCGCCGTCGCGGCTCAGCCGCGACGTGCCGTCGAAGAGCACGCCGAGGGGAGCGACCACGGTGGCGACCTTCTGGCAGCGGGCCTCGTGACCGGCGCGGCAGTAGCGGCACTCGCCGCACGGCGGCACCCAGCTCAGCACGACGTGGTCGCCGACAGCGAGCGTGGTGACGCCCTCGCCCAGTTCGGTGACGACGCCGGAGCCCTCGTGGCCCATGACCAGGGGAGCGGCGGCGTCCCACTCGCCACGCTTGACGTGCAGGTCGGAGTGGCAGACACCGGCGGCGGCGATGCGTACGCGCACCTCACCGGCGCGGGGCGGAGCGAGGTCGACGTCGACGAACTCGATGGGCGACTGGGGGTCGCGGAAGACAACAGCTTTCATGACATCCTTCGGGAAGTGGGGATGCGCACGATGCTAGGAGAGAGCGGAAGCCCTCGGCATCCGACAGAAGCGTGAACAGAGCGGCTGCTCTTCGACAATCTATATGATCGGAGGGTGGCTCGTGACGTCGCCTCCGTGGCCAGGTATCTCCGGGCGGAACTGCTGCCGGGCGCTGTTCCCGGAGCGCGGCCGGTCAACGCGGTCCTTCCCCTCGACGACTTCGGTCCGCCGGTGGATCCGCTCCACGCGACGCTCGTCGTAGCCGAAGAGGCCGCGCTCCTCGGCGTCGGCGGCGACCGCCGTGCCGCGCTGGGGGAGACCGTGGTGGTCACGAGCGACGACAGCCCCCGTCTTCGCGAAGCCGTGCGGGACGCGGGGTTCACGGCCATCGTCGGCGTCCCCCTGTCACCGCCGCTGGTGGTACCGACGCTGACCTCGCTCCTCGCCGTCGATCAGGCGGCGGAGGCTCGCGCCATCACCTCGGCGATGCGGGTCCTCACGCTGGCGGCGCGGCGCAGCGGCATCACCGGCGTCATCGCGGAGCTGGCGCACCGCATCGACGGGTGGGCGGTGCTCCTGGATCGGCATGGCGAGGTCATCACGACCGCAGGAGCAGGAAGCCTGCACATCGACGATGCGATCGCCGTCGCCGTCGGCCGACCGGTGCGGGTTCGCCATCGCGCCCTGCAGGTGCACCCGGTCGGTCCTGGCCAGGACATCACCGCGCAGCTCGTGACCGCTCCGCGCAACGACAGCTCCGGCCGCGGTCGCGAACTGAGCTCGCAGGCCGCGGCGCTGCTCGATCTCCTGATGCGCACCCGGGACAGCAGCCAGCTGGAGCGCCTCGGCCGCTCGATGATGTTCGAGACCGTCCGCGAGGGAGGGGAGGAGGCCACTCGTCTGCTCCGCCGCTGGGGCGTGCACGAGCGCGTGCTGGTGGGTTTCGCGCTCGCGTCCCGCACCAGCGGTGTCGACGTCGAGCATCTGCTCGGTCTCTGGCTCGACGAGCTCGGCGCCGAGCACGTCTTCACGTCGCAACGGGGAATCGTGCAGGGCGTCGTGCGCGAGGACCATGCCGACCAGATCGCGCATCGCGCCAGGGCGTTCGCCTCGACGCTCTACCTCGGTCTCGGCCGACCGGCGGGTACGGATGCCCTCGCCCGCAGCATCGACGAGGCGCGGCACGCCTGCGAGGCCGCGCGCACCGGCGGCGAACGCGTGGTCCGCTACGAGGCCATTCCGACGGTGTCGTTCGTGCTCGGGGCGCTGGACCCCGATCAGACCACGCGCCTTGCGCGTCTGCTCGACCCGCTGCGCGCAGCCGAGCGGCCGGCCGAGCTCCTCGACACGCTCCGGGTGTTCCTCACGTGCAACGGGGCGTGGAGCGAGAGCGCGGCGCGACTGCGCATCCACCGGCAGACGCTGACGACCCGCGTCCGACGGATCGAGGACCTCACGGGCCTCTCGCTGTCCGATCCGGACGACCGCGTCGCGGCGTGGCTCGCTCTCCGTGCCGCGGACGGCTGAGCCGTGGCACGGACGACGAAGGGCCCCGCCTCGCGGCGGAGCCCGTCGTGAAGGTGCGGTCTGATCAGCGAGCGGCGCCCTTGAGCGATCCCTCGACCTGTCCGGCCGGGTCGATGATGATGCACTGGATCACGCGGTCGTTGGCCTGCTCCCACGAGTCCTTGCTGGGGGTGAGCGTGGTCACGTCCAGGGCGGACTCCTGGTACGAGACGCCGACGAAGGACGTGTACGCGTCGCCGATGCACTCCTCGGACGCGGCGCTGATGGCGTCCTCCGAGTACTCGCCGTCGTCCATCTTGATCTCGTAGAAGACCTCTTCGTCGTGCGGCTCGGAGCACGGCACGACGTTCGCGTCGGTGAGCATCCCGGAGCCGGTCTCGAGCATGCAGTCGCCGAGCTTCACGGAGAACACGTCGATGTTCGCGCTCTCGGTGACCTGACCGGTCTCCTCGTCGCGGTCGGCGTCGGCGCGACCGCCGCCGAGGATGCTGTTGATCGCGCTGCAGCCGGTGAGGGCGAGCGAGACGGCGACAGCCGAACCGGTGAGCACGAGTGCGCGACGGGTGCGCGACTTCATCATGGATTTCCCCTTCAGAGCGTGACGCGGGGCATGCTGAATATCCCCGCCGCGAACACGCTATAGTGCCCGGAGTCTATGACGCAACTTGAAGGATGCTGTGCGTGGGCTGAATGGGATCAGCCCTCGAGGTCATCCACTCCGGGGAGCCAGCTGGCCCCCGGGCGTCCCCAGCCGCGCTTGCGAGCGATCTTCTGCGTCGTCTTCCAGTCGGAGTCCGAGAGGCGGTCGATGTAGAGCACGCCGTCGAGGTGGTCGAACTCGTGCTGCATGATGCGAGCGCGCCAGCCGTCCACGTCCAGCGTGACCGGGCTGCCGTCCAGATCCGTCGCCGTCACCCGCACGCGGTCGGACCGGCGCAGGGGGAACCGCTCGCCCGGGAAGGACAGGCAGCCCTCGGACTCCAGCTCGGGGTCCGGCGCGCCCGGTTCCGTCGGCGTCATCCACAGTTCGGGGTTGATGAGCACACCGCGCCATGGCTGGTCGTCGTCGTCGACGTAGGAGTACGTGTAGATCCGCAGCGGCACCCCCACCTGAGGGGCGGCGAGGCCGACGCCGGGCGCGGCGTCCATGGTCTCGAACATGTCGGCGACGAGGGTGCGGATCTCGTCGGTGATCGCCTCGACGGGGGAGGCGGGGGAGTGCAGGACGGGATCGCCCATGATGCGAATCGGAAGGACAGCCACGTCACAACCCTAGTCCGCGGCACTCTCCGGGTAGGGTCGTACTGTGAGCGCAGGGGTGTGGATGGGGACGGTCGAGGACGTCGGCGACCAGCTGGTCGGCGCGTTCCAGAACCCGGACCTGCTCCTGGGGATCCCGCTGGCTCTCGCCGGTGCCGTGTTCATGTCGCTCGGCGCGCAGTACCAGCACCGGGGCGTGGAGAAGGTCGAGCGGCTCAGCGGCTCCGACGGCGCCGCCGGCCTCAGCTTCGATCAGCTCAAGCGCCTGTTCACCCGCCCGTCCTGGGTGATCGGGACGCTCATGCTGGGCCTCGCGATCGTCTGCCAGCTCGCGGCGCTCGTGAAAGCACCGCTCATCGTGGTGCAGCCGCTCGGCGCCATCGCGCTGGTCATCACGACGCTGCTCAACGCCCGCATCTCCGGTCACGCCCCCACGCGGCAGTCGCTCACCGCGATCATCGCCTGTGTCGGCGGCATCTTCCTCTTCGTGTTCTTCGCCGCGATCTACGCCACGGAGAAGGAGGTCACGGACCGCGAGCTGTTCGTCATCCTCGCGATCCTGCTCGTCGTGATCATCGTGCTCGGGGCGTGCTGGCTCATCCTCCGGCACCGGATGCGCGCGCTGTTCTACATCATCGGCGCCGGCATCCTCTACGGTTTCGTCGCCACCCTCGCGAAGGTCATCATCAAGCGCATCGAGGCCGGCCAGTTCGAATGGATCACCGCGGTCTGCCTGCTCGCGTTGCTCTCGGCGGGTGCCGTCGGCGCGTACTTCGTGCAGACCGCCTACAGCTCCGGTCCGCCGGACCTCGTCATCGCCGGTCTGACGGTTGTCGACCCCATGGTGGCCGTGCTCATCGGCATGCTCGTACTCGGTGAGGCCGCGGCGGCTCCGTGGTGGGTCTTCATCATCTTCGGCGTCGCCGGCAGCATCGCCGTCTGGGGCGTCGTCGGGCTCGCCCGGTTCCACCCGCAGGTCCTCAGCGAGAGCCAGGAGCTCGGCATCACCCGGGGGAGCGATCCCGCCACCCCGCCGGCTGCTCCCGCATCGGGTGCGCCGGAGCAGCCGGACCCGCGTGAGACACGCGGCCCGGACGCTCAGTAGGCCTGGTCGATGAGGTCGGGGGAGACCTCGGATGCCGCGGCCTCGTCGACGAAGAAGACCGTCCGCTTGCGGCCCTTCGCCCCGGCTGCGGGAACGCTCGTGTAGCTGGCGCCGGCGAGAGCGAGGCCGAGCGCCGATGCCTTGTCGGCACCCGTGAGCACGAGCCAGACGCGCTTGGAGGCGTTCAGGACCGGGCGGGTGAGGGTGACCCGCTCGGGCGGGGGCTTGGGGGAGTCCCGCACGGGCAGCGCCGCGGCATCGGTCACGGTGACCTCTTCCCGGTCCGGGAAGAGCGAAGCGATGTGTCCGTCGGGGCCGACGCCGAGGAAGCACACCGCGAACGACGGCCACGGGTGGTCCTCGGTGCCGAAGCGGGCGAGCTCGGCGGCGTACGCGGCGGCGGCCTCATCGAGGTCGAGACCGCTGTCCGCGGCGGCGACCTCGTGCACGTTCTCCGCGGGGACATCGATGTGGTCGAGCAGCGCCTCCCGCGACTGGAGGGCGTTCCGGTCCGCGTCCTCCTGCGGGACGAAGCGCTCGTCACCCCACCAGAAGTGCACGAGGGACCAGTCGATCTCAGCGGACCGCGGGTTGTCCCGGACAGCGCGCAGGACGGCACCGCCCATCGAGCCGCCCGTCAGGGCGACGTGAGCCAGACGGCCGTTGCGTGTCCGCGCGCGGACACGGGTGAGGAAGCGATCGGCGACCCGGAGGGCGAGGGCGGCGGGGGTGGCCTCGACCACGACCCGCTTCTCTGCGGACGATCCCGGCATCGAGGTCACTCTCCTGTCTCGGGCGGACCGAGCTTCTCCCAGCCCTCCGTGATCACTCGACCGTACAGGACGTCGGGGTCGAGCCTGCGCAGCTCCTCCGCGAGGCACTCGCGCAGCGTCCGCCGCGGCAGGTGGAGATCGTGGTCGGGCTGGTTCGGCTGGGTGAGGACGGCGACGCCGGGCGACGGGCGCTCGAGGAGGATGTCGCCGGACTGCCGGGTGAGGCGCACCGACTTGATGCCCTCCTGCCAGTGCTCCGGGTCCTCGTACGACCACCGCACCGGCACATCCAGTGCCATCTGCAGCCACGCGGCGAGCAGCGCGGTGGAGGGCGAGGCGCTCCCACCCCGGACCTCGACGGCGGTGATGGTCTCGTACGGCGGCTGGTCCAGCACCGCGGCGAGCTGCTCGCGCCAGTGCGTGAGGCGCGTCCAGGCGAGGTCGGTGTCGCCGGGAGCGTGCGTGCGCCCGAGGAGGGCGAGGCGGTCGCGCACATCCGGGGACGTGGCGGCGTCGGTGATCCGGCGCTGGGCGATGCGGCCGAGCGGCGACGTCGCTGGAGAGGTGGGGGCCTCGTCCGGCCACCACGCCACCACCGGGGCGTCCGGCAGGAGCAATCCGGTGAGCAGGCTCTCCTCGTTGCTCGCGGCGGCGCCGTGCGCGTGCAGCACGACGACCTCGCTGGCCCCGGCGTCTCCGCCCACGCGGATCTGCGCGTCGAGGCGGGACTCGCCGTCGCCGGTGGTCAGCACGATCACACGCATCGGGTGCTCGCGCGACGCATCGTTCGCCGCGTCGATCGCGGCCTCCGCGACGCCCTTGCGGGCCGCGATGACCAGGGTGAGGACGCGGCCGAGGGCGACGGCGCCACCCTCCTCGCGCACCTTGACGAGCTGCTTGGCGACCTGGCTGACGGTCGTGTCGGGAAGGTCGATGATCACGGGCGTCTCCAGACTCGTCCGTCGCGGGCCAGCAGGTCGTCGGCCGAGGCCGGTCCCCACGAGCCGGGCGCGTACTGCTCCACCGGACCGCCCTGGGCGGCCCAGTACTTCTCCACCGGGTCGAGGATCTTCCAGGAGAGCTCGACCTCCTCATGCCGCGGGAACAGCGGCGGGTCGCCCAGGAGGACGTCGAGGATCAGACGCTCGTACGCCTCCGGGCTCGCCTCCGTGAACGCGTGGCCGTAGCCGAAGTCCATCGTCACGTCGCGGACGTTCGTGCCGTTGCCCGGCACCTTCGAGCCGAAGCGGATCGTCACGCCCTCGTCGGGCTGGACGCGGATCACGAGGGCGTTCTGCCCGAGCTCCGAGGCGTTGCCGCGGCCGAACAGGTGCTGCGGCGCACGGTTGAACACCACGGCGATCTCCGTCACGCGACGGCCGAGGCGCTTGCCCGTCCGCAGGTAGAACGGCACGCCGGCCCAGCGTCGGGTGTCGATCTCCAGCTTGATGGCCGCGTAGGTCTCCGTCGTCGACTCGGGGTTCATCCCCTCCTCGTCGAGGAAGCCGGTGACCTTCTCACCGCCCTGCCAGCCGCCGGCGTACTGTCCGCGCGCCGTGGCGAGGGAGAGATCCTCCGGCACGTGCACCGCGGCGAGGACCTTCTCCTTCTCTGCCCGCAGATGCTCGGCGGAGAGGCTGATGGGCTCCTCCATCGCCGTGAGCGCGAGGAGCTGGAGCAGGTGGTTCTGGATGACGTCGCGGGCGGCGCCGATCCCGTCGTAGTACCCGGCACGACCGCCGACGCCGATGTCCTCGGCCATCGTGATCTGCACGTGGTCGACGTAGTTGCGGTTCCAGATCGGCTCGTACAGCTCGTTCGCGAAGCGCAGCGCGAGGATGTTCTGCACCGTCTCCTTGCCGAGGTAGTGGTCGATGCGGAAGATCGAGTCGGCGGGGAACGCCACCTCGAGGGCTGCGTTGAGAGCGCGCGCCGACTCGAGGTCGTGCCCGAACGGCTTCTCGATGACGACGCGCCGCCAGCGCTCGTCGTCGTCCGCGTCCTCGCCCACGAGCCCCGAGTCCTTGAGCTGCTTCGCGACGAGCGGGAAGTCCTTCGGCGGGATCGAGAGATAGTAGGCGTGGTTGCCCATGGTCCCGCGTTCCACGTCGAGCTTCTCGACGGTCTCCCGCAGCTTGCGGAAGGAGTCGGGGTTGTCGAACTCGCCGGAGACGAACCGGATGCCCTGGAGCAGCTGCGTCCAGGTCTCCTCGCGGAACGGCGTGCGGGCATGCTGCTTCACCGCGTCGTAGACGACCTGGGCGAAGTCCTGGTCCTCCCAGTCGCGGCGGGCGAAGCCCACGAGCGCGAAGCCCGGGGGCAGGAGCCCCCGGTTCGCGAGATCGTAGACCGCCGGCATGAGCTTCTTGCGGGACAGATCACCCGTCACGCCGAAGATCACGAGGGCGCTGGGCCCCGCGATCCTGTTGAGACGACGATCGTCGGGGTCGCGCAGCGGGTTGTGCCCGCGCGAGATTGGTACAGACATCGGTGGGGGCTCTCCTGCGGTTACTTCTGTGCGGCTTCGAAGAGGGCGAGCACGTCGTCCGAGGACTCGGTGATCGTCAGCGAGACGACGGGCCGTCCGTGCTCCGCGAGCACACCCGCGTCGCCGGCCGCCTGCGCCTGGATGAGCTGCCCGAACGTGAAGGGGCGGTCGGGGATCTCGAGATCCACGTCCGTGCGCTCCAGAATCTGCAGGAACACGCCCTGGGCGGGGCCGCCCTTGTGGTACTGGCCCGTGGAGTGCAAGAAGCGCGGTCCCCAGCCGAACGTGGTCGGGCGCCCGGAGTCGGCGGCGACGAGCTCGCGCAGGCCCTGGAGCTGCGGTACCTCGAGGCGGTTGACGTAGGCCTGGATGGACACGTAGCCGTCGGCGGGGAGCTGTGCCCAGAGCGCGTCCAGCACGCCTTCGACCGTGCCCGAGACGGCAAGGGCGGGATCGGAGACCCGCACCTCGACGCCGTTCTCGACGAACGCGGGCGCCGTCGGCTCCGGGCGGGCATCGAGCAGGCCCCGGGCGGCGACCTTGGCCGACTCGACGTCGGGCTGGTCGAACGGGTTGATGCCGAGGAGGTGCCCGGCGATGGCCGTCGCGTACTCCCAGACGATGAACTGCGCGCCGAGCGTGCCGCTGACGAGGATCTCGCCCTCGTGCCGCTCGTGCAGGTGGAACTCGTTGGCGTCGTCGACGAGGCGCACGATCTGGAGGTCGGCGGGGACCGGGTCGAGCTCCGGCGAGACCGGGAGCAGGACGACCGGGAGGATGCCCGTGCCCTCCTTGCCCGTGGACTCGGCAATCAGCTGCTCGATCCAGTCCGGCAGCCCCTTGATGTGCGTGCCGTCGGTGATCAGACCCAGCTTGTCGCGGCGGGGGTTGGTGGCGGCGATCGCCGCCCCGAGACGGAGGGCGGGGTTGTCGGCGGAGTCCACGGCCACCTCGAGCAGCGAGGCCTCGGCCTCGTCCAACAGCTCGTCGATGTCGACGCCGGCGAGTCCAGACGGGACGAGGCCGAAGGCGGTCAGCGCCGAGTAGCGGCCGCCCACGTTCGGGTCGGCGTTGAAGACCCGGTAGCCGGCCTCGCGCGCGGAGGCGTCGAGCGGCGAACCGGGATCGGTGACCACGACGATCCGCTCGGTGGGGTCGATGCCGAGGTCGCGGAAGGCGGCCTCGAAGGTCCGGCGCTGCGAGTCGGTCTCGACCGTGGAGCCCGACTTCGACGACACGACGAGGACCGTCTCGGCGAGACCCTCGTCGAGCGCGGCGAGCACCTGCCCCGGGGCGGTGGAGTCGAGGATCGTGAGCGGGACGCCGGACGTCTGCGCGATGACCTCGGGAGCGAGCGACGAGCCGCCCATTCCGGCCAGCACCACGCGGGTGACGCCCTTCGCCGCGAGTTCCTCGCGCAGCGCGACGATCTCCGCGACCAGCGGGCGGGAGACCGAGACGGCCTCGACCCAGCCGAGGCGGACCGAAGCCTCGGCCTCGGCGGCCGGACCCCAGAGCGTGGCGTCGCCACCGGTGATGCGGGACGCGACGAGGTCGTGGACCAGGGCCGGCACGGTCTCCTCGATGGCGACGCGCGCCGCGCCCGATGCGTGGATGGCGAAGGTCATCGCTGCGCCTCCAGAGCCTCGGTGACCTGCGCGAGCAGATCGTGCCAGGAGTCGATGAACTTCGCGACCCCCTCCTCCTCGAGCACCTCGGTGACGGCGTCGAAGTCGACCCCCACCTCGGCGAGCCCGGCGAAGACCTCGCGGGCCTCCTCGTAGCCGCCGGTGATGGTGTCTCCCGTGACGACGGCGTGGTCGAACGTCGCCTCGAGGGTCTTCTCCGGCATCGTGTTCACGACGCCGTCCGCGACGAGCTCCGTGACGTAGAGGGTGTCCGGCAGCGCCGGGTCCTTCACGCCAGTGGACGCCCACAGCGGGCGCTGGACGTTGGCGCCGGCGGCGAGGAGATCCTGCGCGCGCTTCTCGGCGAACGTCTTCTCGAAGAGCTCGTACGCGAGTCGGGCGTTCGCGAGTCCCGCCTTGCTCTTCAGCGCGGCGGCGGCGTCCGTGCCGATCGCGGTCAGGCGCTTGTCCGTCTCCGTGTCCACCCGGGAGACGAAGAACGAGGCCACCGAGTGGATGGTGGACAGATCGATGCCCGCCTCCTTGGCACGCTCGAGGCCGGTGAGGTACGCCTCGATGACCTCGGCGTAGCGCTCCAGGCTGAAGATGAGGGTCACATTGACGCTGATGCCGTTCGCGATCGCCTCGGTGATGGCCGGGAGGCCGGCCTTGGTCGCCGGGATCTTCACGAGGAGGTTGGGCCGGTCGATCCGGTCCCAGAGCTCCTTGGCCTGCGCCACGGTGCCGTCGGTGTCGTGGGCGAGATCGGGGGAGACCTCGATCGAGACGCGACCGTCGACGTGGCCGGACTCCTCCCACACCGGGCGGAAGACGTCGAGCGCGGCACGGACGTCCTGGGTCGTCGCGGCGAACACGGCGTCCTCGGCGGAGGCTCCGGACGCGGCGAGCTCGGTGACCTGCGCGTCGTAGGACGTGTCGTTCTTGTCCGTGATCGCGTTCGCGAAGATGGTCGGGTTCGTGGTGACGCCCACGACGTTGCGCGACGCGATCAGCTCGGCGAGGTTGCCGGAGGAGATGCGGGTGCGCGAGAGGTCGTCGAGCCAGATGCTGACGCCGGCGGCGGCGAGCTGGGCGGTGGGGGTGCTCATGCGTTCTCCTTGATGGTCTCGCGGGCGGCCGCGACGACGGCCTCGGTGGTGATGCCGAACTTCTCGAAGAGGGTCTTGTAGTCGGCGGAGGCGCCGAAGTGGTCGATGCCGACGGACCGGCCGCGGTCGCCGACGATGCCGCGCCACGTGAGCACGGAACCGGCCTCGACCGAGACGCGGGCGGTGACGGACGACGGCAGCACGCTCTCGCGGTAGGCCTCGTCCTGCTCTGCGAACCACTCCAGCGAGGGGGCGGAGACGACGCGGACGTTCACGCCCTCGCCGGCGAGCACCTCGCGGGCGTTCACCGCGAGCTGCACCTCGGAGCCGGTGGCCACGATGATGACGTCCGGCGTGCCGCCCGGCGCCTCGGCCAGGACGTAGGCGCCCTTGGCGGCCTGGGCGGCCGAGGCGAAGGTATCGCCCGAAGCCTCGCCCTCGCCGCGCGGGAACACCGGGATGTTCTGGCGGGTCAGCGCGATGCCGGCCGGGCCCTCGTGGCGCCGGAGGATCTCGAGCCACACGGCGGCGGTCTCGTTGGCGTCCGCCGGACGGACGACGGCCAGGTTCGGGATCGCGCGCAGCGTCGCGAGCTGCTCGATCGGCTGGTGCGTCGGGCCGTCCTCGCCGAGGGCGACGGAGTCGTGCGTCCAGACGAAGACGCTCGGCACGTTCATTAGCGCGGCCAGGCGCACGGCCGGACGCATGTAGTCGCTGAAGATGAGGAACGTGCCCCCGAAGGCGCGCGTGGGCCCGTGCAGCACGATGCCGTTGACGATCGCACCCATGGCGTGCTCACGGATGCCGAAGTGCAGCACCCGGCCGTACGGGGTGCCCGACCACTCGTGGGTCGACCACTCAGCCGGGATGAAGGACGGCGCGTCCTTGATCGTCGTGAGGTTCGACTCGGCGAGGTCGGCGGAGCCGCCCCAGAGCTCGGGGAGCTGCGCGGCCAGCGCGTTGATGACCTGGCCGGACGCGGCGCGGGTCGAGACGTCCTTGCCGGCCTCGAAGACGGGGAGTGCGTCGGCGATGTCGGCGGGGAGCTCGTGGGCCTCGACGCGGTCGAGCAGGGCCTTGCGCTCGGGGTTGGCGGCCGCCCAGTCATCGAACGACTCCTGCCAGGCGGCGCGGGCCTCGGCGGCGCGCTCCGCGAGGCCGCGCGTGCGCTCCAGCACCTCGTCGGCGACCACGAAGGTCTGCTCCGGGTCGAACCCGAGGACCTTCTTGGTGGCGGCGAGCTCGTCGGCTCCGAGTGCCGATCCGTGGATCTTCCCGGTGTTCTGCTTACCGGGGGCCGGCCAGCCGATGATGGTCTTGAGGATGATGAGCGACGGCTTGTCGGTCTCGCCCTTGGCCGCCTCGATCGCGGCGTGGAGCTCGGCGACGTCCTCCACGTACTCGCCGGTCTTCTTCCAGTCCACGGTCTGCACGTGCCAGCCGTAGGCCCGGTAGCGAGCGGCGACATCCTCGGTGAAGGCGACGTTCGTGTCGTCCTCGATGGAGATCTGGTTGGAGTCGTAGATCGCGATGAGGTTACCGAGCTGCTGGTGGCCGGCGAGCGAGGAGGCCTCGCTGGTGACGCCCTCCTGCAGGTCGCCGTCGCCCGCGATCACGTAGACGAAGTGGTCGAACGGGCTCGTGCCCGCTGCGGCCTCGGGGTCGAAGAGGCCGCGCTCGTACCGGGCGGCGTACGCGAAGCCGACCGCCGACGCGAGGCCCTGGCCCAGCGGGCCCGTGGTGATCTCGACGCCCTTGGTGTGGCCGTACTCGGGGTGTCCGGGGGTCTTCGAGCCCCAGGTGCGGAGTGCCTTGAGATCGTCGAGCTCGAGCCCGAACCCGCCCAGATAGAGCTGCACGTACTGCGTCAGCGACGAGTGGCCGACCGACAGGATGAAGCGGTCGCGCCCGAGCCAGTCGGTGTCGGTCGGGTCATGCCGCAGCACCCGCTGGTAGAGCAGATAGGCGGCGGGAGCCAGACTCATCGCCGTGCCGGGATGACCGTTGCCGACCTTCTCGACCGCATCGGCCGCCAGGATCCGGGCGGTGTCCACCGCGCGTCGATCGATCTCGTCCCACTGCAATTCCGACACGTTCATGCCCTTTCCGACAGTTTCGAGGGCGCCGGTATTCCCTGGCGCATCCGCAACTTCCCTGGCGCATCCCGCATCGTCCAGGAGACGGGCGGGGTTGTGCGCAGCACCGGGCGCGCGAGTGCTCTCAGCATAGCGGGGACGGTCCCGGCGGCTGAGGGGTAGAAGGCGCGGAACGCGTCACGGCGTGTCATACACTGGAGAGGTTGTCCGGTAACGCGCGCGGAGGAGGCGATCGAGATCTCGACGATGTCTGATCAGACCGTACGGAAGTCGTCCATCGGTCGCACGGTGAGCGCCTACGTCACTCTGACGAAGCCCCGGGTCCTCGAACTCCTCCTCGTCTCGACCGTTCCGGTCATGTTCCTCGCGCAGGGCGGACTGCCCGATCTCTGGCTGGTCCTCGCGACGGTCATCGGCGGATCGATGAGCGCCGGTTCGGCCGGCGCGTTCAACATGTACCTCGACCGCGACATCGACGCGCACATGCACCGCACGGAGAACCGGCCGCTCGTGACCGGCGAGGTCAGTCCGCGCGGCGCCCTGATCTTCTCGTGGACGCTCGCGATCGTGTCGACCGTGTGGCTCTGGTTCACCACGAACCCGCTCACGGCGATCCTGTCGGCCTCCGCGATCTTCTTCTACGTCGTGATCTACACGATGATCCTCAAGCGCCGCACCGAGCAGAACATCATCTGGGGCGGCATCGCGGGGTGCTTCCCGGTCCTCATCGGCTGGTCCGCCGTCACCGGGTCGCTCGACTGGCCCGCCTTCATCCTCTTCCTGCTCGTCTTCCTCTGGACGCCGCCGCACTACTGGCCGCTGTCCATGAAGTACAAGGACGACTACGACGATGTCGACGTGCCCATGCTCGGCGTCACCCGCAACGCGTCGCAGGTCGGCCTGCAGGTCATCCTGTACGCGTGGGCCACGGTCGCCTGCTCGCTGCTGCTCGTGCCGATCGCCGGCATGGGCCTCGTCTACACCGTCTCCGCCCTGGTGTTCGGCGGCTGGTTCATCTATGAGTCGCACCGCCTGTACAACCAGGCGGTCCGGGGGACCGAGGCGCGGCCGATGCGAGTCTTCCACGCCTCGATCACTTACCTGACGCTGCTGTTCGTCGCCGTGGCGATCGACCCGCTGCTGCCCTTCTGATCCTCGTCGGCCTGGGGCTCGTCGGCCTGAGGCTCCGCATCGACCTGCGGCTCTGCATCGGCGGTCCGGAGAGCGGGCTCGTCGCGCGGGACTGAGACCGTCTCGACCGCCTCGTCCTGGATGATCGGCTCCTCGCGCTCGACGATCGGCGCGGGGGCGATCGGGGAGGCGACCAGCGTGCGCGCGGCGACGAGGCCGAGCGACAGGAGCAGGCCCACCAGGCCCGCACCGAGGACGACCGCGCCGACGACGACGAGCGACTGACCGACGTACACCTCGACACCGGTGGCGGTGCCATCCATCAGGGTGGTCGTCATCGTGCCGATCTGTCCGGCGATCATCCAGCCGCCGACCCCGACCGCGGCGAGGGAGACGACGATGAGGAGCCAGAACCCGGCGCTGCGGGTGAGTGTCTTGTTCATGTCGACCATGATGGTCGATGCGGTGATGAGCGCCCAGTGCGCGCGCTATGGATCGTCTGTGCGGCAGGTCAGTCGACGGGGGCGGGTACGACGGACGCCGTGCGCTTGAGGTGCAGCACGACGACCGTGTAGGTCGCGGCCGACAGCGATGCCAGGACCATGTGGATGCCCACGAGCACGGGCGGCAGCCCCTCCCGCGCCTGCCAGACGCCGACGGCCACCTGCACGAGGATCGCGATGACCAGCACCAGCAGCCACCGGCGGGGCTCGAGGCGCAGGACCCAGGCGGACACCGTCAGGAAGAGCACGAGGGCGGCCAGGATGTAGCCCGGCCAGGAGTGGACGTGGGCGAGGACCGTGGCGTCGAAGCCGCGGCGCAGCACGTCGGCGTCGCCCGAGTGCGGGCCCGATCCGGTCGTCAGCACGCCGAACAGGATGGTCACGGCGAGGGCGAGGCCGGTGGCGTGCGTCACGATCGCGAACCAGGTGGGGACGGCCCGCTCGCGCGGTCCTTCCGGAGTCGCCAGCCGCACGAGGAACGCGGCGGTGATGCAGACGAGCAGGAGCGACGACGTGTAGTGGAACCCGACGATGAAGGGGTTCAGGCCCGTGAGCACGGTGATGCCGCCGACCAGGGCCTGCGCGACGACGCCGATCAGCACGAGCCAGGCGAGGAGGACGAGATCCCGTCGGGCGGGCGTCGTGCGCACCGAGTGGACCGCCGCCGCGATCACCGCGATCAGGAGCACGGCGGAGGCGACGGGGAACGCCGGGAAGTCGGTGAGCGAGACCAGGACGAAGGCGACGGCCGCGCCGGCGAGACCGCCGACGGCGAACCACAGGGCGTCGATGAGCGCCCGGCGGCCGCTGATGGTGTGCAGGACGAGCAGGACGACGGCGATCGCGATGATCCCGACGACGCCGGTCATCAGCCGGTTGCCGAACTCGATCATCCCGTGGATGCCCTGCACCTCGACGATCGGGACGAGCGACTCGGGCGTGCACAGCGGCCACTCGGTGCAGCCGAGGCCGGATCCGGTCAGCCGCACGGCGCCGCCGGTGCCGATGATGATCGTCTCGCTGAGGAACGACAGCCACGCGAAGACGGTGAGCGCGCGACCCCACACCGCGGAGCGGGGGGAGGCGGTCGCCCTGGTCGTCGAAGGGGCGGGGATGGTCGTCTCGGGCATAAGTCCTCCGGCCCGTCGAAGACGTGGCGCACGGCCCGTCCGTCAGGCGGAACCTGTAGAATCGGATTGTTGCGATGAGCGCTGACAGCGCTGAAGCATCGTCAACAGTTTAGGCGCGATGGAAGCGCCCGTGATGAGGGCCCCACCAACGGCACCCGCTCCCGCAGACTCGACGGGGATCAGGTGTGTCGGGGCGGATGACACCGTTTGGGACCTGTGAGGAGAGTGTTGCATGTCGGATGTGCTGATCGACCGCCCGGAGCTCGATGGTCTGGGGGTGTACGAATTCGGCTGGCACGATGAGGATGCCGCGGGTGCCGTCGCGAAACGCGGGATCTCGGAAGAGGTCGTCCGCGGGATCTCGGCCCTCAAGAACGAGCCGGAATGGATGCTGAAGACCCGTCTCAAGGGCTATCAGCTCTTCGGCCGCAAGCCGATGCCGACCTGGGGCGCCGACCTCAGCGACATCGACTTCGACAACATCAAGTACTTCGTCCGCTCCACCGAGAAGCAGGCGCAGAGCTGGGAAGACCTCCCCGAGGAGATCCGCGAGACGTACGAGCGCCTGGGCATCCCCGAGGCCGAGCGTCAGCGTCTCGTCGCCGGCGTCGCCGCGCAGTACGAGTCCGAGGTCGTGTACCACCAGATCCGCGAGGACCTGGAGGCCCAGGGCGTCATCTTCATGGACACCGACACCGCCCTGCGCGAGCACCCCGAGTTCTTCGAGGAGTACTTCGGCACCGTCATCCCCGCGGGCGACAACAAGTTCGCCGCGCTGAACACCGCCGTCTGGTCGGGCGGCTCGTTCGTCTACGTCCCGAAGGGCGTGCACGTCGAGATCCCCCTGCAGGCCTACTTCCGGATCAACACCGAGAACATGGGCCAGTTCGAGCGGACCCTGATCATCGCCGACGAGGACAGCTACGTCCACTACATCGAGGGCTGCACCGCCCCGATCTACAAGTCGGACTCCCTGCACTCGGCCGTCGTCGAGATCATCGTGAAGAAGAACGCCCGCGTGCGCTACACGACGATCCAGAACTGGTCGAACAACGTCTACAACCTGGTCACCAAGCGCGCCGTGGCACACGAGGGCGCGACCATGGAGTGGGTCGACGGCAACATCGGCTCCAAGGTGACGATGAAGTACCCGTCGATCTACCTGATGGGTGAGCACGCCAAGGGCGAGACCCTCTCCGTCGCGTTCGCCGGCCCCGGTCAGCACCAGGACGCCGGCGCGAAGATGATCCACATGGCGCCGTACACGCAGTCGTCGATCGTCTCGAAGTCGATCGCCCGCGGCGGTGGCCGTGCCGGCTACCGCGGCGAGGTGCGCGTCGACGCCGCCGCCCATCACTCGGCGAACACCGTCCGCTGTGACGCCCTCCTCGTCGACACGAAGTCCCGTTCCGACACCTACCCGGCGATCGACATCCGTGTCGACGACGTGCAGCTCGGCCACGAGGCCACGGTCTCCAAGGTCAGCGAGGAGCAGCTCTTCTACCTGCAGTCCCGTGGCATGCCCGAGGACGAGGCGATGGCGATGATCGTGCGCGGCTTCATCGAGCCGATCGCGCGCGAGCTGCCGATGGAGTACGCGATGGAACTGAACAAGCTCATCGAGATGGGCATGGAAGGATCGGTCGGCTAAATGGCGGCCTCGACGACAGCGCCCAGCGAGGCGCAGCACACGAACGCGCACATCGACCCGGCCGCCCAGGTGGCGGACGCCGGATTCGTCCCGGTGCAGACCCGCTCCGAGCGTCCGCACTCGTTCGACCCGGACGACTTCGGCACGCCGACCGGTCGCGAGGTGAACTGGAAGCACACGCCGGTGGCCGCGCTCGCGCCGCTGTTCCGCCCGGCCGAGGGCGACGAGGGCGTGCAGTACTCCTTCACGTCCGGCGAGCAGTACGTCGCCGCGCCGCTCCCGGCGGGAACCGCTCCGCGCGGCGAGGTCTTCCTCGCCGAGGACATCACCGCCGCCGTCGCGTGGCAGGGCGCCTCCGAGGCCCTGCACATCCGCATCCCGCGCGAGGAGGAGGTCGCCGCGCCGATCTTCCTGTCGCTCACGGGCACCGGAGCCGACCGCCGGGCGGACGCCCACATCGTGATCGAGGCCCTCGAGCACAGCGCCGCCACGGTGGTGCTGCAGCACAAGGGCTCGGCGCAGTACGCCCAGAACGTCGAGATCATCGTCCGCGATGGAGCGAAGCTCACCGTCGTCTCCGTGCAGCAGTGGGACGACGACGCCGTGCACGCGGCCGCCCACCAGGCGCGGGTCGCGGCCGATGCCACCCTCAAGCACTTCGTCGTGAGCTTCGGCGGCGGCGTGGTGCGCGTGAACCCGAGCGTCGAGCTCGCCGGTGCCGGCTCCGAGGGCTACCTCTACGGGCTGTCCTACGCCGACTCCGGTCAGCACCTGGAGAGCCAGGTGTACCTGCACCACAAGGGCCCGCACACGACCGGCGACGTGCTCTACAAGGGCGCGCTGCAGGGCGAGAGCGCCCACAGCGTGTGGATCGGCGACGTGCTGATCGGGGCGGAGGCCACCGGCACCGACTCCTACGAGGCCAACCGCAACCTGGTGCTCACGGAGGGCGCGCGCGCGGACTCCATCCCGAACCTGGAGATCGAGACGGGCGACATCGTCGGCGCCGGGCACGCGAGTGCCACCGGCCGCTTCGACGACGAGCAGCTCTTCTATCTCCAGGCCCGCGGCATCCCGGAGGACGAGGCCCGCCGACTGGTGGTGCTCGGCTTCCTCACCGACATCGTGCTGCGCCTCGGCATCCCCGACCTGGAGTCGGAGCTGCTGGCCGCCATCGAGGCCGAGCTCGCCGAGGTGGACGCGTGACCGCGCAGCGCGTCTGCGGCGTCTCCGAGCTGGAGCAGGACACGCCGCTGCGCGTCGAGCCGGACGGTGTGCCGATCACGGTCATCAAGGACGGCGAGGGCGTCATCCACGCCATCGGCGACACCTGCACCCACGGCGACATCTCGCTGTCCGAGGGCTTCGTGGAAGGTGACACGGTGGAGTGCTGGGCCCATGGCTCGGCGTTCTCCCTGATCACCGGCAAGCCCCAGAATCTCCCCGCATATGAGCCCGTCCCGGTCTACGTCGTCGAGATCGACGGCGACGACGTGCTCATCGATCCCGCTGTGACGAAGGAAGTCTGAAGAATGTCTGTTCTCGAGATCCGCGACCTGCATGTGACGGTCGAGACCGAGGCGGGGACCACCCCGATCCTCAACGGAATCACCCTCACCATGAACACCGGTGAGACCCACGCCATCATGGGCCCCAACGGCTCCGGCAAGTCCACCCTGGCCTACACGATCGCCGGCCACCCGAAGTACACGGTCACCTCCGGCTCCATCACCTTCGACGGTGAGGACGTCCTGGCGATGAGCGTCGACGAGCGTGCCCGCGCCGGTCTGTTCCTCGCCATGCAGTACCCGGTCGAGATCCCCGGCGTGACCGTGACGAACTTCCTGCGCACCGCGAAGACCGCGCTCGACGGCGAGGCGCCCTCGATCCGGCAGTGGACCAAGGACGTCAAGGAGTCCATGGCTAACCTCCGCATGGACCCCAAGTTCGCGCAGCGCAACGTCAACGAGGGCTTCTCGGGCGGCGAGAAGAAGCGCCACGAGATCCTCCAGCTCGAGGTGCTCAAGCCGAAGTTCGCCGTGCTCGACGAGACCGACTCCGGCCTCGACGTGGACGCGCTGAAGATCGTCTCCGAGGGTGTCAACCGCGCGAAGGAGTCCACCGGCCTCGGTGTGCTGCTCATCACGCACTACACCCGGATCCTCCGCTACATCCGCCCCGACTACGTGCACGTGGTCGTCGCGGGCAAGATCGTCGAGGAGGGCGGCCCCGAGCTCGCCGACCGCCTGGAGAACGAGGGCTACGACCGGTTCCTCGACCCCTCCGCTCCCATCGAGGCGTAGGCTGATCGCATGACAGCGACCCTGACGGACGAGAAGTACGACGCGGTCACCGAGGCTCTCAAGGACGTGATGGATCCTGAGCTCGGGATCAACGTCGTCGACCTCGGACTCATCTACGACCTCGCCTGGGATGACGAGAACGACGCTCTCGTCATCCACATGACGCTGACCAGCGCGGGCTGCCCGCTCACGGACGTCCTCGAAGACCAGACGGCGCAGGCCCTCGACAACGTCGTGGACCGCTTCCGCATCAACTGGGTGTGGATGCCGCCGTGGGGGCCTGAGCGGATCACGGACGACGGGCGCGACATGATGCGTGCGCTCGGTTTCGCGATCTGAGCGTTCCGGTCACCTGACCACCAGACGAAGCGGGCGTGCCGGGCACGCCCGCTTCGACGTCTCCGCATCGGCGCGGAGAGAATCGGAGGACGAATGCTGTCGGTGAAGGCCCTGTCGCTGTCGGAGCTGCGCGAGCGGACCAGCGAGAAGTGGCGGGAGTATCCCGAAGACGTGCTGCCCCTCTTCGTCGCGGAGATGGACTTCCCGCTCGCCCCGGCGATCACGGCCGCACTGCAGCGGGCGCTGGATCTCGGGGACACCGGGTACATCGCCTCGCGGACGCCGCTGGCGGAGGCGTACGCGGGTTTCGCGGAGCGCCGCTTCGGCTGGCGCCCCGACCCGGCGCGGATGCGCAGCACGGCGGACGTGAGCATGGGCATCGTCGAGATCCTCCGTCGCGTCACGCAGCCGGGGGAGCGCGTCGTCGTCACGCCGCCGGTCTACCCGCCCTTCTATGACCTCGTCGCCGAGGCCGGTGCCGAGGTGCAGCGTGTCCCGCTGCGCGACACGGGGACCGGCTGGGAGCTCGACCTCGACGGGATCCGCGCCGCCTTCGAGGACGGCGCGACGGCCATGCTCCTCTGCAACCCGCACAACCCGACCGGCACCGTGCACGATCGGGAGACGCTGTCCGCGCTGGCCGAACTGGCCGAGGAGTACGGCGCGACGATCGTCTCCGACGAGATCCATGCGCCGCTCACCCAGCCGGGCACGGGCTTCACGCCGTTCCTCGCCGTAAGCGACGCGGCGGCCCGCATTGGCTATGCGGTCGTCAGCGCGAGCAAGGCGTTCAACCTCGCGGGGCTGAAGTGCGCGCTCATGGTCACCGCCGCAGAAGAGACGTCCGCGGTCGTGCGCGACCTGCCCGTCGAGGTGGAGTGGCGGACGGGGCAGTTCGGTCTGCTCGCCGCCGTCGCCGCGTTCTCGGAGGAGAGCGACGCGTGGCTCGACGGCCTCCTGCGCACGCTCGACGAGAACCGCGTCCTGCTCGAGGACCTGCTCGCCCGTCACCTCCCCGCCGCCCGCTATCGCCTTCCGGACGCGGGATACCTCGCGTGGATCGACCTCTCCGCCCTCGGCTGGGGAGACAACCCCGCCCGGAAGATCCTCCGTGAGGCGAAGGTGGCGCTACACTTCGGCCCGGCCTTCGGCGACGAGGGGGCCGGGCACGTGCGACTCAACTTCGGCACGAGCCCCGAGATCCTCACCGAGGCGATCGAGCGCATCGCCGCGCTCGTCGAGCGATGACGGCGGCGGAGCCGACGGCAACGATCTGGGACCGCAGCCGCGTCTGGGTGACTCTGGGTGCTGTCGCCCTGATCTTCCTCGCCGCGATCGAGGCCCTGGCGGTGACCACGGTCATGCCGATCGTCAGCGATGCCCTGAACGGCCAATCGCTGTATGCCGTCGCCTTCGCCGGTACGCTCGCGACCAGCGTGATCGGGATGGTCGCGGCGGGGTCCTGGTCGGACGCGCGTGGTCCGCGCGGCGCGCTGTACGCCGCCGTCACCCTCTTCATCCTGGGGCTGCTGATCTCCGGGTTCGCGACGACGATGCCCCAGTTCCTGATCGGACGACTGGTGCAGGGGCTGGGCGCGGGTGGGCAGACGGTGGCCCTGTACGTCGTGGTCGCGCGGCTGTATCCGCCGCATCTGCACGGCCGGGTGTTCGCGGCGTTCGCGGCCGCCTGGGTGGTGCCGTCGATGATCGGGCCCTTCCTCGCCGGAGCGGTGGCGGAGTACCTCGATTGGCGCTGGGCGTTCCTCGGCGTGGCAGTCCTGACCGCGATCGCCTTCTCGATGATCGCGATCCGACTGCGGGGTGTCGATCTCGGCCGCGGGGAGCCGCAAGACCGCCGTGCGCTGGTGACCCGTCTGCTGCTGGCCGTCATCGTGGCGGTGCTCGCGGTGGTGATCGGGCTGTCCGCCGAGCTCGATCCGGCGATCGGGTGGCCGGTGGCACTGGGGGCTGTGCTCGCGATCGGCGTCGTCGTGCTGCCGCTCCTGCCACGACGGACCCTCCGAGCCGGCGCCGGGCTCCCCAGCGTCGTGCTCATGCGCGGTGTGGCGGCCGGGGCGTTCTTCGCCGCCGAGGCCTACATCCCGTACCTGCTGATGCGGAAGTTCGACTTCTCCGCGACCTGGGCCGGAGTCGCCCTGATGCTGGCGGCCTTCGCCTGGGCCGGGGCGTCGGCTGCGCAAGGCCGCTACGGTGAGCGGCTGGGCAATCACCGCATCACGGCGCTCAGCCTCGGCGCATTGCTCGTGGCGATGCTCTGCCTCCTGGCCGCAGCGGCGTTCGACGCCTCGCCGGCCTTCGTGATCGTCGGGTGGGCGTTCGCCGGGGGCGGCATGGGGCTGCTGTATCCGCGGCTCACCGTGCTGACGCTGGCCTACTCGGACGAGACGAACCAGGGATTCAACTCCTCGGCGCTGTCGATCTCGGATGCCACGGGTTCGGCGGTCGCCATCGCACTGGCGGGCCTCGCCGTCGCCACCCTCGGCGGAGGCGCGGACGCGTTCGCGGTCGTGTTCGTCCTCGGTATCGGGCTGGTGCTGCTCGCGGTGGTCCCCGGGCTCAGGCTCGGGCACGCCGCGGAGTCATCGGTGCGCTGAGCTCGCCGGCCAGGGCGATGACGCCGAGGTCGAACACCCGGTCCAGGCCCGCGGTGACGTCGACCTCGCCGGAGGCCGGGAGTGCGCCATGGCTGTCGGCGTGCATCCGCTGCTGGACGAGGGTGGCATGGCCGAGCACGAAGTGCAGGATCGCCGCCCCGCGATCCTCGGCGTGAGTGGCGCCCTCGGCGTGGAGGGCGGCGACCAGGGCGTCGCGGGCATGCGCGGAGCCGAGCTGGAGCGCGTACGTGCTGAGGACGAGCTCGGCGCCGTCCCGGTAGGCGAAGAGGGCGTCGCGGAGCGCGCGGGCGGTCGCGAGGACTCCTTCGACTCCGCCCGGGACGGTCGCGGTGATCCGATCGGCGAGGTCGGCGAGGAGCTCCTGCTTGTTCGCCACGTGCCAGTAGAGAGCGCTCGGCTGCACGTCGAGCCGGGCCGCGATGCGGCGCATGGAGAGATCCGCCAGCCCCACCTCGTCGAGAAGAGCAAGGGCGGTCCGTGCGACGCTCTCCCGATCGTGACGGGCGGGATTCGTCTCGGGACTCATGCCCCCACTATAGTGAACGGCGTTCAGGTGAACGGTGTTCAGGAGGATGCATGCGCTGGCGGGAGCGGGACGCGACGACGATCGCGGAGCCGGGGACGCTGCGTCTCGACGGCGTGGGCGTGACCGTCGACGACCGCGTGCTCCTCGACGACGTGACGCTGGAGCTCACCGCACCGCGCATCGCCGTGATCGGAGCGAACGGCTCGGGGAAGTCGACGTTCGCCCGGCTGCTGAACGGCCTCATGACGCCGACCACGGGAACGGTCACCGTCCACGGCCTCGACGCGCTCCGGGAGCGGACCGCCGTGCGCCGTCGGGTGGGCTTCGTCTTCACCGATCCGGATGCCCAGATCCTGATGCCGACCCCGGCCGAGGATCTGGCGCTGTCGCTCCGAGGGCGGCCCCGTGACGAGATCGCCGCCCGCGTGCAGGAGACCCTGGAGCGGCACGGTCTCGGTGCCCACGCCGACATCCCGGCGTCGTCGCTCTCGGGAGGACAGAAGCAGATGCTGGCCCTCGCCGCGGTGCTCCTCGCCGAGCCGGCGCTGATCGTGGCGGACGAGCCGACGACACTCCTCGACCTGCGCAACGCGCGGCGGATCGGAGACCTCCTTCTGTCGCAGGAGGCGCAGGTGCTGATCGTCACCCACGATCTCGAGCTCGCGGCCCGCTGCGACACCGCCGTCCTGTTCGACGGCGGGTGCGTCGTCGATCAGGGAGAGCCCGAGGCGGTCATCGCACGCTACCGGCGGCTGTGCGCATGATCCTGCCGTCCCCGGTCGGTGCGGGACTGCTGCATCGGGTGCCGGCCGGTCCGAAGCTCGCCGGGCTCGCCGTCGCGGCGCTCGCGTTGACGCTGTTCCCGCACGGGCCGCTCAGCGTCGCGGTCTGCCTCACGGCCGTGCTCGCGCTCTACCCGATCGCGGGGGTGCCGCTCTCCGCCGCGGTGACGGAGCTGTGGCGGCTGCGTGCGGTCCTGCTCGTGCTCGCGATCGCCCTCGCCGTCTTCGTGTCTCCCGTCGCCGCCTGGGTGAGCACCGGGCGGGTCGCCGTGCTGCTGCTGCTCGCCGCCCTCCTCACCCTGACCACGCGCATGTCCGATCTCTTGGCCGTGCTGCAGAGCCTCCTGCGTCCGCTGCGGCGCGTCGGGGTCGATCCGGAGGCGGTGTCGATGGCGGTATCGCTCACGCTGACCATGGTTCCCGTGGTGGCCGGACTCGCGCAGCGGGTACGGGACGCGGAGCGCGCACGAGGAGTCCGCCTGGGCATGCGCGGCGTGGTGCCGCTGCTCGTACTGACGCTGCGCCACGCGGATCAGGTCGGCGATGCCCTCGCCGCCCGCGGGGTCGGCTGACGGTCAGGCCAGGACGGCGGTGCCGGGGACGGCGCTCCCGGGGTGTCCCGCCAGCCGCAGCGCCGCGACCAGCAGCAGGACGGCGAGCGCCGCGGTGGCGACCGTCGTGCCGAGCACCAGGAGGAGCACCACTCCGCCGAGACCCAGCACCGTTGCCAGCGCCAGGCGGCGGTGCGACGCCGTCGCCTCCGGCGAGGGGTGATTCTCGAACCGATCGACGCGGACCGCGACCATCGCGGTGAGGGCGACAGCCGTCAGGAGCCACAGTGGGCGGGCGGCCCACCACTCCGCGCTGTCGAGGGCGGGAAGGGTCACGCCGCCGACGAGGGCGGCGAGGGCCGTTGCTCCGGCCATCGACAGGAGCACCGGCATGTGCCAGAGGTAGATCGTCATCGTCCGTCGGGTGACGAAGGCGGTGAACGCGGCCACCGGGATGCGACGACTGAAACGCCCGATGCGCGCTCGGTACAGGGAGAAAAGCGTCGTGTGGATCAGCCCGACCAGCAGCAGAGCGGACGTCGGCGGGTTGATGTTGGCGATGAGGTCGGGGGAGTACACGCCGCCGAGGAAGGAGATGACGAGGAGGGCGAGGGAGCCGGCGCCGATCGCGGCGCGGGTGCGGCGACGAAGGGCGTCCACGCGGCCGTCGGCGAGGAGGAACCCGAGCTGCTGCATCGTCAACCACACGAAGGCGAGGTTGAGGAACCCCACGGCGTCGTTCCCGGTCACGGCCCGCAGGACATCGACCGCCACGGCCGCGGTGGCGAGGACGGTGATCGTGCGCAGGGGCGCGCGCTCGTGCAGGGCGACGAACGCGGGGAGCAGCGCCTGACACAGCAGGAAGACCCCGAGGAACCACAGGGGCTGTCCGTATCGGAAGCCCGCGACGGCGATGAGATCCGGCGCGACGCCGACGACGGTGAGCACCGCGAGCGCGGCCCCGACCGCGCCGACCGTGAACAGGGCCGGGCGCAGGAGCCGGTGCACCCGACCGGCCACGAAGGCGGTCGCGCTCCCGCCGCGGGCGCGGAGGCGGCGGTACGCGAGGAGCCCCGAGAACCCTCCGATCACGAAGAAGAGCGGCATCACCTGCAGCAGCCAGCTCAGCGGCGCGATCCAGCTCGTGCCGTCGCTCGCGTTCTCGAACACCGGTCCGGTCTCCGACATGGTGACCCCGACCATGACCGCGTGCAGCAGGACGACGCCGAGCACGCACAGCGCGCGCACCAAGTCGATTCCGGTGTCGCGGTGGCCGGTGGGGGCGGATACGGCGGGGGCGGGGGTGCTGAGGCGTGGAGCCGCGGCGATGACCATGAGTCCTCCTGGGAACGGTGTCCTCGGAGGCTATGGAGGCGGTGGGGGACGGGACATCACTCCGTGGTGCCGTCCTGACCCCTACGCAGGGGTGACTCAGGCGGAGGGCTCGACCAGACCGGTGTCGTACGCGAGGATGACGGCGTGCACACGATCGCGGAGACCGAGCTTCGCGAGCACCTTGCCGACATGGGTCTTCACGGTCTGTTCGGCGATGAACAGGTCGCCGGCGATCTCGGTGTTGGAGCGGCCCTTGCCGATGAGGACGAGCACCTCGCGCTCCCGGTCGGTGAGCTCGGCCAGGGCGGTCGCGGACCTGCGCGAGGCCGGCCGCCGTCCGGCGAACTGCTCGATCATGCGCCGGGTCACGCTGGGGGCGAGGAGCGCATCGCCGCCCGCCACCACGCGCACGGCGTGCACGAGCTCCTCCGGCAGAGCGTCTTTGAGGAGGAACCCGCTGGCCCCGGCGGCGAGGGCGTCGTAGACGTAGTCGTCGATGTCGAAGGTGGTGAGCATGAGGACCCGCGGCACGTGCGCGGCAGGATACGACGGACCGAGGATGCGGCGGGTGGCCTCGATGCCGTCGAGCTCCGGCATGCGGACGTCCATGAGGATGACGTCGGGATCGAGCCGCGCGGCGAGCGTCACAGCCTCCGCGCCGTCGGCCGCCTGGCCCACCACCCGGATCCCCTCGTGCGCGTCCAGCAGGGCGGCGAAACCGGCGCGGACCATCGCCTGGTCGTCGGCGATGAGCACGCTGATCGTCACGGGTTCTCCTTGTCTTCCGCCGAGGCGGTCGGGGTCGGCGGTACGGCCGTTGCAGACAGCGGCAGGGTGGCCTCGACGGTCCAGCCGCCGTCGTCGGACGGCCCGGCGGCGAGGCTTCCGCCGAGCAGTTCGGCGCGCTCGCGCATTCCCCGGAGGCCGTAGCCGCCGGAGGGGCTCTCGGTCGGCTGCGGTGGTGCGGCGTTGTGCACACGGATGTGCAGGGCATCGACGTCGGCATGGAGCCGGACGGTGACGCGGGCACCGGGCGCGTGGCGGACGGCGTTGCTCAGCGCCTCCTGCACGATGCGGAAGGCGGCGATCTGCACGCCGGGTCCCGCCGCGGAGGCCGCTTCCATCCCCTCCAGCACGAGGCCGACCTCCACCCCTGCCCGGCGGATCGTGTCGACGAGGGCCGGGACGTCGTCCAGTCCCTGCTGCGGTGCGAGCTCGGCGTGCTGGTCCTCGGTGCGGAGCACTCCCAGCATGCGCCGCATCTCGGTGAGCGACGTGCGCGCGGTGGCGGCGATGTCGTCGAACTCGGCGGCGGCCTCGGCGTCGAGGTCCGCGATCCGGTAGCGCGCGGTCGACGCCTGCACCTGGATCACCGACATGCTGTGCGCCACGACGTCGTGCAGCTCCCTGGCGATCCGGGTGCGCTCCTCCACGAGAGCGCGCCGGGATTCCTCCAGCGCGCTGTGCTCCTTCTCCCTCGTGAGCTCCGCCGCGACACGCACACGACCGGCGACGAGGACGGCGATGAGCAGCATCGCGGCAGCGACCGAGGTCGTCACGATGAGATTGGCGGTGGCGCTGCCGGAGCTCGCCGGCGTCGCGACCATGTCCGGGCGCAGCAGCGGCGCCGTCAGCGAGGTCAGTGCGCCGATCACGAGGGTGAGGCCTCCGAGGCGGGCTCCCTGCACGAAGGACATCACGCCCACGAGGAGGACGAAGGACAGGAGGGCCGGTACCGACCAGGGCCAGGGGGAGTGGATCGCGCGCGCCGGCTCGACGAGGAGCGGCAGCAGGAAGGCGCCGGCGGCGAAGACGACGATCGCCGTCCGCGGCCGGGAGGGGACGAGGAGGGGAGCGCCGCACACGGCGGCGCCGAGCAGTAAGGACAGGGGCAGCGGCGTGCCGGAGAGCACCGTCTGAAGGGAGACGAGGAGCGCGTACAGCACGACGACCGCCGCAGTCAGCGCCACGAGGGCGCCGGTGCGACGGCTGATCCGTGGCGGGCGCGGGGTGCGCTCTCGGCGGCGTGCCATGCGTCTCATCCTGCCAGGTGCGCGACCGGCGTACGGCGTCGGCGGAGCGCCGCGATCCGGTCGATGACGACGCCGACCATCAGGGCGATGACGACGCCGATGGCGGCGCTGAGGAGGGGCTGGTCGTGCAGCCACGCGCCCGCGAGCAGCCCGATCGCGAGACTGAACACGCTCCAGCTCACACCGGCGATGAGGCTCAGCGGGAGGAACCGTCGCCACGGGAATCCGAGCGCTCCGGCGGACATGTTCACCGCGACGCGTCCGATCGGGATGTAGCGGGCGCCCAGGATCAGCGTGGCGCTGCGACGGTCCAGCGCGCGCTGCGCGTAGGCGAAGGCGGCGGCGACGCGGGGGCGCCGCATCCAGGCGAACCTCGTCGTGCCCAGGCGGCGCCCGATGAGGAACGCGATGTTGTCGCCGATCGCGGCGCCCAGGGCGGCGACGGCACCCAGCAGCACGATGTCGCCGTCGCCGGTGGATGCGGCCACCGCCGCCGCGGCGACGAGGACCGTCTCGCTCGGGACCGGCGGGAAGAACCCGTCGATCACGGTCACCGCGAACAGCACGGCGTACAGCCAGGGGGAGGCGATCGCCTGCAGGATGAGGTCGTTGAGGATGTCCACTCCGGCACCGTAAGCAGGGGGTGGGGAGAGGGGCATCACTCCGGGGTATCGCCTCGGTCACCCTGGAGAGGGATATCCGTGCGGGCGTCGCCACAGGCAGGGCGGCATATACTGGTTGGCTGGCCGCTCGGCCATCACCTCCTCCCGAACGAACGGACGTCCGCTGTGCTTGCCGTGCACGACCTCGAGATCCGCGTTGGCGCGCGCCTGCTGATGGAGAACGTCTCGTTCCGTGTGTCCGATGGCGACAAGATCGGCCTCGTCGGACGCAACGGTGCGGGCAAGACGACGCTCACCAAGGTGCTCGCCGGCGACGTGCTGCCCTCGGGTGGCACCGTCACCCGTTCCGGCGAGCTCGGCTACCTGCCGCAGGATCCCCGTTCGGGCAATCCGGAAGACCTCGCCCGTACCCGGATCCTCGACGCCCGCGGCCTCGGCCAGCTCAACCTCGGCATGACGGAGGCTTCGCTCGCGATGGGGTCCGACGACCCCGCGGTCGCTGCCAAGGCGATGAAGCGCTACGCCGCGCTCACCGAGAAGTTCGAGGCGCAGGGCGGCTACGCGGCCGAGGCGGAGGCGGCCTCGATCGCGCACAACCTCTCGCTGCCGGACCGCATCCTCGACCAGCCGCTGTCGACCCTCTCCGGAGGCCAGCGTCGGCGCATCGAGCTCGCGCGCATCCTCTTCTCCGACGCGCAGACGATGATCCTCGACGAGCCGACCAACCACCTCGACGCGGACAGCGTGGTGTGGCTGCGCGAGTTCCTCAAGAACTACAAGGGCGGGCTGATCGTCATCAGCCACGATGTCGAGCTCGTGGGCGAGACCGTCAACCGGGTGTTCTATCTCGACGCCAACCGCCAGGTCATCGACATCTACAACATGAACTGGAAGAACTATCTGCGGCAGCGCGCTGCGGACGAGGAGCGTCGCAAGAAGGAGCGGGCCAACGCCGAGAAGAAGGCGACGACGCTGCAGCAGCAGGCGGCGCGCTTCGGGGCGAAGGCGTCGAAGGCGGCAGCAGCGCACCAGATGCTCGCGCGTGCCGAGAAGCTCCTCTCCGGGCTGGAGGACGTGCGTCAGGAGGACCGCGTCGCGAAGCTGCGGTTCCCGAAACCCGCCCCCTGCGGCAAGACCCCGCTCATGGCCTCCGGGCTGTCGAAGTCGTACGGCTCGCTGGAGATCTTCACCGACGTCGACCTCGCGATCGACCGCGGTTCCAAGGTCGTCGTGCTCGGTCTCAACGGTGCGGGCAAGACGACGCTGCTGCGCATGCTCGCGGGGGTCGACCAGCCGGACACCGGCCAGCTCGAGCCCGGACACGGCCTCAAGGTCGGGTACTACGCGCAGGAGCACGAGAACCTCGACGTCAGCCGCTCGGTCCTGGAGAACATGGTGTCGGCCGCTCCGCACATCACGGAGACGGAGGCCCGCAAGGTCCTCGGCTCCTTCCTGTTCACCGGCGACGACGTCCTCAAGCCGGCGGGTGTGCTGTCCGGTGGCGAGAAGACCCGGCTGTCGCTGGCGACGCTCGTCGTGTCGTCCGCGAACCTCCTCCTGCTCGATGAGCCCACGAACAACCTCGATCCGGCCTCGCGCGAGGAGATCCTCGGGGCGCTGGCCCACTACGAGGGTGCGGTGGTGCTCGTGTCGCACGACCCCGGCGCGGTGCAGTCGCTGAACCCCGAGCGGGTCCTCATCCTGCCCGACGGCGTCGAGGACATCTGGAGCCAGGAGTACCAGGACCTCATCGAGCTCGCGTAGCGGGTCGTGGCATAGTCGGAGGATGGCGGCGCACCCGATCCTTCCTCCCTCGGAACTCGCGACGTGGTTGCGCGCGCAGCCCACCCTCACCGGGACGGCTCCGCCGTTGCACCTCGACGACCTTCCGGACGATCCGGTGCTGCTCTTCCGGGAGTGGCTCCGCGAGGCGGCGACGGCCGGCGTCCCCGAACCGCACGCGGCGACGCTGGCGACGGTGGACGCCGACGGCATCCCTGACGCGCGCACGCTGATCCTCAAGGACGTCGACGCGCGCGGCTGGGCGTTCGCCGGGGCCCGGTCCTCCCGGAAGGCCGCGCAGCTCGGTGCGCGTCCGGCGGCGGCGCTGAACCTCTGGTGGCAGCCGCAGCGGCGCGCGGTCCGAGTCCGAGGAACCGTGGAGGAGGCGTCGGCGACCGAGAGCGACGCCGACCTCGCGGCCCGCTCCGAGAGCGCACGCGGGGGTTTGCAACCGGGGGACTGGGTGCTGTGGCGGGTGGTTCCGACGCGGGTCGAGTTCTGGCAGGGGGCGTCCGACCGGAACCACACCCGGATCGTCTACCGTCGTGTCGACGGCCGCTGGCAGCTCGCGGCCCCCGCCCCCGTTTCCGCCCCCGCCCCTTCCTCCGCCGCCGTCCCCGGCTCCCTGGTGCGTTGACGCCCCCTTTCCCCACGCGGGCGGCCCGTTTCCGATCCCGCACGGTCGTCCCGTTTCCGATCCCGCACGGTCGTCCCGCGCGGGATCAAAAAGGGGCGTCCCGGCGCTGCCGCACGCCCGTTTCTGATCCCGCAACCGCGGCGCACGCGGATGCGGGATGGAAAACGGTCACGGGAGCTCGAGGTGAGGGGACTTTTTGAGCTCGGCAGGGCGGGCGGAGGGGAGGGAGGGGAGGGTGAGACCCGGGGTGAGAGGGGGTGGAACGGAGAGTGGCGGGGTGGCACACTGTAGCGATCTGCTCGCCGGAGGGGGACGACCACATGCGCAGGGCACGACGTCGGACTCTCGTCGCCGCGCTTGCGCTGGTCCTCGGAGTCGCCGGAGCGGTGGCCACCGCGGCTCCGGCTCTCGCGGCCGCTCCCGTCGGCGGACCGACGACGCCGGGCATCTGGGGGTATCACACCGTCACGTTCGAGTCTCTCGGCAGCACCGTCGCACAGGTCGCCGTCGCGGACGGAGGGCTGGCGCCGCGGCAGCCGGCACCGACGTCCGCGGAGGGACCGTTCGACGGCTGGGTCACGGGACCCGCCGGTGCCGAGGAGCCCTTCCGGTTCGAGAGCACGGTCATCACGACGGACCTCGTCGTCCGAGCCACCTTCGCGGACACGCGGGTCGTGCAGTTCCTCGCCGGTCCCGCGGGGCAGGACGCGGAACGCATCATCGACGCCGATGAAGTGCGGGACGGCGAGCCCTTGGGCGAGATCGCTCCCGATGTCGCCGAGGTGCCGGACGGAAAGGTCTTCACGGGGGAGTGGTACCGCGAGGACGACCCGACCCGGAGCCCGTACGACTTCGCGACCCCGGTCACCGGGAACTTCCGGCTGGTGCCGATCCTCGTCTCCGGTTTCGCGGTGTCCTTCGTGACGGACGGTACCGCGGTGACCCCGGAGTTCGTCGTCGAGCCCGACACGGCCTTCACCGCAGCGGATCTCGCGGCTGTCCCACCCCCGACCCGCACGGGCTACACGTTCACGCAGTGGTGGGCGGATGCCGCGCGATCGCAGCCCGTCGACCTCCCGCTGACGGACACCACCACGCTCTACGCGGGGTGGCAGGGGCAGGACGTCGAGTACCACGTGAGCTATTGGCTGGAGAAGCCGAACGTCGTTCCCGAGTCCTACCCGTCCCCGGTGTTCACCGCGGCGGGCGCCGCACCCCCGGCGTGGACCGACGACGACGGGAGGCTCAGCGACGCCCAGTTGGCGGATCCGGCGAACTTCCTCTTCCTCGATGACATCGCCTCCTCGGCGACCGCGGGTTCCACCGTCGGGGGCCCGACCGCGAAGGACGACCTCCCGACGCTCATCAAGGAGCTCGTGCGCGCGCAGCTCGACCCCGCCGTCGTGCAGTCCGATCCGCTCACCTTCGCCGACCTGGCGGTGAGTCAACAGGACGTCACGGTGCAGGGCGACGGGTCGACGGTGGTGAACGTCTATCTGACGCGGGCGCTGTGGCGCACGGACTTCCGGCTCATCGCCCCGGGGAGCTCGGCCAATGTCCCCGCCGCGTGCGCCGCCGCGGGCACCTACGACATCACCATGGATGTCGGCGGCAACACCTACTTCGCGTCGACCGTGTCCGGTGGCGCGCAGCTGCTCGGCACGTTCTCGGTGCGCGAGAAGATCGGTTTCGACATGCAGGCCGCGGGCGTGGCACCGGTGCCGTTGTCGCAGACCGACGGGTCCGGGATGATCACCGTCTACGACGCCGGGACGGAGAATCAGAGCTGCGTCCTCCGCGGTTGGGGACCCCAGCAGTTCACGCCGCTGATCTTCACCGCGGTCTACACCGGTGCGGGTGCGGATGCCGGGTCCGTCGATCTCGCCGGACGCACCACGACCATGACCGGCAAGATGGCGGCCGCGTCCACGCAGAACCTCACGCAGCGGTTCGAGTACGCCGAGGCTCTCGACCAGGGTCAGTCGGCGCCGGATGTCGTCCTCGCGCCGGACGGCACCCCGAACGACCCGCTGCGGGTGGAGACGCTGTACGCCAACAACAAGACCGCCGTGCGCGCCGCCGTCCCCGCCGGTCACCAGGTCTTCGAGCAGTACCGGAGCGCCTGGTACTGGGCGTCGACCGGCGATCGGCAGGTGGCGAGCGTCATCGACGGGTTCACGTCGTACGTCGGGTACGGCACCGGAACGAACACCCAGGGCAACTACTTCCAGCTGGACCAGCCGTCCGGACGGCTCTATCAGCTCAACAACAGCGGGAACGTCAACGACAGATACCGGTACCAGTTCTACAGCCGCAACACGTATGCGCTCAGCTTCGTGACGGGTGGCGGCACAGCGATCCCCGCCGTCACGGGCATCCCCTTCGAGACCTCGCTCGAGGCGTCGGCGCCTGCCGACCCCACCCGGGGTCGCGATGTCTTCCTCGGCTGGTACACCGACTCCCAGTTCAACGTGCCGTTCACGTTCGACGGAGCGACGATGCCGGCCAGCAACCTGGTGCTCTACGCGCGGTGGCTGACGGATCCGCACACGGTCCGGTTCTACGACCATCCCTCCAGCCCGGAGCCCATCGACGAGCTGACGCAGACGGTCGAGGACCAGGGGATGGCGACCACTCCGGATCCGTTGCCCCCGGTACCGGACGGCCAGACGTTCCTCGGCTGGTACCAGCGGACGACAGCAGGCTTCTTCGTGCCGTATGACTTCGACACGCCGGTCGGCGCCGACCTCGAGCTCTACGCCCGGTGGCAGCAGCCGGAGGCCGCTCCCTTCACCCTCCACTACGACGGGGACGGCAACACCGGCGGCACCGTGCCGACGGATCCGCTCGGCTACGACGCCGGATCGAGCGCGATCGTCGTGGACGGAGCGGGACTGACCCGGGGTGACGAGGTCTTCGTCGGCTGGCGCATCGCGACGATCGCGGCGGCGCGCATCATCACGAGCCCCGTGGCGGCTGACGGACTCTTCCGGGCGGGACACACGGTGCGCTTCGCAGGACGAGACATCACGCTCACCGCCGTGTACTCCGATCCGTCTCCCTCGTTCGCCGTGACCTTCCAGGAGAACGGCGGGGCCGACGGCACCGTCACCTGGGATGGGCCTCCGGAGGCGTCCATCACGTATCCCGGAGCATTCGACCTGCTCTTCCGAGGTCCCGGGACCACGTTCCTCGGGTGGTCGGCGTCCGCGGACGCGACGGTCGCCGATCCCGCGTTCGACCGGCTCAGCATCTCGACGCTCACCGCCGACCTCGTCCTCTACGCCGTCTGGGAGGACGCCCCCGTGCCGCCGACGCCCACTCCGCCCTCGAACGGCTCCGGAGCGGACCCTGGCGGCGGCCGTCTTCCCCGCACCGGTGGGGACCCGTGGGGCACGTTGCTGCTCGGGACCCTCCTGTTCGCCACGGGGCTCGTGGCGATGACGGCACGGCGCCGACGGGGTCGGGGCTGACGATCCCCGGCCCGCTCAGCGGGCGTCGAGCAGTTCGTCCTCGGCGTCCGCGTCGCGGTCGCGGCGTTTCGGCGCCTTCACCGGTGCCGGCTTCCCCTCGACCTCTTCGCGGTGCTTCACGATCTCCGTGCGGATGATGTATCCGATGAAGATGAAGCCCATGATGGCGAACAGGATCCACTGGATCGCATAGGACAGGTGCGGACCCGGGTCGTCGGTGGGGGACTCGAAGCCACCCAGTGCCGTGTCGGCGGCGGGCTGCTCCTCGACCAGGCGTCCGTAGGTGCCGGTGATCACGTCGTCCCCGACGAGGTCGGCGATGGACGGGAGGTGGATCGTGGGCACCTGGCCCTCCGGAGCCCCGCGTCCGGACCCGGGAAGCGGCTCGCCGGGACGCAGGCGGACGGTCACCGTGACCTCGCCGGACGGCGGCGACGGAACGGCGTCCGGGAGCTGCCCCTCGCCCGGGGGCACCCAGCCGCGGTCGACGATGAGCACACGGCCGTCCGCGTCACGGAAAGGGACCAGCACCTCGAACGCGCTCGTTCCGCCGTGGGGACGGTTGCGGACCAGAAGCTGCTCGTCGGCGAGGTACTCGCCCTGCAGCGTGACGGGGCGCCATTCGTCTGCGGGGTCGAGCTCGTCGTCGGCGACCACGTCGGCGAGGGGGACGGCCGGTGCGTCGTAGTTCTGCTCCACGAGCGCGATCTGCTCGGCCCTGGACTCGTTACGCTCGAACTGCCAGTTCGACAGGAAGACGCAGGCGATCGCAAAGCCGATGGCGATGAGGACGTACACGCCCCAGCGGGTCAGGCGGTTGCTCATGAGGAGGGCACCCCGTCTCGAACCGTCACCGGGAAGTCCCGCGCGGCCAGGTAGTCGTGGAGGAAGCCGACGTGCTCATCGCACGCCAGCCAGATCTTCTCGCGGTCGGCGGCGTGGATGCGCGGGTTGCGCCAGACGACCTGCTTCGTGGCCGCGCTCCGGCATCCGGCGCGCGAGCAGATGAGCTCGCTCATCGGTCCGTGCGGCCTTCGCGGATGGTGATGACGTCGGGGGCGGTCTCCGGAGCGAGCGACGGTGCGGGCGGCGCGTCGATCTCGCGCAGCGGCGACTCGGCGGCGGTCTCCGTGCTGTCGCTGCCCGCGTTGGCGAAGACGACCGCGATGTACGGGAGGACAGCGGCGGCCAGCGCGAAGACCCATGTCCACCAGCCGAAGGGCTGCACGAAGAACATCAGCCCGAAGCAGACGATGCGGATCGTCATCGTGAGGGCGTACCGGCGCACACGGTGGTCACCCTCATCCCGCGGGGACTGCGGCAGTGAGGTGACGGCCGGGACTCGACGTGCGCTCTTCACGATGGTTCCAGCCTACGCCGCCGTGGCGACATCGGCATGCCCGGGCGAGGCGTCAGCTCGCGAAGACGAACGGCAGGGTGAAGGCGCCGAAGACGACGAGGCCGATGATCGTCGACACGATGGTGAAGACCAGCACGCCGATCATGACGTAGCCGAGGATGAGCCCGGCGATCGCCATGCCGCGGCCTCCGAGACCGGGGGTGCGACGGATCTGCCCGAGCGCCATGTGACCGGTGATCACGGCCGCGATCGAGGCGAGCATCGGCACGATCGCCCAGAACAGCACGACACCGGCGATGCCGCAGACGAGGGAGGTGATCGCGAGGCCGCTGATCGGGCGGGCAGGCGCAGCCCCATACGGCTGCGGGGCCGCGTACTGCTGAGGGGCCGAATACTGCTGAGGGGCCGAATACTGCTGCGGCGCGGCATGCGCCGGGGGAGTCTGCGGGAATCCCGGGTACGCAGGCGAGGAGCCGGGGGCCGATGGGAGGGCCGGGGGCTGCTCACCCGACGGACCGGAGATACGGGGATCGCTCACTCTGATGCCTTTCGTCGCCCTCAGAGTCCCAGCCCGCCCCTCGTCTGTCAAACGGCCGTCGTGAAGGCGGCACAGCAACGTCGCTAGGATCGATCACGGTTCGGATTCCCGGCCCTCGACCCCAGACCCAGGAGTGTCCCATGAGCGCGGAGCGCGTCGTCCTCGTCACCGGAGGCAATCGCGGCATCGGCCGCGCCATCGCCGAGCGCTTCGTGCGGGAGGGCTACCGGGTGGCGGTGACCGCTCGCAGCGGCGAGGGTCCGGAGGGCACCCTGACGGTGCGCGCCGACGTCACGGACGCCGCCGCTCTCGACGCGGCCTTCACCGAGGTGGAGCAGCAGCTCGGCCCGGTGGAGATCGTCGTCGCCAACGCGGGCATCACCAAGGACACCCTGCTCATGCGCATGAGCGAGGACGACTTCGACAGCGTCGTGGCGACGAACCTCGGCGGCACGTTCCGCGTCGTCAAGCGGGCCTCGAAGGGGATGCTGCGAGCGCGGTTCGGACGGGTCATCCTCATCTCCAGCGTCGTGGGCCTCTACGGCTCCGCGGGGCAGACGAACTACGCCGCCTCGAAGAGCGCGCTGGTCGGTTTCGCCCGCTCGCTCACGCGCGAGCTCGGCGGACGCGGCATCACCGCCAACGTGGTGGCACCCGGCTTCATCGAGACCGACATGACCGCGGAACTCCCCGAGGAGACGCAGAAGCAGTACAAGGCGAACATCCCCGCCGGACGTTTCGCGACGCCGGATGAGGTCGCAGGCGTCGTGACCTGGCTGGCGAGCGACGACGCCGGCTACATCTCGGGCGCCGTCATCCCGGTCGACGGCGGTCTCGGCATGGGGCACTGAGCCCGGCTCTCCCCGTCAGCGATCGATCGCGCGCACGAGGAGCTCGGCGAAACGCTCGGGCGCCGAGAACTGGGGCCAGTGCGCGGAGCCGATCCGGACGACCTCGGCGTCGTCGATCGCCCCGTACTCCTCCGCGTACGGACCCCACTGGATGATCACGGCATCGAAGGCGTCCTGATCCAGCCCTCCCATCAGCAGGGTGACCGGGATGCGGAACCGCGCCGGGTCGCTCAGAGCGAGCTCGTCCGTCGGCACCCGCGCGGGCACGCTGTGAGTGAGCGGGACGGTCCTCGTGCGGGTCTCGTCGTCCAGATCGTGCACGTCCTCGTCCGGGAAGAAGCCCCAGCCCGGGAACGGGACGACGCCGTCCTGCACCGGGAACTCGCTGATGCCCGAGCCCGGGGGTGGGGGCACGGTGTCGACGAAGACGACCCTGGCCACGCGGTCAGGTCGTGCGTCGGCGACGCCCCAGGCGACATTGCCTCCGCCACTGTGCCCGACGACCACCACATCGCCCTCCGCGGCATCGACGGCGGCGACCGCGGCGGCGACCCAGTCCTCGATACCGATACCCGCCGCTGTCTCCGCAGACGCGTCGAGCCCGGGCATGGTCAGCGGGCGAGGGCGGTGGCCGGCGCGCTCGAGGGCGGGCACGACGTCGTCCCAGCTGGAGGCGTCGAGCCAGAGGCCGGGGATGAGGATGATGTCCATGATCCGACCGTAGACCCGGCCCCGGACATCGGCCAGGGTCAGGGGAGCAGAGGGATGACCGTCCCGAGGTCGATCGGGCCGATGACAAGGCTCGCGGACTCGCGGACGGCGGGCTTGGCGTTGAAGGCGAGGCCCAGGCCGGCGACCGCCATCATCGGGAGGTCGTTGGCGCCGTCGCCGATCGCGATGGTCGCATGCGGCGCCACGCGGAGCTCCTCGGCCCAGGTGCGCAGCCAGAAGGCCTTGGCCGTGCCGTCCACGATGTCACCGTCCACCCGGCCCGTGAGCGCGCCGTCGGCGACCTCGAGGCGGTTCGCGCGCCAGCGGTCCACGCCGAGTCCCGGTGCGACCTCGTCGAGGATCTCGTGGAACCCGCCCGAGACCACGCCGACGACTCCGCCCCGTGCGTGCACGGCGGCGGTGAGGTCGCGGACGCCCGGGGTCGGCTCCACGCGGGCGCGAACGCGGGCGAACGCCTCGACGGGAACGCCCGCGAGAGCAGCGACCCGGGAGCGGAGGCTCGTCGCGAAGTCGATCTCCCCGCGCATCGCGGCTTCGGTGGCCGCCTGCACCTCGGCCCGACGCCCGGCCTCCTCTGCGAGGAGCTCGATCACCTCGTTCCGGATGAGCGTGGAATCGGCATCGAGGACGACGAGGAATCGCGCGGTGGTCACCCCCCGAGCCTAGCGACCCGGGGGACCGGAGCCCGTGCCGCATGACGCGTCAGCGTTCGATGAACACGCCCTTGCCCACGACCGTGATCCCCGACTCCGTGACCGTGAACCCGCGGGCGAGATCGCGTTCACGGTCGACTCCGACCGTCGCGCCGTCGGCGAGGACCACGTTCTTGTCGAGGATCGCGCGGTGCACGCGGGCACCCTGTCCGACGTGCACGTGATCGAACACCACGGAGTCCGTGATGGTCGAGCCGCCGCCGGCCAGGGTCCACGGCCCCACGACGCTGCGTTCGAGGTGCGTGCCGGAGAGCACCGACCCCAGCGAGACGATCGAGTCGATGGCGTTGCCGATCCGCCCCACCGAGTCGCGGACGAACTTCGCCGGCGGGGAGTTGACCGCCTGCGAGTGGATCGGCCACTCCATGTTGTAGAGGTTGAAGATCGGGAGCGTCGAGATCAGGTCCCGGTGCGCGTCGAAGAACGAGTCGATCGTCCCCACGTCGCGCCAGTAGGAGCGGTCGCGCGGCGACGACCCCGGGACCTCGTTCTGCTTCATGTCGTAGTAGCCGGCCTCGCCGCGGTCGACGAAGTACGGGACGATGTCGCCGCCCATGTCGTGGCTCGACGTGGGCAGCTCCCCGTCGGCCTCGACGGCCGCGATCAGGGCGTCGGTGTCGAAGATGTAGTTGCCCATCGAGGCCAGGACCTCGTGCGGGGAGTCCGCGAGACCCGTGGCGTCGGTCGGCTTCTCCAGGAACTGGCGGATCCGCCCGGATTCCGGGTCGGCGTCGATGACCCCGAACTGGGACGCCAGAGCGAGTGGCTGACGGATGCCGGCGACCGTCGCCTTCGCGCCGGACTCGATGTGCGCCTCGAGCATCTGCCGGAAGTCCATCCGATAGACGTGGTCGGCGCCGATCACGACGACGATGTCGGGCTTCTCGTCGTTGATCAGGTTCATGCTCTGCAGGATCGCGTCGGCGGAGCCGGAGAACCAGCGCTTGCCCAGGCGCTGCTGGGCCGGGACCGAGGTCACGTACGAATCGAGCAGGGCCGACATGCGCCAGGTCTGGGAGATGTGCCGGTCGAGGCTGTGCGACTTGTACTGCGTGAGCACGACGATCTGTCTCAGCCCGGAGTTGATGAGGTTCGAGATGGCGAAGTCGATCAGGCGGTACTGGCCGCCGAACGGGACGGCGGGTTTTGCGCGGTCGGCCGTCAGCGGCATGAGTCGCTTGCCCTCGCCGCCAGCGAGGATGATCCCGAAGACCTTCTTTGGAGCGGACATGGGTCCACCATAGATCCCGTTCGGCGCGGGGAACTAGCATCTGGACAACCCGCTCGATAGCGTCTAGGCATGCGAGTCGAGATGATCACCAAGGAGTATCCGCCGGAGATCTACGGAGGCGCGGGTGTGCACGTCGCCGAACTCGTCTCGGCACTGCGTCGGGACATCGATGTGACGGTGCGTGCGTTCGGCGCGCCGCGCGACGAGGAGGGCACCTTCGCCTACCGCGCTCCCGAGAGCCTCTCCGCCGCCAACCCGGCGCTGCAGACGCTCGGAACGGACCTGGAGATCGTGTCGGCCATCGCGGGCGCCGACGTCGTGCACAGCCATACCTGGTACGCGAACTTCGCAGGACACCTCGCCTCCCAGCTCCATGGGATCCCGCACGTGCTCACGGCGCACAGCCTCGAGCCGCTGCGGCCGTGGAAGGCCGAGCAACTCGGGGGCGGCTACGCCGTGTCGAGCGGTATCGAGAAGCTCGCCTACGAGAACGCCGCCGCGGTGATCGCGGTGAGTGCCGGCATGCGCGCGGACATCCTCCGCAGCTATCCGCAGGTCGACCCCGCGCGGGTCCGGGTGATCCACAACGGGATCGATGTGGAGCGCTGGCGTCCGGTCCAGGATCGAGCTTTCCTCTCCTCGATCGGCATGGATCCTGACCGACCCTCGGTGGTCTTCGTCGGACGCATCACGCGGCAGAAGGGTCTGCCCTACCTCCTGCAGGCGGCACGGCTGCTGCCGCCCGAGGTCCAGCTCATCCTCTGCGCCGGTGCTCCGGACACGCCGGAGATCATGGCGGAGGTCCAGGAGGGGGTGCGGCTGCTGCAGCAGACCCGAGAGGGCGTGGTGTGGATCGAGCGGATGCTGCCGCGGGACGAGCTGTCGGCGATCCTGGCCGCAGCGACCACCTTCGTCTGCCCGTCCGTCTACGAGCCGCTCGGGATCGTGAACCTCGAGGCCATGGCCTGCGGAGCGGCCGTCGTGGGAACGGCGACCGGCGGCATCCCCGAGGTCGTCGACGACGGCGTGACGGGCCGGCTGGTCCCCATCGAGCAGGTGCAGGACGGTACGGGCACACCGACCGACCCCGACCGCTTCATCGCCGATCTCGCGGCAGTCCTCACCGAGGTCGCCACGGATCCGGCGCGGGCGCGGGAGTACGGGGAGGCCGGTCGGGAGAGGGCCCGCGCGAAGTTCAGCTGGGTCGCGATCGCCGACGAGACGCGCGCGCTCTACGCAGAGCTGTCCGCCTGAGCCGATAGGCTTTCGGTATGCCGATCGCTCTGGAGTTCACCGACGTCGTCGTGCGCCGAGAGGGGCGCAACATCATCGATCACGTGACCTGGCAGGTCTCGGACGATCAGCGATGGGTGATCCTCGGGCCGAACGGTGCGGGGAAGACGACCCTGCTGCAGCTCGCCGACACGCTGATGCACCCCACCTCGGGCACGGTCACCATCCTCGGCGAGACACTCGGACGCGCCGACGTCTTCGAGATCCGTCCGCGGATCGGGTTCGCGTCGTCCGCCATGGCCAAGCGCATCCCGCGCGACGAGACGGTGCTCAACACCGTCCTGACGGCGGCGTACTCCGTGCTCGGGCGCTGGAACGAGAGCTACGAGGACATCGACGAGCGGCGTGCGCTGCGCGTGCTGGGCGACTGGCGTCTCGCGCACCTCGCCGACCGCACCTTCGGCACGCTGAGCGACGGCGAGCAGAAGCGCGTGCAGATCGCCAGGGCGGTCATGACGGACCCGGAGCTCCTGCTGCTCGACGAGCCGACCGCCTCGCTCGACCTCGGGTCGCGCGAGGAGCTGCTGGCTCTGCTCGGCGGCTATGCGTCGGCGCCGACGACGCCCGCGATGCTCATGGTGACGCATCACGTCGAGGAGATCCCCGTCGGGTTCACGCACGTGCTGCTGATCCGCGACGGTGCCGTGGTCGCCGCGGGCCCGATCGCCGAGACGCTCACCGCGGATGCCCTGGGCGAGACCTTCGGGATGCCGATCGCGCTCAGCAGCGAGGACGGGCGCTACTCCGCCCGCGCCGCCTCCTGACCTCGGTCCCCGTGGGTCACTGAGTTCGGTCCCCGCTGGGTTACTGAGCTCGGTTCCGATGGGTTACTGAGCTTGTCGAAGTACTGGTAGAATCGATCCTTGGTGCGTTCGGCACCACAGACTTCCCTCGTCCCTGGCACAATCCAGGGCAGCAACAAAGGAATCCCATGAAGACTGACATTCACCCCGAGTACAAGGCTGTCGTGTTCCGCGACCTGGGTTCGGGCGAGACCTTCCTCACCCGCTCCACTGTCACGAGCGACAAGACGATCGAGCTGGACGGCGTGGAGTACCCGGTGATCGACGTCGAGATCTCGTCGGCCTCGCACCCCTTCTACACGGGCAAGCAGCGCATCATGGACTCGGCCGGCCGCGTCGAGAAGTTCAACCAGCGCTTCAAGGGCTTCGGCGGCTCCTCCAAGTAAGACCGCCCACGAAGGCCCCGTACTCCTCGGAGTGCGGGGCCTTCGTCATGCGCGGGGTGGGCGAGTCGCTCAGACGTCGATGACGATGCGTCCGCGCTCGATGCGGCCCGGCGGATCTCCGGGGGTCGGCGCCGGGGCCGTGCGCCGGGTCTGCCGGTCTCGCTCCTGGCCGGCCTCGTGCGCGGTGGGGGACCACACCGCGTCGAAGACGCCGACCAGCCCTCCGGACCCGGCCTGCTCGTACTTCTCCTCGACGGGACGACGGGAGAGGGAATGCCGGATGCCCACGAAGAACAGCACCGGCCCCGTGCCGAGCACGAGGACGATCGTGGTCCACCCGAGCAGATGCTCCATGGCCCCAGGATAGATCGCGGAGCGCGGCGGTGACATCCGTCGCGCGGCGGAGGTCAGCGGAGGCGGCGTCCGTGGGCGAGGTCGATCAACCGCTCCAGCACGGGCCCCGTCCGCAGGCCGTTGTGCTCATGCTCGCTCGTCACCCACGGGGTCACACCGGGGAGGAGGCGGGCGGTCTCCAACGAGAACTCCAGGGGCACATACACGTCGTTCACGTACACGGCGGCGGCGCCCGTCGCCCCGGAGGCGGCGAGGGCGGCGGTGTCGTAGATCCGCGGCCAGGGGTGCTCCGCCAGGATGGACGTCACCTCGCGCCAGGGCTGCAGCGCCGGGACGGTGTCGGCCCACTCGCGGCGGATGTGCTCGCCCGTGAAGAGGGTCGGATCGTCGCGGAAGTCCGTCGGCTCGACGCGCTCGGCGGACCACCGCGTGGTGTGCCCGTTCGCATAGCTCGACTCATGGAACGCGTAGTACAGCGGGTTGCGGCCGCCGAAGGGCATGGCGTGCTGGAGGTCGTGCCGGAAGGCGTTGGACGCGGGATCCCGCTCCAGCAAGGACCAGACCGTCTGCCAGCCGTCGTCGGTGCCGAGCGCGGAGCCGACGGAGCGCAGGCGCGAAGGCGACACGACCTCGCCGTCGGGAAGGACGAGCTCACCGGCGTCCGCGAGATCGACCAGGCGTCGCATGACGTCGCGGTGCTCCGGGAAGCGCCGGTAGTACCGCTCGGAGGCCGTGCGCATCTTGTCGAAGCAGAGCGCGTACACCTCGTCCGGATCGCGCTCGACCGTGCTGAGACCGCCGGTGATGAAGACGTCGTCGAGGGAATCCGCGTGGGTGGACAGGTAGGCCAGCGTCGTGAAGCCGCCGAACGACTGACCGAGGACGCTCCAGGTCGATGCCCCCAGATGCTCCCGCAGTGCCTCGCAGTCGCGCACGATGGCATCCGCACGCAGGTGCGTCAGGTGCTCGGCGACGGCTTCGGCGCCCTGCGCGAGGTCGCCGTCGCCGACGGGGGAGGAGAGGCCGGTGCCGCGCTGGTCCAGGAGCACGAGCCGATAGTGCGCGAGGGCCTGATCCAGCCACGCCGGTGCCGTGGAGGCGTGGAAGGGGCGCGGCGCCTCGTGGCCCGGCCCGCCCTGCAGGAAGACCAGATAGGGGAGGGCCTCGCCGCCCTCGCGTGCCACCACGCGGGCGAACACGTCGATCGTGCGCGTATCTGCCGGGTCGTCCCACACGAGGGGGACCGTGAGCGTGTGGTCCTCGAGCACAAGGTCGAGCAGGCGGCGGCGGATGACAGTGGTCATGGTCACATCACATTCCCGATGTAGGAGTACTTCACGAAGACCTCGGCGGCGATGCCGGACTCGTCGAGGACTCCCTGGACGGCCGTCATCATGTAGTTCGAGTCCCAACCCATGTAAAGGAAGTGCGTGTCGTCGAGGTCGTCCCACTGCCCCTTCCACGCCTTGTCGCGGTAGATCGGTCCGCCGTGGGTCGCGCAGTAGGCCAGAGCGGCCTCGGTCGTGTCGGTCCAAGCCCGACGGAACACGCGATTGAACAGGTGCTTGACGTCGTACACCTCCCACCGCTCGCCGCGGTATTCCACGTAGTCGAACTCGCGCTCCCACCCCGCGGGCCAGCCGCGGCGGCGGACGGCGTCGAGGATCGGGGTGAGGCCGTCGTCGTCGATCTCGGGCAGTGCGGGTCGTGCCCACACGCGGACGAGGTCGGCCGTCAGCGCCACCGTGCGTGCGGTGATGGCCGCCGTGCCCCAGGATTCCTGTGCGGCGAGGGCGCGGGTTGCCGGCACCGCGCTGCGGGCGTAGGCCTCATCGCGTTTGGCGGGGAAGGAAGCGCCGAACACCCGCTCCGTCAGCCCCTGCTCCAGGAGCGTGAGGTTGCCGAGGGTGGGTGCGAGGGCACGGTGGCTGTTCTGCTCGTCCTCGGAGTACTCGCTCCAGGGACGCACGCCGTCGCCGGACCAGGCGTCGCCGGGCACGGCGGGCACGATGTGCTCGACGTCGAAGCCGTCCACGTCGTCGACGCCCTCGAGCCGGCCGAGCACGTAGGCCGGATACGGCAGCTCGCTGTATTTGAGCACGGCGCTGACCCGCTCGTCGGAGGGGGTGATCCGCGCGATGGCACGGGCGAGGGCGTCGTGTCCGTCGCGACGGGCACGACAGAGCCGGGCGATGAGTCGCTCGGCAGGGAGATTCACGAGCGCGCGGCGCAGGAACATCGCCTGCAGCCACTCGAGCGTCTCGATGAGCTGGGCTCGGTCGATCAGCCCGCGCGCGTGATCGCTGTAGGCGCTCATGATCAGCGGGTACGAGGAGCGTCCGAACGTGTTCACGTACCCCAGCTGCCGCGCGATCTCCGGGTCCTGCTCCTTCGTCGGATCGAGGAGGATGCCGTAGATCTCCGCATAGTGCCGCCACGTTTCGGCGTCGGCCTGGAGGTGGGCGACGTCGACGCGCGGGAACGACTGGCGGAAGGCGCTGTACACGCCGTGCTCTCCGTTCGCCGCCACCTCCCGCCCCGTCACGAGTACGAGATAGTGGCGCCAGAACGCGCCGATCGCCTCGCCCGTGTGCTGCTCGATCGGCAGCCAGAACCGGGCTTCCACGTCCAGCTGCTCGGCATGGTTCAGGCCCATGAGGATGTAGTTGTGGATCAGCTCGTGATCCCGCAGCGGCTCGCCGGTGGAGTTCAGGCTCTCGAAGATCTGCTGCGCGTTGGCCTGGGCGCCGAGCGTGATCGAGACGTGCTCCAGTCGCTGCAGCCCCTGCCAGATGAACGGCACCTCGTCGGCATGGATCTGGCTGCGGAAGAATGCGTAGTTGTCGTCGAAGCGCGACTCCCGGTCGAGGTCGTCGCGGCGATCGAGCACGACCGACTCGTAGAGATCGGCCCAGGCGTCGTGCGGACGGAGCTTCGTGCGCTCGGGATCGTCGGGGCGGACCAGCACGCGGGCCAGGTCGGCGGCGAGCTCCGGATCGCGGTCGCGCACCGAGTGATGCAGCGCGGCGACGAGGAGCATGAGCGTGGTGAGGCGCTGCTGCCCGTCGATGAGGATGAGGTCGGCGTCCGGACCGGAGCCGTCCTCGGCGGAGAGGATCGATCCGATGAAGTGGCGATGCGCGTCGTCTTCGGCGGCCACCGCCCTGACGTCGGAGAGGAGCCGCTCGCAGCCGCCGATGTCCCAGCGGTACTGCCGCTGGTAGACGGGGACGACGATCGTCGTGCGTCCCGCCGCGAGCCATTCGATCGTGTTGACTGCCGTCGCCTCGACGTTGGTCGCGGTGCTCATGCTGGTGTCTCGTCCTCCCGTAGCGACAGGCGCCACGGACGCGCCGGGTGCCCCGCCCAGTCTATTCGCTTATCCACGGCGACCCTCCGGGGGAGGGCCAGGTCCCGCTGTTAGCCTTGCCTTATCAGGGCCTGTTAAAACGTGCTGGCCCCCGATGAAAGGAACATGACTCGATCATGGGATACATCAAGTCCGCAGCGCTGGAGGAGAAGGGCTTCGTCGTCCTCGACAGCTACGACCAGGAGGCCGACCCCAAGGAGTGGCTCGACATCGAGTACGTCGACTGGAAGTCCTCGGGCGACACCCGGTTCGCGCCCCTCGCCAGCGCCTTCGGCGACATCGAGTGCAACGGCTTCTGGAACCACAAGCCGCCGCGCACCGACAAGGACGGCGTCTGGATCGACGAGCAGACCGCCAAGGCCCCGAACCTCACGCGCCGTGCGCAGGAGCCCGGCGCGAACGTCGGCCGCTGCCGCGTCATCGAGCTGCAGCCGACACCGTACGGCGACTGCCTCTACAACCTCCACCAGGACGACAACAACCGCCTGAACCCGGACGGCACCGGCTGGGTCGTGCGCGGGTTCTTCAACCTGACGGACGACAAGGACAGCTACTTCGTCCTGCGTGAGAACCGCACGGACCCCAGCATCGAGTACCGCATCGCCCTCCCGGCCGGTGCGCAGCTCATCGTCGACACCCAGCGTCTGTGGCACGCGGCCACCCACAACGGCACCGACCCGCGCTACTGCCTCATCACCTCGTGGACCTCCGGTCCCGAGCTCGACGCCTACATCGAGAAGTACCACGGCACCGACGACGTCCCGAACGTCGAGGTCCCGCAGGACGTGCTCGAGTTCGGCTACGCCGAGCAGGCCCGCAAGGACGCCGCTCGCGCGGCCTACTACGCGGCGAAGGGCCAGCAGGTCAAGCAGGCCATGAGCGAGGCCTGAGCCTCCCCATACCGGGTCGCTGAGCGTTCCCGTACTGGGTCGCTGAGCGTTCCCGTACTGGGTCGCTGAGCGTTCCCGTACTGGGTCGCTGAGCGTTCCCGTACTGGGTCGCTGAGCTCGTCGAAGCGCCCGAAGGCCCCGGTCCGCGGACCGGGGCCTTCGTCGTCGAATCACATGCTTGTGATTTCGCGGGAACTCGGCGAGAATGGGCGCACAACCGCATACTTTCGCCACTTCGTGGTTCAGGTCGTAGGGGAAGACGCACCTGATGAAACGGAGAGATCATGGCGACGGCTTACGCACGCGGAGTGGTTTTCATCCACTCGGCGCCTCGCGCGCTCTGCCCGCACCTGGAATGGGCGGTGGGTCGCGCTATCGGGCGTGCGGTGAACTTCGACTGGACCGAGCAGCCCGTGCTGACCGGCGCGCGCCGCGCCGAGTTCTATTGGGACGGTCCCGTCGGTACCGGTGCTGCCCTCGCGACCGCGATCCGGGGCTGGGAGCACCTCCGGTTCGAGGTGACCGAGGATCCCACGCCGCGCAGTGACGGCGGTCGGTGGCTGCACACGCCCGACCTCGGCATCCACTACGCCCAGACCGATGCCGCCGGCAACATCGTCATCGGCGAGGACCGCATCCGCTACGCGATGGAGATCGCCGCGGGCAACGCCGTCGAGCTGCAGCGCGAGCTCGACATCGCCCTGGGCTCCGCCTGGGACGAGGAGCTGGAGCCCTTCCGCCACGCCAGCGACGACGCGCGCGTCGTCTGGCTCCACAAGGTCGGCTGACCGACCGGCGATACCGGGAGCGCGGAGGCGTGAGTATCGGATGCCGGTGAGTGATCCCGGAGGCTGAGAAGACGAATCCCCGCTCCGCTCGACGAAGACCCCGCCCCGGCAGACTGGGCGGGGTCTTCGTCTGCGCAGATCAGATCACGGCCGCGTGCGCGAGGTCGTCGACGGTGTTCACACCACCGCCGCGCACGTCCGCCCAGGCCTGCGCCAGGCGCGTCATCGCCTCCGCCGCGCGCTCGGGCGGGAGCGTGATCGGGACCCGGAGTCGCCGCTCCAACACCCCGCCGGTCGTGAAGCGCGGCCCGGGTGGCAGGATGAGTCCCCGTTCGCGTGCGGCGAGCGAGAGGGTCGTCGACAGGGGAGCGCCGAGATCGATCCAGGCGGAGAGCCCGCCGGGTGTCTCCGGCATCCGCATCCCCGGGATCCCGGCGATTCCCGTGGCCACGGCTTCCCGCCCGGCAGTGAGACGTCGCCGGACGTGCTGGCTCAGTGCCGAGACGTCGTCGAGCAACTCCACGGCGATGCACTGCTCGAGGAGGGCGGTGCCGAGCTCGAACGAGGGACGGACGGCCAGGAGCCGGGCGATGACCGAGCGCTCGGCGCGGATCCAGCCGATGCGCATGCCTCCCCACGCGATCTTCGACATCGATCCCACCGTGATCACGTTCGGGCCATCGGCCGCCATCGGCGCCGGTGCCCATCCTCGGTCGATGTCGAGCTCTGCCGTCGTCTCGTCGACGATCAGGTGCGTGCCGGTGTTGCGGGCCGTCGTCGCGATCCGAGACCGCTCCTCCTGCGGCAGCGTCGCTCCGGTGGGGTTGTGGAAGTCGGGGATGAGGTACGCGACGTGCGGGCGTGCCGTCAGCAGGGTGTCGGTGAGGTGCCGGGTGTCCCAGCCGTCGGTGTCGACCGGCGTCGGGAGCAGCCGGTAGCCGTGCCGGTGCAGAGCCTCGAGCGCGTGCGGGAAGGTCGGCTGCTCCACGAGGGCGCGTTCGCCCCGGCGGCCGATCGCCGTGAGGATGAGGTTGACGGCGTTGAGGGCGCCGGAGGTGATCATGATCTCGTCGGCCGAGGTCGCCGCGCCACGTTCGGTGAACCGGCGGGCCACGGCTTCTCGGAGCTCGGGAAGGCCCTGCAGCGAGTAGCCGCTCGTGCCCCGCAGCGCCGCCAGCCGGGGGAGGGACCGCACGGTCGCGTCGTACAGGCCCGGTGTGGAATCCATCGAGGCGATCGAGAGGTCGATCGCCTCGTCGTCCCGGTCGGGCGCGGGCGCGGACGGGCCATGCGGCAGAGCCACTCTGGTGCTTCCGCCGTGTCGCCGGTTCACGTAGCCCCCGGCTTCGAGAACGCCGTAGGCGCGGGTGATGGTCGAGCGTGACCGCCGCAGCTCGAGCGCGAGGGCGCGCTCGCTCGGCAACCGCTCGCCGACGGTGAGGCGTCCATCGAGGATGAGGGCCCTGATGCGGTCGGCCAGGCCCGACGCCGAGGCGTCGTCGATGTCCTGCGTACCGAGCTGGGTGACGAGACGGGAGGCCATGCCTCCAGCCTGCCGCAAAGTGGCCTTCCATGTGCAGACCACTTTTCGCTCAGTGGTCGGCCTCGTGACGCCTTCGCACGGGCCACGATGGAGAGATGCTCTTCCGTGCCGTCTTCCTGCCGTTCACCGCGACCAGCCGTCGAGACCTGGTCGAGCGGCTGGTGCAGCTCGTGGGCGGGCTCTTCCTCTACGGCGTCGCCCTAGGCTTCATGGTGCGAGGCGGCATCGGCGTCGCGCCCTGGGACGTGCTCTCGTTGGGTGTCGCGCGCTGGACGGGACTCGGGTACGGAGTCGTCACGGTGCTGATCTCGATCGTCGTCCTGCTGCTGTGGATCCCGCTCCGTCAACGGGTGGGCCTCGGCACCCTGCTCAACGCGCTGCTCATCGGCCCATTCGCCGATCTCACGCTCCTCGTGCTGCCGGCACCGGGGTCAGTCTGGCTGGGGGCGCCCATGTTCGCCTTCGGTCTCGTGCTGCTGGCGTTCGCCACCGGTCTCTACATCGCGGCGGACTTCGGCCCCGGACCGCGCGACGGACTCATGACGGGGCTCGTCCGGGTGACCCGATGGCCGGTCTGGCTGGCGCGGACGGTCATCGAGGGGTCCGTGCTGCTCGTCGGCTTCCTCCTCGGCGGTCCGGTGGGCGTCGGCACCGTGCTGTTCGCGTTCGGCGTCGGCCCGTTGATCGGATGGTTCCTCCCGCGGATCGAGCGCCGCCGTCGGGAGCGTTCGCAGCGCCTTGCCGTCCGGGCGAGCGCGCCCCTGGGTCCCTGAGCCTGTCGAAGGGCCAGAGCGGACCGCGTACGACGAAGGCCCCCGGGATCGGATCCCGGGGGCCTTCGTCGTGAATGCGGAGGCGGTCAGTCGACGCCGCCGAGCACGAGCACCGCGTTGTGTCCGCCGAAGCCGAACGAGTTGCTGATGGCGATCTGCGGGCCGTCGCCGAGCGGAGCCGCCTCTCCGGACAGACGGAACGGCACCTCCGGGTCGGGTTCGGTCATGTTGATCGTCGGCGGGGCTACGCGGTCCCGCAGCGCGAGGAGGGAGAAGATCGCCTCCAGCGCGCCGGTCCCGCCCAGGAGGTGTCCGGTCGACGCCTTGGTCGCCGAAACCGGGATCTCGTCGATCCGGTCGCCGAAGACGTTCTTCAGCGCGACGTACTCGTTGGGGTCGCCGACCGGCGTCGAGGTCGCGTGGGCATTGATGTGCGTCACCTGATCGGGGGTGATGCCGGCCTCCTCGAGTGCCTGGACGACGGCGCGGGCCGCACCCTTGCCCTCGGGGTCGTTGCCGGTGATGTGGTACGCGTCGGCGGTCACTCCACCGCCGAGGACGTAGCCGTAGATCTTCGCGCCGCGGGCCTTGGCGTGCTCCTCGGTCTCGAGGATGAGGGCCGCGGCACCCTCGCCCATCACGAAGCCGTCGCGGTCGATCGCGCCGGGTCGGGAGGCGTGGGCAGGGTCGTCGTTGCGGCGCGACAGCGCCTGCGCGGACGCGAACGCGGCCATCGTGATCGGGTGGATCGCCGACTCGGTGCCGCCGGCGATGACGACGTCGGCCAGCCCCTCCTGCAGGTGGTGGAAGGCGTGGATGATCGACTCGGTGCTGGAGGCGCACGCGCTGACGACGGTCTGTGCGTAGGCGCGGGCCTCGAACTGCAGCGACAGGTTGCCGGCGGCCGCGTTCGGCATCAGCATCGGCACGGTCAGCGGCATGACCCGGCGGGGGCCCTTCTCGCGCAGCGTGTCCCAGGCGTCGAGCAGCGTCCAGAGGCCGCCGATCCCCGTCGCGAAGTCGACGCCGAGGCGCTCGGGAGCGACCTCGGGCGAGCCCGCGTCCGCCCAGGCTTCGCGAGCCGCGATGAGGGCGAACTGCGAAGAGGGGTCGAGACGCTTCGCCTCGTGGCGGGGCAGCACCTCTTCCGGGCGGACGCTCGCGGAGGCGGCGAACGTGACGGGCAGGTCGTACTCCTGCACCCAGTCGTGCTCGATCGTGCGGGCGCCGGAGGCACCGGCGAGAAGGTTGTCCCAGTTCTCCGGGGCCGTCCCGCCGATGGCGGAGGTGGCGCCGATGCCGGTGACGACGATGCGCTTGGTCATGAGGTGTGGTTCCTTGTCGAAACGAGTTCGTGCGGGGGATGGGCAGGGCGGGAGGATGCCACGCCCCGCCAGGGGCGAGGGTGGCATCCTGCCGGGATTACTCCTGGCCCGCGACGATGAAGTTGACGGCGTCGCCGACGGTCTTCAGGTTCTTGACCTCGTCGTCGGGGATGGTGACGCCGAACTTCTCCTCGGCGTTGACGACGATCGTCATCATCGAGATCGAGTCGATGTCGAGGTCGTCCGTGAACGACTTCTCCAGGGCGACCTCGCTGGCGTTGATGCCGGTCTCGTCGGTGATCAGCTCTGCGAGGCCGGCGAGGACCTCATCGTTGGTGAAAGCCATGGTGGTCTTCCTCTTTCTTACGGGTTGTATTCGGAACCGTGGAACAGTCTAGGGAAGGTCGACGCGTCTTCAGGGGAGGACGACGACCTGGGCCGCGAACACGAGGCCGGCGCCGAAGCCGATCTGCAGGGCGAGGCCGCCGGAGAGTTCCGGGTGCTCGGCCATGAGGCGGTGGCTGGCGAGCGGGATCGAGGCGGCAGACGTGTTACCGGTGGTCTCGATGTCGCGGGCGATGACGGTGGTCTCCGGCAGACCGAGCTGCTTGGCGAACTCGTCGATGATGCGCATGTTGGCCTGATGCGGGATGAAGGCGGCGAGGTCGGAGGCCTCGATCCCGGCCTTGTCCAGTGCCTCGCGGGCGACCTTGGCCATCTCCCACACGGCCCAGCGGAAGACCGTCGGGCCCTCCTGACGGAGTGTCGGCCACGGCACCACGCCGTCGCGGAAGTCCGTGAGGGTGCCGTTCATGCCGACGGCGTCGGCCTTGGAACCGTCGCTGCCCCAGACCGCGGGGGCGATGCCCGGCGTGTCGCTCGGGCCGATGAGAGCGGCGCCGGCGCCGTCGCCGAGGAGGAACGAGATGCTGCGGTCGGTCGGGTCGACGACGTCGGAGAGCTTCTCCGTGCCGATCACGAGGGCGTGGCGCGCGGCCCCGGCCTTGATGAGGGCGTCGGCCTGCGCCACGGCGTAGGCGTAGCCCGCGCAGGCCGCGTTGATGTCGTAGGCCGCGGCCGGGTTGGCCCCGACGCGGTCCGCGACGATCGCGGAGACGGACGGCGTCTGCTTCGGGTTGCTGATGGTCGCGACGATCACGAGGTCGACCTGGTCGGCGGGAACCCCCGACTTCTCGATGGCCTCGGCTGCCGCCGCGGTCGCGAGGTCGATGGCGTCCGTCCCCTTGTCGGCCCGGGCGCGCGTGACGATGCCGGTGCGCTGACGGATCCACTCGTCGCTGGAGTCGATCGGCCCGATGAGGTCTTCGTTGGGCACCGCGTTCTCGCCGCGAGCCGCGCCGAACGCGTAGATGCGGGTGTAGGCGGGTCCGGCGATCTGGGCGAGGGAGGCGGTCATGCGGCTTCTCCGTTCAGCAGCGCGACGGCGGCTTCGAGGTCTTCGGGGGTCTTCACGGCGACCGTCGGCACGCCGCGCAGGCCGCGCTTGGCGAGACCGATGAGGGCGCCCGCGGGGGCGAGCTCGATGACGCCGGTCACCCCGGCGTCGGCGAAGGAGGTCATGCAGAGGTCCCACCGGACGGGGGAGGAGACCTGATCGACGAGGTAGTCGAGCGCCGTCGCTCCGTCGGTCACGACCGAGCCGTCGCGGTTGGTCCAGAGCGTGATCTCGGGGTCGGACGGCTGCACGTCGGCGACCGCGTCGCGGAGCGCCGAGACGGCGGTGGCCATGTAGTCGGTGTGGAACGCTCCGGCGACCTGGAGCGGCACCACGCGGGTGCCCTTGACCGGCTCCTCGGCGAGAGCTGCCAGGGCCGGGAGAGGACCGGCGACGACGATCTGCCCGCCGCCGTTGAAGTTCGCCGGCGCGAGGCCGAGCTCGGCGAGGCGGGCGAGGAGCGTCTCCTCATCGCCGCCGAGGACCGCGCTCATCCCCGTCGGGGTCTGGGCGGCGGCATCGGCCATCGCCCGCCCCCGGATGCCGACGAGGCGCATGCCCGTCGCGGCGTCCAGCACGCCGCTGCCGACGAGCGCCGCGATCTCCCCGACGGAGTGCCCGGCGATGCCGTCGGCGCGGCGACCGGCAGCGGCCACGAGGGCGTCACCGGCGACGAGGGAGGCGGCCACGATCAGCGGCTGGGCGACCCGGGTGTCGCGGATGGTGTCCGCGTCCGACTCGGTGCCGTGCGTGCGGAGATCGACCTGCGCGGCCTCGGAGTAGGCGGCGAGACGCTCCTCCACTCCGTCGAGCTCGAGCCAGGGGGCGAGGAATCCGGGGGTCTGCGAGCCCTGTCCAGGGCAGACGACGACAATCACCCACCCAGTCTGCCAACGATCGCGGCAGAACGGTGGATGATCCATCACAAGATTGCGCGGAACCCTTGTGTGTGGCGCACAGAATGCACCGGGTGGGTCAGCGCGGAGGGCGGCGCAGCGGCGGACGGCGGCGTACCTGCTCCGCGGCCCCGATGGAGCCGAGGATGAGCGCCGTCTGCAGGATGAGCGCCTCGCGGGGCCCGGTCGCGTCCCACCCGATGACCTCGCTCACCCGCTTCAGGCGGTAGCGGACGGTGTTCGGATGCACGAAGAGCTCGCGGGCCGTCGCTTCGAGGGAACGGCCGTTGTCGAGATAGCTCCAGAGCGTCGTGACGAGGTCGGTCGAGTGTGCCTGCAGCGGGCGGTAGATGCGCTCGATGAGGGTCTGCTTCGCGAGAGGGTCGCCGGCGAGGGCGCGCTCTGGGAGCAGGTCGTCGGCTTCGACGGGCCGCGGTGCGCTCCGCCAGGCGCGGGCCACCGCGAATCCGGCCAGCGCCGCACGCGCGCTCTGGCTGGCGTCGACGAGGGCAGCGACAGCCGGCCCCAGCACGACGAACCCCGGGCCGAACGACGGCTCCAGACGGGCCGCGATCTCCTGGAACCCGAGCTCCTCGTCCTCGCCCTCCTGACCCTCGACGCGCGCGCGTCCGAGCACGAGCACGAGGCGCGAGCCCTGCACGCCGATCAGGACGTCGACCGCGAGCTTCCGCGCCGTGCGACGCACGAGGTCGACGTCGAACTGCGGAGGCGTGGTGCCCACGAGGACCGCGACCTCTCCGTGGCCGTGCCACCCGAGAGCGGCGATCCGGCTGGGAAGCTCCTCGTCGGCCTCGCCCGTGAGGATCGAGTCGACGACGAGCGCCTCGAGCCGCGCGTCCCAGAGGCCGCGGGCCTCGGCGGCGCGCGCGTAGACGTCGGCGGCGGCGAAGGCCACGTCCCGCGAGTAGAGCAGGATGGCCTCGCGAAGGTGCTCGCCCTTGCCCGCCACCCGTTCCTCGGTCACCTCGACCGTGACGCGGATGAGCTGGAGGGTCTGCTGCAGACTCACGCTCCGCAGCAGCTCACGGGGAGCGGCGGCGAAGATGTCCGCGGCGATCCACGGGGTGGACGTCGGGTCGTCGTACCACTGGATGAACGAGGTGATGCCCGCCTGCGCCACCAGCCCGACCGCGGAGCGGCGGGCCGGTGGCATGTCGGCGTACCAGGGGAGGGTGTCCTCCAGCCGCTTGATCGTCACCGTGGCGATGTCGCCGGAGATCCGGCGCAGCCAGGTGAGCGTGGCGGCCTTGTCCATGCCGGCGGCGGAGGCAGCTGTCACCGAGGGCTCAGCTTTCGCCGCCTGCGTTGCCGCTCGTGCCGGCGTTCACGTCGTGCAGGCGGTACTTCTCGATGGCCTGGGCGGAGAGGCCGCGCTCGACCTTGCCCTCCTCGGCCAGCGCCTGCAGCGTGCGCACGACGATCGACGGTCCGTCGATCTTGAAGAAGCGGCGGGCCGCGGCACGGGTGTCCGAGAAGCCGAAGCCGTCGGCGCCGAGCGTGGCGAAGCGGTTCGGGACCCACGGGCGGATCTGGTCCTGCACGGCGTGCATGAAGTCACTGACCGCGACGACGGGACCCTCGGCGCCCTGGAGCTTCTGCGTGAGGTACGCGGTGCGCGGCTCCTGGTCCGGGTGGAGGAAGTTGTGCTCGTCGGCGGCGAGGCCGTCGCGGCGCAGCTCGGTCCACGAGGTGACCGACCACACGTCGGCGACGACACCCCAGTCCTTCTTCAGCAGCTCCTGGGCCTCGAGCGCCCACGGCAGGCCGACGCCGGAGGCGAAGAGCTGGGCGCGGGGGCCGTCGCCCTCGCCGACGGAGACGCGGTGGATGCCGCGGACGATGCCGTCCACATCCACGTCGGCCGGCTCCGCGGGCTGGACCATCGGCTCGTTGTACACCGTGAGGTAGTACATGACGTTCGGGTCTTCGTGCTGCCCGCCGTACATGCGCTCGAGACCGGAGCGCATGATGTGCGCGATCTCATAGCCGTACGCCGGGTCGTAGGAGACCGTCGCCGGGTTGGTCGAGGAGAGCAGGTGCGAGTGCCCGTCGGCGTGCTGGAGGCCCTCACCCGTGAGGGTGGTGCGCCCGGCGGTGGCGCCGATGATGAAGCCGCGGGCCATCTGGTCGCCGGCGGCCCACTGGGCGTCGCCGGTGCGCTGGAAGCCGAACATCGAGTAGAAGATGTAGATCGGGATGAGCGGCTCGCCGTGCGTCGCGTACGACGTGCCCGCGGCGGTGAATGCCGCGAGAGCACCGGCCTCGTTGATGCCGACGTGGACGATCTGTCCCTGCGGGCTCTCCTTGTAGGCGAGCAGCAGCTCCCGGTCGACCGACGTGTAGTGCTGGCCGTTGGGGTTGTAGATCTTCGCGGTCGGGAAGTACGCGTCCATGCCGAACGTGCGCGCCTCGTCGGGGATGATCGGCACGATGCGGTGGCCGAACTCCTTCGAGCGCAGCAGGTCCTTCAACAGGCGGACGAACGCCATGGTCGTGGCGATCTCCTGCGTGCCGGAGCCCTTCTTCGGCAGCGCGTAGGCGTTCTCCTCGGGAAGGGAGAGGCCGACGTGCGTCGAGCGGCGCTCCGGGAGGAAGCCGCCGAGGGCCTTGCGGCGCTCGAGCATGTACTGGATCGTCTCTTCCTGCGGTCCCGGGTTGTAGTACGGGGGCAGGTACGGGTTCTCCTCGAGCTGCGCGTCCGTGATCGGGATGTGCATCGCGTCGCGGAACGTCTTGAGGTTGTCCAGCGTCATCTTCTTCATCTGGTGGGTCGCGTTGCGGCCCTCGAACTGCGGGCCGAGCCCGTAGCCCTTGACGGTCTTCGCGAGGATGACGGTCGGCTTGCCCTTGTGCTCGGTCGCGGCCTTGAACGCGGCGTACACCTTGCGGTAGTCGTGGCCACCCCGCTTGAGGTTCCAGATGTCGTCGTCGGAGTAGTCCTTGACGAGCGCGGCGGCGCGCTCGTCGCGGCCGAAGAAGTGCTCGCGGATGTAGGCCCCGGACTCGGCCTTGTACGTCTGGTAGTCGCCGTCGGGCGTGACGTTCATGAGGTTGAGCAGTGCACCCTCGGTGTCGCGGGCGAGCAGGTCGTCCCACTCACGGCCCCAGACCACCTTGATGACGTTCCAGCCCGCGCCGCGGAAGAACGACTCGAGCTCCTGGACGATCTTGCCGTTGCCGCGCACCGGGCCGTCGAGACGCTGCAGGTTGCAGTTGACGACGAAGGTGAGGTTGTCGAGGCCCTCGTTCGCGGCGACCTGGAGCTGGCCGCGGCTCTCGACCTCGTCCATCTCGCCGTCGCCGAGGAACGCCCAGACGTGCGACTGCGAGGTGTCCTTGATCCCGCGGTTCTCGAGGTACTTGTTCGACATCGCCTGGTAGATGGCGTTGATCGGGCCGAGACCCATGGACACCGTCGGGAACTGCCAGTACTCCGGCATCAGGCGCGGGTGCGGGTACGACGGGATGCCGTTCGGCGCGTGCGACTTCTCCTGGCGGAAGCCGTCGAGCTGGTCCTCGGTGAGGCGACCCTCGAGGAAGGAGCGGGCGTAGGTGCCGGGGGAGGCGTGGCCCTGGATGAAGATCTGGTCGGCGCCACCGGGGTGGTCCGCGCCCTTGAAGAAGTGGTTGAAGCCCACCTCGTACAGCGCCGCGGAGGACGCGTAGGTGGAGATGTGACCGCCGACGCCGATCCCGGGGCGCTGGGCGCGGTGCACCGTGATGGCGGCGTTCCAACGGATCCAGGCGCGGTAACGCCGCTCGATCTCCTCGTCGCCGGGGAACTCGGGCTCGTTCTCCGGGGCGATGGTGTTGATGTAGTCGGTGGTCGGAACCATCGGCACGTTCAGGTGCAGTTCCTTGGAGCGCTTGAGCAGGCTGAGCATGATCTCGCGCCCGCGGCCGTGGCCCTTGGCGTCCACCAGCTCGTCGAGCGACTGCTGCCACTCACCGGTCTCTTCCGGATCGCTGTCGAGGGGGCCCTGAGAGTACGGATCCTGGTCGTGGACGGTCACGGGGGAACCTTTCGTCAAGCTGGCAGGTCATGCCAAGGAAACGGGAAGCGACACGGGCAGCCTTGTCGGCCGTGCACAACGCGCGCCGACCTCAGCCTATCCCTCTTCCACGACACGGGTGCGCATCCGCACCCGGATAGACTGAGCGCACCAGGGCCTTTAGCTCAGCTGGTAGAGCGCCACGTTTACACCGTGGATGTCGTCGGTTCGATCCCGGCAGGGCCCACCCGTAACGTTTGCAGCGGGGAGCGCAATGACGCGACGCATCGTCATCAGCGGGGCATCAGGCCTCATCGGTTCTGCTCTCGCCGCCTCCCTGCGGGCGGACGGCATCGAGGTGAGCACCCTCGTGCGACGTCCCCCGCAGGCGGAGGGCGAGATCGAGTGGGCTCCGGGGGAGGCGTCCCTGGATCCCGACGTACTCGCCGGGGCGGAGGCCGTCGTCGCCCTCGGGGGTGCGAGCGTCGGCCGGCTGCCGTGGACGCGTGGGTACCGTCGCCAGCTCGTCGAATCGCGGCTCGACGCGACGAACACGCTCACCACCGCTCTGCGCGCCCTGCGCACCGACGCGCCCGCCTTCCTCTCCGCCTCCGCCGTGGGCTACTACGGGTCGGCGCCCGGCGAGGTGCTCACCGAGCACTCCGGCCCCGGGAGCACCTTCCTCGCCGACCTCACGGTGCGCTGGGAGACCGCGGCGCGGCGGGCCGAGGACCACACGCGGGTCGCCCTGCTGCGGACGGCACCCGTCATCCACCGCCGGGGTGTGCTCCGGCCGATGATCACGCTGACGAAGCTCGGCGTCGCCGGCCCGCTGGGGCCGGGTACGCAGATCTGGCCGTGGATCTCCTTGGACGACGAGGTGCGCGGTATCCGCCATGTCCTCGATGAGAAGCTCGCGGGGCCGGTCAACCTCACCGGGCCCACCCGGGCGTCCGCGAACGACATCGGTCGCGCGCTCGCGCAGCGGATGCACCGGCCGTTCTGGGTGCCCGCCCCCCGGTGGGCCCTGCGCCTCGCTCTCGGCGACGCCGCCGAATCCTTGCTGCTCCCGGATGCCGATGTGCGGCCCGAGGCGCTGCAGCAGTCCGGCTTCCGGTTCACCCATCGCACAGCAGCCGAAGCGGTCGCCGCCGCGATCTGACGAGCCCGCGATTCTCCCGGCGACACCCCTGCCGTCGCGGCGCTCGCGCTGTCAGGATGGGCGCATGGAGATCATCGAGAACTCGAAGCTCACCGTCGTCGGCGCCGGAAGCGTCGGATCGAGCGTCGCCTACGCGGCTCTGATCCGCGGCTCGGCCCGCCACGTCGCCCTCTACGACATCGCGACCGAGAAGGTCGAGGCGGAGGTGCTGGACCTCGCGCACGGGACGCAGTTCACGGGCAGCAGCGACATCATCGGGGGCAGCGACATCTCGGTGGCGGCCGGTTCCCATGTCGTGGTCATCACGGCGGGAGCGAAGCAGAACCCGGGACAGACGCGCACCGAGCTCGCGGGCGTGAACGCCGGCATCATCCGGCGCATGATGCCGGAGCTGCTGTCCGTCGCGCCGAACGCGGTCTACGTCATCGTCACGAACCCGTGCGATGTGCTCACCGTCATCGCTCAGCAGGAGACGGGCCTGCCCTCGGAGCGCATCTTCGCCTCCGGAACGGTCCTCGACACCTCCCGGCTGCGCTGGAAGCTGGGGGAGCGGGCGGGAGTGTCCACGGCGAGTGTGCACGCCCATATCATCGGGGAGCACGGCGACACCGAGTTCCCGCTCTGGTCGCGGGCGACGATCGGCACGGTCCCGATCCTCGACTGGGAGACGCCGGAGCACCCGCGCTTCACACTTGAGGAGCTGGACGAGATCGCCGTCGACGTCCGGGACGCCGCCTACAAGGTGATCCAGGGGAAGGGCGCCACGAACTACGCGATCGGGCTCTCCAGCGCGCGCATCGTGGAGGCGATCCTCCGGGACGAGCATGCGGTGATGCCCGTGAGCACGGTTCTCCGCGACTTCCACGGGATCGACGGCGTCGCCCTGTCCGTGCCGTCGATCGTCAGCGCCGCCGGGGCCGTGCCGATCCGCACGACGGCGTTCTCGGATCGGGAGCTCGACCTGCTGCGGCAGTCCGCCGACGCGCTCACCGCGGTCGCCGCATCCCTGCAGGAGTGACGCCGGTGGGGCGGCGGTCCGCCCCACCGGGGTTCACCGGCCGTGCGGATCCGTGCGGTTGAGGACCGTGACGACCTCGTCGTAGTCGCCCCGCGCCTCGCCGTAGCGGAGGAACTTCACCCGCTCGACCTGGATCTCGGTCGCGTCGGGCTGGGTCTCGATGAGCGTCATGACCTCGTCGACGAACGCGTCGAGCGGCAGAGCGGCCTCGTTCTCCGCATGCCCGGGCATGAGGTCCGTGCGCACGGCGGGCGGCTCGAGCTCCTGCACCGCGACGGTCGTGCCCGCGAGCTGCAGCCGCAGCGACTCGCTGAGCATGTGGATCGCCGCCTTGCTCGCGTTGTACGTGGGCGTGACCTTCAGGGGCGCGAAGGCGAGACCGGAGGAGACGGTCATGATGGTCGCCGACGGCTGGGCCCGCAGGTGCTCGATGAAGGCGGCGATGAGACGGATCGGGCCGAGGATGTTCGTCGTGACGGTCTCCTCCGCGGTGGACAGGAAGCCGGCCGGCGTGGTCCAGTCCTCCGTGCGCATGATGCCTGCCATCGTGATCAGCACGTTCAGCGTCGGATGTGCGGCGAGGACCGCGGCCGCGGCCTCGTCGATGCTCGCCGGGTCCGCGGTGTCGATGCGGACGGTGTGGAGCCCGGGATGCGCGGCAGCGATCGCTGTCAGCCGGTCCTCGCGGCGTCCCCCGACGATCACGGTGTTGCCGCGCTCCTGCAGTCGTAGCGCCAGTGCCAGACCGATCCCGCTCGTCGCGCCGGGGATGAAGATGGTGTTTCCGGTGATGTCCATGACCTCAGCCTCGGCGCTGTACCGGCCCCGTTCCAGAGACGGCTGATCGGGGGATCGGCGGTCCCTGGATCCCGTCCCGCGTCCGGGGGATACTGCACGGATGGATCGCGATGCCCTGGCCGACTTCCTCCTGCGCCGTCGGGAGGCGCTCCGCCCCGCCGATGTGGGTCTGCCTGAGGGGCCGCGTCGCCGGACGGCCGGGCTGCGCCGGGAGGAGGTCGCGCAGCTGGCGACCATGTCGACGGACTACTACACGCGGCTGGAGCAGCGCCGGGGCCCGCAGCCGAGCCCCCAGATCCTCGCCGCCCTCGCCCGCGCGCTGCGGCTGTCCTCGGACGAGCGTGACTACCTCTACCGGCTCAGCGGGCTCAGCGCTCCCGATCGGGCGGTGATCACCGACTACGTCCGTCCCGGAATCCTCCGGGTGCTCGACCGTCTGCACGACACCCCGGCGTTCGTGGTCTCGGCACTCGACGAGGTGCTGGTGCAGAACGACGCCTCGCGCGCGCTGATCGGAGACGCGAGCGGGCTGACCGGGCTCGACCGGAGCGGCATCCACCGCTGGTTCGCGCGCCCGGGGGAGGAACGGCGGCGATACCGGGAAGTCGATCACCCCCGGCAGTCACGGGCGCTGGTGGCGGCGTTGCGCGCGGCGTACGGGACGATGGGCGCGCGGTCGCGGGCGGGGGAGATCGTGGCGGATCTGTCGGAACGGAGCCCCGAGTTCGTGCAGCTCTGGGCGGCTCACGAGGTCGCCCGTCGCTTCGAGCAGCACAAGGTGATCGTTCATCCGGAGCTGGGGGAGATCGAGGTGGACTGTCAGGCGCTGTTCACGGAGGACGAGTCGCAGGCGCTCATCGTCCTCACGGCGCAGCCCGGGAGCGAGGCGGCTGAAAAGCTGGAGTTCCTGCGCGTACTCGGCACGCAGAGCGTCTGAGCCTTCGCGGCTCAGGACTCCTCGTGCACGGCGGGATCGCCGTCGAACAGGCGCCCGTCCGCGCGTCCGAGTGCGGTGATCGCGGCGACCTCCGCGTCGTCGAGCACGACCGCGGCGGCGGCGAGGTTCGCGGCCTGGTGCTCTGCGGACGACGCCTTCGGGATCGCGACCGTCTCCCTGGCCACGTGCCAGGCGAGGACGGTCTGCGCGGGCGTGATGTCGTGAGCGGTGGCCACCTCGCGGACGACATCCTCGTCGAGGAGGGCCTGCGCACGCCCCAGCGGGCTCCAGGCCTCGGTGAGGATGCCGCGCTCCCGGTGATAGGCCAGCTGCTCCTCCTGCGGGAAGTACGGGTGCACCTCGATCTGGTTCACGACCGGCCGGACCCCGGTCTCCCGTTCGATGCGCTCGAGATGCTCGGGGAGGAAGTTCGAGACGCCGATCTGGCGGACGACGCCGCGCGACTGGGCGTCCACGAGAGCCGCCCATGCCTCGACGTACTCGTCCTGGCTCGGGTTCGGCCAGTGGATGAGGTGCAGGTCGGTCGCGTCGAGGCCGAGGCGGGATCGGCTCTCCTCGATGCTGGCGGTCGCCGTCGCGCGGGCATGGTGCCGTCCGGGGAGCTTCGTCGTCACGATGACCTCGGAGCGGGGGACGCCGGAGGCCGCGACGCCGCGCCCGACGGAGCCCTCGTTCTCATAGTTGAACGCCGAGTCCACGAGTCGGTAACCCGCACGGAGCGCCTGGGCGACCGCCTCCGCCCCGGCGTCACCGTTCAGCCGATACGTGCCAAGACCGAGGGCCGGCAGGGCGAAGCCGTTGTGGGCGCGGAAGGTGGGGACAGTGGTCATCGATGCTCCTGGCGTTGGCGTGCCTCCAGCGTAGGGCGAGTTGGCGCATCACGGCCCTCCGCGCGATGCTGGCAGGCATGACCCTGATCGTCGCGCTCCCATGACGGCGTCCTTCCGCTGCCCCTGCGCCTCGGGGGATACGTTCGCCGCCTGCTGCGGACCGCTCCTCGACGGGGCATCCGCGCCGACCGCCGAGCGACTGATGCGCTCGCGCTACACGGCTTTCGTGCGGGAGGACGGGGCGTACCTGCTCCGTACCTGGCACCCGGAGACGCGACCGGAGACGATCGCCTTCGAGGACGACCTCGAGTGGCGTCGGCTGGTGATCGTGGATCGCGTGGCCGGCGGCCCGTTCGACACGGAGGGCGTGGTCGAGTTCGAGGCCTTCTGGCGGCAGGGCGGCACGCGTGGATCGTTGCACGAGCGCAGCCGCTTCGTCCGCGAGAACCGGACGTGGCTCTACGTGGACGGCGACATCCGATGATGCGGCGCTCGGCCCGGCAGCGACTAGATTTGAGAGCGTGAACGCCACCCCGGAGAACCAGCGCACCCTGCTCGACATCGCGGACCTCGACCGGCGCATCGCGCAGGCGGAGCGTGCCCGCACGCAGCCGAGTCAGGCGGGCCGGATCGCCGAGCTCGTCGCCATCCGTCAGGAGCAGCTCCGCGAGCTCACGGTCCTGACCGGCGCCAGGGACGACGCCCGCACCGAGCTCTCGCGGCTGGAATCGGATGTCGCGCTGGCGGAGCAGCGGCGCGACCGCGACGCCCAGCGCCTCGCGGCGGCCACCAACCCGAAGGAGGCGCAGGCCCTGGAGCACGAGCTCGCCAGCCTCGCCAAGCGTCTGAGTGACCTGGAGGACGCGGAACTCGACGTCATGGGCCGGGTCGAGGAAGCCGACGCCGCCGTGGCCGCGCAGCAGGCGCTGCTGGATGCGACGACCGCGGAGGGCAGCGCGCTCACCGCCCAGGGCAAGGCCGATGTCGCTGCGGCGGCCGAGCTCGGCGCCCAGCTCGCCCGGGACCGGGAGGCCGTCGCCGCCACCGTTCCCGCTCCTCTGCTCGCGGAGTACGATCGTCGCGCCGCGAACAGCGCCGGAGCTGCGCTCCTCACCCGCGGAACCTGTGAAGGCTGCCGCATGATGCTCCCCGGCACCGATCTCAACGAGATCCGTCGCGCGCCCGAGGACGAGGTCGTCTCGTGCCCCGAGTGCGGCTGCATCCTCGTGCGCACCGAGGAGTCGGGACTCTCTTCATGAGCGCATCCGGCCTGCACCGCCCGTGACGGCGCCGGCGTCGGGCCCGGAGCGACGCCTCGCGCTGGTCGGCCTCGGTGCGGGGGAGTACGCCGCGATCGAGCTCGACGAACACGACGAGGAGCAGCAGCGCACGCTCCTGCCCGCGGCGGAACTCGCCGGATGGGTGGCCGCGGTCGAAGCCGCCGACGCCCCGCGGTGGATCATCCGCAGCGCGGCCGAGATCTACGCGCTGCTCCTGAGCGAAGGCGTCAGGATCACGCGCAGCCATGATCTCGTGCTCTGCCACGCGATCCTGCGCGACACGGCCATGGCGTCCACGCCGCTGGCACCCGCGGCGGCGTGGGAACGCCGCGACCCGGTCGACACCACCCCCTCCCTGTTCGACGTCCTCGACGAGGAGTCCGGCGAGGACGCGATCGCCGCGGCACTCGAGCAGTACCGCGCACAGCGGACCGTGATGGCGGAGGCGGCCGACGGGCGCCTGACGCTGCTGTGCGCCGCGGAGTCGGCCGGCGGGCTGATCGCGGAGGAGATGCGCGTCGCGGGGCTCCCGTGGGACGCCGGGGTGCACGACGCGATCCTCACCGAGACCCTGGGCGCTCGTCCGGCCGCGGGCGGGCTGCCCCGACGGATGGTGGAGCGCGGCGATGAGGTGCGGGCCCTGCTCGACGACCCCACGCTGCACCTGGACAGCCAGCCGAAGCTGCTGCGGGCGCTGCACCGCGTGGGCGTGTCGGTGGAGTCCACGAGCAAGTGGGAGCTGTCCGCCCACGAGCACCCGGTGATCGAACCCCTCCTCGCCTACAAGAAGCTGTCGCGACTGCTCAGCGCGAACGGCTGGAGCTGGCTGTCGGAGTGGGTGCAGGATGGCCGTTTCCGTCCGGTGTACATCCCCGGAGGCGTCGTGACCGGACGGTGGGCGTCGGCCGGCGGCGGTGCCCTCCAACTGCCACGCAACCTCCGCCCCGCGGTGCGTGCGGATCCGGGCTGGGCCCTCGTCGTCGCGGACGTCGCCCAGCTGGAGCCGCGGATGCTCGCGGCCATGGCGTCCGATGAGGCGATGGCGGCCGCGGCGCGCGGCGGCGACCTCTACGCGGGGGTCGTCGCGTCGGGTGCCGTCGCGACCCGCGAGGAGGCGAAGTACGCGGTGCTTGGTGCGATGTACGGCGCCACCAGCGGCGACAGCGGGCGACTCGTTCCCCGGCTGCGGAAGGTGTACCCGCGTGCGATGGCGCTCGTCGACGACGCGGCGCGTGTCGGGGAGGATGGCGGCATCGTCTCGACCTGGCTCGGTCGCTCCTCGCCGCGTCCGTCCACGGAGTGGATGCGGCTGCAGGCCGATGCCACGGGCGCCGACGCCGATCCCGCCGTGGTCTCCCACGCACGCCGCCGCGCACGGGAGTGGGGGCGCTTCACCCGGAACTTCGTCGTCCAGGGCACCGCGGCGGAGTGGTCGCTCATCTGGCTCGCCGAGATCCGTCACCGCCTGGCACAGCTCCCCGAGGTCTTCGGCGCGGCCGAGGCATCGGGGCCGTTCGCCCGGGAACCGCACCTGGCGTTCTTCCTGCACGACGAGGTGATCCTGCACACTCCGCAGGAGCACGCGGAGGCCGCGGCCGACGCCGTCCGCGAGGCCGCTGCCGTCGCCACCACCCGCCTGTTCGGCACCTTCCCGATCGATGTTCCGCTCGACCTGCGCATCGCGGACTCCGCAGAGAAGTGAGGCCCCGTAGACTGGAGGGGCGAATGGGTCGACTGGACGGTCGCGTGGCGGGCAACCGCACCGAGGAACGTCCGGGCTCCACAGGGCAGGGCGGTGGGTAACACCCACCCGGAGTGATCCGCGAGACAGTGCCACAGAGAGCAGACCGCCCCGCGAGGGGTAAGGGTGAAAGGGTGGTGTAAGAGACCACCGGGGGTCGTGGTGACACGGCCCGCCAGGTAAACCTCGCCCGGAGCAAGGTCAGACAGAGGATGATGACGCGGCCCGCCGAGTCCTCGGGTAGACCGCTGGAGCGGCACGGCAACGTGTCGCCGAGAGAGATGGCCGTCGAAGGGGCGAAGAACCCCGGAACAGAACCCGGCGTACAGGTCGGCCCATTCGCCTCGAACGCCGAAGGCCCCGATGACTCCCGTCATCGGGGCCTTCTCTCGTTTGGGTCCCTGAGCCTGTCGAAGGGCCCTGAGCGTCCCGTTGGTCCCTGAGCCTGTCGAAGGTCCCTGAGCTTGTCGAAGGGTCAGTCGCCGGCGAGCGAGGCCGCGCCGATGATGCCGGAGTTGTTGCGGTGGATCGCCGGGACGATCGGCGTCTTCAGGTCGAGCAGGGGCAGGAAGTCGCCCGCGTTCTTCGACACGCCGCCGCCGACCACGAAGAGGTCGGGGCTGAACAGGAACTCGATGTGGGAGTAGAACGCCTGCAGGCGCTCGGCCCACTCCTCCCAGCTCAGGCCCTCGCGCTCGCGCGCCGAGGTGGCCGCGTAGGTCTCGACGGACTCGTACTCGCGGAAGTTCAGGTGGCCGAGCTCCGTGTTCGGGAGCAGCACGCCGTCGTACAGGAACGCGGAGCCGATCCCGGTGCCGAGTGTGGTCAGGAGCGTGAAGCCGAGCACATCGCGGGCGGCTCCGTGGCGAGCCTCCGCGACGCCCGCGGCGTCGGCGTCGTTCACGAAGACGATGTTGCGGCCGAGGCCGTCGCGGAAGAAGCGCTCGGCGTCGAAGTCGATCCACTCCTTCGAGACGTTCGCCGCGGAGAGGGTCTTGCCGCGCTTGACGATCGCGGGGAACGCCACGCCGAGCGGCAGGGTCGACTCGTGCACGTCGAGCGTCTTCAGGACCGTCTGCACCGCGACGAGGACGTCTTCCGGTGCCGCGCCGGCCGGAGTGGGCACGCGCACCCGATCCGAGGCCATGGTGCCGTGTTCGAGGTCGACGATTCCCGCTTTGATGCCCGTGCCGCCGATGTCGACGCCGATCGCTTTTGCCATGGCCGATAGCTTAGCGACCACGGTGCACGCCAGTAGGATCGATGACATCACCCCAACCGCTCGCGGGAAGAAGGAGCAGCCATGACCGACGGCGATCACAAGTACTGGTACAACTCCGTCACGGGCGAGGTCGAGTTCGGCATGCTGTCGCCGTCCATCGACCGCATCGGTCCGTTCGACACCGAGGCCGAGGCGCGCCGCGCCCCCGAGGTGCTCAAGGAGCGGTCGCGCGCCTGGGCCGAGGAAGAGGCCGCGGAGCAGGGCTGGGACGCGAAGCCGTCCAGTGGCTTCGGCGCAGAGAAGGGCCAGGGCGCAGAGTAGCCATGGACAAGCAGAGGGACTTCGTCCTCCGGACGATCGAGGAGCGCGGCGTCAAGTTCGTGCGCCTGTGGTTCACCGACGTGATCGGCACGCTCAAGTCCGTCGCCATCGCGCCGGCCGAGGTCGAGGGCGCCTTCGCCGAGGGCATCGGGTTCGACGGCTCCGCGATCGAGGGGCTGACCCGCACGTACGAGTCCGATCTGCTCGCCCAGCCCGACCCGACGACCTTCCAGACGCTGCCGTGGCGCGGGGAGATCGACCCGACCGCGCGCATGTTCTGCGACCTCACCACGCCCGACGGACAGCCCGCGGTGGCCGATCCCCGTCACGTGCTGAAGCGGACGCTCGCGAAGGCCGCCGATGCGGGTTTCACGTTCTACACGCACCCGGAGATCGAGTTCTACCTGCTCAAGTCGTCGTCGTTCGGTCCTGAGGGGCCCGTCCCCGTCGACTCCGCCGGCTACTTCGACAACGTCCCCGGGGGTACGGCGCACGACTTCCGTCGCCGTTCGGTCCGCATGCTGGAAGACCTCGGCATCTCCGTGGAGTTCAGCCACCACGAGGGCGGCCCCGGCCAGAACGAGATCGATCTGCGCTACGCCGACGCCCTCACCACCGCGGACAACGTGATGACCTTCCGCACGGTCATCAAGGAGGTCGCGATCGAGCAGGGCGTGTACGCCACGTTCATGCCGAAGCCGCTCAGCGGCCAGCCCGGCAGCGGCATGCACACGCACATGTCGCTGTTCGAGGGCGATCAGAACGCGTTCTACGAGGAGGGTGCGAAGTACCAGCTCTCCAAGACCGGACGCCACTTCATCGCGGGCCTGCTCAAGCACGCCAACGAGATCTCCGCCGTGACGAACCAGTTCGTCAACTCGTACAAGAGGCTCTGGGGCGGCGACGAGGCGCCGAGCTTCATCACGTGGGGCCACAACAACCGGTCCGCGCTGGTCCGCGTCCCGATGTACAAGCCGAACAAGGGGCAGTCGTCGCGCGTCGAGTACCGCGCGCTCGATTCCGCGGCGAACCCCTACCTCGCGTACGCGCTCATGCTCGCCGCCGGTCTCAAGGGCATCGAGGAGGAATACGAGCTTCCGCCGGAGGCGGAGGACAACGTCTGGGCGCTGAGCGACGCCGAGCGCCGGGCGCTGGGCTACTCCGCCCTGCCCGCCAGCCTCGACCACGCCCTGGAGTACATGGAGGCCTCCGAGCTCGTCGCGGAGACGCTGGGGGAGCAGGTGTTCAACTACGTGCTGCTCAACAAGCGCAAGGAGTGGGAGGCGTACCGCGGCCAGGTCACGCCGCTGGAGCTGAAGAACAACCTCGAGCTCCTCTGAGCGCGGCATGGCTCGCCCCGACGCCTCCGTCTCGCTCTCGGCCCTCGCCCGGCTCGGGTTCGCTGAGCTGAGCGAGGCTGCGGCGTCGCTGGCGGAGCTCGAGAGCCTGCTCGGCGTGCCGCGCGCGATGCTGCTCGAGGCGGCCGTCGCGGCGGACCCGGATGCGGCCGTTCGCGGGATGCTGCGGGTCGCTCGACGAGACCCTGCCCCGTTGCGGGTGCTCGCGGACGAGGAGGAGACGCGCCGGCGCGTCTGGCGCGTCTTCGGTGCCTCCGTAGGACTGGCGGAGTTCTTCCTGCGGCATCCCGACGAGCTGGACGTGCTGGCGGCACCGATCGACGTGCTCCCCGCGGCGGACGTGTGGCGCGATCGCCTCCTCGCTGCCGTCGGGGCGGAGGACGGGTTCGCGGACTCGGCGGACGACGGGACGGTCGTGGCGCTCCGCGTCGCGTATCGGCGGAACCTCGCGGAGATCGCCGCCTTCGATCTCGGCCACTCGCGCCCCGAAGAGGTCGTCGCCGCGGTGGCCGCTTCCCTCGCGGATCTCGCCGGCGCCGCCCTTGAGGCCTCGCTCGCGATCGCCCGCACCCGCCAGGCGCCGTCCGCCGGTCGCGATGTCGTCGCTGCCACTCAGCTGGCCGTGATCGGCATGGGGAAGGCCGGCGCGAGGGAGCTCAACTACGTCAGCGACGTCGACGTCATCTTCGTCGGCGGCACCACGGATGAGGAGGTGCTGTCCGAGCCGCAGGCGATCGATATCGCCACGCGTCTGGCCAGGGACACCATGCGCCACCTCAGCGCCATCGAGGTCGAGCCGCCGCTCTGGGAGGTCGACGCGGCGCTGCGCCCGGAGGGCAAGCAGGGGGCGCTCGTGCGTTCCCTCGCGTCGCACGTCGCGTACTACGACCGGTGGGCGAAGAGCTGGGAGTTCCAGGCGCTGCTGAAGGCTCGTCCGCTGGCCGGCGATCCCGACCTGGGCGCCGCCTACATCGATGCGGTGCAGCCGCGCGTGTGGTCGAGTGCCGCCAGAGAGGAGTTCGTCGAGAGCGTCCAGCGTATGCGCGAGCGGGTCATGGAGCACATCGACCCGGAGGACGCCCCGTACCAGCTCAAGCTCGGCGCGGGCGGGCTGCGCGACATCGAGTTCACGGTGCAGCTGCTGCAGCTCGTGCACGGTCTCACCGACGAGTCGCTGCGCACGCGTGGCACGCTGGAGAGCCTGGACGCCCTGGTCGCCGGCGGCTACATCGGGCGGGCGGATGCGGGGACCTTCGCGGACGACTATCGGGTGCTGCGCCTCATGGAGCACCGTCTGCAGCTGCGCGACCTCAGCCGCACCCACCTCATGCCCAAGACGCCGGCAGGCCTGCGCATCCTGGCGCGCAGCACGAAGCTGGCGGAGACGGGGGAGGGCGTCTGGGCGCGGTGGGAGAGCGTCCGTCGCGAGGTGCGCGACATCCATACCCGCCTCTTCTACCGCCCGCTGCTGAGCGCCGTGGCCGGACTGCCCGAGGAGGAGCGCACCCTCTCCGCGGAGCAGGCTCACGACCGGCTCGCCGCGATCGGGTTCCGCGACCCGGCGGGAGCGCTGCGCCACATCGGCGCGCTGACACGCGGACTCAGCCGCAAGGCGACGATCCAGCGGCACCTCATGCCCGTCATGGTGCGCTGGTTCGCGGACGGCAGCGATCCTGACTACGGCCTCCTCGCGTTCCGCCGCATCAGCGAGCGGCTGGGGGACACCTCGTGGTTCCTGCGCATGCTGCGGGACTCCTCCGGCGCGGCGGAGAGCCTCACCCGACTGCTGTCGTCGTCGCGGTACATCGGCGAGCTGCTGGAGTGGATCCCGGAATCGGTGGCGTGGCTGGACAGCGCCGAGCGGCTGCGTCCGCGGAGCGCGCAGGCGCTCGACGACGAGGCCCGAGCGATCCAGACGCGCCATGAGACGGTCGCCGACGCGTTGCGGGCCGTCCGGGCCCTGCGGCGTCGCGAACTCCTGCGCACTGCGATGGCGGCCGTCCTCGACGTCGTCACCATCGAGGAGGTAGCCACCGCGCTCACCGACATCACGGACGCGACGATCCAGGCGGGCCTCCGCGCCGTCGTCCGCGAGGTCGTGCCGCCTGAGGACGCAGCGCTCGACTTCGCGGTCATCGGCATGGGGCGGTTCGGCGGCGCAGAGCTCGGCTTCGGGTCCGATGCCGACGTCCTGTACGTGTACGACGCGAACGGCGTCGACCCCGGCAGAGCGGAGAAGCTCGCGACGAGGATCGTGGCGGGACTCCGTGAGCACCTCACCGATCATCGCCTCCCTCTCGACCTCGACGCGGGTCTGCGGCCCGAGGGGCGCAACGGTCCGATCGTGCGGTCCCTCGACGCCTACGCGGCCTACTACCGCCGCTGGTCGCTGTCGTGGGAGGCGCAAGCGCTGCTGCGGGCGCGTGGTGTCGCGGGGAGCACGAAGCTCATCGGGCGGTTCATGGAGCTCGCGGACAGCATCCGGTACCCGGAGGCGGTCGATCTTCAGGGCCTCCGGGAGATCAAGCGGATCAAGGCGCGCGTGGAGGGGGAGCGGCTGCCGCAGGGCACCGACCCGCGTCGTCACCTCAAGCTCGGGCCGGGGACTCTCAGCGACGTGGAGTGGCTCGTGCAGCTCCTCCAGCTGCAGCATGCGACCGACGTTCCGGGTCTCCGGACCACGTCCACGCTGCACGCGCTCGACGCCGCGGTCGGAGCCGGGCTCGTCGAGGAGGACGACGCCGAGCGCCTGCGGGCCGCCTGGCTGCTTTCGAGCCGTCTCCGTTCGGGCATCACGCTGCTCACGGGGCAGACGAGCGACGTCCTCCCCGCTGACCGCCGTCAGCTGGATGCCCTGGCCCGTCTGCTCGGCTATCCACCCCGGTCCGCGACACCGCTCGAGGAGGACTATCTGGCGGTTACGCGGCGCGCCCGGCGGACCTTCGAGCAGCTCTTCTACGGCTAGACGGCCGGTCGAGTTGCACGATCGTCCTCCGTCGCTCAGAGTGAGCGTATGACCTCTCCTCGCATCGGCGTGATCTGGAACCCGACGAAGTCCGACCGGGATGTCCTCGGGGAAGCGGTGACCCTCGCGTTCGGCGAGGAAGCCGATGTGCGCTGGGGGGAGACCACTCCGGACGACCCCGGTCGCGGCGTCGCGGCGAAGGCCGTGGAGGAGGGCTGCGCCCTCGTCATCGCAGTCGGCGGCGATGGCACGATCCGCGCCGTCGCGGAAGCTCTGGTCGGCACCGATGTCGCCCTCGGCATCGTGCCGCAGGGCACCGGCAATCTCCTGGCGCGCAACCTCGGCGTGCCGCTCGAGGGCGTGCTGCCGGCGCTCGAGCACATCCGCGACTCGGAGCCCCACCGCATCGACCTCGGCTGGGTGGAGTTCGACGGCGAGGAGCACGCCTTCTCCGTCATGGTCGGCTTCGGGGTCGACGCGCAGATGCTCGTGGAGACCAACGACGACCTCAAGGATCGCGCCGGCTGGCTCGCCTACGTGGAGGCGATGGGGCGGGCACTCGCCGGCACCGAGATGACGGACATCACGCTGCAGCTCGACGACCACGAGCCGGAGGAGGTGCGCGGGCACACGCTGCTCGTCGGCAACTGCGGCATGCTCCAGGGCGGCATCCGCCTGTTGCCGGACGCCGTCCTCGACGACGGCCTCCTCGACATGCTGCTCATCAGCTCCGACGGCGCGCTGCAGTGGCTCGACACCGTCCGCTCGGTCGTCTGGGACAACGGGATCCGTCGCATGATCGGGAACGTCGATCAGGCGGTCAGCACCGACTCCACGACCCATGTCTCGGCGGAGCGGATCCGGGTGCAGCTCGCCGCGCCGCAGATGTTCGAGATCGACGGCGAGGAGGTCGGCGAGATCGACGCCTTCACCGTCCGTGTGCAGCCGGGCGCCGTCCTCGTCCGCTGATCAGGCGACGGTCACCGCGGGCGGCGTCTTCTTCCTGTCCTGGTTGGGGAAGACGACCTTCTGCACGATGATGATGATGCTCGCGGCCACCGGGATCGCGACGAGCGCACCCAGGATCCCGCCGAGCGCGCCACCGGCCACTGCGGCGATGACGACCAGCGCGCCCGGGACGTCAACGGCCTTGTTCATGATCCGCGGAGAGAGTACGTACGCCTCGATCTGCATGTATATCAGGTAGTAGATGATCGCGATCAGCGCGGTCGTCGGCGAGACGAACAGGCAGATGAGCGAGATGATGATCGACGCCGAGAGGGTTCCGACGAGCGGGATCATCGATCCGATGAAGGCGATCAGTGCGAGCAGCGCCGGCACCGGCGCTCCGATGATGGTGAGGAAGATGAGGCTCAGGATGCCGTTGGTGAGCGCGAGGCTCGCCTGACCGATGACGTAGCGCCCGACGGCACTCGAGACGTCCTCCAGGAGCTCGCTGAACGTGTCGCGCTGGTACGCCGGGACGAACCGGGCAGCCACCCGCTTCATGCTGCGCAGCGACGCCATGAAGTACAGCGTGAGGATCACAACGATCGTGATGCCCGTCAGGCCGCCGGCGATCCCGGCGCCCACGGCGAAGACACCGCCGCTGATGTCGAGGAAGTTGTCCGGGTTCTGCACGAAGCCGAGTACACCGTCGACCGCGTCCTTGATCGTGCCGCCGAACTGTCCGCTGACGTCCTGGAACCAGGCGCTGTTCGTGAAGTCCTTGATCATCTTCGGACCGTCTTTGATCAGGTTCCCGATCTGCTCCACGAGGGTGGGGACGATGGCGAGGATGATCCCGGCGAAGGCGAGGAGGACGCCGATCACGACCACGGCGACCGCCGCGGGACGGGGGAGCTTACGCTCGATGAACCGCACGATCGGATCGAGGCCGAGCGCCAGGAAGAGCGCGACGCCGATGTAGACCAGCACGGTGGCGAGCTGGCCGACGATGCCGCCGATCATGAGCGCGACGAGAACCCCGAGGGCACCGAGGAGACCGAACATGAACGGGTTCGCCCTGGCGCCGGCGACCACGCTCGACGGCGACCGTCGCTGCGCGGACACGCTGGGTGCCTGATCCGGCGGTGCGATCAACTTCCTGCGACGCATGGTCCCCTCCCTCTGTCGATACTCGACACTCGATCATCCTCCACCCGGTCCCGCGCGCTGCTCAGCGACACCCGCCGGCCCGGCGGGCGTCGGAAGCGTCGGATCAGTGGCTGCTATTGCCCTTGCCGTTGTTGCGGTCGCGGCCGGGGCTCTTGCCTCGGTTCTCCTGCGCCTGCGGTGCGGCGTTCTCGGGCAGGCTATCCTCGGCGACCGACTCGGTGACCGGTGCCGTCCGTGTCACCGGGGTCGCGGCCACCGGCTCCACGGCGACGGTCTCTGATTGCTCCGAGTCGACGACGGCGTCCGCGGGAGTCGGCTCGACCGGCGGGAGGTCCTCGACGATCCTCGAGGCACCGTCGGAGACGGCACCCGAACTGGCGAGGGCCTGCTCGCCGTGTCCGAGCAGTGCTGCGGAGGCGGTGGTCACCGCGCCGAGTACGACCACCGCAGCGATGAGCAGGGACTCGCGACGACGGCGCGTGCGCCGGGCCGGGGACGCGGCGGGGTGCGCCGAGGCGGCGCGACGGCGGGCGCGGGCCTCGGCGCGGGTGCGGGGGAGGGTGCCTGCCGTCGGCGCGGGAAGCGGCACGGTGACGTCCGTGGCGACCTCCTCGGTCGAAGGGAGGTCGATCAGCCGGCGAAGTTCGCTCTCGACCTCCAGAGCGTGCGGCCGTGCGTCGGGGTCGATCGCCGTCATCGCGCTGAGCAGAGCGGCCCACTCCGATCCCAGTTCCGCCGGGATCTCCGGCGCGATGTGGAGACGGGCGAGGGCGGATTCGACGCTGAGGGTGGGAGCGAAGCCGGGCTTACCGGTGAGCGCCTCCAACAGGACGAGCCCGAGCGCGTAGACGTCGACCGCGGGACGGATGTCGCCGTTGCGCAACTGCTCCGGTGCCATGTAGGTCAGCGTCCCGAGGACGATGCCGGGAGTGGTGACGCGGGACATGTCGATGGCGCAGGCGATCCCGAAGTCGGCCAGCTTCGCGCTCCAGCGGCCGTTCGTGTCGAGGGGCGGCGTGAGGAGGACATTCGAGGGCTTGATGTCGCGGTGCACGATGCCGGCGCTGTGCACGGCGTGGAGGGCGGAGGCGATGTCCGCCCCGATCGTGGCGATCTCCCGCGGTGGGACCGTCGCGCGGGCCATGCGCTTGCTCAGCGTCGGTCCCGGCACGTACTCCATCACGAGGTACTTCGGTCGTCCGGGCTCGAGGTGCGCGTCGAGGAGTGTGACCAGGCCCGGGTGGTTGAGGCCCGCGAGGAGCGCCTTCTCCGAATGCACCCGCTCCACGGACACGACGGCATCGTCTGACTCGCGGAACATCTTCACCGCGACGGTGCGTTCGAGGGCGATGTCCTCCGCGCGATACACGGTCGCCATCCCGCCCATGCCGACAGCCTCCGCCAGGCGGTAGCGGCCGTCCAGAAGCGCGGCGGTGGGCGGGGCTTCCTGGGTGATCACGGCGTCCTCCACTGGCGGGACCGGGTATCCCGACGATGTATTCACCGTATCCGCGCAAAAAAAGCGACGCGTTGGGGTTGACGTAGAGCCCGACACCTGCAATGGCGGATCCACGGGGAGCTGAGAGACTGGACGGATGGCAGGGATTCACCACGTGGAGGTCTGGGTCGCCGACCTCGTGTCGTCGCGAGCGGAGTGGGGGTGGCTGCTCGGTGCGGTGGGTTTCGTCCGCGCTGGTGCATGGCCCGAGGGCGAGTCCTGGGAGGCGGGTGGCGCGTATGTCACCCTCACGACATCCCCGAACCTCAGCAGCAGTGAACACGATCGTCGTGCCCCGGGCGTGAACCATCTCGCCTTCGCTGCGGGCCCGCGGGACCGTGTGGACGCGATCATGGCAGCGGCGCCAGAACACGGCTGGCGGCCTTTGTACGCGGAGCGCTACCCGCACGCGGGCGGGCCGGATCACTACGCCGGATGGCTGGAGAACTCCGCGGGCTTCAAGGCCGAGATCGTCGCCGACGAGTTCTGACGCGGGCCATGCCCGGAGCACCGTTACCGCCAGAGGCGGGCGGCGGTGCTGGCGGTCTCCAAGACTCTTATCGTTCCTCCGACAGCTCCTGGCTGAGGTCGAGCTCGCGGAGGACGTACGGCTGAGCGACGGCGTCGGTGAGGTAGTAGGTGTAGAAGATGACCGCGGCTTCGTTGGCGGTGAACACCTCGTTCGAGAGCACGCGCACCGCACGGGTCTGACTGATCGGGATCAGCGTCGTCCCGTCGGCAGGCTCGGGACGACCGACCGTGTACAGGCGGGTCTGACCGTCAGGCCCTGCCAACCGGACCTCCACGGTCATCTGATCGGCTGAACCCGCCGCCTGCATGAAGGATCCACCAGGCTTGGAGTCGAACCCCACGATGCTCGTCGGGTCGCTGCCCCGCCAGATGATGTAGGTGAATGTCTCCAGGCCGTCCAGTGCTTCGAGCCTCAGCCGAAGAGTATCCGGGACCGGACGAAAGACCTCTTCAATCCACCCTTCCTGGCCGCGTGGGGTTCTCTCTGCGAACGGTCCGTAGCTGCTCATGGTTCCCTTCTCACAATCACCCTAGAAATCTCGATACTCTCACCATTGAGCCGCCCTCTCGCGACGGCCCCATCGTTCACTTGCGCGTCGAACTGGCGCTGTGTGCTCCCCGGCCGGAAATACGCGTCATAAGCACCACCGGACTTGACCTCGATGGCTGTGAACGTCCCGTCAGGGTTTCGGACGAGGCCGTCATAGTATCGGCCGTCCTGTGGCGCGCCGTCGTAGCCCACCTTGGCTTTGATACGGATCACTTCCACTTGCTCCTCAGCGGCGAACTTGTCGAGTCCGATCTTCTCTTTGTCGACCCACGGCTTTTCCTCCTGACCGTTTGCGTATTTGCCCTCGTAGTCTCGTCCATCCCCGCGATCGACACCCTTGCGGGAGTCGGCGGCTCTGTCGGTTTCGCGGAACCACCGCCCGGTTGCATCCCCGATGAGTCCCGCACCGACGCCGGCGACGCCGAGGCCTGCGGCGGCGATGGCGGGTGCGCCGGCGAGTGCGCCGGCTCCGGTGATGGTCAGACCTCCGCCACCGACAGCGAGTGCCGCGCCTCCGATGAAGGTCGCAGCCCCGCCGAGGAGTTCGAGGATGATGTCCGGGTGCTCCCACAGCGTCTGCGCGGAGACGGCGAGCATGTCCGTCGTGGCCTGGAACGGCTGCACGACAGCAAGGGTGAACACCGCCTCGGTGACGGCATGCTGGGCTGCGGTCGCGGCCTCAGCCTCGGTGAGCGGCATGCGCGCGGCCTCTGCAGCCTGCTCCAATCGGACAGCGCAGTCCCGGGCGAAGACCTCCAGCGTCGCCCGGGCGGTGAACAGCACCTCTCTGGCCTGTTCATGCGCCGGACCGGACGGGTCGACGAACGGCACCTCCACGTCCGGGTGCCGTAGACCCTGCCCGACCCGAAGCTCGCGGACGTACGCGCGGTGCGCGGCTAACGCCGTGGCGGCCTGCTGCTCGGCCTCGTCCCACAGGGTGATGGCGCGCGCGGCTTCCTCCTGCGCCCACTCCAGCGCATCCGCCCAGGTGAACAGGGCGTGAGCGCCCTCGCGGAGCCCGTCGCCGGCGTTCGACCAGTGCAGCAGCTGACGGTCGAAGCGCGCCAAGTACGCGTCGTAGGCCTCGCCGGTCCAGGTGCCCTCATCGTCGAGCGTCGCGAGCTTGTCGTGCACCCGTGCTGCAGCCGAGCCGTGTGCCTTCCACGCCTCGGCTGTCTGCCGGACCTCGCCGGGGGAGCCGGGAATGAGGGCGGCGGCGGAGCGGGTCTGCCCGAGCTCCATCACTCTTCCCAGATCATCGCGTCGACCTCGGCCTTCGCGGCATCCGTCCCCTCGTCGAAGATCCGGGCCGTCGTCGCCAAACGTTCGGTGAAAGCGTCGGAGTCCGTCACCCGGGCCGCGAGGCCCGCAGACCAGGCTTCGGCGAACCGCTCAGAGGCCGCGACCACCCACTCGTGGCCGGCGCTCGTCGGCGGGGTGAGGTCGGTCGCCCCGACGTCTGAGATGATGCGTCGCGTCTTCGCCGCCATCGTCCGCAACACGTCCGTGTCGACCTCGTAGTCCTGCGACATGCCGCCCTCTTCCTGCGAGCCCCCCCGGCTGCGGGATCGAGCATAGGCGAAGACGTGGTCAGAGGATAGCGAAATGTCTGTGTATGCGTAGGAAGTAACCTCGGATGAGTACGGAGGGATAAGGCTGCCGTCATCGCCCGGCCCTGGACAGCGAAAGAGCCCGCCCCCGGATGGGGACGGACTCTTTCGCGATCTGCGTTCGGCTCAGACTCCGAAGTACAGCTCGTACTCGAACGGGTGCGGGCGCTGAGCGATCGGCAGGATCTCGTTCTCGTACTTGTAGGAGATCCAGGTCTCGATGAGCTCCTCGGTGAACACGCCGCCCTCGAGGAGGAACTGGTGGTCGGCGCGGAGCGCCTCGAGCGAGTCCAGCAGGGAGTTCGGCACCTGCGGGATGTTCTTGGCCTCCTCGGGCGGGAGCTCGTAGAGGTCCTTGTCGACGGGCTCGTGCGGCTCGATGCGGTTCTTGATGCCGTCGAGGCCCGCCATGAGCTGCGCGGCGAAGGCGAGGTACGGGTTGCCCGAGGCGTCGGGGGCGCGGAACTCGATGCGCTTGGCCTTCGGGTTCGAGCCCGTGATCGGGATGCGGATCGCGGCGGAGCGGTTGCCGGCCGAGTAGACCAGATTGACCGGAGCCTCGAAGCCCTTGACCAGACGGTGGTAGCTGTTCAGCGTCGGGTTGGTGAAGGCGAGCAGGGCCGGCGCGTGCGCCAGGATGCCGCCGATGTACCACCGCGCGATGTCGCTGAGCTGACCGTAGCCGGCCTCGTCGTAGAACAGCGGCTTGCCGTCGTTCCACAGCGACTGGTGGGTGTGCATACCCGAGCCGTTGTCGCCGTACAGCGGCTTCGGCATGAAGGTGGCGACCTTGCCCCACTCCTCGGCGGTGTTCTTGACGATGTACTTGAACTTCAGGATGTCGTCGGCCGCGTGCACCATGGTGTCGAAGCGGTAGTTGATCTCCTGCTGGCCGGCCGTGCCCACCTCGTGGTGGGAGCGCTCGAGGATGAAGCCCGCATCGATGAGCTTGAGGGTGATGTCGTCGCGCAGGTCGGCCGTCTTGTCGACCGGGCTGACGGGGAAGTAGCCGCCCTTGTAGGGGGTCTTGTTGGCGAGGTTCCCGCCCTCCTCCTCGCGGCCGGTGTTCCACGCGGCCTCCTCGGAGTCGACCTTGTAGAAGCTCTCGCCGGCGGTCACGGAGTAGCGCACGTCGTCGAAGATGTAGAACTCGGCCTCGGGAGCGAAGAACGCGGTGTCGGCGATGCCGGTGGAGGTGAGGTACTTCTCCGCCTTCTTCGCGACCTGACGCGGGTCCTTCGAGTAGATCTCGCCGGTGCGCGGGTTGTAGATGTCGAAGATCATCACGAGGGTGCTCGCCTCGCGGAAGGGGTCGATGTACGCCGTCGTCACATCCGGGATGAGCTGCATGTCCGACTCGTGGATGCTGGCGAAGCCGCGGATGGAGGAGCCGTCGAACAGCTGTCCGTCCGTGAAGAAGGCCTCGTCGACCGTCGCCGCAGGGATGTTGAAGTGCTGCTGCACACCAGGGAGGTCGGTGAAACGGATGTCAAGGAATTTGACGTCGTTCTCCTTGATGTAGGCCAGTACCTCGGACGAATCTTTGAACATGTACGACTCCTGTGATGCGGATCGATGGCTTCGGGGCCACTTTGCACAGTACGGACGGGGGATTTCTCCACGGTATCCGCTTTGTTTCGTCCGTGTTACAGCGTGAGCAGGATCGGAGGGCATCCACAGCCTCGGTAGGCTGGAGGGGTGACGGATGCTGTGAACACGTACCCCGGTGAGCGACTCGGACTCCCGGAGTCCGGACCGGGAAGCATCGGCCGCCCCGGTCGCCGGATCGGCGCCCTCGCGATCGACTGGACGGCAGCCGTCATCCTCTCCGTCGCGTTCTTCCAGTACGACCCGTTCGCCACGCTGCTCATCTTCGGCGTCGTGCAGATCCTCTTCATCCCGACCGCGGGCGGCAGCCCCGGGCACCGCATCCTCGGCATGCGCGTCGTCCGTCTCGACGGCGGCTGGGTCGGCCTATGGCGCCCGATCGTACGCACGCTGCTGCTGCTGATCGTGATTCCGGCCGTGGTGTGGGACCCGGATCAGCGCGGTCTGCACGACAAGGCCGTGGGAACGGTCCTCATCCGCGCCTGACGCTCAGGCGCGGCCGCGGTTGCGCCGGCGTGCCTCACGGGGTGCGCGGCCGCCGAGGAAGGAACGCGCCGGATCGACGACGTAACCGCGACGCAGCGCTTCGCGGCCGATCAACATGCGGAAACCCATCTCGTCCCGGTTGCTCAACGTGACCTCGGCCATCACCTCGCGGTCGACGAGCCGGATCATCAGCTGCACGACGAGACGCTCCTGCGCGTGTCCGGACGAGCTCCGGACGGCTCGGCGGTCGTGGATGGGGGACTCCACGACGACCGCGTCCTCCTGGCTGTCCTGCCAGGGCTTCACGCGGAAACGCACCCACGCCTCGCCGTCGCGCTCGAACTCCTGGATGTCGAACGCGTGCAGGGACGAGGTGCGGGCGCCGGTGTCGATCTTGGCTTTGATCCAGTCGACGCCGAGATCGGGCAGGCTCACCCACTCGCGCCACCCCGTAAGGGTGTTTGAATGGGTAGACCTACTCACCTGATACATCCTGGCAGGAAATCCCCCGTGAAGATCGCAGTGCTGTCCCGTGCGCCGCAGGCGTACTCCACCCAACGCCTCCGCGCGGCCGCACTGCAGCGGGGCCACAACGTGAAGGTGCTCAACACGCTGCGCTTCGCGATCGACCTGACCTCCGATGAGCCCGACCTGCACTACCGGGGCCGGCAGCTCAGCGACTACGACGCGATCCTGCCCCGCATCGGCAACTCGATCACGTATTTCGGCACCGCCGTGGTGCGGCAGTTCGAGCAGATGGACGTCTACACCCCCAACACGGCGAACGGCATCTCCAGCGCGCGCGACAAGCTGCGGGCGAACCAGATCCTCTCCCGGCACAACATCGCTATGCCTCCGACGGCCTTCGTGCGCAACCGCGCCGACGTGCGACCGGCGATCGAGCGCGTCGGGGGTGCTCCCGTGGTGATCAAGCTGCTCGAGGGCACCCAGGGCATCGGCGTCATCCTCGCGCCTCAGGTGAAGGTGGCCGAGGCCATCATCGAGACGCTCCACTCCACCAAGCAGAACGTGCTCATCCAGAAGTTCATCGCCGAGAGCCGGGGGCGCGACATCCGCGCGCTCGTCGTCGGGGACCGCGTGGTCGCGGCGATGCGGCGCTCGGCGGCCGGAGACGAGTTCCGCTCGAACGTGCACCGTGGCGGCTCGGTCGAGGCGATCGAGCTCGACCCGGTCTACGAGCGGGCCGCCGTGCGATCGGCCCAGATCATGGGACTCCGCGTCGCCGGCGTGGACATGCTGGAGGGGGACGAGGGACCCCTGGTGATGGAGGTCAACTCCTCCCCGGGCCTGCAGGGCATCGAGACCGCGACCAAGCTCGACGTCGCGGGCGCGATCATCGACTACATCGCCGGTCAGGTGGCCTTCCCGGAGATCGACGTGCGGCAGCGCCTCACGGTCTCCACGGGATACGGCGTCGCCGAGCTCATGGTCCACGGCGCCGCCGACCTCGTCGGCAAGACGCTGGGGGAGGCGGGTCTGTGGGAACGCGACATCACCGTCCTCACGCTGCACCGCGGGGTGAGCGTGATCCCGAACCCGCGCAAGCACGTGGTCCTCGAACCCGACGACCGCCTGTTCTGCTTCGGCAAGCTCGATGAGATGCGCTCCATGATCCCCGAGCGTCGTCGCCGCCGGGCGAAGGTGCGCCGTCTCCCCAAACAGCCGCTCTCGGAATAAGAGAAGCGCGGCCGCCCTCGGTGAGGACGGCCGCGCTTCGCGGTTCGGGGGAGCGGGTCAGCGCGGACGCTGCGCCCGCACCTTCGTCGGGTCGATCCCCTTCGGGATGGGAAGCGACGACAGCGACTGCGAGACCGAGTCGATGCGGCGGATGACGGCCGCCATCGTGGCCTTGTCGATGGCCTTCGGGAGCTTCTTGATGGTCTTCGCGAGGTCGGCGATGGGGACCTCGTCCTCGCCGTGCCCGACGTAGAGCACCGTGATCGGCACGCCATGGGCGACGCGCTGCGCCCGGCTGCGCTCCTCGTTCACCAGCCGCGTGAGACGTCCGCGGGCGCCTTCGCCGACGACGACGATGCCGCCGCGGCCGACCGTCCGGTACACGGCCTCCTGCGTCTTCGGGTTGATGCCCACCGGGGTCTCGGAAGCCTGCCACTGGCGACCCAGGCTGGTGCTGAGCACGTGACCCGTCGCACCGGGCATGCCGTCGATCTTCGTGTACATGGCCGAGGTCGAGAGCCTGGTCATGAGGAAGAGGGCGCCGAGCACGCCGAGCATGAGGCCGGTGATCGCCCAGAGGACGAGCGTCCACACCTGGAACGGCGGGATCAGGTAGCCGGCCAGGAGACCGAGGAGCACGCCGCCGATGAGGATCGCGGCCTGCGCCCAGGGGAGCCAGGGGTAGGCCTCGCGCGTGAACCGGAAGAGGGACTTGATCTGGGAGAAGAACCCAGGACGCTTCTCGGGTTCGGGAGCACGCTTTGCCATGGAGACCAGCCTACCGAGTCCGAGCGCCTTGCGATGCCGCCGTTCGCGTGCAGCGGAGAGCAGAGGGTGACCGTTCCTGCACAATTCGGACCGCGACCGGATCCCCTCCCGGCGGCACCGAACAGCCACGGCGGGTCCGGCGGGTCGGGTGGGATGGACCACATGACACCAGCGCGTGAGACTCCGTTGCAGGAACCGGCCGTGCTCGCCCAGGCGCACCGCACGATCCGTCTCCTCGACCGCTCCGAAGGGCCCTTCCACGGTGCGCTCGTGACCTCACCGGACGGGCCGCTCGTGCGCGCCGACGCTGAGAGCTTCGCCGGCTGGGCGGGCTGGCGATACGCGGGCTCTCAGCACATCGCGGCTCCGGTCGACATCGCCCGACGGCTGGACGGGCATGACGTGTTGCTTCCCTGGTGCACGGAGCGGCTGGAGTCATACCTGGACCGACGGCTCCGGACACAGGGTGGGCTGCCGCCCGGGGAGATCGGCACGGTGGTCGTGAGTCTGCTGCGCGGACTGGCGGAGCTGGGTCCGGCGCCGGCTGTCGAGGCGCAGGGAACATGGTGGCTCACCGAGGGTGGCCGGCCGCTCTTCGTGGTCGGGCCCGGCCAGGAGGCGGCGTCTGCCGTCTCCGAGATCGTGGGCCGGCTGCGCGCGGAGTGTACGGACAAAATGCTGGCCCGGGCTCTCGACCGCGCCCGGGATCGAATCGGCACGGCCGCGGCACAGCGCAGGGTGCCACGGCGGCTGCTCGAGGAGGTGGAGAGCGAGCTCCTGGAGATGGCGGCGCCGCGACCTTTGGAAGAGGCGGCCGAAGACCGGGCAGGCCCTGCCGTGGAGACGGGGGTGGCCGGGGCGCTGCGGCGCGTCCGGGTCGAGCCGGTTGCCCGTGCGCGGCTGCGGCACCGCCGGGCACGGGTGGAAGGAGCGGGCGGACCGCGCTCGACACGGATCGTTGCCGACATTCTCGTTCTGCGTGACCGCCTCGTCGGCAGGACGCGAGCCCTCATCGGCCAGCAGGCCGGCAGGCCGCGCCGGGCCGCACCGGAGCGGGGGACCGGATCCCGACGGCCACGGGTTCTCGCCGTGGCGGGTGCCGGCGCGGTGGTGGTGCTGTTTGCCGGCTTGCTGTGGCCTAACGAGCGAGATGATCCGACGGTCGGGCCCCCGGAGAGCCGGCCCTCGGCCTCGCCGCATCGAGCGGGGGGCGACTCTGCGGACGTAGACTCCCCGGGCCCCTCGGCGCGCACAACGGTGGCGCCGACGGGCGACGATCCGGTGCTCGCCCTGCCGGGGCTCGTGGCCCAGATCGAGGAGTGCGAAGCTCAGGAGGACCGGGTGTGCGCTTCCGCGGTCGCGGCGAGCCCGTCGGAGGTCATCCCGCTCGTCTCCGGAGCCGCCGACGTCCAGGACGCCGCTCTCATCGATCGGTATGGAGATATCGCCGTGCTGGAAGTGCCGTCATCGTCCGCTGACGAGGAGGGGACGGAGGGTGCGATCACTCTCGTCCTCGCGCGCATAGAAGAGAAATGGCTGGTCCGCGACGCATATCGCGTCGCGGACCAGCCGAGGTGAGACGAAGCCGTCGAGTCAGGCGCCGAGCTGACCGCTGAACTGCGCGGCCTCCAGGCGAGCCTTGACAGCGCCGAGGAAGCGGGCCGCGTCGGCACCGTCGATGATGCGGTGGTCGTACGACAGGGCCAGGTACACATAGGAGCGCACCGCGATCGCGTCCGTGCCGCCGACCTTGACCAGGCCAGGGCGCTTGACGACCGTGCCGGTGCCGAGGATCGCCGACTGCGGCAGGAACACCACGGGGGTGTCGAACAGCGCGCCGCGCGAACCGGTGTTGGTCAGCGTGAACGTGCCGCCCGCGAGCTCGTCGGGCTTCAGCTTGTTGTCACGCGTGCGCGCCGCGAGGTCCGCGATCTCGTGGGCGATCTCGGCGATGTTCTTCGACGCCGCGTCGCGGAGCACCGGCGTGAGCAGACCGCGCTCGGTGTCGACCGCGATCGAGACGTTCTCGGAGGCCGGGTAGACGATCTGCTCGCCGTCGACCGTCGCGTTGATGATCGGGAAGGCCTGCAGGGCCTCCGCCGCCGCCAGCGCGAAGAACGGCAGGAAGGAGAGCTTGTCGCCCGTCTTCTCGAGGAAGGACGCCTTGACGCTGTCGCGGTACTCGGCGAGAGCGGTGACGTCGACCTCGACCACGGTGGTGAGCTGAGCGGTCTGCTGCATCGACTCGACCGCGCGCTTGGCGAGGACCTTGCGCAGGCGCGACATCGGCTGAGTGGTCCCGCGCAGCGGCGACACCTCGAGGGGTGCCGGAGCCGGTGCCGCGGCGGCGGCCGGTGCGGCGGTCGCCGTCTCGGCCGCCTTGAGGACGTCCTCCTTGCGGATACGACCTCCGACGCCGGTGCCCTTGACCGTGGCGAGGTCGACACCCTGCTGCGCAGCCAGACGGCGGACGAGCGGGGTCACGTACAGGTTGTCGCTCTCGGTCGGCAGCGACAGCTTGGGAGCCTCGGCCTGCGCGGGCTGTGCCGGAGCAGCGGGCTGTGCGGGAGCAGCGGGCTGGGCCGGCGCGGTGGGAGCCGCGGCCTGCGGGGCAGGAGCAGCCGGAGCCTCGGGCTGTGCAGCCGGAGTCTCGGCCTGCGGAGCCGGCGCGGCGGGAGCCTCGGCCTGCGGCGCGGCGGGAGCCTCGGCCTGAGCCGCGGGAGCAGCACCGGAACCGACACGTGCCAGCACGGCGCCCACCTCGACGGTCTCGTCCTCGCCGGCGACGATCTCCTGCAGCACGCCGGCGACCGGCGATGGGATCTCGGTGTCGACCTTGTCGGTGGAGATCTCGAGGAGCGCCTCGTCGACCTCGACCGAGTCGCCGACCTGCTTGAGCCAGCGGGTGACCGTGCCCTCGGTGACGCTCTCGCCGAGCTCGGGGAGCACGATGTCGGTCGCGTCGCCGGACGGAGCCGCAGGGGCGGCCTCGGCGGGAGAGGACTCGGCGGGAGCCTGCTGCTCCGCTGCGGGAGCCGCCTCGGGCTCCGGAGCGGCGGGGGCGGCGGCTTCGGCCGGAGCGGCCTCGGCGGCGGCAGGGGCATCGCCGGCAGGGGCCGCGCCGCTGCCGTCACCGATGCGGGCCAGCAGAGCACCGACCTCGACGGTCTCGTCCTCGGCGACGAGGATCTCCTCGATGACGCCGGTGACGGGAGAGGGGATCTCGGTGTCGACCTTGTCGGTCGAGATCTCGAGCAGGCCCTCGTCCGCCTGGACGGTGTCTCCCACCTGCTTGAGCCAGCGGGTGACCGTACCCTCTGTGACGCTCTCACCGAGAGCGGGGAGGACCACGGATGTGCTCATGACTGAGTCTCCTTCAGAAGTTGTATGACGCTTGTCTAGCTTAGTGACTCGGGCACCGGTTGGTGCTCAGAGGGCGTGCAGGGGCTTTCCGGCCAGCGCGAGGAAGGCTTCGCCGAGGGCCTCGCTCTGGGTCGGGTGGGCGTGGATGAGCGGCGCGATGTCCTCCGGGTGGGCTTCCCACGCGACCGCGAGCTGCCCCTCGGTGATGAGCTCGCCGACGCGGTCGCCGAGGAGATGCACGCCGAGGACGGGACCGTCCTTGAGGCGGACGACCTTGACGAGGCCGCCCGTGCCGATGATCTCGCTCTTCCCGTTACCCGCGAGGTTGTACTCGTAGGAGTGGACGGCGTCGGCGCCATGTGCCGCGATCGCCGCCTCTTCGGTGAGACCGACCGAGGCGACCTCGGGGCTGGAGTAGGTCACCTTGGGGATCTGCACGTCAGGGACGTTCACGGGGGTGAGGCCCGCGATGCGCTCGGCGACCGCGATGCCCTGCTGGAACCCGCGGTGGGCGAGCTGGAGACCCGGGACGATGTCGCCGACCGCCCACACGCCGGGGACGCCGGTGCGGAGCTCGTCGTCCACCGTCACGAACCCCCGGTCAAGGCGCACGCCGGCCTCCTCGAATCCCAGGTCGGCGGTGGCGGGGCCGCGGCCGACGGCGACGAGGAGGTAGTCGGCGGTGAGCTCCTTGCCGTCCTCCAGGGTGACGGTCACGGACGAGTCGTCCTGCGTGGCGGTCTGGAAGCGCACGCCGAGCGAGTACTGGATGCCACGCCGGCGGAACGCGCGTTCGAGGCCCTTGCTCATCGCGATGTCCTCGTTCGGGACGAGGTGGGGCAGGGCCTCCACGATGGTGACCTCGGCGCCGAAGGAGCGCCATACGCTCGCGAACTCGACGCCGATCACGCCGCCGCCCAGGATGAGCACGCGCTCGGGGATGACGTCCAGGGCGAGGGCCTGCTCGCTGGTCAGGATCCGTCCGCCGATCTCGAGCCCCGGCAGCGAGCGGCTGTAGGAGCCCGTGGCGAGGATCACGTCGGTGCCGACGTAGACGTCGTCGCCCACGCTGATGCTCCGGTCCGTGTTCAGGCGGCCGAGCCCGGGGACCGTCGTGATCCCGCGCGCCTTGACGAGCCCCTCGAGGCCTTTGTACTTCTTGGCGACGATGCCCTCGCTGTACGTGCGCACCCCGGCGACGTCGATCCCGCCGAACGAGGCTGTGACTCCCACGGAGGAGGCGTCGCGCACGTGGTCCGCCACCTCGGCGGCGTGCAGCAGCGCCTTGGTGGGGATGCACCCGCGGTGGAGGCATGTGCCTCCCACCTTGTCCTTCTCGATCAGTGCGACGGACTTGCCGAGCTCGCTCGCTCGCAGTGCCGCGGCGTACCCGCCGCTGCCGCCGCCCAGGACGACGATGTCGAAGGTGTGGGTTGTCATGGGTGTCATGCCTCCGGGTGGGATGCTGCTTCGGCGAAGGCGATGATCGATCGGACCATCGCCCCCGTGGGGCCCTTCTCGGTGAAGCCGTAGGGGGCGCCGGCGTGTTCACCGGAGCCCGCGATGTCGAGGTGCACCCAGGGGATGCGCGGCGCGTCGTCCGCGTCCGAGGTGCGGCCGACGAAGCGTCGCAGGAAGAGGCCGGCGAAGGACGCGCCGCCCATCCGATCTCCCATGTTGGCGTTGATCATGTCGGCGATGGGGGAGTCCAGCGTCTCCTCCATGTAGGCGGGCAGGGGCATGTGCCACGCCGGCTCTCCAGTGCGCGCAGCGGCGGCGAGGAACTCCGCGACCGTCTCGTCGTCGCCGAAGACACCCGTGTGGCGGTGGCCGAGGGCCGCGACGATCGCGCCGGTCAGGGTCGCGACGTCGATTATGACGTCGGGGTTCTCCCGGCTCGCGGCGACCAGGCCGTCGGCGAGGACGAGGCGCCCTTCCGCGTCGGTGTTCAGCACCTCGACGGTGGTGCCGTCGAGGATGCGGATGACGTCGCCGGGGCGGAGGGCGCGGCCGGACGGCATGTTGTCGGTGATGCAGAGCCAGGCGGTCACGTGCACGGGAAGTCGCAGGGCTGCGATGGCGCGGAGCGCGGCGAGAGAGGTGGCGGCGCCCGCCATGTCGAACTTCATGCCGACCATCGACGCGGCCGGCTTCAGGGAGAGCCCACCGGTGTCGAACGTGATCCCCTTGCCGACGAGGGCGATGTGGCGCTGCGCGTCCGCCGGCGCGTAGTCGAGGCGGACGAGACGCGGTGGGCGGTCGGAGCCCTGGCCGACGCCGAGGATGCCGCCGAAACCCTGTTCCGCGAGAGCGGTCTCGTCGAGGATCTGCACGGTGACGTCGAGGTCGCCGACGCTGTCGGCGGCGCTCTGCGCGAGCTGTGCGGGGCTCTGCCACTCCGCGGGCACGTTCACGAGGTCCTTGATGAGGGCGACAGCCTCGCCCGTGGCCTGGGCGCGAGCGACGGTCGCGTCGTCGAGCGGGGCGTGGACGACGACCGCCGTCGCCCGCTTCTTCCTGCCGTTCTCGGCGCGGTAGTCATCGAAGCGGTAGCCACCGAGGACGGCGCCCTCCGCCGCGGCGGCCGCGTGCGCCTCGAGCCCGGAGGCGAGGCCGAGCGCGACGGTGTCGAAGCCGGTGAGGGAGCGAAGAGCCGTGCCGGCGGCGCTCCGCGCCGACGCGTCGTCGATGGTAGAGCCGACGCCGACGACCGCGAAGGGGAGGGTCGTCACCTCGGGGGCGTAGACCCGCGCGAACGCTCCGGCGGCGCCGGTGAAGCCGATGCCCGCCAGGACGTCGGCGAGACCGGGGTGAGCCGCCAGCGACTCGGCCGACTCGGAGAGATCGGGGACGACGAGCACTGCGGCATCGGCAGCGCTTCCGGGGAACTGATCGGTGGTGTGCGAGAGCACGGGAAGCGTCATGCTCTCCATCCTAGGATCTCCGCACCGGGGTCGTCGGTCCGGCGGCCGGGGTGTGTTCGCTCTCAGCGAGACACGTCAGAGCCCGGCTCCGGGTGCGGCTCGTAGCATGGAGACATGCCCTTCTCCGGAGAGATCCACGAACGCGTCGCGAACGCCCCCGCGGTGCCCCACGGCCTGCCTCTCGTGATGCTGCTCACCGGTTTCACCGACGCCGGCAGTGCGGTGTCCGGGCTCATCGATCACCTGCGGGAGACGACGTCGCCGCAGCCGCTCGCGATCTTCGACAACGATGTGCTCCTCGACTACCGCGCGCGCCGCCCGGTCATCTCGTTCGACCAGGACCACCTCGCCGAGTTCCGCCCGCCGCGCCTCGAGCTCTCCCTCGCCACGGATGCGCTGGGACGCCCGTTCCTGCTGCTCACGGGGTATGAGCCCGACTTCGCGTGGAACGCCTTCGCGGAGACCGTTCTGGATCTCGCTGCGGAGTTCGAGGCCTCGGGACTGCACTGGGTCCACTCCATCGCCATGCCCGTGCCGCACACGCGTCCCATCGGGACGACGGTGAGCGGTAATCGGCGCGATCTCGTGGTGTCACACTCCGTGTGGCGTCCGCGCACGCAGGTGCCCGCCACCGCCGGCCACCTGCTCGAGTTCCGGTTCGCGGAGCGGGGTGAACGCGTCGTCGGCTTCGTGCTGCTGGTGCCGCATTACCTCGCCGAGACGGAGAATCCGGAGGCGGTCAGCGCGGCGGCAGAGAAGCTCATGGCGTCGACCGGTCTCGTGCTCATGCTCGACGCGGTGCAGGAGCGGCGCGCGGACTACATCGCCCGGGTCGACGAGCAGGTCGCGGCGAACGACGAGCTGCAGCAGATGGTGCACAACCTCGAACGTCGTTACGACGCCTACATGGCCGGTCGCGACCCCGAAGACGACTCGTACGACGAGGGCGGGTTCAGCGAACGCGACCTGCCCAGCGCCGATGAACTCGCGGCCGAGCTCGAGCGCTACCTCGCCTCGCGTCCGTCCGGCGACGAGGACAAGCCGGGGCGCGGCTGAATCTCTCGCAGCGGATCGCCCTCGAATGCGTCCTCATCGCCATACGTGTGCGATACTAGGAGTCCGACCCGTTGTCAATCAGTGTTTTCGAGCGCTGGACTTGACAAGGGTCTTACTAGTGTCCGAAATGTCCCGGGGTCTCCCAGCGGCCCCGTGAAAGGCGAAACGTGACTCCTGCCACGACGAAGAACACGCGGACGAAGAAGGCCGATCAGATCACCGCGGATCCCGAGGTCGAGGACGTCGAAGCGACCGAAGCGGCTCCCGCGCCCAAGCGCGCCGCGGCCAAGCGCGCCCCCGCGAAGAAGAAGAAGTCGGACGACGTCGTCGAGGAAGACGACGCCGCTGCGGCCGAGGGCTCCGAAGACGCCGCGGGCGACGAGGAGGAGGACGACGCGAAGCCGGCCTTCACCGAGCCGCTGCCGACCGGTGCGATCGTCATCTCCTCCAAGGACGACGAAGAGGTCCCGGTCTACTCGACCCAGATCACCGGCGCGACGGCCGACCCGGTCAAGGACTACCTGAAGCAGATCGGAAAGGTCGCGCTGCTGAACGCGGCCGAAGAGGTCGAGCTCGCGATGCGCATCGAGGCGGGTCTGTTCGCGGAGGAGAAGCTCTCCGCGATGTCTCCCGCCGAGAAGACGAGCCAGCTCGGGCTCGACCTGCAGTGGGTCGCCCGTGACGGTCAGCGCGCGAAGAGCCATCTCCTCGGCGCGAACCTCCGTCTCGTCGTCTCCCTCGCCAAGCGCTACACCGGACGCGGGATGCAGTTCCTGGACCTGATCCAGGAGGGCAACCTCGGCCTGATCCGCGCCGTCGAGAAGTTCGACTACACCAAGGGCTTCAAGTTCTCGACCTATGCCACCTGGTGGATCCGTCAGGCGATCACGCGTGCCATGGCCGACCAGGCCCGCACGATCCGCATCCCGGTGCACATGGTCGAGGTCATCAACAAGCTCGCCCGCGTGCAGCGCCAGATGCTCCAGGACCTCGGTCGCGAGCCCACCCCGGAGGAGCTGAGCCGCGAGCTCGACATGACCCCCGAGAAGGTCGTGGAGGTACAGAAGTACGGCCGCGAGCCGATCTCCCTGCACACGCCGCTCGGCGAAGATGGCGACAGCGAGTTCGGCGACCTCATCGAGGACACCGAGGCCGTGGTCCCCGCCGATGCCGTGGGCTTCACGATGCTGCAGCGTCAGCTCGAGCAGCTCCTCGACTCGCTCTCCGAGCGCGAGGCCGGCGTGATCCGGATGCGCTTCGGCCTGGGCGACGGTCAGCCGAAGACGCTCGACCAGATCGGTGACACGTTCGGGGTGACGCGTGAGCGCATCCGCCAGATCGAGTCCAAGACGATGGCCAAGCTGCGCCACCCGAGCCGCTCGCAGTCGCTGCGGGACTACCTCGAGTGATGCAGGCGAACGAGGGCAAGGCGCTCGAGACGAGCGTCGACGGAAAGAGCTACGCGCGGATCCCGCTGCGCACCCGTGTCGTGATGCCGGACGACGATCTCGACGCCATCATCACGGAGTACGCCAAAGATGCCGTCCAGCCGGGTGACCTCCTCTTCGTGACCGAGAAGATCGTCGCGATCACGCAGGGGCGGTCCTACCGCCTGGACGAGATCAAGCCGCGGAAGCTCGCGCTGTTCCTGTCGAAGTACGTCACGCGCACGCCGTACGGCATCGGTCTCGGCATGCCGGAGACGATGGAGATGGCGCTGCGTGAGTGCGGTACGCCGCGCATCCTCTTCGCGGCGGCCGTCTCGGCGATCACCAAGGCGTTCGGGCGCAAGGGCGACTTCTACCGCATCGCGGGGGACAAGGCGCGCGCGATCGACGGACCGACGAAGCACACCATCCCTCCGTACAACGAGGCTGTGGTGCTCGGGCCGAAGGATCCGGACCGGGTCGCGGCGCACCTGAAGACGCTGATCGGCGGTCAGGCGGAGGTGGCCGTGGTCGACATCAACGATCTCGGCGGCAACATCCTCGGCTCCACGCTGGACAAGGCGGGGGAGCTGCGGCTGGTGAAGATCCTCGGTGACAACCCGCTGGGGCAGGGCCTCGAGTCCACCCCGCTCGGCATCGTCCGCGCGGTCTGAGCGGGTCGAACCACCCCTTTACATACGAACCGGCCCCTTGCGTTTGAACGCAAGGGGCCGGTTCGTTCGTAAGGGGCCGGGTCGACGCTTCGACAGGCTCAGAAGCCGATGACCTCGCGATACCGCGGCTTGTGCCCGGTACGGATGCCGGTGACGCTGGGCTTGTTCTCGTACACGCCTGCTCCCCAGTTGCCCTCGACGAGCACGGGGCCGTCAGGGGTCACGACGACGTCCCAGCCGACGTACTGCACCTGCGGCACGACGCGGGCGACCTGATCGATGAACGCCCGCACCTCGTCCATATAGGGCAGCTGGAAGTCGGCGATACGGAACCCGGAGTCCGGGTGCGTCTCGTGGACGTGGCCGTGCGAGTCGTAGCCGGCCCCCACCGCGTGCCCGTTCTCGTCGAGCATCGTGTAGAAGCCGCCGAAGGTCATCTGGTCGCTCACCGCGCCGCGTCCGAACTTCTGCGCCATCGCGAGGATGTGCGCCTTCTCGCCATCGAAGAACGCGGTGATGCGCGTGGTGTTCACGGTCCCGGGGCACACGGCTGCGAGGTCGTCGTGCTGGCGGATGACCTGTTCGATCAGCAGCTCGCCGCGATCGAGGAGGCCGCGGTGGAACTCGGTCCAGTCCGTGATGTCGGCCGCGTGATACCGGTGCACACCGGTCCCGGCCTGGCCGACCGGCTCCTTCGTGACGATCGTGCCGAGGCGCTCCGTCAGGGCGCGGACCTCGTCGGCGTTCCCCTCCTCGACCACCATCCACTCACGGTGCAGGTGCGCGGAGAACTTGCGGTTGAACTCGATCTTGTCCTGGAAGATCCAGCGGAAGTCGGGGTGGTCGTACTTCTGCGAGAGCTGGTTGGACACGGGGTGCGTCATGTACGTCTCACGCTCGGCCCGGTTCAGCATCGCGAAGTCGTAGTCGATGTAGTCCTGGAAGCCGACGTTGTGACGGGCCGCCGACCAGAGCATGTCGGCGACGATCGTGGGCACGGGCCGGTGATGCTGGGCCGAGGCCTCCTTGGCGCGTTCGAACACCGAACCGACGTCGATGCGGCGGGCACGGCCGAGGAGGTAGCGGATGCGGGGCGCGAGAGAAAGACGAGACATGAAGCTCCGGGTCTAGGGATCGACGTCCCAGTCTACGCGGGGAGCCCCCAGGCTCCTGGGAGCGCGGAAGCTAGGCTGGAGCACGTGTGTGACACGAGTTCGAGTGCGCTTCCGCAGGCGATGATCTCGCGTTCGGCCCTCGCTGCCGGCGCATCCGCGGCGATCCAGGCGGGAGGTCGCCGGGCCGATTTGCGGCGCGATGCGTGGGGTCACGGTCTGCTCGCCGTCGCCCAGGCGGTGACCGCGGCAGGAGCGGAGGAGGTCCTCGTCGACTCCCCCGGAGAGGTCGAGGCGCTCCGTCTCGAAGGCATCACCGCCACGATCACCGGAGAGCCGGACGTCGATCCCGCTCTCCTCTACGGGCTGCCGTCCGCGGAGGGCCTCCCGACGACGCCTCCGGTCATGCGCCTGGTCGGCCGTGTCATGTCCACCAAGCGCCTGCGGGCGGGAGAGGCCGTCTCGTACGGCTACACCTTCCGGGCGGCGGCGGACACCACGGTCGCGCTCGTGACGGGCGGCTACGCTCAGGGCATCGTGCGGGCCCTGGGCAACCACGCGGACGTGGAGATCGACGGCGCGCTGCACCCCATCGTCGGGCGTGTCGCGATGGACGTCTGCGTCATCGACCTCCAGGGGGCTCCCGCGGAGGTGGGCGACGCGGTGACCTACTTCGGAGGGACCGGACCCGCCTCCGGCGCCATCGCGCGCTGGGCGGAGCTCACTCGGATGACCCCGGCTGAGCTCGTCGCGGTCCCGGGAGCGCACGCCGTGCGCGGATGGGAGGCATGATGGGAGGCCCGATGCGCCCCGAACTGCGTCTGGACAGCGCCGTCTTCCGCGCGAACATCGCGGCGGTCCGTGACCGCCTCGGCGACTCCACGCTGATGCTGGTCCTCAAGGACGATGCCTACGGCCACGGGCTCCGCTGGGCGGTCGAGACGGGCCTCGAGGCCGGGGTGACGTCGTTCGGCAGCTATGACGTGCGCGGAGGCGTCGAGGTCCGGCGCATCGCGGGCGGAGAGGTGACGGTGTTCGCCTGGGCGACCTCGACGGATGAGGAGATCGACGAGGCGCTCCTGCAGGACATCGAGCTCGGCGTCGGCACGGTCGAATATCTCCGGCGCATCGCCGCCCGGGCGGAGGTCCTCGGCGTGCGCGCACGGATCCACCTCAAGATCGACACCGGGCTGCACCGCAACGGCGTGCGCCCGGAGGACTGGGCGGCCGCGGTCGCCGAAGCCCGAGACGCCGAGCGGTCCGGCGCCCTCGCGCTCGTCGGCGTCTGGAGCCACATCGCCGAGGCGAGCGATGCCGAGGACGACGAGGCGCAGGCCGTGTTCCTCGACGCCGTCCGGCAGGCCGGCCTGACCGGGCCGCAGCCGGCGTCTGTGCACCTCACGGCCTCGGCCGCGTCCTGGTGGCGACCCGAGCTGCGCGGGACCGTGTCGCGGATCGGCGCGTTCTGCTACGGCATCCGCTCGGCGGACGGCCCGGACCTCGACGGGATCCGTCCCGCGGCGCGTCTCGTCGCGCCGGTCGTGCGGGTGGAGGGCGAGAACGCGATCGTCGCTGTCGGGAGCCTGGACGGCGTCCCCTCCACGCTGACCGGGATGACGGTGGGCACCCCCGCCGGCTCGCGTGCCGTGTCGACCATCGATGTCGCCACGATGACGGTCGACGGCTGGCCGGGGATGGCGGTCGGCGACGAGGTGACGATCTTCGGCCCCGGCGCACACGGGGAGGAGACAGCAACGACCCTCGCCGAGCGGATCGATACGGTGGGCGAGGAGATGCTCACCCGCCTCGGTCCGCGGATTCGGCGGAGGGTCGTGGACTGAACCGGCCCGGCCGGGTCAGGCGCTGATCAGACCGTCTCGATGAGACGGGCGGTCTCGTCGTGCCAGCTCGTGGCCACGCTGCGCAGCTTCTCTTCGTACTTGCGGCCGTGGTGGGCGCAGAAGAGCAGCTCGGAACCGTTGACCTCGGCGGCGATGTAGGCCTGCGCTCCACACGAGTCGCAGCGGTCCATCGCGGTCAGGCGGTACTCGACAGCGGAGGTCTCACGTTCGGTCGTTGCATTCATCTCGGGGCCTCCTCGGGTGTCGGCGTCCTTGTTGGTCGTGCTCAATACAACCACGCTGCACCTGGGGGCATGCCCGGTCGACGGCGTGTTTCGCTCAGCGCGTACGCGCGCACCCGCGAAGGCGGCGCCCCGGGGAGTGTCTGCGAGGGGCGGCTCCCTCCCGCGAATAGACTCGGAGATTGTGAATGCCGAGTACTCCGCCCATCATCTCCAGGTGCTCGAAGGACTCGAAGCGGTCCGCAAGCGCCCCGGCATGTACATCGGCTCTAACGGTTCGCCCGGGCTCATGCACTGCCTCTGGGAGATCATCGACAACTCCGTGGACGAGGCCGTCGCCGGCAACGGTTCCCGGATCGACGTCATCCTCCACGACGACGGCAGCGTCGAGGTGCACGACCGCGGTCGCGGCATCCCCGTCGACGTCGAGCCCCGGACCGGTCTGACCGGCGTCGAGGTCGTGTACACGAAGCTGCACGCCGGAGGGAAGTTCGGCGGTGGCTCCTATGCGGCATCGGGCGGTCTGCACGGCGTCGGCGCCTCGGTCGTGAACGCGCTCTCCGAGCGCCTCGACGTCGAGGTCGACCGCGGCGGCAAGACCTACGCGATGTCCTTCCACCGCGGTGAGCCCGGCATCTTCCAGGACTCGGGGGAGAAGCGGCCCGATGCGCCGTTCACCCCGTTCGAGGAGAACAGCGAGCTGCGCGTCGTCGGCAAGGCGCCGCGCGGCGTCACCGGCACGCGGGTGCGGTACTGGGCCGACCGCCAGATCTTCACCAAGGACGCCGCGTTCCAGCTCGCCGAGCTCGAGACGCGGGCGCGTCAGACGGCCTTCCTGGTCCCCGGGCTCGAGATCGTGGTGCGCGACGAGCGCGCCGCGAGCGCCGGGGCGGGGGAGGACGGTGCGCCGACCGGCCCCGTGGAGACCTCGTACCTCTACGAGGGCGGCATCTCCGAGTTCGTGGACTACCTCGCGGTCGACCCGCCGGTGACCGACACCTGGCGCATCCAGGGGGAGGGCACGTTCACCGAGACCGTCCCGGTCCTGCAGCCGGACGGGCACATGGTGGCGACCGAGGTCGAGCGCGTCTGCGCCGTCGACATCGCCCTGCGCTGGGGCACCGGCTACGACACCCGCATCCGCTCCTTCGTGAACATCATCTCCACGCCGAAGGGCGGCACGCATCAGCAGGGCTTCGAGCAGGAGCTGCTGAAGGTGCTCCGCAGCCAGGTCGAGCAGAACGCCCGCCGGCTCAAGGTCGGCAACGACAAGCTCGAGAAGGACGACGTCCTCGCCGGCCTCACCGCGGTCATCACGGTCAACGTGCCGGAGCCGCAGTTCGAGGGTCAGACGAAGGAGGTGCTCGGCACGCCCGCCGTGCGCCAGATCGTGGCCCAGGTGATGCGCAAGGACCTGCAGCAGCGTTTCACCTCCACCAAGCGCGACGACAAGAGCCAGGCCACGCAGCTGCTCGACAAGATCGTCTCCGAGATGAAGGCCCGCGTGTCGGCACGCGCCCACAAGGAGACGCAGCGCCGGAAGAACGCGCTCGAGTCGTCCACCCTGCCGACCAAGCTCGTCGACTGCCGGACGAACGACGTGGAGCGCAGCGAGCTCTTCATCGTCGAGGGCGACTCGGCCCTCGGCACGGCGAAGAACGCGCGCAACAGCGAGTTCCAGGCGCTGCTGCCGATCCGCGGGAAGATCCTCAACGTGCAGAAGGCGTCGGTCGGCGACATGCTGTCCAACGCCGAGTGCGCGTCCATCATCCAGGTGATCGGGGCCGGCTCCGGTCGGACCTTCGACATCGACGCCGCGCGCTACGGGAAGATCATCCTCATGAGCGACGCCGACGTCGACGGCGCGCACATCCGCACTCTGCTGCTCACGCTCTTCTTCCGCTACATGCGGCCCCTCATCGAGAACGGACGGGTGTTCGCCGCCGTGCCGCCGCTGCATCGGATCATCGTCATCAATCCGGGATCCAAGCCGAACGAGACGATCTACACCTACAGCGAGCAGGAGCTGCACGCGCTGCTCGCGAAGCTCCGTAAGGCCGGCAAGCGCTGGCACGAGCCGATCCAGCGCTACAAGGGTCTCGGCGAGATGGACGCCGAGCAGCTCGCGAACACGACGATGGACCGCTCCGGTCGTCTGCTCCGCCGCGTCCGGATGGAGGACGCCGAGGCGGCGGGCCGCGTCTTCGAACTCCTCATGGGCAACGAGGTCGCCCCGCGGCGGGAGTTCATCATCGACTCCGCCGACCAGCTCTCCCGCGAGTCCATCGACGCCTGAGTGCAGAGGTCACGAAGAAGGGGACCCGGCGTGGCCGGGTCCCCTTCTTCGTGGAACGGATCAGACGAGCGTGCGGCCGATGCTGCCGATGACGCCGTCGATCGGCTGACCGGAGGCGTCGCGTCGTGCCCCCACGTCCGGGAGCTTGCGCACCGCGCCGGTGGGGTCGACGGCCAGTGCCGGACTCGGGCCGACCCAGGCGACGGTGAGGCGGTCCTCGCCCTTCAGGAAGGCGTGGGCGCGGACGCCGCCAGTCGCGCGGCCCTTCGACGGGTACTCCGTGAAGGCCGAGACCTTCGCGCGGCCGGGATCGGTGCCTGGCAGGATGCTCTCCGCACCGGACACCGTGGCGACGACGGCCTCCGTGTCCGGGCGGACGGCGCCGAAGAAGAGGACAGAGGCGCCGGAGCCGAGCTTGATGCCCGCCATGCCGCCCGCAGGGGCGCCCTGGGGGCGGACCGTCGAAGCCGAGAACCGGAGGAGCTGCGCGTCGGTGGTGAGGAACACGAGGTCGGCGTCATCCGCAGCGTCGGCCGCACCGACCACGGCGTCGCCGGCCTTGAGGCCGATGACCTCCAGGTCGGGCCGCACGGGCAGGGTCGACGGCACGATGCGCTTCACGATGCCCTGAGCGGTGCCGAGGGCGACGGGGGTCTCGCTGTCGAAACGGACGAACCCGAGGATGCGCTCGCCCTTGGTCGTGATCCCGAGGTAGTCGCGCAGCGGAGTCCCCGCGGCGAGCTGCACCGAGGTGCCGGGCACCGAGGGCAGGTCGACGGGGGAGAAGCGGACGACGCGTCCCGTGCTGGTGAGTGCCCCGACCTCGCCCCGGACCGTCGTCTCGACCGTCGCGAGGATGGCGTCGTGCTTGCTCCGCCGGGCCGGGGCGGTGAGCTCCTGTCCTTCGCCGAGGTCCACGCGCACGGCGCGGCCCGTCGTCGACAGGACCACGGTGGTCGGAGCATCGGCGATCTGCAGATCCACCGCGCCCTTCGTCGCGCGGGGCTTCGGCGGGGCGGCGTTCATCAGCAGCGTGCGGCGCGGCGTGCCGTAGGCCTCCGCCACGGCGTCCAGCTCCCGGGCGACGGCGGCGCGCAGCAGCGCCGGGCTGGCGAGCAGTTCGCGCAGCGACGCGATCTCCGCGAGGAGGGCGTCCCGCTCCGCTTCGAGCTCGATGCGGGAGAACTTGGTCAGGCGGCGCAGTCGCAGTTCGAGGATGTACTCGGCCTGCGGCTCGCTGAGGTCGAACACCGACCGGAGTCGGGTGCGGGCCTGCTCCGTGTCGTCCGAGGAGCGGATGACCTGGATGACCTCGTCGATGTCGAGGATCGCGATGAGGAGCCCCTCCACCAGGTGCAGGCGCTCCTCCCGGCGCGCGAGCCGGTACCGGCTGCGGCGGGTGATGACCTCGATGCGGTGCCCCACGTAGACGCTGAGCATCTCCTTGAGCCCGAGCGTGCGGGGCTGACCGTCGACGAGGGCGACGTTGTTGATGCTGAAGGAGTCCTCCAGCGGAGTGAGCCGGTACAGCTGCTCCAGGACGGCGTTCGGGTCGAATCCGGTCTTGATCCCGATCGCGACGCGCAGGCCGTGGTTCCGGTCGGTGAGGTCGGTGACGTCGCTGATGCCCTGCAGCTTCTTCGCCTGCACCGCGTCGCGGATCTTCTCGATGAGACGCTCCGGGCCGACCATGTAGGGCAGCTCCGACACGATGATGCCCGTGCGCCGGGGGCCCAGCGGCTCGATCGACGTCCGCCCGCGGACCTTGAGGGCACCGCGCCCGGTCGTATAGGCGTCCTTCACGCCATCGAGCCCCATGAGGATCCCGCCCGACGGGAAGTCGGGACCGGGGACGTACTCCATGAGGTCCTCGGTGGTGGCGTCCGGGTTCTCGAGCAGGTGGGTCGCCGCGGCGACGACCTCGATGAGGTTGTGCGGCGCCATGTTGGTCGCCATGCCCACCGCGATGCCGCTGGCACCGTTGACGAGCAGGTTGGGGAACGCCGCGGGCAGCACGGCCGGCTGCTGGAACTGGCCGTCGTAGTTCGGGATGAAGTCGACGACGTCCTCGTCGAGGTTCTCGGTGAGCGACAGCGCGGGTGCGGCGAGGCGCGCCTCGGTGTACCGGGCGGCGGCGGGGCCGTCGTCCAAGGAGCCGAAGTTGCCGTGACCGTCGACGAGCGGCACCCGGAGGGCCCACTCCTGCGCGAGGCGGACGAGCGCGTCGTAGATGGCCGAGTCGCCGTGGGGGTGCAGCTTTCCCATGACCTCGCCCACGACGCGGGCGCTCTTCACATGACCGCGGTCCGGGCGCAGGCCCATCTCGGCCATCTGGAACAGGATGCGGCGCTGCACCGGCTTGAGGCCGTCTCTGGCGTCGGGGAGTGCCCGCGAGTAGATGACGGAGTACGCGTACTCCAGGAAGGATCCCTGCATCTCGTGAGAGAGATCGATGTCCTGGATGCGTTCCTCGACGGGCTCGGGCGGCGGGGTTTTCGGCATGGACTTCCTGAGGGCGTACGGGAGCCTGTGTCAGACTGGCTCGGATGTCCTTCATGCTACCGTCCGTGCCGCCCGGCGCCCGGAGCGTCGTCGGGGTGGCGGACGACCTGTGCGCCGCTCTCCGAGGCGAATCCGCCACGCTGCCGAGCGCCGATTCGGCCGTGCTCGTGGTGATCGACGGCCTCGGGGCGATCAGCCTCAGGGGCCACGCCGGTCATGCCCGGTCGCTCACCGCATCCATGACCAAGAAGGACGTCGCCCAGACGGTGTTCCCGACGACGACGGCGGCGGCGCTGACCAGTCTCACCACGGGTGCCTGGCCGGGGGAGCACGGCCTCGTCGGGTACCGGGTCAGGGATCCGGAACGGGACGTGCTCGTGAACCAGCTCAGCGGGTGGGAGACGGACGGCCTGGATCCCCTCACCTGGCAGGGGACGCCCACCGTGTTCGAGCGCGCGGCGTCGGTCGGACAGGAGACGTTCGCCGTCGGACTCGCGACCTACGCGCACAGCGGCTTCACGCGGGCGACGTTGCGGGGAGCGACCTTCGTGTCTGCCGCGACGCCGGAGGAGCGGGTCGAGGTCGCCTACACGCTGGCCGCGGAGCATCCGGGCTCGCTGGTGTACTGCTACCTCCCCGAGGTCGACAAGGCGGGGCACAAGCACGGTGTCGCGTCCGCCGAGTGGGTGGCCGCGTTGGAGCGGATCGACGGGGCGCTGTCGCTCCGCGTCCCCCCGCGGGTCGGCGTGGTCGTGACCTCGGATCACGGGATGGTCGATGTGCCGTTCCACCGTCAGGTAGTGCTCGAGGAGTCGCATCTCGCGGGAATCCGTCACGTGGGCGGAGAACCCCGCATGCTGCACCTCTACCCTGAGCCGGACGCCGATGCCGCTCTGGTTGCGACGCGGCTTCGCCGCGACCTCGAGGGCGCGGCCGATGTCGTCACCCGCGCGGAGGCGGTGGAGGCCGGGCTCTTCGGTCCGGTCGTGCGAGACGAGGTCCTGGATCGCGTCGGCGACGTCCTGGTCATCGCCACGGGAGTCCGGGCACTCTACGACGGCACTGCCGACGACCAGCGCAATCGCGGCATGGTGGGGCAGCACGGGGCGCTCACGCCGGATGAGACGCGGGTTCCCTTCCTGCGGTTCGGATCGTTCGCCTCCTGAGGCTCGACCGGGAACCGATCACTCGTCGGTGCGCGCTCCGAAGACGATCTCGTCCCACGACGGCATCGCGTTCCGGCGGCGCCGACGCCCGCTGCCGTCGCTGTCCCCGGAAGCAGGCTGACGCGGCGCGGGCTCGGGGGCCTCGGGCTCGTCGTCCGGCTCCTCCAGGGCGGCGAACAGAGCGATGGGGTCGGACTCTTCCGGAGTCTCCTCGATCTCGTGCTCGATCGGCGACGGTTCCCGCTGGCCGCGACGGCGGCGCAGGGCTTCGAGGAGGTCGGCGGTCTCCGGACTCGTCGAGGCGGAGTCGGGTGCGCGGTTGATCGCGGCGTCCTGGACCGCCGGCGCCGACCGCTCGGGCTGCGCCGGCTCGTCGGCCTCTGCAACCGGAGCCGGGACCAGACGAGGACCGAAGGCACCGGAGTCGAAGCGGCTGTCGTCCTTGTAGGGGGAAGCGGCACGGTCCGCCTCCACCGCCCGCAGGCGCGGGATGAGGCCCTCCGGGAGCGAACCCTGGCGGGAGAGCTGTGTGGCGTCGGCGTTCAGGGGGGAGAGGGCGCTGCGCCGCGGATCGAAGCTCCAGCGGGCGTCATGCTCGACGTCGTTGGCGGAGAACTCCAGCTTGATGATCCAACCGGACTCCTCCTTCCAGCTGGCCCAGCGTTCGGACGACGCGGCCACCTCGGCGAGCTTGGCGCGGATCGCGGCTCCGAAGGTGGGCTGCGCATCCGGCTCGACCTCGCTGCCGATGAGGACGGGCACGGCGAGCGCCTGGCCGATGATGTGCTCGCGCTCGGCGAGGACGGGGCCCTCGAACCGGGCGACGTCGTCGACGCTGATCCCGAGGAGCTCCGCGACCTCCGCGGCGGTGAGACCGGCGCGGATCTGCGCCTGGATGTCGCGTGGACTCGCAGCGAGCTTCTGGGCGGCCGGCTCGGCCTGGCGCGTCGCGCGGCGGATCTCCCGCTGCAGCACGGCGTCGATGGGCAGCGCGAACCGCTCGCCCGCCTCGGTAGCGAGGACGAGCACTCCTGCCTCTGTGCCGACGATGGTGACGTTTTCCATGCGAATGCCCCTCTGATGGGTGTGCGTTCATGGTGTCACGCCGGGCTGGCCGGAACGGGGAATACGGCGGGCGTGCCGTGAGTTTGCCCTGTCGCATGGGAGGGCATTTGCGAAACGCCCGCCGGTCATGCAAACTATGGCCGCCGATTACCCGACGGCGCACCCGCCCACTCGCACCATGAAAGTGGAGATTCACCGCATGGCAACCGATTACGACGCTCCCCGAAAGAGTGAAGACGACTCCGAGTCGATCGAAGCCCTCAAGGAGCGTGTGCCGGACAAGCTGTCCGGCACGACCGGAGACGAGGACTCCGACAACCCGTCGAGCTTCGACCTCCCTGGCGCGGACCTCTCCGACCTCGAGCTGGATGTCGTCGTGCTGCCCGCGCAGCAGGACGAGTTCACCTGCATGAGCTGCTTCCTCGTCAAGCACCGCTCGCAGCTCGACCACGAGGGACCCGATGGCCCCATCTGCAAGGAGTGCGCTGCCTGAGCAGCCCTCTGAGCGACGCCCCACGCGCCCCCGACCATCCAGGTCAGGGGCGCGCTGTCGTTTCTCCGGGGGCGGTCAGCCCCGCGCCGCGCGGATGGCCGCGGCGAGCCGATCGGGCGTCCTGGTCGAGATCGTCCACGCGATGACGGGGTCTGCCTCGTCGATGTTCGGCACCACGACGACACCGTCGATGCCGCCTCGGATGAGGTGCCACCCGCGAGCCGGGAGCTCCGGTCCTCGTGCGGCGCGTGCCTCGTCGCCGGTCAACGCCATCGGCTCGCCGAGATAGCGCACGTCGATGTGAGCAGGCCCGGCGCGGAGTACGTCGTCCTGCACCGAGACGACCGGAGCCAGGGCGATGGCCGCCACCACGAGCAGCGCGGACACCGCTCCGCCGAGCAGCAGCGCGAAGGTCGAGCCGACCGGCACGAAGATGAGGGACACCATCGGTCCCGCCAGGGCGATCGTGACCAGCAGCCACAGGCTGGGGGCCAGGCGTTCGTGGTAGCGGGGACGTGCGTCCGTTGCGGGGTTCTGCATTAGCCTCATGGGGTGACCGATTCCGTTAATGTCCCCATTATCGCCGCAGTGGTCCCCGGCTATGCGCATCCGGGCGACGCCGGAGCCGATCTCGTGGCCGCCGAGGCCGTACGGCTCGAGCCGGGGGAGCGGGCTCTCGTGCCCACGGGAGTGCGTATCGCGCTGCCGGACGGCTATGCGGCCTTCGTGGTGCCCCGGAGCGGTCTCGCGGCGAAGCACGGCATCTCGATCGTGAACTCGCCCGGCACCGTCGACGCCGGCTACCGGGGCGAGATCAAGGTCAGTCTGATCAACACGGACATCCACAGCGCGTACGATGTCGCCGTCGGCGATCGCATCGCACAGCTCATCGTGATGCCCGTCACCCGCGCCCGGTTCCTCCCGGTCGACGAGCTTCCGGACAGCGTCCGCGGCGCCGGCGGATTCGGCTCGACCGGCTACCAGGCACAGACTCCCGAGAACGAAGCAGGACAGGCGAAATGACCGACAGCAACGACACTCCTTCCAAGTCGGCGCCCGAAAACCGCGCCACCGAGGGCCCGTTCGACGACTCCGAGGCGAACCCCGTCCGCCCGTACATCGACCTCGGCGGGATCAAGATCCTGCCGCGCGAGGGACTGAACCTGCGGCTCGAGGTCGAGGAGCAGAGCAAGCGCATCGTGGCGGTCGGGCTCGACTACGCCGAGTCGTCGCTCCAGGTGCAGCCGTTCGCGGCTCCGCGGAGCGGCGGTCTCTGGGATGAGACGCGGGTCCAGCTCCGCGACCAGGTGAAGGCGCAGGGCGGTCGCGTCGAGGAGCGGGAGGGTCCGCTCGGCAAGGAGCTCCTCGCCGAGGTCCCCGCCACGGCCAGCGAGGGCTCCGGCCTGCGTCTGGCGCGCTTCATCGGCATCGACGGCCCGCGCTGGTTCCTCCGCGGCGTGATCGGCGGAGCGGCGGCGTCCGACCCCGAGGCCGCGGCGAAGGTCGAGGACCTCTTCCGCTCGATCGTCGTCGTCCGCGGGGGAGCGCCCATGCCGCCGCGCGACCTCATTCCCCTGAAGATGCCGGCGACGCCGGGCTCCGCGTGACCACGCCGGACGCCGAGGAGCCACGCACGCAGAGCGCGTCGGAGATCCTCGGAGCAGCACTCGGCGGCGCCGCGCGCAAGGCCGGGCTCGACCCATCGGAGAGCGCGAGCACGCACAAGGTGGTCTGGTCGGCCATGGGCGGCTGGCGCGGGATCCTGGAGTCGGTGCTGCCGAGCCTCGCGTTCGTGATCCTGTTCACCCTTCGGCCTGAGCCCCTGCTGCTGCCCCTCGGAGTGTCCGTCGGTCTGGCCGCCGTGTTCACCGTCGTCCGGCTGGTGCAGAAGTCGCCGCCGTCGGCCGCCCTCGGCGGACTGATCGCGGCCGTGGCCGCCGCCGGTCTGGCGCTGTGGACGGGCCGCGGCGAGGACAACTTCGTTCCCGGCCTCATCACCAACGCGGTCTACGGCTCGGTGATCCTCGTCTCGGCTCTCATCGGCTGGTCGGTCATCGGTCTCGCGGTCGGCTTCCTCATGGGGGAGGGCACCGCCTGGCGCTCGGACCGACGCAAACGACGCGCGTTCTTCTGGCTCGGCATCGCCTGGGCGGCGCTGTTCTTCGCGCGGCTGATCGTGCAGTTCCCGCTGTACCTGGCAGGTGACGTCACCGCTCTCGGGACCCTCAAGCTCGTGATGGGGCTGCCGTTGTTCGCGCCCCTGATCGCCGTGACATGGCTGGTCGTCCGCGCGCTCTATCCCCGCGCGTCGTCGCACGACGACCCCGCGGCGGCGTGATAGATTTATCTCGACATCAAGATAAATCACGGGCTTTCGCCGGTGACCTGCGCGGAGCAGACTGGTTAGGTCCCCCTTGCTAGCCGCGCGGCCGCACCGGCGAGCAAGATGGAGGCGCCTGTCGCTCCCATCCGAATAGAAGGAGACGGATTCGTGTCCACGGTGAACAGCTTCGGTGCCAAGAGCACCCTGACGGTCGGCAGCACCGACTACGAGATCTTCCGCATCGACACGGTGCCCGGTTTCGACAAGCTCCCCTTCAGCCTCAAGGTCCTCCTGGAGAACCTGCTCCGCACCGAGGACGGCGCGAACGTCACGAAGGCGCAGATCGAGGCGCTCGGGTCGTGGGACGCCAACGCGGAGCCCAACACCGAGATCCAGTTCACGCCGGCGCGTGTGGTCATGCAGGACTTCACCGGTGTGCCCTGCATCGTCGACCTCGCCACCATGCGGGAGGCCGTGACGGCGCTCGGCGGCGACCCGAACAAGATCAACCCGCTCTCGCCGGCCGAGATGGTCATCGACCACTCCGTCATCGCCGACCTGTTCGGCACCGAGAACGCCCTCGAGCGCAACGTCGAGATCGAGTACGAGCGGAACGGCGAGCGGTACCAGTTCCTGCGCTGGGGCCAGACCGCGTTCCAGGACTTCAAGGTCGTGCCCCCCGGCACCGGCATCGTCCACCAGGTGAACATCGAGCACCTGGCGAAGGTCATCTACGACCGCACCAACGGCGGCGTCCTCCAGGCCTACCCCGACACCTGTGTCGGCACCGACTCGCACACCACGATGGTCAACGGACTGGGCGTGCTCGGCTGGGGCGTCGGCGGCATCGAGGCCGAGGCCGCGATGCTCGGCCAGCCCGTGTCGATGCTCATCCCGCGCGTCGTCGGCTTCAAGCTCTCGGGTGAGATCCCCGCCGGCGTGACCGCGACCGACGTGGTGCTGACCATCACCGACATGCTGCGCAAGCACGGCGTCGTCGGCAAGTTCGTCGAGTTCTACGGCGAGGGCGTCGCCTCGGTGCCGCTCGCGAACCGCGCGACGATCGGCAACATGTCGCCCGAGTTCGGCTCGACCGCCGCGATCTTCCCGATCGACGACGTCACCCTCGACTACCTGCGCCTCACCGGCCGCAGCGACGAGGCCGTCGCGCTCGTGGAGGCCTACGCCAAGGAGCAGAAGCTCTGGCACGACGCCTCCCACGAGCCGGTCTTCAGCGAGTACATGGAGCTCGACCTCGGCACGGTCGTCCCGTCCATCGCCGGCCCGAAGCGCCCGCAGGACCGCATCCTCCTCTCCGAGGCGAAGACGCAGTTCGAGCAGGACATCCTGAACTACGCCACGGCGTCGACCAGCGACGACATCGTCGACCTCGAGTCCAAGCACTCCTTCCCGGCGTCCGACCCCGGTCAGGTCCCCGGCGAGGAGGAGCCGACCACGCGTCCCGTGCACATCAGCAGCGGCGCCCCGGCCAACGTGTCGAACCCGGTCCCGGTCACGACTCCCGAGGGCGAGAAGTACATCCTCGACAACGGCGCCGTCACCCTGGCGGCCATCACGTCGTGCACCAACACGTCCAACCCGTCGGTGATGATCGCCGCCGGCCTCCTCGCCCGCAAGGCGCGGGAGAAGGGCCTCAAGCAGAAGCCCTGGGTGAAGACCACGCTCGGCCCCGGCTCGAAGGTCGTCACCGACTACTACGAGAAGTCGGGTCTGGACAAGGACCTCGAGGGCCTCGGCTTCTACACGGTCGGCTACGGCTGCACCATCTGCATCGGAAACTCCGGGCCGCTCATCGAAGAGGTCTCCGAGGCGATCAACTCGCACGACCTCGCGGTCACGGCCGTCCTCTCGGGCAACCGCAACTTCGAGGGCCGCATCAGCCCGGACGTGAAGATGAACTACCTGGCCAGCCCGCCGCTGGTCATCGCGTACGCCCTCGCCGGCTCGATGCACTTCGACTTCGAGACCGACGCGCTCGGCAAGGACGCGGACGGCAACGACGTGTTCCTCAAGGACATCTGGCCGTCGCCGGACGAGGTCCAGGAGATCGTCGACTCGTCGATCTCGCGCGACCAGTTCATCAAGCAGTACGCCACCGTGTTCGACGGTGACGAGCGCTGGCGCAACCTGCCCACGCCGGACGACGACACGTTCCAGTGGGACGAGAAGTCGACGTACGTGCGCAAGGCCCCGTACTTCGACGGCATGACGATGGAGCTCACCCCGGTGAAGGACATCGAAGGTGCGCGCGTCATGGCGACGCTCGGCGACTCGGTCACCACCGACCACATCTCGCCGGCCGGCAACATCAAGCCGGGTACCCCCGCGGCCCAGTACCTCACGGAGCACGGCGTCGACCGCAAGGACTTCAACTCCTTCGGCTCACGCCGCGGCAACCACGAGGTCATGATCCGCGGTACCTTCGCGAACATCCGCCTGAAGAACCTCATGGTCTCGGCCGTGAACGACGGGCAGGTCGTCGAGGGCGGCTACACCCGCGACTTCACGCAGCCGGGCGGCCCGCAGTCGTACATCTACGACGCGTGCATGAACTACGCCGAGCAGGGCACCCCGCTCGTCGTCTTCGGCGGCAAGGAGTACGGCTCCGGCTCGTCCCGTGACTGGGCGGCCAAGGGCACGAGCCTCCTGGGCGTCAAGGCCGTGATCACGGAGAGCTTCGAGCGTATCCACCGCTCCAACCTCATCGGCATGGGCGTCGTCCCGCTGCAGTTCCCCGCCGGCGAGAGCTGGGAGTCGCTGGGTCTCGACGGCACCGAGATCGTCTCGATCACGGGACTCGAGGAGCTCAACAACGGCGTCACCCCGAAGACGGTCAAGGTCACCGCCACCCCGAGCGAGCACTCGCCCGAGGGCAAGCAGCCGGTGGAGTTCGACGCGGTCGTCCGCATCGACACCCCCGGTGAGGCGGACTACTACCGCAACGGCGGCATCCTGCAGTACGTGCTGCGCTCGCTCGTCTGAGCCGCGACGACGAAGGGGCCCGTGTCCACGGACACGGGCCCCTTCGGCGTGTCAAGGGTCTCCCGCCCTCGGGGGATTCCCGGCTCCAAGCGGTAGGATCGGGAAGACGTCCGCACCCGTTCGGACGCTCTGCCGAGGCCTGTGAGGAGGCGCAGATGCCCATTCTTCCGAGCATCTCTGGACCGCGTGATCTTGATCGACTCTCGCCGGAGCAACTGGAAGAACTCGCTGCGGAGATCCGGGCTTTCCTCGTCGAGAACGTCTCGCAGACGGGCGGTCACCTCGGTCCGAACCTCGGCGTCGTCGAGCTGACGATCGCCCTGCACCGCGTGTTCTCGTCTCCGGACGATCCTTTCATCTTCGACACCGGCCACCAGTCCTACGTCCACAAGATCCTCACCGGCCGTCAGGACTTCTCGAAGCTCCGCGTCCGGGAGGGTCTCGCCGGTTACCCGCAGCGTGCGGAGAGCCCCCACGACGTCGTCGAGTCGTCCCACGCCTCCAGCTCGCTGAGCTGGGCCGATGGTGTGTCCCGGGCGCTCACCGCGACGGGTCGCGCGGACCGACACGTCGTCGCGGTCGTCGGCGACGGGGCGCTGACCGGCGGCATGACGTGGGAGGCGCTGAACAACATCTCCGACGACAACGACCGCAACCTCGTGATCGTCGTCAACGACAACGGCCGCTCCTACGCGCCGACCATCGGCGGCATGTCCCGCTTCCTCAACCGGGTCCGCACCGCGGCGGCCTACAAGGACCTCCATCACAAGTCCGATCGCCTGTTCCGCGCGTTCGGGCCGGTGGGCCGCGCGGTGTTCCGCGGCGTGCGGGGCGGCACTCACGGCTTCCTCTCCCGGTTCACGAACAACGAGGCGCTGTACTCCAACCTCGACATCAAGTACCTCGGTCCGGTCGACGGTCACGACCTTCCGGCCCTGCTGGAGACCCTGGAACTGGCGAAGTCGTACGGCGCTCCGGTCATCGTGCACGCGATCACCGAGAAGGGCCGCGGCTACCAGCCGGCCCGTGACGATGAGGCCGACCAGTTCCACGCGGTCGGAAAGATCGACCCGACGACGGGGGAGACGCTGTCCTCGGGCGGCCGCGGGTGGACCGACGTCTTCTCCGACGCCCTCGTGAAGGTCGGGGAACGCCGCTCGGACGTGATCGCCATCACTGCGGCGATGCTCCGGCCCACCGGTCTCGCCCCCTTCGCGGAGCGCTTCCCCGACCGTGTCTACGACGTCGGCATCGCCGAGCAGCACGCGGTGGCTTCGGCCGCCGGACTCGCCTACGGCGGCCTGCACCCGGTCGTCGCCGTGTACGCCACGTTCATGGGACGTGCGTTCGACCAGGTGCTCATGGACGTCGCGCTGCACCGCGCGGGCGTCACCTTCGTGCTCGATCGGGCCGGCGTCACGGGTCCCGACGGTCCCAGCCACCACGGCATGTGGGATCTCGCCATGCTGCAGATCGTCCCGCATATCCGCATCGCCGCACCCCGTGACGGTGCACGACTGACCGAGGCGCTGGACGAAGCGGTCGCCGTCGAGGACGCTCCGACCGTCATCCGCTTCCCGAAGGGCGACGTCTCCGCCGATCTGCCGGCGCTCGAGCGCCTCTCGGACGGCGTGGACGTGCTGGCGCGCGGCGAGGGCGAAGACGTCCTCATCGTCGCCATCGGCCCCTTCGCCTCCCTGGCCGTCGACGTGGCGGAGCGGCTGCGCGCCCAGGGCATCGGCGCCACCGTGATCGACCCGCGGTGGGCGATCCCGGTGCAGCCCTCGGTCGTCGAGCTCGCGGCGAGGCATCGCCTGGTGATCACGCTGGAGGACGGCATCCGCGTGGGCGGCATCGGCACGCGCGTGCGGCAGGTGCTCCGCGAGGCGGGCATCGACACGGCGGTGGACGAGCTGGGTCTTCCCGATGAGTTCATCGACCACGCCTCGCGTGATCAGATCCTCGCCGACGCCGGGCTCACGGCCTCGAAGATCGCCCAGGACGTCGTGGCACAGGTGCTGGGCACCCGCATCCCGAAGGCCCGCCACGCCGGCGAGACCGGCGCAATCGAGCTCCCGCTCCACGAGCGCCACTGACGCGTTTCCCGAGCAGGACTCCCCGTCGGTCAGCCGAGGTCGGCCACCGTCTCGGCGACGATCTGTTCCACTACGGTAAGGGCGCGGGCGCGCTCGTCGGGGATGAGTCCGATCCGCGTGCGGCGGTCCAGCACATCGGCTGCCGTGAGCGCGCCCTGGAATCGGACGGCGTGCTCGACGGCGGCGCGGGAGAGAGTGGTGCCCTCGGCGATGCCGTCCTGCGAGCCGTCACCCGGTGCGGGATCGTCGATCAGGCGCAGCGTCGCGGTGCTGCTGGGACCGGCCAGGAGGCCTCGCTGCTGCACCGCCAGGTCCACGGTATCTTCCGCCATCCGGCGGTAGGTCGTCAGCTTGCCGCCGAGGACGGAGATGATGCCGGACTCGGAGGCGCGCACGAGGTGACGACGGGAGACGTCCGCGGTCTCGGCCGCTCCGGTGTCTACGAGCGGGCGGAGGCCGGCGAAGGCCCCACGGACGCGGTCCCGCGCCACTGGCACCGCGAGCAGGCGGTTCAGCGTCTCCAGGAGGAAGCTGATCTCGGCCTCGGTGGGCTCGGCGACGGAGGGGATAGGGCCCGGCGCGTCGACATCGGTGAGACCGACGATGAGACGCCCGCCGCGCTGTGGCAGGGCGAACACGTAGCGGCTGATGGAACCTTCCAGCGGGATGGTCAGCGCAGCGGCCGGATCGCCGAGATCCGCGGCGTCCAGGACGATGTGGGTGCCGCGGCTCGGGCGCAGAGTGAGGCCGTCGTCGAGGGTCGCCGCCCACACCCCGGTGGCGTTGACGACCGCCCGTGCCCGGATATCGATGCGTTCCCCGGTGAGCATGTCCGTCGCCGTGGCCCCGTCGGCGTGCAGCCGCTCGGCGCGCACTCGCGTGAGGATCCGCGCGCCGAGACCGGCAGCCGTGCGGGCGACAGCCACGACGAGGGCGGCGTCATCGGACAGCTGGCCGTCGTATGTGACCATGCCGCCGCGCAGTCCGCGGGGGTTCAGGGCGGGGAACAGGCGCAGGGCCCTCGCCGTCCCGACGGGGTGCGGCCCCGGGAGGGTCTTCGCGCTCGTGCGCGCCTGCAGGCGGAGGAGGTCCCCCATGGCCATCCCCGCCGCCCCGGCCCCCCGCTGGCGGCCGCTGACACCGGGGGCGAACGGGAGCAGCTGTCCGAGCGGACGGATGAGGTGGGGTGCGATCACCGACATCAGCAGATGCCGCTCCCGCGCACTCTCGCGCGCCGTCGCCACGTCGCCCGTCGCGAGGTACCGCAGGCCGCCGTGGACGAGCTTCGAGCTGAATCGGCTTGTCCCGAAGGCGAGGTCCTCCGCCTCGATGAGGGTCACACGGAGACCGCGCGACGCGGCGTCCAGGGCCACGCCCGTCCCGGTGATCCCGCCACCGACCACGAGGAGGTCGCACGTGTCGTCGGCCGCGGCCGCGAGCTCGCTTCGGCGGCGCGCCGCGTGGAGAGCGGTCGAGGCTGAGGTCATGGCCGCAGGTGGCCGTCCAGCGCGGCGCGGAGCTCGCGTTCCCAGGCCTGCTCGTCGATGAGGTCGGCCACCGTGCCGTGCGACAGCACGGCGGACTGGGCGATCAGCAGGAGCATGACGGCGATCTCGCCGGGTTCGCCCGCGCGCACCGAACCCTGGGCCTGTGCCGCTGCGATCGCGTCGGCCAGCCACCGGAGGATGAGCCGCTGGCTGGAGCCCACCCGGTGCAGCGTGTAGCGCGTGAACGCCTCGGGTTCCTCCTCGAGGAGACGGCCGTACACCGGGTCAGCCCGGAAGAGGGAGGTGAACTGCAGCACATCGGCGACGAGCGCATCCCGGGACTCGACCTTCGCCGGGAACTCCTGGAGGAGGTCCGCGACCCGCCGCAGGAGCGCGGACCGGACGACGTCGTCGGCGTCGCGCCAGGTTCGGTAGATGGTGGGACGGCTGAGGCCGGAGCGCCGGGCGAGTGCGGCGATGGTCACACCGTGGACACCGCTGCGGACGAGCAGGTCGTCCGCCGCGTCGAGGACTCGGCGTTGCGTGGCATCCCAGGCGGGAGTGAAGGCTTCCGAGGGAACATCCGAAGGTTGACGTTCTTCCATGATGTGTCACACTGTAACCCATGGAGCAGCGGAACGGCAGAGGAGCCGACAGGCCCGAGATGCGCTGGAACGGCTGGGGCGACCCGGAAAGGGCGAAGGACCTCCCTCTCGCGGTCCGGGGCCTGCTGCCCCTGCTGCTGGGCCGTGTTCCCCGCCCGCCGCATCCGCCCGCGCTGGACGACGTGCGAGTACGGCCCTCCCGGCTGACGGTCGATGATCTCGACGCGCTGGTGGCCGCGGTCGGTCCCGACGCAGTCGATGCCACGACGTCGATGCGCCTTCGGCATGCCGGGGGGCGCTCCACGCCCGATCTCCTGCGGCGGCGGGCTGTCGAGCAGGACGCCCCCGATGCCGTCGTGTTCCCCGCGGACCACGACGCCGTCCGCGCCTGCCTCGCGCTGGCGGGGGAGCGCGGGATCGCCGTGATCCCCTTCGGCGGGGGAACGAGCGTCGTCGGGGCGCTGGACCCGGAGACCGGCCGACATCGTGCGGTGCTCAGCCTGGACCTGCGCCGGCTTTCCGGGCTGCTCCGGCTCGACGAAGTGAGCGGCGAGGCGACCCTCGCAGCAGGCACGACCGGACCCGAGGCCGAAGCGCTGCTGTCGGCGCACGGGTTCGAGCTGGGGCACTTCCCGCAGAGCTTCCGGTATGCGACCATCGGCGGTTTCGCCGCCGCTCGGTCGTCCGGACAGAACTCGGCGGGCAACGGGCGCTTCGACGCGATGGTGACCGGGATCCGCGTCGCGACGCCCACGGGGGATCTCGACCTCGGCCGCGCGCCGGGATCGGCGGCCGGGCCGGATCTCCTCCGCCTCTTCCTGGGCTCCGAGGGGATCTTCGGCGTGATCACGGAGGTCCGCGTCCGCGTGCACCCGGTACCGACGGCGCGGATCTTCGAGTCGTGGACCTTTCCGGACTTCGACCGCGGCGCCGATGCGCTCCGCCGGGTCGTCCAGCAGGGGGCCGGCCCCACGGTCATCCGGCTCTCGGATGAAGCCGAGACCGCCGTGAGCCTCGCCCAGGTCGGCCGGATCGGGAAGGCTCTTGCGAAGGGGGCGAGCGTCGTGACGGTGTTCGAGGGCGACGACGCCGCGGCACGCCGGGACCGGACCGCGGAGATCCTCGCCGCGGCGGGTGGACGGTCTGCGGGCACCGGCGACGCGGAGGAATGGGCGGCGGGACGCTTCGACGGTCCATACCTGCGTGACGCACTGCTCGATGCCGGGGTGTTCTGCGAGACGCTGGAGACCGCGACCACCTGGTCGAACCTGCGCACTCTGAAGGAAGCGGTCGAGGGGGCGCTGCGGGACGGCTTCGACGCGGCGGACGCCCGCTCGTACGTCATGTGTCATGTCTCGCACGTGTACCCGACCGGCGCGTCCCTCTACTTCACGGTGCTCGCCGGGCTGCGACAGGATCCGCTCGGCGCCTGGACCGTCGTGAAGGGCAGGGTGAACGACGCGATCCTCGCGAACGGCGGGACGATCAGCCATCATCACGCCGTGGGTCGCGATCACGCCCCCTGGCTCGCGCAGGAGATCGGGGACACCGGCGTGCGGATCCTCACCGCCGTGAAGCGGGAACTCGATCCTCGCGGCATCATGAACCCGGGCGCCGTCCTCGTCGACGGCGGGCACAGGGCGACCGTCTGACATGGGTCACATCGCGGTGCTGTCGAACCCGCTGTCCGGCAAGGGCCGCGGACAGCGTGTCGCGCAGGAGACGCTCGATCATCTGCGGCAGCGGGGCGCGGTCGTCCGCGTCTATGTCGGAGAGTCGGCTGCGGACACGAGGCGACTGGCCGGGGCCGCGCTGGACGCGGCACCCGACGGACTCGTCGTGGTCGGCGGCGACGGCACCCTCTCCGGCATCCTCGAGCTCGTGTGCGCCGCGGGCGTCCCGGTCACGGTGGTCCCCGCCGGCACGGGGAACGACCTGGCGCGCGCACTCGGGCTGCCGCGCGCGGACGTGGCGGAGGCGGTCGAGCTCGCGCTGACCGGCGTGCCCCGTGCCATCGACATCGGCGAGGTGCGGACTGCGACGGGCACCTCGCTGTTCCTCACCGTGGCGGCTCTGGGTTTCGACGCCCGGGTGAGCGATCGCACCAACCGTCTCCGCTGGCCCTCCGGCGCGCTGCGCTACTACCTCGCGCTGCTGATCGAGCTCATCCGGCTGCGTCCCATCGATTTCACGATCCGTGCCGATGACGGCCCGATGACCCCGGCCCGCGGCACCCTCGTGGCGGTCGGGAACACGGCCAGCTACGGCGGGGGGATGCCGGTCTGCGTGGGCGCGGCCCCGGACGACGGCGCCCTCGACGTCGTCGCCGTGGGCCCCCTCGGCCGCCTCCGGCTGCTGCGCCTGTTCCCCCTCCTCCTGCGCGGGACGCACCTCGCGCGGCCCGAGGTGCAGCACCTCCGCGCCCGCACCGTCACGGTCTCCGCTCCGGGCCTCGTGGCCTACGCGGACGGCGAGCGCGTGGGGGAGGATTCCTGCACGATCTCGGTCCGGGCGGGGGCACTGACCGTCATGACCCGGGCGGAGCGGAGGGACGCGCATGTTCGATGAGGACGTCGTCATCGTCGGGTCGGGCTTCGGCGGCTCCGTCGCGGCCCTCCGGCTCACGGAGAAGGGCTACCGCGTGCGTGTGTTCGAGGCCGGGCGGCGCTTCGCCGACGAGGACTTCGCGAAGACGAGCTGGGACGTCCGTCGCTACCTCTGGGCACCGGCGCTCGGGTGCTTCGGGGTGCAGCGCATCCACCGGCTCCCGCACGTCATGATCCTCGCGGGGGCGGGCGTGGGCGGTGGGTCGCTCAACTACGCGAATACGCTGTACGAACCGGGCGCGGCATTCTTCGCCGACTCCCAGTGGGCGTCGATCCGAGACTGGCGGGCGGCCTTGGCCCCGCACTACGCCATGGCCAAGCGCATGCTCGGCGTGGTGGAGCGCTATCCGCACGAGGGTCCTGTGGAGCGGATCATGGCGGGAGCCGCGGAGGACCTCGGGGTGGGTGCGACCTTTCGCCGAGCCCCGGTCGGCGTGTGGTTCGGGCAGCCGGGGCAGCGGGTCGCCGATCCGTTCTTCGGCGGCGAGGGTCCGGAGCGCACGGGCTGCACGCTCTGTGGGAACTGCATGGTCGGCTGCCGCGTCGGCGCGAAGAACACCCTCGTGAAGAACTACCTCGCCCTGGCCGAGCGCCGCGGGGCGGTCATCGAGCCGCTGCGCACCGTCACCGAGGTGCGTGAGCTGCCGGACGGCGGCTTCTCCGTCACGACACGACGGAGTGGTGCCTGGTTCCGGCGGCGTGAGCAGACCGTCACCGCGCGAGAGGTCGTGCTGGCGGCGGGGACCTGGGGCACCCAGCAGCTCCTCCATCGGATGAAGGCGTCTGGCGCGCTCCCGCGGATCTCCGACGCCGTGGGCCGGCTCACCCGGACGAACTCGGAGGCGTTGGACGGCGCCGTCGCGGTTCGCGTGCCGGAGCGGGTGGAGCTGGCGCGGGGCGTGGCGATCACCACCTCTTTCCACGTGGACGACCGCACCCATGTCGAGAACGTCCGCTACGGTCCGGGATCGAACCTGATGGGCGCTCTCGCCACCGTGCTGGTCCCCGGTGACCGCGCCCTGCCGGGTCGCCTCGTCGCGCTCGCGGGGCAGGTGCTGCGCCGTCCCGCGCGGGCCCTCCGCCTCGCCTCCCTCCGGCGCTGGAGCGAGCGGGGGATCATCGCGCTCGTCATGCAGACCGCCGACAACTCGCTCACGCTGTCGCTGCGGCGGCGCTTCGGGCGCGTGCAGCTCACGAGCGCCCAGGGGCACGGCGCACCGAACCCCAGCCACCTCCCCGAGGCGCATCGTGCCGCCCGTGCCATCGCTGCTCGCCTGCAGCGCGAGGGCGGAGTGCCCACCGAGCCGCGCGGCTCCTGGCCGGAGGTCTTCGGGATCCCGCTCACCGCGCACTTCCTCGGCGGGGCGGTGATCTCCGGCTCGCCGGAGGAGGGGGTCGTGGACGAGTATCAGCGCGTCTGGGGACACCCGGGGCTGCACGTCGTCGATGGAGCCGCCGTACCCGCGAATCCGGGGGTGAACCCGTCCCTGACCATCACCGCCCTCGCGGAGCACGCCCTGTCGCACTGGCCACGACGCGGCGAGCCGGATACTCGGCCGGCATCGGGGACGACGCAGGGGGCCGCGCCCATGGCGCGACCCCCTGCGGAGAGCTGATCAGCGGTTCTCGATACCGCGGATCTGCGGCGTGTGGAACGAGCCGCCGAACGCGCGCTCGGAGGCTCCCTCGCGGTCGAGGTACGGCGACGCCCCACCATCGATGAACGGCCAGCCGGCGCCGAGGATGAGGCACAGGTCGATGTCCTCGACCTCCGGCACCACGCCCTCGTCGAGCATCAGCTTGATCTCGGTCGCGAGTCCGTCCTGCACGCGCTGCAGGATCGTGGCCGCCGACGCCGGGCTCTTGCCGACGGCGGGCGCCAGGACCTTCTCGGCCTGCTTCGTCCAGCCGACCACCCGGCCGCCCTTGTCCTTCTCGACGACCTGGTCGAGCTCGGCCAGGGCATGGAAGTTCTCGTTGGCGTAGAACCGGTCGGGGAACGCGCGCACCATGGTGTCCTGCACGTGCGCGGCGACCTTCCAGCCGACGAGGTCGATGAGCTGGAAGGGGCCCATCGGGAGGCCGAGCGGCGCGAACGCCTTCTCGACGTCGGCGATCGGGGTGCCCTCGTAGACGGCGCGCGCCGCCTCGCCCATGACCTTCGCGAGCAGACGGTTCACCACGAAGCCCGGGGCATCGGCGGTGAGCACCGCGTTCTTGCCGAGGTTCTTGGCGACGACGAACGCCGTCGACAGGGCGGTGTCGGCGGTCGTCGGCGTCTTCACGATCTCGATCAGCGGCATGACCGCGACCGGGTTGAAGAAGTGGAAGCCGACGAGCCGCTCCGGGTGGGCGAGCTTCGCGCCGATCTCCTCGACCGAGAGCGACGAGGTGTTCGTGGCGAGCACCGCGTCCTCCGCGATGATCTTCTCGATCTCGCCGAAGACCTGCTGCTTGACGCCGACCTCTTCGAAGACCGCCTCGATGACGAAGTCGCAGTCCGCGTAGAGGCTCTTGTCGGTGGTGCCCGTGACGAGACCGCGCAGCTTGTTCGCGGTGTCCGCGTCCACCCGGCCCTTGGCCTCCAGCTTGCCGATCTCCTCGTGGATGTAGGCGACGCCCTTGTCGACGCGCGCCTGGTCGAGGTCGGTGATCAGCACGGGCACCTGGAGCTTGCGCACGAACAGCAGCGCGAACTGGCTGGCCATGAGACCCGCACCGATGATGCCGACCTTGGTGACCTTCTTCGCGAGCTCCTTGTCGGGGGCGCCGACCGGACGCTTCGCGCGCTTCTGCACGAGGTCGAAGGCGTACATCGACGCGGCGAACTGATCGCCGGTCACCAGTTCCGCCAGAGCCTCGTCCTCGCGGGCGAAGCCCTCCGCCTTGGTGCCGCTCTTCGCCTTGTCGAGCAGCTCGAGAGCCGCGTAGGGCGACTTCGGCACGGTGCCGATCTTGGACTCCAGCATGCCGCGCGCCATCTTGATGGCGATCGGCCACTTGGTGAGCCGCTCGATCTTGCCCGGCTCGTTCTTGCGCACGACCTTCTTGCCGCCGAGGACCGCGTCCGCCCAGGCGAGCGAGTTCTCGAGGTAGGTCGCAGCGGGGAAGATGGCGTCGAAGATGCCGAGGTCGAAGGCCTGCTGCGGCTTCAGCATGCGGTTCTGCTTGAGCGGGTTGGAGATGACCACCTCGAGGGCGTTCTCGATGCCGATGAGGTTCGGCAGCAGGTAGGCGCCGCCCCACCCGGGGATGATGCCGAGGAAGACCTCGGGCAGCGCCACGGCCGCGGCCGAGGCGTCGACCGTGCGGAACGTGGAGTTCAGGGCGATCTCCAGGCCGCCGCCGAGCGCGAGGCCGTTCACGAACGCGAACGACGGCACGCCGAGCTCGCTCAGCTTCCCGAGGACCTTGTGACCGAGCTGGGCGATCAGACGCGCGTTGTCGCGCGAGCCGACCTTGCTGATGTCCGAGAGGTCGGCGCCGGCGGCCATGATGTACTGCTTGCCGGTGATGCCGACCGCCTGGATCTCGCCGGCCGCCGCGCGGGCCTTGAGGCCGTCCAGCGTCGCGCCGAGTTCGGTGAGGGTGGCAGGACCCAGGGTGTTCGGACGGGTGTGGTCACGACCGTTGTCCAGCGTGATCAGGGCGAGGACCTTGCCCGACGCGAGGCGGATGTCGCGCACGGGGGAGTGCGTGACGACCTCTCCCTCGGTGAGCGCCTGGATGGGCGAGAAGTCGACGTCGTCGTAGCTCACTTCTTCTTCTTTCCGTCGTAGTGCGGGTTCTCCCAGATGACCGAGCCGCCCTGGCCGAGACCGACGCACATCGCCGTCAGGCCGTATCGCACGTCGGGGCGCTCCGCGAACTGCGCCGCGAGCTGGATCATGAGGCGGACGCCGGAAGCGGCCAGCGGGTGGCCGACCGCGATCGCGCCGCCCCACGGATTCACCCGGGGGTCGTCGTCGTCGATGCCGAAGTGGTCGAGGAGGGAGATCACCTGGATGGCGAACGCCTCATTGAGCTCGAAGAGTCCGATGTCGGAGATGTCCAGACCGGCCTTCTTGAGCGCCTTCTCGGTCGACGGGATCGGGCCGATACCCATGATCTCGGGCTGCACACCGGCGAACGCGAACGAGACCATCCGCATCTTCGGCGCGAGTCCAAGCTCCTTGACCGCGCTGCCGCCGGCGAGCAGCGACATCGTCGCGCCGTCGGTGAGCGGCGAGGAGGTTCCGGCGGTCACGCGACCGTGCGGGCGGAAGGGAGTCTTGAGGCCGGCGAGGTCCTCCATCGTGGTCTGCGGACGGCGGCCCTCATCCTCGGTGGCGAGGCCCCAGGCACCGTCGGCACCCTTGATCGCGACGGACACGAGGTCCGGCTGGATCTTGCCGGCGTCGTACGCCGCCTGCACCTTCTGCTGGCTGCGCATGCCGTAGCGGTCGGAGCGCTCCTTGGTGAGGTGCGGGAAGCGGTCGAAGATGCGCTCCGCGGTGACGCCCATGTTGAGGGCGCCAGGGTCGACCATCTTCTCCGCCACGAAACGCGGGTTGGGGTCGGCGTTCGCGCCGATCGGGTGGTGACCCATGTGCTCGACGCCGCCTGCGAGGGCGAGGTCGTACATGCCCACGCCGATCGAGGCGCCCATGGTCGTCACGCTCGTCATCGCGCCGGCGCACATGCGCTCCACCGCGAGTCCGGGGACGGTCTGGGGGAGTCCGGCGAGGATCGCCACCGACCGCCCGAGGGTGAGCCCCTGGTCGCCGGTCTGGCTCGTCGCGGCGATGGCGACATCGTCGATGCGGTCCGCCGGCACGGCCGCGTTGCGCTCCATCAGGCCGATGGTCGCCTTCACGGCGAGGTCATCCGCGCGGGTGTTCCAGTACATGCCCTTTTCGCCGGCGCGCCCGAAGGGGGTGCGCACTCCATCGACGAAGAAGACGTCCGAGATCTCGGCCACTCTGCCTCCAAGTTAGTGCGGTGGCCTCAGTCTATGAACGGCCGGAAACCGGGAGGAATCGGTTGGATCGAACCTACGAAGCGGTCGCGGACGTGGTGTCCGGCGATTGCGCCGCCTCTACAAAGGCGTCGGCGATCTTCTGTGCAGTCTGTTCAACCTGCCAGGGGCGGGCCCCGAGCGCGGACAGCGCGGCGCCGATCTCTTCCGCCGTCGTGCCCGGGCCGTCCCACGCGACCCGGCGCAGGTACTCGGGCGTGAGGAGGTTCTCGGTGGGCATACCCAGCTCCTCCGCGACGGCCTCGACGGCGGGACGGGCGGCCTTCAGGCGGGCGTCCGCCTCCGGGTTGCGGTCGCCCCAGGCGCGGGGCGGCGGGAGCGCGTCGCTGGGCACACGCTCGCGCGGCAGCGTCTCGGCGGCACGGCCGTCGACGATCGCCTGCCACCAGCGGTCGAGCTGGGTGCGGCTCGCGCGACCCTGGAACTCCTTGACTCCTGCGAGAGCCTGCTTGGAGGCGGGGTTGGCGAGGACGGCGGCGACGAGGGAGCGGTCGGGCACGAGGCGCCCGGGCGAGATGTCCTGCTGCTGCGCGTACATCTCGCGCGCCTCCCACAGGGCGCGGGCGACGGCGAGGTTACGGGCGCCGCGCACCTGGTGGAGCCCGCTCAGCCGCCGCCAGGGGTCTTCGCGCGGGGCCTTCGGGGCGCGCGCCAGGGTGGCGGCGAACTCCTGCGCGGCGAACGCGGTCTTGCCCTGTTCTTCGAGCTCGGCGACGAGGGCGTCACGGACGTCGACGAGGTGCAGCACGTCCAGCGCGGCATAGTCCAGCCAGGAGTCGGGCAGCGGACGGGTCGACCAGTCGGCTGCTGAGTGCTCCTTCTTCAGGATGATGCCGAGCGTGTCCTCGACGACGGCGGCCAGACCCACCCGGTCGTGACCGAGCAGGCGGGACGCGAGCTCGGTGTCGAAGATCTCCTTCGGCTCCAGGTGCAGCTCGCGCAGCGACGGGAGGTCCTGGCTGGCCGCGTGGAGCACCCACTCGACGTCGCCGATGGCCTCCTGCAGGGGAGCGAAGTCGCCGATCGCGGGCGGGTCGAACAGGAACACCCCGGCCTCGCGCCGGAACACCTGGACCAGATAGGCCCGCTGCGAGTAGCGGAAGCCGGACGCCCGCTCCACGTCGACGGCGACCGGGCCGGTGCCTGCGGCGAGCGCAGCACAGGCGGCGCGGAACTCCTCGGTTTCGGAGATCACGGAGTATTCAGTCACGTACAGCCTTTCGCGCGCCGATCACGGCGATGCCCTCGGAACCCGGCGGAAGCCCCGCCAGCATTCCGACCAGCTCGGCCCATGCTTCGACGTGCGGTCGGAACGGGCCCTCCGGAGTCCAGGACGCCCGCAATTCTATCTGTGCACCGTCTCCCTCGTCGGCGAGGCCGCCGAATCCCTTCGACAGCGTCTTCGTCGACGTGCCGGACGGGGAGTGGTAGATCGCGTCTCGAGAATCCAGCGCGTCGACGAGCCACGACCAGGTGACGTCGGCGAGCAGGGGGTCTGTGCCGATCTCGGTCTCCAGCGGAGCCTGGGCGAAGATCACGATGCGCCAGGCGCCGCCCCAGGCATCCGGTTCGTCGGGATCGTGCAGGAGGATGAACCGTCCGGTCCCGTATACGGAGTCGCCGTCCTCGCCCGGGCGGACGTCGGCGGACAGGGCGATCGCGAAGGGCGCCAGATTCTGCGGGGTGGGAATCTCACGGACCGCGATGTCGTCACGGAACGTGGTCGCGCGCAGTTCGGCGACGGCGGCGTCGAAGGGCGTCCCGGCCCCGGGGTGTGCGGTCACGGCAACAGGCTAGAGTCGGAAGGCGATGAAGAGTCTCAGGCACGCCGTTGCGATCGTTGTCCCCGCGCTCCTCGCCCTGGGCGCCACCGTCGGCGTCCTCGTGATCGCGGCGGCGCGTCGGGTCGTCATCCCGTTGCGAAGCCGCGTCCAGGACACGGAGATCCTCGCGATCGACACCGGGGCCCAGACGATCGAGCTCCGCCGCACCCTCGACACCGAGCTGCCGGGGCGTTACGGCCTCTTCACCACGGGCACCTACGGCTACGTCAAGCTCGGCGCGGTGCTCAGCGCGGACAGCACGACCGTGCGGCGCAAGCTCCTCACGAAGATCGAACCCGGAGCCCGGGTGGACCGCGGAGCCTCGTTCAGCGGCAGCTACTACACGTCGCCGAGCGAGTTGCACCTGCGATGGGAGAACGTGCTCATCGGCTCTCCGGCCGGACCGTGTCCCGCGTGGTTCTTCCCCGGGGACTCCTCGACCTGGGTCATCCAGGTGCACGGTCGCGGCACGACGCGGGCGGAATGCCTCCGTGCCGTGCCGGTGCTGCATGCGGCGGGGCTGCCCACGCTCGTCGTGTCGTACCGCAACGACGGCGAGGCGCCGCGGACCAAGGCGGGCGCCTACGCCCTCGGGGCGTCGGAGTGGCGGGACGTGGACGCCGGGATCGCCTACGCGTTGCGTCACGGCGCGGAGCGGGTCGTGCTGATGGGCTGGTCCATGGGCGGCGCCGTGTCGTTGCAGGCCGCGGTCAACTCCGGCTATCGCGACCGCATCGCGGGCATCATTCTGGAGTCGCCGGTCGTGGATTGGCGCACCGTGCTGCGCTTCCAGGCTCGGGTCGCCCGGGTGCGTGAACCCCTTCCCGCCCTCGCGATGGGGGCGCTGCAGCTGCCGCTCACGGCGAAGCTCAGCGGCGCGGACGAACCCATCCTGTTCGACCGCCTGGATATGGTCGCCCGTGCCGACGAACTGCACGCGCCGATCCTCATCCTGCACAGCGACGACGACGGCTTCGTCCCCGCGGACGCCTCACACGCCCTGCAGGAGGCGCGGCCGGAACTCGTCACCATGCCGCGCTTCACGGTCGCGAGGCACACCAAGCTCTGGAACTACGACGAGAAGGGCTGGACCACCGCGATCACGGAGTGGCTTGCGGCGCAGGGGCTCAGCGCTTCTGCCTGACCTGGTTCTTGGCGCGCATCAGCATGCCGGTCATGCCGCCGATCCGCAGCGGTGACACCGCCTTCGTGAGCCCGATCGACTGCGGGTAGTCCTCGGGGATCGCCAGGACCTCGTCCGCCGTCAGTCCGGTGAGGCCCTGCACCAGGATGCTCGCGAACCCCCGGGTCGTCGGCGCCTCTTCCGGAGCCGTGGCGTGCATGGTCACGACGTCGTCGTGGACTTCGACGTAGATGTAGACCGGCGATTGACACTCCGCGACGCGCTCGCACATCTCCGGATGCGCCGCCACCTCGTCGGAGACGGCGGGCAGCTCGTCCGCATACTCCAGGAGTAGCAGCAGGCGGTCCGATTCCGGGGTCTCCAGGAATCCGTCGCGGATCTCGGCGAGAGTGTCAGGCAGGGCGGAGGCGTTCATCCCCGCCATTCTCCCACCTCAGACGGTCCCGGGCTCTGTGCCCGTCACGATCGGGACGCGCACGGCGCTGCCCCACTCCGTCCACGAGCCGTCGTAGTTGCGGACATTCTCGAAGCCGAGGAGGTGCTTGAGCACGAACCAGGTGTGGCTCGAGCGCTCCCCGATGCGGCAGTAGGCCACGACGTCATCGCCGTCCTGCAGCCCCGCGCCGTCGCGGTAGATGGCGTCGAGCTCGGCACGGCTCTTGAAGCCGCCGTCCTCGGCGACGGCCTTCGCCCACGGCACGCTCTGCGCGGTGGGGATGTGGCCGGCCCGCAGCGTCCCCTCCTCCGGGTAGGCGGGAGCCGTGGTCCGCTCGCCGCTGTACTCCTCCGGCGAGCGCACGTCGATGAGCGGATTGCCGAGGTGGGCGAGCACGTCCTCCTTGTATGCGCGGATGACCGAGTCGTCGCGCTCCACCACCGGGTACTCCGTGGCAGGACGGTTCGTCGCCTCCCGGGTCAGCTCGCGGCCCTCCGCGATCCAGCGGTCACGACCGCCGTCGAGGAGGCGCACGTCCTCGTGGCCGAAGAGCGAGAACACCCACAGTGCGTAGGCGGCCCACCAGTTGTTCTTGTCGCCGTAGATCACGACCGTGTCGTCGCGGGCGATGCCCTTGCGGCTGAGCAGCTCGGCGAAGCCCTCACCGTCGACGTAGTCCCGCACCACCGGGTCGTTGAGCTCGGTGTGCCAGTCCACCTTCACCGCTCCGGGAATGTGGCCCGTCTCGTAGAGGAGGACGTCCTCGTCCGACTCGACGACCACGAGGCCGGGCTCTCCCAGGTGGGCGGCGAGCCACTCGGTCGTCACCAGGCGGCCGGGCTCGGCGTACTCGGCGAACTTGGGGGAGGAGGAGTCGAACTCGATGGCCATGGGGTCTCCGTAGCGGTGAGCGGGCGAGCGGGCGGTGCGGACGGCGTAGTGTGGATCCGTCCCTTCGACGATAGATCCTCCGCGCGCCCCCGGGACCCGATCCGTATGACTTCGACACAGGCCGTTGCCTGATTCAGGACCGTGATGACCGACCCGACCACCCGCACCGGAACCGTCCACCTCACCGAGCGCACACCGACGGTCAGCGGACCCGAGATGCTCGCGAGCCTCGTGCCGCCGCCGCAGTTCGACGACGCCACGTTCGACAGCTATCGGGCGGACCCCGCCTACCCGTCACAGGAGGAGGCGAAGCAGACGCTGCTCCGCTTCGCAGGACGCGGTGCTCCCGTCAAGCGCGGCGGTCTGTTCAGCCGGGCCAAGAAGGAGCCGGAGCTCAAGCCCGGCGTCTACCTCGACGGCGGCTTCGGCGTGGGCAAGACCCATCTGCTCGCCTCGATCTACCACGCGATGCCGGCTCGACGGAAGTACTTCGGCTCGTTCATCGAGTACACCGCCCTGGTGGGTGCCCTCGGCTACAAGAACACCGTCGACCTCCTCAAGGGCGCCGATCTGCTCTGCATCGACGAGTTCGAGCTCGACGACCCGGGCGACACCATGGTCATGACGCGCCTGCTGGGGGAGCTCGTGCCCACCGGCACCCGGCTCGCGGCCACGTCCAACACGCCGCCGAACGCGCTCGGCGAGGGGCGCTTCGCCGCGCAGGACTTCCTCCGCGAGATCCACGCGATGTCGGACAGCTTCCAGACCCTGCGCATCGACGGCGTCGACTTCCGGCAGCGCGCGATCGACGGTCACGCCGTGGCGCTGGACGATGCCGCCTACAGCGCCGCCGTAGACGCCGCCGCGGCGGACGGCGCCGTCTCTGACGACACGTTCGACGACCTCATCCGGCACTTGGCGCAGGTGCACCCCTCGCGCTACATCCGGCTCATCGACGGCCTGCACCGGGTGGGGCTGCGGGGCGTGCGCCAGCTCACCGACCAGTCCGAGGCCCTGCGGTTCGTCGCCTTCGTCGACCGCGTCTACGACGCCCAGATCCCGATCCTCGCGACGGGCCTCGGGCTCGACGCCGTGTTCTCCGACGAGATGCTGGCCGGCGGCTACCGCAAGAAGTACCTGCGCGCCATCTCCCGGCTCAACGCGCTCACGCATTCTGCGTAAGCCCGCAGGCCCGCGTAACGCGATGTTCACACCCGGAGCCGGGCTGTAACCGCGGGGAAACAAACCTCACGCATGGGCGAAATCGCCCGTGGTCAAACTGAAGCTCTCAACTACTTCGGATGTGAGGTTTTCCTATGGATGCTCCCGGCAACATCTCGTGGGCGATCACCGCGACGGCACTGGTGCTGCTCATGACGCCCGGCGTCGCGTTCTTCTACGGCGGTCTCGTCAAGGCGAAGAGCGTCGTCAGCATGATGATGATGAGCTTCGGCTCGATCGGACTCGTCGCCGTGCTGTGGATTCTCTTCGGCTTCTCGATGAGCGCCGTGGACAGCCCGACGGCTTTCGCGGGCAACCCGTTCGCGGACATCGGCCTGTCCAGCCTCGCCTCGGGTGAGGGATCGAACGTCGCCCTCCTCAGCGTCGCGTACGGCGCCACCTTCGCGATCATCACCGTCGCCCTCATCTCCGGGGCGATCGCCGATCGGGCGAAGTTCGGCAGCTGGCTGATCTTCGCGGGCGTCTTCGCCACGGTCGGCTACTTCCCGGTCGCCGCCTGGGTCTGGGGCGGTGGCTGGATCATGAACCTCGGCACCACCCTGTTCGGCGAGGACAGCGGCATCGGCGTGATCGACTACGCCGGCGGCACCGCGGTGCACATCAACGCGGGCGCCGCGGCGCTGGCCCTCGCCCTGGTGCTCGGCAAGCGCATCGGTTTCCAGAAGGGCATCCTCAAGCCGCACAACGTGCCGCTGACGCTGCTGGGCGCCGCCCTGCTGTGGTTCGGCTGGTTCGGCTTCAACGCCGGTGCGGAGTGGCTCGCCGAGGACATGGGCGGCGTCGGCCTCATCGGCCTGAACACCCTGGGCGCGACGGCGGCCGCGATCCTCGGCTGGATCCTCATCGAGCGCATCAAGGACGGCAAGCCCACCTCGGTCGGCGCCGCATCCGGTGCGGTGGCGGGTCTCGTGGCGATCACCCCGGCGTGCGCCAACCTCACCCCCGGGTGGTCCCTCCTGCTCGGCGCGGTCGCCGGCATCGTCTGCGCCCTCGCGGTGGAGCTGAAGTTCCGCCTCGGGTTCGACGACTCGCTCGACGTGGTCGGCATCCACCTCGTCGGCGGTCTCATCGGCACCGTGTACCTCGGCTTCTTCGCCACCGGCACCGGCCTCTTCGTCGGCGGCGACGCCCGTCAGCTCGCCGTCCAGGTGATCGCCGCCGCCGGCGTGCTGATCTACTCCTTCGTGGTCGCCTGGGTGATCGGCTTCGTGATCCAGAAGACGATCGGGTTCCGCATCACGAACGAGGACGAGATCGCCGGTGTCGACCAGGTCGTCCACGGCGAGGAGGGCTACGCTCTCGCGAACGCGTGACGACGGTTAGGGTGACCGTGTGGGCACGACCAGCAACGGCATCCTGAAGACACTCGCGGATCTCCTGCGCCGAGCAGTGGGCTCCCCCCGGGCGTCGCGGACCTCTCCCGGTCCGCGGCGCCCGGACGCGCGTCTGCGGACGGCCGAGGAGCGGGAGCGGCGGTCCGCGACGGCATCGGATACCGGCATCGAGCCGGGACGCGCCCGCGGGACCGAGACCGTGCGGCTCGATGCCGGGCGCATGCCGGCCGTCCGCGTGTCCTACGCGCCGCAGCGGGACGGGGCCCCGGATGCGGGCGAGGTCGTCTGGACCTGGGTGCCGTACGAGGAGAACGACGGCCGAGGCAAGGACCGACCGGTGCTGGTGATCGGGCGGCAGTCCTCCGAGCGGGTGTACGCGGTGCGGATGACCAGCCGGCCGCGCGACGGCGACCGCGACTACCTCTCGATCGGGAGCGGGGAGTGGGACGGGCAGGGCCGCGAGTCGTGGGTCGACATCGAACAGCTCTACAGCGTCCACGAGCGTGGTCTCCGCCGGGAGGCAGCGGCCCTGGACCGTACCCGGTACGCCCGGGTCGCCGCGGCGCTCCAGCGGCGATACGGATGGGCGCAGAGCTGAGGCGGATGCCGCGTTCCCATCCGATGGGGGCAGGGCTCCGAACCTTCCTGTGAGTCGCCGCCGGCGGCACCCAAGGAGGAATCATGCGTTTCATCCCGACCAAGGTCCATGGAGTTCTCGACTACGTCGTCGGAGTCGCTCTGATCGCCGCGCCCTGGCTCTTCGGCTTCGCCGGCATGGGCGGAGCCCCCGTCGTCATCCCGATCGTCCTCGGCGTCGGCCTCATCGTCTACAGCCTCTTCACGAAGTACGAGTGGGGTCCGTTCGGTCTGATCCCCATGCCCGTGCACCTCGTCTTCGACATCGTCGCGAGCCTGTTCCTCGCCCTGTCGCCGTGGCTGTTCGGCTTCGCGGGCGAGGCGCTGAACGTCTGGCTCCCGCACGTCGTCGTCGGTGCCGCCGTCATCGTCGTCGTGCTGTTCTCCCAGCCGCAGCCGCAGAGCACCCGCGGACGCGCCGCGACCGCCTGACGCCGGACACGACGAGGGGCGACCGGATGCCGATCCGGTCGCCCCTCGTCGCCGCGAGGACTACTCCTCGTCGTCGGCCTCGGCCTGATGCTCCTGCTGCTGCTCGGTGTCGACCTGGGCGGGAGGCAGATCCTGCAGGAACTGGCGGTCGCTGTTCGGGTCGCCGCTCCCGTCGCCGGCGAGCGGATCCTGCGCGCTGACGTCGTCGGCGGGGATGTTCTCTCGTCCGTTCATGTCCGGTCCTCTCACGCGGGGCGCCGGGTGCGCCCGTTCATCTGCGAGTCTGCCTGCCGTCCGCGAAGGACGGGATCCCCTGGTGCGATCCGGCGCGTGGTGATAGGCGGCTCAGCCCCGGAGAGCGGCGCTGAGCCAGCGGGCGTACTGGTGCCAGGGGTCACCGTCCTGCTGCAAGCGGGCGATGTGAGCGCGGATCTCGGGCGTCAGGGTGAACCACTCGCCGCCTTCGCGCGCGGAGGCGAACTCGCGGTGACGCTGCTGTTCGCGCACCCGGTCGCCCCGTTCGAAGGCGAGGAGCTCGTCATGACGGATGCTCGCGAGTCTGCGCCGTGGCTGCCTGCTCGTGCCGATCTTCACCCTGCGGTCGTACCGGAGGTAGTACACGACGTCGATCCGCGGGAACGGCAGGTCGGGGTCGGGGGAGTCTCCGTAGCGCCAGCCGCAGAGCGCGCAGTGCCAGGCATCGTCCGTCCGCAGCCCGGTGAGACCGCCGCAGAGCGGGCAGGGTCCGGGAAGAAGGCGGGGTTTCGGCACCGGTGCAGCCTACGTCCGCCCTCGGACATCGGCCGTACCTGCCAGTACCCGGCGCTTCTGTCAACCACTGCCGTGGGGCGTCGTCGCTTGCCAGACTCGGCCTATGGTCTTCATCGGATTCCACGCCTCCCATGAGCAGATCCCGCCCAGCGCCTTGCTCGACGCGGTCGTCAGCGCGGAGTGGGCCGGCTTCGACGGGGCGATGTGCTCCGATCACCTGGCCCCGTGGCTGCCCGAGCAGGGGGAGTCGGGATTCGCGTTCAGCTGGATCGCCGCGGCGCTGGCCCGCACCCGCTTCCCGATCGGCATGGTCAACGCGCCGGGACAGCGGTACCACCCCGCGATCGTCGCGCAGGCCTTCGGAACGCTGGAGGAGATGTTCCCCGGACGGTTCTGGGCCGCGCTCGGCAGCGGGGAAGCCATGAACGAGCACGTGACCGGCGACATCTGGCCGGCCAAGGACGTCCGGAACGCGCGGTTGGGCGAGAGCGTGGACGTGATCCGCCGGCTGCTGGCCGGAGAGGAGGTCGACCACGACGGTCTCGTGCGCGTGCACCGCGCCCGGGTCTGGACCCGGCCGGCGCAGCCGCCACCCCTCTTCGCCACCGCGGTCAGCGCGGAGACCGCGGAGTGGGCGGCCGGGTGGGCGGACGGGCTCGCGACCGTCGCCCAGGAGCCGTCCGCGCTCCGGGGGGTGGTCGAGGCCTACCGCTCCGCCGGGGGACAGGGGCCGTGCATCCTGCAGACCCACGTGAGCTGGGGCACCGACGACGCCGAGGCGTACGCGACCGCGAAGGAGCAGTGGCGGCAGGGCGTCGTCACCCCGCCGCTCGCGTGGAACATCGAACAGCCGGAGGACTTCGAGGCTGCCGCCGGCGAGGTCGACGAGACAGCCCTGCGACGAGCGGTCCTCGTCGATCATGACGCCCGTTCCCTCGCGGGACGACTGGCGGAGCTCGTGGGCATCGGCTTCGACCGGATCTACCTGCACCACGTCGGTCGGGAGCAGACCGGATTCCTGAAGGCGGCCGCCGCCGAGATCCTGCCCGCCCTGAGGGAGCGCACATGAAGATCACCGATACGAGCGACCTCTGGTGGAAGACAGCCGTCGTCTACTGCCTCGATGTGGAGACCTTCCTGGACTCGGACGGCGACGGTGTCGGCGACCTCCGCGGTCTCGCGCAGCGGATCGACTACCTGTCGCAGCTGGGCGTGACGTGCCTGTGGCTCATGCCGTTCTATCCCTCTCCCGACCTCGACGACGGCTACGACGTCAGCGACTTCTACGGCGTGGACCCTCGTCTGGGCACCCACGGCGACCTCGTGGAGGTGATCCGCACGGCCCGCGACCGCGGCATCCGGGTGATCGTCGACCTCGTCGTCAACCACACCTCCGACCGCCACCCGTGGTTCCGCGCGGCGCTCCGGAGTGTCGACTCGCCCTATCGCGACTACTACGTGTGGCGCGACGAGGCGCCGCCGAAGGGCCAGAAGAACACGGTGTTCCCCGGGCAGGCCGACGGGATTTGGACGAAGGACGAGAAGTCGGGGCAGTGGTACCAGCACAGCTTCTACGAGCACCAGCCCGACCTCAACATCGCCAATCCCGTGGTCAGGGATGAGATCGCGAAGGTGATCGGATTCTGGCTGCAGCTCGGCATCTCGGGTTTCCGGGTGGACGCCGTGCCGTTCCTCCTCGAAGTCCCGAAGACGGCCGACCTCCCCGACCCGCACGAGCTGCTGCGGGACATGCGACGCTTCCTCCAGCGTCGGTCCAGCGAGGCGATCCTGCTCGGCGAGGTCAATCTCCCGTACGAGGAGCAGCGGGCGTACTTCGGGGGCGCGGACGGCGATGAGCTGACCATGCAGTTCGACTTCGTGGCGATGCAGGCGCTCTATCTGTCGCTCGCCCGCCGCGATCCCGCGCCGCTCGTCGAGGCGCTCACGGCCCGCCCGGTTCTCGGGCCGGAGGTGCAGTGGGCGAACTTCCTCCGGAACCACGACGAGCTCACCCTCGACAAGCTGAGCGACGCCGAGCGCCAGGAGGTCTTCGAGGCCTTCGCCCCGGACGAGCGGCAGCGGGTGTTCGGGCGCGGGATCACCCGACGGCTGCCGCCGATGCTGGAAGGCGATCCCCGGAGGATCCGGATGGCCTACAGCCTTCTCTTCACCCTCCCCGGGACGCCGGTGCTGTTCTACGGCGAGGAGATCGGGATGGGCGAGAACATCGCCATCGAGGGGCGGCAGGCCGTACGCACCCCGATGCAGTGGTCGGCGGATCGCAATGGCGGCTTCTCCGACGCCCGCCCCTCGCGTCTGGTGGCGCCGCTTCCCACGGACGGCTATGCCCCGGCGCACGTGAACGCCGCCGCGCAGCTCGAGGGCAGGGGATCGTTGCTGCACTTCGTCCGCGACCTGATCGCGCGCTACCGGGTGTCGCCCGAGCTCGGGTGGGGCACGTTCGGCGTCATCGACCAGCCGCAGGAGGCGCTGCTGGTGCACTCCCTGGAGGCGGATGTGGGATGCACGATCGCCGTCCACAACTTCGCGGAACGGCCGGCGACGACGCGGTTCCGGCTGGGGGAGGAGCCCGCGGGCACGACCCTGGTCGACCTCCTCGACGCGCGGCGCGTGCCCCTCGACGAGGACGGCGGGGTGGAGCTGGAGCTTCCTGCCTACGGCTACCGGTGGCTGCGGGTCTCGCGCCCGGGGGACGGCAGGGTCCTGTGACGATCCGAAAACGCCGAAGGCCCCGGGTGACCGGGGCCTTCGGAGGGATTCTGTGGGCGATACCGGACTCGAACCGATGACCTCTTCCGTGTGAAGGAAGCGCGCTACCAACTGCGCCAATCGCCCATACCCGCGGGGTACGTCAACCGATACTACCCGACCCGCGAGTGCCCCGATGACCAGTCGGGGAGACACGCGCGAGATTCGCCACGGGTTTGGCGGAGCGCGGATCATCGGCTAATGTTTCATAAGTGCCCGGGACAACCGGGAACAAAATGCGGATGTAGCGCAGTTGGTAGCGCACAACCTTGCCAAGGTTGGGGTCGCGAGTTCGAGTCTCGTCATCCGCTCGAGTGCAGTAGATCTTCTCGAAGATCGGCGGCACGTGGGGTCAATCCACACGGTGGCGTGGCCGAGCGGCTAGGCACCGGCCTGCAAAGCCGTTTACACGGGTTCGAATCCCGTCGCCACCTCACGGGAAAACTGAATAGCCCCAACGGGCGCGATTGGCGCAGCGGTAGCGCGCTTCCCTGACACGGAAGAGGTCACTGGTTCGATCCCAGTATCGCGCACCACGAAACCCCCGGTTTTCCGGGGGTTTTTTGTTGCCCTGGCACCCGCGGGCAACATCTGGGCAACATGATCCGGCAATAGTGCGGCCCGAAAACTTCTTGGTTACAACTGTGTCTCGACGGCGGAGACACACGATGCTCCGCCCAGACAGGGGCAGACCATGAAGAACGAAGCACCGACTGTTGCTCACGGTCCGAGCGGAGAGACAGCTGAGTACGTGTTCGTGACGCCAGAGCTCGCGGTGAGCTGGCTCGCGCTGAACATCGACAACAACCGCAACGTACGCAAGAGCCGCATCAACGGCTACGTGCGGGACATCCAGAGCGACCGATGGGTCATCACCGGGGAAGCGATCAAGTTCGACTCCGCGGGCCGTCTGGTGGACGGCCAGAACCGGTGCCAGGCGATCGTCGCAGCGGGCAAGGGAGCCTGGGTGCTCGTGGTTCGAGGCATCAGCGAGGATGCCCTCGTCGTGCTGGACTCTGGTTCGTCGCGGAACGCTGGGGACATGCTCGTCATCACCGGCCTGGCGGATCGCGCGGATGCGAAGGATGTCGGGGCGATTGCTCGTCTCTACGCGGCCTATCAGGCCGGCGATGTGAAGCACGCAGCATCCAACCTGGGCGGCAGTACGGGCATCACCAAGTCGGAGCTCGCGGAGGCCGTGCTCGCGATCCCAGATATCGATTTCGCTGCCCGTCACGCACGTGGCATGTACCGGTACCTACGCTTGCCCGTCAGCGCCCTCGGAGTCGCGTTCCTCGAGTTCTCAAAGCTCGATGTCGACGACACAGCCGAGTTCTTCAACCGTATCCGTGACGGTATTCAGAACGGTCCGGGAGACCCCTTCCTGACACTCTCGCGTCGGATTTCCAACGATCTGCAAGCCGGAGCGTCGCGCCGGATCGTTCCGGGTCAGGCGCTCTTTTACCTGTTCCGCACCTGGAATGCCTTCCGCGAGGGGGAGCAGCTCGTGAAGCTGCAGATTGGCTCGCCGCAGGCCGGTTTCACTCCGATTCCGGTCCCGAAATGACGCGGTGGGCCGTATGGGCGCTCATCGCGTCCTTGAGTCTCGACTACAGAAGATTGGCTCGCCCTAAGCCCAAGGGTGTACATAGTGTGTTCGCCCTTGTCTTCGCGATAGCGTGTGGTTGGAGGCGACGATGAAGACCTACGCAGTCACTGCGGAGCGCGACGGTAAGTTCTGGTTCATCCGCATACCCGAGCTGGACGGTGTGACGCAGGCTCGTACCGACGCAGAAATCTCGGTGATGGCACGCGACTACATTGCCGTCACGCTGGATGTCCCCGCTGACTCGTTTGACCTCAAGATCACCCGGCTCCCGCAAGACGGGGATCGGAACTACAGCAACTAGCTCCGACAACACTGAAATACGCGGATCGCGCGCACGATCGCCACCGGAAGGCAACCCCCGATCGCAACCAACATCACGCACCTAGCCTCGAAGCGAGCGAGCGGATAGCACGCACCAGCATCGAGGTGACCATGACGCAAAGCACGACGATCAGGTTCGACGACGAGACATACACGCTTTCACCAGGTAGCGATCTGGCGAACCTAATGGAGCGAATCGAGGGCGCCACCCACAGCGACGCCGCGTTCGTGACATTCGCGACCGCAGGGAACCTGGTCAGCGTGCTCGTCGGCTCCCATACCAGGGTCACGGTCTGCGTCGACCCGACCGCCCAGACGGGAGCTATGGGGATACTGCCCGACGACTGGGCGGACTGGAGCCTGTAGACCGAGACCCCTTCACAGGAGAAGGGCTCTCACGCGGCGGGCGAATCGCAACCGCGGGGCAAGAGCCCCTCAACCGGAGCCTTCACAAGGGTTCTCCCCAGAGTCCCGAGCTGCGCTCTGCTGGCAACACTACCCGCAATCAGGTCAGCCCATAACCCACACCTCACGCGACGTCAGCAGTTGATCCGATCGAGGCTCTCGCCTCGACGAGGGGGCAGGCGAAGGCGTCCCTGTCGCCTAGCCCGACGCGGTTGATGTAGGCAACAACGATGGCGTATGACCGAAACAGGCTTACCCGGGTGTAGGGCACTCCTTGTGCGCGACAGTAATCCTCGATGAGGGGCGCTGCGCGACGGAGATGAGGGCGGGGCATGGAGGGGAAAAGATGATGCTCGATCTGATAGTTCAATCCCCCCATCGCGGTATCGAGCAGCCTGCTACCGTGAACGTTCCGACTCATCATCACCTGGCGACGAAGAAAGTCGAGCCTCAGATCGCGTGGCACCACCGGCATGCCCTTGTGGTTCGGCGCGAACGACACGCCCATGTAGAAGCCGAATAGCCCGAGTTGCACGACGAGGAACGTGAAAGCGATCCCCGGCGAAAGAACCAAGAAGACAACGACCAGATAGCCACCGATACGGACCGCGAGGAACACGATCTCCACCCATCGACGATCCAGGTGCCCTCGAGTGAACACCCGACGGACTCCAGACGCGTGAAGCGAAACTCCCTCCAGAAGAAGGATCGGGAAGAAGAACCACCCTTGATGTGCGCGCAGCCACCGCAACGGCCCACGCTGGAACTTCTTGGCGCTCTCGTCAGTGACGGCGATGACCGGAAGCTCGATGTCCGGGTCGACACCGAGCTTGTTTGGATTGCCGTGGTGCCTGGTGTGCTTGTGCTGCCACCAGCCGTAGCTCATGCCCACAAGCAAGTCACCGAGGACGAGACTCACCCAGTCGTTCCACCGGCCTGAGACGAAGATCTGCCGGTGCGCCGCGTCATGACCCAGGAACGCGATCTGAGTGAAAAGGACCGCGAATCCTGCGGCCACGAACAGCTGCCACCAGGTGTCTCCCAACCACACGAAGAGAAAGAGACCCAGGGCGACCGCAAGAGGGGCCGCAACCAACTTGATCCAGTAGTACCCGTATCGTCGGCGGAGCAGACCAGCGTCACGCACCTGCTGCGCGAGAGCCGTGAACGAACTCGCGGCACGGTCGCGCGGGCGAGTTCGGATGATTGAAGCGGCGTCATCCATGATGACCTCCCAGCGGTGGAGCCCCTACTTCAGGGGTGCCCCACCCTCCTCTTCCCAGTCGCTCGCCCGGGATGCGTCGTCGCTGTACGCGGTGTGGGCTCCCGCGGCGAACACCACCGACTCGGCGAGCGATGCCACGAGCGCGACCCGTTCATGCTCGCGCGCCGAGGCCTTTTCGAGCCCCAGCGCGGACACGAGTCGTTCCGCGACGAGACGCCGGTTGATTTCTACCAACCGTTCCGCGATGACTGCGGCAAGGCCGTCTCGCAACTCGGGCAGATTGGTGTTGGCGATCTCCAGTCGGCGATCAGAGACTTTCAACTCCACCGTCGGATATCCACGGGCGGAAAGAAAATCGCGCATCGGCACCCCGTGGATGGCGGCGACTTCGTCGCGATCGGCCTGACGCGTGAACACCGCTTCGACGGTGTAGCGGTCCGGGGCATCATCCGTCATGAGCGTCGCCGGCAGCGAACTGAGCATGACCGCTGTGAGCCCCAGCGGCTCTACGTTCTTCAATTGTGCGTTCATCTTCAAACGGTACGCCCCGAAGATGTACGCGCACACAGCTTCGCGCGCGGACCGGCGCGGCGAGAAATTCCTCGCGAAGGCTTGCACCGATCCGGACCCTACCGATGTCAATCGGTAGGGCGTGTGTATTCACCTACAAGGCAAGACACCGAAGTAGGCATATCTATCCCGAGTCGATGCGCGTAGCGTGAGCGACATGTGGACAGTCCTCGTTATCTTGCTCATCGTGTGGGCCGTCTTGGCGGTTGTCGGCTTCGCCATCAAGGGTCTCCTTTGGCTAGCCATCATCGGAATCATCCTGTTCCTCGGGACGCTCATCTTCGGCTTCGTGCGGAATCGCAGCCACAAGACGCGATCCGAGCCCTGACCCGTCGTACGACTCGCTGCGGACGAAGGGCAGCTTTGACCCGTCAACACAGAATCTGTTCTCGGCCGGAGGAAGGACACCACCGGCCATGGGGAACCCGGGGGCAAGGCTCTCCGCCTACCGCGACTGGCAGATGCAGCAGCAGTCCATCATCGACGCCGCCAAGCGTGGCCCCCTGCAGTCCCGCACACCGCGTGAGCTCGGTGCACGCGAGCAGCCGATGACGATCTACCCGCAGCCGCGCCGCGTGCGCGCGTGGGTCCGGTTCGGACCCGAAGCCGTCCAGGTCGACGCGAAGCTCGTGCGCTCGACTCCCCTCGCGGCCGGCATCGAATTCCGCGTCGGCGAACAGACGTATCGGTGTTGGGTGTGGGGCAACGCCGTGCAGCTCGATGATGCTGCGAATGCCTAATGCGGGATCAGGCCGGTGACGCAGTATTGGTTCCAGCGGGCTCGTCCAGCACTTCGTCGACCACACAAATTCCGCCGGAAGAGCTAGCTTCGATCATCAGTGCCTGGAGCCACTTGGCGTTGAGCTCGGGGGTCTCGGGTTCGTCGAACGTGAAACGCAGCGGGATCGACGGGTGAATCCAGATCGTGGAGCGACCGGGAGCATCGCCCTCTGGGTGCTTCCAGGAAAGGGTGAAGCTCTCGTTGCGGCGCATCTTGGTCGCGATCGCAACCTTGAGGTGCGCAAGAGCTCGGTCTTCGATGTGGATCTCGCTGCTGTCGCCGTACTGGATCGTTCCCATGGGTTCACCCCACGGGGCAACGGTCTACGCATGTTGGTTTCAGACATGAGGCAGATGCGCAATGCCCCATAACGCGGGGCGAGTCGTGCGTAGTCTGAGCGGAGCACACGCGTGCGTGTCCCGATGAGCCGGCTACAAACGATGCACAAGATTGTCATGACCCCCACCACACGAATCAGCATCGACGGAGAGACGTTCATCTTGGCGGAGGACTGCGACGTCGGTGATCTGATGGGCCGCATCGAGTCGGCCTCGAACGGGGAGTCCGGGTTCGTGACTTTCGCTTCACGGTTCGAGACGCTGAGCGTGCTCATCACCCGTTATACGAGAGTCGTGGTCAGTGTCGAGCACTCTGTTGGGGAGGCGCCTGGTTCTGAGACCGGTGCCGCTCAGGACTGGTACGACGACTATCCGGGAGACAACTGGGTCTGATCTCGCCGTTATCTCTTGCCATTCTGCGGGGGGAGGTAGACGAAAGTGGGGTGACCGTCCGTGCTGTTAGGTGGGATTGTGGGTATGACCACGAGCGATAGGAACCCGTGATGGGCAAGTTCATATATGACGGCGGACCGAAGACTGAGATCGAGGACCGTGCGCTCACGCACATCCAGCTCGTCATGACGGCGAAGCTCCGACGTGGTGAGCCGTTTGCGTTCACGTGGAAGGACGATTCGAGCATCGGGGGTGGCCGCACGACGGTGTGGGTCCACGCTGGTTCGTCTCTTGTTTTCAAGTACGCGGGCAGCCGTCAGCCTGCAATCAACCGCGCATGGGTTGACGCTCTTGCCTTCACGGCCAACGCGCCCACGGGCCTGTACCTTGTGCCTGAACCCGCGGTCACTGGGGTCGGGCATAACTCAAGAAAAGGGGAACTCATGAGTCGACAGTCGGAACTCGCGCTCGAGGCGGAGCACGCGAAGGACGAAGAACTCGGATACGAGGAGCACGAACAGCTCGCTGACGAACCGCGCTGATGCATCTCGCAACCAGGTAACACCCCCACCCGACACTAGTTGGGTGGGGGTGTTCGGCTTCCGGGGTTAGCTAACGCGCGAACCGCGAGACCGGACCGGCACGGCCGCTACTCGCCGATCCAGGCGAACAGTTTGTCGACGGGTGGGCGTAGCGTTCGTCCGCGAGCGGATTGCAGGTAGTAGTTCCACATGATCCACGCGATTTCACGGTCGCGATAGTGGGTGAGGAAGCGCTCGAGGAGCGCCGGGTCTGTCTTCACCACCTAGTTCCTCCATCCGTTCTCCAGCGCCACCCTCGATAGGGCCGACTGCTGGACAATCTGCTCCTGGATCATGCCCCTCATCGGCCGCCCATCCACCAGCATCGTGAACGTCGCACCGGCCAACGACACCTCGGACGACTGGCCACCATGCGCGGAACCCAGCAGGTTGGTCAGGCTCGAGAACGAGATCTCCGGGCGGAACGACTCCGCACCAACGGCGAACTGCTCCATCAACGACTGGCCACCATCGAACACGGCCGCCCAGCCCTGACCCGAGAACGGGCCACGGAGAGCGGGCGAATGTGGGAAGAACCCTTGCGCCCAGCTCAGCACGCCGCCGATCGCGTCACCCACGTTGCGGATCATCGAACGGATACCGTCAATGAATCCCTGCAACAGGGCGCGCCCCGAACTAACTAGCCATGACCCAGCACCCGCGAACAGGTTCTGAATGTGCTGCGGCAGGGCGGTGAAGATCGTCACGACACGGCTCACACCACTACTGAAAGTTGACGTCAGCGTCGCCCAGATCCGAGAAGCGGTGCCACCGATGTTCGTTGCCGCCGAGCTGAAGAACGACGTGACCTGCGACCACGCGGCGTTCCATGTAGCCGCCACCTGCGACACCAACCCCATCAAGAAGTTCAGCGCCGGCGCCAACCACTCATTGATCCCACGGGCCATATCGATGATCGGACCCTGAGTGCCCTCAATCTGCCGACCCCACTCATCCATCGTTGTGTTGCCGTTCAAGAACAGCAGCAGATTCACGACGAACGCCGTCAACTCCGCCAACCCCTGAATCAACGGCACAAGCACCGGGATGAGCATTTGAAGCGCCTGCGTGAGGATCGGCAGGATGTCCACGGCCAGTTCGATCAGCGGGGGCAGTAGCGGAAGCAACGCCACCAGCAGCTCTACCAGCGGCGGGGCCAGTTGTGAGATCGCGTCCACCAGGACGTCGGCGAGCAGCGGCACCACCTCAGCGAGTTGGTCACCGAGCCGCGCGAGCAAGTCGGCTACGACCGGCCCGACCGTGGTTCCCAGCTCTTGCAACACCGCGCCGAGAGGCTTGAACGTCTCCCCAAGTCCAAGAAGTGAGGACTGCAAGGCGTCGGATTCGATAACCAGGCCGGCGATCAGGCCGATCACGGCGCCCACGGGTCCAGAGACCACCGGGAGGAACCGGCCGATGATCGGCAGAGCCGCCACCATCGGAGCCATCGCGCCGGCAAGCGCCGTGAAGACCGGAGTGAGCCCCTCCATCCCAGAGAACGTGCCCTTGAGCTCCGAGAACCCCGACACCATCCGATCGAGAGTGTTCGACACCGAATCGGAGAACTGGAAGTCGATCCCGTCGAGCGTCCACTGCAACTTCTCCACGACCGGCTGCACCCGAGCGGTGATGCCGTCCGCGATCGTCGTCAACTCACCGAAGAAGTCCCTAGCGAGCCCCAGAGCAGGGCCAGCGAACGCCTCCCCGAGCCGGCTCAGCGCGGCACCGAGGTTGGCGAGCGACCCGCGAGTCGTATTCCCAGACTCAAGAGCCGCACCACCGATATTGTCCTCGATCGCCTTGCGGAACGTGGCAGCGTCGATCTCACCCCGAGACACCATCTTCTGAAGCTCATCCGCAGTGACCCCATACTCCTTCTGAAGCCACTGCATGATCGGGATGCCCCGCTCCGTCAACCGGTTCAGGTTCTCCATCCCCGCGTAACCCTTAGAGGTCACCTGGTTGATGATGTCGCCCATCTCACCCATCGACGTGCCAGCGATCGTCGCCGCATCCGCCGTCAACCGCAGATACCGCTCCAACTCCTGACCCGGCTTGATACCCGCAGCAACCGCAGAAGCCGCAGTCGTCGCCGCAGCATCCAAACCAAACGCCGTACCCTTCACCGAAGCAAGAGCGTCCTGCATGATCGCCTCAACGGCCTTAGTGTCATGCCCGAGACCCTTGAGCTTCGCCGTCGCATCCTCGATGTTCAGAGCACGCGAAATACCCCCACCGAGCGCGATCGCACCGACCGTTCCGGCAAGCAACCCCACGCCGCCGACGATCTTCCCCACACCGCTCCGCAAAGACGCGAAGAAGCCTGTGGAACGCTTCTCCGCGGCCGAGAATGACTGCTGCGCTTCTTTGTCCACCGCCTTCGAAAAACCCGTCCCAGAGGGGAGCAGGCTCACATAGGCAACCCCGATTTCCTGTGCCACTACGGCACCTCCAAACAGCCCGAAGGCCACGCAGGAGGTAGGCGACTTCCCTCCGTGTTGAATTACGAAGGGCGCCCCGACCAATGAGGTCGAGACGCCCTGTCCGGCTCAATCGCCGCTACTGCTTCGTTTCCTGCAAGAACGTTCGCAGGACCCCCTGGACAGCCAGCCGATGCCGCTTATCCCGTGCAACGATCGAATCGACCGTCGCCGCCATCACCCCAGGCAACAGCGCAAGCACACGAGCAAACCGCTCCAAGGGGATCTCCCTCTGAAGAACCGACTCCCGCTCAGACGGCTCCGCCAGGATCACCATCGCCGACACCCGCCGCGCCAAATCCAGATCATCCACGCGAGTCACCCCCAAGCCGACGAGCCATCCGATCAACGGGATGCTCCGGCGACGACGGCTTCACCACGCCCTTCACGAACACGACCAACAGGCCGATGATCACAATCGACACCGCAATCGCGCCAATCCACGAAACAATTTCCCAAGGGTTCATCGCTCCAACTCCTTCTCATCAAAACTCGCGAGGCGGGTAGTCCCTCCCGCCCCCTTCACGGCCATCCCTATAGGTCAGGGCCCTTTCACACACGGATCTTTCTCATGCCGGCGGGAGCCGGATGACCAGCCGCCGCCGTCCAAAAGCCCGTCGATACTCGACGGTCACCAGCCCTCGATCAGCGAGCCGCAACGCCGCGCGCCTTGTGTTTGCCCCACCATCACCCGGGAGCAGACCCATACCTACGCGGAGACCGGCGAGCTGCTCGAGCAGATCCCGCTGAACACACCCCAGGCCCCGGCTCATACGGACTCCGATCTAAGTGATGTACATACGTGGAAAAAACGGCGGGGAGAGATCGGCCCTATACCTTCGGGAGGGCCGCTGAGGGGAGGGGGAGGGGGAGGTGGCCAGGGTCGTATCTCCTGGCCACCTCTGTTTCTCACCAGACGCGTGCTTGCCGCGGCTGCTGGCCTCGATTGAGGATGTGCTTTGGCTTCGCGTTGGGCACGTTCTCCTCGGTGAACTCACCTGTGATGGTGATGCTGATCGGTGTGCCCGGTGTGACTGCGATGAGGGTGTTGTCGTCGGGTGACAGCCACCCGCCTCGACCCGCCGCGGTCCGCATCGCGGCCTCGCCCAGCTCCCGGGCTTCGTCGTCGGGGAGTGTGTAGCTGTGTTCCCCGATGCGTACGGTGCCCATCAGTAGGACGAGGGTCCGCGGCCGATGGAGTATGCCATCTCCCGGGCAAGTACCTGGGTGATGTCGTCCCGGAACCGGGTGAGGTTCCTGATGTCACGGAGTGCTTCCCCTGCCGCGGGGTAGGACTCCGAGGCTGCGTCGATCACAAGCCCCCATCCCATCTCGTTCGCGCGGCGGATGATGGCGTAGGCGAGGGACTTGTCCTGTGTGCGTGCGGCCCGCGTAAAGGCTCGGAGGGCGTCGTTCTGGTCCTTGAGACCGTCTGCACGTTCCTCGGCGTCTCGCATTGCGAGAATGTCGGAGCCGTTGTCACCGAGCCGGGTGTGCAGGTTGCGTTCGAGGGACTCGAGCTTCGTGTTGATGGCGGCACTTTCCTTGGCGCGGAGAACGTCGAGTGCGCCCTGTACCTCCTTGTGAGAGTCCTGGAGTACGGCTTCCTTGCCTGCGGGCGAGAGGTTCGGGTTTGTCTTGGCGGCTTCCCGGTCTGCCTGGTACTTCCGGATCTCGGAGGCGGCTGCGTCGCGGAGGGTGTTGATTTCGGTGTTGAGGGTGTCGAGTGCCATGGTTGTTCTCCTTAATTGCGGTTCTGATTCGTTGCAGCATCCGCGATGTCTGTTGCGATGCGGATTGCGTCTGATGTGGGGATCACGAGTTTCGGGAGCCGGCCGACGATGATCGCGATCCCTGGTTCTGTTGCGCCGGTCGGGTTTTGGAGGACGGCCGGGGTGACTGCTGCTTCGTGGCCGTCGTTGATGTTCTGTTGGTATCTGTGTGGTGCCGAGTAGAAGCGGGTCATGTCTCGTCCTGGGGGACGTAGAGTCCCTCGGATGCTCGGTGCATGCCCTCGGGTGAGTACAGGGCGGGTTCGAGGCGTTCGAGACCGGAAGGGTTACGGAATCCCGTTGCGGGGGCGTCCTCGTCGGTGTTCATTGGTTTCTCCTTTCGAAGCGCGGCGGTCCAGTCGCGCGCTGGCTGTCGATGCCCGGAAGCCTCGAGCTGGCGGTAGTAGTGAGAGAGTTCACGAGCGAAGGCAATGGGGTCGTCCCAGGCGTTGCTGAGTGCTCGGAAGTTGAGTGGCTTCGGGGCTGCTGCGCCCATCAATCGCTCCTCTCGTTGAGCCACGGACATGTGGCGTCGTGTTGGATCTGCAGGATGGTGACGCTGGGGGAGACCTCGATCACTCGTGAGGTCGCTAGGCAATCGGGGCAGAGGCTCATGCCGGATCTCCAGATGTGTCCGCCGTATCCGAGTGTCCGAATTGCAGGTCTAGTACCGATTCGGACACTCGGATAGGACGGACAGGTCCGTACACTCCGAACCCGAGCCGTTCCGCTCTACCCGCGTCGGCAGCTCGGCGAAGATATCGGCCAACGTCGTCGGGGTTCATGTTGGTGATGGTCGCCACGTCCTTCGGCTTCACGCCTTCAGGGAAGCGTGCGAGAGTCTCGAGGATTTCGCCCATGCGGTCACCGACTCCTGTTGTTGCTCGCGCCGTTTGTGCGGAGTGCGCGGCGTCCGCCAAACTGCCGCCAGCAAGAGTCCAGGTGCCGACCCCCTCGAGGGAGATCCGGTACTCGCCTTCCGCCGCGTCGCGAGACGTGACTCGCAGAGTGGCGTCCTTTGAGAGACGTTCACGGGAGAGGACGACGATGGTGTCGGCCGAGCCAGCAAGTCCCTGTGTTCCGGACACAGCGTCGAGGAAGTCGACGCTGTCGGCCTTGCGAGTGTGGTGGACGACGACGATCGCTGCGCCGGGTGCTGAGTCGGCTATGGCTTTGAGCATTCCGCCGACTCGGTAGTCGCGCTCGTACGACGACTCTCCACTTACCGCGGGGGGCATCGCCTTGCCGAGGGTGTCGAGAATCACGACGGGCTCGTGGTCGCTCCACTGGTCCACGAACGCCTGTAACGTCTCGAAGATGTCGTTGCGGCCGATCTTGGTGATGAAGGTGAGCGTGTCGGCGATCTGCTCTGGCGCGAGCGCCTTGATCCGAGACTGCAACCGTCTGGGGCCATCCTCGAGTGCTGCGTAGAGCACGGGTCGCGCCTTCCCGGTCGGGATGCATCCGAGTGCCGGCGTGCCGGAGGAAACGGCCAGGCCCAGGCCGAGAACCAGCCAAGACTTGCCGAACTTCGGCGGCGCAACGAGCAGGCAGAACCCTTCGGGGATCACGCCGTCGACGACATATCGAACGGGCGGGAAGTACTGGTCCATCAGCCAGTCGGCGGTGAAGGAGTTGTCAAGCAGCGTGGTCACGGGCGGCCCCCTGGTCTTCAGTTGTTGCGAGTGTTACGGGCTCGCGGACGGTGTCGAGATTGGCGAGGTAGATGCGCCAGGTTTCGTCGAGAATGTCGTCCACGTCCGGACGATTGGCTAGTTCTGCCGCGTCGTCTAGACGCTGCAGCAGATAGTCCTTGCGTTCCTCATCGCCGAATGCGCGGAGCCATAGACGATCTGCTTCGAGTCGGGCAGCGCCGAGCTCGCCCTGCATTTGACTGCGCCCGTCCATCACGCCGAGGTTGTATAGCGAAAAGAGGGGAGCAGGCAGGGCCGCGAGTGACAGTTCGTCGTTCGCCAGTGCCGTAACCCACGCGTCGATAGTTGTCGAAGCTGTTTCGCTGATTCGACGCGCGGTGAAGCGATCCGGGGTAGAATGGACTGTATATCCAGCCGCCACAGCAGGATTCCCGAGAGCCCCGTTCGCGGGGCTTTCGCCATTCAATGGGCGCTTCTTTCGCGGTCGACGTTCTGAGCTGCCCTTGCACCGGTCGGGTCAGCGATGCCGGTTGCGGTGTAGAGCTCGAATCCGGCCCAACTCAGCTTCTCGAGTGAACGCGCTACATACGTATTGATAACGCCGCGCACATTGCCGTTGGCGCGGTGCATGGCTCGAATGAGCTTGCTCATCTTCGCGGGGGGATACGCAACACTGTTGGCTTCGAAGACGCGCGCTGCGTAGCGAATGAGTTCTTCGACCGTTTCGTGCTTCCCGGTCGTTGCGGTTGATTCAGGGTGCTGGTTCATGCCGCGTCACCCCCGAGGTACTGGAGTGGGCGGCCGGCCGCTTCGATGCTGGCCAAGTTGACCCTGATGAGTCGTGGGCCGAAGCGCTTGGCCTCGATCTCGCCCCGGGTGATCATGCGGCGAATGGTGTCAGGGGAGACCTTGAACTCGTTGGCGCCGTCGTCGATCGTTCCCCAGCGTGGCGCGAGTGCGTCGGTGGGCATAAAAATACCTCCAGGCAGAGTGATTAATCCTCTGCTTGGAGGCCGCTTGCACAAGGGTGGAGCCTGACCGTAAAGGTGGGTTCTCGTTGCCCCGTGCACTCCAATTCTAGCACGGCTCCTGCGACTGTGTGCGCGTTACTGCGTAATTGACTTGCTATGGATCAGGTGGATCAGGGGTATTTCGTGGATCCTTAGTTGTGCGAGGGTGGTGAAGCTCACGTACAGGGTCGAAGGCTTAGCCACGACCCGGCGCAACCCGCATGTCGGACAGCCCAAGTTCCAACGCACGCGGAACCCCGGGCGGTAGAAGATCTCTGGGTCATGACCCTCAATACGTATCCACTCATCACCGTCGAGCCACTGTGCAACATCCTGGGGGACATCAATAGCGTGGGGGAGTGATGGGGAGTAGTAGTGCCCGGTGAAGACGGTCCAGATGATTGATCCCTCGTATTCATCGGGATGGAAAGACGCGATCGGCGTCCTGTCATGTTCGCCCGCACTCGTTCCGTCGCAGTATACGGAGACGTACGGCGTTTCGGGCCGGGAGTAAAGCGTCATTCGAGCTCCTTGCTTCGCTTACTACCTAAGCAGGCGCGCGGGACATTCCGGCGCGCCTGCTCAGTCACGGAATGATCTTGTCGGACTCCATCACCGGCTTGAGAATGAACGGGTCGCGGATTGGGTAGCGGCGGCCGATCGTGTACGCGAGGTCGTGGAGTGCCCACATGAGTGCTAGCTGCTTGCGGTTGGAGGTCCAGAATCGGTTGTCATCTCGGAACATGTTCTGGTCGATGGCAAGCACGATGAAGTCAGGGTCGTCGCAACCAACCCAGAGAGACGCTGCGATGCGACGCCCCACGGCTTGTGTCTGCTCGTCCTCGTCGGGTTCGACCGCGTCTGTCGTAGGACAGGACTTGGCGCGTTGTTCCGCTTCATTGAAAACCCAGGAGACGTCTAGGCCGAGTGCCCCACACATGCGGACTACTTGGTCGACCGGGATGGATGGCCCCGTTGGTCTCAACCGAACGCTCACTTGCGCTTGAGACATCCCGGCGGCGGAGGCGAGGTCTTTCTGAAGCATGTGCTTCTCCCGCATCGCCTCCCGGATGACGGCGACGATGTGATCATCAACTCGGGAACGCGGTCTCCTAGCAGGCATCAGTTATGTCCTCTCGCCACCCGCGCTCGACGCGCCGGACCATAGCCGCGAACTTTCCAGCCTGCGTCTGGTTCCACGCATACAGAGGCCAACGCCTCGAGAGCGTCTTGCCTGTTGCGTGCCGCCACCGGACGACTGTTCGGCTGGATACTCCGCAGATCTCTGCGATAGCTCGAGCCGATAGCCCTTCTCGTTCGAGAGCGTCGAACGACTCGTGCACGGCCATCAGACGTCCCGATCGGCGAGTTCTGCGGTGACGCTGTGGGGCCGCGTGAGGCGCGTCGACAGCGCCTTGGTAAACCGCTCATACTCCGCGGCTGCCTGGGTGAATACGTCGGCGATGTTCTCGAACGTGTTGGTAGCTTCACCAGGTTCGATCCAGATCTCTCCGGCGTCGAACACGCACTCGATTCGTGGCCGTCCGTTTACGACTTCCAGCAGGAACGTCTCGCTCACATCGCCGGCCGCGATGGTCATGTGCTTCTCGTGGGTGTTGGCCGCGTGCTCGATGATCTCCGGGTCGGTGTGGTCGAGTTCGCACCAGCGGTACACGGGGCACGGGGGAGTGTCCGTAGTTGCGGATACAGTTGCATTGGTCATTGCGACTCCAGTTGTTTGACCTTGCCCTCGTCGAGTTGCCGCTCGGCGGGGGCTTTTCGTATGGCGACGGGTATCGCCACGACTTATGCGAGTTCGCTCATGCGCCTCGCGAGTTCTTCGTCCCTGCCTGCAGTGTGCTGGTAGCGCATCGCGGCCGCCACTGTCGAGTGCCCTAGGCGCGCCTGCAACTCCTTGAGGGTGGCGCCTGCGAGGGCGGCTCTGGTTGCCCCGTAGTGCCGCAGCGCGTGCCAAGGCATGTCGCCTCTGCCGGCGGCTCTGCGGGCGGGATCCCAGTGCTTGTAGAAGGCTGACTGGGCGAGGTGGCCGCTGCCGTCCGCGGATGGGAACAAAAGGCTGTCGGCAGACCGCCCAACGTGCTCTTCCAAGTGGGACTCGACGATCTCGTTGACGTGTGGTGGAAGGACGATGGTCCGTACGCCGGCTTCCGATTTGGTGCGCCCAACCACGAATCCTTGGCCGGGAACGTGGGCAACTGCACGCGACACGTTGACGACGATCGAGCCGGCCCCCTCGTCTTCGTCGAGTACCTCGATGTCACGCCGCCTAAGCTCCGTGAGTTCGCCGTAGCGCAGCCCGGCCCACGCAGCGAGGATGACAGCGGCTTGGAACTTTGGGGTGATCGCGTCCACGATGGTTTGCAGTTCGGACGCCGTAGGCGGCTCGACCTTCTTCCCCGTCGACGCAGACGCAGCGCCGCGTATCTGACATGGATTCGTCTTGATCCGGCCATCAGCAACCGCGGTGGTGAGGATCGCTTTGAGGAGCTCGTATGCTCGGGCGGCCTGAGTCTTCGTTCCGGACGCAATGAGCGAGGAGTACCAGGCGCGCACCTGGTCGGGGGTGATCGCGGAAAGGCGTGAGCCTGCGAAGGGGGAGAGGGCGCCTGCAAGGAGCCGTCGGTACTCGGCTAGTGTCCGCGGGCGCAGGTGTTCGCCGTTCCGATTGGTGCGGGTAGCAACCCAATCCTCGGCGTATTCAGCGAATGAAGTGCCGCGGCCCTTGCCCGCCTGTTCTGCGCGCACCGTTTCGAACTCGGACCATGTTCCGTCGAGTATCCGTGCCTGCTGAACGGCTAGCCACCCGCGCGCGTCGGTGATCCCGTCAAATGTCTGCGGTGCGTTGTGACGCCGACCGTCCGGGCCGACATACGAGGCCTGATAGCGGCCAGAGGAGCGCTGCCTGATGGCGCCGAAAGATTCGCGCCTCTTTCGTCTTGTGCTGGCCATACGGTCCTCCCTGGGCAACAACGGGCAATATCTAGTGCGTGGCTGTGCGTCTTCGTGCGTCCCAGTGACCTTAACACGGCTCAGTCACATCCGCACCATATCGAGGGTAAACCGCGAGATGGTGGGGGTTGGCCCAGTGTCACGCATACTGTTTCGATCCCAGTATCGCGCACCACCTGAAACCCCCGGTTCTGCCGGGGGTTTTTTCTTGCCCGCGCGCGACGTCGCAGATCTGCGCGAGGTCGCAGCCTCACGGCAGAGCCCTGCGACCTCGGCGCGAATTTCCGAGTCGGCGCCGCCGGGATCGAGTTCGAAGATGTGTTCGAATATCGGTATCCTGGAAGAGGCCGGAGGAAGGAGCCGGTGTGGGGAACTCGGGTCGCGCGCTCTCCGCGTACAACGACATGCGGTCGCAGCATCAGGCCATCGAGGCCGCCGCACGCCGCGGCCCCCTGCAGTCCCTGTCCGATCGCGAGCTCGCCTTGCGCGAATCCGCCATCACCGTCTATCCGCACGCGCTCCAGCGGCGGGTGCGGGCGTGGGTGCGGTTCGGCCCGGAGGCGATCCGCGTGGAGGCCAAGGTCGTCCGCTCCACTCCGCTCGCGGCGGGCATCGAGTTCCGTGCCGGCGAGCGCACCTACCGCTGCTGGGTCTGGGGGAACGCCGTGCAGCCGGTGGAGGCATAACCGGGGAGTGGACACCGCTCGCACGAACTGTTCGTTTCCTGTCCGCACAACGGTGTCTTCGTCTTCCCGGGTGCGGTGCCGGTGACAGGGTGGACGGACATCACCACCGGCGGTCGACGATCGCACCTCCGTGGGACGAGATCTCGTGGCGATCATCTCAGGAAGGGCGGACATGGGCAGATTCATCTACGACGGAAGCACCAAGGTCGAGGTCGAGGACCGCGCGCTGCGGCATCTGCAGCTGGTGATGACCGCGAAGCTGCGGCGGGGCGAGCCCTTCCCGTACACCTGGAAGGAGGACGCCAGCATCGGGGGCGGACGGATCACCGTCTGGCTCCACGCCGGGAGCTCCATGGTGTTCAAGTACGTCGGCAGCCGCCAGCCGGAGATCAACCGGGCCTGGGTCGACGCGCTGGCGTATACGGCAAACTCGCCCGGTGGTCTGTATCTCGTGCCGGAGCCCGCCGGGAGCGCCGTCACCGGCAACCTGGACCTGTCGTAGGGCACGGGACGGCGACAGACGGGACGCCCCCTCCGCGAGGCGAGGAGGAGGCGTCCCGTCTGGGGGTGCACCGAGCGTCAGACGCGCGCGGTGCCGGCGCCGTTCCGCGGGACGCGCGGCTCTCGACTGACGAAGATGCCCAGCAGCACCATGCCGATCGCGAGACCGAGGTGGAGCCAGTTGTCGGCGTTGTTCACCGGCAGGAAGTTCAGCTGCTCGTTGCCGACCGCGATGAGGCCGTACAGCCAGACGACGAGGTACGCGAGCCCGCCGATGATGAGGTAGAGGCGGGAGGCGCGCGGCGAGGCGGCGAGCGCGATGCCCGCGACGGCGAACAGCAGGTGCACGACGTTGTGCAGGACCGAGACCTGGAAGAGGCCGAGGAGCAGGGCCTCCGATGCTGCTCCGGCACCGTGCAGGTGTTCGGCCGAGTGGGTCAGGCCCGGGATGAAGCCGGCGATGCCGACGATGAGGAAGACGATGCCGACGATCAGCGCCGTCTTCTGGATCGGTGTCTCGGCGTAGCGGGTGGTGTGGGTGGTGTCGCTCATGATCCCTCCAAGGTGGGTGCGGTTGCCCGAAGGTAGAACCCCGGGGTACGGGCTGAGAGGGCATTGACGCGGCGGAAGCGGCGCGGTAGCTTCCCCCGCGTCCGCGAGCGCTCCGGCGATGATGCGCTCGATGCCCGGATTGTCAATCCCCCTCGGCGTCGTCACGGCCGCTTCTTACGCTCGGGCCATGACCGATGCTGCTCTCGACCGCACCTGCGGGCCCGTCTCTGCTCCCGATCGCGACGCGGCGACCGGGCTGCGACGCATCGACCATCTGGCGCAGCTGGCCGCCGTCGTCCGCGCATGCCCCGGCCTGCACGTCCGCTACTCGGAGGGGCCGGATGCGGATGCACGCCGTTCCAGCGTCGACACCGAGAGCGGACTCGAGCTTCCCGGCCTCTCCGTCAATCCCTTGGATGCCGAGCGCTGGTGGACGCGTCCGCTGGAGGACTGGCTCGCGCGCCAGCTCTGTCAGTACCGACACCTCGCCGAGAAGGATCCGCAGCGCATCGCCTGGGTCCTGCGAGGCGAGCACTGCGGCCGGGGGCCCGACTGCGAGCCGCTGCTGCGACAGGTGGAGCCCATCGCCGTGATCGGCGCACACGTGCTGCTCGAGGCCAGGGAGCGGTACGAGCGCAACTTCGATGCGGGTCGCGGACCCGCCGACGACGAGGAGGACCGGGGATGAGCAGAGGGCGGCAATGGACGGAGGTCGTTCCCGGCTTCTTCGGCATCAGCGTGGCGGACGTCAACTGCTACCTCGTGCAGACCGCGGACGGGCTGACGCTGTTCGATGCGGGACTGCCGCGCAGCCGGGGCGAACTGCGCGACCTGCTCAGCCACCTCGGGGCGACGGAGTCCGACATCGATGCGGTCGTCCTGACGCACGGGCATTTCGACCACGTCGGTGTCGCGTGCGCGTTGCACGAGGAAGGGGTCTCCGTGTTCGTCCACCCTCGCGACGCACAACTGGCCCGTCATCCCTACAGCTACCGTCCGGCCTCACCGCGCGTCCCCTACGTGCTCACCCATCCGCGGGGGATCCCGACCATCACCCGGATGGCACTCGCCGGAGCCCTGAACGTCCGCGGCGTCGAGGCGCAGCCGCGCGTGAGACACGAGCATCCGATCGACGCCCCTGGGACCCCGATCGCGCTGTGGACTCCCGGGCACACGGAAGGGCACTGCGCATACCTGTTGGAGGAGTCCGGGGTGCTCATCGCCGGCGACGCCCTCGTGACGCTCGACCCGTACACCGGCGAGACCGGACCCCAGATCGTCGCCAGGGCGGCCACGGCCGACACCGCGGAGGCGATGGAGTCGCTGGACACCCTGGCGCGCACGAGCGCGCGGGTCGTCCTGACGGGCCACGGAGAGCCCGTCCTGGACGGTGTGGGGCCCGCGGTCGCCGCCGCCCGGCGACGCGGACCCCACTGAGTCCTCGACCTCAGTCGAGCAGCGTCTCCCCGATGTAGCCGCCCTCCGCGCACCCCGGGGGCACCGCGAACACGGCGGATCCGATCGGGACCGTCCACTCGTTGAGCAGGTCGAGCTCGTCGAGCCGTTGCTGCATCGGGACGAACTGCCGCGCGACGTCGGCCTGGAACGCGGCGAAGAGCAGCCCGGATTCGGAGACGCCGTCTCCGGCCGGGCGCTCGTCGTAGTTGTACGCCCGTCGGAAGATGCGCTCCGTCCCGTCCCCGCGTGCGCGCCGGATGTGCGCGAACGCCGGGATGACGGGGAACCCGATGGCCGTCGTCGCGTCGAAGTCCGGCTCGTCGAACTCCGACGTCCCCGTGAGCGGCGCACCGTCGCGGAGCGTCCGCCCCACCGAGGCCTCGCGGCCTCCGCGATCCAGGCGGTCCCAGGTGTCGAGGTCCATGCGGATGCGGCGCAGGACCATGCCGGTGCCGCCGGCCAGCCAGCCGTCCCCACTCCACACCACCTGGTCGAAGTCCGCGGTCCCCGGCTGCGGATTGCTCGTGCCGTCGACCTGGCCGAAGAGGTTGCGCATGGTCGTGCCCGGTCGCTCAGTGCCGTGTGCCCGGCGGAAGCCCTGCTGGATCCATCGGACGGTCGCGAAGCCGCGCGCGTCCTTCAGGAGCATGCGCTGCGCGTGCGCGACGGTCAGGGGGTCGTCGGCGGCGATCTGCAGGAGCAGGTCTCCGTCCGAGAACTCCGGCTGCAGGCGGTCAACGCGGAAGGCGGGAAGCGGAGCGAGCCACGCGGGGGTATTGCCGCCCGCTCGTGCCACGAGCGCCGGGCCGAAGCCGAACGTGACGGTCAACCGGGCAGGGGCGACGGCGAGCTCCGGCTCGGAGTCCGCGAGCGCCGATCGTCCCTGGGTGAGCCGCGCCGCATCGTCCGTGAGGATCCGCAGGAGCCGGCGGAGCGCGTCGCGGTCGACCTCCGGCCGGAGGTCGAGCGCCACGAATGAGCCGTGCGCCTGGGCAGGGGTGTCGATCCCGGCCTGATGAACACCGTGGAACGGGACGGTGAGGGAGCCGTTGAGCGGTGCGGGGGCCGCGGGAGCCTCCGTGTCCGCCCGCGTGAGGGCGAGGTCGGCCCCGACCGCGACGGCGGCGCCGACACCGGCGACAGCCCCTCCGAGGAGGAACTGCCGCCGGGTCGAGCCGGTGCGGCCGGTGCGCGCGCCCGAGACGCGCGCGGACATCAGTGGTCCATGCCCTCGTGGTCGTCGGCGCCGTCGTAGTTCTCGTTCGCGCCGGAGTAGTCCTTCACCGGCGCGGCGAACTCGAACGTCGAGTCGTCCGACAGGGTGACGGTGAACGCGACCTCGTCACCGGCTTCCAGAGGCTCGGAGAGGTCCATCATCATGATGTGATTACCCCCGGGCTCGAGGGCGAGGCTGCCGCCGGCGGGGACGACGAAGCCCCCGGCGATCTCCCGCATGACCATCTCCCCGGCCTCGTTCTCCACGGTCTCGTGGAGCTCGATCATCGGCGAGGCGGCGGAGGTGACCGATGTCACCGTCACGTCCTCCTCGCCCTCGTTGACGAGCACGCCGAAAGCCGCGGACATGCCTTCGTCGGCCGCCTTGACCCAGGCGTCGTCGATCCGGAGATCGTCACCGGCGGGGGTGCTGGTCGGGGTCTCGGTTTCTGTGGGCGCGGTGCACCCGGTGAGCGCGACCAGCGAGAGGACGATCGCCGCGCCGAAGCGGGGGAGAGAAGTGCGAGTATTCATGATGATGCCTTTCAGGAGTTCTCTGCCGTGTCGTCGCCGGATTCCGGCGGCACGGCCGCCGCGCGGCGGCGGCGGAGGATGAGGAGGAGGGCGAAGGCGGCGACGGCGAGTGCCGCGCCCGCCCCGCCGACGAGCAGGACCCGGATCGGGCCGCCCGTCTCGTCTGCGTTCTGATCCGATGCGGTCGACGATCCGTCCGGGGCGGACGCGGTCGACTCCGGGTTCCCTGTCGATGCCAGCGGGACGGCGTCACCGATCGCGAAGGGGATGACCCCCGCGATCGGATGTCCGTCCTCGGAGACGACCTGCCAGCGCACCTGGTACCCGCCGTCCGGCATGTCGGGCAGGAGGGCAGCGGTGATGTTCCGTCCGCGCACCTCCACCTCGCCCGTCGCCCAGTCCTCGCCCTCCGCGTCGACGACGAGGACGACGGCCCCGGCGGTCGACTCGTCGAGGACGAGGAGTTCGCCCGAGAACGTCATGGTGACGCTCGAGGGCGCAGCGTCGAGATGCTCCCCGTCGCCTGGGCTGCTCTCGATGAGTTGGTCATGGGCGGTCGCCGGCGCTGCCGTCGCGAGGATCGCGACAGCCGCCAGCACCGCCCCGGCCGCGAATCTGCGGACAGGGGACATGGAAGAGCCTCTCTTCAGACGTCGCCGAGCGACGCGGGTACCTGCGTTCGGACGCGCGTCACAGCGGACGGCGCGAGGACGCACCGCACGGCGGGAGGCCGCGGGCGCGGATCAGAGCGCGGGGAGAGAGGGCGGGGCGCGCCCGAGAAGCGGAGTGAGGAGGCGAAGACCACGGCCCGCCGGCACGAGGAAGAGCCCGGCGAGGCGGAACGGAGAAGCAGCGGCGCGCGGGGCGAGCGTCGCGTCCGCACGCCGACGCACCCAGCGGACCATTCGGACGGCGAGAGCGCGCAGGGTGAGCAGCAGCCGCTCCCCGCGGTGGAGCGCCGTCACCGTGACGACCGCGGCGAGGGCATGCCCGAGCCACATCGCGGCATCCCCGCTCGCGACGACCGCAGAGCCTTCGGCTGCGGGGAGCACGAGCGGAGCGCCGTGCACGTGACGGATCGCCGCGCCGGACGGAGTGACCGTGCCGAGCACGAAGAGGACGTGGAAGAGGAACTGGCTCACGACCACGGAGAGCGTGAGCCGGGTGAGGGAGAGCCTTCGTCCGGCGAGGAGCACGCTCACCATGAAGGCGAACAGCCAGGGCACCAGGATGCCCAGAGGGCCCGGCATCTCTCCGCCGCCGCTCACGTGACCCGCCAGGGCCACGAAGATCGCGAGCGACGAGGTCGCGAAGCCCCGCACGACGGCGGGCTTGCGGGACGGGCTCACGGGCACCAGTCTGCCATGCGCCGGCGGTGGCCGCGGGCGTGAGCCAGGCGTCAGCTCCGCGGTGCGCCGGAGCGCTTCACGACGTCGTAGGCCGCGAGCGCTGCCTTCCGAGTCTCACCGAGGCCGACGATCGGCTCGGCGGGGGCGCCCGCAGCCCAGCGGCCGATGTACTGCCCCTCGCCGTCGAACTTCTTGGCCTGCAGCTCCGGGTTGAACACACGGAAGTACGGGGCGGCGTCGGCACCGGAGCCCGCGACCCACTGCCAGTTGAACGGATTGCTCGCGTCGTCGGCGTCCACCAGCGTGTCCCAGAACCACTCCTCGCCGAGCCGCCAGTCGATCAGGAGGTTCTTGACGAGGAACGATGCCGTGACCATCCGCACCCGGTTGTGCATGTACCCCGTGTGCCAGAGCTCGCGCATGCCCGCGTCGACGAGGGGGACTCCGGTCTCGCCGTGCTGCCAGAGCTCCAGCCGCGCGGGGTCCAGGGGAGGCCACGGGAACGCGTCGAACTCGCGCCGCAGGTTCTTCGTCGCGAGATCCGGGAAGTGGAACAGCGTGTGCCAGGCGAACTCGCGCCAGCCGAGTTCCGAGAGGAATCCGCCGGCCCCGTCGACCTCGATCGCCTCGTGCCACACGGTGAACGGACTGAGCTCGCCCCAGCGCAGACGCGGGGACAACCGGGAGGTGGCACCGGCAGCCGGCGCGTCGCGAGCGTGGTCGTACGTGCGGAGGTCTTCGGCGAGGAAATGCCGCAATCGGCGGCGCGCGGCGGGCTCGCCGGGCTCCCAGGTATCGCGCAGACCGCCCGCCCAGTCTGGGGCGGTGGGCAGGAGCCTCCAGTCGTCCAGCGCGTCGGAGCGGAGCCGCCTGCCGTCGCCGCGGAGCTCTCGAGGCTCAGGGAGCGGGGCGCGCGGGGCCGGGAGGGCCAGGCAGGCCCGCCAGAACGGCGTGAAGACCGAGTAGTGCGTGCCGCTCCCGGTGGTGACCGTCCACGGCTCGTGCAGAAGCGACGCCGCGAAAGAAGCCACCTGGAGACCGTCGTCGCGCAGCGCCGCCTTCAGCCCCGCGTCGATCTCGCGCCCGGCCGCCCCGTAGCGGCGGTTCCAGAAGATCGCTCCGGCGCCCGACTCCGCAACCAGCTCCCGCACGATCCGGTCGGCGGGCCCACACCGCAGCACCAGCGTCGCCCCCTTCTCCTGCAGCCGCTCGGCGAGCGAGGCCAGCGAATGGTGCAGCCACCAGCGCGCCGCGCCGCCCAGCGGACGGATGCCGGGGGAGTCCTCGTCGAGGACGAAGAGCGCGATGATCGGTTCGTCGCGCTCGACGGCGGCACGCAGCGCGGGGTTGTCGGCCAGGCGGAGATCGTCGCGGAACCAGACGATCGAAGGCGAGGTCATCGGGTCGCCCACAGGGCCCAGGCGATCAGCAGAGGTTGCAGGAACAGGCGGCCAAACCGCCGTCGGTCCGTATCGAGTCCCGGCGTCGATCGCCCGGTGCGCCACTGGTGCCAGTTGCCGGGGAAGACCGCGGCGAAGAACCCCGCTGTCGCCCACCCCATCTTCCGTCTTTCTCGCGGCAGTGCCACCAGCCCCGCGGCGAGCGCGACCTCGGCCGCACCCGACGCCAGGACGATCGTGTCCTTGTCCATCCGGGTCAGGTGGGTCGCCCAGTCGGGCACGACGACCCGGAACCCGCGGGTCTGGGTGAAGTGCAGCACGCCCATCGCCCCGAGGGCGAGCGCGAGGAGCCAGCGGGCGATCGTCCGTGTCATGCGCCCACGCTACCGTCCCCGTCGGACGCCGAGGCTGTCACACTGAGGCGATGACCGTGCTGCGCATCGCCGTCCTCTTCCTCCTCGCCGCCGTCGCCGAGATCGGCGGTGCCTGGCTCATCTGGCAGGCGGTGAAGGAAGACCGCGGGTGGTTGTTCGCGGTCCTCGGGGTCATGGCGCTCGGTGCGTACGGGTTCATCGCCGCTCTGCAGCCGGATGCGAACTTCGGCCGCGTCCTGGCTGCGTACGGCGGGATCTTCATCGCCGGATCCCTCGCCTGGGGCGTCATCGTCGACGGATTCCGCCCCACCTCGTGGGACGTCATCGGCTCCGTGGTGGCGCTGGCCGGGGCGGCGATCATCATCTTCGCGCCGGTGGCCGCGGATCCGCTGTCGGAGACCGCCGCGTGACGGTCGGCGACCCGCGAGCGGACGAGTAGCCTAGATCCAGACCCAGATGGAGTGATCAGTGCTTGAAAACGCCCAGCCGACCGACGGCTTCGCCCTGTTCTCTGACCGAAACGTCGTCGCCATGCGCGTCGGCGGCGTCCTCAAGGACCTCGCTGCGACGGTCACCGAGACCGACGACGTCGAGCCCGTCACGATCGACAGCCCCGACGGCCTGAACATCCTGCGTCACTCGACCGCGCACGTGCTCGCGCAGGCGGTGCAGCGGATCAACCCGCAGGCGAACCTCGGCATCGGTCCACCCATCACCGACGGCTTCTACTACGACTTCGGTGTCGACACCCCGTTCACGCCGGAGGACATCAAGGCGATCTCCAAGGAGATGCAGCGCATCGTCCGTGAGGGCCAGCGCTTCGTCCGTCGCGTCGTGACGGATGAGGAGGCTCGTGCGGAGCTGGCGGACGAGCCGTTCAAGCTCGAGCTCATCGGGCTCAAGGGCCCTTCGACAGGCTCAGGGACCCAGGGTGATGCCGAGATCGCGGAGGGGGCCTCCGTCGAGGTGGGCGAGGGCGAGCTCACGATCTACGACAACACCACCCGCGACGGCGAGGTCGTCTGGAAGGACCTCTGCCGCGGTCCGCACCTGCCCAACACGCGCATGATCGGCAACGGCTGGGACCTCACCCGCATCGCCGCCGCGTACTGGCGGGGGAGTGAGAAGAACCCGCAGCTCCAGCGCATCTACGGCACCGCATGGCCGACGAAGGACGAGCTCCGCGCCTACCAGGAGCGCATCGCCGAGGCCGAGCGCCGCGACCACCGCAAGCTCGGCGCCGAGATGGACCTGTTCTCCTTCCCGGACGAGATCGGCTCGGGACTGGCGGTGTTCCACCCCAAGGGCGGCATCATCCGCTACGAGATCGAGGAGAACCTGCGCAAGCACCTGCTGCGCAACGGCTACGACCTCGTCAACAGCCCGCACATCACGAAGAAGGATCTCTTCATGACGTCGGGGCACCTGCAGACCTACGCGGACGGCATGTTCCCCCCGATGCACCTCGACGAGGTCGTCGACGACGAGGGCAACGTCACCCGCCAGGGCCAGGACTACTACCTGAAGCCGATGAACTGCCCGTTCCACAACCTCATCTTCCGTTCGCGCGGGCGCTCCTACCGGGAGCTGCCGCTGCGTCTGGCCGAGTTCGGCACGGTCTATCGCTACGAGAAGAGCGGAACGCTGTCAGGGCTCACCCGCGTGCGCGGCCTGACCCAGGACGACGCGCACATCTACGTCGCCCAGGACCAGGTCAAGGAGGAGCTCACCACCAACCTGAACCTCGTGCTCGACCTGCTCCGCGACTACGGCCTCAACGACTTCTACCTCGAGCTCTCGACGAACGAGGAGGGCAACCCGAAGTTCCTGGGCGAGCCCGAGCAGTGGTCGACGGCGATCGACACGCTGCGCGAGGTCGCGATCGAGTCCGGTCTCGAGCTCGTGGCCGACCCGGGCGGCGCGGCCTTCTACGGCCCGAAGATCTCGGTGCAGGCTCGCGACGCCATCGGCCGCACCTGGCAGATGTCGACCATCCAGCTCGACTTCAACCAGCCCGACCGCTTCGAGCTGGAGTACACCGGTCCTGACGGGCAGAAGCACCGCCCCGTGATGATCCACCGGGCGCTCCTCGGCTCCGTCGAGCGCTTCTTCGCGATCCTGCTCGAGCACTACGCCGGCGACTTCCCGCTCTGGCTCGCGCCCAGCCAGGTGGTGGGTGTGCCGGTGGCCGAGCAGTACGGCGACTACCTGGACGACGTCATCGCGCAGCTGCGCGCGGCGGGCGTGCGGGCCGACGTCGATCACTCCGACGACCGCATGCAGAAGAAGATCCGGAATCACACCACCGCGAAGGTCCCGCTGATCCTCATCGTGGGGGAGCAGGATCGCGCCGCGGGGACCGTGTCGTTCCGCTTCCGCGACGGCACGCAGGAGAACGGCGTGCCGGTCGCCGACGCCGTGCGCCGGATCAGCGCCGCCATCGCGTCGCACGCGCTGGTGTTGAAGGCGGGAGACCTCGCATGACGGGCGGTGAGGCGGACCTCGAGGACGCCTCCCGTCTCGTCGGGGTGCCCGACGAGTTCCAGCGGCTGTGGACCCCGCATCGGATGGCGTACATCCAGGCCGGGCCGGAACCGCTGCGCGAGGAATGCCCGTTCTGCGAGGCGCCGAAGTACCCGGACGCCGAGCGGCTCATCGTGGCGCGCGGGGAGACCGCGTACGTGCTGCTGAACCTCTTCCCGTACAACTCGGGGCATCTGCTCGTGTGCCCGTACCGGCACATCGCCACCTACGACCAGGCGACGCCCGAGGAGGTCGCGGAGATCGGCGCGCTCACCCAGACCGCGATGCGCGTGCTCCGCGAGGTCTCCGGCTGCGACGGCTTCAACCTCGGGATGAACCAGGGCGCGGTGGCCGGAGCGGGCGTGGACGCGCATCTGCACCAGCACGTCGTGCCGCGGTGGCGCTCAGATGCGAACTTCTTCCCGATCATCGCCAAGACGAAGGCGCTCCCGCAGCTCCTCGGTGAGGTGCGGGAGGCCGTCGCGGAGGCCTGGCCCGCCGCCGATCGCTGAGCCGCCTCTGGGTCGCTGAGCCTGTCGAAGCGTCGTGACCCGGCCCTTCGACAGGCTCAGGGACCCAGGGTCGAGGAGGAGTCAGCGCACCTGGCGGGCGGTGAACTGCATCCGCGGGTTCGCGTAGAACTCCTGCGCCTCGACGAGCTGCAGCTCGCGCTCGCCCGAGTCGAGCGTGGCCTGCAGCAGGTCGTAGACGCTGGAGGCGGTGCGCTCCAGAGCGATCTGCGCGCTGCCGGTCGCGACGTAGTGCGCGGTGAACAGCGCGGCCGTCACGTCGCCGGAGCCGTTGGCCTTCATCGGCAGGTGCGGGGTCTGCACGAGCCAGGCGCCTGCGTCGTCGACGGCGAGCATCTCGATCGTGCCCTCTTCGCGGTCGGGCCGCTCGACGCTCGTGACGAGCACCGTGCGCGGCCCCATCGCCCGCGCGAGGTCGACCGACGCGAGGGTGGACTCGAGCGTGTCGGGCTCGGTCTCGGTGAGGAAGCCGAGCTCGAACTGGTTCGGCGTGATGATGTCGGCCACGGGAACCACGCGTTCGCGGAGCAGGATCGGGATGGCCGGAGCCACGAAGCAGCCGGACTTGGCATTGCCCATGACCGGGTCGCACGCGTACAGCGCATCGGGGTTGGCCGCCTTCACCCGGGAGACCGCGTCGATGATGACGTCGCCGATGCCTTCGCTGCCCTGATAGCCGCTGAGCACGGCGTCGATGGAACCGAACACGCCGCGTTCCTCGATGCCGGTGATGACCTCGCCGACGTCGGCCGGGTCGATCAGCGGGCCGCGCCAGGCGCCGTAGCCAGTGTGGTTCGAGAACGTCACGGTATAGACCGGCAGCACCTCGACGCCGATGCGCTGCAGCGGGAAGACGGCGGCGGAGTTGCCGACGTGACCGTATGCGACGGCGGACTGGATGGACAGGATCTTCATACCCGGTCCCTTTCATTCTGGGCGGGTCGATGCCCGCGTCGGGTGATCATCGTCCGGCGGCGACGAGGTCGGCGATGAGGGTCTCCGTGTCGTCCTCGGCGAGGTCGTGCACGGTGAGTCGGAGGTGATGCGAGGGCTCGGCGCGCTCGTCGAGCGCGAAGTCGTCGCCGGTGCGCGCGAGCCAGCCGCGCCGCATGAGGTGGTCGGCGACCGTGCGCGCGGGCTTCTCGAATCCGACCCACAGGCTCAGGCCGTCCGGGTCGGGCGCGTCGATGCCCGCGGCGCGCAGGCGTGCCGCGAACGCGGCGTTCCGCACGGCGTAGTGCCGGCCCGCCTCCGCGATCTCCTCGCGGACGTCGGGGTCGGTGAGTTGGGCGAGCGTGAGGCGCTGCAGCAGGTGGCTCACCCACGTGGTGCCGGGGCTGAGCCGCATCGCCAGGCGCTCTGCGGTTTCCGGGTCGGTCGCCGCGAGCGCCAGGCACATGTCAGGCCCGAGGAACTTCGACACCGAGCGCACCAGGGCGAACCGCTGGTGGCCGGGGCCGATCAGCGATTCGAAGGGACGCTGGGAGAGGAGAGAGAAGTGGTCGTCCTCGATGACGAGCACATACGGGTGGTCGGCGAGCACGCCGCGCAGCGCCTCCGCGCGGGCGGGGGAGAGGCTCACCCCCGTCGGATTCTGCGCGCGCGGGGTGCAGATCACGGCGCGGACGCCCGCGTCCAGAGCGGCGCGGAGGCCATCGACCGTCATGCCCTCGCTGTCCACCGGGACTGTGATGGCGCGATACCCGCCGAGCCGCACGGTGTGGATGCTCGCGAGGAAGCAGGGGTCCTCGAGTGCCACGGCGTCGTCACGCATGAGCGCCTGCGCGAGCAGGCGTTCGACGGCATCGACCGCACCGCTGGTCACGGTGACCCGGAAGTCGTGACCGGGGAGGTCGGCACCCATCCACTCCCGCGCCCACGCTTCGAGACCGCGGTCGATCACCGGCTCCCCGTAGAGCACGGGACGACGACCGATCGTGCCGAGCGCCTGCGACGGGTCGGGGATGCGGGCCGGGTCAGGGTTGCCGGTGCCGATGTCGCGGAGCACGGTGTCCGGTGCGTAGCCCTCCTGCGGCACGACGTCGACCCCGGCGACGACCGTGCCCGCGCGCCCTCGCGAATGCACGAGTCCCGCCTGCGCGAGCTGGCGGTAGGCGGCGACCGCCGTGTTGCGGTTGACCCCGAGGGTCGCCGCGAGCTCGCGCACGGGAGGAAGGACCTCGCCGGGCCGGAGCGTGCCGCGGTCCCGGAGGGCGCGCACGCTGTCCGCGATCTCCGCCGCGGTGGTTCCCCTGATCTGCTCGCTCATGATCCTCCTCCGAGATTCTAGGTGGATCGGACAGTGCTACCTTTGATCTAGATCAAAACCGATTTCGGATCATCCGACAGGAGACCCCCATGACCGAGCAGCCCACCACCGGATCCGCACGCGTGAAGCGCGGTCTCGCCGAGATGCTCAAGGGCGGCGTCATCATGGACGTCGTCACCGCCGAGCAGGCGAAGATCGCCGAGGACGCCGGTGCCGTCGCCGTGATGGCGCTGGAGCGGGTCCCCGCGGACATCCGCGCGCAGGGCGGTGTCTCCCGGATGAGCGACCCCGACATGATCGACAGCATCATCGACGCGGTCTCCATCCCCGTCATGGCGAAGGCGCGGATCGGCCACTTCGTCGAGGCGCAGGTGCTGCAGGAACTCGGCGTCGACTACATCGACGAGTCCGAGGTGCTCTCGCCCGCCGACTACGTGAACCACATCGACAAGTTCGGCTTCACCGTGCCGTTCGTCTGCGGCGCCACGAACCTGGGGGAGGCGCTCCGCCGCATCAACGAGGGCGCTGCGATGATCCGCTCCAAGGGTGAGGCCGGCACGGGGGACGTCTCCGAGGCCATGAAGCACATCCGGAAGATCCGGGGAGAGATCGCCGCGCTTGCCGCGCTGCCGAAGGATGAGCTGTTCGTCGCCGCGAAGGAGCTGCAGGCACCGTACGAGCTCGTCGCGGAGATCGCCGAGACCGGGAAGCTCCCCGTGGTGCTCTTCGTCGCCGGAGGCGTCGCGACCCCGGCCGACGCGGCGATGATGATGCAGCTCGGCGCCGACGGCGTGTTCGTCGGCTCCGGTATCTTCAAGTCCGGAAACCCGGCCGAGCGCGCGAAGGCCATCGTCAAGGCCACCACGTTCTTCGACGACCCGAAGGTGATCGCCGAGGTGTCCCGCGGGCTGGGCGAGGCTATGGTCGGCATCAACGTGAGTGACCTGCCTGCGCCGCACCGCCTCGCCGAGCGTGGCTGGTAGCCCGCGCGTCGGCGTCCTCGCCCTGCAGGGCGATGTGCGGGAGCACGCCGCGCTCCTGGAAGTGCTCGGCGCCGACGTCACCCTGGTCCGTAGGGCCGAGGAGCTTGCGCGCGTCGACGGTCTCGTGCTCCCCGGCGGCGAATCGACCGTGATCGACAAGCTGTCCCGACTGTTCGGTTTGCAGCAGCCGATCCGCGACGCGATCGCCGACGGGATGCCGATGCTCGGCACCTGCGCGGGGCTGATCCTGCTGGCCGACGAGGTCGTCGACGCGATCGAAGGACAGCAGAGTTTCGGCGGACTCGATGCCGTCGTGCGGCGCAACGCGTTCGGGCGTCAGGCCGAATCGTTCGAGGCCGAGCTGACCGTGCCCGCGTTCGACGAGCCGGTGACGGCGGCCTTCATCCGCGGACCCGTCGTGGAGGCGGTCGGGCCGAGGGCCTCGGTGCTCGCGACACTGCCGGACGGCCGCGTGGTCGCAGTGGAGCAGGACGGGCTGCTCGGGCTCAGCTTCCACCCGGAGATCACGAACGAGACGCGGTTCCACCGGCGCTTCCTCGACCGGGTCGCCCGCCGCTGACGGTGTCGTGGGTTCAGGCATCGGCGCGAGTTCAGGCGCGTGCGCGCGCAGGTGCCTGAACTCGCGCGAACGCCTGCGCGAGCGGGACGACAGCGGTGCCGCGGCACGGTTCGATAGACTGGACGACGCCCTGGGCGGCGTTCCGGGGCGCAGACGACGAGCGGAGACTTATGTCCGGGCATTCCAAGTGGGCCACGACCAAGCACAAGAAGGCCGTCATCGACGCGCGCCGTGCGAAGTCCTGGGCCAAGCTCATCAAGAACATCGAGGTCGCGGCCAAGCTGGGCGGCGCCGACCTGCAGGGCAACCCGACGCTCTTCGACGCGGTGCTCAAGGCGAAGAAGACCTCGGTCCCCAAGGACAACATCGACCGCGCCATCAAGCGCGGCGCCGGCATCGGCGGTGAGGCCGTCGAGTACACCTCGATCATGTACGAGGGCTACGGTCCTAACGGCGTCGCCCTCATGATCGAGTGTCTGACCGACAACAAGAACCGTGCAGCGGCCGAGGTACGCACCGCGCTCAGCCGCAACGGCGGCACCCTCGCCGATCCGGGCAGCGTCGCGTACAACTTCAGCCGCAAAGGCGTCATCGTCGTCGGTTCCGAGGGCACGACCGAGGACGACGTCATGATGGCGGCGCTGGAGGCCGGCGCCGAGGAGATCGAACCGCACGCCGAGGGCTTCGAGGTCATCACCGAGGCGAGCGACCTGGTGGCCGTCCGCTCCGCCCTGCAGGACGCCGGGATCGAGTACGAGTCGGCCGACGTCGAGTTCGTGCCGAACCTCAAGGTCGAGATCGACGCCGAGACCGCCCGCAAGGTGTTCCGCCTCATCGATGCGCTCGAGGACAGCGAGGATGTGCAGAACGTCTTCAGCAACTTCGATCTGTCGGCCGAGGTCCAGGCAGAGCTCGAGAACGACGACGCGTAGGCGCGGCGCGAGCCGACGACGCGGCGCGCGGCCTAGCCTGGTCAGGTGACCACTTCGTTGCGCGTGCTCGGCATCGACCCCGGACTGACCCGGTGCGGTGTCGGCATCGTCGACGTCGATCGCGCTCGTCGCGGCACGCTCGTCCACGTCGGAGTCATCCGCTCCGCCCCGGATGCGGAGATCGGCGACCGGCTCGCGATCGTCGCCGCGGGGATCCGCGCGGCGATCGCCGAGCACCGGCCCGATGCCGTCGCGGTCGAGCGGGTGTTCGCGCAGCAGAACACGCACACCGTGATGGGCACGGCGCAGGCGAGCGGGGTCGCCCTCCTGATCGCGGCCGAGGCCGGCCTGCCGGCGGCGACCCACACGCCCAGCGAGGTGAAGGCCGCGGTGACCGGGTACGGCTCCGCCGACAAGCGTCAGGTCCAGGCGATGATCGCGCGGATCCTCCGGCTGGACGCGCCTCCGCAGCCCGCGGACGCGGCGGACGCCCTGGCGATCGCGCTGTGTCACGCTTGGCGCCGCGGCGCTCCGTCGACGAGTCGCACGGGTGGCGGCCTGACTCCCGCGCAGCGCGCGTGGGCCGACGCGGAGCGTGTCGCTCGAACATATCTACGAGCCGGCTCCTAGACTGACAGGATGATCTCCTCTCTGCACGGCACCGTGCTGCACACGACGCCGGACCAGGTCATCATCGACGTCGGGGGCGTGGGCTTCGCGGTCGCCGTCCCCGCGGATGTCGCCCACACCGCAACGGTGGGGGAGAAGCTCCTCCTGCACACGAGCCTCATCGTGCGCGAGGACTCGCTCTCGCTGTTCGGCTTCGCCGACCGCGGCGAGTTGGAGATCTTCTCCCTGCTGCTCAGCGTCACCGGCGTCGGCCCGAAGTCTGCGCTCGGGGTGCTGTCGCACCTCACCGCGGACCAGATCGCGGAGGCCGTGACCGCAGAGGACGATGCACCGTTCCGCCGGGTCTCCGGCATCGGACCGAAGACCGCGAAGCTCATCGTCGTGCAGCTCGCCGGCAAGGTCCAGGCCGTGGCTGCCCCGTCGTCGCCCGCCGGGTCGGGAGGGGACGATGTCGTGGCCCAGGTGACGGTGGCTCTGGTCGGCCTCGGCTGGTCCGAGAAGGTCGCCGCCGAGGCGGCGACCCAGACGGCGACGGACGCCACGGATGCCGAGCGGGCCTCCGTGGCCCTGCTGCTGCGGCGCACGCTCGCGCTGCTCGGCCCGGCGCAGGCAGGCCAGGGTCGTGGCTGACGCCCTCGATCCGACCGAGCCGACCGACGAGTCCGAGCTCGCCATCGAGGGCGCTCTCCGGCCGTCGAGCCTCGGCGAGTTCGTGGGACAGCAGAAGGTACGTGGACAGCTGCAGCTGCTCCTGGAGGCGGCCCGCATCCAGTCCCGCCCCGCGGACCACATCCTGCTCGCGGGGCCCCCGGGACTCGGCAAGACCACACTGGCCATGATCGTCGCGCACGAGAGCGACCGTCCGCTGCGCATGTCCAGCGGTCCGGCCATCCAGCACGCCGGCGACCTCGCGGCGCTGCTGTCGAGCCTCGTGCCCGGCGAGGTGCTCTTCATCGACGAGATCCACCGCATGGCCCGGTCGGCGGAGGAGATGCTGTACCTCGCCATGGAGGACTACCGGATCGACATCATGGTCGGGAAGGGCGCGGGGGCCACCAGCATTCCGTTGGAGCTGTCCCCATTCACGCTCGTCGGCGCCACCACGCGCTCCGGACTGCTGCCGAACCCGCTCCGCGACCGCTTCGGCTTCACCGGTCACCTCGAGTTCTACGACGAGGGCGAGCTGGAGCAGGTCATCGGGCGGTCCGCCTCGGTACTCGGCGTCGACCTCCCGACCGACTCGCTCTCCGAGATCGCGCGACGCTCCCGCGGGACCCCGCGCATCGCCAATCGCCTGCTGCGCCGGGTGCGCGACTATGCGCTCGTGCACGGCGGAGGCGAGGCGACCCTCGGGGGCGTGCGGGCGGCGCTCGACCTCTACGACGTGGACGCGATCGGCCTGGACCGTCTGGACCGCGCGGTGCTGGACGCCCTGGTCCGTCGGTTCCGCGGCGGGCCCGTCGGCCTCAGCACACTGGCGGTCGCGGTGGGGGAGGAACCGGAGACCGTGGAGAGCGTGGTCGAGCCCTACCTCGTGCGGATCGGCTTCCTCGGGCGCACCCCTCGCGGGCGGGTCGCGACGCCGGAGGCGTATGCCCACCTCGGCGTGGCGCACCCGGACGGGATGCTGAAGTTGGATGACCTATAATCGCTGAAGACTTCCCCGATACCGCTGTGCGCCCAAAGGCTGGTGCGTGCACCTGAGAAAGGCGCCATCCCCATGCCCATGGAATTTGTCCTCTTCGGACTCCTCGCCGTCCTGCTGATCTTCATGATCTTCAACACGCGCAAGCGCACGCGGCAGATGAAGGCCGAGCAGGAGGAGAAGGCGACCAAGACGGTTCCCGGCGCCAAGGTCCTGCTGCAGGGCGGCATCTACGGCACCATCGTCGCGTACGACGCCGAAGACCTCGACTCCCCGGCCCTGGTGGAGATCGCTCCCGGTACCGTCATCGAGGTGCACAGCCAGGCGATCCTCCGCGTCGTGGAGCCCAAGGACGCCATCGTCGACGCGCCCGTCGACGCCGCGGACGACCACGTCGTCGACGAGACCGCCGCTCCCGCGCTGGAGACGCCGGAGGAGACCCGTGCCCGCCTCGAGCGGGACGCCGACGACAAGTAAGACGAGGGCCGTCGCGGCCTCCCGGATCACCGTCCTTCCAGAAAGCTGAACACACGTGGCTTCATCCTCTCCTGTCCGTCACGCCTGGCGGGTCCTCCTCGGCCTGCTCCTCGTGACGGGCGTGCTCTTCGGCATCAACGCGCTGGGTGTGTACGTCTTCAAGCAGAGTTCGTGGACACCTGAGCTCGCGCTCGATCTGCAGGGCGGCACCCAGATCGTCCTGAGCGCGGAGACGGAGGACGGCGCGGCACCGACACAGGAGCAGCTCGACCAGGCCGCGGCGATCATCCGTCAGCGCGTCGACGCCTCCGGTGTGGCCGAGGCCGACATCACGACCGAGGGTGGACGCAACATCGTCGTCCAGATCCCCGGTGAGGCGGACGAGCAGACGCGGCAGCGGATCCAGTCCAGCGCCCAGCTCGAGTTCCGTCCGGTGCTCTACACCACGGCCGCGAGCACGGAGTTCGTCGGAGAGGACGGCAACTCCACCCCGTACCCGAGCCCTGACCCCTCGCTGAACGCCGAGCCCACGGCCGAGCCCACCGACGCCAGCGACCTGTCGTGGGTCACCGACAAGCTCGCGGCGGAGTTCCAGGCGTACGACTGCGCCAACCCGTCCAACGACCCGTCAAAGGCGCCGAAGGACGAGCCGGTGATCGCCTGCTCGCCCGACGACACCGCCAAGTTCATCCTCGGCCCGGCGGAGCTCGACGGCCGTGCGATCACCGACGCGACGGCGGGACGCGACCCGCGCTCCGGCGCCTGGATCGTGCAGCTCACCATGAACGGCGAGGGCGCGGACGCCTTCGGTCAGGTGAGCACCCGGCTCAACCAGAACCGCATCGACGGGCTGTCGCCGCGCGACCAGTTCGCCTTCGTGCTCGACGGCGAGGTCATCAGCGCGCCGCGAATGAACGGCGTCATCCTCGACGGCCGCCCCAGCATCTCCGGCAGCTTCACGCAGGAGAGCGCGACGACCCTGGCCGACCAGCTGAAGTTCGGAGCCCTTCCGCTCAGCTTCGAGGTGCAGAGCTCGGACACGATCTCCGCGACCCTCGGCACCCAGCAGCTCCAGATCGGCCTCATCGCGGGCCTCATCGGCCTCGCGCTCGTGGCGGTGTACTCGCTGCTGTCCTACCGGGCGCTCGGGACGGTGATCATCGCGTCGATCGCGGTGATGGCAGTGCTGACCTACATCGTCATCTGCATCCTGGCGTGGCGGATCGGCTTCCGCCTGTCGCTCGCCGGCGTCGCCGGCCTGATCGTGTCGATCGGCTTCACCGCCGACTCCTTCATCGTCTACTTCGAGCGCATCCGCGATGAGCTGCGCGACGGCAAGTCGATCACCGGTGCCGTCGAGGACGGCTGGGGTCGGGCCAAGCGGACGATCTACATCTCCAAGTCCATCAACGTCCTGGCCGCCGTGGTGCTGTACATCCTCGCCGACTCGACGGTGAAGGGCTTCGCGTTCACGCTCGGCCTCACCACCGTGATCGACGTGCTGATCTTCGTGATCTTCACCCACCCGGTGATGCAGCTGCTCGCTCGTACGCGGTTCTTCGGTGGCGGGCACAAGCTCTCCGGTCTGGATCCGGAGGCCCTGGGCGCCGTGTACCGGAGCCGCTCGCAGTACCGCGAGGTCGCCACGGCGTCCGCGGGGCGCGGAGCGAAGAACGCGCGTTCGCGCGGAGAGGCGGATCGCCGGCAGACCATCGCCGAGCGCAAGCGGGCGGAGGCCCTCGCCGCCGAGAGACAGACCACGGCCGGAAGTGAGGGAGACAACTGATGCCTTCCATGAATGAGTTCGGCAACAACCTCTACACGGGCAAGACGTCCTTCCCGTTCGTCGGGCGCCGTCGTCTCTGGTTCATCATCGCGATCGCTCTGGTCGTCGGCTCGGCCCTCGTGCCGCTGTTCCGCCCGATCCAGTTCTCGATCGAGTTCACCGGCGGTTCGCAGTTCACCGTCGCTGCGCCCGACACCACGGATCAGGACACCGCGACCGAAGCGGTGCAGTCCGTCGTCCCCGGTGCCGTGACCAAGGTCGTCATCGTCAACGACCAGGATGTCCGGGTGCAGACCGACCAGATGACCGCGGGCGAGACGCAGCAGGTGGCGCGCGCCCTCGCGGATGCCTACGGCGTCGAACCGGACGCCGTCGCCTCCTCGTACATCGGTCCGGCCTGGGGCGAGAGCGTGACCCGGCAGTCCCTGTGGGGCCTGGCGATCTTCCTCGCGCTGACCTTCCTCATCCTCGCCATCTACTTCCGTACGTGGAAGATGTCGGCGGCCGCGATCATCGGCCTGCTCGACGTGCTCGTGATCACGGTCGGCGTGTACGCCCTGGCCGGATTCGAGATCTCGCCCGCGGCCGTCATCGGCTTCCTCACGATCCTCGCGTACTCCCTGTACGACACCACCGTCGTGTTCGACAAGATCAGGGAGAACACCACGGAGGACGGGGAGAAGACGTCGCGGCTGTTCGGGGAATCGGTCAACCTCGCGGTGAACCAGACCCTCATCCGCTCGATCAACACCTCCGTGGTGGCCGCGCTGCCGGTCGGTGCGATCCTCTTCATCGGCGCCTTCTGGCTCGGTGCGGAGACGCTGACCGACATCTCGCTGTCGATCTTCGTGGGCATCCTCGTGGCGACCTACTCGACCCTGTTCGTGGCCGCGCCGCTGTACTCGCTCTTCCGCGAGAACGAGCCGCAGATCAAGGAGCGCGACGCCCGTATCCGCGCTGCGCGAGCCAAAGCGGCTGTCGAAGCCTGACGCCCCCGTTGCGGGGCCGACCCCCGCTCAGCGCGCGTAGGATTGTCTGATTCGGAGGTGAGTGGATGGCGGAGCCGCAGACGGCATCGCAGGGTTCGAGTCTGCGACGGCTGGTGCCCCGCATCTTCTCGCGTGCGTCCCGGATCAACGATCTCGACAACCTGATCCGCACCGTCAGGGCGAACCACCCCAAGGGCGACTTCGCCGTCATCTCCCGCGCCTATGCCGTGGCCAAGGAGAAGCACGAGGGGCAGAAGCGGCAGAGCGGCGAGCCGTACATCACGCATCCGCTCGCCGTCGCCCAGATCCTCGCGGAGCTGGGGCTCGGCCCGCGGGCGATCGCGGCCGCCCTGCTGCACGACACGGTCGAGGACACGGGCTATGCCCTCACCGACCTCACCGCCGAGTTCGGCGATGAGGTCGCGATGCTCGTCGACGGCGTGACAAAGCTCGACAAGGTCAAGTACGGCGAGAGCGCCCAGGCCGAGACCGTCAGGAAGATGATCGTCGCGATGTCGAAGGACATCCGCGTGCTGCTCATCAAGCTCGCCGACCGGCTGCACAACGCCCGCACCTGGGGCTTCGTCCCGCCGGAGAAGGCCGCGAAGAAGGCCAAGGAGACGCTCGAGATCTACGCGCCGCTGGCCAACCGCCTCGGTATCCAGGCGATCAAGTCGGAGCTCGAAGACCTCTCCTTCGCCGTCCTGCACCCGAAGATCTACAACGAGATCCACAGCCTCATCGCCCAGCGCACCCCGCAGCGGGAGAAGTACCTGAGCCAGGTCATCGAGGAGATCGACGAAGACCTCCGCGACCTGCGCATCCGCGGCAAGGTCGTCGGCCGGCCCAAGCAGCTGTACTCGGTGTACCAGAAGATGGTCATCCGCGGCCGCGAGTTCGACGACATCTACGACCTGATCGGGATCCGTGTCCTCGTCTCCTCCGTGCGCGACTGCTACGCCGTGCTCGGGGCCATCCACGCCCGCTGGACGCCGCTGCCCGGCCGGTTCAAGGACTACATCGCCACCCCGAAGTTCAACCTCTACCAGTCGCTGCACACGACCGTGATCGGCCCGGCCGGACGCACGGTCGAGATCCAGATCCGCACGCACGAGATGCATCACCAGGCGGAGTACGGCGTCGCCGCGCATTGGATGTACAAGGAGCGGATGAACGGCGGCGGCAAGGCCGAGGTCCGCGCCTCCGACACCGACATGGCGTGGCTCGCACACATCTCCGACTGGCAGGCCGAGACCGCGGACCCCGGCGAGTTCCTCGACTCCCTCCGGTTCGAGATCGGCGCCAAGGAGGTCTACGTCTTCACGCCGAAGGGGCGGGTGATCGGTCTCCCGGCCGGTGCCACCCCGGTCGACTTCGCCTATGCCGTGCACACCGAGATCGGGCACCGCACCATGGGCGCCAAGGTCAACGGACGCCTGGTGCCGCTGGAGTCCGAGCTGAAGAGCGGCGACGTCGTCGAGGTCTTCACGTCCAAGAACCCGGATGCGGGACCCAGCCAGGACTGGCTCGGCTTCGTCAAGAGCACGCGCGCCAGGAACAAGATCCGCGGCTGGTTCACCAAGGAGCGCCGCGAAGAGGCCATCGAGCAGGGCAAGGAGGCCATCGCGCGCGCGATGCGCCGGCAGAACCTGCCGCTGCAGCGTCTGATGAGCCAGGACTCGTTCACCGAGGTCGCCCACCAGATGCACTACGAGGACGTCTCGGGTCTCTACGCCGCCGTCGGCGAGGGGCACGTCTCGACGCAGTCGGTGCTCGAGAAGGTCACCGCGCTCGTCGCCACCGACGAGCCCACGACCGGCGCGATCGACCTCCCGGGAAGCATCCAGACCCGCGAGTCCCGGGGCGGCGATTCCGGTGTGCTCGTGCGCGGCGCGAACGACATCCTGGTGAAGCTGGCGAAGTGCTGCACGCCCGTCCCCGGCGATCCGATCGTCGGGTTCGTCACGCGGGGGAGCGGCGTCTCCGTGCACCGGGCGGACTGCGTGAACGTGAAGGCCCTCAGCGGCGAGCAGGATCGGTTCGTCGAGGTCTCCTGGGCACCGACGACGAAGAGCGTCTTCCGGGTGCAGATCCAGGTCGAGGCCCTCGATCGTTCCGGCCTCCTCTCGGACGTCACACGGGTGCTCAGCGAGCATCACGTGAACATCCTCTCGGCGACCGTGTCGACGACCGACGAGCGCCTGGCGTTGAGTCGCTTCGTGTTCGAGATGGGCGACGCGGTGCATCTCGACCGGGTCCTGAACGCGGTGCGCCGGATCGACGCGGTCTACGACGTCTACCGCGTCACCTCCTCCTGAGGAGCCTCTCCAGCGCGGCGAGGCCGCTGACGCTCCCGGGAACCCGGTGCGCTCCCTTGAGGGCCCGGATCGCACCCTCGAGAGCCGTGGGGTGGGCAGGGGCGAGCGCCTGCATCCAGGACAGCACACGCGGATCGCGGTGGAGCGTCGTGGCGAGATCGCACATCGTGCGGACGGGAGACGTCACGAAGATCCCGCCGAGGCGGCGCACGTCTTTCTCCGGGACCATCGTGTCGTGGAAGGACACGCGGGTGTGCACCCGCGGGCGCACACGACGTTCCACACAGCGACGCACGTGATGGATCGACGGCGGGGCATCGCCCGCTCCGTGTATCCAGGCGGCGCTCGGCCCGCACGCGGCGGCACCTTCCTGGACCAGGGCGGCGATGCTGCTCGCACGGACATCGGCGGATTCGGGAAGATCAGCGGGGATGTAGGCGTCGCCGACCTCGATGACATGTCCGTCGAGGCGGGCGGCGCTGAGTTCACAGACGCTGAGTCGCGCGCCGGGCAGATACAGCAGAGCGGGGTGCATCCCGCCAGTGTGGCGGCCTGCACCCCGCTCGTGCGGAGATCGGTGGATCTGTGGAGAGCTCAGCCACCCAGGGCGTTGAGCCAGGCGCGACGGGCCTCGAGGGCGTCCGCGGCCTCCTTGGCGGCCTTGCTGTCGCCGGAGGCCTCGGCGGCTGCGAGCTCCGCCTCCAGCTTCTCGATCGCCTCGTGGAGCTGCGAGCTCATGTCGTTCGCCCGCGCCTTGGTCTCCGGGTTGTTCTTCTTCCAGTCGACGTCCTCGCGGGCCTTGAGTGCCTGCTCGATGACGCGGAGCTTGTCGTCGAGCGCACGCTCCTTGTCGCGCGGGAAGATGCGGCCGACCTCGTCCCACTCGCGCTGGATGCGCGTGAGCAGGGCGCGGGCGCGCTTGATGTTCGGCTCGTCGGCGACAGCCTTGGCCTGCTCGAGCAGCGCCTGGCGGGCTTCGATCTTCGGAGCGGAGTCGGCTTCTTCCGCTGCGGCCTGCTCGGCACGAGCGGCGTAGAGAGCGTCGCCGGCGGCCTTGAAACGTGCCCAGAGGGCGTCGTCGGCCTTGCGTCCGGCGCGACCGGCCGTCTTCCACTCGTCGAGGAGCGATCGGTAAGCGGGGATGCCGTCGACACCGCGCGGGGCCAGGGCCTCGGCGCGCTCGACCAGTCGCGACTTCGCATCACGCGCCGCCTTGTGCGCATCGTCGAGCTCGGAGTAGAACGCCCGGCGGTGCTTGTCGACGACGGCCCTCGCGTCGCGGAACCGCTTCCAGAGCTGCTGCGAGACGCCCTTCGACAGGCGCGGACCGTTCTGCTGCTGGGCCTGCCAGGACTCGAAGAGCTCGTTGAGCTCGGCGGTGACCTGCTTCCACTGCACCTTGCTGAGGTCGCGGGCGGCGATGGCCTCGGCACGCTCGACGAGGGCGGTGCGCTCGGCGACGGCCTGCTCGACGAGCTCCTTCGCCTGCTGCGCCTCCTGGGCGGTGGCCTCGGACAGCGACGCGGTCAGCGCGGTGAGGCGGTCGCGGAGACCGGCGAGGTCGCCGACGGCCGCGGCATCCGTGGCCTCGTCGATGAGGTGCGCGGCCTGCTTGGACAGGTCGCTCGCGGAGGCACCGCCGGCCTGGTGGCGCTGCTCCAGGGCGACGACCTTGAACGCGATGTCGTCGTACTTGCGGACGTAGTAGGCGAGAGCCTCGTCGGGGGTCCCGTCCGGGTACTGACCGACGACGCGCCAGGACTCGCCTTCGCGCACCTCGACGGTGCCGTCTTCGGAGACGCGGCCCCATTCGCCGGCGGACGAGACCGGAGTCGGCTTCGCCGCGGCCGGTGCGACGGCGGCCGGAGTCGGCGTCTTCCGCGGCATCGGCACGGCGGGCGGGGTGGGAACGGGCGGGGTCGGCTTCGCGGGCTCGTTGGCAGACACGGTGATTCTCCTTGCGCGGTCACGCCGCGGGAGGCGGAAAGGACGAGGCTCAGCCTAGTACGCACTCTCTGATCCGCGAGACCCCGTCTTCCCGCCCAGACCCCGTGATTCGTGCGCGAACGAGGCGGGGTCTCGGCGACGAGGCGGGGTCTCGCGGGGTGGGACGTTACCGTTTCGTGAGCAGAACGTTCGATGCAGGACACACTGCGCGTCATCTGCGGGTAACACGGCGCTCCTATCGTCGCGACCACGACAGTCCCCAGGTCGACAGGAGTTCCATGGACGACATCCCAGCGCGCACAGTGGACATCGTCGTCGTGGGGGCGGGCATCGCGGCGCATCGTTTCGTCGCGCGGATGCTGGAGGACCCGGACCGTGCCGTGCGGATCACGGTGTTCGGGGATGAGGGACGCCTGCCGTACGACCGTTCCGGACTGGCGCGCGTCGTCGGCGGCAGCCCGGCGTCGGCGGGGGAGCTCGACCGCGCGCCGTTCCGCGACGACCGCGTCCGCCTCATCGACGACGACCGGGTCCTGCGGATCGACAGGGGAGGGCACCGCGTGCGGACGCGTTCGCAGCGGTGGTACGACTACGACGCGCTCGTACTCGCGACGGGGACCCACGCCCATCGGCTCGACGTGCCGGGGATCCGTGCCCGTGGCTCCTTCCTCCTTCGCACGATGGAGGACGCGCACATGCTGCGTGCGTTCCTCGCGGTCCGTGCGACGGAGATGCCGCGGGCGCTACGCGCGGTCGTCGTCGGCGGCGACGAGGGCGGAGTGGACGCCGCATGCGCGCTGCACGACGCCGGGGTGCAGACGACGATCGTGGACGCCGCGGATCGCCTGCTGCCCACGCACCTCACGCTTCCGGCGGCGAGCGCACTCCGCGGGATCATCGAGGCGCGCGGTATCGCGGTCCGGATGCGGACGCGGGTGACCCGCGTGGACCCCGACGCGACGGGCGCGGTGACGGCCGTGGAGTTCCAGGACGGCACGTTCGCACGGACCGACCTCATCGTGACGACGGGTGCGCGGGCACGCGATGAGCTGGCACGGAACGCCGGGCTCCGCACGCGGCCGGGCGGCGGTGTCCTCGTGGACGCAGACGGGCGGACATCCGACCCGCGCGTCCTCGCGATCGGCGACGTCGCCGCGGACCCGGCATCCGGCGGCACGGAGGCTGCCCTGGCGTCCGCGGATCGAGCGGCGGCCACCCTGCTCGGCGCTCGGGTCGCGAGCCCCGTGGGACACGGGTGGCACGGGAGCCCCGGCGGTATCGAGGTCGTGACCCTGCGTGTCGCGGACGGTGACGAACCGACGGTCGACGTCCCTCTTCCGAGCCGCGGAGACCGCGTGTTCGGGGAGGTCGTGCTCTCCGAGGATGCCCGTGTGGTGCACCGCGTGACGGTCATCGGCGCGTCGGCGGATGCGTCGCTCGCCGGGCTCGCGTCCTGGTCGCTCGACGGTCAGAGGGCGGCGCGGGCGCTGCTGGCCGCCGCCGTGACCGAGGACGGTGCGGAGGCTTGCACACATGGGCTGCCGTCCGCGCCGCTGGAGGTGCTGGCAGCGGAGCTCACGGACCGAGGAATCCGGACCGTCGCGGAGGCTCTGGACGGTGCGGTCGAGAGCCGCGGCTGCGGCCCCTGCCTCCGCCGTCTCGCGCTCGCGTTGCAGGAGCGCGCCGAGGTGAATTTCGGCGTACGGCCCGGCGACCGCGGAACCCTTCGCCCCGAGGTGCGTCTCCGCGGGACGGCGGCCGTTCCTGTCCTGGAGGTGCGCGTCGGCGCCGACTCCGACGGGGCGCTGCTCCTCGTCGTGGGTCGTCTCGCGGCACGACGGGAGGCGACGGTACGGATCGATCGAGGGCTCCTCGCCGTCAGCGGCCTCCGGGCGGAGGACATGCCGGACGCACTCGCGGACCTGCGAAGCGCCGGCGCCGTCGTTCCGGAGGCCTTGATCGGCGGGGCGGACCTCGCGCGGCCCGGAGGCCCGATCGCCGTCGTCCGGCACCCGTCACGGACAGGACGGCGCGCCGGTGGTGCGAGGTCGGCGGAGGGCTCGGCATGAGTGCGCCCCCGCGTCCCGCTCCGGCGCTGGTCGGCTGCCGCGTCGTGGTGGTCGAGGTGCCGCGGCCGGTGCGTCCGGAGCCGGTCGACGTCGACACGCTTCTGCGGATCCTCGCGGCGACGGGCTCGGAGGTCGTCCGGATCACTCCGCCGCGGGCGGACCACGCGATCCCCGCCGGCTCCAAGCGGACGCTGTACCGGATCGCGTCCGGTCAGGTGGACGCGGTGCTGTTCCCCGCGGCGGAGGCCCTACCCGGGTGGCTCGGAACGGTGGAACGACTGGGCATGCTCGACGCCATCCGCGAGCGGTCGCGCGCGTCCCGCCTGCTTCTCGCCACCAGCGATGCCGCTGCAACCGCGCGGTTGATGGAGAACGGCCTGCCGGCATCGACGTCGTGCGGGCCCACCGCGGACGATCTTGCCCGGAGCGCGCTCGCCCCTCTCACACACGGGGTCCTCGAGCGGCGGACTGCGGCGGGTCGGCTGGCGGTGCGCAGCGGCGGCGCGCTGATCGACGGCGGCTTCGTCCCGCTCTCCCGCGGCGCGGTCAGCATCCTCGAGGCCCTGTTCGTCGCCGACGGGCGCGTGCTCACCAGGGCCGAGATCGGCCAGGTGCTCCCCGGCGGTCGACGCAGTGCGCGTGCGGTCGAGGTCGCGGTTGCGCGGCTGAGGGAGGCCCTCGGCGAAGGGGACCTCGTGCAGACCGTGGTCAAACGCGGGTACCGGCTCGCCGTCCTCGACGAGGACTGACGACGCCGGAGAGCCTCACTCCGAGGGGGTCTCGGGAGCGGTCGGTGCCGGGCTCGGGGTGTCACTCGGCGCCGGGGAGGGAGCGGTCGACGACGAGGGCGACGGCGTCGGCTCCGGTGTGGTCACCTGCGCGTGCACGACCTGACTGACGATGGCGCCCACGACGATGAGGGAGCCGACCGTGACCGCGATGATGTTGTCGCGCGTGCGCCGGCGGATCTGGTCCTGGTGCCAGCGGGTACGGGCGGTGTGCAGCCGGGCGCGCTCCGCCTCGGTGCGTGTCTGCGCCTTCTTGGAACCGCGTGCGGCCATGCCCTGTCTCTCCCGTCCGACGCCGGTCCACGACGTCGCCTGAGAGCCTACCGGGGGCACGGCCTCGCCTCGTGTCCCCGGCCGCCGTTAGCCTGGAGGAATGTCCTCTCCCTCCGCCCTGCTCTCCGGGCAGACACCGCTCGCCGTGCGCATGCGCCCGGTGTCGCTGGACGAGGTCGCGGGGCAGCGCCACCTGCTGCGGGCCGGGTCGCCCATCGTGGCCCTCGCCGATCCGGAGGCCAGCTCGCCCGGCGCGGTGTCGATCATCCTCTGGGGTCCGCCGGGCACCGGAAAGACCACGCTCGCGCAGGCCATCGCCCGCTCGTCCGGTCGCCGGTTCGTCGAGCTCTCGGCGATCACCGCCGGCGTCAAGGATGTGCGGGAGGTCATGCAGGAGGCGATCACCCAGCGCGACCTGTACGGGCAGACGACGATCCTCTTCCTCGATGAGATCCACCGCTTCACCAAGGCCCAGCAGGACGCGCTGCTGCCCGGCGTGGAGAACGGGTGGGTCATCCTCATCGCCGCGACCACGGAGAACCCCTCGTTCTCGGTGATCTCGCCCCTGCTGTCCCGGTCGCTGCTGCTCACGCTGCAGCCGCTCACCGATGACGACATCGGCGTGCTCGTGGACCGCGCGGTGTCGGATGCCCGCGGACTCTCCGGTACGGTCGCGCTCAGCGACGAGGCGCGGTCGGCGCTCATCCGCCTCGCGTCGGGGGACGCCCGTCGTGCCCTCACCGGACTGGAGGCCGCCGCTGCCGTGGCGCTCTCGCACGCCGCCGCCTCCGAAGCCGACCACGACGGCGAAGACCCGGAGACGGTCGTCCCGGAGGTCACCGCCGACGACGTGGCGCAGGCCGTCGACAAGGCTCTGCTCCGTTACGACCGCCAGGGCGACGAGCACTACGACGTCATCAGCGCCTTCATCAAGTCGATCCGGGGTTCCGACCCGGACGCCGCGCTGCACTACCTCGCCCGCATGATCGAGGCGGGGGAGGACCCGCGGTTCATCGCCCGTCGGCTCGTCATCTCCGCCTCCGAAGACGTGGGGCTCGCCGACCCCCAGGCCCTCGGCATCGCCGTGGCCGCGGCCGACGCGGTGGCCTTCATCGGGATGCCGGAGGGGCGCATCCCGCTCGCCGAGGCCACCGTCTATCTCGCCACGACCGCGAAGTCGAACGCGGCCTACGTCGGCATCGACGCCGCCATCGCCGACATCCGCGCAGGGGGATTCGGGCGCGTGCCGCTTCACCTCCGCGACGCGCACTACCCCGGAGCGAAGCGCCTCGGGCACGGCCGCGGCTATCGCTACGCGCACGACAGCGAGTTCGGGATCGTGCCGCAGCAGTACCTGCCCGACGAGCTCGACGGGCGGCACTACTACGAGCCGAAGAACCTCGGCGCGGAGCGCGACATCAGCGCGCGGCTGGAGCGTATCCGCCGCATCCTCGGCGACCGCTGAACCGCCGGCCCCGGGCTTCGGCCGCCGTCTGATAGAATTGAGCGGCTCGAAACCGAGTTTTCGGGCATCTCCTCGTTCATACCCCACCTTGCTGGCGCCCCGGCGTGCGCTCCAAGGCAGAACGCGGGTGATACGTCCGCGAGTCGCGAAAGTCGCGACCGCGTCATCGGAAGGACAGCTTCGTGACCACGAAGTCCCAGGACCGCCGCAAGGTGCGTCTCAGCCGCGCTCTCGGCGTGGCTCTCACCCCGAAGGCCGCCCGCTACCTCGAGAAGCGTCCCTACGCTCCGGGCGAGCACGGCCGCACCAAGCGCAAGGCCGACAGCGACTACGCCGTCCGTCTGCGCGAGAAGCAGCGTCTGCGCGAGCAGTACGGCATCCGCGAGAAGCAGATGCGCAACACGTTCAACGAGGCCCGTCGTCAGGACGGTCTGACCGGTGAGAACCTGGTCGAGCTGCTCGAGATGCGTCTCGACGCCCTCGTGCTGCGTTCGGGCTTCGCCCGTACCACCGCGCAGGCTCGCCAGCTCGTCGTGCACCGTCACATCCTCGTCGACGGCCAGCTCGTCGACCGCCCGTCGTTCCGCGTGAAGCCGGGTCAGCTCATCCACGTGAAGCCCAAGAGCGAGGGCACCGAGCCCTTCCAGGTGGCGGCCGCCGGCGGCCACGCCGAGGTCCTGCCCGCCGTTCCGGGCTACCTCGAGGTCGAGCTCGACAAGCTCCAGGCCCGTCTGGTCCGTCGTCCGAAGCGCGCCGAGGTCCCCGTGACCTGTGAAGTGCAGCTCGTCGTCGAGTACTACGCGGCTCGCTGATCCAGCGGAAGAGCATCAGGCAGGAGGCGTCGGGGTTCCCGACGCCTCCTGTCGTTTCCGCCTACGATGGAGAGACCGCGCCTTCGCGGCTCTAGGGCAAGGATGACGACATGAAGAATGTGCTGTGGTTCCTGATCGGCGTGATCGGCGGCTTCGTCGCGGCTCACTTCATGAACAAGGACCCGCGGGGCCACGACATCCTGGCCGACGTCGACGCCCGCCTCAACGGCCTCGCCGCGATCCTCAGCGACGCGTATCGCGCGCAGGAGGCTCGGCTGACCGAGCCGGGCGAGAACTGACCCCCCGCATCTGCGCCTCGGCGCGCCCCCTCACGCAAGGACATCCGGCACTCCTATGAAAACTGCGGAAATCGCGCAGCGCTACCTCTCCTACTTCGAGAAGAACGACCACCTCATCGTCCCCTCGGCGTCCCTGGTCAGCGACGACCCCTCGCTGCTGTTCACCGTCGCCGGCATGGTCCCGATGATCCCGTACCTCACGGGCGTGGTCCCGGCGCCGCATCCGCGCATCGCCGACCTGCAGAAGTGCATCCGCACCAACGACATCGAGGAGGTCGGGCGCACCGCGCGTCACGGCACGTTCTTCCAGATGCTCGGCAACTGGTCGTTCGGCGACTACTTCAAGGAAGGCGCGATCCGTTACGCCTGGGAGCTGCTCACGAGCTCGGAGGCGGACGGCGGCCTCGGCTTCGACGAGAAGGATCTCTGGGTCACCGTCTACGAGACCGACGACGAGGCCGAGGCGATCTGGCGCGACATCATCGGGCTCAAGCCGGAGCGCATCCAGCGCCTCGGTCGCGCGGACAACTACTGGAACACAGGCCAGCCCGGTCCCGGCGGCCCTGACTCCGAGATCTTCTTCGACCGCGGCCCCGCCTACGGCAAGGACGGCGGCCCTGCGGTCGACGACTCGCGGTTCCTGGAGATCTGGAACCTCGTGTTCATGCAGGACTTCATCGAGAACATCCGCGGCAAGACCGAGTTCGACATCGTCGGCGAGCTGCCGATGAAGAACATCGACACCGGCATGGGGCTGGAGCGTGTCGCCTTCCTCAAGCAGGGCGTCGAGAACATGTACGAGACCGACCAGGTGCGTCCGGTGCTCGACCGCGCCGTCGAGCTCTCCGGCCGCCGCTATGGAGCGGTCCACGAGGACGACGTCCGCTTCCGGGTGATCGCGGATCACGTGCGCTCCTCGCTCATGCTCCTCTCCGACGGCGTGCGTCCGTCGAACGAGGGCCGCGGCTACATCCTGCGGCGCCTCATGCGCCGGACCGTGCGCGCCATGCGTCTGCTGGGCGTCGACGACCCCGCCTTCCCCGAGCTGTTCGCCGCCTCCCGCGATGCGATGAAGTCGGCGTACCCGGAGCTGGAGCGCGACTGGTCCGTGCTCTCCTCGGCGGCGTTCGCCGAGGAGGAGACCTTCCGGCGCACCCTGGCGCAGGGATCGACCATCCTCGACCTCGCGCTCGACGAGACGAAGAAGGGTGGCGGGAAGACCCTCAGCGGTTCCGAGGCGTTCCTGCTGCACGACACCTACGGCTTCCCGATCGACCTCACCCTCGAGGTCGCCGAAGAGGCCGGGCTGGACGTGGACCGTGCCGCGTTCGACTCCCTCATGCAGGAGCAGCGTCAGCGCGCAAAGGACGACGCCCGCAATCGCAAGCGCCAGCTCGCGGATGTCTCGGTCTACCGCGACCTGCGTGCGCTGGGCGAGACGGGCTTCGACGGCTACACGGCCCTCGAGGTGGAGTCCCGTGTGCTCGGCCTGCTCGTCGACGGGGCGCCGGTGCGCAGCGCCGCCGAGGGGCAGATCGCCGAGGTCGTGCTCGCCGAGACGACGCTGTACGCCGAGTCGGGTGGTCAGGTCGCCGACAAGGGCACCATCGTGGGCCCCGGCTACGAGCTCGAGGTGCTCGACGTGCAGCGTCCGGTCCCGGGGCTGATCAGCCACACGGTCGAGGTCTCCCGCGGCACGGTCGCGGTCGACGACATCGCGACGACGATCGTCGACGCCGCGAACCGGCGCGCCGCTCGGCAGGCGCATTCCGCCACCCACCTCGTGCACGCCGCCCTCCGCGACACGCTCGGTCCGACGGCCACACAGTCCGGGTCGCTCAACCGTGCCGGGTACATGCGGTTCGACTTCGCCTGGTCGCAGGCGCTGTCGACCGACACCCGCACGGAAATCGAGGAGATCACGAACCGCGCCGTGCAGGACGCCCTCGAGGTGACCACCCGCATCGTGACGCTCGACGAGGCCAAGGAAGCGGGCGCCATGGCGCTCTTCGGCGAGAAGTACGGCGACGTCGTGCGGATGGTCGACATCGGCGGCCCGTGGTCGCGAGAGCTCTGCGCCGGCACGCACGTGTCGACCAGTGCGGAGATCGGTCTGGTCAGCGTGGTGGGGGAGTCGTCGGTCGGCGCCTCCAACCGCCGGATCGAGGCTCTCGTCGGCGCGGATGCCTTCCGTGAGCTCGCGGCGGAGCGGGCTCTCGTGTCGCAGCTCACCGCCTCCCTGAAGACCCCGCGCGAGCAGCTCCCCGAGCGGATCGCCGATCTCGCCGCGAGCCTCAAGGCCGCGGAGAAGCGCATCGCGCAGTTCGAGGCGAAGGAGCGGGCGGGGCGCATCCCCGCGATCGCCGAGGCCGCGACGCGCGTCGGAGACTACCGCGTGGCGGCGCAGACGCTGGGGGACGTGGCCTCCGCGGACGATGTCCGCGAGCTCGTCAATGGCGTGCGCGACCGGCTGGGTTCCGACCCCGCGGTGGTGGCGCTCGGTGCGGTCGTCAACTGTCGCCCTGTCGTCGTCGTCGCCACGAACGAGGCCGCGCGCGGTGCCGGTGCGAAGGCGGGTGCGCTCGCGAAGCGCGCCGCCGGTGTGCTCGGCGGAGGCGGCGGCGGTCGGGACGACGTCGCCCAGGGCGGCGGTACCGACGCAGCGGCACTGCCCGCCGCGCTCGAGGCCGTCTCCCAGGAGCTGCGCGGCGCGTGAGCGGCTACCGCCGCGGTGTCCGGCTCGGCATCGACGTCGGCCGGGCCCGCGTGGGCGTGGCGCGGTCCGATCCGGACGGCATGCTGGCCGTCCCCGTCGAGACCGTACCCCGCGATGAGCGCTCGCTCACGCGCATCGCGGAGCTGGCTGCGGAGTACGAGCCGCTGGAGATCGTCGTCGGTCTGCCGGTGAACATGCAGGGTGCGGACACGCCGTCGACGGTGGATGCGCGCGAGTTCGCGGCGGCTCTCCAAGCGCGCAGCGGCGTGCCGGTACGCCTCGTCGACGAGCGTCTGAGCACGGTCTCGGCGCATGCGGCGTTGCGGAGTTCTGGGCGATCACAGAAGAACTCTCGTAGCATTGTGGATCAGGTCGCCGCCGTGGTGCTGCTGCAGCAGGCGATCGACACGGAGAAGAGCACCGGAAACCCGGCCGGTGCCCCGGTCCCCGTTGACGAGGAGCCCGCCTGAACATGTCCGAACGCGAGAGCCGTGCGCCCGAGCACGAGCAGAGCACCCGGTTGGGGGATCTGTTCGAGAACCTCCCCGCTCCGTCCCCGCAGGTCCCGACCGCCGGAGACGACACGCCGGCACCCGGATCCCGCCGCGCGGCCAGGGAGGCCGCGGCACGCGAGCAGGACGCCTCGCCCACTCCGGACGCCGGGGTCGCGCCCGGTGCCGATGTGCCCGCCCGCCCGGTCTCGGCGTCGGCGGCGACCACCGCGGATGCGGCCGTGACCGACCACCGGCCGCAGGCGAATGCCGCAGACGTCGAACCGGTCGTGACCCGCGCGATGCCCGTCGCCGCGACGAGCGCGGATGAGACCCCCGCTCCGGGGCCGCGCCGGTCGACCGGCACCGAAGACCCCGCACCCGCGCTGGGCGGCGGGCTCGACGAGATCTTCGCCGCCCAGGACGACGGCCGCGATCACGGCGCGCCGACCAAGAAGAAGCGCCGCAAGGGCTGCCTCGTCGCCCTGATCATCGTCCTGGTGATCCTCGGCGGCATCGCCGCCGGCGGAGTCTGGGTCGCCAACACCTTCGGCGACCGCATCGCCGACGCCATGGGGTGGGGGGAGCCGAAGGACTGGGAGCCCGGTCAGGCGACCGGTGAGGTGTACGTCACGATCAAGCAGGGCGACACGGGCGGCCCCGTGTCGACGGCGCTGTACGAAGCCGGCGTCACGAAGACCGAGGACGTCTTCTACGACTACCTCATCGACGAGAACATCGCGGTGACCTTCTATCCCGGCGTCTACCGCCTGCAGAAGAAGATGACAGCGGAGGATGCCCTCGCCGCGCTCCGCAACGAGGAGAACAAGCTCGAGAACACCGTCTCCATGCCGGAGGGCGGGACGATCGAATCGGCCCTGCCGTCCATGGCAGAGACTCTCGGGATGCCGCTGGCCGACCTCGAGGCAGCCGTCGCCGATCCGTCCGCGTACGGGGTGCAGGCGCAGAGCCTGGAGGGGTGGCTGTTCCCCGCGGTGTACACGTTCGACCCCGAGGTCACCGCGACGCAGGTCATCCAGCGCATGGTCGACCGGACGCGCGAATCGCTCGCCGCCGCCGGCGTCCCGGACGAGGACGCGCAGCGGATCCTCACGATCGCCTCGATCATCCAGCGCGAAGGCCGCACGGACGACTTCGCCAAGGTTTCCCGCGTGATCCAGAACCGCCTCGACGACGACATGCTGCTCCAGATGGACTCGACGGCGCAGTACGGGTACGGCTCCCTGCACGAGGGCGTGGTCTCGAGCTCGGCCGAGGCTCTGGAAGACCCCAACGAGTGGAACACCTACGTGAACAAGGGGCTTCCGGCCACGCCGATCGCGAGCCCGAACGATGCCGCGATCGATGCCGCGATGCACCCCGCGGACGGGCCGTGGATCTACTTCGTCACCGTCAACCTCGAGACCGGCGAGACGCAGTTCTCGGAGACCCTCGCGGAGCACGAGCAGGGCGTGGAGAAGTGGCGGGACTGGTGCCGCGCGAACCCCGACGCCGGTTGCTGACGCGGTGAACCGGAGACGACTGGCGGTCTGGGGCGACCCGATCGGGCACTCACGGTCGCCGGAGCTGCACGCTGCGGCCTACGCGGTGCTCGGACTGGACTGGGAGTACGAGCGCCGCCAGGTCGGCGCGGAGGGCTTCGCGGACGCGGTCGAGGCGCTCGACGACTCCTGGCGCGGCCTGTCGCTGACGATGCCGCTCAAGGAGGAGGCGTACCGGTACGCCGCCAGCCGGGATGCCCACGCGGAGCTGACCGGCGCGGTCAACACGCTCCTGGTCTCGGAGACCCCGGCGGGATTCAACACCGACGTCGGCGGGATCGTCGATGCGCTCGGGGACGCCGGCATCCGCGAGATCGGGACGGCGCGGATCCTGGGCGCCGGAGCCACGGCGGCCTCGGCCCTCGTCGCCCTCGCCGACCTGGGGGCGACACGGGTCGAGGTCGCCGCCCGTCGGCCGGAACGCGCCGCCGGGCTCGTCCGCATCGGAGAGCGTCGCGGCGTCGTGGTCACCCCTCGATCGTTCGAGGAGGTGGACGGCGACGCGGACCTCACGGTGGCGACGTTGCCCTCCGGCACCGCGCTGCCACCGGACGTCGCCTCCCGCCTGTCTGACATGGGCGGGACGCTCTTCGATGCGGCCTATGCCCCGTGGCCGTCCGCGCTCGCGACGGAGTGGGGCGATCAGCCGGTGGTCTCCGGGCTCGGGATGCTGCTGCATCAGGCGGTGCGGCAGATCCGGATCTTCCTGCACGGCGACCCGGTCTCGCCGCTGCCGGACGAGGAGGCCGTCCTCGCCGCGATGCGCGCCACCCTCTGAGCGCCGCCGGACGAAACGCGGCACGGCGCGGGGGGAAACGCATGGGAGACTAGAGCACATGCTCCGCGTGCTCACGGCCGGCGAATCGCACGGCCCAGAACTCATCGCCGTCATGGAGGGTCTGCCCTCCGGCGTCCCGGTGTCGTCCGAGGCCATCCAGGCCGACCTCGCCCGCCGCAAGCTCGGCTATGGACGCGGCTCCCGGATGAAGTTCGAACAGGACGAGCTCACGATCTCCGGCGGCGTCCGGCACGGGAAGACGCTGGGCAGCCCCATCGCCCTGCGCATCGGCAACACCGAGTGGCCGAAGTGGATCGAGGTCATGAACCCGGAGCCGGTGGAGCTCACCGATCGCTCGCGCGGTCGTGGCGCCCCGCTGACCCGGCCACGTCCGGGCCACGCCGACCTCGTGGGCATGCAGAAGTACGACTTCGACGAGGCCCGCCCGATCCTCGAGCGCGCGAGCGCCCGGGAGACCGCCGCCCGCGTGGCGCTCGGTGCCGTCGCCCGCTCCTTCCTCGGCGAGCTCGGCATCCGACTCGTCAGCCACACGCTCTCCATCGGTCCGGTGCGCGTGCCGGATGGCGCGGCGCTGCCGACCCCGGACGACGTGGACGCCCTGGACGCCGACCCGCTGCGGTGCTTCGACCCCGCGACCTCGGCGCTCATGGTCGCGGAGGTGGACGACGCCAAGAAGGACGGCGACACCCTCGGCGGCATCGTCGAGGTCCTCGCGTACGGCCTGCCGCCGGGGCTCGGCTCCCACGTGCACTGGGACCGCCGCCTGGATGCCCGACTGGCCCAGGCGCTCATGAGCATCCAGGCCATCAAGGGCGTGGAGGTCGGCGACGGCTTCGAGACCACGCGCCGCCGCGGCTCCGCCGCCCACGACGAGCTCTTCGCCACCGCCGACGGCATCGCCCGCGGCACGGACCGCGCCGGCGGCACCGAGGGCGGCATGTCGACCGGAACCGTGCTGCGCGTCCGCGCCGGCATGAAGCCGATCGCGACCGTGCCCCACGCGCTGCGCACGATCGACGTGGCGACCGGTGACCAGGCGACCGCGCACCACCAGCGTTCCGACGTCTGTGCGGTGCCCGCGGCGGGCGTCGTCGCGGAGGCCATGGTCGCCATCGAACTGGCCCGCGCCGTGCTGGAGAAGTTCGGCGGCGACAGCATCCGCGAGACGCGCCGCAACCTGGAGGGGTACCTCGACGGCATCCCGGCGGAGCTGCGCACGGCCCCCGCGTCCGAGGCGGCGCTCATCGCGCATGACGAACGAGGCTGAGCCGCTGACGCTGGTCCTCGTCGGACCGATGGCGGCCGGTAAGACCAGCGTCGGGCGACGCGTCGCGCGGCGGCTGGGCGTCGCCTTCGTCGACACCGACAAGCGCATCGTCGCCGCGCACGGCCCGATCCCCGAGATCTTCGCCACGCATGGCGAGGCGCACTTCCGGGACCTGGAGCGCGCGGCGGTCCGGGAGGCCCTCGCCGAGGGCGGCGTGATCTCCCTCGGCGGCGGCGCCGTCACGGATCCGGAGACGCGCGCGCTGTTGCGCGCCCACCCCGTGGTCTTCCTCACCGTGAGCGAGGCCGCCGTCGCCGACCGCCTGCGCGGCGGGACGCGCCCGCTGCTGGCGGGCGAGGACCCGGTCGAGAAGTGGAAGCGCATCTTCGCCGAACGGCGAGGATGGTACGACGAGGTGGCGTCGGCCACGTTCGACACCTCACGGCGTCCGATGCAGCGCATCGCCGACGAGATCGTGGCATGGAGGAGAGAACAGCGATGAGCACGACGACCATCAGCGTCACCGGGAACGACGCCTACGACATCACGATCGGACGGGGGATCCTCGACCAGGTGTCCGCGGCTCTCGCGCCGGGCGTCCGCAAGATCCTCGTCGTGCACCCGCCGACCCTCGCGGCCCGGGCCGCCGAGCTCCGCGACCGGCTCCTCGCCGACACCGCGGACGGGCCGCGCGAGGTGCTGCTCGCCGAGATCCCGGACGCCGAGCAGGGCAAGCGCATCGAGGTCGCCGCCTTCTGCTGGCAGGTCATGGGCCAGGCCGACTTCACGCGGACGGACGCCGTGGTCGGCTACGGCGGGGGAGCGGTGACCGACCTCGCCGGCTTCGTCGCGGCGACCTGGCTGCGCGGCATCCAGATCGTCCAGGTGCCCACCACCGTCCTCGGTCTCGTGGACGCCGCCGTCGGCGGCAAGACCGGGGTCAACACCGCGGAGGGCAAGAACCTCGTCGGCGCCTTCTGGGCACCGCGCGCGGTGATCGGCGACCTCGACGAACTGGGCAGCCTGAGCCCCAACGAGGCCACGGCCGGCTTCGCGGAGGTCGTCAAGGCCGGCTTCATCTGGGCGCCGGAGATCCTCGACATCGTCGAGGCCGATCCGGCGCGCGCGGTCGACTCCACGACGGACGAGTTCCGCCGGGCGGTCGAGCTCGCGATCGACATGAAGGCGCAGGTCGTCTCTGACGACTTCCGCGAGGCCGGACAGCGCGAGATCCTGAACTACGGCCACACGCTCGGCCACGCAATCGAGCACGCCGAGCGATACCGCTGGCGGCACGGGGCGGCCATCTCGATCGGCATGCTGTACGCCGCGGAGCTCTCCCGGCTCGCGGGGCGGCTGTCGGACGCCGCGGCGGAGCGCCACCGTACGATCCTCGAGTCGCTGGGCCTGCCCACGTCGTACCGCGCCGGCGCCTGGCCGCAGCTGCTCGCCACGATGCACCGCGACAAGAAGAGCCGCGGCGGGATGCTCCGATTCATCCTCCTCGACGACATCGCCAAGCCCACCGTGCTCCAGGCGCCGGACGAATCGCTGCTCTTCGCCGCCTACCAGGAGATCGGCGCATGAGCATCGCCGTCCGGCGCATCACACCGGAGGACTGGCGGGAGGTCAAGGCGCTGCGGCTGCAGGCCCTCGCCGACCCGGCCGCACCGATGGCCTTCCTCGACACCGTCGAGCACGCCGCCGCACAGCCCGACCGCTTCTGGCAGGAGCGCGCCGCGAATGCCGCGGGCGACGCCGCCGCGGCGCAGTTCGTCGCGATCGCCGACGACGGCGCCTGGACCGGGACCGTGACCGTGCTCCCGCATCGCGAGCAGCACGACGCGGGGCTGGTCGTGGGGGTCTATGTGGCGGATGCGCATCGCGGTGCGGGCGTCATCGATGCGCTCCTCGACGCCGCGGCGGCCTGGGCCCGCGATCGCGGCCTCCGCGCGCTCGTGCTCGAGGTGCACGTGGACAACTCCCGGGCTCAGGCCGTGTACCGCCGAGGCGGCTTCGTCCGGACCGGGGAGATCGAGACGGCCAACTTCGGGCGGGAATGGGTCATGCGCCGCGAGCTGGTCGACACCGGGAGCGTGCCCGCATGAGCGCCCCGCGTCGGCTGCTGCTCGTCAACGGCCCCAACCTCAACCTCCTCGGCACCCGCGAACCCGAGGTGTACGGCACCGCGACCCTCGCCGACGTCGAGCGGATCACCGCCGAGACCGCTGCCGCCCTGGGGTTCGAGGTGCGGGCGCTGCAGAGCAACCACGAGGGCGTGCTCATCGACGCGATCCACGATGCGCGGGCGGACTGCGCGGGCATCGTCATCAACCCGGGCGGCCTCACCCACACCTCCGTCGCCCTGCGCGACGCGCTCACCGGCGTCGCGTTGCCCTTCGCCGAGGTCCACATCTCCGACGTGTACGCCCGCGAGGAGTTCCGTCACCACTCGTACCTGCACGACGTCGCCGCGGTCCGGGTCATCGGACGCGGCGTGGGAGGCTACGCCGACGCGGTGCGGGAACTCGTCGCGCAGCTCTGAGCGCGCAGGATCAGGGCAGGCCCACGAGCAGCACGCACACCGTGATGCCCACGAGCGTCAACAGGGCCATGGCGAGGAAACAGGCGGCCAGGGCACGGAGCCGCGGCCGCACGCTCGCCACCGCGAGGCGGATGACGACCATCGCGACCAGGCCCAGGACCAGGATGATCGCGGTCACCAGGCCGACGGTCCCCGCCGCGCCGCCGCTGCGGACGATCCCGATCAGGGGCACGAGGCTGACCGCCGTGAAGATCGTGGCGACGATGAGCCACACCGCCCCGGACGATGTCCGCAGCGCCGGCTGATTCGCCACCCTGGTCGGGTCCCGGTCGCGATCGTCCTCGCTCATGTCGACTCCTTCTGTCCTCGTCCACGCTGCCCGGGGCCACGGGCATCGTCACGGGGCTTCCGCTCTCGCGGAGGAGCGTCTATCGTGCCCCGCGACGGCCCGCGCCGGGCATCCCGTAGAATCGACTGTCGGCCGACCCCGGCCCCCACGGACTCAGGAACGGAACTCCTCGCACATGGCATCCACCGCAGACATCAAGAACGGCGTCGTCCTCAGCATCGACGGGCAGCTCTGGAGCGTCATCGAGTTCCAGCACGTCAAGCCCGGCAAGGGCGGCGCGTTCGTCCGCACGAAGCTGAAGAACGTCGTCTCGGGCAAGACCGTGGACCGCACGTACAACGCCGGCGCGAAGATCGACATCGAGAACGTCGACCGCCGGGACTACACCTACCTCTACACCGACGGTGACGGGTTCGTGTTCATGGACCAGACCGACTTCGACCAGATCACTCTGCCTGCGGCCACGGTCGGCGACGCGAAGAACTTCCTGCTCGAGAACCAGCAGGTCACCATCGCCCTCAACAACGGCAATCCCCTCTACATCGACCTCCCGGCGTCGGTCATCCTCGAGGTGACCTACACCGAGCCCGGCCTGCAGGGCGACCGCTCGTCCGCCGGCACCAAGCCCGCCACGCTCGAGACCGGTTACGAGATCCAGGTCCCGCTGTTCCTGGAGACCGGCACGAAGGTCAAGGTCGACACCCGCACGGGCGAGTACCTCGGCCGCGAGAAGTAAGGCGTGAGCGCCCGCACGAAGGCGCGCAAGCGCGCGCTCGACATCCTGTTCTCCGCCGACGTCCGCGGCGACGAGGTCGCGGTGGCCCTCGCCGCCGAGGCGAAGCGCGCGGCGAACGAGCCCGCACGCGAGGCGTCGTGGCTGTACGCCCGCGAGATCGTCGACGGCATCATCGACCAGCGCGACGAGATCGACGAGCAGATCACGACGCACAGCCGCGACTGGAAGCTCGAGCGGATGCCCGCCGTCGACCGCGCCCTGCTGCGCATCGGCGCGTGGGAGATCCTCTACAACGACGAGGTGCCGACCGCGGTCGCGATCGACGAGGCGGTGGAGCTCGCGAAGGAGTTCTCCACCGACGAGTCGGGCGCGTTCGTGCACGGCGTGCTCGCCCGCGTCGCCCGCTCGGCCTGAGCGCCGCAGCGGCGGTGTCGGCGGTGGCGGGCAGGATCGTGTCATGATCCGCCCGCCCGCCTCCGCCACCCCGGGAGACGGCGCGCGGGATTGGCGTGCCCTGTTCGACGCCGGCGCTGCTCCGGCGGCGGCGACCCCGCTCGCCCTCGGGTTCGAGGTGCGCGTCCGCGACGCCCGAGGAGCCAATCCGTGGGCATCACGCCCGCAGCGCACCGCGACCCCCCGCGACGTCGCCAAGGGTGTGGGGGAGATCCTCCTCGGCATCCGTCCGCTGGAGCGGAGCGCGGCGACGGGGTCCTGGGTGCTCGGCTCCGCCACCTGGGACGCGGTCCGCCGCGCGCCGGACCAGTACGGTCGGGAACGGTCGCGGTGGTTCGCCGATCTGCTGAGCATCGCGCGCGACACGCTGCTCTCCGGCACGGCGGGGGACTGGCTCGTCGCCGACCTGATCGAGTCGCGGCTCCTCTGGGGGCATCTGCGGTCGGCGACCGACCTCGGCATCCCGCTCGTGGCGGCGCAGCGGTCGACGAGGCTCGTCCTCGCCGACACCGCGGAACTGACGGCGACTGTGTCCCGTGACGACGACGGCGGCCTCGTCGTCCGTCCGGTCGTGACCCTGGACGGGCGCGAGACGCCGCCGGGCAGCATCCGCGCCCTCGGGCGCTCCGGCGTGTACGAGGTCGCACAGAGCGGGTCGCGCCTGCAGGTGACGCTCGCGGAGCTTCCGCTCGCGGGGCCCGCGCCGTCGCTGCTCCGGGCCGGGATGCTCGTCGTCCCCGCGGCGGAGGAGGCGGCCTTCCTCCAGGACGCCTACCCACTCCTCGCGCGCCGTCTCCCCGTCCGCGCGGTCGGCCGCGTCGCGCTCCCCGACCTCCCACCGCCCCGTGCCGTGCTCCGGGTGGCGTTCCGTCGCGGAGACACCGTGGAGTACACCGTCGAGTGGGACTATCGCGGCTTCGGGCGGGTGCCGTTCACGCCGGGTCCGGAGGCCGTGCGCGATCCGGAGGCCGAAGCCTCTGTGACGCATCGGATCCGGAACGTCTGGCAGGAGCACGGCGTCGCGTTCGCCCCCGCGGGGGCGTTCCACGACGTGGAGGCCGCGGAGTTCATGACGCGCGTCGTCCCCGCCGTGGAGGCGGAGGGCGTCGAGGTGGAGGTGTCGGGCCGCCGCAAGACGTATCGCGAGCTCGCCGGGGAGCCGGAGATCACGGTCTCGACCGTGGAGAGCACCGACCCGGACTGGTTCGACCTCGGCGTGATCGTCCGCATCGACGGGCGGAACATTCCCTTCGAGCCGCTGTTCACGGCGCTGAGCGCGGGCCGGCGAAAGCTCCTGCTCGTCGACGGCAGCTACTTCTCCCTGAACCACCCGGCGCTCGACCGCCTGCGCGACCTCCTCGACGAGGCCGGGGATCTGGACGAGTGGGAGACGGGCCCGCGGATCAGCCGTCATCAGACGGATCTGTGGGAGGAGTTCGAGGATCTGGCGGACGAGGCCCTTCCCGCGGTGAGCTGGCGGGCCACCGCCGAGGGACTGCGCAGCGCCACCGCGGTACCGGCGGTGCGGATCCCTCCGGGACTCACCGCACAGTTGCGGCCGTACCAGAAGGAGGGGCTGGACTGGCTCGCGTTCCTCTGGTCGCACCGGCTCGGCGGCGTCCTCGCCGACGACATGGGTCTCGGGAAGACGGTCCAGCTGCTCGCGCTCATCCTGCATGCCCGTGCGGCGGGGGAGGGACGCCCTTTCCTCGTGGTGGTGCCGACATCCGTGCTGGCCACCTGGCGCACCGAGGCGGCGCGGTTCGCTCCGGGTCTCCGCGTGATCACCCGGGACTCCACCGCCGGGCCTGCCGTGGCCGCCGTGGCTCGCGAGGCCGACGTGGTGCTCACCACCTACGCGGTCGCGCGGCTCGACGAGGAGGGGTTCGCGGGCGTCACCTGGGCCGGGCTGATCCTCGACGAGGCCCAGTTCGTGAAGAACCCGGCGACGAAGCTGCATCGTGCCGTCGCGCGTTTCCCGGCCGACGTCACCATCGCGGTCACGGGCACGCCGCTGGAGAACAGCCTCGAGGAGCTCTGGGCGCTGCTGAAGCTCACGGCACCCGGCCTGTTCGCTTCCGCGCGGAAGTTCCGCGAGCACTACATCCAGCCGATCGAGCAGGGGAAGGTCCCGGAGAACGCGGAGGGCGGACCGTACCGGCAGCGCCGCCTCGCGCAGCTCCGACGACGGATCCGCCCGCTCGTGCTCCGCCGCACCAAGGAACTCGTCGCCCCGGACCTCCCGCCGAAGCAGGAGCAGGTGCTGGAGATCGAGCTGAGCGCCGGGCATCGCGAGCTCTACGAGACGGTGCTGCAGCGGGAGCGGCAGAAGGTGCTCGGCCTGCTGGAGGATCTCGACCGCAACCGCTTCATCGTGTTCCGCTCCCTGACGCTGCTGCGGATGCTGAGTCTCGCTCCGGCGCTGATCGACCCGGCCGACGCGCGCCTCGGCTCCCGCAAGCTTGACGAGCTCCTGGAGCGGATCGTCGAGCTGCAGGCGGAGGGGCACCGCGCGCTCGTGTTCAGCCAGTTCACGTCCTTCCTCGACATGGCGGCCGCGCGTCTGGACGCCGCCGGCATCCCGTACGCGCACCTCGACGGCTCGACGCGTCATCGCGAGCAGGTGGTCGCGGACTTCGCGGAGGGGGAGCAGCCCGTCTTCCTCATCAGCCTGAAGGCCGGCGGGTTCGGGCTCACGCTGACCGAGGCCGACTACGTGTTCCTCCTCGACCCGTGGTGGAACCCCGCCGCCGAGGCCCAGGCCGTCGACCGCACGCACCGCATCGGCCAGCGCAGCCAGGTGTTCGTCTACCGCATGATCGCCAGCGGAACGATCGAGGAGAAGGTCCTCGCGCTGCAACGCCGCAAGGCCCGCCTGTTCACCGCCGTGCTCGATGATGACGCGCTCTTCGCCCAGGCGCTCACGGCGGACGACATCCGCGGTCTCTTCGACGACTAGACCGTTTTCCCCGGCCCGTCCCGCCGGGCGCTCAGGGAGCCGTCGGTACAATCGAACGGTTCATCTTCGAGAGGAATGCAATGCGGATCACGGGACTCGGCCACGCCGGCATGTTCATCGAGACGGTGGGCGGCAACATCATCTGCGACCCGGTGCTCGGCCCGTCCTTCTTCGGGTCCTGGTTCCCGTTCCCGGACAACCGTGCCCTCGACTGGGAGCGCTACGGTCGTGAAGCTGACTTCCTCTACATCTCGCACCGGCACCGCGACCACTTCGACCCGGCGCTGCTGGAGCGGTACATCCGCAAGGACATCGAGGTGCTCCTGCCGGAGTATCCGATCGACGACCTGGAGCAGGACATCCGGGCGCTCGGCTACACGAACATCACCTACGCGCCCGCTGGCGAGATCATCGAGCGCGGAGCGCTCAAGATGATGATCACCCCGCTGCGCGCTCCGAGCGACGGCCCGATCGGCGACTCGTCGCTCAGCGTCGACGACGGCACCGGCTCGATGCTGAACCAGAACGACTCGCACCCGCTCGACCTCGACAAGCTGCTGCACTTCGGGAAGCCCGACGCCTACTTCACGCAGGTCTCCGGAGCGATCTGGTGGCCCATGGTCTACGACCTCCCGCTGGATGCGAAGCAGAACTTCGCCCGCCTCAAGCGCGAGGCGCAGAACAAGCGCGCGATGTACTACATCGAGAAGGTCGACGCTCCGCATGTCTTCCCGATGGCGGGTCCGCCCATGTTCCTGCGCGACGACCTCTTCGACTTCAACGGGATGGGCCGCAACGGCGAGTCCATCTTCACGGACCAGAAGCAGTTCATCGCGCACATGAAGGAGCTGGCCCCGAAGTACGACGGGCAGCTCTTCGTCCCCGGCACTCTCGTCACGATCGACGGCGGTGCGGTGACCACCGAGCAGACGCTCTACACCGAGGCCGAGCTCGCCCACATCTTCGACGAGAAGTGGGAGTACCTGGAGGAGCAGCGCGCGACCCGCCAGCAGGAGATCCGCGACGAGGAGGCCTCGCGCGCCGAGATCATCCCGCCGGACGAGATGCTGGCCGCGATCAAGGAATGGTGGGAGCCGCTGCTGAAGAAGTCGCGCACCATCCGCCTCGGCGTCGGCGGGCACGTCCGCTTCCGCATCGGGGAGCTGGACATGGTGGTCGACTTCCCGCGCGCCAAGGTCCGCGAGTACGCGGGGGAGGAGTGCGTGTACTGGTACACGATCCCGGCCGACCTCGTCTCGACGAACATCCGCGACCACGAGATCGACTGGTCGAACTCGATCTTCCTGTCGATGCAGTTCTCGGTCGGCCGCAGCGGCAAGTTCAACGAGTTCCTCACCACGTTCCTGAAGTGCCTCTCGGTCGACCGGATCGAGTACGTCGAGAACTGGTACCAGGAGCAGACCGACCAGACCGAGGACGCGGAGATCGGCGACTGGGTCGTCCAGCGCCGCTGCCCGCACCTGCGCGCCGACCTCACCAAGACCGGGAAGGTCGACGAGGACGGCATCCTCACGTGCAGCATGCACGACTGGAAGTGGGACCTGAAGACCGGACGCTGCCTCTCCACGAGCGGCCACCCGATCCGCTCCTCGAAGATCGACGACGTGACGGATCCGGTGCTCCGCGAGGCGAGCTGATCTGCGCCTGTACCACCGAGTGCAGCCGGTGGTACAGTGAGGCGATGCCGACCGCTCTGACCCGCATCCAGGTGACGCAGACCGCCGCGCTGCGCGAGGCGCTGGAACTCGCGGAAAGCGAGTGGCCAGGACTGCCGAAGTCGGAGCAGGTGGCGAGGCTCGCGGTGCTGGGGGCGGAGCGGCTCGCAGAGCGAGGATCCCACCGGCGCGCGACCCGGCGGGCGGCGCTTGAGGCGACACGGGGATCGATCGCCTATCCACCGGGGTATCTCGACGCTCTCCGGAAGGACTGGCCGGAGTGATCGTCGTGGACGCCGGTGTCCTCATCGCGCACCTTTCCACCGACGATGTCCACCAGGAGGCGGCGTTCGACATCCTCGATACCGAGGAAGACCTTCTGATCCACCCGATCACCCTCGCGGAGGCGCTCGTGCATCCGGCGCGGATGGGCACAGAGCTCGCCGATCTCGCCAAGATCGACTCCCTCGGGCTGCTGCGTCGGGAGGAGACGGTCGACGAACCGGTCCATATCGCGCGGCTCCGCGCCGCGACCTCCCTGAAGCTCCCGGCCTGCGCGGTACTCGTCACAGCGGAGGCGTTCGGCGCGACGCTGGCGACCTTCGACCGTCGTCTCGCGACGGTCGCCAGAGAGCGCGGTGTCGAGGTCGTAGGCGTCTGATCCCTCCGATAGACTGAGATCACAAGCAACCTTTAACACCGTCCTGTGAGGCGGAGAAGGGAGCGGCTGATGGGTGTGCGCACTGTGTTGCACCAAGCCGACATCTCACGAGCGCTGACCCGGATCGCGCACGAGATCCTCGAGTCCAATCGCGGGGCCGACGACCTCGTCCTGCTGGGCATTCCGACCCGCGGCGTGACGCTGGGCCATCGGCTCGCCGCCCTGATCAGCGAGATCGCGCAGGTCTCCGTCCCCGTCGGGTCCCTCGACGTGACGCTCTTCCGCGACGACCTCGCCAAGCACCCGACGCGATCGCCGCAGCCGACGGAGATCCCCGCGGGCGGCATCGACGGGAAGACGGTCGTCCTCGTCGACGATGTCCTGTTCTCCGGCCGGAGCATCCGCGCCGCGCTCGACGCCCTCCAGTCGATCGGCCGTCCCGCCGTCGTGCGGCTCGCGATCCTCATCGACCGCGGACACCGGGAGCTTCCCATCCGCCCGGACTTCGTGGGCAAGAACATCCCCTCCGCGCGCACCGAGCGCGTCAACGTGCGTCTGTTCGAGAACGACGGCGCCGAGGAGGTGACGATCGGCGAATGAGGCATCTCCTCGACACCCGCACCCTCGACAGAGCGACCGCCCTGCGCATCCTCGATGTCGCGGAGGACATGGCCGACACGCAGTCCCGCGAGGTCAAGAAGCTTCCCACGCTCCGCGGGAAGACCGTCGTGAACCTCTTCTTCGAGGACTCGACGCGCACCCGCATCTCGTTCGAGGCCGCCGCGAAGCGCCTGTCCGCCGACGTCATCAACTTCGCCGCCAAGGGTTCCAGCGTCTCCAAGGGCGAGAGCCTGAAGGACACCGCGCAGACGCTCGAGGCCATCGGTGCCGACGCGGTCGTCGTGCGGCACCCCGGCTCCGGCGCGCCGCAGACCCTGGCGACGAGCGGCTGGATCTCCGCCGGCGTCGTCAACGCGGGCGACGGCACCCACGAGCACCCCACCCAGGCGCTCCTCGACGCCTTCACCATCCGCAAGCGTCGCTTCGGCGTGGACAGCCGCGGACGCGACCTCTCCGGTCTCCGGGTGACGATCGTCGGTGACGTGCTGCATTCGCGGGTGGCGCGCTCCAACGTCTGGCTGCTCACCACGCTCGGCGCCGAGGTCACGCTCGTGTCGCCGCCGACCCTGGTTCCACAGAACGTGTCCCTGTGGCCGGTCCGCGTGGTCTACGACCTGGACGAAGCCCTCGCGGAGGGGCCGGACGCCGTGATGATGCTGCGCATCCAGCTCGAGCGGATGAACGCGGCGTATTTCCCGACTGAGCGGGAGTATTCGCGCCGGTGGGGCCTGGACGCACGGCGCGTGGCGGCTCTGCCGGGCGGTAGCATTGTCCTGCACCCCGGACCCATGAACCGGGGACTGGAGATCTCCTCCGAAGCTGCCGATTCCCCCCGTTCGACGGTGCTGGAACAGGTGTCGAACGGGGTCTCCGTGCGCATGGCGGTGCTGTACCTGCTGCTGGCAGGAGAACGAGACGACGAACGAGGGGGAGACCTGTGAGCGAGACCCTCGTCATCACCGGTGCACAGCTGCTCGGCGCGGACGGCGCCGACATCATGATCGAGGACGGCGTCATCGCCGAGGTCGGGACGGGGCTCACCCGCACCGGCGCGCGGGTGATCGACGCCGCGGGCCTGGTCGCGCTGCCGGGCCTCGTCGACCTGCACACCCACCTGCGCGAGCCGGGGTTCGAGGCCTCTGAGACGATCCTCACCGGCACCAGAGCGGCCGCCGCGGGCGGGTTCACCGCCGTGTTCGCGATGCCGAACACCTCCCCGGTCGCCGACACGGCGGGCGTGGTCGAGCAGGAGCTCGCCCTCGGCGAGGCGGCCGGCTACGCGACCGTGCAGCCGATCGGCGCCGTCACCGTGGGGCAGAAGGGCGAGCGCCTCGCCGAGCTGGGCGCCATGGCCACCTCCCGTGCCCAGGTTCGGGTCTTCAGCGACGACGGCTTCTGCGTGTGGGACCCGCTGATCATGCGCCGGGCTCTGGAGTACGTGAAGTCCTTCGACGGCGTCATCGCCCAGCATGCGCAGGACCCGCGGCTCACCGAGGGCGCCCAGATGAACGAGGGCACCGTCTCGGCCGAGCTCGGGCTGGCTGGGTGGCCCGCGGTCGCCGAGGAGTCGATCATCGCCCGCGACGTGCTCCTCGCCGAGCACGTCGGCTCGCGACTGCATGTCTGCCACCTCTCGACGGCAGGCTCCGTCGACATCATCCGCTGGGCCAAGAAGCGCGGTGTCAACGTGACGGCGGAGGTCACGCCGCACCACCTGCTGCTCACGGACGAACTCGTCCGCGGCTACGACGCACGATTCAAGGTCAACCCGCCGCTGCGCCGCGAAGAGGACGTCCTCGCGGTCCGGGAGGGTCTGGCCGACGGCACGATCGACATCGTCGCGACCGATCACGCACCGCACCCCAGCGAGCACAAGGCGTGCGAGTGGCAGGCCGCCGCGAACGGCATGGTGGGTCTGGAGAGCGCCCTGCGGGTCGTGCACCAGTCGATGGTGCAGACCGGCCTGCTCGACTGGGCCGACGTGGCCCGGGTCATGAGTGCGACGCCCGCCCGCATCGGCCGGCTCTCCGGCCACGGCACGCCCCTCACTGCCGGGCGGCCCGCGCACATCACGCTGTACGACCCCGCGGTCGACGGCGTGTTCACCGCAGCGGACCTGCACGGGCGCAGCGTGAACTCGCCCTACCTGGGCCGCGCACTGCCCGGGCGCGTGGAGTACACGGTGCACGGCGGCGTCCTCACGGTCGACGGCGGCGCCGTCGTCGAGGAGCTCGGCGCATGAGCGCACGGGACCTCGCGGTCGCGATCATCATCGCCGTCGCGCTGCTGATCCTGCTCTCTATGCTGTTCGCCTGGCGACGACGAGTGCGGCGCGATGCCGCGTACACGGCCCCGCTCGGGGTGCCGGAGCACGCGGAGGTGACGCGCCGTGACGAGGTGCTCTACGTGTCCACCACCCGGCACGAGCAGCCCCTCGAACGGCTCGCGATCACCCCGCTGGCGTTCCGCGCACGCGGCGAGCTGGCTGTGACCGACCGCGGCATCGCGCTGGCCCTCGACGGTGCCCCCACCGTCTTCCTCGCCGCCGACCGCCTCGTCTCCGTCGACCGCGCGACCGTCACCATCGATCGCGTCGTGGAACCCGGCGGGCTCGTGCGCATCTCGTGGCACGTCGACGACACGACCGTCGTCGACAGCTATGTGCGCCTCACCGGCGGCGACCTCCCGACCCTCATCTCCGACCTGCAGCGGCTCATCCCCGCCGCCCCTGACACAGGAGCCTCGTCATGACCCTCTCGACTTCCTCCCCGCAGGCCTCTGCGGCACGCCTTCCCGACCCCGCCGTCCTCGTCCTGGAGGACGGCACCCGACACCGCGGACGCGCGTACGGCGCGCGCGGGCGCACCCTCGGCGAGGTCGTGTTCGCCACCGGCATGTCGGGATACCAGGAGACCATCACCGACCCGTCCTACGCCGGGCAGATCGTCTTGCAGACCGCCCCGCACATCGGCAACACCGGCATGAATGACGAGGACACCGAGTCCCGCCGCATCTGGGTCGCCGGCTACATCGTGCGCGACCCCTCGCGCGTCGTCTCGAACTGGCGGGCGAACGCCTCTCTCGACGACGTCCTCGTCGAGGACGGCATCGTCGGCATCAGCGGCATCGACACGCGCGCGGTCACCCGCCACATCCGCTCGGCCGGCTCCATGCGGGGCGGCATCTTCTCGGGTGCGGAGGCGGAGCTCGACCCGGAGGAGCAGCTGCGCATCGTCCGCGAGGCCCCGGAGATGACCGGCCTCAACCTCTCCGCGCAGGTGTCCGTCCAGAGCGCGACCGTCGCCCCGGCGGTGGGGGAGCGCATCGGCAACCTCGCCGTGCTCGACCTCGGCGTGAAGCAGGCGACCATCGACAACCTCGCGGCCCGCGGCTTCGACGTGCACGTCCTCCCGCAGGACGTGGGCATCGACGAGATCCGGGCGATCGAGCCGGTCGCCGTCTTCTACTCGAACGGTCCCGGCGACCCCGCGGCGTCGGGCGACCACGTCGAACTGCTGCGCGCGGTCCTCGACGACGGGCTGCCCTTCTTCGGGATCTGCTTCGGCAACCAGCTCCTCGGCCGGGCCCTGGGTCTCGGCACGTACAAGCTGCCGTTCGGCCACCGCGGCATCAACCAGCCCGTGCTGGACAAGCAGACGGGCAAGGTCGAGATCACCGCGCACAACCACGGCTTCGCCGTCGAGGCGCCTCTGGAGGGCTCCTTCGACAGCCCGCACGGCTACGGCAAGGTCGAGGTCAGCCACGTCGGCCTCAACGACAACGTCGTGGAGGGCCTGCGCGCCCTCGACATCCCCGCGTTCTCGGTGCAGTACCACCCCGAGGCCGCGGCCGGACCGCACGACGCCAACTACCTCTTCGACCGCTTCCGCGACATGGTCATCGCGACCCTTCGACCCGCTCAGGGACCCACCCAGGGAGATGCAAAGTAATGCCCAAGCGCGACGACATCCGCTCCGTCCTCGTCATCGGCTCCGGCCCGATCGTCATCGGCCAGGCCTGCGAGTTCGACTACTCCGGCACCCAGGCGTGCCGCGTCCTCCGTGAGGAGGGCGTCCGGGTCATCCTCGTCAACTCCAACCCCGCGACGATCATGACCGACCCCGACTTCGCCGACGCGACGTACATCGAGCCGATCACCCCTGCGGTGATCGAGACGATCATCGCGAAGGAGAAGCCCGACGCGATCCTGCCGACGCTCGGCGGTCAGACGGCGCTCAACGCCGCGATGGCGCTGCACGAGCAGGGGATCCTCGAGAAGTACGACGTCGAGCTCATCGGCGCGAAGGTGGACGCCATCAAGAAGGGCGAGGACCGTCAGGTCTTCAAGGAGCTCGTCCTCGAGGCGGGCGCGGACGTCGCCAAGAGCGTCATCGCCCACACCATGGACGACCTCCTCGCCGGGGCCGAGCAGCTCGGCTACCCGCTGGTGGTGCGCCCGTCCTTCACGATGGGCGGCCTGGGCTCCGGGTTCGCCTACGACGAGGAGGACCTGCGCCGTATCGGCGGCGCCGGCCTGCGCGACTCGCCGACGACCGAGGTGCTCCTGGAGGAGTCGATCCTCGGCTGGAAGGAGTACGAGCTCGAGCTCATGCGCGACACCGCCGACAACACGGTGGTCGTCTGCTCCATCGAGAACGTCGACCCGGTCGGCGTGCACACCGGCGACTCGATCACGGTGGCGCCGGCGCTGACCCTGACGGACCGGGAGTACCAGAAGCTCCGCGACATCGGCATCGACATCATCCGCGCCGTGGGCGTGGACACCGGTGGCTGCAACATCCAGTTCGCGGTCAACCCCGAGAACGGGCGCATCATCGTCATCGAGATGAACCCGCGCGTCTCCCGGTCGAGCGCCCTGGCCTCGAAGGCCACCGGCTTCCCGATCGCCAAGCTCGCGGCCAAGCTCGCCCTCGGCTACCGCCTCGACGAGATCCCGAACGACATCACCGGCGTGACCCCGGCGAGCTTCGAGCCGACGCTCGACTACGTCGTCGTCAAGGTCCCGCGCTTCGCGTTCGAGAAGTTCCCGGCCGCCGACGCGACCCTCACCACGACCATGAAGTCCGTCGGCGAGGCGATGGCCATCGGCCGCAACTACGCCACCGCACTGCAGAAGGCGCTGCGGTCGCTCGAGAAGCGGGGCTCCAGCTTCCACTGGGGCGAGGAGCCGCGCACCGTCGAGGAACTGCTCGAGATCGCGAAGACCCCGACCGACGGCCGGATCGTCACCCTGCAGCAGGCGCTGCGCAAGGGCGCGACCGTCGAGCAGGCGTTCGAGGCCACGGCCATCGACCCCTGGTTCCTCGACCAGATCGTCCTCATCAACGAGGTCGCCGATGTCGTCCGCACCGCCGGCGAGCTGGACGACGCGACGCTGCGCTACGCCAAGGAGCACGGCTTCTCCGACGCGCAGATCGCCCAGCTCCGCGGCGAGAGCGAGGCCGAGATCCGCGGCGTACGCCACGGCCTGGGCATCCGCCCGGTCTACAAGACGGTCGACACCTGCGCAGGGGAGTTCCCCGCGCTGACGCCGTACCACTACTCGAGCTATGACGCCGAGACCGAGGTCGCGCCGTCCGACCGCACCAAGGTCGTCATCATCGGCTCCGGCCCGAACCGCATCGGTCAGGGCGTCGAGTTCGACTACTCCTGCGTGCACGCCTCGTTCGCGCTGTCCGACGCGGGCTTCGAGACCGTGATGATCAACTGCAACCCGGAGACCGTGTCGACCGACTACGACACGTCCGACCGGCTGTACTTCGAGCCGCTGACGCTCGAGGACGTGCTCGAGGTGCTGGACGCGGAGGCCGCGAGCGGCACCATCCTCGGCGTCGTCTGCCAGCTCGGCGGGCAGACCCCGCTCGGGCTCGCGAAGGGCATCGAGGCGGCCGGCTACACGGTCCTGGGCACAAGCCCGGAGGCCATCGACCTGGCCGAGGAGCGCGAGCTGTTCTCGCGCCTGCTCGACGAGGCCGGGCTCCTCGCGCCGCGTAACGGCACGGCGATCGACGTGGAGGGCGCGGTGCGCATCGCCGAGGAGATCGGCTACCCGGTGCTCGTGCGCCCGAGCTTCGTGCTCGGCGGCCGGGGCATGGAGATCGTCTACGGCACCGATGCACTGCGCGACTACTTCGTGCGGACCGCCGGCGAGGTCGTGATCGAGGAGGGCAAGCCGCTCCTGGTCGACCGCTTCCTCGACGATGCGATCGAGCTCGATGTGGACGCCCTGTACGACGGCACCGACCTCTTCATCGGCGGCGTCATGGAGCATCTGGAGGAGGCCGGCATCCACTCCGGCGACTCGAGCTGCACGCTGCCGCCGGTCTCGCTCGGCCGCAGCGACGTGGACCGCGTCCGCGAGGCCACCCTCGCCATCGCACAGGGCGTGGGCGTGCGCGGTCTGCTGAACGTGCAGTTCGCGATCAGCGCCGGCGTGCTCTACGTCATCGAGGCCAACCCCCGGGCGAGCCGCACGGTGCCCTTCGTCTCCAAGGCGCTGGGCATCCCGATGGCGAAGGCCGCCAGCCGCATCATGGCCGGCTCCACGATCGCCGAGCTCCGCGCCGAGGGGATGCTGCCCGCGCAGGACGGCTCGCGCGTCCCGCTGGACGCCCCGGTCTCGGTCAAGGAGGCCGTGCTGCCCTTCAAGCGGTTCCGCACCGCCGACGGCAAGACGGTCGACTCGGTCCTCGGCCCGGAGATGCGCTCGACCGGCGAGGTCATGGGCATCGACCGCGACTTCCCGACCGCGTTCGCGAAGTCCCAGGCTGCGGCCTACGGCGGCATGCCGACCTCGGGCACCGTGTTCATCTCGGTCGCCGACTCCGACAAGCGCGCGGTCATCCTCCCGGCGCACCGCCTCCAGCAGCTCGGCTTCACGATCGTGGCGACCGAGGGCACGGCGGAGATCCTGTCCCGCAACGGCATCGCCGTCACGGTGGTCGAGAAGTACAGCGAGACCCAGGAGAGCGGAGCCCGGAACATCGTCGACCTCATCAACGACGGGGAGATCGACATCGTCGTGAACACCCCGTCCGGTGGTGCCGCTCGCGCGGACGGCTACGAGATCCGCGCCGCCGCCGTCGCCGCGGACAAGGCGCTCTTCACGACCATCGCCGTGCTCGGCGCGGCGGTGAGCGGGATGGACGCCGCGCACGAGGGCTTCCAGGTCAAGAGCCTGCAGGAGTACGCCCAGGACCGGATGGCCGCGGTATGACGGAACGCTTCGGCGGGCGAGCCCGCGCCGCTCTGGAGGCGCACGGTCCGCTCTGTGTCGGCATCGACCCCCACGCCGCTCTGCTGGCGGCGTGGGGGCTGACCGCCGACGCCGCCGGAGTCCGGGAGTTCGGGCTCCGTACCGTCGAGGCGGCCGCCGGTCGCGTCGGTGTCGTGAAGCCGCAGGTGTCGTTCTTCGAGCGGTACGGCGCCGCCGGGTTCGCCGCGCTGGAGGACGTGCTCGCCGCCGCGCGGGCGGCCGGACTGCTCGTGATCGCCGATGCCAAGCGCGGGGACATCGGATCGACGATGGCCGATTACGCTCAGGCCTGGCTGCCCGCCGGTGCGCCGCTCGAGGCGGACGCCCTGACGGTGAACCCGTACCTCGGCGTCGGTGCGCTGGAGGGCGCGTTCGCCCTGGCCGAGGAGCACGGCAAGGGGCTCTTCGTCCTCGCGGCGACCAGCAACCCCGAGGCGACCGTGCTGCAGCGCGCGACGACCGCGGACGGCGAGACCGTGTCCGCGGCCGTGGTCGCCGAGGTGTCGCGCCGGAACGCCGCCGCGACGCCCGAGGGGGAGTGGGGGAGCTTCGGCTTCGTCATCGGCGCCACCGTGGACGCGGCGGATGCCGGCCTCGTGCCGTTCGCGCCCGTCGCCCCGATCCTCGCCCCCGGCTTCGGCGCGCAGGGCGCCACTCCCGCGGATCTCGCCCGCCGCTTCGGCCCCCAGGCCGCCTCGGTGATCGCGAGCGAGAGCCGCAGCCTCCTCTCCGCGGGCCCGGCGGCCCTCGCCGAGACGATCGCCGACCGTGCCGCCCAGTATCGAGAGGTCAGCCGTGGCTGAGGAACGCCGCACCGTCCCCGAGGTCGACAGGGCCGCCGCCGCCCGCCGTGCGGTCGAGAGACGACGTGCCAGGGCCTCGCTCAAGCGGGATCTGACGATGCGCGTCGTCACTCCGCAGGCCGTGCTGCATCGCGCGACCGACGACCCGGACTCGGTCGAGGGCTCCATGCGCATCACCGACTTCCTCCTGGCCCTCCCGGCGATCGGCGCGGGGAAGCGCGACCGCGTGCTGGAGCAGCTCCACATTTCGCCGGTCAAGCGGCTCGGGGGGCTGGGCGCCCGGCAGCGCCGGGTGCTGGAGGAGTGGCTGGACGACCGGTTCCCCGTACCCGCCCCCCGCGGGGCGCGCAGCCGACTGCTCGTCCTCGCCGGCCCCACGGCGGTGGGCAAGGGGACCGTCGCCGCGCACATCCGCGAGAACAACCCCGAAATCCATCTGTCCGTCTCGGCGACCACCCGACCGCCACGCCCGGGCGAGATCGACGGCGTGCATTACTACTTCGTGGACGACGCCGAGTTCGACCGCCTGATCGCCGACGGCGAGCTGCTGGAATACGCGGTCGTGCACAACCGCTCGCGCTACGGCACCCCGCGCGCTCCCATCGACGCCGCCCTGGCCGAGGGGAAGACCGTGCTGCTGGAGATCGACCTGCAGGGCGCGCGTCAGGTGCGCGAGGCCGAGCCCTCGGCGACCCTCATCTTCCTCCTGCCGCCGAGCTGGGACGAGCTGGTGCACCGACTGGTCGGCCGTGGCACCGAGGACGCCGAGGAGCGAGCACGCCGGCTGCGGACCGCGAAGGTCGAGCTGGCGGCGCAGAACGAGTTCGACCACCTCATCGTGAACGAGGACGTCGCCACCGCCGCTCGCGAGGTCGTAGACTTGTCTACAAGCTCTGCGCGCTGACCTGATTCCAGGGTCGAGCACCACGCCGGTCCCTGAGCTCGTCGAAGGGTCGCGCGCCCGCAGCACCGTCTTCGCGGCGAATCCCGTCGCCTGATCAGGAGGTCCACCCATGGCCGGACGCAACAACGGCATCATCGATCCCCCCATCGACAACCTGCTGGAGCGCGTCGACTCCAAGTACGAGCTCGTGATCTACGCGGCCAAGCGCGCCCGTCAGATCAACGACTACTACTCCGACCTGCACGAGGGGAACCTCTTCGACAACGTGGGCCCGCTCGTCGACTCGTCGGTCGAGGACAAGCCGCTCACCATCGCCCTGCACGAGATCAACGAGGACAAGCTCCGCCTGCGTCACGCGGAGTAACTCGACGACCGCGCCGCCGCAACGTCGGTGGCGCGGTCCAGAATGGGTGCCACACCCTCCCACCGTCCGTCCCCGTTCTGGAGCATCGATGAGCGCGCTGCGTCTGTTCACGTCCGAGTCCGTCACCGAAGGGCATCCGGACAAGATCTGCGACCAGATCTCGGACAGCATCCTCGACGGACTGCTCGCGAAGGACCCGGCCTCCCGGGTCGCGGTCGAGACGCTCGTCACGACCGGGCTCGTGCATGTGGCCGGCGAGATCCGCACCGACGCCTACGTCGACATCCCGACGATCGTCCGCCAGGTCGTGAACGGCATCGGCTACACGTCGTCCGACACCGGCTTCGACGGCGACTCGTGCGGCGTCAGCGTCTCGGTGGGGGAGCAGTCCACGGACATCGCCCACGGGGTCGACAACGCCCAGGAGCACCGCGACGGCTCGTCGGTCGATCCGCTCGACGGCCTCGGCGCCGGAGACCAGGGCATCATGTTCGGGTTCGCCACCAACGAGACCCCGCAGCTCATGCCGATGGCCGCATGGACCGCGCACCGCATCGCCGAGCGGCTGACCGAGGTGCGCCGCAGCGGGCTGCTGCCCTTCCTGCGCCCGGACGGGAAGACGCAGGTCACCCTCGGCTACGACGGCTTCACCCCGAAGACCGTCGACGCCGTCGTGCTCTCCACGCAGCACAACCCGGACATCGCCCAGGACGACCTCAAGGCGCAGATCCGCGAGCACGTCATCGATCCGGTCCTCGCCACGACCGGCCTCGACCTCGACGACGTCACCTACTACATCAACCCCGCGGGCCCCTTCGTCACGGGCGGCCCCAAGGGAGACGCCGGGCTCACCGGTCGCAAGATCATCATCGACACCTACGGCGGCGCCGCACGGCACGGTGGTGGTGCCTTCAGCGGCAAGGACCCGTCGAAGGTCGACCGCTCCGGCGCCTACGCGACGCGCTGGGTCGCCAAGAACGCGGTCGCCGCGGGACTCGCCGACCGCCTCGAGGTGCAGGTCGCCTACGCGATCGGCGTCGCCCGACCCGTCGGCCTGTACGTGGAGACCTTCGGCACCGGACGGGTGTCCGACGAGGTCATCACCCGCGCCATCGACGAGGTGTTCGACCTCCGACCGCAGGCCATCATCGAGCAGCTCGACCTGCTGCGGCCGATCTATGCGCAGACGGCCGCGTACGGGCATTTCGGCCGGGAGCTGCCGGACTTCACGTGGGAGCGGACGGACCGGGCCGAGGAGCTGCGGCGCGCTGCCGGGCTCTGACGGGTCCGCGGTGCTGATCTCTCCGGAGAGCAGGCGCATCGCGCGGGTGCTTCTGGAATCGCCGCTGCCGCAGCTCGACCGCCTGTTCGACTACGCCCTTCCGCCCGAACTCGGCGATGTCGAGCCCGGGGTCCGGGTGCGCGTGCCCCTGCGGACCGCCGGGCGCGTGGTCGACGGGTTCGTGGTGGAGCTGGACGTGGAGGACGACGCCGATCGTCCGCTCTCCGAGGTCGAGAGCATCGTGTCGGCCGTCCCCGTGCTGCCGGATCGTCTGTACCGACTGGCGCGGCGCGTCGCCGATCGCGCGGCAGGGTCGGCATCGGACGTGCTGCGGCTGGTGATCCCGAAGCGGCAGGTGCGGGTCGAGAAGGCCTGGACCGCCGACGCTCCGACGCCGCTCCTCGAACCCGAGGCCCGCGACGCGGCCGCGTCCGTGGTCGGACTGTACGACGGACTGCAGGCGGTGCTCGACGAGAACGGACGCGCGGCCGTCGAGGCCATCCCGCAGCTCAGCGACGACACACCGGGCTGGGCGCGGATGCTCGCTGCCTCCGCCGCGATGACGCTCGCGGCGGGGAAGTCGACCATCCTCGTCGTGCCAGACCACCGTGACCTCGATCGGCTGCTCGCCGCCCTCGACACGTTCGTCCCGGCGGAGGCGATCGCGCGGTACGACTCCCGACAGTCGAACCCGGATCGCTACCGCTCCTTCCTGCGCACGCTCGAGGACGCGCCCTGCATCGTCGTCGGGAACAGGTCCGCCGTGTACGCCCCTGTCGTCGCCGGTCTGGTGGCGCTGTGGGACGACGGCGACAGCCTTCTGGGTGAGCCGCTCGCACCCTACGTCCACGCCCGGGATGCGGCGCTGCTGCGGCAGGAGGGGGAGGGCTCGGCCCTACTCTTCGCCGGTCACACGCGGACGACCGAGATCGAGCGGCTCGTCGTGCACGGCTGGCTGCGGGATGTCCGCGCGACCCGTCGCGTGCTCCCGCGTGTGGTGCTGAGCACACCGCAGGAGATGGAGCAGCCGACGCCCCAGCGCATGCCGTCGTCGGCCTTCCTCGCCGCCCGGAATGCGGCCGCGCAAGGGCCGGTGCTCGTCCAGGTCTCGCGGCCCGGCTTCGCGCCGTCCCTCGTCTGCGCCGACTGCCGGGCTCCCGCCCGATGCCCTCACTGCGGCGGTCCTCTCGGCGCCCGCCATCGTGGCGCGGTCCCGGTGTGCGGGTGGTGCGGGCGTGGTGCCAGGGCGTGGACCTGCCCGGCGTGCTCCTCGACCCGTCTCCGGCTCGCCTCATCCGGCAGCGAGCGGACCGCCGACGAGCTCGGCCGCGCCTTCCCCGGCGTCCGCGTCATCGTCGCCGACGGCAGCCATCCGGTGGAGCGCGTCGACGCGCGCCCGGCCCTCGTGGTCGCGACGCGCGGCGCCGAGCCCCTCGCGGAGGGCGGCTACCGGGCCGTCGTCCTACTGGACGGCCCGCGGATGCTGCAGGCGCCGGATCTGCGCATCGGCGAAGCGTGTCTGCGGTGGTGGTCGAACGCCGCCGCCCTCGCCGCGCCGGGCGCCCCCGTCCACCTCGTCGGGGTCGACGGCGCCGTCGCCAGAGCCCTCGCCACGTGGAACCATCCCGCCTACGCGCGCACCGAGCTGGAGCAGCGCGCGCCGCTGCACATGCCGCCGACCGCCCGAGTCGCGCTCGTGGAAGGCTCGTCCGCCGCCGTGGCGCGCGCTCTGGAAGCCCTGTCCGAACTCTCCCTGCCCTCCGACGCGGTGCTCGGTCCCGTCCCCGTCGAATCGGATGACGTCCCGCCCCGGGTCCGGGCGCTCGTGCGCTTCGACTACGGCGCGGGGAGCCGCGTCGCGACCACCCTCCGTGCTGCCGTCGTGGCGGAGGCGGTGAGCGGACGCCGAGGCCGGACCAAGGCCGCCCGCAGCACGCTCGCGGTCCGCCTCGATATCCTCGATCCAGAACTCTGACCCTTCCGGAGAACCTTCATGCGCCTCGTCTTCGCCGGCACTCCCGCCGCCGCGGTCCCCACTCTGCGACGCCTCGCCGCCGAGCACGACATCGTCGCCGTGGTGACGCGCCCCGACGCCCCCCTCGGGCGCAAGCGTGTGCTGACCCCGTCGCCGGTCGCTCAGGCTGCGGTTGAACTCGGCCTGCCGGTCATCCACGCTGCCCGGTTGGACGAGGCGGTGACCACCGAGATCTCGGCCCTCCGCCCGGAGCTCGGCGTGATCGTCGCGTACGGCGGACTCGTGCGCGAGCCGCTCCTGTCGGCGCCGGATGCCGGGTGGATCAACCTGCACTTCTCGCTCCTGCCGGCCTGGCGCGGCGCCGCGCCGGTGCAGCGGGCTCTGATCGCGGGAGATGCCGTCCTCGGCGCGAGCGTCTTCCAGCTCGTCGCCGAGCTCGACGCCGGCGACGTGTTCGCGATGCGCGCCGTCGAGTTCCCGGCGACCGCCACGGCGGGGGAGGTGCTGGAAGCTCTGGCTCTCGACGGTGCCGCTCTCACCGCCGATGTGGTCGCAGCGATCGCGGACGGCAGTGCCCGCGCCGTCCCGCAGGAGGGCGAGCCGACGTTCGCCGGCAAGCTGACGCTCGAGGACGGTCTCCTCGACTTCCGCGAGCCGTTCGACGCCGTGTACGCCCGGTTCCGCGGAGTCACGCCGGAGCCGGGAGCGCACACGACGATCGACGGTCAGCGGCTGAAGATCCTCGAGGCGCGACCCGCCGGTGCCGAGGCGGAGGACCTGCGACCGGGTGCCATGGCGGGCACGCGAGCAGAGGTCCTGATCGGGACGGCCACCTCGCCGCTGGCCGTCACGCGGCTGCAGCCCGCGGGCAAGGGCCCCATGAACGCCGCCGACTGGTGGCGGGGACTGCAGGGCACGACCCCGGTGGCCGGCTCGTGAACGCGAACGACGGACGGCGCCCCGGCTCGGGTCGGCAGCACGCAGGCCGGGAGCGGAACGGCCGCGGCCCGAACCGGTCGGTCCAGCCGGCGCGCCGCGTGGCCTACGACGTGATCCGGGCGGTGTCGGATTCCGATGCCTACGCCAACCTGCTCCTCCCGACGGCGATCGCCGAGGCAGGGCTGGATCCGCAGGACGCGGCTCTCGCAACCGAGCTGACCTATGGCACGCTCCGTCGCCGGGGCACCTACGACGCGATCATCGCCGCCGCCGCCGACCGCCCCGCCGACGCGATCGACCCCGCGGTGCTCGACGCCCTCCGGCTCGCGGTGCACCAGCTCCTCGCGACGCGGGTGGCCTCGTACGCGGCCGTGAACGAGTCCGTGAACCTCGTGGCCCTCACAGCGGGGCGTGGCGCATCGAGCTTCGCCAACGCGGTGCTCCGGCGGATCGCCCGTGAGTCGCCGGGCGAGTGGCTGGCGCGCATCGAGGCGGCGGCGCGATCGGACGACGAACGCCTGGCCCTCCGAGCCGCGCATCCCGTGTGGATCATCCGGGCGCTGCGGCGCGCCCTCGCCGCCGAGGGGCGCGTCGAGGAGCTGGAGGCCCTGCTGGAGGCCGACAACGTCTCGCCCGAGGTCACCCTGGTCGCCCTCCCCGGGCTCGCGGAGCCGCAGGAGCCCCGCCGGCCCTACGCCGCCACGGCGTTCGCGTCTCCGGGAGGCGATCCGCGTCTCGCGCTGGCCGCCTCCGACGGTGCGGTCCGGGTGCAGGACGAGGGATCTCAGCTCGTCGCGCTCGCACTGACCGCGGCGACGCCGTTGCGCACGGGGGAGCGGTGGCTCGACCTGTGCGCGGGACCCGGCGGGAAGACGGCCCTGCTCGCTGCCGTCGCTCGGCAGAACGACGCGGTCCTGGAAGCCAACGAGGTGGTGCCGACCCGCGCCCGGCTCGTGCGCAACGCCCTGCGTGCCGTCCCGGGCGAGGTCACCGTGCACGAGCGCGACGGCCGGGAGCTGGCGGCTGAGCGGCCGGAGGCGTTCGACCGGATCCTCGTGGACGCGCCCTGCACCGGCCTCGGCGCCCTCCGGCGGCGTCCGGAGGCCCGATGGCGGAAGTCCCCGGCGGACGTCGCCGAGCTCGTGCCGCTGCAGGTGGGCCTGCTCACGGCTGCTGTGGACGCTCTCGCACCCGGAGGCGTCGTCGCATACGTCACCTGTTCGCCCCATCTCGCGGAGACCACGGCGGTGGTCGAGGAGGTGCGGCGCCTCCGGCCGGAGCTCGTCGAGCTCGATGCCCGCGCGGTGCTGCACGGCGTGGCGCAGTCGCCGATCGATCTCGCCGATGACGGGCGGGCGCAGACGGGCAGCGCTCAGCTCTGGCCGCATCGGCACGGCACCGACGCGATGTTCCTCGCACTCCTGCAGCGCCCGCTGGAGGCGACAGACGCCCCGAAGGAAGGTTGAGACCATGGATCTGCCCCGCGCCCCGCGCATCAACCCCAGCATCCTCGCCGCCGACTTCGTCAACATGCAGGCGGAGCTCGCCCGCATCGCGACGGCCGACTTCGCCCACGTCGACGTCATGGACAACCACTTCGTGCCGAACCTCACGTTCGGCCCGCAGATGGTTCAGCGCATCCAGGAGACGAGCCCGGTCCCGCTGGATGTGCATCTCATGATCACGGATCCGGATCGCTGGGCCCCGGGCTACGCCGAGCTCGGCGCCGCGAGCGTGACCTTCCACCTGGAGGCGGCGGGGGAGCCGGTGGCTCTCGCGCGACGGCTGCGCGACATCGGCGCCCGTGCGGGGGTCGCGGTCAAGCCCGCGACCCCTGTCGAGGGCCTCTTCGACCTGCTGGACGAGTTCGATCAGATCCTCGTGATGACCGTGGAGCCCGGGTTCGGGGGGCAGGGCTTCCTGCCCGAGACCATGCCGAAGCTGCAGGCGCTGTCCGCCGAGGCGCGGCGCCGCGGCTCGTCCGTCTGGCTCCAGGTCGACGGCGGCATCTCCGACGCGACGATCGCCCAGGCGGCCGAAGCGGGAGCCGACACCTTCGTCGCCGGATCCGCGGTCTACGGTGCGGACGACGTGGAGGCGGCCGTCACCCGGCTCAGGGACCTCGCGCGAGCCGGTAGCCTGGAGGGGTGAAGACTTTCGACGAGCTGTTCGCCGAGCTCAGCGTCAAGGCCGAGACCCGACCCGAGGGATCGGGCACCGTGGCGGAGCTCGACGGCGGCGTGCATGCGATCGGCAAGAAGATCGTCGAAGAGGCCGCCGAGGTCTGGATGGCGGCGGAGTACGAGTCGGATGCCGCTGCCGCCGAGGAGATCTCCCAGCTCCTCTACCACCTGCAGGTGATGATGCTCGCGAAGGGCCTCACCCTGCAGGACGTCTACCGACATCTGTGATGCGCTCCGGTCCCACTCCTTCGAACTGAAAGCCGTTCATGCTGCGCATCGCCGTTCCCAACAAGGGCTCGCTGTCCGACACCGCCGCCGAGATGCTCGCAGAGGCGGGCTACGCCGGCCGCCGCGACCCCAAGACCCTCCATGTCATCGACGCCGAGAACGACGTCGAGTTCTTCTTCCTCCGCCCGCGCGACATCGCCACCTACGTGGCCTCCGGCGCCCTCGACGTCGGGATCACCGGTCGTGATCTCCTCCTCGACGTGCAGCAGCCGGCGCGCGAGATCGAGCAGCTCGGCTTCGGGGCGTCCACGTTCCGCTTCGCCGGTCCTCCGGGACGCTTCACCTCCGTCCAGGATCTCGACGGCGTCCGCGTGGCCTCGGCCTACCCTGGTCTGGTCGGCTCCTTCCTCCGCGACCAGGGTGTGAATGCGGAGCTCGTGCAGCTCGACGGGGCCGTCGAGTCCGCGGTGCGCCTCGGTGTCGCCGACGCGGTCGCCGACGTCGTGTCCACCGGGACCACCCTCCGGCAGGCCGGGCTGGAGATCTTCGGCCCCGTGATCCTGGAGTCCGAGGCGGTGCTGATCAGCCGTCCCGGCGAGGCCGACGGCGTGGATACGCTGCTGCGCCGGCTCCGCGGAGTGATGGTGGCGCGTCGCTACGTGCTCCTCGACTACGACCTCCCCACCGAGCTCGTCGATCAGGCGGTGGCCATCGCCCCGGGTCGCGAGTCCGCGACCATCTCGCCGCTCCGCGACCCGGCCTGGGTGGCCGTGCGCGTCATGATCCCGCGTCGCCGGGTCAACCAGGTGATGGACGACCTGTACGCCCTCGGCGCCCGGGCCATCCTCGTCACGGCGATCCACGCAGCGAGGCTCTGATGACCCTCGCGAGTCGCGTCATCCCGTGCCTGGACGTCGCGGACGGCCGCGTCGTCAAGGGCGTCAACTTCGAGAACCTCCGGGACATGGGCGATCCGGTCGAGCTCGCCCGCCACTACGCCGCCCAGGGCGCCGACGAGATCACGTTCCTGGACGTCACCGCGACGGTGGATGCGCGGGCCACGACCTACGACGTCGTGCAGCGCACCGCGGAGCAGGTCTTCGTGCCGCTGACGGTGGGCGGCGGGGTGCGCAGCGTCGACGACGTCGCGCGGCTCCTCGCGGTCGGTGCGGACAAGGTCGGCGTGAACTCGGCGGCGATCGCCCGTCCCGAGCTCATCGGCGAGATCGCGGATCGCTTCGGTGCCCAGGTGCTCGTGCTCTCGCTCGACGTCAAGCGTGCCGACACCACGCGATCCGGCTTCGTCGTCACCACGCACGGCGGCCGCACGCAGACCACGCTGGATGCGCTCGACTGGGCGCGCGAGGCCTCCGAGCGCGGCGCGGGGGAGCTGCTCGTGAACTCGATCGACGCCGACGGCACCCGCGACGGCTTCGAGCTCGAGCTCGTCCGCCTCATGCGCGAGGTGGCGCCGATCCCCGTGATCGCCTCCGGCGGTGCCGGACGCGCGACGGACTTCGCTCCGGCCATCAAGGCGGGGGCCGACGCCGTGCTCGCGGCGAGCGTGTTCCATACCGGGGCCCTGACCGTCGGCGATGTGAAGGAAGCGCTGCGCGCGGAAGGAGTGCTCGTACGATGACCGACACGCCGAAGCAGGACCAGGTCTCCATCGACGACCGCATCGCGCAGGTCGCCTTCAACGACGACGGGCTCGCCCCGATCATCGTGCAGCAGTGGGATTCGCGTGAGGTACTCATGCTCGCGTGGGTGGACGCCGAGGCGCTGCGCCGCACGCTCACCTCGGGACGCGCGACGTACTGGTCCCGCTCCCGCCAGGAGTACTGGCGCAAGGGAGACACGTCCGGGCACATCCAGGTCGTGCGGGAGGCCCGCCTCGACTGCGACGGGGATGCGCTCCTGCTCCTCGTCGACCAGACCGGACCCGCGTGCCACACCGGGACGCGGACGTGCTTCGATACCACCGACCTGGATGCCGTCGACGGGGTGAGCGCCTCGTGAGCATCGCGCAGCGCGGACGCTCCCTCTCCGTGACGGGGTTCCTGCTGGCCGGCGCCATCGGGATCATCTCCTCCACGCAGACCTGGTTCACGGTGCAGCGGGCGGACGCGGGGGAGGACATCCTCGTCCCCGGTGCGTCCGCCCTCGTGCTCCTCGCCCCGCTGAGCCTTGCGGTCCTGGCGCTCGGTGCCGCCCTCGCGATCGCCGGCCGGGTCGTGCGCGTCGTCTTCGGGGTCCTGGCAGCCGCGGCAGCGCTGTTCCTGGGCTGGTCCACGCTGCAGCTCCTCCTCGGCGACGCTTACGGCGCTGTCGCTGCGACGGTCACCGAGACGACGGGACTCGCCGGAAGCGGAGCAGTCCACGAGGTCGCGGCGAGCATCGTGCCGTCGGCCTGGCCGTTCCTCTCCCTCATCGGCTGGGTGATCCTGCTCGCCGCCGCCGTCCTCGTGCTGACCACCTGGCGGCGCTGGAAGGTCGGCGGCCGCCGCTACCGCACCGACGCGCCGACCGGTGCGCCGCACGACGGCCCCGTCGACGCGGTCGATTCCTGGGACGAGCTGTCCCGCGGGTCCGACCCGACACGCTGACCCCGATAGACTGAATCCAGATCCCACGTCGTCCCCCGGAGGAGAACATGACCAACCCGATCGCTGACCCCGGCCACGGACACTCGCCTGCGGCCTGGACCGCCGTCGTGATCATGCTCGTCGGCTTCGCCGCCGCGACCGTCGCGTTCTGCTTCGAGCAGCCGACCCTGGTGTGGATCGCCGCCGCATTGATCCCGATCGGGGCGATCGTCGGCTGGGTGCTCGCGAAGGCGGGCTACGGCGTGAAGGGTCCCAAGTACGCTCCGAAGGCGCACTAGTGGTCCTCGCCGACCTGACGGCCGGCGCTGTCGCAGACGCCGAGCGTCGCTCCCAGTCCCGTCCGCTCGCGGTCGTCGAGCGTGACGCCCTCGCGCGCCCCGCGGCGAAGGACGTGCTGTCCTTTCTCGCTCCCGCCGACCGGGTGAAGATCATCGCCGAGGTGAAGCGGGCGAGTCCGTCCCGCGGTGCCCTCGCGGAGATCCCGGATCCCGCGCACCAGGCCGCGCTCTACGAGACTGGCGGCGCCTCCGCGATCAGCGTCCTCACCGAGGAGCGCCGCTTCGGCGGCAGTCTCGCCGATCTGGAGGCGGTCACCGCCCGGGTCTCGCTGCCCGTGCTGCGCAAGGACTTCATCGCCACCCGGTACCAGGTGCTGGAGGCGCGTGCCGCCGGTGCCGATCTCGTCCTCCTGATCGTGGCGGGCCTGGAGCCGGACGTCCTGCGTGACCTCTACGGGTTCATCCTCGAGCTCGGCATGACGCCGCTCGTGGAGACCCACTCGGCGGAGGAGCTGGAGGCCGCGATCGACCTCGGCGCCGCCCTGATCGGCGTGAACGCCCGCAACCTCAAGACCCTCGAGCTCGACCGCGATCTGTTCGGCCGGCTCGTGGACCGCATCCCCGACTCGGCGATCAAGATCGCGGAGTCCGCGGTGCTCACCCCCGCCGATGTCGCGCACTACCGTTCGGCCGGTGCCGACGTCGTGCTGATCGGCGAGGCCCTGGTGACCGGAGACCCGGTCGCCACTCTCGAGAGCTTCCTGGAGGCGAAGTGAGTCTGCGCGACCAGCACGGTCCGTTCTTCGGCGACTTCGGCGGACGGTACATGCCGGAGTCTCTCGTGGCCGCGATCGACGAGCTGACGGTCGCCTACGAGGAGGCCATCGCCGACCCGGAGTTCCGCGCCGAGCTGGCCCATCTGCTGTCCTCCTACGCCGGGCGCCCCTCCGCGCTCACCGAGGTGCCCCGGTTCGCCGAGCACGCAGGGGGCGCGCGGGTCTTCCTCAAGCGCGAGGACCTCAACCACACTGGTTCGCACAAGATCAACAACGTGCTGGGCCAGGCGCTGCTCACCAAGCGCCTCGGCAAGACCCGGGTCATCGCCGAGACCGGAGCGGGTCAGCACGGCGTCGCCACGGCGACCGCCGCCGCGCTGTTCGGCCTGGACTGCACCATCTACATGGGCGAGGTCGACACCGAGCGGCAGGCGCTGAACGTCGCCCGCATGCGTCTGCTGGGCGCCGAGGTCGTCGCGGTCACCTCGGGCTCGCGCACGTTGAAGGACGCGATCAACGACGCCTACCGCGACTGGGTGGCCTCGGTCGAGACCACCAACTACATCTTCGGCACCGCCGCGGGCCCGCACCCGTTCCCGGCGATGGTCCGCGACTTCCAGAAGATCATCGGGGAGGAGGCGCGCGCCCAGATCCTGGACGAGGTCGGCCGGCTCCCGGACGCGGTCGTCGCCTGTGTCGGCGGCGGGTCCAACGCGATCGGCATGTTCGACGCGTTCCTGGACGACGAGGGCGTGCGTCTGTACGGCGTGGAGGCGGCGGGCGACGGCGTCGACACCGACAAGCACGCTGCGTCCATCGAACGCGGCCGCCCCGGCGTGCTGCACGGCGCGAAGACGTACGTGCTGCAGGACGAAGACGGCCAGACCGTCGAATCGCACTCGATCTCCGCGGGTCTCGACTACCCGGGCGTGGGCCCCGAGCACTCCTGGCTGGCCGACATCGGTCGCGCCGAGTACATCCCGGCCACCGACGACGAGGCGATGCAGGCCCTGCGGCTGCTCAGCCGGACCGAGGGGATCATCCCCGCCATCGAGTCTGCCCATGCCCTCGCCGGCGCGCTGCGGATCGGCCGCGAGCTCGGCCCGGACGGCCTGATCGCCATCTGCCTCTCCGGCCGCGGGGACAAGGACATGGACACTGCCGCGCGGTACTTCGAGCTCTACGACGAGGACGCCCTCGCGCACGATGTGTCCGACGAGAGCGCCGCCGAGGACGCGGCCTCGAAGGGAGAGCCGCAGCTGTGAGCCGCGTCGAACAGGCCATCCAGCGCGCACACGACGCCGGCCGCAGCGCCTTCGTCGGCTACCTGCCCGTCGGCTTCCCCGACCTGGAGACCAGCATCCAGGCGGCGATCGCCCTCGCCGAGAACGGCGTGGACATCATCGAGCTCGGCCCGCCCTACAGCGATCCCGTCATGGACGGCGCCATCATCCAGGAGGCGACGACCAAGGCCCTCGCTGCAGGCTTCCGGATGAAGGACCTCTTCACGGCGATCCGTGCGATCACCGCTGCCACCGACGTCCCCGTCCTCGTGATGACCTACTGGAACCCGGTGCTGCAGTACGGGGTGGACCGCTATGCCGAGGACCTGCTCGCCGCGGGCGGCGCGGGTCTGATCACCCCGGACATCACGCCGGAGGCCGCCGGCGAGTGGATCGCGGCCAGCGAGCGGCTCGGTCTCGATCGGGTCTTCCTCGCGGCTCCGACCTCGTCCGACGAGCGCCTCGACCTCGTCGTGCGGTCCTCGACGGGCTTCGTCTACACCGTCTCGACCATGGGGATCACGGGGGAGCGGGCCGAGCTCGACCGCGCGGCGCGCACCCTCGTGTCGCGGCTCCGCGACCACGGCGCCCGCCGCGCCTGCGTGGGCATCGGCATCTCGACGCCGGAGCAGATCGCGGGCGTGTCCGAGTACGCCGACGGCGCCATCGTGGGCACCGCTCTCGTCCGCGCCCTCCGCGACGGCGGCGTGCCGGCCCTCGCCGAAGTCACCCGAACCCTGGCCGCCGGCACCGCGTCGGCGCGCTTCGTCTCAGAGAAGTAGGATCGCACTCATGTCCTCCGCGCTCCACAGCACCGCCGCCGGCGTGCTCGCCAGCATCCCGAGTCCGTCCGTGTCGTACATCGATCTCGGCCCGCTCCGGATCCACTTCTACGCGTTGTGCATCATCGCCGGCATCATCGTCGCCGTGCTGATGACGAACCACCGTCTCACCAAGCGCGGCGCAGAGCCGTGGGTGGTCATCGACATCTCCATCCTCGCGGTGCCGCTCGCGATCATCGGCGCGCGTATCTTCCACGTGCTCACCCACCCGAACTTCTACTTCGGCGAGGGCAAGAACACCTGGAACCCCTTCGAGCCCGGCTCCGTCTGGGCGATCTGGGAGGGTGGCATCGCCATCTTCGGGGCGCTCATCGGCGGTGCCGTCGGCGCCTACCTGGGCTGCCGGTGGACGGGTATCCGCTTCTGGACGTTCGCGGACGCGCTGGCTCCCGGCCTGCTCCTCGCGCAGGCGATGGGCCGGTTCGGCAACTGGTTCAACAAGGAGCTCTACGGCCTGCCGACCGACCTGCCGTGGGGACTGGAGATCCCGGCCGACAACTCGGCCTTCCCTCCCGGTCTCCCCGAGGGCACCCTGTTCCACCCCACCTTCCTGTATGAGGTCATCTGGAACGGCCTCGGCGTCCTCGTGCTGCTGTGGCTCGGACGCAAGCTGTTCTTCCAGTGGGGTCGCCTCTTCGCGATCTACCTCATCTGGTACAGCGCCGGACGCATCCTGTGGGAGTCGATCCGCATCGACCCGAGCGAGATCATCCTCGGTCTGCGCAGCAACGTCTGGGCCGCGATCATCGGCGTGGTGGTGGGACTGGTCATCCTCGTGGTGCAGACCCGTCGTCACCCCGGCCTCGAGCCGTCGCCGTACCGGCCGGGCCGCGGACGGAAGGACCTGGACGCTGATGTACAATCGCAGGACAATCCCTCTGATTTCGTGGACGTGAGCGAGCCTCCGGCCGAAGAAGTCGCCGCCGGAGCCACTGCCACAAGCGCTGCTCCCTCGAGCGGGGACGGCTCCCGATAACGCCGACTCGCGGCGGGAGAACCATTGCACTGAACGAGCGGGCCGACGACGTCCCCGGGTTTCACTGAAGATCTGAGGACGGTAACTGGTGTACTTCCAGCCCCCTTACGGCGCCTCCGGCGCATACCCCCCGAAGCAGGGCATGTACAACCCGGCGTTCGAGAAGGACGCCTGCGGCCTGGCCATGGTCGCAACGCTGCGCGGCGAAGCCGGGCACGACATCATCGCGCTGGCCCTCGAGGCCCTGCGCAACCTGGAGCACCGCGGGGCCATCGGGTCCGACGCGGGCACCGGGGACGGAGCCGGCATCCTCACCCAGATGCCGGACGCCTTCCTCCGCGCGGTCACCGGCTTCGAACTGCCGCCCGTGGGGGAGTACGCGGCCGGGCTGGCCTTCCTGCCTCGCGATTCGAGCGAGCGCCGCCAGCAGAAGGCCGGGATCGAGAAGATCGCCCGCGCGGAGGGGCTCCGCGTCCTCGGCTGGCGCGAGGTCCCCACAGCCAACGAGAACCTCGGCAAGCTCGCCGACGAGGCCCGTCCCGCCTTCGAGCAGCTCTTCGTGAGCGCAGGCGGCGCCACCCTCGCCGATGCGCCGCTGACCGGCATCGCGCTCGACCGCGTCGCCTACCGTCTGCGCAAGCGCGCGGGCCACGAGCTCGGCGCCTACTTCGTCTCCCTGTCCAGCCGCACGCTCGGCTACAAGGGCATGGTCACCACGCTCCAGCTCGAGCCGTTCTACCCGGATCTGCAGGACGAGCGCTTCGCCTCCGAGCTCGCCGTCGTGCATTCGCGGTACTCGACGAACACGTTCCCGTCGTGGCCGCTCGCGCAGCCGCTGCGGATGCTGGCCCACAACGGCGAGATCAACACCGTCGGCGGCAACCGTAACTGGATGCGCGCCCGCCAGTCGCAGCTCGAGTCCGAGCTCCTCGGCGACATCTCGCCCCTGCTGCCCATCTGCACGGACGGCGCCAGCGACTCCGCCTCATTCGACGAGGTGCTGGAGCTGCTCACCCTCACCGGCCGCAGCCTGCCGCACGCGATCATGATGATGGTGCCGGAGGCGTACGAGAAGCAGGCCGACATCTCGCCGGAGCTGCGCGCGTTCTACGAGTACCACTCCAACCAGATGGAGCCGTGGGACGGCCCGGCCGCCCTCATCTTCACCGACGGCACGCTCGTCGGTGCGACCCTGGACCGCAACGGCCTGCGCCCCGGACGCTGGACGGAGACCACCGACGGGCTCGTCGTCATCGGCTCCGAGACCGGTGTCCTGCACTTCGAGCCGGAGCGCATCAAGCGCCGCGGCCGGCTGCAGCCCGGCAAGATGTTCCTCGTCGACACGGCTCAGCGCCGGATCGTCGAGGATGAGGAGATCAAGCACGATCTCGCGACGATGCACCCGTGGCAGGAGTGGCTCGACGCCGGTTCCGTCCGCCTGGCCGACCTCCCCGAGCGGGAGCACATCGTGCACCCGCCGGCCTCCATCACCCGGCGACAGCGCACCTTCGGCTACACCGAGGAGGAGGTCCGCATCCTCCTCACCCCGATGGGCCAGACGGGCGTGGAGCCTCTGGGCGCCATGGGATCGGACACCCCGATCGCCGTGCTCAGCAAGCGCCCGCGGCTGCTCTTCGACTACTTCACGCAGCAGTTCGCGCAGGTGACCAACCCGCCGCTCGACTCGATCCGCGAAGAGGTCGTCACGAGCCTCAAGCTCGGTCTGGGCCCTGAGGTCAACCTCCTCACCTGGGGTCCGGAGCACACGCGCACGGTGTCGCTCGACTTCCCGGTCATCGACAACGACGAGCTGGCGAAGATCCGGCACATCGACAAGGCCCTGCCCGGGCGTTCGAGCGCCACGATCCGCGGCCTCTACCACTTCGACGCAGGACCCCACACCCTCGCCGAGCGCCTCACCGAGATGTGCGCCGAGGTCGATCAGGCCATCGAGGACGGTGCGGAGTTCATCATCCTGTCCGACCGCGACTCGAACAAGGACCTCGTCCCGATCCCGTCGCTGCTCATGGTGTCTGCCATCCACCACCACCTCATCCGGCGCGAGAACCGGATGAAGGTCGGTCTGATCGTCGAGGCCGGCGACGTGCGCGAGGTGCACCATGTCGCGACGCTCATCGGCTACGGTGCCTCCGCGATCAACCCCTACCTGGCCATGGAGACGGTCGAGCACCTCGTGCGCACCGGCTACATCACGGGCATCTCCCCGGAGAAGGCCGTGAAGAACCTCATCTACGCGCTCGGCAAGGGCGTGCTGAAGATCATGTCGAAGATGGGCATCTCCACGGTGTCGTCCTATGCGGGCGCGCAGGTGTTCGAGGCGGTCGGCCTGAGCCAGGAGTTCATCGACGCCTATTTCACGCGTACCGAGTCGAAGCTGGGCGGCATCGGGATCGAGGAGATCTTCGCCGAGAACCAGGCCCGCCACGACTACGCGTACCCGGAGGACGCCGCAGCCCGTGCTCATGAGCGCCTGTGGACCGGAGGCGAGTACCAGTGGCGTCGCGACGGCTCTCCGCACCTCTTCAACCCGGAGACGGTGTTCAAGCTCCAGCACTCCACGCGGACCCGCCGCTACGACATCTTCCGCGAGTACACGAAGCTCGTCGACGACCAGGCGGCGGAGCTGAAGACGCTGCGCGGCCTGTTCTCGCTGCGGACCGGCACGCGCAAGCCCGTGCCGCTGGACGAGGTCGAGCCCGTCTCGGCGATCGTCAAGCGCTTCTCCACGGGGGCGATGAGCTACGGCTCCATCTCCAAGGAGGCGCACGAGACGCTCGCGGTCGCGATGAACCGGATCGGCGGCAAGTCGAACACGGGGGAGGGCGGGGAAGACCCCGACCGTCTCGTCGACCCCGAGCGGCGCAGCGCGATCAAGCAGGTCGCCTCCGGCCGGTTCGGCGTCACGAGCCTCTACCTCACCGAGGCCGACGACATCCAGATCAAGCTCGCCCAGGGCGCCAAGCCCGGTGAGGGCGGCCAGCTCCCGCCGACCAAGGTGTACCCGTGGGTCGCGCGCACCCGCCACGCCACCGCGGGGGTCGGCCTCATCTCGCCGCCGCCGCATCACGACATCTACTCGATCGAAGACCTCAAGCAGCTCATCTTCGACCTGAAGCGGGCCAACCCCGAGGCCCGTATCCACACGAAGCTCGTCAGCCAGTCCGGCATCGGAGCGGTCTCGGCCGGTGTCGCCAAGGCGCTCAGCGACGTCATCCTCGTGTCCGGTCACGACGGCGGTACGGGCGCGAGCCCGCTGAACTCGCTGAAGCACGCGGGAACGCCGTGGGAGCTCGGCCTCGCGGAGACGCAGCAGACGCTCATGCTCAACGGCATGCGCGACCGCGTCGTCGTGCAGGTCGACGGGCAGCTCAAGACCGGACGGGACGTCATCATCGGCGCCCTGCTCGGTGCCGAGGAGTTCGGCTTCGCCACCGCACCCCTCGTGGTCAGCGGCTGCATCATGATGCGCGTCTGCCACCTCGACACCTGCCCGGTAGGCGTCGCGACGCAGAACCCCGTCCTGCGCGACCGGTTCACGGGCAAGCCCGAGTTCGTCGTGAACTTCATGGAGTTCATCGCGGAGGAGGTGCGCGAGCTGCTCGCCGAGCTCGGTTACCGCTCGATCGACGAGATCGTCGGCCGCACCGAGCTGCTGGAGACCAACGCGGCGATCGCGCACTGGAAGGCCGAGGGGCTCGACCTCAGCCCGGTGCTGGAGGGACCGGCGTTCCCGGCTGGCGAGCCGCGTCGCAGCGGCCGCGCCCAGGACCACGAGCTCGACAAGCACTTCGACGTGCAGCTCATCGACATCGCGAAGGCGGCGTTGCTGAACGGAGAGCCCGTCATGGCGGAGCTCCCGATCGCCAACACCGAGCGCGCGGTCGGTACGATGCTCGGCCATCAGGTGACCTCGCGCCACGGCGCCACCGGACTGCCGAAGGAGACGATCGACGTCACCCTCACCGGCACCGCGGGCCAATCGCTCGGCGCGTTCCTGCCGCCGGGCATCATCCTCCGGCTGGAGGGCGACGCGAACGACTACGTCGGCAAGGGCCTCTCCGGTGGCGACATCACGATCCGGCCGCCGCGCGGCTCCGCGATCGCCCCGCACGAGAACGTCATCGCGGGCAACGTGATCGGATACGGCGCCACATCCGGCACCATGTTCATCTCCGGCGTGGTGGGCGAGCGCTTCCTCGTCCGGAACTCCGGTGCGACCGCGGTGGTCGAGGGCGTGGGCGACCACGCGCTCGAGTACATGACCGGCGGCCTCGCGGTGATCCTGGGTTCGACCGGGCGCAACTTCGGTGCCGGAATGTCCGGGGGAGTGGCGTACGTGCACGCCCTGGACACCGGCAAGGTGAACGCGCAGTCGCTCGGCAGCGGCGAGCTCCGGCTGGAGCCGCTGGACCGCGCCGATCTCGAAGTGCTGCGCGGGCTGCTCGTGGAGCACGTGGAGCGCACGGCATCGCCGCGCGCCGCCGCCCTGCTGGAGGACTTCGACGCCAGCGCGGCGGAGTTCGTGAAGGTGCTCCCGCGTGACTTCGCCGCCGTGCGCAGCATGCGCGAGGAGGCACTGGCCGAGGGGATCGACCCCGACGGCGACATCGTCTGGAACCGCATCCTGGAGGTGACCGGTGGCTGACCCCAAAGGCTTTCTGAAGGTGACCGAGCGGGAACTTCCCGCTCGCCGTCCGGTGCCCGTGCGCATCATGGACTGGAAAGAGGTGTACGAGCCCGGCGACAAGGCCGTGCTCCGCCGCCAGGCCGGCCGGTGCATGGACTGCGGCGTGCCCTTCTGCCACTCCGGGTGCCCGCTGGGCAACCTCATCCCCGAGTGGAACGATCTCACCTGGCGCGGCGAGGGGCGCGCGGCGATCGAGCGTCTGCACGCGACCAACAACTTCCCGGAGTTCACGGGGCGCCTCTGCCCGGCGCCGTGCGAGAGCTCGTGCGTCCTCGGCATCAACCAGCCGGCCGTGACGATCAAGCAGATCGAGGTCTCGATCATCGACGAGGCCTTCGCCAAGGGCTGGGTCGAGCCGGAGCCGCCGGAGCGCCTCACGGGCAAGACCGTGGCCGTCGTGGGCTCGGGCCCCGCCGGTCTCGCGGCCGCCCAGCAGCTCACCCGCGCGGGGCACACCGTCGCCGTCTTCGAGCGCGACGACCGCATCGGCGGCCTGCTCCGGTACGGCATCCCGGACTTCAAGATGGAGAAAAGCCAGCTCGAAGCCCGCCTGCGCCAGATGCAGGAGGAGGGCACGCGGTTCCGCGCCGGCGTCGAGATCGGCAAGGACATCTCCTGGGCCGACCTGCGCGCCCGGTACGACGCGGTCGTGATCGCCACTGGCGCCACGGTCCCGCGCGACCTGCCGATCCCTGGTCGCGACCTCGACGGCGTGCACTTCGCGATGGAGTACCTCGTCGAGTCGAACCACGCGGTCGCCGGCGACACCGTCCCGGACCAGATCACCGCCGAGGGCAAGCACGTCATCGTCATCGGCGGCGGCGACACGGGCGCCGACTGCATCGGCACCGCGCACCGCCAGGGCGCGCTCAGCGTCACCAACCTCGCCATCGGCAAGCAGCCGAGCGAGACGCGCCCGGATCACCAGCCGTGGCCGATGATGCCGACGATCTTCGAGGTGGCCTCGGCGCACGAGGAGGGCGGGGAGCGGGTCTTCCTCGCCTCGACCGTGGAGTTCCTGTCGAACGAGGTCGGCGAGGTCCGCGCACTGCGCGTGGCCGAGACAGAGTACATCGACGGTCGCCGCGTGCCCAAGAGCGGCACGGAGCGGGAGATCCCGGCCGACCTGGTGCTCATCGCGATGGGCTTCACCGGACCGGAGCAGGACGGCTACACCGAGGACACCCGTCCGGAGGTGACCGAGCGCGGCGCCTTCCGTCGTGCCGCGAGCTACGAGTCGTCGATCCCCGGCGTGTTCGTGGCCGGCGACGCGGGACGCGGGCAGTCGCTCATCGTCTGGGCGATCGCGGAGGGCCGGGCGGCGGCGGCGAACGTCGACCGCTTCCTCATGGGCACCACCGTGCTGCCGGAGCCCGTGCGCCCGAGCGATGTCGCGATCGGCCTCCAGCCCGCGTAGGCTGAGGCCGGCAGTGTCGCCTGTTTGTAATCCCCCACTTCTACCCTGGAGACATGTTGAGACGCGCGAAAATCGTCGCCACCCTGGGCCCCGCCACTTCCACGTATGAGACGGTGCGCGCACTGATCGATGCGGGTGTGGACGTCGCCCGACTGAACCTCAGCCACGGTGATTACTCCGTGCACGAGAACAACTACGCGAACGTGCGCCGCGCGGCGGAGGACTCCGGTCGTGCCGTCGCCATCCTCGTCGACCTCCAGGGGCCGAAGATCCGTCTCGGCCGGTTCGAGGACGGACCGTACGAGCTCGCCAAGGGCGACATCTTCAAGATCACCACCGAGGACATCATCGGCAACAAGGAGATCTGCGGCACCACGTTCAAGGGCCTTCCCCAGGACGTCAAGCCCGGGGACTTCCTGCTGATCGACGACGGCAAGGTGCGCGTCGAGGTCGTCGAGACCGACGGCGTGACCGTCACCACGCGTGTCGTCGTCGCCGGCGCCGTCTCGAACAACAAGGGCATCAACCTGCCCGGCGTCGCCGTCAACGTCCCCGCGCTCAGCGAGAAGGACGAGGAGGACCTCCGCTGGGGCCTCCGGACCGGTGCCGACCTCATCGCGCTGTCGTTCGTGCGCAACGCCTCGGACGTGACCCGCGTGCACGAGATCATGGCGGAGGAGGGCGTCCGCGTCCCGGTGATCGCCAAGATCGAGAAGCCGCAGGCCGTCGACGCCCTCGAAGAGATCGTCGACGCGTTCGACGGCATCATGGTCGCCCGCGGCGACCTCGGCGTGGAGCTGCCCCTCGAGGCCGTCCCGATCGTGCAGAAGCGCGCGGTCGAGCTGGCCCGTCGCAACGCGAAGCCTGTCATCGTGGCGACGCAGATGCTCGAGTCGATGATCAACAGCCCGGTGCCGACCCGCGCCGAGACCTCCGATGTCGCCAACGCCGTCCTCGACGGCGCCGACGCGGTCATGCTCTCCGGCGAGACCAGCGTGGGCGACTACCCGGTCGTCGTCGTCGAGACGATGGCCCGCATCATCGAGTCGACGGAGGAGCACGGCCTGGAGCGCATCCTGCCGCTCACGACGAAGCCCCGCACGCAGGGTGGTGCCATCACGCTCGCGGCCCTCGAGGTCGCGGAGTTCGTGGACGCCAAGTTCCTGTGCGTGTTCACGCAGTCGGGCGACTCGGCGCGCCGCCTGTCCCGTCTGCGCTCCCGCATCCCGATGCTGGCCTTCACGCCGGAGCCCGGCATCCGTCGTCGTATGGCGCTGACCTGGGGTCTCCGCTCCACCCTCGTCGACATGGTGCAGCACACCGACCTCATGTACCACCAGGTCGACGAGTACCTCCTCGGGAACGGCCTCGCCGTCGAGGGGGACAAGGTCGTCGTCATCTCCGGGTCCCCTCCCGGGATCATCGGCTCCACGAACGACCTGCGCGTGCACAAGGTCGGCGATGCGCTCCGTGGCGCCGCGCCGATCTACAAGGCCGGCGTCTGACGCAGGGCGTTCCGGGAGGGGCGGGGCTTCGGCCTCGCCCCTCCCTGTCATCTCCGGGCCGGTGCGTCAAGCCTCTCGGCCGTGACGGCGGCCTCGGTTAGCGTGCTGCCATGGTCCTCCGTCGTCTCCTCGTCACCTCCGGGCTGACGTTCCGCATCCTGGAGAGTCCTCGGCCCGCCGGCAGCACCGCCTCGACCGTGGTCCTCGTGCACGGGATCGGGATGTCGCATCGGTATCTGTCGCGGCTGCACGCCGTGCTCGCGGACACGACCAGAGTGGTCTCCGTCGACCTCCCGGGCTTCGGCGGCCTGCCCAAGCCCCGGTTCGACGTCTCGATCCCGCAAATGGCGGCGGGCCTGGCCCAGGTGGTGGCGAGCCTCGACGACGACCGGGTCGTGCTCGTCGGACACTCGATGGGCGTGCAGTGGGCCGTGGAGACGGCGCTGCGGCATCCCGAGTACGTCCGGACCGTCGTGACGATCGGTCCCGTCACCGACGACGCCCACCGGACTCTCGGCGCGCAGGCCCGGGCCCTGGCCGTCGACACCGTCGGCGAGACCCCCGCGATCAACACGGTCGTCTTCACCGACTACCTGCGCTGCGGCGTGCGGTGGTATCTCCGCCAGGTCCGGCACATGCTCGCGTATCCCCTGGAGGAGAGGGTCGCGGCTCTCACCATGCCGGTGCTCGTCGTCCGGGGGAGTGACGATCCGATCGCAGGACGCGCGTGGTGCCGGCGCCTGCGCGACGCGGCGGCCGTCTCGCGATTGGTGGAGATCCCCGGTCATCATCATGTCGCGCAGCAGTCCGCGCCCCGGGCGGTGGCTTCCGCGATCCTGGCCCACACGACGGGAGCATGGCCGACGGCGGTGCCGGCCGCACCCATCCGGCGGGGGAGGGCACGATCAGCGTCCTGAGGATTCTGGGCTGGTGGGCCGCGGACTACGCCTACGCGGGGTTCTGGCAGGTCCGATCGTTCTTCGGCCGTGACCAGGCGGATGACTTCACCACCGGAGACCGTGCCCCGATCGTGGTGCTCGCCGGTGTTTACGAGACCTGGCGCTTCCTGGAGCCGCTCATCGTCGCGCTGCACGAGCGGGGGCACCCGGTCCATGTCGTGGATGCGCTGCACCGTAACCAGTTCCCCGTGCAGGATGAGGCCGATCAGGTGGCCGACTACCTGCGCGCGCACGACCTCTCGGGCGTGTTCCTCGTCGCCCACAGCAAAGGCGGCCTCGCCGGGAAGCTGGTGATGACCGGCCCGGAGGGTGCCCGGATCCGCGGCATGCTCGCCATCGCGACGCCGTTCGGGGGCTCCCGATATGCGCGGCTGCTGCCCGGTCGGGTGCTGCGGGCGTTCTCACCAGACGACCCCTCGATCGTCGCGCTGGGGCGGGAGCTCGATGTGAACGCGCGCATCGTCTCGATCTACGCCGCGTTCGATCCGCACATCCCCGAGGGGAGCGAGCTCGCCGGGGCCAAGAACGTCGTCCTGGAGACGGGCGGGCACTTCCGCATCCTCGCCCACCCCCGTGTGATGGCCGAACTCGCCGCCCTCGCCGAGTGACGGGGTGAGCGGTCCGCGATGCTGGTGCCGGCGGTGGGACTCGAACCCACGACCGAACCCCCGCCGAGGGTATCGAGACCCATACAGCGGTGCCCGCGCAGACGGGCCGTCAACGGCCGCTAGCATGAGCGCATGAACGTTCCGGTGGGCGTGTGGTGGGGACACTCTGATTTCAGCTCGTCGACCTGCTCAACGAGTGCTTTGCGCGTCGATAGTGGCGCTGACGGCTTGCGTGATGGGGGCGACCACGATGCCAGGTCCGTTCTCCGCAACCGCATGAGTGGGGCAGGAATGCCGCTGGGGAAGCGTCTCTGCTACCACGTCACGACAAGCTGGCGTGGCCGAGCTGCTGACTTGGGCAGACTCAAGATGGTCCAGTCGTGAGCGGGCTGCATGGGGCACGCGGAGCCGATGCGCCAGCACCCGACAGCACCGGCCCGTGGCCTCCCGATCTTTCCACTTTGATACCTGACCTCACTGTGGCCTTGGCGACCGGTGTTTTTATTGGCATCGTGCTCTACCTGTACCAGCGGGGGATTGAGAGGCGGCAAAAGCGCATCCTTGTCGAGCGGGTGAGTCGCCGCCTGGTAGAGCCGATGCTCTACGTCTTGCAGCGACCGCATTACGTACCCGATTACTCCGCGCTCGGAGTGCTCTCGAATAAACACAGGACGACGCTGGACATCCTCGAGAATTCAGAGCTTGACGACTGGCACGAAACCAGCCCGACCCAGTTGACGCGTGCACTCGTCGACACTCGCACCAAGCTGCGTGACCTCGAAGTCGACTCGCAGAACGTAAGAGATGCAGTGGAGCGATGGTTCCGGATCCATCCCGCTCCTCCTGGGACCAGGGAGTGGGTAGTCGGATACATACGCGGAGCGAAGGAGCATGAATTGAAACTGATCACGAAGCCGCTCATAAAACAGCCGATCAGTGCAGCAGTCGAGGATTCGCTCACCAGTCGACTGGTCAAGCGTCACTTTGCGTCTGTGCGTGCAGCCGAGAACAGGGCGTTTCGAAGCATCAGCGAGCTTCTCGAGATCCTCATCGTAGAGGTCCGCGCTCAGAGGGGGACCCGGGAACGGTCCACCGCGGGAGGCTCGAGAACGGGCCACGCGCACGGTCGTCTCGTGGCCTGGTTGAACGAACCGCTGGAATGAGCGGCGAGTCATCCCTCGGTGGCAGGAGCACACCATCGCCGAGTGACGGGGCGAGCGGTCCGCGATGCTGGTGCCGGCGGTGGGACTCGAACCCACACGCCCTTTCGGACAAAGCATTTTGAGTGCTCCGCGTCTGCCATTCCGCCACGCCGGCCCGTGTCTCGCGACTTCGACTGTAGCGCAGACGACGGACGGTTCCCCGCGCGTCCTCTGTCTTCAGCCGGTGGTGGGGACCTCTCCGTTAGGATGGAGGGGTGACCGAGCAAGAACAGGCTGAGCAGCCCACGGCATCCGCACCCCGACGCGTCGTCGTCGCCGAAGACGAGTCGCTGATCCGTCTCGACATCGTCGAGATCCTCCGCGACAACGGCTTCGATGTCGTCGGCGAGGCCGGCGACGGCGAGACGGCGGTGGCCCTCGCCACCGAGCTGCGTCCCGACCTCGTCATCATGGACGTGAAGATGCCCCAGCTCGACGGCATCAGCGCCGCCGAGAAGCTCCACAAGGGCAACATCGCCCCGGTCGTGCTGCTGACCGCGTTCAGTCAGAAGGAGCTCGTGGAGCGCGCGAGCGAGGCCGGAGCCCTCGCCTACGTCGTGAAGCCCTTCACCCCGAACGATCTCCTCCCCGCGATCGAGATCGCCCTGGCCCGCCACGAGCAGATCATCACCCTCGAGGCCGAGGTCGCCGACATGGTCGAGCGCTTCGAGACCCGCAAGCTCGTCGACCGCGCGAAGGGCCTCCTCAACGAGAAGATGGGCCTGAGCGAGCCCGAGGCGTTCCGCTGGATCCAGAAGGCGTCGATGGATCGCCGCCTGACGATGCAGGACGTCGCCAAGGCGATCATCGAGCAGCTCGCTCCCAAGAAGTAAGGCACTCCGGTGCTCCGGCTGGACGCAGAGCACGTTCTGCGGCCGGTCCGCGCCGGCGACGGTGCGGCGCTCGCGCGCGCGTATCTCGCGAACAGAGAGCACCTCGCCCCGTGGGAGCCGGCGCGTTCCGAGGCGTTCTTCACCGAGGAATGGCAGGAGCAGAACGCGCAGCAGTGCGTCGCCGAGGCCGCCCTCGGCCGGAGTTCCCGGTTCGTTATCCTCTCGGACGACGGCGAGATCCGCGGCCGGGTCAACCTGAACACCATCGTGCGCGGTGCGTTCTGGAGCGCCGATCTCGGGTACTGGATCGATTCCACCCGACTGCGCCGAGGGCTCGCGGGGCGCGCGGTCGCCCTCGTGGCGGAGCACGCGCGGGACGAGCTGCGGCTGCATCGCCTCCAGGCGTCGACGCTGCTGCACAACGTCGCCTCGCAGCGGGTCCTCGCCGCCACCGGCTTCGAGCGCATCGGCATCGCGCCGAAGTACCTGCGGATCGCGGGGGAGTGGCAGGACCACATCCTGTTCCAGCTGCTGCTGGAGGAACCGCTCAGTCCGCGGCGGGAGCGTCCTTGATCATGTTGGTGATGCGGATCGTCGAGCAGCGCCGACCCTGATCGTCGGTGACGACGATCTCGTGCACCGTGATGCTGCGCCCCAGGTGCACGGGTGTGCAGACCCCGGTGACGACGCCCGAGGTGGCCGACCGGGTGTGCGTGGCGTTGATGTCGACGCCGACGGCGAGGCGGCCCGCTCCTGCGTGCAGATTCGCCGCCATCGAGCCGAGCGATTCGCCGAGGACCACGTAGGCGCCGCCGTGCATGAGACCGACGGGCTGGGTGTTGCCCTCCACCGGCATCGTCGCCACGCACCGATCGACGCCGAACTCGACGAACTCCATGCCCATCTTCTCGGCCAGCGCCCCCATGCCGCGGGCGGCCGCCCACTCGAGTCCTTCGCTGGTGGCGACCTCGCTCATGCATCCTCCTCTGCGGGTGTCCGTGCTCCTCGTTAGGCTGACAGGGTGACGGACTCCGCAAAGCCTACCCTCATGGTCGTCGACGGCCACTCGCTCGCCTACCGGGCCTTCTTCGCCCTCCCGGTCGACAACTTCACCACCAAGGACAACCAGCACACGAACGCCATCTACGGCTTCCTGTCCATGCTGGTCAACCTCATCAAGGCCGAGCAGCCCACGCATCTCGCGATCGCGTTCGATACCTCCCGCCACTCGTTCCGCACCGATGAGTACCCGGAGTACAAGGCCACCCGGTCCGAGACGCCGCAGGAGTTCAAGGGCCAGATCCCGCTGCTGCAGGACTGCCTCGCGGCGATGTCGATCCCGGTGCTGACGCAGGAGGGCATCGAGGCCGACGACATCCTGGCCACCCTCTCCACGCAGGGGGCGGCCCAGGGCTACGACGTGCTCGTGGTCTCGGGAGACCGCGACACCATCCAGCTCGTCACCGACGACGTCACGCTGCTGTACCCGTCCGTCCAGGGTGTCTCACAGCTCAAGCGCTACGACCCGGCGACCGTGCAGGAGCGCTACGGCGTCCGTCCCGAACAGTACCCCGACATCGCCGCCCTTGTGGGTGAGACCAGCGACAACCTCCCCGGCGTGCCGAAGGTGGGGGAGAAGACGGCCGTCAAGTGGCTCACGCAGTTCGGCTCCCTCGACGAGCTGCTCGAGCGTGCCGGTGAGATCAAGGGCGTGGTCGGCGGCAACCTCCGCGACCACATCGAAGACGTCCGCCGCAACCGCAAGCTCAACCGCCTGCTGACCGACGTGGAGCTGCCGGTCGCACCGGCCGACCTCGCCGTCGCCCCGATCGATGCCGAGGCCGTCCGCGACATCTTCGCCCGGCTGGAGTTCCGCACGCTGCTGCCGCGGGTCTTCGAGGCCGTCGGTGCGGGCGAGGTCGCCGACGATCCGGCCTCCGTCGTCGAGATGCCCACGCCGGCACAGGTGTCCGCCGCTGATCTGGCCACGTGGGCCGCGGCTCAGGAAGGGGACATCGCTCTCCGGGTCGTGGTGCAGTCGGGCGCACCGGTGCGCGTCGGTGTCGCCACCGGGAGCGAGCTGCGCGAGCTCGACTGGTCGGAGGAGGGGGCCCAGGCGCTGCGTGCGTGGCTGGAGTCCGACGCGCCGAAGGTGCTGCACGACGCCAAGCCGCAGGTGAAGGCGCTGCTCCGTCAGGGCATCCGTCTGGGCGGGCTCGCGTACGACACGAGCCTCGCGGGCTGGCTGCTGCGCCCCAGCTTCCCGGACAAGACGCTGTCCGACCTCGTGCAGCGCTACCTGGGGGAGAAGCTCCCCCAGGCCGATCCGTCGCAGCTCGTGCCGGAGACCGAGGGCGCCACCCCCTCGCAGGAGGCATGGTTCATCCTCCGGGTGGCCGAGGCGCTGCGGAACGATCTGCCGGAGCCGGTGGATGCGGTGCTCCGCGACATCGAGCTGCCGACGCTCCGCACGCTCGCCGACATGGAGCTCGCGGGCGTCGCCGTGTCGCACGAGGTGCTGTCGACGTTCTCGGCGGAGCTCGCGACGCGGGCGGACGCCCTGGCCCAGGAGGCGTTCTCGGTCGTCGGTCGCGAGTTCAACCTCGGGTCGCCGAAGCAGCTGCAGGAGGTGCTGTTCGAAGACCTGCAGCTTCCGAAGACGCGCAAGACGAAGACCGGGTACTCGACCGATGCCGCGGTGCTCGCCGACCTGCAGGAATCCCACCCGCACCCGTTCCTGAGCCTGCTGCTGCAGCACCGCGAGGCGACGAAGCTGCGGCAGATCATCGAGTCCCTCGACACCGCGATCCGGGAGGACCACCGGGTCCACACGACGTACGTGCAGACCGGCAGCCAGACCGGACGCCTGTCCAGCACCGATCCGAACCTGCAGAACATCCCGGTCCGCACCGAGGAGTCGCGGCGCATCCGCAGCGCCTTCGAGGTCGGCGAGGGGTACGAGACCCTGCTCACCGCCGACTACTCGCAGATCGAGATGCGGATCATGGCGCACCTCTCGGGCGACGAGGGGCTGATCGAGGCGTTCAACAGCGGTGAAGACCTGCACCGCTTCGTCGGCGCCCGCGTGTTCGGCGTCGATCCGTCCGAGGTCACCCCGGCGATGCGCACCAAGGTCAAGGCGATGTCGTACGGCCTCGTCTACGGCCTCTCCGCGTTCGGGCTGTCCAAGCAGCTGCGCATCGAGCAGTCCGAGGCCAAGCAGCTCATGGTCGAGTACTTCGCACGGTTCGGCGCGGTCCGCGACTACCTGCGCGCCTCGGTGATGAAGGCCAAGGAGGTCGGCTACACCGAGACGATCTTCGGCCGTCGGCGACCGTTCCCCGATCTCGCGAGTCCCAACCGCGTGCTGCGGGAGAACGCCGAGCGGGCGGCGCTCAACGCCCCGATCCAAGGCAGCGCGGCCGACATCATGAAGATCGCGCTGTTCCACATCCACGACGACCTCCACGCCGCCAAGCTGGAGTCGCGCGTGCTGCTGCAGATCCACGACGAACTCGTCGTCGAGGTCGCGGCCGGGGAGTGGGATGAGGTGGAGCAGATCGTCCGCACGCGGATGGGGGACGCCGCTCAGCTCTCCGTGCCGCTCGACGTGCAGGTGGGCCGCGGTCGGGACTGGAACGAAGCCGCGCACTGATCCCGGTGGCCGACGGGGGCGGGGATTAGGCTGGAAGGTATGACTTCAGCACCCCGCACCCCCTCCGCCATCGACAGGGTCGCCGATGAATGGGTCGACACGATCGCCGTCCTGGCGCCGACTCTCGGCACCTACATCGGCCGGTCCGAGGTCAACGACCGGTTCGGCGATCTGAGCCCGGAAGGTCATGAGGAGATCGCCGCGGCGACGCGGGCCACGCTCGACACGCTCTCCGCGCTGGAGCCCGTCGATGCGATCGACGAGGTGACCAAGACCGACCTCACTGCGGAGCTGCGCCTCGACCTCGAGCTGCACGAGGCGAAGTGGCACCTGCGCGACCTGAACGTCATCGCGTCCGCCGCGCAGGACGTCCGCTCCGCCTTCGACCTGATGCCCACCGCGACGGTCGAGGACTGGGAGGTCGTCTCCACCCGGCTCTCCGCCGTGCCCGCGGCGTTGCGCGGGTACATCGAGACGCTCCGTCTGGGCATCGCCGAGGGGGTCACTCCCGCCCGCCGCCAGGTCGCGGAGGTCGCGACCCAGATCGACCGCTACATCGCCGACGACGGGTTCTTCGCTGCCTTCGTCGCGCACGCCGACCCGCAGGAGGGCCAGCTTCCCGCCTCGCTCGCCCGCACCCTGGCGGACAACTCCGCGGCTGCCCGGGTCGCCTACGGCGAGCTGCGGCGTTTCCTGGCCGAGGAGCTCGCGCCCGAGGCCGGTGAGACGGACGCCGTGGGGCGCGAACTGTACGCCCTCAACTCCCGCCGATTCCTCGGCGCCACCATCGACCTCGACGAGACCTACGAGTGGGGTCGCGAAGAGCTCGCCCGCATGGTGGCCGAGCAGACGGCGATCGCGAACGAGATCCTCCCCGGCGCCTCCGTCGAAGAGGCCGTCGCGCACCTGGAATCCGACCCCGCGCGCAAGCTCGTCGGCACGGACGCGCTCCAGCGGTGGATGCAGGAGACCAGCGATCGTGCGGTCGCCGAGCTCGGCGCCTCGCACTTCGACATCCCGGAAGCCATCCGCACCCTGGAGTGCATGATCGCGCCGACGCAGGAGGGCGGGATCTACTACACCGGTCCCACCGACGACTTCTCCCGTCCCGGTCGCATGTGGTGGTCGGTCCCCGAGGGTGTCACCGAGTTCGACACGTGGCGCGAGCTCACCACCGTGTACCACGAGGGCGTGCCGGGACATCACCTGCAGATCGCCCAGGCTGTCTACAACCGCGCCGAGCTCAACTCGTGGCGACGGCTGCTCGCCGGCACCTCCGGTCACGCGGAGGGTTGGGCGCTGTATGCGGAGCGACTGATGGAGCAGCTCGGATACCTTGACGACCCGGCGGATCGCCTCGGCATGCTGGACGGGCAGCGGATGCGGGCGGCGCGCGTGGTCCTCGACATCGGCGTGCACCTCGGCAAGCCCCGTCTCGACGGTGACGGCGTCTGGGATGCCGACTACGCGCTCGACTTCCTCCGTCGTAACGTCAACATGTCGGACCAGTTCGTGCAGTTCGAGGTCAACCGGTACCTCGGCTGGCCGGGTCAGGCGCCGTCGTACAAGGTCGGTCAGCGGATCTGGGAGCAGGTCCGCGACGCCGTCCAGCAGGCGGAGGGCGACGCGTTCAGCTTCAAGGGCTTCCACAAGCGCGCCCTCGATCTGGGCGGTGTCGGGTTGGACACGCTGCGGAGCGCGCTGCTGCCTCGGTGACGGGAATGCCCGTCTCCCGCCGCGCGTTCCATTCAGCTGAATAGGAAGGTGCGACATGGACATCGAATTCGGGCTGGACACGTTCGGCGACATCACCCGGGATCAGGACGGCGAGCTGCTCAGCGGCGCGCAGACCATCCGGAACGTCGTCGCCCAGGCGGAACTGGCCGACACCGTCGGCGTGGACTTCTTCGGCGTGGGGGAGCACCATCGGCGCGAGTTCGCGGTCTCGTCTCCGGAGATGGTGCTCGCGGCGATCGCCGCCCGGACCGAGCGGATCCGGCTGGGCACCGCCGTGACCGTGCTGTCCTCGGACGACCCGGTGCGCGTGTTCGAGCGCTTCTCGACTCTCGACGCCCTGTCCGGAGGGCGGGCGGAGGTCGTGCTCGGGCGCGGTTCATTCATCGAGTCCTTCCCGCTGTTCGGCTACGACCTGCGCGATTACGACCGGCTCTTCGAGGAGAAGCTCGAGCTGTTCGTCGAGCTCCTCAAGGAGGAGCCGGTGACCTGGTCCGGCACGCTGCGGCCGTCGCTCGACAACGCGGACGTGTTCCCGAAGACCGCGAAGGGCCTGCGCACGTGGGTCGGCGTCGGCGGCAGCCCCGAGTCCGTCGTGCGTGTCGCGCGTCACGGTCTCGGCCTCATGCTGGCCATCATCGGCGGCCCGGCCGGGCGATTCAAGCCGTTCGTCGACCTGTACCACCGCTCGGTCGCGTCCTTCGGCACCACCGCGCACCCGGTGGCCGTGCACTCGCCGGGACACATCGCGCCCACCGACGCGGAGGCATGGGACGAGGCCTACCCGGGCTTCGAGGCGATGAACAACACCATCGGTCGGGAGCGCGGCTGGCCGCCCTACAGCCGCGCGCGCTTCCAGAACGACATCGGTCCCGAGGGATCCCTCTATGCCGGCTCGCCGGAGCGGGTGGCGGCGAAGATCGCCGATACGATCACGACACTCGGCCTCGGCCGCTTCGACCTGAAGTATGCGACCGGCACCCTCTCGCACGAGTCGATGATGCGCAGCATCGAGCTGTACGGCACCGAGGTCATCCCTCGCGTGCGAAAGCTCCTCGCCGACCGCGACTGAGCAGACGTCATCTCGCGGCTCGGCGGGACGGGCGGCCCTACGATGAGAATCATGGCCGATACCGCCCTGCCGAGCCGCACCTCGCTCGCCGAGCGCCTCGATGTCCTCCCGTTCACTCGGCGGCACCTGCGCCTGCTCACAGGCTCGGGCGTCGGCTGGGCGCTCGACGCGATGGACGTCGGACTCATCTCCTTCATCATCGCCGCGTTGACCCAGCAATGGGATCTCACCAAGGGGGAGGCCGGCTGGATCGCGTCGCTCGGCTTCGTCGGCATGGCGGTCGGTGCGACCCTCGGCGGGCTTCTCGCCGACCGCTTCGGCCGCCGGCAGGTGTTCGCGCTCACGCTGCTGGTCTACGGCGTAGCGACGGGGGCCAGCGCGCTGGTCGGGGGAGTGGCCGCGCTCCTCGTGCTGCGGTTCTTCGTCGGCCTGGGGCTCGGCGCGGAGCTGCCGGTCGCCTCGACCTACGTGAGCGAGTTCGCTCCGGCGCGCATCCGCGGCCGCCTCATCGTCATCCTGGAAGCCTTCTGGGCTGTGGGTTGGACGGCCTCCGCGCTCATCGGTTTCTTCGTCATCCCCGCCTCCGAATCGGGCTGGCGATGGGCCTTCGCGCTGGGCGCCATCCCCGCGGTCTACGCGCTCGTCGTGCGATGGGGTCTGCCCGAGTCGCCGCGCTGGCTGGCGTCCCGCGGACGCATCGCGGAAGCGGATCGCATCGTGGCGGCCTTCGAGGCCGATGCGGGAGTCGAGTACACCCCGCCCCTCCGGAAGGAACCGGCGTCGCGGGCCATCGCGAAGACAGCACGGGCACGGCTCGCGACCCTCTGGAACGCAGAGTTCCGCGTGCGGACGGCGTGCCTCTGGCTCGTGTGGCTGGCCGTGAACTTCGCGTACTACGGGGCCTTCATCTGGATCCCCAGCATTCTCGTGGACGCCGGATTCGACCTCGTGCGTTCGTTCGGCTTCACCCTCATCATCACGCTCGCGCAGCTCCCGGGCTACGCCGTGGCGGCCTGGCTCATCGAGGTGTGGGGACGCCGCATCACGCTGTCGGTCTTCCTTCTGGGGGCGACCGCGTCGGCCGTCGTCTTCGGCACCGCCACGACCGTGCCGATGATCATCGGCGCCGGCATGTCCCTGTCGTTCTTCACCCTCGGCGCGTGGGGCGCGCTGTACGCGGTGACGCCCGAGATCTACCCGACCTCGCTGCGCGGCACCGGGGCGGGCTGGGCCGCCGGGGTCGGACGCATCGCCTCCATCGTGGCGCCCCTCGCCGTTCCCGTCCTCCTCGGCGCCGGCGGCGCCCCTCTGCTGTTCGTCGTGTTCGCGGCCTGCTTCCTCCTCGCGGCGGCCGCGGCGTGGGGTCTGGTCGACCGGAGCGGAGCGGCGCTGGACGACCGGTGACGTCCGGGACCGGGAATAGGCTGGGCGCGTGGCTGATGTACGTTTCGTCGCGATAGGCGACTCCTTCACCGAAGGCGTGGGCGATGTGCTCCCCGATGGGCGCGAGCGCGGCTGGGCCGACATCGCCGCGCAGGGATGGGCGGATGCCGCGGGGCACCCCATCCAGTACGCGAACCTGGCGATCCGAGGGAAGCTGGCCTGGCCGATCGTCGAGGAGCAGCTCGAACCCGCCCTGGCCCTGCGTCCCACGCACCTGTCGTTCAACGGCGGCGGCAACGACATGCTGCGGCCGCGGACCGACGTGGAGCACATCGCCGATGCGTTCAGCCGGGTGCTGCGACGGTGCGACGAGGAGGGCGTGACGATGATCCTGCTCTCCGGTGCCAACCCCAGCGGGCAGCTTCCGATGGGCTCCCTCGTGCAGCGCCGGGGCGACCTGCTCTCCGAGGCCGTCCTGCGGCGGATCGAGGACCGCCCCGACGTGATCCGCGCCCTCAACTGGCCGGACACGGAGCTCTCGAAGCCCGCGTACTGGTCGGAGGACCGGCTTCATATGAACGCGGCCGGACACCATCGTGTCGCGGCCCGCGTGCTGCATGGACTCGGCTTCGAGCCGCCGGCAGCCTGGTGGGCACCGCTCGATCGCTGGACCGCCGGCCCCGCGGGTCTGGCCTACTACCGGCAGTTCGTCGGACCCTGGGTGCGTCGACGCGTGACGCGGACCTCGTCCGGAGACGGCCGCGCAGCGAAGTACCCCACCTGGGTCGAGCGGACTCCGGCGTGAGCGTCGCCGTACCTCGCGCATGAGCGATATCGAGCTCGTCCGTCTCGCCGCCGGCACGGTGACGCTGCACGACGCCCGGCGACGCACGCGCCGCACCGTGGAACTCGAACCCTTCGCCCTCGGTGTCTTCCCGGTGACCGAAGAACAGGTCACCGAGGTCCTGGGCACCCCGTCACGGCATCCTCGTCGCCCGGTCGCCGACGTGAGCTGGCTGCGGGCCGTCCACTTCTGCAACGCCGCCTCGGAGTGGGAGGGGCTCGATCCCGTCTACCACTTCGAGGGTGAGGATGTGGCCTGGGACACCACGGCGGACGGCTACCGCCTGCCGACCGAGGCCGAGTGGGAGTACGCCTGCCGCGCCGGTTCCACCGGGCCGCACTACGCCCCGCTGACCGAGGCCGCGTGGACTGCTGCCGACGGAGTCGGTACGCCGCAGGACGTGGGTGGGAAGCTCCCGAACCTGCACGGGCTGTTCGACACGCTCGGGAACGTGTGGGAATGGTGCTGGGACCTCCTCGACCCCGCGCGGTACGACGACTACCGGGTCTTCCGCGGCGGCGGGTTCGCCGACGACGCCTGGAGCGTGCGCGCCTCGGTCCGCCGTGGGGGAGCGCCGCGCATGCACCACGAGGACGTCGGCTTCCGCGTGGCCCGGGGCGCCTTCGACACCGAGGAGGAGGCGCAGGGCTGGTCGGCGGCGGCGGACCGGGACCGCGCCTTCGTCGACGGAGGGCTGCCGTCGGGATGGACTCCGCGCCGGCGTTAGTGCAGGCCGCGTCCGGCGGTTTGGCCGCGGTCTGCGCCGGGTGGGAGACTGAGCGGATGACCAGGCCCTTCGCGCTCATCCTCAACCAGGGTCGCGTCGCCGACCGCACGGACGGAGCCCTCGTCGGGGCGCGCCGCGTCGCCGACGCCCTGTCCTCGCTTCTCCGGCAGGAGCCCGTCGTGGTCGGCACTCCGGAGCCCGCTCGGCTCGATGATTGGTCGGTCGCGCTGCCCGAGGCGGCAGATACGCTCGCGGGCCTCCGGGCCGCGGTGCAGGAGGCGATCGCGGGGCAGGCGACGCCGCTCCTCGTGACGAACACGTGTGCGGCGAGCCTCGGAACGCTGCCGAGCGCTGCCGAGCACCACCCCGACGCGGTGGTGCTGTGGATCGATGCGCACGGGGACTTCAACACGCCGGACACCACCGACTCCGGCTACCTCGGCGGCATGGTCCTCGCCGCCGCCTGCGGCCTGTGGGACAGCGGCCACGGGGCGGGCATCGACCCGCGGCAGGTCATCGTCGTCGGCGGCCGCGACATCGACCCCGCCGAGGGGGAGCTCCTCGCCGGCGCGGGAGTGACCGTCCTCAGCCCCGCGGAGAGCACGCCCGAACGGCTGAGCGCCCTCATCGCCGGGCGGCCGGTGTGGATCCATGTCGACTGGGACGTCCTGGAGCCCGGCTACATCCCCGCGGCCTATCGGGTCGGCGACGGTCTGCTGCCGCACCAGGTGGCCGCGCTGTTCGCCGCTATCCCGGCCGCCGACGTCCGCGGCGTGGAGCTCGCGGAATTCGAGGCGGGCGACGCGGAGGTGCCGGAGCGCGTCAGCGTCGAGTTGATCGTGGAGACGTTCCAGCACCTGCTGCGCTGACGACGCTGCGTACCCTCACGGCGCGGCCGGTGCGGCGCCGAGGTGCCAGGCGGTGATCTCGACCTCGGAGCCCGAGACGATGTCGAGCTCGACCGGCCACGAGCCGCGGTCGAGTCCGGGGAGCACGGCGGCATGCAGGGCGCGGGCGACGAGAGCGCCGTCCGTCGCGTTGGCATCCCAGCCGATCACCGCAGTCGCCTCGCCGCCGGGCGGCACCGTGACGGGCGCGATACCGGGGTCGGTCGCGAGGAATGAGGAACCGGGGCGCACCTCGACGTCGAGCGCATGGCCGTTCTGGTCCGCGAACGCGATGTCGGGATACCCCTCGACCACGCAGGGCTCCTCACCGACGTTCATCAGCCGGATGCTCTGGGCGCGGTGCCCCGTGGCCCCGTCGGCGGTTCCGAGCAGCAGTGTGGCTCGGTCGAGGGTGCAGGCGCCCGCGGGAAGCTGGGGTGTCGAGGCCCCCGGGGCGCGCTCCGGCACAGGGTCGCCCACTGCCGCCGGATCGACGAAGGCTCCCGTCTCGTCGGTGGCGCCCTGCAGCGCGGCGTTCTCCTCGACGATCTGGCGCTGCCACGCGGCATCGGCCAGGCTCCCGACCACGACGAGAGCGACCACGCTCGCGAGGGTGACACCGAGAAGGCCCGGGGACCACCGCCGCGCAGATTCCTCACCGGCTCTGCGCGAGAACGCCCAGGCGGGGATCCAGCCCCAGGCGAGTCCCCAGTAGGCGGTGTCCGGCGCGGACTCGACGACCGCCGCGGTGACACCGTGCAGGCCCGAGAGAGGCAGGAAGGACAGCACCCGGGTGACGTCGTCGCACAGCCCGACGGTCGTTCCGGCGAGGACGGCACCGAACCAGAGCACGAGGAACGCGGGAGCCCGGCCGACACCCTGCGCACCGCGTCCCACGACCCAGACGACGCTGCACAGCACGGCGGCCGTCACCGTCAGCACCAGGACGCCCCACGCACCGGGGAGCAGCCAGGCATGACTCTGAAGCGGTCCGATACCGGCGAAGCTCAGCAACCGCGTCAGAACGATGTCGGAACCGGTCAGTCGTGCGATGGCGCCGGAGACGATCCAGAGTGCGCCGAGGAGCAGGCCGGCGAGCAGCCCCGCCGTCACCGGTGGCCTCGTGCGGCCGTCTCGGGCGCTCGAGACGGGGGCGGTCGACGGGGGAGCGGAGGCCATGCCTCATCCTATGGGTGCTCAGCGACGCCGCTCGGGATCCAGCCCCATGCGGATGCGCGTCCGTTTGCGTTCGATGAGGATGAAGACGACCCCGAGGATCCAGAGGGGGATCGGGGTGAGGAACGCGACACGGAAGGCGTCGAGCGTGTAGGTGTCCGGGGTGCCGGCGCCCTGGGCGTCGAGGAGGAGGCCGATCACGAAGACCGCGATCAGGGCTGCGATGAAGCCCCCCGCGTTCGTGACTCCGGTCGCCGTGCTGAGGCGGTGCGCGGGGTTGTGCGTGCGGGCGTGGTCGAAGGCGATCATCGACGCGGGCCCCCCGGTCGCGAGAGCGATCGCCAGGACCCAGAGGAGCCAGTCCGGGGCGGGGCCGGGGAGGGCGATGACCGCGATCCACGCGGCCATCTGCACGCCGACGGCGGGGAGGACGAGGGCGAGCGAGCGGTGATTCGGGAGGCGGCGGGAGAGATCGCCGATGATCGGCCCGAGGATCATGCCCGCGACCACGTAGATCGAGATGATCCCCGCTGCGTGGGCGGTGGTCAGGCCCTCGCCTGCCGTGAGGAACGGCATGCCCCACAGCAGCACGAACACCGTGCCGGCGAACGGGGTGGTGAAGTGCGACCAGAACGCGAGCCGCGTCCCGGGATGCGCCCAGGCCGCCCGGATGCCGACGCCCGTGTCGATCGCCGACGTCACGACACGCACGACTCCGGTGTCCGTGTTCACCGACACGTCGGGGCCGCTCTCCGCGGGGTTGTTGCGCACGATGAGCCACACGAGGATCGTGAAGAGCAGGCCGAGACCGGCGATGCTGCCGAACGTGATCGACCAGGTGGTGGCGTGCAGCAGGGCGGCGACCGGCACCAGCGCGATCAGCTGCCCGGCCTGCCCGATGATCCCGGTGAACTGAACCATGACGGGCCCGCGCTGCGCGGGGAACCACGTGGCCACCAGTCGCAGCACGGCAGGGAAGACGGCGGCGTCGCCGGCTCCGAGGAGGACACGCGCGACGATCGCGATGCCGATGCTGGGGGAGAGTGCCATGGTGAGCTGTCCGGCCGCCATGAGCAGCATCCCCGCCGTGATGATCGGACGGGATCCGTAGCGGTCGAGGAGGACGCCCACCGGGATCTGCATCCCGCCGTAGACGGCGAGCTGCACGACCGCGAACAGCGCGAGCGTCGAGGCGTCCGCCTGGAAGCGGTCGGCGGCCTCGACACCGACGGCGCCGAGAGAGGTGCGGTTGGTGATGGCGAGCACGTAGGCCGCGACGCCGACGGACCAGATCGCCCAGGCTCGCCACCCCGGTGTGGAGACGGGGGAGTGGGAGACCTGAGGCACCCTTCCACGCTACTCCTGACCGACGATGTCCGACGCCGTGTCTAGAGTGCCCGCATGACAGCCTCCTCGCAGCACCACGCCCTCGACTATGTCGAGCTCGTCGTCACGGATCTCGACGTGGCGAAACGCTTCTTCACCACCGCCTTCGGGTGGCGCTTTCAGGACTACGGCCCTGGCTATGCAGGTATCCTCTCGCCCCGCGGAGACGGGAGCGAGGTCGGCGGGCTCCTGCTCGCGGACGCACCACGACCCGTCGGCGGTCCGCTCGTGCTGCTCTACTCCGATGACCTCGATGCGACGAAGGCGGCGATCCAGGACGCAGGCGGCCGGATCCTGCAGGAGCCGTATGCGTTACCCGGTGGCCGGCGCCTTCACTTCGCCGACCCGAGCGGCAACGAGCTCGGCGTCTGGTCCTCCCATTAGGCGCTGCAGATCACAGCGCGGGGGCGGATGAGTGCCAGACTGCGAGGATGAGTCACCTGCCCCGCATCCCGGAAATGGAGACGTCGCGCCTCCGCCTGCGCCGGCAGACGATCGAGGACGCACCCGTCTTCCGGCACCTGTGGAGCGAACGTGACGACCGAGTGCCCGCTCACCGTCGGCTCGACGCGGCTGGCCGCCCCGGCCTGGCCGACATCCGAGCGCATATCCAGGGCGCTGAGGCCTCGTCGCTTCTCACCGTGGAACGGATCGACACCGGGGTATCGATCGGGTACTGCGGTCTCGTCTACGGCGGCGAGGGGGTGGGCGAGGAGCCGGAGCTCGCGTTCGAGCTGCTCCGTGCCGAGCACAATCGGGGATACGCCACCGAAGCTGCTCAGAGCGTCCTGGCATGGGCAGCCGGGGTGGGAATCGACCGCGTCTGGGCCGGCGTCTGGGAATGGAACCTCCCGTCCCGGCGGGTGCTCGAGAAGCTCGGTTTCGTCGAATCCGGACGGGAACGCCCGTCCTCCGTCCACGGTCGAAACATCCTGACCGTCAGGTCTCTCTTCGAGAAGTGAGAGCGGGCTCCGAGCCGGCGCTCTGGATCACGTGACTGAGGACCCCACCGGCAGCGGCTCGCCGTCACCCGGGGGCTCCTGCACGAGGTGAAGGGCATCCGATTTCGTCAGATGGTTGGGGTATAGCATCCGTGAGAACCTTCCGCGCGGATCGACTTTGTCGCGGGGGAGATCGATGTGGGCTCGCTCGATCGCCGCGACGAGGAGTTCCGTCTGTTCATCGGTCAACACGAGGAGCCCTCGTTCTCGCAAGCCCACCACTGCTCGCGAGCGATCCGATGCCGTGAAGACGACCGCGATACTCCGGGCTGTGGCGTCCGGCTCCCAGGGGTGCGCGATGACCATGGCCGTCGTGAGGGTCGCGGTCGGGATCTCCTTCGTGCCGACGAGCAGACGGGTTGCGTCGCGTGAGATACGCGGCGGTCGCGAACGTCGCTGCACGACGGCGCTGATGGTGATCGCCACGGCCGCCAGCAGCGCAGCCGCGAGCGGCCACGTCCATGCGCCGAGCGGTCCCGCAGCCACCGGGATGAGGAACGCGCCGATCATCATCGCAAGGAGAAGCGGCTGTCCGGAGAAGACGTGAAGAGCCCACCAGGGAAAGAGAGTCCACGAACGAGAGGGCCCCAACGGCATCCACTCCTGCACGTCGACGTTCGGCTCGCTCTCCGGGCGATCGGACGAGTGCACCGGTTGAGGCTGCCGACGCACTCCTTTGATGATCGACGTCAGGCCCACCACACCGAGCACGGCGGACAGCACCCATCCGCGCAGCGGGTCGTCGGCCTCGTTCTGATCCGTCCCTGCCAGTGTGACGACCCCGCCCACGGAGATGAGGAGAAGGAAGACCCCGTAGAGCAAGAAGACCCGACGGGTGCGGCGGGCCGTCCAGGGCTTCGGCTCCGTGCCTGGAGGCCACGAGGGGTCGCCCCAGGTCCTTCGCCTCGTGAGTAGGAGGCCTGCCGCCACTCCGACGCATCCGAAAGACAGCGTCACTGCCGCCAGAACGCCGATTCGAGGATCGGCGATCAGGAATGTCGAGGCCACCGCCACCGCTGCGCTGAACATCGCCAGCGCCACGGCCACCACGATGGGCGTCAGCAGCCCTTCGCCCTTCTCATCGCTAGCGCCCATCCGCTCGCCCCACCTCTCCCCAGACTGCAGGCGGAGGATCAGGCCCCATCGATCGAGCCGCGGCCCAAATGTGCCTGTCCCTGAGGATGAGAGTAGCGCGAGTGCGCTCCCAGCGAAGGCGTGCACCTCGTAGGATCACGATATGACCTCCCCTCGCCGTGTCCCTGCAGACCTGCGGAAACGCGGGGGCTTTCGAGGAGCGGATGAATCGACCGCCTCGCTCATCCTCGGCCAGTTCTTCATCGGTGGCTTTTTCCTGTTCATCGTGGCTTTCTTCCTCGCACTCGGTGCTGCGGACGAGTACGACGGGGTGACGTCCTTCATCGGGGCGAGCATCATGGCCGTCGTGCTGTCCGTCGTGTCGATGATCACCGCCCTGGTGGTCGGCCTGCCCCTTCGCCTCGTCTCGGCGCTGCGCGCGCGGTGGCTCGCCCATGGCGAGATCACCGTCCTCGGGGTCGTCGTCGGACTCGGCGCCTGCATCGTGTCGGTCGTGCTGGCGGGCGGAAGCGGGGGAGCGGCGCTCCCGTGGTGGGCGTTCATCGTCTCGTGGACGGTCCTCGCCTTCTCGGTCGCGCATTTCGTCTGGCCAGGGCGACGCCGGCCGCGAGAGTCCCGAGCACCCCGAGACGACGACCAGGCCGCGTGAGCACACGCGGGGAGGGTCAGCATCCGGAGGACCCGGGAGCATGGGACGCCGATGAGCACGTCCCGACGCACACGCGGCGGGGATTCCTCATCGCTGCCGGAACCGGCGTCGTGGTGACCGGCGTCGGCATCTGGCTCTCCGCGAACTCCGGGGGAGAGGCAGACGACACCGGACGCAGCCCGGACAACCCCCGAGGGCTACCAGAGTACGAGCCGGTCTACGACCGCGCGGTCACGGGTCTCGAGGTACCGCTCGGTTTCGAGGACTGTGCCCATCCGACGGTGCGCGCTGACCGCAGCATCGCGGGGAGCGATCACCGAACCGTGAGCCCGGTCATCGACCGCTTCATCATCCACCACACCGGCACGACGACGGACCAGTTGGACTTCTTCTCCCGCTGCAACAGGCGATCATCGGCTCCCACCTTCTACCTCCGGCACGACGGCTCGGTCATCGAGACCATCCGCCCGGGAGCGAAGCCGTCGTCCACCGGCGCGGACTGGAACTGGCGGTCCGTGGCGGTGGAGACGCTGGATTTCACCGGAGCCCCGGAGTACACGGTTACCACCGCGCAGGTCGAGGAGATCGCGCAGATGATCGCGTGGCTCGCAGGCTTCGACGGCCGGACCCTGGACGGCGTCCCGGTGCGCTTCCGGATCGACCGAGAGCACGTCATCGCCCACCAGGAGACGTGGTCGGGAACGGAGTGTCCCGGCCCGTTCCTCCAATCGCGAGTGGACGACATCGTGGCGCGGGCTCAGGAGATCCGGAAGGAGTCGCGGTGACGGCAGGGGAGCGGGCTAGTTGTAGTTGAAGCACCGACTCGAATCCGGCGTTGACTCCGGTTCACCCTTGTAGAGGATGAACCAGTTCTCCGCCGTCGCCTCATCGATGTGTCCGTCCAGGAGCACGCAGGTGTAGAGGACGCTGTCTTTGCTTCGGAAACCGGCGTAGATCCAGGTCGCCCCGCACGGTGATCTCGGGTCCGTCGCCAGCGTGATCTCATTCAGAGCCCCACCTGAACCCTCTTCCCAGGTCCCGGAGAAATCAACGGCATCTGCCCCGCGCAGCTCCGCCGCGGTGCGTGGCGGACTCCCGCCGCACCCCACATCTCGTGGCCACGCAGTCGCCTGAAAGGTACCATCCTCGGCGAGTTCGAGCGTCGTCGGCAGGTCGCTTCCCGCCTGCCAGGTCCCGTACGCATCGGCCTCCGTCAGGCTGTAGTCCGAATTCCCGCACGCCGCCAGCGAGAGCATGACGGCGGCCAAGACCGCGAGCGCACCGACTCGGCCGTGATTCCGAGGGGATGGGCGGGTGGGCACAGGCCCATCATGCACCATCCACCCGTGTCGCCGCAGCCAGCGGACTCAGGAGGGGCACTTTCGTCCTGACATAATGTGCATTATCGGATAATCCGTATGCGGGATCTGGCGGGACGAGAAAAGGTGGGAAAGCCGTCACCGCGGCCCTGTATCAAGCGTTGACGTACGCCGCGAGATGCTCACCCGTCAACGTCGAGCCGTCTGCGACGAGCTCGGCAGGCGTTCCCTCGAACACGATGCGACCACCGTCATGGCCGGCTCCCGGTCCGACGTCGATGATCCAGTCGGCGTGTGCCATGACGCCCTGATGATGCTCGATCACGACCACCGTCTTGCCGGCGTCGACAAGTCGATCCAACAGGCCGAGGATCGTGTCGACGTCAGCGAGATGCAGACCCGTCGTCGGCTCGTCCAGCACGTACACGTCGCCTTTCTCGCCCATCTGGATCGCGAGCTTGATGCGCTGTCGTTCACCGCCCGACAGAGTCGACAACGGCTGGCCGAGCGACAGGTAGCCGAGCCCCACGTCTTCCAGGCGTCCGAGGATGGCGGCCGCAGCCGGGAGCTTCGCCTCACCCTCACTGAAGAACACACGGGCTTCAGACACCGGAAGGTCGAGCACCTCGGTGATGTCCTTCCCGCCGAGCTTGTACTCCAGTACCGCCGCCTGGAAGCGCTTACCGCCGCAGTCCTCACAGGGGGTCTCGATGGTGTCCATGAACCCGAGCTCGGTGATGATGACACCGGCGCCCTTGCACGTAGGACATGCGCCCTCGGAGTTCGCGCTGAACAGCGCGGGCTTCACGCCGTTCGCCTTCGCGAAGGCTTTGCGGATGGGTTCGAGCAGCCCCGTGTACGTCGCTGGGTTGCTGCGGCGCGAGCCCTTGATGGCGGACTGGTCGATCGCCACCACGCCCTCGCGTCCGGTCACCGAACCGTGGATGAGCGAGCTCTTACCGGAGCCGGCGACGCCGGTGACGACGGTCAGGACGCCGGTCGGGATGTCGACGTCCACGTTCTGGAGGTTGTTGGTGGATGCGCCGCGCACCTCGATCGCGCCGGTGCGGTCACGCACGGCGTCCTTGAGCTGTGCACGGTCGTCGAGGTGCTGCCCCGTCAGTGTTCCACTGGCTGTGAGGCCCTCGACGCTCCCCTGATAGCAGATCTCTCCCCCGGCGCTTCCCGCACCCGGCCCCAGGTCCACGACGTGATCGCCGATCGCGATGGTCTCCGGCTTGTGCTCGACGACGAGCACCGTGTTCCCCTTGTCGCGAAGGCGGAGCAGCAGGCCGTTCATCCGCTGGATGTCGTGCGGGTGCAGCCCGATCGTCGGCTCGTCGAAGACATACGTGACGTCGGTCAGCGAGGACCCCAGGTGCCGCAGCATCTTGATCCGCTGCGCCTCTCCCCCGGACAGCGTGCCCGAGGGCCGGTCCAGGCTCAGGTACCCCAGGCCGAGGGTCACGAAGGCGTCGAGGTTGGCACTCAGCGCCTGGAGCAGCGGCCCGGCTCCGGGGAGATCCAGGCCGCGGACCCACGTGGCGAGATCCGTGACCTGCATGCGGCAGGCGTCGGCGATGCTCACGCCGTCGATCTTCGAGGATCGCGCGCCCTCGGTGAGACGCGTACCGTCGCACTCCGGGCATACCGCGAAGGTGGCCACGCGCTCGACGAAGGCACGGATGTGCGGCTGGAGCGCTTCGAGGTCCTTCGAGAGCATGGACTTCGTGATCTTCGGGATCAGGCCCTCGTAGGTCATGTTGATGCCGGAGATCTTGACCTTCGTGACCTCTCCGTAGAGGAAGAGGTGACGCTGCTTGTCGGTGAACGACGAGATGGGCTTGTCCCCCGGATAGAACCCGGACTGCGAGAAGCCCTTCACCATCCAGCCGTCGGCGGTGTACCCGGGCACCATGATCGCGCCCTCGTCGAGGGACTTCGACTCATCGACGATCTGGGACAGGTCGAGGTCCGACACCACTCCCCTGCCCTCACATCGCGGGCACATGCCGCCGAGGTAGATCGCGTCCTTCACGATCTTCTTCTCGCCACCCGGCCCGGTCATGACACCGCTGGCCTTCTGCGTCGGGATGTTGAACGAGAACGCCGTCGGGCCGCCGATGTAGGGCTGGCCCAGCTTGCTGAACAGGATGCGGAGCATGGCATTGGCATCCGTCACGGTGCCGACGGTCGACCGCGGGTTCGCGCCGAGACGCTCCTGGTCCACGATGATCGCCGTGGTGAGCCCTTCCAGCACGTCGACGTCGGGACGCGGCACCGACGGCATGAAGCCCTGCACGAACGCGCTGTACGTCTCGTCGATCATCCGGCGCGATTCGGCAGCGATCGTGTCGAAGACGAGGGAGCTCTTCCCCGACCCCGAGACACCGGTGAACACCGTGAGGCGTCGCTTCGGGATGTCGACGCTCACGTCCTTGAGGTTGTTCTCGCGCGCGCCCTGCACACGGATGAGGTCGTGGGTGTCCGCGGGGTGCTCAGCAGCGGTCATGCGGCGTCCTTCGTGGTGGTGGGGCCGTCAAGCGGCCTGGTTGATACGGAGCAGGTTGCCGGCGGGATCGCGGAAGGCGCAGTCGCGGACGCCGTAGGGCTGGTCCATCGGCTCCTGGACGACATCGGCGCCGACGGCGACCAGCCGCTCGAACAGGGCGTCCAGGTCGTCGCTCGCGAGGGTGAGAGCGCCGTAGCTGCCCTTCGCGATGAGCTCCAGGATGGTCTGCCGCTCCGCGTCGGTGATGCCGGGATCGGTGGCCGGCGGGTGGAGGACGATCGAGGTCTCGGGCTGGCCGACCGGGCCGACCGTGAGCCAGCGCAGGCCGTCGTATCCGACATCGTTGCGCACCTCGAAGCCGAGGGCGTCGCGATAGAAGCCGAGGGCTGCGTCGGCGTCGGTGTGCGGGAGGAAGGCGTAGTGGATGCTGATCTTCATGATGCTCACGTTAGGTGCGCCTCGGGGCGCGGCGCTTCTCGATTCCTGATCGGTCGGGTGACCTGCTTGGCGTGGAACGACGGGATGCCCTCGACGTTCGCGGCGCGTTCACGGTACACGCTGGGTGGGACACCGACCAGCTCCGAGAACCGGGTGCTGAACGTTCCCAGCGAGGAGCAGCCCACCGCGAAGCACACCTCGGTGACGCTGAGGTCGCCGCGACGCAGCAGCGCCATGGCACGCTCGATGCGGCGGGTCATCAGATAGGAGTACGGGGATTCGCCGTACGTCTCGCGAAACCGCCGGCTGAGATGGCCGGCCGACAGGTGCACGCCCCGCGCCAGAGCCTCGACGTCCAAGGGCTTCGCGTACTCGCGATCGATCCGGTCGCGGACCTTCCGCATCACGACCAGCTCCCGCAGGCGAACCTCATCCACCGGTGTCACGTCATGATCCTGCCATGACGCCGGAAGACGGGGAATGACCATCCGCGACGCGCGGAGGCCCTCCTCCCCCACTGTCGGAGATCCGGCGCTACCCTGGGGGCATCCTCACAGGATTCTCTCAGAAGGGGTTCCCCGCCATGTCTGAAGCACTCGCTGAAACGAAGTCGTTCTTCAAATCCATCCGGGTCGCTCTCGCGGTCTCCGGCGTTCTCGCGCTGCTCGCGGGCATCGCACTGCTGGTCTGGCCGGTGAAGTCGGCCGTCATCGTGACGGCGATCTTCGCGTCCTACCTGATCGTCGCGGGAGTCGTGTACATCGGCCTCGGGATCTTCTCCCGCGCCAAGGGCGGCTGGTCCCGCGTCGGGCACATCGTCCTCGGCCTGCTTTACATCGTCGCGGGCGTCATCGCGTTCTTCAACCTGAACGTCGCCGCCGCCACCCTCGCCCTGGTCGTCGTGATCTTCATCGGCGTGAGCTGGATCGTCGACGGCGTCGTCGCGCTCTCGTTGCTCGGCAGCGACGGCTCGCGGGTGTGGACGGTGATCTACGCGATCCTCAGCATCATCGCCGGAATCATCGTGCTCTTCTCGCCGGCCATCGCCGGATTCGCGCTGTGGCTGCTCCTGGGCATCGCGCTCGTCGTGCTCGGCATCGTGCAGATCATCCGCGCGATCACCCTCGGCAAGGACGAGAAGGCGTTCACCTCGGGCGCTGCCGGCATCTGACCACGGACGCGTGACGCCCCGGACCTGCAGCAGCGGGTCCGGGGCGTCTCGCGTCTGACGACTATTCCGCGGCGAAGGCGCTCACGTCGCCGACGAGGCGGGTGTTGTCCGCGGGGACGGGGTCGATCACGGCCTTGGCGACCTCGGCGGCGAACTCGGACACGTTGTAGAGGCGGCCGGCAGACTCGCGGCGCTCGGCGATGGCACCCGGGTTCGCGCGCTCGAGCAGCGTCGCCGTGATCGTCCCCTCGATCATGTCGCCGGAGACGACCGTGAAGCCGATCCCCTTCTCCGCGAGACCGGGGATGAGCTCGCGCAGCGCGTCCTCACCGGCCCGCTTCGACAGCGCGACGGGCTCATATTCCGGCATCGTCGGCGTCGTGCGGATGAAGTGCGCCTGGTGGCTGGTGACGAACACGACGCGTGCGCCGTCGGACAGCAGCGGCGTCGCGGCGTTGAGGACGTTGAGCTGCGCGTCGCGATTTAGCTTCAGGGCGTAGTCCTCGGCCATCCCCGACTCCATGCCGCCCGAGGCGTTCAGGACGAGGACGTCGAGGCGTCCGTACTCGGCGCGGACGGCGTCGAACATCTCGGCTACGGACGCAGGGTCGGTGAGGTCCGCGCCGACGACGAGCGCCCGGCGACCGAACTCCCGCAGCTGCGCCGCGAGCTTCTCCGCGCGCGGGGCCTTGTTCCGGTAGTTGATGACGACGTCGGCGCCGGCCTCGGCGAGGTATCGCACGGTGTCGGCGCCGATCCCCCGCGATGAGCCGGTGACGAGGGCCACCTTGCCGTCGAGGGATCCTGCGGGAAGAACGTCGGTCACGGGTGACTCCTCATGGTGCGTGGAACGCCGTGGGCGCACGGCTCTCACAGATTACCAAGGGGCGCGGTGGCGGCCCGTCGAGCGTCCTCGCGCGTGGTACGTTGACGGCAAAGGAGGCCGCATGGACAACTTCTCGACGTTCGTCACGTTCATCGACCACTGGGCATGGATCGGATGGCTGGTCCTCATCGCCGTCTTCCTCGTCATCGAGATGCTCTCCCTCGACTTCACCTTCCTCATGCTGAGCTTCGGGAGCGTGATCGGTCTCGTCACCGACTTCGTCGGCCTCCCGGTCTGGATCCAGATCCTCATCGCCGCCTTGGCATCCGCCCTCTTCATCCTCTTCCTGCGGCCGCCGCTCCTGCGGCGCCTGCACCGCGGTGCCGACCCCACGCGCTCGAACGTGGAGGCGCTCGTCGACCTCCGGGGCATCGCGCTCAGCGAGATCACGCAGATCTCCGGTCAGGCGAAGCTCGCGAACGGCGATACCTGGACCGCCAGGACGACCACCCCGATGGCCATCCCCGCGGGGGCGCCTGTCGCCGTCAGTGCGATCAACGGCGCGACCGCCATCGTCCGACCCCTCAACGACTAGGAGTACGCGTGGACGACGCATCGATCATCCCGACCGTGATCATCTGGATCCTGGTGATCGCGGTCATCATCTTCGTGATCGTCACGATCGCGCGGGCGATCCGCATCATCCCGCAGGCGACCGCCGGCGTGGTGGAAAGGCTCGGCCGCTATCACAAGACCCTCTCTCCCGGCCTCAACATCCTCGTGCCGTTCATCGACCGCCTGCGGCCGCTGATCGACATGCGCGAGCAGGTGGTGTCGTTCCCGCCGCAGCCCGTGATCACCGAGGACAACCTCGTCGTCTCCATCGACACGGTCGTCTACTTCCAGGTCACCGATGCGCGCGCGGCCACCTACGAGATCGCGAACTACCTCGGCGCCGTGGAACAGCTCACCACCACGACTCTCCGAAACGTCGTCGGTGGTCTGAACCTCGAAGAGGCACTGACGAGCCGCGACAACATCAACGGGCAGCTCCGCGTGGTCCTCGACGAGGCGACCGGCAAGTGGGGCATCCGCGTGGGCCGCGTCGAGCTCAAGGCGATCGACCCGCCCGTCTCCATCCAGGACTCGATGGAGAAGCAGATGCGCGCCGAGCGGGATCGCCGTGCCGCGATCCTGACCGCCGAGGGCACGAAGCAGTCTGCGATCCTCGAGGCGGAAGGCCTCCGTCAGGCGGAGATCCTCCGCGCCGAGGGCGACAAGCAGGCCGCCGTCCTCCGCGCCCAGGGCGAGGCGGAGGCGATCCAGAGCGTGTTCTCCGCGATCCACCAGGGAGCGCCGGACGACAAGCTCCTCGCGTACCAGTACCTGCAGATGCTCCCGAAGATCAGTGAGAGCCCGTCCAGCAAGCTCTGGATCATCCCGAGCGAGCTGACCGAGGCACTCAAGGGCATCGGCACCGCCTTCACCCCGAAGGTCGGACCCGGGTCGACCACTCCCCCTTCCGGCGCGTGACGCACCCGTACTTCGTCAAGGCCGAGCAGCCCCGCATCCTGGCCCATCGGGGTCTGGTGACCGCCGAGGGGCGGGAATCCGGCGTCTGGGAGAACACCGCGGCCGCCTTCGCCGCGGCGCATGCCGCTGGGGCGGAGTACATCGAGACGGACTGCCAGGTCACCGCTGACGGTGACGTCGTGCTCTTCCACGATCACGACCTGCGCCGTCTCGTGGACGATCCGCGCGCCGTGCACGAGGTCAGGACGCGGGAGCTGGGCGCGCTGTTCGCTGACCACGGCGGTCTGCTCACGGTGGCCGAGGCGCTCTCCGCATTCCCGGAGACCCGGTTCAACATCGATGTGAAGACACCGGCCGCCGCAGCGCCGCTGGGCCCCATCCTCGCCGCGCACACGCATCGTGTCCTCGTCACCAGCTTCTCGGATGCCAACCGGCGGGCGACGCTGGAGGCCGTACGGCAGACCGGCACCGCGCTCCGGCCCGCCACCTCCGGCGGGAGTCGGACGATCGCGGCCCTGCGTTCGCTCTCCGCCGTGCGTCTCTCCCCCGGCAGAGTGCTCCGGGAGATCGACGCCCTGCAGATCCCCGAGCGCCACGGGGCGATCCGAGTGCTGACGCCTGCGCTCCTCCGCGCCGCCCACCGGGCCGGCACCGAGGTCCATGTCTGGACCGTGAACGACGCGGACGACATGCGGCGCCTCATCGACGCGGGCGTGGACGGCGTCGTGACCGACCGTGCCGACCTCGCCGTCGCCACGTTCCGGAAGCCCTGAGCGCCCAATATCCTCCGGCGCTGGGATTCCCCTGTGAATACCGCGCAGAACGTCCCGACGTGGATGAAGCGCACAGGCTCGAACGTTATACCTGACAGCGACGAGAGGACCACACAATGGCAGATCGCAGCCTGCGCGGCATCCGACTCGGCGCCCAGAGCCTACAGAGCGAAGAGGGCGTCGTTTTCATGGAGCGCCGTGAGACCACCTATACCTGTGACACCTGCGGACACGACACCACGCTCATGTTCGCTGCCGATGCCGAACCGCCTCAGACCTGGGAGTGCCGTTCCTGCGGCGCGGAAGCCCGCCTGAAGGTCGACGGCGAGGCCGTCACCCTCGAGGCCACCGACGAGAAGGCCGCCCGCACCCACTGGGACATGCTCATGGAGCGCCGCACCCGTGCGGAGCTGGAGGAGCTTCTCGAGGAGCGTCTCGCCTACATCCGAGCCCGGCGCGGTGCCGGTGAGGACCCCACCCGCGAGAAGATCGGCGCCTAACGCCGACGGGCGCGCCACCACCCGAGACCGAGCGCGCCCAGACCGCCCCAGAGCAGCACCTGCTGCAACCAGGGGCCCAGGACGATTCCCGCCGTGAGGCCGGAGCGGAGTTCGACATCCTCGAGCATCGCTCCGGCCTCATCCGCGTCCAGGCTCGTGACCGTCCGCCCATTCGGGAGGATGACCTGGCTCGTGCCGACCGTGGAGATGTTCACGACGCTGCGGCCCGTCTCGATCGCGCGCATCCGTGCGAACGCCAGTTGCTGGAGGTTCTCATCCGTGCCGCGGAAGTCGGCGTTGTTCGTCTGGAAGACCAGCACCTCGGCGCCGCCGTAGAGGCCCTCGGTGATGACGTCGTCGTAGATGACGTCGAAGCAGATGGCCAGGCCGACACGGACATCATCCACCTCGACGATCGGCGGGTTCGTCCCCGGGGTGTACTCGCGCTGGATCAGTCCGATGAGATCCGGCGCGAGAGCGTTGAAGAACGCGCGATCCGGCACGTACTCGCCGAAGGGCACGGGATGACGCTTGTCGTGCTTCTGCGGCGCTGTGCCGTCCGGCAGCCAGAGCATCGAGGTGTTGTAGTAGAGGTTCCCGCGGCCGGTGGCGGCGTTGGCGAGCAGTGGCGCATCGATGCGGTTCGACACCAGGGTCATCCGCCGCGCGATGGCGGAGTTCGCGAAGGGATCCGTGTCGAGCCCGCCCTCCGGCCACACGAGCAGGTCGACGTCCTCGCCGTACAGCGGCTCGGTCGCCTCGGTCTGCGCCTGGATCACGGCGAAGGGCTCGCGCTCGTCGAAGTAGCCGGTCGGCCCGTTCCCCTGCACCGCGGCGATGCGCATCGACCCCGACGGCGTGGTCGGGAAGAGCGGCATGAAGAAGAGGATCAGGACGAGAGCGGCCGGCGCGAGCAGGGTGATCGGTCGTCGCCAGAACCCCATCCGGATGATCTCGATCACCATCGCGACGAGGAACACCATGAGGAAGCTCAGCCCGCTCACGCCGATCCAGGAGGAGAGCGCGGCGAGGGGACTCTCGGCCTGACTCATCCCGAGACGAGCCCAGGGGAAGCCGCCGTACGGCCACCAGCCGAGGAACAGCTCCCGCCCCACCCAGAGCGCCGCGACGACGGCCGGGAGGGTCAGCAGGCGTCCCGCCATGCCCGGCCAGGCCCGGGGCAGCCACCGGTACGCGAGGGTCACGGGGATGAGCCCGACGGCCGTGAGGACGCCCTCGACGACGCTCAGGGCGGCCCACGGCAGCGGCCCGAGGTATCGAGAGGTCCAGGACACGAGCAGAGCGAAGAACACGATGCCGTAGACGAGCCCCACGAGCAGTGCTCCTCCGGCCCGCCGCCCGATCAGCGCGAGCAGCAGCAGGGCCGTGGCAGGGAAGGCCAGGATCCAGATCGCCGCCTCGGGGAACGCGAGGTCCATGAGCAGCGCTGCCAGGGCGGCTAGGGGAACGGCGGCCCACAGGGGCAGGAGGGCGCGTCGACGGACGGAGGCTTCGGTCATGCGGGCGGATCTCACATCGAGGAGTAGGCGACGATGCCACGGCGCACACCGTCGAGGGCAGCCCGGGCGGTGCGTGCGAGCACGGCGTCTTCCGCGACGATGGACAGCTGATCCAGGAGGTCGATGGTCTGCTTCGCCCACCGCACGAAATCGCCGGCCGCCATGTCGGCGTCGATGAGGACGCGGTCGAGCATCCCGCCGCGCGCCCAGGCGTGCATCGCACCCGCGAGCCCGGCGGCCAGCGGCTCGCTTCCCGGGAGCTGATGGTCCTGCTCCAGGTCGTCGAGCTCCGCCCAGAGCGCGGTCGTCTTCTCGTATGCCGCTCGGAAGGCGCCCCTGGGGAGGCCCCGCTCCCCCGCGTTCGCTTCGTCGCGGCGCGGCTCGTACACCAGGCAGCACGCCATCGCGGCCAGCGACGGCGCATCCAGCCCCTTCCAGAGGCCCTGACGCAGCGACTCTGCCACGAGCAGATCACGCTCACCGTAGATGCGGCGCATCGTGCGCCCCGCATCGGTCAGGTGCATCCCGTCCTCGTCACGACGGACGTAGTCCAGTGTCTCCAGCACCTCGACGACACGGTCGAAGACGCGGGCCACCGTGCCGGTCCTGGTCTCGATCTGACGGCGCGTGCGATCGGTCTGGCGCTTGAGCTTCCAGTAGCGCTCGGCCCACCGGGCGTGCTTCTCGCGGTCAGGACAGCGGTGGCAGGGGTGGCGCTGCATCCGCGTGCGGAGCGTCTGGATCCGCTTCATCCGCTTGTCCCGTGCAGCGCGCGGGGCCTGGGTGTCCTGCCGGTTCTTCTTCTCGAGGTCGCTCAGCTCGCGGCGGATGGCGGCGTACTCCGGGAAGTCGCCGTGCTCGCACGCCATCGCCGACTGATAGCCGGCCAGCGACTCCTCGGCCTCCCGCACCTGTCTGGCCAGCCCGACCACGGCGCGGTCCGCCTGGAACTGGGCGAACGACGACTCCAGGATCTCTCGGGCTCTCGCCTGGCCGAACAGGTCGATCAGGTTGACGGCCATGTTGTACGTCGGCCGGAAGCTGGAGTTGAGCGGATAGGTCCGCCGCGACGCGAGGGCGGCGACGGCTTGCGGGTCCATGCCCTCGCTCCACTGCACGACCGCGTGCCCCTCGACGTCGATGCCGCGGCGTCCGGCGCGACCGGTGAGCTGCGTGTACTCACCGGAAGTGATCGCGACGCGCGCCTCTCCGTTGAACTTCTCCATCTTCTCGAGCACTACGGTCCGCGCCGGCATGTTGATGCCGAGGGCCAGCGTCTCGGTCGCGAAGACGACCTTGAGCAGCTTGCGCTGGAAGAGGTCCTCGACGACCTCTTTGAAGGCGGGAAGGAGGCCGGCATGATGGGCGGCCACGCCCCGTTCGAGGTTGTCCAGCCACTCCCAGTAGCCCAGCACCCCGAGGTCTTCGTCCTGCAGAGTGCGGGTGCGCTCCTCGACGATGGCGCGGATCTCGGCCCGCTCCTCCGCCGAGGTCAGGCGGAGACCTGAGCGCCGTACCTGCTGCACCGCGGCGTCGCAGCCCACGCGGCTGAAGATGAAGAAGATGGCGGGGAGCAGGTTCGAGCGTTCCAGCAGCTCGACCACGTCCGGGCGGTCCATGCGCTCGATCCGACGCGCGTTCGCGGCGCGCACGGGGCGGCGCCCGCCCCGCGGCGGTCGGGGGGCCTGCCGCCCGGCGTGTCGGTTGCTGCGGTAGGACTGCGCCTGGCGGTTGCTCTCGTAGGTGGAGCCGGTGAACGACCGGATGCGCATGAGCTCCTGGTTCACCTGGGCCGTGGCGATGCCGGCACGGTCGTCGAAGAGCGGCAGCAGGTCGTCTCGCACGAGCACGTGCTGCTCCAACGGCACCGGACGGATCTCGGAGACGATGACCTCGGTGTCACCGCGAACCGTGTCCAGCCAGTCACCGAACTCCTCGGCGTTCGACACCGTCGCGCTCAGCGAGACCAGGCGCACGCGGGGCGGGAGGTGGATGATGACCTCTTCCCACACGGCACCCCGGAAGCGGTCGGCCAGATAGTGCACCTCGTCCATCACGACGTAGCGCAGGTCGCGCAGCGCCGCGGAGTCGGCGTAGATCATGTTCCGCAGGACCTCGGTGGTCATGACCACGATGCGGGCGTTGCCGTTGATGTTGGTGTCGCCCGTCAGCAGACCGACCTCGTCCGCACCGTAGACATCGACGAGTTCGCGGAACTTCTGGTTGGAGAGCGCCTTCATCGGCGTGGTGTAGAAGGCTTTGTCCGTCGCGGTCTGCATCGCCAGGTGGATGGCGAATTCCCCCACGATGGTCTTCCCGGCGCCCGTGGGCGCCGCTACGAGAACGCTGCGTCCGTTCTCCAGCGCGTGGCATCCGGCGAGCTGGAACGGGTCGAGCTGGAAGCGCTGGCGCGCCGCGAACGCTGCCGTCTCCGGATGCGCCGCACTCTCCTGCGCCTGCGCATATCGCTCGGACGGCGAACTCATGGCGCGTCCGGGACGAGTCCGGCGGCGGTGTCCCGCTTGCGCTTGCGTCGGTCGAAGAGGAGGGAGAGTCCTGCCGCTGCGAAGAAGAGGACGATGAGGATGCCGGCCAGCATGAGCATGCTGACCACGTCTGCGGCCGGGGTCGCCAGCGCAGCGAAGATCGTCGCGATGAGGATCGCCACGCGCCACCCTTTGAGGATCGCCCGTCCCGACATCACACCGGCGAGGTTGAGAGCCACAAGGAAGACGGGAAGGACGAACGAGATGCCGATGACGATCATCAGCTTGAACACGAAGTCGTAGTACTCCTGCGCGGAGTAGAAGTTGGTGCCGCCCTCCGGGGTGAAGCTCCACATGAGCTCGATGACGTGCGGCATGATCTGCACCCCGAGATAGCACCCCGCGAAGAACAGCGGCACTGCGGCGACGACGAAGCCGACGGTGTAACGGATCTCCTTGCGGGTGAGGCCGGGCATGATGAAGGCCCAGATCTGCCACAGCCAGACGGGTGCGGAGAGGAACAGGCCGATCGTGAAGGCGATGCGCATACGCATGTCGAACGCGGACGTCACTGTCGCGAAGTTCAACGCGCTGAAGTCATCACCTCGCTGTTCCGAGATGATGCGGATCGGACCGGTGATGAAATGGATGACCGGGTCCGCGATGATGAACGCCACGACCATGCCGACGACCAGAGCGATCGCCGCGTACATGAGGCGCTTGCGCAGTTCGACGAGATGTGCGCCGAGCGACATCCGCCGATCCCGATCCGCCGTCGGCATCACGGTCGGTTCGATGGCTGCCACGGCCGGTCAGGCGCGAGGCGGAGTCTCAGGGTCGGTGCCCGAGTCCTTCACCGTCGTCGGCTCCGCGGGAGCCGACTCGGCACGAACCGCGTCTTCTTCCTTCATGGCCTTCATCTCACCCTTGAAGACGCGGGCCGACTGGCCCATGCTCTTCGCGAGGGCCGGCAGCTTGGCAGCACCGAAGAGGAGGAGGATAACGGCCAGCACGATGAGCAGGTGCCAGCCTTGCATTCCAGCGAACATATCGACAATCCCGTCGTAGGGGGGCTTTCCGCCCCAGTCTACAGATCAATCCTCGGCCGCAGGCCGGTGGTAGAGCGCGAGTCCGGCGGCAGCCCACTCCCGGGTGGCGGTCCGCGCGATCCCCGGATCCGTGACCTCCATCGCACCGCCGAAACGGGCCGCGAGCCGTTTGATGCCGCGGGGGTCCGCGAGGTGCAGCTGCGTCGTCACCATCCCGTCGCCCGCGCGGAGCGTCTCCGTGGGCACGAAACCGCTGAGCAGCGGAGCGAGGCGCTCCGGGACGCGGACGGTGACCTCGCGCTCCTCCTCCAGCCCGGCGAACGCCTCCGGCACCCGGTCGCCGCCGTGCGTGCTGGGGATGTCGGTCAGGGTCGGTGCGCTGACACGATCGAGATGGAACGTGCGCATCGCCTCGCGCATGTGGCACCAGCCCTGCAGGTACCACTGTCCGTTGGTGATGAGGATCTGCACGGGATCCACGGTCCGGGTCGTCGGGGCGGCGTCGGGAGCCTGGTAGGTGAACGAGACCGCCACGCCCTTCTGCAGGCCGCGGGAGACGACCTCGCGCACCTCGTCCACCGCGGTCGGGGCGACGACGACGTCGGCCGGGGCGTCAGCGGCTCCCCGCGAGAGCTTGGAGATGAGCCCGGCCACGAGGCCGGAGTCGGACACGGCGGGCACGGCGGCGACCATCTGCAGGCCCGCGAGCAGGGCCGCAGCCTCACGCGCCGTGAAACGCGGCACTCGACGCAGGGCCACGTCGTTCGTGATCTCGATGACGTCCTCGAGGTCGAGGAGATCCCAGTTGATGTCGAACATCTCCTGCGGCTGCTGCCAGTAGCCCGCCTCGCCGGGAAGGCCGATGACGGTCAGCTTCTCGACCATCGCCCGCATCTCCCGCGGGGTCACCCCGAACTCCTCGGCGGCCTCGGCGAGTGAGACCTGCCCGTGCTCGAGCAGATACGGGACGAGCGTCAGGTAGAGACGCACGCGCTCCGCGGCGAGGAGAGGCTTGGGCGCGGCACTCATGCCGACACCTCCGTATCGATGTGGGCCTGGACCACCGCGCGCAGACGGCTGATCACTGCGTCCCTGAGCGGTGCGGGCTCCACGACGCGGACCTCGGGTCCATAGGACGCCAGCTCGTCCGCCAGGATGTGCAGATCGACGAAGGGCACACGGATGCCTTGGGCGGCGGGTGTCGCACGCCGGCCCAGGCGCAGTGCGGCTTCGGTACCGGGGGTCACCTCCAGCAGCGCTGAGTTCTCGGCGGCGACACGTTCGAGGCCGCTCAGCGCCCGATCCCCCGCGCCCTCCCGCAACGCCGCGTCGAACGTGGTCGCACTCACGACGACGTCACCGACGATGCGGCTGAGCAGGAACGTCCGGTCCTCTTCGATGTCGACGTCTACGCCGTAGACATGCCAGCGCGCTTCATAGTCCACCAACGCGAGCGGACGGATGCGTCGGCGCCGGGGAGCGTCCTCCCCCGGCTTCAGATAGTCGAAGGAGACCACCCTGCGGCGTTCGATCGCGTCCTGCAAAGGCGCGAAAGCAGCGTCGCGTGCGGTGATCCGCGGCGCGAAGCCGATGATCGGCTCATCGCCGTCGATGCCCAGGGCGCGGATCTTCCGGACGCCGGACTGCGCGTCTCCCGAGACGGATTCCGCGCTCCAGACGCTACCGGCGAGGCGGAGCACGGCAAGCTCCGCCGGAGAGAACTCGATGTCTCCTGGCAGGTCGTATTCCGCTTGCGGAATGCGGTATCGGGCCTCCCGCAGGTCGTTCGGGTCGGCGGCGTCGCCGATCGTCTCGATCGGGACGCCGAGCGCGCGCAGCTCGTCCTTGTCCCGCTCGAACATCTTCTCCAGAGCATCCGAACGCGTCCCTGCATCGGCGCGTTGGCGATAGCCGGAGACGTTGTCGAGGATCTGCTGCTTGGTGAGCCCGATCTCCGTCGCCATCAGCGCCACGACGAGGTTCGTCAGGCGCTCTTCGGCAGGGATCCGGGCAGCCATCAGGGTGCGGAGACCGGGGACACGCCGAGGATGTCGACCACGACGGCCATCGCGGCGGAACTCTCGGTCTTCGGCAGGACGACGAGGACCTGGGAGCCGACCGGCTTCCCGACCAACGCGTCGGCCACCGGGGCGGCGATCTGTCGGATGCTGTCGGTGGCGGACTGTCCCCACGTGCTCTGCAGGACGGACTTGTCGTCCCAGCTCACCGCGGTGAAGTGGACGAGTGGCGTCTGCTCGTCGGTCAGCTTCTCGCCGTCTCCGCGGATCAGTGTCTGGACGACCTGCTCCTCCGGGGCAGCGCTGTCGGGGATGATGATGCCCGGGGTGCCGTCGTCGGCGCGCACCACGGTCGGCATGCCCTGCGCGTCATTGAACTGCAGCGTGCCCTCGGCCTTCGGGAGGAAGGCGTCGACGACATCGATCACGAACACCGCGATGTCGTCCTCCCCCATGCCGAAGCCACCGAGGTTCGCCTCGCCGAAGTCCTCCGGAGTCAGACCCGCGACGATGCGCGTGCCACCCGTCGCGCACTCCAGGACATCGGCGAGCCCAGGAGACTGCGTTGCCCAGGAGCCGATCGTCGACGGGCGAGTGTTCCCCTCGTCGTACGTCGTCTGGAAGATCTGCTCGCCCGTCGCGCCGTTGTAGATCGAGATCTGCGCGATGAGCGGCTGGGCGTCATCCACGAGGGCACGCCCGTCCCCCGTGACCGCGTCGGCGAAGGACGTCTCCGTGAGACGCACCGGTGCGAAGATCTCCACCTCGGGCTCGGAGCCGACCTCGCCGCTGACCGTGACGGCGCTGTCGATGCCGTTGGCGTGTCCGTCGCGATCGCATGTGGCATCGGCGGACGAAGAGGTCACGCTGCACCCCGTCAGGGCGAGGGCGGCGAGGCTGAGGGAGGCCAGAACGGCGGACGTTTTACGCACGCGCTCCAGTCTATTCCGTCGGGTGCTCGGATTCGCGCGATGCAGCCGCCAACCGCGCGCCCTCGGCGGCTTTCCCTGCTTCGCGGGCGCGTTTGCGGAGGTTCTTGTCCGTGATCTCGCGATCGCCCACCGCGCCCGGGGTCCACAGCTCCACATCCTCGTCGCTGTAGCTGCTCTTCGAGGCCCGACGCTTCACAGACGGGGCCACGGCGCCCGGGGCGAGCCTGCGGGCCGTGAGGAGGAATCCGGTGTGGGCGACCATGCGGTGGTCCGGTCGGACAGCCAGCCCCTCCACGTGCCACCCGCGGACCATGGTCTCCGACGCCTCGGGGTCGGTGAAGAGCCCGGTGCCGCGGATGAACTCGGCGACGCGGGAGAGCTGCGTGGCGGTGGCGATGTAGCAGAGCACGACACCGCCGGGGGTCAGCGCCTCCGCCACCGCCTCGATGCACTCCCAGGGCGCGAGCATGTCGAGCACCACCCGGTCGACGGTGCCGGGCTCGACTTCCGCGGGCAGCGCGGCGACGAGGTCACCGACGACGACGCGCCAGGATTCGGGGCGCTCCCCGAAGAACGTCTCGACGTTCGCCTGCGCCACCTCCGCGAAGTCCTCGCGGCGCTCGAAGGAGAGCAGGCGCCCCGTGGAGCCCACAGCCCTGAGGAGCGAGAGCGACAGAGCACCGGACCCGACGCCGGCCTCGACGACGGTGGCACCGGGGAAGATGTCGGCCTGCATGACGATCTGCGCCGCGTCCTTCGGGTAGACGATCGCGGCACCGCGCGGCATCGACATCGCGAAGTCCCGCAGCAGCGGCCGCAGCGCCAGGTACTCGTGCCCGGAGCTGTTCGCCACGACCGAGCCATCGGGGAGCCCGATGAGGTCTCGGTGCCGGAGGACGCCGTGGTGGGTGTGCAGCTCGCCGTCTTCGCGGAGCGTCACAGTGTGCAGGCGACCCTTCGGGCCGGTGAGCTGCACGCGGTCGCCCTCACGGAAGGGGCCGCTGGGGCGCGGGGCGGACGTGGTCGTCATCGGGTGGCCTCCGTGATCGCGGCGCGGGAGCCGAAGAGCTCCACGAGGTCGGCGGCACCGCGGCCGTCGAGGGTCGGCCACAGCTCGTGGGCGCCGAGGCCGTCGAGCGGGACGATGTGGGGCACGCCGAGCGTCAGCGCTCCGGAGGCGAGGCCCGCGCGGAGACCGGTCGGGGAATCCTCGATGACCACGACCTCGGCGATGTCCACATCGAGGAGCGCCGCGGCCTGGAGGTAGGGCTCCGGGTGCGGCTTGGGGTTGTCGACGTCGTCTCCGGCGACGACGATGTCGAACGCCTCGAACTCGATCAGCCCGACCACGTCGAGAGCCATCCGGCGCAGCGACATCGTCACCAGTCCGGTCGGGATCCCGGCGGCGCGGAGGTCGCGGAGAAGCTCCTGAGCGCCCGGTCGGAAGGGCACACCCCGGGTCCGCAGCGACTCCTGCACCGCACTCGTGAGGTGCGAGACGATCGCCTCGGGAGCCATGTCGACCCCCGCGCGCTGGAGGATGATCGCGCTGTCGATGAGGCCGCTGCCCACGAGCTGCAAGGCGTCCTCATGGGACCAGGTGCCACCGAACGACTCCACCAGAGCAGTCTCGGCCGCCATCCAGTACGGCTCGGTGTCGACGAGTGTTCCATCCATGTCCCAGAGGACCGCGCGGGGCTTGTTGCTCACTGAACCCATGCTAGCCGGGCCCGCCCACATCCCCTCGTCGCGGGCTAGCCTGGGGGGATCGAATCCTCGACCGCGAAGGGAGCACGGCATGGACGTTCTCGGTTCACGTATCATCATCGCCGCCTTCGACGGCTGGAATGACGCCGGCGAGGCCGCGACGGGAGCCGTCGGCGCCCTGCAGGCGGCCGGCGGCTACGACCTCGTGCATTCGGTCGATCCGGAGCTCTACTTCGACTACCAGTACACGAGACCGGCGACGCGGCTCGACGCAGAGGGACGTCGTCAGATGACCTGGCCGGAGGCCGGACTGTGGCGCCCGCGAGACCCGGGCCCCGGCCCGGAGTTCTGGCTCCTCACCGGCGCCGAGCCCGCGCGCACCTGGCAGGCGTTCGCGTCCGAGTTCATCGATGTCGCGCTGCGCGACGACATCACCGGGTTCGTGACCCTCGGCGCGATGCTCTCCGACGTCCCGCACACCCGCCCGATCTCGATCTTCGCGTCGAGCCAGAACGAACAGGTCCGGGAGGCCCACGCCCTGGAGCGTTCGGTGTACGAGGGCCCCGTCGGCATCCTCACCGTGCTGGAGCACTTCGCTGAGAACGCGGGTATCCCCTCCGTGAGCCTCTGGGCCAGCGTCCCGCACTACGTGGCCTCGGCAGCGCCGTCGCCGAAGGTCACCCTGGCCCTCCTCGACCGTCTCGAGGAGCTGACCGGGGTGGACGTGGACCGCCGGCACCTGCGCACCGAGGCCGCGGCATGGGAGGCGTCGATCGATGCCGCCGCGTCCGAGGACGAGGACATGGCGGAGTACATCCGGCAGCTGGAGCGCACCCGGGACACGTGGGACTCCCCCGACGCGTCCGGGGACGCGATCGCCCAGGCCTTCGAGCGCTATCTGCGTCGCCGCGACGACGGCCGCGGTGACCGCAAGCGCTGATCAAGCGGACGCAGGGATGACACCCATCGCGAGCAGCACGAGCAGCACGCCACCGAGCAGGATCCGGTAGATCACGAACGGCAGGAAGCTGCGCTTCGAGATCCAGTTCATGAAGAACGCGATCACGCCGAGTGCGACGACGAAGGCGACGCCCGTCGCGGCCACCGTGTCGCCGAGCGAGAAGAAGGACGGCTCGCCCCAGCTCTTGAACAGCTGGTAGAAGCCGCTGCCGAACACCGCCGGGATCGCCAGCAGGAAGGCGTAGCGGGCGGCGGCGGCGCGCTCATAGCCGAGGAAGAGACCCATGGTGATCGTGCCACCGGATCGCGAGACACCGGGGATGAGGGCGAGCGCCTGCGCGAGACCGAAGGCGATGCCGTGCGGGTAGGTCAGGTCGTCGAGCGTGCGCCGCTTGGCACCGACGTGGTCGGCGATGCCCAGGAGGATGCCGAACACGATGAGCATGATCGCCACGATCCAGAGCGACCGGAAGACGGTCTCGATCTGGTCCTGGAACAGGAGCCCGAGCAGCACGATCGGGATGCTGCCGATGATGATGAGCCAGCCCATGCGCGCGTCCGGATCGTTCCGCGGCACCTTGCCGGCGAGGGATCGGAACCACTGGGAGATGATGCGGACGATGTCCCGCCAGAAGAACACGACGACCGCGGCCTCGGTGCCGATCTGCGTGATGGCGGTGAACGCCGCGCCCGGATCCTCTCCGGACGGTAGGAACGTCCCGACGACACGCAGATGGGCGCTGGAGGAGATCGGCAGGAACTCGGTGAGACCCTGGACGATTCCCAGGATCAGTGCTTCGAGCAGGTGCATGGAGAGGCCTTCGTCTTTCGGGACGGCACGGAGCGCGTGGAGACCGCTCAGTACGTGCGCAGCAGATCGGCCAGCACCCGCTGACCGAAGACAAGTGAGTCTACGGGCACGCGCTCGTCGACTCCGTGGAACATCCCGGTGAAGTCGAGATCGGCGGGGAGACGCAGCGGGGCGAAGCCGTAGCCGGTGATGCCGAGAGTGGCCAGCGCCTTGTTGTCCGTTCCGGCTCCCAGAAGGTACGGGATGACCGGTACTCCGGGGTCGTGCCGACCCAGGGCTGCCACCATCGCGTCGACGAGCTCTCCCTCGAACGGCGTCTCCATGCCGATGTCGCGCACCACGGTCTCGATCCGGATGTCGTCGCCCACGATGCGCTGGAGCTCGGCGAGCACGTCGTCCTCGGTGCCGGGGATCACCCGGACGTCGATCAGCGCCTCGGCGCGCTCCGGGATGACGTTGTGCTTGTAGCCGGCGGTGAGGGCCGTCGGGTTGGTCGTCGTGCGGAACGTCGACCGCAGGAAGGCCTCAGCCGGGCCGGCCGCGGCGGCGAGGGCGTCGGGGTCGTCGGCGCTCCGGCCGCTCAGCGCGCTCAGGCCCTCGAGCAGCGCCTCCGTCGTCGGCGTGAGCCGGACCGGCCACCGCGTGCGGCCGATGGCGGCGACGGCCTCGGCGAGCTTCGTGACGGCGTTGTCCTCGTGCAGGCGGCTGCCGTGCCCCGCCCGGCCGGTGGCGACGAGGCGGATCCAGATCAGCGCCTTCTCCCCCACCTGCAGCAGGTACGCCCGACGGTCGTCGACCGAGATGGAGTAGCCGCCGACCTCGCTGATCGCGGCCGTCGCCCCGGCGAACCACTCCGGCCGGTCCTTCACGACGAGCGCGGAGCCCTCGACCCCGCCGTTCTCCTCGTCGGCGAAGAACGCCAGGACGAGGTCGCGCTCCGGCTGCTCCCCCGCGCGCAGGATGTCGGCCACGGCGGTGAGGATCATCGCGTCCATGTTCTTCATGTCCACGGAGCCCCGGCCCCACAGCATGCCGTCCTGCACGGTGCCGGCGAACGGGTCCACCGTCCAGTCCTCGGCGACCGCGGGCACGACATCCAGATGGCCGTGCACGACGAGGGCCGGCTTGGAGCGATCACGGCCGGGGACCCGCGCCATGACGTTCGTCCGCCGCGGGATGGGCTCGTAGTACTCGACCTCGAGCCCCAGCTCCTCCAGATACGCGCCGACGTACTCGGCCGCCTCCCGCTCCCCTTTCGCGTTGCCGCCGCCGTAGTTGGAGGTGTCGAAGCGGATGAGGTCGCTCGCGACGCGGGCGACCTCCGGCAGGGAGGATTCGGTCATGGACTCAGGCTATCGAAACCGCGTGCCACGCCCGGGCGTCACGCTCGGTTCGAGACGCCTCCGAGAACGTGCTAATCTCATTCTTCGGTCGGCAACGATCAAATCCAACACCTGCGCGGGTGGCGGAATGGTAGACGCGCTAGCTTGAGGTGCTAGTGCCCGATAGGGCGTGGGGGTTCAAGTCCCCCTCCGCGCACAGAGAGCGAAGGCCCCGGATCCACGGATCCGGGGCCTTCGTCGTTCCCGCTGCGGTCACGGTGATCCGGTGCGGTCCCGCGCGAGGCGGGACCGCACCGCCGTCACACCGCGCCGACGCCGAAGAGCAGACCCAGCGCGTAGGTCACCGCCGCCGCGCCGAAGCCGATCGCGAGCTGCCGAAGGGCCCGCCGGAGCGGCGGTCCTCCGGAGAGCACGCCGACCATCGCACCGGTGCTGAGCAGCGCGATGCCGACGAGCACGAGCGCGAGCACGATCGCCGCGGTGCCCTCCATGCCGAAGATCCAGGGCAGGACGGGGATGATCGCGCCGGAGGCGAAGAGGAGGAAGCTGGAGATGGCCGCCGTCCAGTCGCTGCCGACGACCTCGTGCGCGTCCCCGCCCTGGACGGCCACCGGCCCCGTGGCTGCCCGGCGGACGCCCTCCTGGGCGGCCTGCACGATGCGGCGGGCCCTGGCGAGGGATTCACCGTGGTCCATGCCGCGGGCGCGGTACACGAGCGCGAGCTCGTTCTCGTCGATGTCGAGGTCGGCCGCGGCCGCCGCGGCGTCCTCGTTCGCCTCGGTGGCGGTGAGGAGTTCCCGCTGTGATCGCACCGACACGAACTCCCCGGCTCCCATGGACAGCGCGCCCGCGAGGAGACCCGCGATACCGCTGAACAGCACGAAGCCGGAGCTCACGCCGGTGGCGCCGATCCCGAGTACCAGGGCGAGGTTGCTGACGAGACCGTCGTTCGCCCCGAAGACGGCCGCGCGGAAGGAGCCCGAGAGGCGCCGACGGCCCCGCGCGGCGAGGCCGCGGACGACCTCGTGGTGGACCTTCTCGTCGGCGCGCATGGCCGGGGTGGCCCAGCGCTCGGCGTCGTACGGGGAGCGGGCCTCGGCACTCTGGGCGAGGGCGAGGACGAAGATCGAGCCGAAGCGCCCGGCCATCCACCCCAGGAAGCGGGAACGGATTCCCGCCCGCGGCAGGCGCGTCGGTTCGCCGCCCAGAAGGTCGAGCCAGTGCTTCTCGTGCCGGCGCTCGGCCTCGGCGAGCCCGAGCAGGATCGCCCGCTCCTCCCCCGACCGGCGGGCCGCGAGGCGCTGATAGACGGCGCCCTCGGCGCGCTCCTCGACGAGATAGCGAGCCCAGCGCCGTCGATCGGCGGCCGTGGAATCGGCTGCGGCAGGGGCTGTCATGGAACCTCCAGGTGTCACGGTGCCCGGCGTCCGGGCAACCGTTCCACGCTATCCGCGGGGTGTCGCGAAGGCCGCGTCCTGGCCCGGATTGCCAGCATTTCGGGGATCCGAAGCGGCGCCGAGGCCGCCATCAGGAGCGGACGCGTTTGCGCAGTACCTCGATGCGGGACTGCAGCTGCGTCACGGTCGCCTGCGCCACCGCCGGGCCGCCGCAGATACGACGGAGTTCGGCGTGGACGGCACCGTGCGGCTGGCCCGACTGCCGCGCGTAGAGGCCCACCAAGCTGTTCAGGAGCTGGCGCTGCTCGCGCAGGGTGCGGTGCAGCGGTGCGGGCAGCGTCGTGGTCTGCGTCGGCTCGGCCTGGGCCTCCCGGACCTCGCGATGCCGGGACTGGCGGGCCTGCCGCTGCATGAGGAGCTCGTGCACATGCTCGGGTTCGAGCAGGCCGGGGAAGCCGATGAACTCCTCCTCCTCAGGCGTGTTCGGCTCGGCGAGCTGACCGAACTCCTTGCCGTCGAACACCATGCGGTCGAAGTGCGCGACGGAGGAGATCGCCTGGTAGCTGAACTCCTGGGTCAGGGCGTCGGAGGCCTCGTCCTCGCGGTTCGCGCTCTCCAGCAGCGAGTCGTCGAGGCCATCGTCGTCCTTGGACTGCCGGTCGAGCGCGTGGTCGCGCTGCTTCTCCATCTCGTTCGCGAGCTTCATCAGCACGGGGACGTGCGGGAGGAAGACGCTCGCCGCCTCTCCGCGACGGCGGGCGCGCACGAAGCGGCCGATCGCCTGGGCGAAGAACAGCGGGGTGGACGACGACGTCGCGTAGACGCCGACGGCGAGCCGCGGCACGTCGACGCCCTCCGACACCATGCGCACCGCGACCATCCACCGGGCGGTGCCCTCGGAGAACTTCTCGATCCGCTCGGACGCGGTGGCGTCATCGGAGAGCACGATCGTCGGCTGCTCGCGCGTGATGCTGTGCAGGATGTTGGCGTAGGCCCGGGCGACGGTCTGATCCGTGGCCAGCACGAGTCCGCCGGCGTCGGGGATGTGATGCCGGATCTCGGTGAGGCGGCGGTCGGCGGCGGAGAGCACGGCCGGCATCCAGTCGCCCTCGGGGTCGAGGGCCGTGCGCCATGCCTGCGATGTGACGTCCTTCGTGTTGTCCTGCCCGAGGTGGGTCTCGAGCTCGTCGCCGGCGCTCGTGCGCCAGCGCATCTTCCCCGCGTACATGTGGAAGAGCACGGGACGGACGACGCCGTCGGCGAGAGCGCGGCCGTAGCCGTAGGCGTAGTCGGTGCTGGAGACCCGCGCCCCCGTCTCGTCCGGGAGGTACTCCACGAACGGGATCGGCGCCGTATCGCTCCGGAACGGGGTCCCGGAGAGCAGCAGTCGGCGCTTCGCCGGCCCGTAGGCATCCCGGATCGCGTCGCCCCAGCTCAGGGCGTCGCCGCCGTGGTGCACCTCATCGAGGATGACCAGGGTCTTCGCGTCCTCGGTGAGGTGGCGATGCACCGACGACTTCGCGGCGACCTGGGCATACGTCACCACGACCCCGTGATAGTGCCGTGCCGGAGCCCAGTCGCTGTTGCGGAAGCGCGGGTCGAGACGGATGTGCACGCGCGCGGCGGCATCGGCCCACTGCGTCTTCAGGTGCTCCGTGGGGGCCACGACGATGACGCGGTTCACCTCCCCCATGCGCATGAGCTCGACCGCGAGGGTGAGCGCGAACGTGGTCTTGCCGGCGCCCGGTGTGGCGGCCACGAGGAAGTCACGCTGGTCGGCCTGGAAGTACGCGTCCAGAGCCTCCTGCTGCCATGCCCGCAGCTTGTTCGCCGTTCCCCACGGGGCGCGCTGAGGGAAGGACGGAGAGAGCATCGACTCCACGATAATCGCTCCCACCGACACCGGGGCATCCGCCGCGACGCCGCGCGCGTCCCCCTTCCTGAGCGCCGGCACGGGTAGGCTCGGTCACTGCGCGGCGGTCACCATCGTGCGCGCACGCCTTCGCGAAGGAGAGCCGGATGAGCGATCAGGAATCGACCAGGACCCCGTACGTCGCGAACGAGACCCCGCACCCCTGGCGCCGGTTCGTCGCGATCGGCGACTCGTTCACCGAGGGCATCGGAGACCCGGACCCGGCGGCCCCCGGGGGTCACCGCGGCTGGGCCGATCGCGTCGCCGAGGTGCTCGCCCAGCAGGTCGACGATTTCGCCTATGCCAACCTCGCCGTCCGAGGGAAGCTCATCGCGCAGATCGTCGCCGATCAGGTGGAGCCCGCCGTCGCGCTGCACCCCGACCTCATCTCGATCTGCGCCGGCGGCAACGACGTCATCCGCCCCGGCACCGACCCGGACGCCATCGCCGCACAGCTGGAGGACGCGGTGGCGCGCCTGTCGTCCACCGGCGCGGCCGTGGTCGTGTTCACCGGCATCGACACGGGGTTCACGCCGGTGTTCCGTCCCTTCCGCGGCAAAGTCGCGATCTACAACGAGAACGTCCGCGCGATCGCGGAGCGCCACGACTGCATCGTCGCGGACCAGTGGGCACTGAAGGTCGTGCAGGATGCGCGATTCTTCGACGACGATCGCCTGCACTACAACGCGCTCGGCCACCACGAGGTCGCGCGGATGGTGCTCCGCGCCCTCAACGTTCCGAACGACCTCGAGGCCATGCAGCCCGAGCCGCTGCCGCTGCGGACCTGGCGTGCCGCCCGCAGCGAAGACCTCGGCTGGGCGAGGGAGCACCTCGTGCCCTGGGTGCTCCGCCGGCTGCGCCACCAGTCGTCCGGCGACCACATCGCTGCCAAGCGCCCCGAGCCCTCCCCGGTCATCCTCCCCGGCAAGGAGTGACGCGCACTCTCACTCCACGGGAGCGAGTGCCCACAGCGCGACGGCGGCGGCCGAGGCGACATTGAGCGAATCCACGCCGCCGGCCATCGGGATCGTCACCACCGTGTCCGCACTGTCGAGGGCGGTCCGCGTGAGACCGTCTCCCTCCGCGCCGAAGAGCAGCGCCACCTTCTCCGGCCGCTGTGCCGCATACAGCCGGAGATCCACGGCTGTGTCGCTGAGTGCGAGGGCGGCGATGTCGAAGCCCTGCTCACGAAGATCCGAGACCGCCGAGGACCACTCGTCGATCCGGGTCCAGGGCACCTGGAACACCGTGCCCATGCTCACCCGGACGCTGCGACGGTAGAGCGGGTCGGCGCAGCGCGCCGACACGAGCACCGCATCCGCCCCCAACCCGGCGGCGGCACGGAAGGCCGCACCGACGTTGGTGTGATCGCCGAGGTCCTCCAGGACCAGCACCAGCCGTGCGTCGCGCACCACGTCCGCGACCGGCGCCAGAGCCGGGCGGTGCATCGCGGCGAGGGCCCCTCGGTGCACCTGATAGCCGGTGACCTGTTCCGCGACCTCGTCCGGGACCACGAGCACCGGGACGGCGCGGTCCCCCAGGATGCGCCGTACCTCGTCGACGCGCCGGGCCGAGACCAGCACCGATCGGGGTTCGTGCCCGGCGGCCAGCGCACGCTCGATCACCTTGGCGGTCTCGGCGATGTAGAGTCCCTCCGCGGGCTCGCGGACGGCGCGGAGGGCGGTGTCGGTGAGGCCGCGGTAGTCGTCCAGCCGCGGGTCGTCGATGTCGGTCACATGCTCGAGGTCCACCGCTCCACTCTGCCATCCCGGTTCTCGCCCACCCCACGCCCCGTAGACTCGAGCGAGGAGGTCCTGTGAGCGTGACGAACACCGCCGAGCCGTCGGCCGAGCTCTCCCACGCCGCCGACCTGCTGCGCGGCAAGCGGATCGCCCTCCTCACCGGCGCCGGCATCTCGACCGACTCGGGCATCCCCGCCTACCGCGGCGAGGGGGCGCGCACCCGTAGCGATCCCATGACGATCCAGACCTACCTCGGCGACGAGGCGGCGCGGCGTCGCTACTGGGTCGGCGGGCACCTCGGGTGGCGCGCCTTCGCCCAGGCCGCCCCGAATCCCGGCCACCGAGCCCTCGCGGAGATGGAGTCCAGAGGTGTCGTCTCGGGCGTCATCACGCAGAACGTCGACGGCCTGCACCTCCGCGCGGGCAGCTCGCACGTCATCGAGGTGCACGGGACCATGCGCCGCGTGCTCTGCCTGCACTGCGGCCAGGTGTTCGACCGTCGCGACATCGCCGTGCAGATCGAGGCGCGCAATCCCTGGATCACGGTTCCGGAGAACGTGGCGCTGGCCCCGGACGGCGACGTGCTCCCGGAGAGCACCGAGGGCTTCGTGATCCCGAGCTGCACCGTGTGCGAGGGCATGCTCAAGCCCGACGTGGTGTTCTTCGGAGAGTACGTGCCGCAGGACCGCTTCCGTGCCGCGGAGTCGTTGCTGCGCTCCAGCGATGCGCTCATCGTGGCCGGCTCCTCTCTCGTCGTGAACTCCGGCGTGCGGCTCGTGAACCGTGCGCGTCGGCGTGGCATCCCCCTGATCATCGTCAATCGCGAGCCGACCCGCGCGGACGCCTGGGCGGATGTCACCATCGCCGCCGGCACCAGCGACGTGCTCCCCGCCCTGCAGGAGATGCTCTCGTGACCTATCTCACCCTCATCCGCCACGGTCAGACCGACTGGAACCTCGCCCGCCGCATCCAGGGGTCGACCGACATCCCTCTGAACGAGACGGGCCGCGAAGACGCACGGTGGGCGGCCGAGAAACTCGCCGGCACGACGCACCATGCCGTCTACACGAGCCCGCTCGTGCGGGCGAGCGAGACCGCCGGCATCATCGCCGAGCGTCTGGGCTTGGAGATCGCGGGCGTGGTCCCCGACATCCGGGAGCGGGAGTTCGGCGACGGGGAGGGCATGCTCGTCCCCGACTACATCTCGACCTACGGCGACTGGCACGCCGAGGTCCCGGGGGCGGAGTCGCTGCACGAGGTCGGCGTCCGCGCCATCGCCGCGCTGCACCGCATTGCGCGCGACGCCCGGCGGAGGTCGGCGCCGCAGGCGGAGTCGGTGCTCGTGGTGACCCACGGCGGCGTCATCCGCGCCGTCATCGACCACGTCTCCGGCGGCACGCTCCCCCGCGACGGCGAGGTGCTGCGCAACGGCTCCGCGCACCGGTTCGTCGCGGCACCCGGCTATCTCCGGCTGCTCGAGGAAACGCCCGTCCTCTGACGGGACGGTCAGCCGGCGCGGGAGACCACGGCGCGCGCGTGGCGCAGGACGGGCTCGTCCACCATGCGCCCCTGGAAGCGGAACACACCGCGTTCCTGCGCCGCAGCGGCGAGGACCTCGCGCGCCCATGCCACGGTCTCGGCGTCCGGGGCATACGCCGCCCGGATCACCGCGACCTGACTCGGATGGATGCATGCCGTCGCCCGGAACCCGGACGCCGCCGCATCCTCCGCCTCCCGCTCGAGCCCCGCGGTGTCGCCGATGTCGACGTGCACCGCGTCGATCGCCGCCTTGCCGTGCGCACCGGCCTCCAGGAGCACCCGGGAACGGGCGTAGCGCGCGATGTCACGGTAGCGACCCTCCGCGTTGCGGGACGAGGTGCCGCCGAGGGAGGCCACCAGATCCTCCGCGCCCCACATCAGTCCGGCGACCGCCGGGTGCGCGGCGATCTCGGGCGCCGCATGGATCCCGCGCGCCGTCTCGCACAGCGCGAGGAGCGAGTAGTCCGCGTCGAAGGCGTCCAGGCTCTCCGCGCTCTCCGTCTTCGCCACCATCACGGTCCGGAACGGCGAGCGAGCCAACGCCTCGAGGTCGTCCGCGAAGGCCGCGGAGTCCGGGGCGTTCACCCGCACGATGACGCGCGCGGGGTCGAGGTCCGCGGCGACGATGTTCTCGCGGGCCTCGCTCTTCGCCTCCGGCAGCACGGCGTCCTCCAGGTCGAGGATCACGGCATCCGCCCGTTCCTGGGCCTTCGCGAAGCGCTCCGGGCGGTCCGCCGGGCAGAACAGCAGGGCAGGGCCGAGGTCGAAGGTCATGCGGCGTCCTCCTCCGGCCGGCAGCGCACCAGCACCGTGCGGACGGCGATCGCGACCACGGTGCCGTCCTGATTGCGTCCGGTGTGCGCGATCTGCACGATGCCCTGGCCGGGGCGGGACGACGAGAGCCGCTTGTCGACGACGACGCTCTCGGTCGTGAGCGTGTCCCCGGCGAACAGCGGATGCGGGAAGGCGATGTCGCCGAGGCCGAGCTGCGCCACCAGCGTCCCCTGTGTCAGCTGGGCGACGGAGGAGCCCACCATCGTCGACAGCGTCCACATGGAGTTCATGAGGCGCGCGTGGAAGGGCTCCTGGGCATCGGCGAACGCGGCGTCCAGATGCAGCGCCTGGGTGTTCATCGTCAGCGTCGTGAAGAGGACGTTGTCCGCTTCCGTGGCCGTGCGACCGGGGCGGTGCACGTACCGGACGTCGGTCTCGAACTCCTCGTAGTACAGGCCGCGCTGCACGACCTCGCGCATGGTCATGCCTCCACGCTACCGGGCGAGCCCGAGCGCCCTGGCGATCACGAGGAGCTGGACCTCCGTGGTCCCCTCGCCGATCTCGAGGATCTTGGAGTCGCGGTAGTGGCGCGCCACCGGGAACTCGTTCATGAACCCGTTGCCGCCGAAGATCTGCGTCGCGTCACGGGCGTTGTCCATCGCGGCCTCGCCCGCGACGAGCTTCGCGATCGCCGCCTGCTCGGCGAACGCGCCTCCGGCGTCACGGAGGCGTGCGGCGTGGTGCCAGGCGAGCCGCGCGGTGTGCACGCGCGCCCGCATCCGTGCCAGCGTGAACTGGGCGTTCTGCCGCGTGCTGAGGGCGCTGCCGAAGATGGTGCGGCTCTTGGCGTACTCGACCGCCGCCTCCAGGCACCCCTCCGCGGCGCCGGTCGACAGAGCGGCGATCGCGATGCGGCCCTCGTCCAGGATGCTGAGGAAGTTGCGGAACCCGCTCCCCCGCTCGCCGAGGAGATTGTCCGCCGGCACCCGCGCTCCGTCGAACGTCAGCGGATGGGTGTCCGACGCGTTCCACCCCACCTTGTCGTAGGGCGGTTCGACGGTGAATCCCGGAGTTCCGTTCGGGACGATGATCGTCGAGATCTCCTTGCGCCCCTCGCTCTGGCCGGTGACCGCGGTGACCGTCACGAACCGGGTGATCGGAGTGCCCGAGTTGGTGATGAACTGCTTGGAGCCGTCGATCACCCACTCGTCGCCGTCGAGCCGCGCCGTCGTCCGCGTCGCCCCCGCATCGCTTCCCGCCTCGGGCTCGGTGAGCCCGAACCCGGCCAGGGCGCGTCCGGCGAGGAGATCCGGCAGCAGCTCGCGCTTCTGCTCCTCGGTGCCGAAGCGGAAGACGGGCATGGCTCCGAGGCTCACCCCCGCCTCCAGGGTGATCGCGATCGACTGATCGACGCGCCCCAGGGCTTCGATCGCGAGGCCCAGCGCCATGTAGTCGCCGCCCTGCCCGCCGTACTCCTCGGGGAAAGGCAGTCCGAAGAGGCCGAGCTCGCCCATCTGCCGCACGACCTCCATGGAGAGCGTGTGCGTGCGATCCGCCTCGTACGACTGCGGCGCGACGACCGTGTCCGCGAACTCGCGTACCATCGCGGCGAGCTCGCGCTCCTCCTCGGTGAGATCGTGCATCATCGGTCCTCCTCCGTCATCGTCACGCGGGCGACCGGTTGGTCGCGCCGCACCTGGTCGCCGACCGCGACCAGCAGCCGCACCACGCCGTCGTGCGGCGCGAGCACGGGGTGCTCCATCTTCATCGCCTCGATCGCGACGAGAGGCGCTCCCGCCCGGACCGCCGCCCCGTCCTCGACGTGAACGGCCACGACGCCGCCGGGCATGGGCGCGCGCGCCTCTGGTTCCGAGGCCCTGGCCTCGCGTTCCGCGGCGGCGAGGCGCCTGCGCATCCGGCCGCGGCGGTCCAGGGGACGCAGCCGGAGCGTCCGTCCTTCCTCGCTGACCCATATCGCGCCCTCGGCGTCGCGGGCCGCGTGCACCCGGTCGGAGCGCATCAGGGGCGGCGTCGCGCGCACGATCTCGTCGTCGTCGGTGAGCAGGGTGACGGGTTCGGGGGCGTGCGGCGCGGCCCCGAGACGCCATCCCGGAAGGCTCTGCCACAGCGGGCCGGCTCCCTCCCGCGCGGTGACCGCCTCGGGGCGGTTCTGCACCACGCCGGCGGCCGCCGCGAGCTGCGCCGCCGACGGAGGCATCGGTGCGAGCGGGAGCAGGGTCTCGATGAGGCCGGTGTCGAGGTCTCCCTCGCGCAGACGGCGGTCCTGGAGCAGCCGGCGCAGGAACGCGATGTTGGTCTCCACGCCGAGCACCACGGTGCGCGCGAGAGCGTCGTCCAGGCGCTGCAGCGCCGTCTCCCTGTCTTCCGCCCACGCGATGACCTTCGCGATCATCGGGTCGTAGAACCCGCTCACCACGCTCCCGGACTCGACGGCCGCATCCACCCGGACGCCCGGAGGCGCCTCGAAGAGCACCACGGTCCCCGTCGAGGGGAGGAACCCGCGTTCCGGCGACTCGGCGTACACCCGCGCCTCCACGGCATGACCGGTCGTGCGGGGCTCGAGGTCGAGCGGCTGTCCATCGGCCATGCGCAGCTGCAGCGCGACGAGGTCGAGTCCGGTGACCTCCTCGGTCACCGGATGCTCCACCTGCAGCCGGGTGTTCATCTCGATGAAGAAGACGTATTCCGGGGCGTCCGCGTCGACGAGGAACTCCACGGTGCCGGCCCCGACGTAGGCGACGCTCTCCGCTGCCCGCACCGCCGCTGCGAGCAGCCGGTCGCGGGTCGCGGACGGGATCCCGGCGGACGGCGCCTCCTCGATCACCTTCTGATGACGCCGCTGGAGCGTGCACTCGCGCTCGCCGAGCGCCACGACGGTGCCGTGGACGTCGCCGAACACCTGCACCTCGATGTGTCGCGGTCGGCGGATGAGACGCTCCAGGATGAGCGCGTCGTCGCCGAAGGCGGATGCCGCGACCCGTTGGGCGGAGCTGAGCGCGCTCGCCAGACCCGTGCTGTCGGCGACGACCTCCATGCCCTTCCCACCGCCGCCCGCGCTCGGCTTCACCAGGAGGGGGAATCCGACCGCCTCCGCCTCCTCACGGATCTCCGCGTCGGACAGCCCGCGCGCGTCGAAGCCCGGCACCACGGGCACGCCGCTGCGGCTCACGTGCTCACGGGCTCGCGCCTTGTCGCCCATGATCTGCAGAGCCTCGACGGTGGGGCCGATGAAGACGATGCCGCTCTCCGCACACGCCTGTGCGAGCCCGACGCTCTCGGAGAGGAATCCGTAGCCGGGATGGACGGCCTCCGCTCCGGAGGCACGAGCCGCCGCGATGACGGCATCGATGTCGAGGTACGACTCCGCGGCCGGTGCCGGACCGATCCGCACGGCGGCATCCGCCTCGCGGACGTGCGGCGCGTCCGCGTCCGCGTCGCTGTAGACCGCGATGCTGCGGATGCCGAGGTCGCGGAGGGTCCGGATGATCCGGCGCGCGATCTCCCCGCGGTTCGCGACGAGGACCGAGGAGAACGAGAGGGAAGGCGAGTGCGACATGGGGCTCACATCCGGAAGACGCCGAAGCGCGGCTCGGGCAGGGGGCTGCGGGCGACGACGTCCAGAGCGAGGCCCAGGAGGTCGCGGGTCTGCTCCGGGTCGACGATGCCGTCGTCCCACAGCCGCGCGGTCGCGTAGTACGGCTCGCCCTGTTCCTCGTACTGCGCCCGGATCGGCTCCTCGAACGCCGCCCGCTCCTCCGCGGTCCACGACTCGCCGCGCGCCGACAGCTGGTCGTCCTTCACGGTGGCGAGCACCGAGGCGGCCTGTGCTCCGCCCATGACCGAGATCCGACTCGCCGGCCAGGTCCACAGGAACCGCGGAGAGTACGCACGTCCGCACATCGAGTAGTTGCCCGCTCCGAAGGAGCCGCCGATGATGACGGTCAGCTTCGGGACGCGGGTGGTCGCGACGGCCGTGACCATCTTCGCCCCGTCCTTCGCGATGCCACCGGCTTCCGCGTCAGACCCGACCATGAAGCCGGTGATGTTCTGCAGGAAGAGCAGCGGGATGCCGCGCTGATCGCAGAGCTCGATGAAATGCGCACCCTTGAGCGCCGACTCGCTGAACAGGACGCCGTTGTTCGCGACGATGCCGACGGGGTGGCCGTGCAGCCGCGCGAAGCCCGTCACCAGGGTGGTGCCGTATTCGGCCTTGAACTCGTGGAAGGTGTCGCCGTCGACGAGGCGCGCGATGACCTCGCGCACGTCGTAGGAGGCGTTGACGTCCACCGGAACGACGTCATACAGGGAGCCGGCCTCCGCCTGGGCACGGCTCTCCCCGACGTCCCAGGCCGGGGCGAGCGGCGGCGGCAGCGTGGCGACGATGTCGCGGAGGATCTCCAGGGCGTGCTCGTCGTCGTCGGCCAGGTGATCCACGACGCCGCTGCGACGGGCGTGCAGCTCCCCTCCCCCGAGCTCCTCCGCCGTGACCACCTCGCCGATCGCCGCCTTCACCAGCGGCGGCCCGCCCAGGAAGATCGTGCCCTGTCCACGGACGATGACGGTCTCGTCGCTCATCGCCGGAACGTAGGCGCCTCCGGCCGTGCACGAGCCGAGGACCGCCGCGAGCTGCGGGATGCCCTGCGCGGACAGCCGCGCCTGGTTGAAGAAGATCCGTCCGAAGTGCTCCCGATCCGGGAACACCTCATCCTGGCGAGGAAGGAAGGCGCCACCCGAGTCGACGAGGTAGAGGCAGGGCAAGCGGTTCTCGAGGGCGATCTCCTGCGCCCGCAGATGCTTCTTCACGGTGAGCGGATAGTAGGTCCCGCCCTTCACGGTGGCGTCGTTGCAGACCACCATCACGTGCCGGCCGTGGACCAGGCCGATACCCGCGATGACACCGGCCCCGGGTGCCTCGCCGCCGTACAGGCCGTCGGCCGCGAGCGGCGCGACCTCGAGGAACGGACTGTCCTCATCGAGGAGGCGCGCCACCCTGTCGCGCGGCAGCAGCTTGCCGCGGGCGACGTGGCGCTCACGGGAGGCGGACGGCCCGCCCTGCGCTGCCGCGGCGAGACGGTCGCGGAGCTGCTGGGCGAGCGCTTCCTGGGTTGCCGGCATCGTGACGTCCTCCTCGACCCACGTCGCGCCGGGCGGGAACCTGGCGCGCTGCATGCATTCTCGGTTAGTGTTCACTAACCCGTTGATTCAGGTTAGCGAGGATTAACTGAGATGACAAGCCCCGCCACCGCCCGCGACCGCGCCAAAGCGGAACGCTCCGACGCGCTTCTGCACGCCGCGGCACGGCTCTTCGCCGCGCGCGGGTACAGCGGCGTGAGCCTGGAGGACATCGGCGCCGCCGTCGGCGTGTCCGGCCCCGCGGTGTACCGCCACTTCGCCGGGAAGCAGGCCCTTCTCGGCGCGGTCCTGGTCAAGGTCAGTCAGGATCTCGTCGCGGGCGGACGACGCGTGTCCGCGGAGACGACGGCAGCCGACGAGCGGATGCGCGGACTCATCCGCTTCCATGTCGAGTTCGCGCTGGGCAACGCCGAGGTGATCCAGGTGCAGGACCGCGACCTCGCCTTCCTCGACGACGACGACCGCGCCGAGGTCCGTCGCCTGCAGCGCGCCTACATCGAGCTCTGGATGGATGCGCTCGCCGCCCTCGATCGTCCGGAGCCCCTCGACCGCGACGAACTGCGGCTGCGCGTGCAGGCGTGCTTCGGTCTCATCAACTCGACCCCGCACAGCACCCGCGCCGCGACGAGAAGACACACGGCCACCGCGACCGTGCTGGTCGCGATGGCCGAGGCCGCGCTGCGCGCCGCTAGCTGAGTAGCATCGCCCGCCCCGGATCCTCGAGGATGTCCGCCACGTCCTTGAGGAACGTCGCGCCCTCGGCCCCGTCCACGAGGCGGTGGTCGAAGGACAGGCTCAGCGTCATGAGCTGACGCAGCGCGATCTCCCCGCGGTACTCCCACGGCTGCCGACGCACGGCGCCGACCGCGAGGATGCCGGACTGCCCCGGCGGGAGGATCGGCGTTCCGGCGTCCACCCCGAACACCCCGATGTTCGACAGTGAGAACGTACCTCCGGCGAGTTCGGCCGGCGAGGTCTTCCCCGCACGCGCGGTCTCCGCGAGCGCACGGATCGCTGCGGACAGCTCCACCAGATTCATCCGCTCCGCGTCCCGGATCATCGGCACGATGAGACCACGGTCGGTCGCGGCGGCGATGCCCAGGTCGACGAAGCCGTACTCGACGATCTCCCCGGACTCCTCATCCCACCGCGCGTTCAGGCCCGGAGCACGGCGCAGGGCGAGGCAGACCGCCTTCGCGACGACGGCGAGCGGGCCGATCCGGTGCTCCGCGAGCGCTCGGTCCTCGCGGAGGCGTGCCAGCATCTCCATGGTCGCGGTCACATCGACCGTGTGGAACACCGTGACGTGCGGGGCGGTGAAGGCGCTCTGCACCATCGCCGCCGCCGTGTGCTTGCGGACCCCGCGGATCGGGATGCGCGTCTCCCGCGGCCTCCCCTCCGCGCGCGGGAGGATTCCGGATGCCGCGGTGGTCTCGCGCTCAGACGTCCCCGCGGGCCGTGACGGCTCCGCTCCGACGCGCTCGGCGTAGGCATCCACATCCGCTCTCGTGATCACACGGTCCCCGACGGCGGCGGCGACGAGGACGAGGTCGACGCCCTGTCGTTTGGCGTAGGCGCGCACCGGAGGGGTGGACCGTGGTCGCTCCAGAACGGGCTCGACCGCGACCGATGGCGTCGCATCGTGCGGTGCCGCCTCGAGAACGGCCGTGTCGGCCACCGAGGCCCCGTCGGCAGCAGCGCCTCGGCGTCGCGCCCGGCGCGCGGGGCGCCCGCTCGAGGTCGGGGCGGCGCCGTAGCCCACGAGATTGGGCTGCGCCTTCTCCGCGGCAGCCTCCTGCTCGCCACCGGACGGCGCCGCCGGAGGGTCGTCGCCCTCGATGTCGAAGGCGATCAGCGGCGCTCCCACGGCGACGGTCTCTCCCGCGTCCGCGTGGAGGGTCGAGACCGTGCCCTCGTATGGCGACGGCAGCTCGACGACCGCTTTGGCGGTCTCGACCTCCGCGAGGGTCTGGTTCAGCGCGACGCTGTCGCCGGGCGCGACGAGCCATTGCACGACCTCGGCCTCGGTGAGGCCTTCGCCGAGGTCCGGAAGACGGAATTCGGCGATCATGCGTCAGCTCCCGTCAGGCTGTGCGGGCGATCCATCACGCGGTCGACCGCATCGAGGATCCGGTCGAGGTCCGGAAGGTGGTACTTCTCGAGCTTGGCCGGCGGGTACGGCACGTCGTGGCCGGTGACCCGCAGCGGGGCGGACTCCAGGTACTCGAAGCAGCGTTCGGTCACGCTCGCGATGACCTCCGCGGCGAGTCCGGCTTCCCGGGAGGCCTCATGCGCCACGACCACACGCCCGGTCTTCCGCACCGAGGCGGCGACGGAGTCGTAGTCCACCGGCGAGAGCGACCGCAGATCGATCACTTCCAGGGCGATGCCCTCGTCTTCCGCGGCCTCCGCCGCCTGCAGGGCGGTGCTCACCATGGCCCCGTACGTGAGGACGGTGACGTCGGTGCCCGGGCGTACCACCCGCGCGAGTCCCATCGGCGGCGCGTCCGCGAGCGGGGCTTCGAGGTCGACCTCGCCCTTGTGGTGATAGAGCCGCTTGGGCTCGAAGAACACGACGGGGTCGTCCGACGCGATCGCCTGCCGGAGGCTCCGATAGGCATCCTCCGGATTCGAGACGGCGACGACCCGCAGGCCGGCGGTGTGCGCGAAGTACGCCTCCGGAGACTCGGAGTGATGCTCCGCGGCACCGATGCCACCGGCCCAGGGGATCCGAATGGTGATCGGCATCTTCACACGCCCCTGGGTGCGGTAGTGCAGCTTCGCGACCTGGGAGACGATCTGGTCGAAGGCCGGGTAGACGAACCCGTCGAACTGGATCTCGACGACCGGGCGGTAGCCGCGGAACGCGAGGCCGACGGCCGTGCCGACGATCCCGGACTCCGCGAGAGGCGTGTCGATGACCCTGGCTGCCCCGAACTCGTCGAGGAGGCCGTCCGTGATCCGGAAGACGCCGCCGAGCTTGCCGATGTCCTCCCCCAGGAGCACGACCTTCTCGTCGTCGCGCATCGCCTGGCGGAGACCGGCGCCGAGCGCCTTGCCGAGAGTGAGCTCCGTCATGGTCACGCCTCGCCCTCGAACGACGCGAGATGGGCGGCGTACTCGTCGCGCTGCCGCTCCAGCCCCGTGTGCGGCTCGGCGTAGACGCCGTCGAAGACCGCCAGGGGCGGACGGGTGACCATGCCGAGGCAGGTCGCCCGCATCTCCTTGGCGACGGCGTCCGCAGCCGCCTGCGTCTCGGCGACGTGCTCCGCGGTGAGGTCGCCGGTGGCGCGGAGGTACGCCTCGAGGCGCGCGATGGGGTCGCGGCGCCGCCACGACTCCAGCTCGGCCTCGTCCCGGTACCGGGTGGGGTCGTCCGCAGTGGTGTGCGGACCCATCCGGTACGTCACCGCTTCGATGTACGCCGGCCCCTTTCCGGAACGCGCGTGCTCCAGCGCCCAGCGCATCGCGGCCAGGCAGGCGAGGACGTCGTTGCCGTCCACGCGCAGGCTCGGGATCCCGAACCCGGGGGCACGCCCCGCGATCGGAAACTGCGACTGCACCGTGACCGGCTCGGAGATGGCCCAGTGGTTGTTCTGACAGACGAACACGACCGGCGCCTGGTACGACGCGGCGAAGATCATCGCCTCGTTGACGTCGCCCTGACTGGTCGCCCCGTCCCCGAAGTAGGTCACGGCGACCTCCGGCGCGTTCTCGTGCCGGATGCCGAGGGCGTAGCCGACCGCGTGCAGGGTCTGGGCGCCGATGATGATCTGCAGCGGAGCGACCCGCAGGGCCGCGGGATCGTAGGCCGCCCCCTCCTCGCCGCGCCACATGCGCACGTAGTCGCCGGGCTCGGCGCCCCGGGCGTAGATCACGCCGGTCTCGCGGTAGCTCGGGAAGACGTAGTCCTGCGGATCGAGGGCCCGGGCGGTGCCGATCTGTGTGGCCTCCTGTCCCTGGCAGGGTGCCCAGAGCCCGAGCTGACCCTGGCGCTGCAGTGCGACGCCCTCAGCGTCGATGCGGCGGAGGATGACCATGTCGCGATGGAGGGCGCGCAGCTGCGCGGCGTCGACATCGGCGACGAACGGGTCGAGGCGGGCGTTCGCGACGCGCGTCCCGTCCGGAGCGAGGATCCGCTCCGAGAGCTCCAGATCCTGGGCGGTGTCCGCGATGGGGGTGGTCTGCGGCGACATCATCGTCCTCCTCGTCCCTGGCGGCCCTCGTGGGGCGACGCACAATGGAGCCGGCGTCATCACCGGCATGGTCTGAGGGTACGTCCGGTCAACACCTCGCTCAAGCAACCGAATGCCGATTGAGCATGTTGCTCATTTTTCTCCAATAACGTGCTGCTAAGGTTTGGCACTATGCCTGGACTGGACCGGATCGACCTGGAGCTTCTCGCCGCGCTCGCCGACGACCCGCGCGTGACGATCGTCGCTCTCGCCGAACGCATGAGCCTGTCGCGCAACACCATCCAGGCGCGGATGGCCCGGCTGGAGCAGAGCGGCGTCTTCCTCTCCTACGAGCGCGCCTTCTCCCCCGACGTCCTCGGGTTCCCGCTGCAGGCGTTCGTCAGCATCGGCGTCCGCCAGACCGAGCTCCCCCGCATCATCAACGAGCTGGCGCGCATCCCGGAGGTCGTCCAGGCGCACGGTCTGAGCGGCTCCATCGACCTGCTGGCGCGCGTGGCGTGCCGCGACGCCCGTCATCTGTTCGACACGGACGCCCGGATCCTCTCCATCGAGGGTGTGGAGCGGACCGAGACCTCGCTCGCCATGGGTGAGGTGATCCCGTTCCGGGTGGCCGGGCTCATCGGCCTCGCGCGACGGGAATCCTGAGGAACCGACGGATCGCCCCGGCTGCTTCCGCCGGGGTCTCGTAGTGGATCAGGTGACCCACCTGGGCGATCTCGACGAGAGACGCGTCGGGGAAGAGCGTCACCAGCTTCCGTTCCGCCTCGATCGGGGTGATGTCGTCGCGCTGTGCGGCGATCAAGAGTGTGGGGACGTCGATCGCGGGGGCGAACTCCCTGACGTCGTGCGAGACGCTCGCGACGAAGGCGTCGTGCAGCACGTCGCGATCGGAGAATCGCGAGAAGTAGGTGTCGTGCTGGTCGTGGATGAAGCGGCGCAGCTCCGGATCCCGCGTCTTCGCCATGGTCATGCTCATCACGCGGACGATCACCCGGTTCCGCAGGAGCGCGGTCCCGATACGCGACGGGAGCTTGGCGCCGAGCGCGTAGTAGAGCACCGCCAGCCGGGTCATGATCCCCTTCGGCCCCTCGAGCGCCGGTGCGCCGATGGGGTTCACGAGGATCAGCCGCGGCGTCTCCAGTCCTCCGGCCACGGCGGCCGCGCTCACGATCGAGCCGAAGGAATGGCCGAGGATGACGGCACCCGGCGCCGTGGCCGCGGCGAATTCGGTCAACCACCCCGCGTACTCCTGCAGGTCGTGGCGCCGACCGGGCAGCGGCGCGGACTCCCCGAACCCGGGCAGATCGGGCGCGAGCACGCGGAGCTCCGGAAGGAAGGCGAGGACCGACTCGAGGCCGTGGTGCTCGCCTCGGAAGCCGTGAACCGCGATGACGGTCGTCTCGGCGTCCTCCGGACCGTAGACCCAGTACGCCGTCGTTCCGCCGCGCACCTCCACCTCTTGGCGCTGCACCGGAATCCGGCTCAATCGCTCCGCATACGGAGAAGGCACACTCATGGTCCGAGTCTACGAGGACTCGGTACTCCCGCCTTCCCAGCGGATACCCCCGGGGCGTCCCCACCGTCTTGTCAGTGGAGTGGGTTAGTGTCCAAGAAGCCCCGGCCGCCCGGACGAGGCCCAGCAAGGAGTGTCGGTGCAGTTCACGTCTACGGACATCGAGCAGGTGGAGTCCACCTGGCAGCAGTTCGTGCCCTCGGCGACCCTCCAGGACGTGGACCCCCGCCGGTTCCGCTTCGACTGGCGCTCGGTGGAGGCGGCGTCCATGTCGCTCGTCCGCTATCAGCTCGCGGCCCAGGTGCACTCCCGCGCCGAGCCGGAGGATCAGCTATTGGTGTGTCGGGTCGATGCCGCCGATGCCCGGATCTGGTCGGGCAGGCAAGGGCTCGACGCGGGTCAGCCATGGCTCACGGACGGCGTCCGGGTCGAGGCGAAGTGGAACCAGGTCGCCCGCGTCCGTGCTCTCGTGTTCGATCGCGCGGCGGCCCGCGACTCGATCAGGCAGATCACCGGCGACGACCGCCTCGAGCTCCGCGCCACCGGGCTCGCTCCGCACACACGCGAGGACGGAGCGCGGTGGGAGCGGATGTTCTCCTACATCGACGGTTCGTTCGGAGCGGACGGGACCGACCCGCTCATCGCCGCCGAACTCGAGCGCCACGCCCTCCTGCTGACGATGTCGGCGTTCCCCACCACCTTCAGCGAGTCGCTGCACCGTCCGGCCCAACGCTCCGCGGCACCCGCCTCGGTGCGCCGCGCCCTCGCCTTCATCGAGGACAACGCACACCTGCCCATCACGGTGGACGACGTCGCGGCGGCGGCCTACATGTCCACCCGGGGTCTGCAATATGCCTTCCGCCGCGCGCTCGACATGACCCCGAACGAGGCCCTGCGGCGCGCCCGGCTCGACGGCGCGCATCGGGATCTGCGACACGGCAAGGGCACGTCGGTGTCCGCGATCGCGCGCCGGTGGGGCTTCAGCAACGTCTCCCGGTTCGCCGTAGCGTACCGCGAGGCGTACGGGAATCCTCCCGTCCTGACCGCACTGTGACGGCCGACTGACACCGCGCGCATACTCTGTTCGCACCACACGGCGCGTCGCCCTGATGCGCACGATGTCGTGCGCAAATTGGCTAGAGTCCAAGTATCCCCGGGAGCGGTCTGCCGTCTTCCCCCAACGTTCCCAAGGAGCGCCATGAACATTCCCGCAGCCCCCGCCGCGAAGGTCGGCTGACGATGGGCAGCCTGTACTACGGCGACACCCAGACGCCGATCCAGATCGAAGACCGGGCGCTCGCGCACCTCAAGGTCGTCATCGCCACGAAGCTGCGGCGGAACGAGAGCTTCACGCTCTCCTGGCGTCACCCGGAGGGCGACGCTCCCGGCCGGTCCACGCTGTGGCTGCACCCGTCGATCCCGCTCCGGTTCGTCTTCGACGAGGCCGAGACGCCCGAGCTGAGCCGTCGCTGGATCGAGGAACTCGCGCACTCGGCGAACTCGAGCGGGGGCATCACCCTCGTCGAGGAACATCTCGAAGGCGCTGACGTCGTCTGACGAGAAGGGCCGCGGGTTCTCCCGCGGCCCTTCTCCATTCCGTCTGCGTCCGTTCAGAGCCCGTCGTCGGAACTCGAGCTGACGGACCGTCGGGTCGTGGGCTCCCCGGTCGCCGGGTCGACGTACGTCCGCGACACCGTCTCCGTTCGGCGCCGGCGGGCGAGCAGCACGATGCCGATCAGGAAGATGATCACGCCGGCACCCATGAGGATGTAGCCGACGATGTCCAGGTCGACCCACGGCACGTCGACGTTGATCGCGAACACGAGGATCGCTCCGATGACGAAGAGCGCGATTCCGCTGCCGATGCTCATAGTCTCTCCCGTTTCCGCGGCGCGTTGCCGCTCTCGGGGAGCCTGTCAGCTCTCCGCGGCCCCGAGGAGGGGCTTGACACGGCCGCCCTCAGAGCTTTCGGCACATGCTCACGCGGCACCGGACTTCGGCTGACGAGCCCAGCGATCCGGGCCGAAGACCTCGTACTCGATGCGCTCCGGCGCGATGCCGCGTGCCATCAGGGTGCCTCGAATCGCCTGCATGAACGGCAGCGGCCCGCACAGGAACACCCGCGCCGTCTGCGGGAGTTCGATGTCGGCCAGGTCCATCCGGCCGGAGCGCACCGCCGGGCCCTCCGCTTCACTCGCCGAGTACCAGGTCAGGGTGCGGACGTCGCTCAATCGCTGCGAACGGTCGCGCACGTCGGCGACGAGAGCATGGGTCTCCGCCTCCCGGTCCACGTGGAACAGGTGCACCGGCCGCTCGGGACGCCGCTGCGCGAGATCGTCCACGATCGCCGCCACCGGCGTGATGCCGATTCCGGCCGAGATCAGGACCAGCGCGTCGTCAGAATCGTCGAGGAGCAGATCCCCGGAGGGCTGGGAGACGTCGAGCACCGTCCCCACGTGGGCGTTCTCGTGCAGCCAGCTGGAGACCTGACCGTCCGGTACGCCCTCCGAGCCACGCACGCGCTTCACTGTGACGCGCAGCGCCGCACTGCCGGTCGCGGAAGAGATCGTGTATTGGCGGGGCTGACGGGTGCCGTCCGGGAGGTCGACCGCCACGGCAACGTACTGCCCGGTGCGATGGGGCAATCGGTGACCATCGACCGGCTCCAGCACGAGGGAGATCACGTCGCGTGCCTCCTCCACCCGTTCCACGACGCGGTGCGGCCGCCACGGGTGGTCCGGATCCGTGCCCGCCTCCGCATAGAGGCGGGCCTCCTCCGCGATGAGAGAGCAGCCGAAGAGCCAGTACACCTCATCCCAGGCTGCGCGCACATCCGGCGTGACCGCCTCGCCGAGGACATCGTCGACAGCAGCCAGGAGGTAGCGGCCGACGATCGTGTACTGCCGGGCCGACACCCCCAGCGAGACGTGGCGGTGGGCGATACGCCGCATCACCGGGGAGAAGTCCGGCGCGTCGGGATCGATGAGGTGAACGGCGAACGCCACGACGGACGCCGCCAGCGCCTTGGGTTGATCGCCCTGGACCTGATGCGCGCGGTTGAAGACGTTCAACAGCTCAGGATGCGCCTCGAACATCCGCCGGTAGAACAGGGTGGTGATCTCGTCGGCGTGGTCGGCGACGACGCCGGCGGTGGCGCGGACGATGACTTCGGAGTCCGTGGAGAGCTGCATGGCTGCCTTTCGGTCGGTGTCCGTTCAGCCTCTCGACGACGGGCGCACCACGTCGCCGCGGATACCGTGGAAAACAGGACTCCGACCCGCTTCACCTCGCGTAGCCGTAGGACTCGACCCGCGGGAACGCGAGCCCATCGCCGGCGCCCGTCCACACGCCGGTGAAGCGCAGCACGACATCGTCTCCGGCGTCGAGCGGCCCGTTCCACGTGACGGTGTTCTCCGCCGCGGAAGGGCGGCCGGAGGTCGCTTCCAGCGTCGACGCCGCCCAGGTCGAGTCGTCGAGGAGGCCGTCCAGGCGGAACGTGAGCGCGCTCTTCGTGGAGTCCACCTCGCCGTTGTTGAGGAACTGCATGGTGTACGTCACGGTGTCCCCCACCCGGGGGTCGGTCGGACTCATGTTGAAGGTGTACTGGAAGAAGAGACAGGCGGATCCGACGCGCTGCGCGAGCACACCCGTGCTCAACGGCTTCGACGCGGCCGGGTCCGCAGGTGTCGCCTCCGCGTGAGCGGCGGGAGCGAGCGCCGCTCCACCGAGCGAAAGAGCGGCTGCGACGCCGAGGGCGGCAGAGGCACGGGCAATGAGCGTCTTGTTCATGAGAGATGCCTTTCTCCGACGCGCTGCGGCGTCGGCGTGGTCGTCGAGGGAGAGTCCTCGACGACCACTAGACGCCGAACGGCACGATCGATCACGCGACGACGAAGAAGTCGTCGCGTGATCGATCTGCCTGGCCTCTCCTAGTCCTCAGTCACCGGTGCGCGAACCCGCCATCCGATGGCGGACGCCGAGCGCAGTCAGTCCCGCAAGCAGCAGCAGCGCTCCCAGGGCGAGCGGGCCGGCGGGCCCCTCGGATCCGGTCAGGGCGAGCTCACCACCCGGAGGGGGCGGAGGAGTGACGGCGGTTCCATTGGTAAGGACCACCCCGACCGTCGCGTCTTCGGAGATCGTGAGCGTCGCGCCGCCGTCGCCGACGTCGACTCCTGCGCCGGTGAAGCGCGGGCTCTTCCACGTGACGCCCTCCACGGCGTTCGGCGCCTTCTCGTGAAGCGTGACGACCGTACCCACCGGCAGATCCGCGAGTCCCTCGCTCTCGCCGGCACGGATCGCGAGTTCACCGGCGACGCGCTGCCCCGCGAGCTCGTACGAGTACTCCACGGTGAAGGTCTGGTGTTCGGGAACGAGGGAGGCTCCGGCACCCGTGACCTTCTTGGTCACCGTGAAGCCCCCGACCGGCGGCGGCGTGACCGTCGTCGGGTTGGTGAGCGTCACCGCGACCGTCGTGCCCCGTGCGATGGTGACGGTAGCGCCGCCATCGATGATCGCCACATCGGCGCCGGAGAAGACCGGCGCCTGCCAGGTCATGCCGTCGACGTCCGCGGGCGTGATCTCCGACAGGGTGACGACCGTTCCCGCCGGCAGATCGTCCAGGCCATCGGTCTGCCCGGACCGCAAGGCGAGCTCGCCCTCCACCGCCTGTCCTGCGCGCTGATACGAGTAGGCCACCCGGAACTCGCGGTCGTCGGGCACCAGAGCCGCGCCGGAACCACTGACCTCCTTGGTCACGGTGAACCCGCCGACCGGGAGCACCCCTTCGCCATCGCCCCCGCCCTGGGAGTAGATGACCGGTGTGCTCTCGGTGACCCAGCGGGAGCCGGTCACGGTGTTGTGGAACGCATCACCGGGACGGACGTCGGCGGGCAGAGCCGTCCTGTAGCGGAGCACGTAGATCGCGTCGGCGACGATCGGCGCGTTCACCGTCACCGTGAACGACTCGGAGCTGACCTCCGTGACGGTGAAATCGCTGCCCGACTGCAGCCCCGTCGACACGGTGTACTTGCCACCCGCCCAGTCCTTCGCGAGCACGTACGCCACGGTGACGGACGCGGGATCGAGCACGAGACCGGCCGTGAACGTGTCGGTGAGCGTCGGGGCCTCCCCGGCCAGCGCGGAGGACGGGATGTTCACACCCCAGGCGATGTTCCGACCGTCGAGCGTCACGTCGCCCCACTTGGTCGGGGTCGTCGGCGCCGGTAACTCCGGGACCGGCCCGATCCCGCCGGGAACGTCGACCGGGACGACGGTTCCGCCGCCCGTCGTGAACGGGATCTCGGTCAGCGCGGTCTCCTCGTCTGCCCTGGCACGGAAGTGCAGGGTGCCGCTGACGTCGGTGTGGCTGTCCACGTAGTCCGTGAGCGTGCACACGAGCTCACCGGTCGACACCTCGCAGTTTCCGACGGTCTGGCCGTCCGGCGCCGTCAGGGCGAAGGAATCGCGCACCCCGGTCAGGCTCGGGCTCGTCGGAAAGGCGAGGCGGAACGTGTCCCCCGCCGTCGCCGTGTCCGGCACTGCCCAGGTCGCTTCGAACGCGATCCGGTCCCAGACCTTGATCTGGTCGGTGGGTTCGGTGATGGTCAGCGAGGTGATCCCCGCGACCTCCGCAGCGCGGGCCGTAGCCGGCGTCGCGATGACGGCCGCCAGGGCCGCCAGACAGATCGCGAGCAGACCACCCACGAACGTCGTCAGGCGCGTTCCCCGCGCGCCCGATCTGATTGCATGCTGAATGACTGGCACTTTCGACTCCCCAGATGATCGATGAACTCGCGCGGATGGCTTCTTCCGCGCGAGTGATGTCCCCAGGAAGGGATGCAGAACGGCGCGTTCTGTTACGCGGTTCGGCCGAACGGGTTTCTCGCGGCACGTGCAATATGCCGTGATCCTGCGGAAAACGGCGTCATGAAACGGTCACCTCGTCATCTCTCCTGTGACGGATCGCTTCCCCTTCCGACGCGTCCGTCCGTCTGTAGAGGCATTCGCCGTCTACCTGGTGCCGGGGGCATCGTTGTCTCTCCCCGCTCCCGGCACCTCCTTTCGCAGCGCATCGATGCTCCACCGGTAGCGCTTCAGCCCCGCGAGCAGGATCGCGGCGGCCGTGAAGACGAATACCGGGTATCGGAACGGCGCAAGCGGCCCGAGGAAGACGAGCATCGTCACGCCGAACGTCACCGTGAGCAGCGCGGCGACTCCCGCCGCGAGCCGGGTCCACAGCCCGACTGCCAGCAGCAGAGCGAGGACGGTCTCCAGAGCCGTCGCCAGCACGGCCGCCGTGTCCACCACCAGGTCGACGGGGACAGGGACGAGCTGGGCCGTGTACGCACGGAAGATCGTCCACGATCCCCACGACACGCCGTCTTCCCCCGGGCCACCGAGGACCCCGAAGCGATCGGCGACCGCGAGGGCGAAACTCGCCGCGATCGCGAGACGCAACGCGAGCTGCCCCCCGTCCTCGATCCGACGTCGCGTCTCCGCGTTCGGCACACTCATGGTCGACATGGCTCCTGCTCCGGTCCGGAGGCTGACGGGCGTCGAGACCTCCAGAGGAGAGACGGGAGAATGTGGCGACGATTACGGCAGGGCGCGCATCACGCGGCGGCTGGTCGCACCTGCCCCTCAATCCCGGAAGGCTGGAATACCACGACCGGGAGCATCGTCGCTGAGTCCACCCACGGTCTACGCTCATGCGAGTTTCACCTGCCCGCCGGGTGGTGAGCGACGTAAGGGGGAAACACCATGGGGTTCGACGCGCGCGAACGACTCCTCGCCGCAGGTCTCGGCCTGGTTCTCGCGACAGGCACACTCCTCGCCCCGATCGGCGCGACCGCCGTCGTGCTGCCACCGGCGAAGGACCTCCCGCTGCTCGTCACATACGTCGCCCGGGTCTGCGATCAGTACACCGACGTCATGGCGAACAAGGCCCGGAACAACCTCATGGAGTCGCTGCGTGATCTCGGCGCGGACACGACCTACCCGGCGAACGGCATCATCACGGTCGCCGATGAGGAGGCAGGATCCCCGAACTGTTCCCCCCTGACGGACTGGCGTCTCACCATGGGCCGCTCCCACCAGGGGAAGTCCGCTGCGACTCTGAACCTCTCGACGGTGACGCAACCGTTCGCCTACACTATCGTCACGAAACCGAGCGTGCCGGAACTCGACGCGCAGGGAGCGGACACCGGCCGCATCATCGAGGGGGCCGTGACCGTCGAGCTCGACTCCACACAGGCGCAGATCGTTCGATCCGGGCAGACGCTTTGGGTACAGGGCGGCACGCCCTCGGAGCCTCTGAACGGTCGACAGGAAACGCACGGATATGCGGCGCTGCGGTGTGCACAGGACGCCGTCAACGGAGACAACGTCGAGTTCCTGTCCTTCCCGAAGAACCAGACCCACGTCTTCTGCTACTACTACGCGGTCTCTCCCCCACCGGAGTCCGGGACGATCGTCGTCCGGAAGCAACTCGCTCCCAGCTCGCTCGGGCAGGGCACGTTCCGGTTCGACGGCAACCTGTCGTATGCGGACACGAACCGGGACGGCGTCAACGACTTCACCCTTTCCCCGTCCGCCTCCTCACCCGCGTCGCAGACGTTCATCCGGGGCGCGGTCGGAACGGGCGAACCGGCATGGGAAGTCACCGAGGCGCCCACGGATGGATGGCAGCCTACGGGCCCTCCCGTGTGCTCCAGCGCGGGAGGGACACCGGTGACGATCACGGAGATGACCGCGCAGATCCGCCTTCTCGCCGGCGACACGGTCACGTGTACATTCACGAACGAGCGGGTCCGCACCGGTCCGGGAACCCTGTCCAAGCTCACCGTGGGCGCCGGGGGCACCTTCCCGTTCGCGATCGACGTTCCCGCCCCAGGAGCCGACCGACAGACGACCGTCACCACCGCCGGTGACGGCGACCAGGCTCTCGTTGCCGAATCGCTCGGTTCGACGCCCGGCACATACACCGTCACGGAGACGCTCCCCGCGCCGACCGGAGCAGGGTCGTGGGAAGCGCAGGGCGCGCAGTGCAACGGTACGGAGGTTCCCCTCACCGCCGACGGGCAGCAGCGGACGGGGACCGTCGAGATCGGCGAAGGCGAGACCTTCGACTGTGTCGTCACCAACCGGTACACCCCGGGCGGGTCGATCACGATCCGTAAGGCGACCACCCCCGTGGCGGGCAGCGCAGGATTCGTGGTCACGCCGAGGGAGGGCGCACGGATCACCCCCGGAACGTCGGCTACCTACCAGGCGGTGGCCACGACGACGACGGTCGGTGAGTTCGTGGAAGCGGAGTGGGAGGGTCCGCCCGCTGACGCGTTGACCGTCGAGCCCTCGGCGCATTACGGCATCGTCGAGCTCCTCCCTGCGCCGAGCGCCGAAGGATCCTGGAGTCTCGCCTCCGCCGACTGCGGCGCGAATGCGGCCACCGTGGACACGGAGAGTGCCAGCGTCGACGTCATCCTGACTCCGGAGAACCCGGATGCGATCTGCGACTTCACCAACGAGTTCCAACCCGCGGGGCACCTCTTGGTTGTGAAGAACGGCAGCGACGACGTCGCGTTGCGTGCCGGAGACGCGAGATTGGAGGTGCAATGCACCCCCGACACGTCCTACTCCTTCGCTCTCCCCGTCGGAGCCGGAACCGCGGATGCGGGAAACGCGACCGTGTTGGAAGCCCACGAGTGCAGGGTCATCGAAACCGAGACCGGCGCCGCACCCGATACGACCGTCGCCACCACCGCCTCGATCACCATCGACGGGGGCGCCCCCGTCGCGCTCGAGCCTTTCGACGCCCCATTCCCCGTCCGCCCAGGGGTCGACACGGTGGTGACGATCGACAACCGGTACACGGCTGATCCCGCGCCGCCCCCCACCCCGTCGCCGTCACCGTCGATCAGCCCCACCGGCGGTTCCGGGGCAGAGGATCTCGCCCGCACCGGGGTCGACCGTGGGTTCCTCGCCATCATCGTCGCCCTCGGAGCTGCCACGGTCGCCCTCGGCCTGGTCCTGCTCCTTCACCGGCGACGCACATCGACACGTCGATGATTCCCCTGCGCCCGGCGGGTGCTGTACATGAGCAGGGTCAGCACCGCGGCCAGGAGCGTGCCGATTCCGGCGACGGCCAGGGCGCCGGCAGGTCCGACGGCGACGACGAGGGGCGCGGCGAGGGCCGTGCCGGCGTAACCGGCGGTCTGCGTGACTCTGCCCATCGCTGCCAGGGCGCGACCGCGGGTGCTTTCGGGAACCGCCGACACGACGATGAGGCGGATCGCGGCGACGTGGATCGTGGGAATGAGCACGTGATTCGCCTCCTAGATCCGCGGAATCACGCTGATCGAGAGGTTTGAGCGGTAGGGCGGGTCGGACTTGAACCGACGATCGTTGGGTTATGAGCCCACTGCCTTAACCAGCTTGGCCACCGCCCCGTACCGCCCCAGCCTAGCGGGGCGAGGTCTCACGCCTCGCTCGCCTGCGTGTGCGTGGCCGCATGCTCCAGGTAGATCGCGGCATTCGCCAGCAGCGAGGCGCGTTCGTCGTCCGAGAGCGATCTGCGCACCTTCGCCGGCACGCCTGCCACCAGGGACCCCGGCGGCACCTCGGTCCCACCGAGCACGACGGCACCGCCGGCGATCAGGCAGCCCTCTCCGATCACGGCGCCGCTGAGGACGACGGCCCCCATCCCGATGAGAGAGCCGTCACCGATCGTGCAGCCGTGCACGACAGCGTTGTGCCCGATCGACACCCGTGACCCGACGAGGACGGGATGCCCGGCGTCGACGTGGACCGACACGTTGTCCTGCACGTTGCTGCCAGCGCCGATGACGATCGGCGAGGAGTCACCGCGAAGCACCGCGTTGTACCAGACGCTGGCACCGGCTCCGAGGGACACCGCGCCGACGATGCGGGCGCCGTCCGCGACGAAGGCGGTGTCGTCGAGCTCGGGGGTGCGATCCGGGAGGGCGAGGACGGAGGCTCCGGCAGCGATGCTCATGAGGCGAGACTACCCTCACTCCCCCGGAATCACGCGGAAGTGAGTGGAGCCTCAGCTTCCTTGCGGAATGCCTGAGCCTGAGTAACGTTGTACTCGTCAGACAGAGAACTTCATTCGGAGGAGCAAGAAGATGAGCAAGGCCCAGACCGTTTCCACCACCGCCATCGACCCGACTGTGGCCGCCGGTGCGGCGCAGTTCCTCTCCCCCGTCGTCCTCGGCCTCCAGGCGCTGACCGTCAACGGCAAGCAGGCGCACTGGCACGTCCGCGGCGCCAACTTCGTCGGCGTGCACGAGCTGCTCGACACGATCGTCGCCCACGCGGGTGACTTCGCCGACACCGCGGCCGAGCGCATCGTCGCTCTGGGCCTGCCGATCGACGCGCGCGTGAACGCCGTCGCCGAGAAGGCAGGCGCCACCGGCGTTCCCGCCGGCTTCGCACAGTCGGACGAACTGATCCGAGCCGTGATCGCCGACATCGACGCGATCCTCGTCGACGTCAAGGCAGCCGTCGAGGGCCTGGACGAGGTCGACCTCACGAGCCAGGACGTGGCGATCGAGATCCAGCGCGGGCTGGAGAAGGACCGCTGGTTCCTCGTGTCGCACATCGCGGCCTGACACCACGCACACGACGAAGGGCGGCTCCGATCCGGGGCCGCCCTTCGTCGTGTGCGCGCCGCCTCAGGCGACGTGCGTGAGGCGACCGCCGAGCAGCGTCGTGGTGACGGGCATCGTCCGGAGCCCCGCCGCGTCCGCAGTGCGAGGATCACTTCCGAGGATCACGATGTCTGCGCCCTGACCGGGGCGGAGCGACGTGCGGACACTCGCTTCGAGGGCCTGATCCAGCGTCACCCGCTCCTCCGGATGCCAGGCGGCCCGATCGTCGTCGGTCCGCCACACCGCCGCGGAGATCGCGTGCCAGGGGTCGAGCGGCGCGACCGGCGCATCGGAGCCGAAGCGCACCTCCGCACCCGCCGACAGCAGCGAGGCGAGCGGGTAGCCGATCGCGGTCTGCTCCGCCCAGTGGTGCTCGACCAGGTCGCGGTCGTCCACCGCATGCTGGGGTTGGACGCTCGCGCGCACCCCGAGCCGGGCGAATCGGGTGAGGTCGGCGTGCCGCACCAGTTGCGCATGTTCCATCGACCCTGTGGCACCGGAAGCGCCGAAGGCGTCGAGGGCCGCCGTCACAGCGCGATCGCCGATCGCGTGCACGGCGGCCTCGATCCCCGCTCCCGCCGCAGTGGTCAGCAGCGCCGTGAGCTCCTCCGGAGGCACCGTCAGCACCCCGTAGTTCGCGGGGTCGCCGGGGTAGGAGTGTGAGCACGCCGCGGTACGGGTGCCGAGCGAGCCGTCGCTGATGACCTTCAACGACCCGACCCGCACGAGGGATCCGACCAGCCCGGTCGGATCCGGCACCGCAAGGCGCTCCCCCGTGCGGAGGCCCGTGGTGATGGCCCGATCGAGATCCGCCGGGTAGAACGCGAACTCGACACGGTGCGCGGCGAAGCCCGCGAGGATCCGTCGCGGCCAGGCATCGGCGTTCCACGCCATGTCGAAGTCGACCAGACCGGTCACACCCCGTGCCGCGGCCGCCGCCCCCGCACGGATGACCGCCTCATCGCTGTGGGCAGGGTCGACGGCATTGAGCCGGCGGGAGATCTCGAACGCGTCCTCCTCGCGGAGCAGACCGTCGTCCGCGCGGAAGCCCTCGCGCGCCAGGGCCGCCGAGTTCAGCCAGACGCTGTGCACGTCCGCATTGATCAGGTAGGTGGGCACGACGCCGGTCTCGGCATCGAGCGCGGCCACGGACGGCCGATCCGGCCACAGCGCGTCCCGGAACCCCGCGCCGATCCGTCGTCCGTCGGGCAGCACGGGCGCATCGCGCATCAACCTCGCGGCCCCGGCGGCTGAGTCCGCTTCCCCCAGAGGGACGCGCTCCGCCGCGAGAGCCCACTGCACGGTGTGCACATGGTTGTCCCAGAGCCCGGGCACCGCCCAGGCACCGTCGGCCTCGATGACCTCGCCGCGCGCCGGCAGGGCCCCGGTCGGCGCGATGTCGACGATGCGTCCGTCGGCGAGGTGGAGGTCGACCGGCTCATCGTCCAGCAGGAACTCCCGCCCCGGACCCACGGGGCGGACGGCACGAACCGTACCGACCTCGACGCCGAGGGCGCTCACGCCCCGCCACCCGTCCGCGCGTCCTGCGCACGACGCATCTCCGCGGCGAGGGCGGCGTTCGCGTACGGCCCTTCGGCATGCAGCGCCGCGATCACCGCCTCGATGGTCTCCGCAGGCTTGTTCTGGCTCAGCTTCCGCTTGGCGACGACCTTCGTCGGGGTGAGACGGAAGCCGACCGTTCCGGATTCGAGTCTCTCGATGAAGGCCGCGTCGTTCGGACGCTCCCACATCAGGCGCGGGTCGGGCAGGCGCGACTCGAACCGCGCGACCAGGGCATCGAGCACACGGAGGTTCTCCGCGGTGCTGAGGATCTCGGGAACGCCCGACAGGTGCACCGCGGTGTAGTTCCAGGTCGGCACCGCGGGGACGTCGCCGTACCAGCCCGGAGAGACGTACCCATGCGGCCCTTGGAAGGCGAGCAGGATCTCCCGCTCCCCCAGGCCGTGGATGGCGTCGTCCGGGCGGCCCACGTGCCCCACGACCGTCAGATCATCGCGGTCGTCGTCGAGGAGGACGGCATAGTGCGAGGCGACCAGACCGTCCTCAGGCGCACTCACCACCGTCCCCCACGGGTTGGCATCGATGAGGCGGCGGATCTCGGCCACATCGGCGAGCGTGAAGCTCGGATTCTGTCGCATGGATCCCAGCCTAGAGCGGCGGGAGCCCCGAAGATCCCGCCCTCAGGCCTGACAGCGCGGGCACCAGTACAGCTTGCGGGCGCCGATCTCCTCCAGCGCGATCTCGGTCCCGCACACCCGGCACGGCAGGCCCGCCCGGTGGTAGACCCAGTGGCGGTCGTCGCGGCTCGCCATCGCGGCGCGGTACTGCTCGGGAGACAGCCCGTCCATGGTCATCATCTGGCCGGTCTCCACGCCGATGGCCAGGAGCCGCACCCAGTCATGCCAGAGCGCCCTGACGACATCCTCCGGGACGTCGCGGCCGGGCGTATGCGGGTTCAGCCTCTGCCGATAGAGCATCTCCGCGCGGTACACGTTGCCGATGCCGCTGACGACCGCCTGGTCCATCAGCAGCAGGGCGATCGGGGTCGGCTTCTTCCGCACGGCGCGGACGAACCGCTCCTCGTTCTCCGCCGGATCGCCGACGAGCGGATCGGGACCGAGCTTGGCGACTGTCGCCAGCATCTCCTCGGGGGTCTGCAACACGCACGCCGTGGGACCGCGCAGGTCGGCCACCGTGATGTCGGTCATCAGTCGCAGGCGCACCTGACCCACCACAGGGGGCGGCCATTCGTCGATCTCGTCGGTCAGCCCCTTGGTCTGCTCGGACATCCGCACGTGGACCCTGGCGCGCCGCGGTGCCCCGATCGAGGCGAGCGAGTTCTCCCCCGCGTCGTCGAGGATCGTCTCGTCGAGAGTGGTGCCGCGCTGATTGGTCTGGCCCATCCGGCCGTTGGCCGACGCGATGGTGGGGTCGACGAGGATCTCCCCCGCGAAGTCCCAGGCACCGTAGAGACCGAGGTGCACGCGCAGCCAGAGGTCATCCTCCGCTTCGAGGAACATCTGCTTGCCCACGGCCTGCACGCTCACGGCCTGACGTCCGTCGAGCACCGCGGCGCCCTCGGCGAAGCGTCCCTGCGGGCTGGAGGCGCTCATCGTCTTGCCGACGAAGTTGCGATCGAACTGCCGCGCGATGCGGTGGACGGAATGTCCCTCGGGCATGTCAGGCTCGGGGGTCCGGGAGGAGCGAGCCGTCGCGCTCGAAGTCGGCGATCTGTCCGATGCGCCGGATGTGCCGCTCGTCGCCGGAGAACGGCGTGGCGATGAACCGGTCGATGAACGCCGTGACCTCGTCGTAGGTGTGCTGACGAGCTCCGATGGAGATGACGTTCGCGTCATTGTGCTCCCGCGCGAGTTCGGCCGTGGAGAGGTTCCAGACGAGCGCTGCGCGGACCCCGGCGACCTTGTTCGCGGCGATCTGCTCGCCGTTGCCCGAGCCGCCGAAGACGACACCGAGCGCCGGCACCCCGGTCGCCTGATCGACGACGACGGCCTGCGCCGCCCGGATGCAGAAGGCCGGGTAGTCGTCGAGCGCGTCGTACTCCACCGGACCGTGGTCGATCACCTCGTGCCCTGCGGCGCGGAGATGCTCCTGCAGCCGCGTCGAGAACTCGAGTCCGGCGTGATCGGTGGCGATGTGGATGCGCATGTTCTCCATCCTAGGATCCGCTCCGTCCGCGACTCAGGGGGCGATGCCGGCCGCCGCGGGCTTGAACCCCGCGCGCACGTTCTCGCAGCACCCGGGACGGCAGACGTCGAAGGCGCCGGGCAGATCGGTGACGTGCGGACGCTCCGCGTTCGGGCGCCCCTGCAGGCGCTCCTCGATGAGGTCGACGATGCCCTCCACGAAAGCCTCGCGGACACCGGGCGTCGGCGTGCGGACGAAGGCGAGGCCCGCCTCCTCCGCGGCCTCGGCGGCCTCGGTGTCGAGATCCCAGAGGACCTCCATGTGGTCGCTCATGAAGCCGACGGGGACCACGATGACCGCCTTGCGACCGCGCGCCGGGAGCTCCGCGATCACGTCGCAGACGTCGGGCTCCAGCCAGGGCTGCGACGCGGGGCCCGAACGGGACTGGTAGACGAGCTCCCAGGGCACGTCGGCGGCTCCCGGGATGGCGGCCCGCACCTGCTCCATCGTCCACTCCGACACGGCGAGGTGCTGCGCGGCATAGGCCCCGCCCTCGCCCCAGTCGATGTCGCGGGCGCCGGAGCGCTCGGCGTCGGCGGTCGGGATGCTGTGCGTGGAGAAGAGGACCTGGATCTCGGTCGGCGCGAAGCCCTGGTCGAGGTAGGTCTGCACCGACTCCCGCACGCCCGCCTCGAAGGCCTCGACGAAGCCGGGGTGGTCGTAGAAGGGGCGGATCTTGTCGATGGTGACCGTCTCGCCGAGGCCGGTGTCGGTCAGCACGCGGGCGAAGTCCTCGCGGTACTGGCGGCAGCTGGAGAACGAGCTGTACGCGCTCGTGGCGAAGGCGAGGAGGGTGGTGTGGCCGTTGGCGGACGCCTCGGGCAGCACGTCCTCGAGGTACGGACCCCAGTTGCGGTTGCCCCAGTACACCGGGAGATCGATCCCCCGGGCCACGAGCGCCTTCTCCAGCGCCTCCTTGAGCACGCGGTTCTGGCCGTTGATCGGGCTCACGCCGCCGAAGTGACGGTAGTGGTGCGCGACCTCCTCCAGCCGCTCATCCGGGATGCCCCGACCGCGCGTCACGTTCCGGAGGAAGGGGATCACGTCCTCCTGGCCCTCCGGGCCGCCGAAGCTCGCCAAGAGGATGGCGTCGTAGGCGACGGGCGTGGTCACATAGGGGGCGCCGCCGGCAGCGGCGGGCGAGGCAAAGGGAACGACATTCGGCTCGATCGCGGTCACCCCTCCATCTTCCCACCTCCGCGGACGACGAGCGTCCGCACGACCGTGACTATCCCCGGTTCGTGAGGATCGACGGCGCGCGCGTCGCTCTGGCGTAGGCTGTCAGGGTTGCCGTCGGCGCCAACTGCGCCGACCCCCGGTTACATCCCCTCACCCCTGGGAGTACAGCTTTGCCTGGAGAGAACCTCACCCGAATCGAAGCGCAGGAGCGCCGCGACGTCGTCGACACGCACTCCTATGAGGTCGCCCTCGATCTGACCAAGGGCGCCGAGGTCTTCGGCTCCCGGAGCGTCGTGCGCTTCTCCGCGTCCCCCGACAGCTTCACCTTCATCGACCTCATCGCCCGCGACGTGCGCGAGATCTCGCTCAACGGAGAGCAGCTCGACCCGCGCGAGGTCTTCGCCGACTCCCGGATCGCGCTCGCCGGTCTGCAGGAGGAGAACGTCCTCGTCGTCGACGCCGACTGCCTCTACACCAACACCGGCGAGGGCCTGCACCGCTTCGTCGACCCGGTGGACGGCGAGGTGTACCTCTACTCGCAGTTCGAGGTGCCCGACTCCCGTCGCGTGTTCGCCGTCTTCGAGCAGCCCGACCTCAAGGCCACCTTCCAGTTCACGGTGACCGCCCCCGCGGAGTGGAAGGTCGTCTCCAACTCCCCCACCCCCGAGCCCATCGTCCACGATGACGGCGTCTCGGCCACCTGGGGCTTCGAGCCCACGCCCCGGATCTCCTCCTACATCACGGCTCTCGTCGCCGGACCGTACGAGGCGACCTTCTCGGAGCTCACCAGCGCCTCGGGACGGGTGATCCCGCTCGGGGTCTACGGACGTAAGAGCCTCTGGCAGCACCTGGACGCCGACTACATCTTCGACAAGACCCGTGAGGGCTTCGCCTACTTCGAGTCCAAGTTCGGCGTGCCGTACCCGTTCGCCAAGTACGACCAGCTCTTCGTCCCCGAGTTCAACGCCGGCGCGATGGAGAACGCGGGAGCGGTGACGTTCACCGAGACGTACGTCTTCCGCAGCAAGGTCACCGACGCCGTCAAGGAGCGTCGCGTCGTGACGATCCTCCACGAGCTCGCCCACATGTGGTTCGGCGACCTCGTCACCATGAAGTGGTGGAACGACCTCTGGCTCAACGAGTCGTTCGCCGAGTGGGCGTCCACCATCGCGACGGCCGAGGCGACCGAGTGGACCGAGGCCTGGACGACCTTCAACGCGATGGAGAAGACCTGGGCCTACCGCCAGGACCAGCTCCCCTCCACGCACCCGATCGTCGCCGAGATCAACGACCTCGAGGACGTGCAGGTCAACTTCGACGGCATCACCTACGCCAAGGGAGGCTCGGTCCTCAAGCAGCTCGCCGCGTGGGTCGGCATCGAGGCGTTCTTCGCCGGTGTCTCGCAGTACTTCCAGAAGCACTCCTGGGGCAACACCGAGCTCAGCGACCTCCTGACGGAGCTGGAGGCCACGAGCGGCCGCGATCTCGGTACGTGGTCGAAGAAGTGGCTGGAGACGGCCGGGGTCAACACCCTCGAGCCCGTCGTGGCCGAAGACGACAACGGCAAGATCTCGCGCTTCGCCATCACCCAGACGGCTCCGGCCGACTACCCGACCATCCGTCCGCACCGTCTCGGCATCGGCTTCTACTCGCTGCAGGACGGCGCGCTCACGCGCACCCATCACATCGAGGTCGACGTGGACGGCGACCGCACCGAGGTCCCCGAGCTCCAGGGCCTCGACCGTCCCGACCTCATCCTCCTCAACGACGACGACCTCGCGTACGCGAAGATCCGTCTCGACGAGAAGTCGCTCGCGACCGCGATCGCCCACCTCGCCGACATCCACGACCCCCTCGCCCGCTCGCTCGTCTGGGGCGCCGCCTGGGACCAGACCCGCGACGCGGAGACGGCGGCGTCCGACTACATCGACCTCGTTCTCGGCAACATCGGCCGGGAGACCGAGTCCACCACGGTCCGCACCACCCTCGCGCAGCTCCGGACGGCCGCGACGCTCTACGTCGCCCCGGCGGAGCGCGAAGCCGCACGGCTGAAGGTGGCCGACGGTCTCTGGGCGCTCGCCGAGTCGGCGGAGGCCGGCAGCGACAGCCAGCTCCAGTTCGTCACCGCCTTCGCGAACAACCTGGTGACGCCGGAGCACGCCGGCATCGTCGGGCGTCTGCGCTCGGGTGAGGAGACGCTCCCCGGACTCGATGTCGACGCCGACCTGAGCTGGCAGCTCCTCGTCGGCCTCGCGACCATCGGCGCGACCGACGCCGGGGCCATCGACGCCGCGCTCGCCGCCGACAACACCGCCAAGGGTGCGGAGTTCGCCGCGCAGGCGCGCGCCGCGCTTCCGGATGCCGCCGCGAAGCAGGAGGCCTGGGACGCGCTGATCGCACGCGACGACGCCCCGAACACGATCGTCCGCTCGGCAGCCCTCGGCTTCGTCCACCCGGCGGGTGTGGAAGTGCTGGGCGCCTTCGTGCCGCAGTACTTCGACATGCTCCTGCCGGTGTGGGAGTCGCGGACCTACCAGATCGCGCAGTACCTGGTCGTCGGGCTCTTCCCCACCGCTCTCGCCGACGTCGCGCTGCGCGATGCGACGCGAGGCTGGCTCTCCGCGCACCAGGACGCGCCGCCCGCCCTGCGCCGGCTCGTGCTGGAGAACCTTGCGGACGTGGAGCGTGCCCTCGCCGCGCAGTCCCGCGACGCCGAGGACTGACCCTCCACCACCGACACCGACACGGGCCTCTGCCGTCGCTCTTCCAGCCGGCGCAGAGGCCCTCTCGGTACCATCGACACGATGCTGATTTCCGCTGAGACGACCCCCACGCCGACGCCCGCCGAACTCCCCGCGTGGGTGGTGGACATGCTCGCGCTGCTGACCAAGGTCGGCGGCAAGCTCCTGCAGATCGCCCTGATCATCGGCGCCTGCGTCCTCATCGCGCTCGTGCTGCGCCGGGTGATCAGGCGGGTCGTGCACCGCATCGTCGACACCGCCAAGAACAAGGCCGCCGTCGACGACACCCAGGCACTCGAACGCTCCCCGCTGGCCGACATGCGACTGGTCCAGCGCACGCGCACGCTCGGCACCATCCTGCAGAACATCGTCAACGTGATGCTCGTGATCATCGCGATCATCCTCATCGTCAACGCGATCGACAATGCTCTCCTCGGCTCGCTCACCCTTCTCACGGCGGCGGTCGGTGCCGGTCTCGGTTTCGGCGCCCAGAACATCGTCAAAGACGTGCTGAACGGTATCTTCCTCGTCGCCGAAGACCAGATCGGCATCGGCGACGTCGTCGACCTCGGGCTGGCGAGCGGCGTCGTCGAGTACGTCAGCGTGCGCGTGACCCAGGTGCGGGACGTGAACGGGACCCTCTGGTACGTGCGCAACGGAGAGGTCACCCGGATCGGGAACATGTCGCAGGGCTGGGCGCGCGCGATCGTCGATATCGGTGTGGCACCCGATTCCGACCTCGAACAGGTCGAGCACATCCTGCTGGAGACGGCGCAGGGCCTGGCGAAGGACCCGAAGTGGCGCACCCGCATCGTGGAGAAGCCGGAGCTGTGGGGCCTGGAGTCGGTGGACGGCGACGCCCTCGTGGTGCGCGCCGTCATCAAGACCAGAGCGAACGCGCGAGACGACGTGGCGCAGGAGCTCCGACGCCGGCTCCGAGCCGCTCTGCTGGAGAAGGAGATCGACGTGCCGCGTCTCGCGGACGTCGTGCCCACCGGATTGGAGGGTGCGCGCCGCGTGCGGGGCGCCAACCCGCCGAAGACGCGCCCCAACGCCGTCACCGGGGTGCCCGTGATCCCGGATCGCGGCATCTGGCGGCGCAAGAAGAACACCGGCAGCGACGGGAGTGCAGACAAGTGACGTTCTACGACGAGGTCGGCGGGCGCGAGACGTTCGCGAAGATCGTCTCGGTCTTCTATCGCGAGGTCGCCCTCGACCCGGTGCTCAAGCCGATGTACCCGGAGGAGGACCTCGGTCCGGCCGAGGAGCGGCTGCTGCTGTTCCTCGAACAGTACTGGGGCGGCCCGAGCACCTACGGCGAGACCCGTGGGCACCCCCGCCTGCGGATGCGTCACATGCCCTTCCGCGTCGACCCCGACGCCCGCGATCGTTGGCTTCGTCATATGCGCACGGCTCTGGACGAGGCGCAGTTGTCCCCGTTGCACGAAACCACTCTCTGGGACTACCTGGAGCGCGCCGCCTATGCCATGGTGAACACATTCGAGCCGTCCGGCATCGGCACGGCTCCCCAGGGGCGCACGACCCTGGAGACCCGCACCCGTCAGGATTCAACGGAGACCCCATGACGACCACACCCCCGACCGCAGACGTCCTGGTGATCGGTTGGGGGTTGGCAGGTCTCGTGGCCGCCGCGGAAGCCCTCGAGGCCGGACGTCGCGTCGTCATCGTCGATCAGGAGCCGCGGACGAACCTGGGCGGGCAGGCGTGGTGGTCCTTCGGCGGGCTTTTCCTCGTGGACTCTCCGGAACAGCGCCGCCTCGGCATCACCGACTCGCTCGAGCTCGCGACCCAGGACTGGTTCGGCACCGCCGGATTCGACCGCCCCGAGGACGAGTGGCCCCGGCGCTGGGCAGAGGCCTATCTGCAGTTCGCGGCCGGCGAGAAGCGCTCCTGGCTCCGCGCCCGTGGTGTCGGCTTCTTCCCGGTGGTGGGCTGGGCCGAGCGGGGCGGCTACGGCGCCCTCGGTCCGGGGAACTCCGTCCCCCGCTTCCACATCACCTGGGGCACCGGGCCGGGGATCGTCGCCCCGTTCGCGGCCGCCGTCGAGCAGGGAGAGCGCGAGGGACGGCTCACCGTCCTCGCCCGACACCGCGTCGAGGAACTCGTGCTCACCGACGGACGCGTGACCGGTGCGCGCGGGAGCGTGCTGGCGTCGGACGGTGCCGCCCGGGGCGTCCCCTCGTCCCGAGACCTGATCGGCGCGTTCGAGATCGACGCGGCGGCGACGATCGTGGCCTCTGGGGGCATCGGCGGAAACCATGACCTCGTCCGAGCGGCCTGGCCCTCGCGCCTCGGCACTCCCCCGGCGCACATGCTCTCCGGCGTGCCTGCCTATGTCGACGGCTCGATGCAGACCGTGAGCGCCGCCGCCGGAGCCCGCCTCATCAACGGCGACCGGATGTGGCACTACGTGGAGGGCATCACGAACTGGGACCCGGTGTGGCCGCAGCACGGCATCCGCATCCTGCCCGGGCCCTCGTCGCTGTGGCTCGACGCGACCGGACACCGGCTCCCCGTTCCGCTCTACCCTGGCTTCGACACCCTCGGCACGCTCGAGCACCTGCGGCGGACGGGCCACGACCACTCCTGGTTCGTGACCTCGCGGCAGATCGTGGAGAAGGAGTTCGCGCTGTCCGGCAGCGAGCAGAACCCGGATCTCACCGGCAAGGACGTGGCCCTGCTCCTCAAGTCCCGCCTCGCGAAAGGGCCGACCGGGCCCGTGCAGTCGTTCCTCGACGAGGGCGAGGACTTCATCGTCGAGAACGACCTGGAGTCGCTGCTGGAGCAGATGGCGACCCACCCCGGGGGCGAGCTCCTGGACATCGAGGCCGTGCGCCGCGAGGTGGTCGCCCGCGACCGGGAGATGGCCAACGACTTCAGCAAGGACCCGCAGATCGGCATGCTGCGCTCGATGCGGGCCTATCGCGGTGACAAGCTCATCCGCACCGCGGCCCCGCATCGGCTCCAGGACCCCGCCGCCGGGCCGCTGATCGCCGTCAAGCTGCACGTGCTCACCAGGAAGTCCCTCGGGGGGATCAACACGGATCTGGACGGTCGCGCCCTGGATGGAAGCGGCGCGCCGATTCCCGGTCTCTTCGCCGCGGGCGAGGCCAGCGGCTTCGGCGGCGGAGGCGCGCACGGCTACCGAGCCCTGGAGGGCACGTTCCTCGGCGGGTGCCTGTTCTCCGGCCGTCAAGCCGGACGCGCAGCGGCTGCCGTCGGCTGATCCCGAGCTGCCCGCCGGTCCCGCGATGGCGTCAGGCGCGGGTGCCGGTGGCTCGCACGCCGGTCAGCCCGGAAGCCACGGGACCGCGGGCGAGCACGTGGCCGCGGCGGAACGCGAGCCGCGTCCAACGACCGGAATGCGTGACGGGCACGTCCTCTTCGCCGGAGATGAAGCCGAGCGCGTCTGCCGCGAAAGCGACGCCGCGCGGCAGGCCGCCGAGGTCGTCGTCCGGCTCGCCCCAGATCGCCGCGCGGAGCGCGCGCACCGCCTCTTCGCCGGATCCCGGTCCCGCGCCGTGCGCGACCGCGGAGATGCCCCACTGCGCGCGCTGCGCGATGACGGAGGCGGTAAGGGTCGACTCCAGTGCCCACCCCTGTCGTGGGGGCGCGACACCGGCCCACGCGGGTGAGAGAGCGGTCTCCGGCAGGGCGAGGCGCTGCGGGTCGTCCGTCGACCTCAGGGCGTCGATCACGAGGTCGCACTCGAGCTCCGGGTCGGCTCGGACGATGCGCATGGCAAGGATCGTCGGCGTCTGATCGAAGAGCCCCTGAGGCGCGAGGACCGCCGTGGTGAGGGCCAGCACGCCCTGATGAGCCTGGAGCCGCACACCCTCGTCGGACACCCGGGCCGCGCGGCCCGTGAACGTGAGGACATCCTTCGCCGTGTCCGGATCGGCGAGCAGGAGCTGAGGGGTCACGCGTTCTAAACTACCAACGAGCGGCGACCCCGGGCCGCGGAGGGGAACACATGAGCGCCGACGAGCACGCCATCCAGACCGTGGAGCGTCTTCTCGACGTCCTCGACCTCGACGCCACCCAGGCGCGGACCACCGAGGACATCTTCACCGGCTCGTCGCACCCGATGCCGAGCGGCCGCATCTACGGCGGACAGGTGCTCGCGCAGACCCTCGTGGCCGCGGAGCGCACGCTGCCGGAGGACCGCGCCGTCCACTCGATGCACGGCTACTTCCTCCGTCCCGGCGATGCGAGCCAAGGGATCACCATCGCCGTCGACCGTATCCACGACGGACGTTCGTTCTCCACCCGCCGCACCCAGGCGTACCAGAACGGCGTGCCGATCTTCTCGATGATCGCCTCGTTCCAGGATGCCGATCCCGGGGTGGAGCACGCCGAGCCCATGCCCGCCGGTGTGCCCGTCCCGGAAGACCTCGCCCCCGATGAGGACCGTGTGCCCGGGCTCGCCGGAGGCGCGCGACGCATGCTGAGCGAGCGTGCCGCGGACATCCGCCACGTCGACTCCCCCCTCTACCTGCCGAACGATGACGAACGGGTCCCCCGGCAGGCGGTGTGGATGCGACTGCGCGCCCCGCTCCCCGACGACCAGCGGCTGCATCGGGCCGCGCTGGCCTACCTCAGCGACATGACGATCCAGGAGTCGATCCTGCGCGCACACGGGGTCTCCTGGTCACTTCCCGGCCTGAAGGTCGCGAGTCTTGACCACGCGATGTGGTGGCATCGCCCGGCGCGCGTGGACGAGTGGCTCCTCTATGTGCAGGAGTCGCCGAACGCCCGCGGCGGTCGCGGACTCGCTACGGGGCGCGTCTACACCCGGGAGGGCACGCTGGTGGCGAGTGTCGCGCAGGAGATCATGATCCGCGTTCCCGAGGATCGCTGATGCATCGCTCAGCGGTGCGCGTACTCGATGGAGGGACCGACGTACGGCTCCCACGCCTCGCGCATCTCCGCCGTCAGGCGTGTCGGCCGTCCGGTACCCGCGTCGACGAGCACGATGATCGCGGTGGATCGCGCGTAGAGCTCACGCGGCTCGGCGGCGGGGTCGTTGTGCACCTCGTAGCAGACCTCGACGCTGGACCCGCCGAGCTTCCCGAACCACATCTGCACCTCGAGCGGGCGCCGCTGGTACGGAACCGGAGCGAGGTACTCGATCTCCTGCCGCGCGATGAGGGTCAGGATCCCCTCCTCGATCCCGGAGTCGAGGACGGCGGTGGACGGCGCCTCCTCGCCGGGTCCCGCCCGCCAGAACGCGCGGACGCGCGCCTCCTCGAGCAGCTTGAGCATCGAGGTGTTGTTGACGTGGTTGAACGCATCCAGATCGCCCCAGCGGAGGTGGATCGGGATGTGCAGGCGGGAACCCGGCGAGTCAGTGCCCATAGCCGACTCAGTCGCGGGTGAGCTTGCGGTGCGTCGACCGGTGGGGCTTCGCCGCATCCGGGCCGAGTCGCTCGATCTTGTTCTGCTCGTAGGCCTCGAAGTTGCCCTCGAACCAGTACCACTGGTCGGGCTTCTCGTCCGTGCCCTCGTAGGCGAGGATGTGCGTCGCGATCCGGTCCAGGAACCACCGGTCGTGAGTGATGACCACCGCACAGCCGGGGAATTCGAGCAGCGCATTCTCCAGGGAGCTCAGCGTCTCGACGTCGAGGTCGTTGGTCGGCTCGTCGAGGAGGAGCAGGTTGCCGCCCTCCTTGAGGGTGAGCGCGAGGTTCAGACGGTTGCGCTCACCACCGGAGAGCACGCCGGCCTTCTTCTGCTGGTCCGGGCCCTTGAAACCGAACTTCGAGACGTAGGCCCGGGACGGGATCTCGGTCTTACCGACCGTGATGAAGTCCAGACCGTCGGAGACGACCTCCCACAGGGTCTTGTTCGGGTCGATCGACGACCGCGACTGGTCGACGTAGCTGATCTTGACGGTCTCGCCGATCTTCAGATCGCCGCCGTCCAGGGGCTCCAGCCCGACGATGGTCTTGAACAGGGTCGTCTTTCCGACGCCGTTCGGGCCGATGACGCCGACGATGCCGTTCGGCGGAAGGCTGAAGCTCAGGCCGTCGATGAGCGAGCGGCCGTCGAAGCCCTTCTGGAGGTTCTTGGCCTCGATGACCACGTTGCCGAGTCGAGGACCGGCGGGGATCTGGATCTCCTCGAAGTCCAGCTTCCTCGTGCGCTCCGCCTCGGCCGCCATCTCCTCGTACCGGGCCAGACGCGCCTTCGACTTCGTCTGGCGCCCCTTCGCGCTGGAGCGGACCCAGTCCAGCTCGTCCTTCAGGCGCTTGGCGAGCTTCGCGTCCTTCTTGCCCTGGATGTCGAGGCGCTCGGCCTTCTTCTCCAGGTACGTGGAGTAGTTGCCCTCGTAGCCGATGAGCCGTCCGCGGTCGACCTCGGCGATCCACTCGGCCACGTGGTCGAGGAAGTACCGGTCGTGGGTGATGGCGATCACGGCGCCCTTGTACGACTGGAGGTGCTGCTCGAGCCAGAGCACGCTCTCCGCGTCGAGGTGGTTGGTGGGCTCATCGAGGAGCAGCAGGTCGGGCTTCTGCAGCAGCAGCTTGGCCAGCGCCACACGGCGCTTCTCGCCACCGGAGAGCGGAGCGATGGCCGCGTCGCCGGGCGGGGTGCGGAGGGCGTCCATCGCCTGCTCGAGCTGAGAGTCGAGGTCCCAGCCGTCCGCCGCGTCGATCTCCTCCTGCAGCGTCCCCATCTCCGCGAGGAGCGCGTCGAAGTCGGCATCCGGGTCGGCCATCAGCGCGGAGATCTCGTTGAACCGGTCGACCTTCGCCTTGATGGCGATGCCGTCCTGGATGTTCTCGAGGACCGTCTTCGACTCGTCGAGCTCCGGCTCCTGCATGAGGATGCCGACGGAGTACCCCGGCGAGAGCTTGGCCTCACCGTTGGACGGGGTGTCGAGCCCGGCCATGATCTTGAGGATCGTCGACTTTCCGGCGCCGTTGGGGCCGACCATGCCGATCTTCGCGCCCGGCAGGAACGCCATCGTGACGTCGTCCAGGATGAGCTTCTCACCCACCGCCTTGCGGGCACGAACCATGGAGTAGATGTACTCAGCCACCGAAAACCGCTCCTTCTGTTGGCGTCGAAGATCGACACTCCAGCCTACCGGCCGCGAGTGGGCTTATCTGTGTACGCGAGTCACCAGTCGATCGGCCGCGTCGCGCCCACCAGGCACCGCCCGCCGGCGAGCTGGGGCATGACCGTGGTCACGACGGCACCGGTGGAGGGACCGACCTGTCCGATCAGGCACTCCTCCTCGCCCCAGCGGACCGAGAACTGGATGCTCTCCGCCGGGCTCCCGACGGTGGACTGGTCCGGCGTGAGCTGCATAGCCTCCCGATCGAATCCCGCCGCGACGAGACCGTCGACGTACGCGCGCCCCTCCCCGCGTTGCTCCGTCCCCCAGACCTGCTCCGCCACTGCCGTGAACACGGGGAGGTTGTCCTCGGCGCTTCCGTCCGGCACCAGGGCAGGAGCGGCGGACGGCGTCGGATCAGCGGTGGCTGTCGCCGTGGGAGTCGGCGTCGCCGTGGGCTCCGGCGCGCATCCGGCGAGGACGGCTGCCGAGACACCGGCGACGAGCACGAGCGCCGCAGCGCGGGACGGGAGGACCGATCGGAGCACGAGCAGAGTCTAGGCCGCCTCGGTCTCCACAGGCTGATCCCACGCGTCGCGCGCCTCGTCGTCCGCCGTCGTGTGATCGCCGCTTTCCCCCGCCTCCGCGGGCGAGGGCCGAGCGCTCGGCCGATATGCCGTGGTCCCCCACCGGAGATCGTGCCCGATCGTATCCGCGTCGATGTCGACGCTCGTCCCTTGCTTCCCGTTGCTCTCCCACGGTCGCACCCGGAGCCGTCCGGAGACGATGACGCTGTCCCCCACCCGCAGCGAGGCCCGCGCGTGTTCGGCGAGCTGACGGAAGGCCGCGATCGAGAACCAGTTGGTCCCTGCGTCCACCCACGAGCCGCTCGCCGCGTCGAAGCGCCGGTGCGTGCTCGCGAGCCGGAAGTTCGTGACGGGCACTCCTGCGCTCGTCCGCCCGGGTGTGGGCTCCGTCGCGACTCTCCCGACGACGGTCACGGTGTCGATCATCTGTTCGTCCTCTCGCTGCCGGCTCGGCGGCCGGATGCGCTCCAGCGTGCACCCCGCCGAGCAGGTGGCGGGGACGCGATCCCGTGATCCGTGGACGGGCGCGGGTGGCGGTGCTTTGTGCAGAAGAAGCCAGGTCATCGCGGGATACCGGAGCGCGCGCGAATGTCGGTGGTCGGTCGTACGTTCGAACCATGGAAGGAGAGACCATGACCACCGCCACCGCTTCGATCCCCGCTCCCGGAGTCCCGCTTGCAGCCCCGCCGCTCGCGTCCCGTCGAGAGCACCTCGTCCGTGCCGCCGATCACCTGTGGCGCGTCCAGGACAACCGCGACCACGTCCTCGGCCATCTGCGGGTGGTGGCCGACCCTCTGGGCCTCCGTTACCGCGCGGAACGGCTGCACCTGGCGACGGGCGGCTTCCGGCTGATCGGCGAGTTCTGGCGCGCGGATGACGCGGTCGACGCGCTGCGGCACTGCTGACAGCGGTCGTCTCGACCGGATTTCCCTGCGCCCCCGGCAGGATTCGAACCTGCGACCAAGAGATTAGAAGGCTCCTGCTCTATCCCCTGAGCTACGGAGGCGGACCTCTCTACCGTACCGCGCTCCCCCGGTGGATGTCGGGGCCGTCGATAGGATGGCGACATGGTGACTGCTTCGGAGAACGACCGCCTCGTCTGGATCGACTGCGAGATGACGGGTCTCGATCTCGCGGTCGACGAACTCGTCGAGATCGCCGTGGTGGTGACCGACTTCGAGCTCCGTCCGCTCGACCCCGGCTTCCAGGTCGTCATCCGTCCGAGCGCGGACGCGCTCGCGCACATGAACGACTTCGTCACCGCCATGCACGAGACCTCGGGACTCATCGACGAGATCCCGCACGGAGTCACCCTCCAGGAGGCGGAGGAGCAGACGCTGGCCTACATCCGCCGCTTCGTCCCGCTCGAGCGCCGCGCGCCTCTCGCCGGCAACACGATCGGCACCGACCGCATGTTCCTCGCGAAGTACATGCCGCAGGTCGACCAGTGGCTGCACTACCGGAACGTCGACGTCTCCAGCATCAAGGAGCTGTCCCGTCGCTGGTACCCCCGGGTGTTCTTCCAGGCTCCGGCGAAGGACGGCGGCCACCGTGCGCTGGCCGACATCCTGGAGTCCATCCGCGAACTCCGCTACTACCGGGAGGCCGTCTTCGTGGACGAGCCCGGGCCTTCCAGCGACGACGCCAAGGAGATCGCCGCGCGCACGGTGTCGGAGTTCGCCCCGAACATGTAATAGACTCGTGGGGTTGCCTGTTTCGGCGGGCGCATGGTGGGTATAGCTCAGTTGGTAGAGCGCCTGGTTGTGGTCCAGGAGGTCGCGGGTTCAAGCCCCGTTACTCACCCCAGCTCGAAGAGGCTCGGACCGGTTCGGTCCGAGCCTCTTCGTCTCTCCTGCGGCCCTAGACTGTCCTGGTGTCACTGGCGGTCTGGTTCTCTCTTCTCACCGCATCCGTGGTGATCAGCTTCACGCCGGGGGCCGGCGCGATCAACACGATGTCCAACTCCCTCACGCAGGGCTGGAAGCGCTCGATCTGGGGAATCATCGGCCAGCAGATCGCGCTCATCGTGCATGTCGTGATCGTGGCTGCCGGTGTCGGGCTCCTCGTCTCGCGCTCGGACGTCCTGTTCAACCTCATCCGATACGCCGGCGCCGCCTATCTGGTGTACCTCGGCATCCGGTTGATCCTGACCCGCCCCGCTCCCGCGCTCGATGACGCGCCGGATCCCGTGGATGCCCGGGAGAGCCACTGGTCGATGATGCGCCGCGGGTTCTGGGTCAACCTGCTGAATCCCAAGGCGATCGTCTTCTTCCTCGCGTTCATCCCGCAGTTCATCCGGCTGGACCAGCCTCCGCTCCCCCAGTATCTGGCTCTCGTCGCCACCGTCGTGGTCGTCGACGTCCTGGTGATGTGGGGGTTCTTCGCCACGGCGGCGCGCCCCTTCCGGCGCCTCACCCGCTCTCCGCGCGGCCAGCGGATCCTCAACACCGTGTTCGGAAGCCTCTTCATCGGCGTCGCGGCGCTGCTCGTCCTCCTGCACTGAGGAACCCGGCGCCGTCCCCGTAGGCTGGAGGGGATGGACATGGACGCCGCGGCCTTCGAGGCCCTCGTGATCGACGAGCTCGACCAGCTGCCCGATGAGATGGTCGAGCAGCTCGAGAACGTCGTCTTCGTGGTGGAGGATCGTCCCGAGGACGGGAGCCTGGATCTCCTCGGCCTGTACGACGGCCTCGCGTTGCCGGAGCGCACGCAGTATGGGATGGGTGAGCTGCCCGACCGCATCATCGTCTACCGGGAACCGCACCTCGCCCAGTGCGAGGACATCGACGAACTCCGCGACGAGATCCACACCACCCTCGTCCACGAGATCGCGCACTTCCACGGCATCGACGACGCGCAGCTGCACGAGCTCGGGTGGGCGTGATCATGTCGACTGCTCTTCCCGAGATCGATGAGGCCACCGATCTCTCCGCTGCGCCCCTGGAGCCCTGGGAGGTCGTCGTGTGGAACGATCCGGTGAATCTGATGAGCTACGTCGTCCGCGTCTTCCGCACGTACTTCGGCTACACCCGCGAGCATGCCACCCGTCTCATGCTCGCCGTCCACCACGACGGACACGCGATCGTCGCCACCGGACCCCGCGAGACCATGGAGGTGCACGCACAGGCGATGCACGACTACGGGCTCTGGGCCACCGTCAGGAAGGCCGCATGAACACCCCACCGATCACCGTCTCGGTCGCCACGATCGAGGGCATGCACCTGGCCCGGCTCGTCGATGACTTCATGGACCTGCTCCGGGATTCCGAAGGCGGCGACCCCGGGGTGGCGCGGCTGACCCCGAACGCCTACCCGGACGATGACGAGGCTTCGGCCGCCTTCGCGTCGGCCACCCGCGCGGATCTCCTCGACCGCCGGCTCCACGATGCGCGGGTGATGCGCACGGCGCTGCAGGTGTTCGACCCCGACGCCGAGGTGACCGATGAGGGTGCCCGTGTTCCCCGCGACGTCGTCGTACGCCGCGAGGACGTGGACGCGTGGCTCCGCACCCTCACCGCCATCCGGCTCGTCATCGCCACGCGGCTCGGGATCACCGACGACGAACCCGACGTCGGCGGTGACGGTCAGGCGGTGTATGACTGGCTGGGATACCGTCTCGAGCTGCTCATCGAGGCCGTCGACGAGAGCGACGCCGATGCCCTCCGCTGAGCGGAATCAGGGGACCTCGATCACGCGAGTGGCGAGTTCCCTCGGACGGTCTCGCTCGAGGTGACGGCGCTCCTGCGCCGCCCACCGGTCCCAGTGCGGGCGGTAGGTGTCCCCATCCCGCGCCAGCGCACGGGCCTTCCGCGACGACTCACCGGACTCCACCCAGATCCGGATGTCGGCCAGGCGTGCGGTCGAGGGCCGCAGGATCCCGCTGCCCTCGACGATGACGCCGAGGGCCGGATCGACGGCGTGGGTCTCCGCCTCCTCGCCGCGGTCCCAATCCCATCGACGCCAGGTCCCGAGGAGTCCGCGCCCGTGCGGGTGGAGGATGCCATCGAGCGCGCGTTCCGCCCCGTCATCGAGCCCGTCCCAGCCCGGGTAGAGGGAGTCCAGGGCGATGACCTGCACGCGTCCGGTGACCGGCCAGGCTCGCGCCACGCGCGCGGCCAGAGAGGTCTTGCCTGCACCGCTCCCCCCGTCGATCAGCACGACGGGATTGGACGCCGCGAGGGCGCGGACGTCCTCCGCGATCAGCGTCGCCGCGTGCGAGAGCGCCGCTGCGACCGCATCATCACTTCTTGAGGGCACGGATGATGCGCGTGAGAGCCCGACCGGCGACCCAGACGAAGGGCACGGCCACGACGAGCAGCGTCACGATGTTCGGCTCGAAGCGCAGCCCCTCCTCGCGCCGGACGTAGACGCCGACCGGCACCGAGACGCCACCACCTCCACCGCCTTCTCCGCCGTCACCGCTGGCTCCGCCGAAGCCCGCGTAGGTGAACGCCACCGGAGTGACGGTGACGCCGTCGATCTCCTGCGGTTCCCCGTACGCGCTCTTCACGCCGAAGGACGCGACCTGATTCCCGAGTTCCAGTGCAATGTTCGGCATGTTCCCACGGTAGCCGACAGTGGCCTTCCACGGGCGCTCAATCGACGCCGTGGTCCTTCGGATGCCGCGCGGAGCCCCGCCCCTCGCCCCGTCCGATGTGGCGCGCCCTGCTGATCGTCGCCGAACCGAACCGCGCCATGGCCTCGTCGACGGCCCCTTCGACCTTGCGCCAGTCCTCGTCCTCGTCCCACAGCGCCAGCGCGCTGCCTCCCGCGGGCCGGAGGTTCTCGGCACGGACTCCCACGAGGCGGACGGGATCACGACGCTCGATGAGCGCGAACAGGCCCTGCGCGGCCTCGCCGATGCGCTGGCCGACGGCGGTCGGCTCCGCCAGCGTCTGCGAGCGGGTGACGGTGCGGAAGTCGTCGAAGCGGATCTTGATCGCGACCGTGGAGGTCTCCCACCCGGCCCGGCGCAGGCGCGCGCCCACGCGATCGGCCAGCCGGAGCAGCTCGGCGCGGAGGAACGCCCGGTCCGTGACGTCGTGGTCGAAGGTCTCCTCGTGGCCGATGCTCTTCTCCACGCGCTCGGTGTCCACCGCGCGGGCGTCCTCCCCCCGCGCCAGCTGCGCCAGGCGGGCACTCAGCGCCGGCCCCACGGCGCGGTCCAGCATCTCCGGCGGCGCCGTGCGGAGGTCGCCGATCGTGCGGAGGCCGCGGGCTTCCAGACCTTCCGCCGCTTTCGGACCCACTCCCCACAGCGCTCGCACGGGGCGCGGCGCGAGGAAGGCGAGGGTGTCGTGTTCCGCGACCACGAGCATCCCGTCCGGCTTGGCCATGGTCGACGCCATCTTCGCCACGTGCTTGGTCGCGGCCACGCCGACGCTGCACGTGATGCCGACCTCGGCGAGGACGCGGTCACGGATCTGGGCCGCAATCCGGGCGGGGCTCCCCCAGAGCCGGCGCACACCCTGCACGTCGAGGAACGCCTCGTCCACCGACAGCGGCTCCACGAGCGGCGTGAACGACTCGAAGATCGCCATCACCTGCCGCGACACCTCTTGGTACCGGGGGAAGTGCGGCGGGACGATACGTGCCGTCGGGCACAGCCGCACGGCCTGTGACACGGGCATCGCGGAACGCACGCCGTAGCGCCGTGCCTCGTAGGAGGCGCTGGAGACCACGGAGCGCCCGTCCGGTGACCCGATGATCAGCGGCAGTCCGCGGAGACTCGGGTCGTCCAGCACTTCGACGGCAGCATAGAACGCGTCCATGTCGACGTGGAGGATGCGCGTTCCCGTGTCGTCGGCGTCGGCCGAGGACACCATGCGGCCTCTGCCATCACCGTGTCCCATGAACCCATTGTCCCCTGGGCCTCCGACATCGAGGCCCAGGGGGACGAATCACTGCGCGGCGCGCTCGAGGATGAGTTCGCGGACGCGGGCGGCGTCGGCCTGGCCCTTCATGGCCTTCATGACCGCCCCGATGATGGCACCTGCGGCCTGGACCTTGCCGTCCTGGATCTTGGCCATCACATCGGGCTGTGCGGCGAGGGCCTCGTCGATCGCCGCGATGAGCGCACCGTCGTCCGAGACGACGGCGAGACCGCGGGCGTCGACGACCTCCTGCGGCGTGCCCTCACCGGCGATCACTCCCTCCAGCACCTGGCGTGCGAGCTTGTCGGTCAGCGTCCCGGCGTCGACGAGCTGCTGCAGCGCCGCGACGTTCTCCGGACTGACGAGGTCGACCGCATCCTTCTCCTGCGCGTTGGCGAGGCGGGTGATCTCCCCCGTCCACCACTTCCGTGCCGCGGCCGGCGTGGCCCCGGCGGCGATCGTGGCCTCGACGACGTCGAGCAGGCCGCCGTTGCGCACGTCCTGGAACTCCAGCGGGGTGAAGCCCCACTCGTCCATGAGCCGACGACGGCGAGCGACGGGTTGCTCGGGCAGCGCCGCACGCAGCTCCTCGATCAGCTCGCGGGGAGGCTGGACCGGAAGCAGATCGGGCTCCGGGAAGTACCGGTAGTCATCGGCGTCCGACTTCGGACGGCCGGGAGAGGTGGTCCCGGTATCCTCATGCCAGTGCCGCGTCTCCTGGATGATGGTGCCGCCGTCGGCGAGGATCTGCGCCTGCCGCTGGATCTCGTAGCGCACCGCACGCTCGACCGACCGCATCGAGTTGACGTTCTTCGTCTCGGTGCGCGTGCCGAGCTTCTCGGCACCGCGAGGGCGCAGCGAGACGTTCGCGTCGCAGCGCAGGTTGCCGCGCTCGAGGCGAGCCTCGGAGATCCCGAGTCCGCGGACGATGTCGCGGATCGCGGCGACGTAGGCCTTGGCGACCTCGGGGGCCCGGTGCTCGGTGCCGAAGATCGTCTTCGTCACGATCTCGACGAGCGGGACGCCGGCGCGGTTGTAGTCGACGAGCGAATACTCCGCCCCCTGGATGCGACCGGTCGAGCCGCCCATGTGCGTGAGCTTGCCGGCGTCCTCCTCCATGTGCGCGCGCTCGATGGGGATCGTCACCATCGTGCCGTCCTCGAGCTCCACCTCGACCGAGCCCTCGAAGGCGATCGGCTCGTCGTACTGGGAGATCTGATAGTTCTTGCCGAGGTCAGGGTAGAAATAGTTCTTCCGGGCGAACCGGCTGGACTCGGCGATCGAGCAGCCGAGCGCGAGGCCGAGGCTGATCGACGAGCGGATGGCGGTCTCGTTGACGACCGGCAGCGCACCGGGGAGGCCCAGGTCCACCGGCGCGATCAGGGTGTTCGGCTCCGCCGCGTGGTACGCCTCGTTCGCAGGGTTGGGCGCGTCGGAGAACATCTTCGTGTTCGTGTTGAGCTCGACGTGCACCTCGAATCCGAGGACCGGCTCGAACAGCTCGAGCGCCTTGTCGAAGTCCATGAGCTTGGCGGCGGCCATCAGCGCGCGCCTCCTTCCAGCTGGGGGGCACGGGACAGCAGCGGCGCGCCCCAGGAGTCCACGAGCAGCGTCTCGAGGGCGGCGCCCACCCGGTAGAGGCGGGCGTCCTCTCGCGCCGGCGCGAGGAACTGGATGCCGACGGGCAGCCCGTCGTCATCCGAGAGACCGCTCGGGATCGAGATGCCGGGGACACCGGCGAGGTTCGCCGGGATCGTGGTGATGTCGTTCAGGTACATCTGCAGCGGGTCGTCGATCTTCTCGCCGAGCTTGAAGGCCGTGGTCGGGGCCGACGGCGTGGCGATGACGTCGACATCGGCGAAGGCCGCGGCGAAGTCCTGCTGGATCAGCGTGCGGACCTTCTGCGCGCTGCCGTAGTACGCGTCGTAGTATCCGGCCGACAGCGCGTAGGTGCCGAGGATGATGCGGCGCTTGACCTCATCGCCGAAACCGGCGTCGCGCGTGGCGGACATCACGTCCTCCACCGTCGGGTTGCCCGCCGGGGTGACCCGGAGACCGAAGCGGACCGAGTCGAACTTGGCCAGGTTGCTCGAGGCCTCGGCCGGGAGGATCAGGTAGTAGGCGGCGACGCCGTACTCGAAGTGCGGTGCACCGATCTCGACGATCTCCGCACCCTGCGCCTCCAGCAAGGCCAGGGCGCTGCGGAACGAAGCCGCAACCCCCGGCTGGAAGCCGCTGTCGGGAAGCTCTCGGATGACGCCGACACGGAGGCCCTTGAGGCCGTCCCCGCGCGCACCCTCGCGTGCCGCCGCGGCGAAGGACGGCCACTGCTCGTCGAGCGACGTGGAGTCCTTCGGGTCGTGGCCGCCGATCGCGTCGTGCAGCAGACCGGCATCGAGCACCGTGCGGGTGACCGGGCCGACCTGGTCGAGGCTCGACGCCAGCGCGATCGCGCCGTAGCGGCTGACGCCGCCGTAGGTCGGCTTCACGCCGACCGTTCCGGTCACGTGCGCAGGCTGACGGATCGAACCGCCGGTGTCGGAGCCGAGGGCGAGCGGGGCCTCGAAGGCGGCGACGGCGGCGGCGGAGCCCCCGCCGGAGCCGCCGGGGATCCGGTCGAGGTCCCAGGGGTTGCGGGTCGGGCCGTAGGCGGAGTGCTCCGTCGACGAGCCCATCGCGAACTCGTCCATGTTCGTCTTGCCGAGCGCGATGAGGCCGGCGGCGCGGGAGCGGGCCACGACCGTCGCGTCGTAGGGCGAGCGGTACCCCTCGAGGATCCGCGAGCCGCTCGTGGTCGGCTGATCGGTCGTGACGAGCACGTCCTTGATCGCGAGCGGGACACCGGCGATCGGCCCGAGGTCCTCCCCCGCGGCGCGACGGGCGTCGATGTCGGCTGCCGCGTCGAGCGCGTGCTCGTTGACGTGCAGGAACGCATGGACGTCACCGTCGACCTGTGCGATCCGGTCGAGGTGCGCCTGCGTGGCCTCGACGCTGGAGAGCTCCCGCGCCGCGAGCTTGTCGGCGAGCTCCGCCGCGGTCAGCCGGATGATGTCGCTCACTGCTCTTCTCCCAGGATCGCGGTGACGCGGAACCGGCCGTCGGCCTGGTCCGGGGCGTTCTGCAGCACCTGCTCGTGCGTGAGCGTCTCGCCGACCACGTCGGGACGGAACACGTTGCTCAGCGGGATCGGGTGGCTGGTCGCGGCGACATCAGCGGTCGCGACCTCGGACACCTTGGCGATGTTGTCGACGATGGCGTCGAGCTGGCCCGTGAGCCGCGTCACCTCGTCGTCGTTCAGCTGGATGCGCGCGAGCACGCCGAGATGGCGCACAAGATCAGGGGTGATTTCAGACACGCCCCCAGTCTAGTTGGCGAGCCGCCCGCCGCTCGGCGCGGCGCGGCCCGCCTAAGCTGGGCGCGTGAGCACGTTCCAGCCCCCTCGCCCGTGGATCGCCAGCTACGCCGACGGCGTTCCGGAGGACCTCGCCCCCGTCAGCGGCTCCCTCGTGGACATCGTCGCCGCCTCGGCCCGCGACTACCCCGACGCACCGGCTCTGCAGTTCTTCGGCAGGGAGACCACCTACGCACAGCTGCAGGAGGCGATCGATCGCGCCGCCGCGGGACTCCGGGATCTCGGCGTCCGTGCGGGCGATCCCGTCGCGATCGTCCTGCCGAACTGCCCGCAGCACATCGTCGCGTTCTACGCCGTGCTGCGTCTCGGTGCGGTCGTGGTCGAGCACAACCCGCTCTACACCCCTCGCGAGCTGCGCAAGCAGTTCGAGGACCACGGCGCCAAGCACGCGATCGTCTGGAACAAGGTCGTCGCGACGGTGCAGGAGTTCCCGAGCGACCTCGCCGTCTCCACACTCATCTCGGTCGACGTTACGCGAGCCATGCCGGCCCTCACCCGCTTCGCCCTCCGGTTGCCGGTCGCGAAGGCGAGGGAGTCACGGGCCGCACTGACCGAGCGCGTCCGCGGCACCGTCCTCTGGGAGTCGGTACTCGCCGGTGCCCCGATCCCCACCTCGCATCCGAAGCCGGGCACGGACGACCTGGCGATCATCCAGTACACGTCCGGGACCACCGGCACGCCGAAGGGCGCCGCCCTCACGCACCGCAACCTGCTCGCCAACGCGGCCCAGTCCCAGGCGTGGGTCCCGTCCATCCAGCGCGGCAAGGGCTGCGTCGTGTACGCCGTGTTGCCCATGTTCCACGCCTACGGCCTGACGCTCTGCCTCACCTTCGCGATGTCGATGGGGGCACGTCTGGTGCTGTTCCCGAAGTTCGATCCCGATCTCGTGCTGGACGTGGTCAAGAAGCACCCCGCGACCTTCCTGCCGCTCGTGCCGCCCATCGCCGACCGGCTGCTCGCGGCCGCCAACGCCAAGGGCGTCTCGCTCGAGGGCATCGAGGTCGCGATCTCCGGAGCCATGGCCCTGCCGCACGAGCTCGTCGTCCCGTTCGAGGCCGCCACGCACGGCTACCTTGTCGAGGGCTACGGTCTGAGCGAGTGCTCGCCCGTGCTCATGGCGAACCCGGTGGCCAACAACCGCGTCCCCGGCACGGTGGGGCTCCCGCTCCCCGGGACGGAGTGCCGCGTCGTCGATCCGGAGAACCCCACCGAGGACGTCCCGGCCGGTTCCGCCGGCGAACTCGTCGTGCGCGGCCCCCAGGTCTTCTCCGGGTACTACGGCAAGCCGGAGGAGACCGAGGCCGTGTTCGTCGACGGCTGGTACCGGACCGGCGACATCGTCACGATCGACGACGCCGGATTCGTGCGCATCGTCGACCGCATCAAGGAGCTCATCATCACCGGCGGCTTCAACGTCGCCCCGACCGAGGTGGAGAACGCGCTGCGCCAGCATCCGTCGGTCGCGGACGCCGCGGTCGTCGGACTGCCCAGCGACCACTCGGGCGAGGAGGTCGTCGCGGCGATCGTCGTCGACCCCGGCGCCGATGTCGACGTGGAGGCGATCCGCGAGTACGCCCGCAGCATCCTCACCCCGTACAAGGTGCCGCGCCGCGTCTTCGTCGTCGACGAGCTGCCGAAGTCCCTGATCGGGAAGGTGCTCCGCCGGCAGGTGAAGGAGAAGCTGCTCGCCCTCACGTCGGGGGTCTGAGCCGGCCCCACAGGAAGCGGGGGGCCTGGCGCGCTACCCTTGGGAAGTGACCCCTGAAGAAGTGACCCCCGCCGACGCCCCCGACGAGTCCCCTGCCACCCCCGGATTCGAGGACCTCGGCATCACCGGGCCGGTCCTCAAGGCCATCAAGGATCTCGGCTACGAGACCCCCTCGCCCATCCAGGCCGCGACCATCCCGACGCTGCTTGCCGGCCGCGACGTGGTCGGCATGGCGCAGACCGGAACCGGCAAGACCGCCGCCTTCGCCCTGCCCGTGCTGGAGCGGCTCGACATCGCGCAGAAGACGCCGCAGGCCCTCGTCCTCGCCCCGACCCGTGAGCTCGCGCTGCAGGTCTGCGAGGCGTTCGAGTCGTACGCCTCCCGCATGAAGGGCGTGCACGTGCTGCCCGTCTACGGCGGTCAGGGATACGGTGTCCAGCTCTCCGCGCTCCGCCGCGGCGTGCACGTCGTGGTCGGCACCCCCGGCCGCATCATGGACCACCTGGCCAAGGGCACCCTCGACCTCTCGGAGCTGCAGTACCTCGTCCTCGACGAGGCGGACGAGATGCTGAAGATGGGCTTCGCGGAGGACGTCGAGCAGATCCTCGCTCAGACCCCCGAGGAGAAGCAGGTCGCCCTGTTCTCCGCCACGATGCCCGCGCAGATCCGCCGTCTCGCGCAGCAGTACCTCCGCGACCCGGAGGAGATCACGGTCAAGTCCAAGACCGCGACCAACACGAACATCACCCAGCGCTACCTCGTCGTCTCGTATGCGCAGAAGGTGGACGCGCTGACCCGCATCCTCGAGGTGGAGAACTTCGACGGCATGATCGTCTTCGTCCGCACGAAGAACGAGACCGAGACCCTGGCCGAGAAGCTCCGCGCCCGCGGGTACTCCGCCGCCGCGATCAACGGCGACGTGCCGCAGGTGCAGCGCGAGCGCAGCGTGAACCAGCTCAAGGACGGGAAGCTCGACATCCTCGTCGCGACGGACGTCGCCGCCCGCGGACTCGACGTCGAGCGCATCAGTCACGTCGTCAACTTCGACATCCCCACCGACACCGAGTCGTACGTGCACCGCATCGGACGGACCGGGCGGGCCGGGCGGACGGGCGACGCGATCAGCTTCATCACCCCGCGGGAGCGCTACCTGCTCAAGCACATCGAGAAGGCGACGCGGCAGCAGCCCACGCAGATGCAGCTGCCGAGCACCGAGGACGTGAACACGACGAGGCTCGCGCGCTTCGACGACGCCATCACGACTGCACTGTCGGAGACGTCGCGCATCGACGCGTTCCGCGACATCATCGCCCACTACGTGCGGCATCACGACGTGCCGGAGGGCGACGTCGCGGCCGCTCTCGCCGTGGTCGCCCAGGGCTCCACCCCGCTGCTCCTCGACCCCGCAGACGACGCCCTGTCGCAGGCGGTCGCCGCGGACAACCGCCCGCCGCGCGAGCGGCAGACGCGGGAGCCCCGGGAACCCCGGGAGCGTCGCAGCCGCGGCGACTACACCCCGTACCGCATCGAGGTGGGTCGGCGGCACCGCGTCGAGCCGCGGCAGATCGTGGGCGCGCTCGCGAACGAGGGCGGTCTGGGCCGCGACGACTTCGGCGCGATCAACATCCGTCCCGACTTCTCGATCGTCGAGCTCCCGGCGAACCTCGACCCCGCCGTCCTCGACAAGCTGCGCGACACCCGCATCTCGGGACGGCTGATCGAGATCGCCCCTGACCGCGGTCCCGGCGCACGGCGCGGTTCGTCCTCGCGCGACGGCGAGGGCCGCGGCCGGCCGGCCCGCTACGACCGGACCGATCGGCGCGACCGCGACGATCGCCCGGCGCCCCGCGACCGCGACCGCGAGGAGAAGCCCTTCCGGAAGCCCCGCCACAAGGCCTGAGCGGACCGACGATGCGCATCGACCGCGCCGGCAGGGAGGATCTCGCCGCGCTCGCCCAGCTCAAGTGGGAGGACGTGCCCGCGGACCTGACGGCCGGTCGATCGCTCGACGCCTTCACCGCCGAGCTGGGCGCCTGGTGGCGGGCCCACGACCGCACCCACGTGGCCTTCGTCGCGCGGGGCGATGACGACGACCACATCGTCGGCGCGGCCTGGGTCGCCCTCGTACCGCGCGTGCCGCGGCCGGGCGCTCCGCACCGCCTCTCCGCGGACATCCAGAGCGTCTTCGTCCTTCCCGGGCATCGAGGACAAGGAGCGGGCCGCGGCCTCGTCGCCGCGGCCTGCGCCCACGCGGTCTCCGTCGGCGCCGAACGGATCACCGTGCACTCGAGCGAGGCGGCCGTCGGGCTCTATCAGGAGCTGGGGTTCGCGGACTCCCCACGGCTGCGGCAGTTCCTCGCTCCCACCACGGCAGCGCCGGAGAGCGCCTGATCCTCAGTCCAGCGCCGCTGGACCCTCGGTGACCAGCACATGGAACTGTGCGGCGTCGAGGATGCGGACGCCGAGCTCCTCCGCCTTCGCGAGCTTGGAGCCCGCTCCCGGCCCCGCGGCCACGAAGTCCGTCTTCTTGGACACACTCGAGGCGGCCTTTCCGCCGGCCTTGATGATCGCCTCCTGCGCCCCCTCGCGGGTGTACCCGTCGAGAGATCCCGTCGCCACCACGGTGAGACCCTCCAGCACTCCCCCGGCCGCGACCGCTGCTCCGGGACCGGGGTGCCCCGGCGTCGCCCACTGCACGCCCGCGTCCGCCCACTGGCGGACGATCTCCTGGTGCCAGTCGACCTCGAACCAGGCGCGCAGGGAGTCGGCGATGATGCCGCCCACGCCCTCGACCGCCGCCAGCTCCTCGCGCGACGCGGCACGGATCGCATCCAGCGACCCGAACCACTGCGCGAGCGCCCGCGCCGCGACCGGTCCGACGTGCCGGATGTTCAGCGCGACGAGGAGCCGCCAGAGGTCTTTGGTCTTCGCCTTCTCCAGCTCCGCCAGCAGGGTCAGCGCCTGGGAAGACGGCTGCGGGCCCTCCAGACCCGACTTCTTCTCGGCCGCGGTCGGGTTGCGTCGGAACGGCGCGCGGGTCTTCACGAGGCCGTCCTCGTCCTCGCGCGGCAGACCCGTCTCCGCATCGCGCACGACGACCTCGATCGGCACGAGCTGCTCCAAGGTCAGGGCGAACAGGCCCGCCTCCGTGACCAGTGGAGGCTCCGCCGGACTCGTGGGTTGGGTCAGGGCCGCCGCCGTCACCTCGCCCAGGGCCTCGACATCGAGGGCTCCCCGCGAGCCGATGTGCTCGACACGTCCGCGCACCTGGGCGGGGCACGACCGGGCGTTCGGGCACCGGAGATCGATGTCCCCTTCCTTCATGGCGCGCAGCGGCGTGCCGCACTCGGGGCAATCGACGGGCATGACGAACTCCCGCTCGGTCCCGTCCCGCTTCTCGACCACCGGGCCGAGCACTTCGGGGATCACGTCGCCAGCCTTGCGCAGCACCACGGTGTCGCCGATGAGAACGCCCTTCGCCTTCACCACGTCCTTGTTGTGGAGCGTGGCCTGACGGACCACGGATCCGGCGACGTGAGCCGGCGCCATCACCGCGAAGGGCGTCGCGCGACCGGTGCGACCGACGGAGACGACGATGTCGAGCAGCTTCGTCTGCACCTCCTCCGGCGGGTACTTGTAGGCGATCGCCCAGCGGGGCGCCCGGCTCGTCGCTCCCAGCTCGTCATGCAGGTCGAGCTCGTCGACCTTGACCACGATGCCGTCGAGCTCGTGCTCGATGTCGTGCCGGTGCTCGCCGTAGTACTCGACGAAGGCGACCACGTCGTCGATGCTGCGGCACACCTTCGTGTGCGGACTCGTCGGCAGCCCCCAGGCGGCCAGCAGCTCGTAGACCTGGCTCTGGGCCGCGACCGGCGGGTTCGTCCAGGCACCGATGCCGTGCACGTACAGCGCGAGCGACTCGATGCGCAGCAGCCCCGCTTCCAGCTCCAGGCCGTCCTTCTTGTCGATCTGCTGACGCAGGCCGCCGCTGGCCGCGTTGCGGGGATTCGCGAAGGCCGGGAAACGCCGTGCCGCCGCGGTGCGCGCCTTCTCCTCGTCGAACGGCTTCTTCGCGCCTCCCCTGGCCTCCCAGCGCGCAAGGGCGTCCGCGTACGCCCGATCTCGGAACGCCGCCTGCGCCGCGTTCAGCCGCTCGAACGCGGCGACGGGGATGAAGACCTCTCCGCGCACCTCGACGATCGGCGGGTGCCCCTCCCCGGCGAGCCGTTCCGGGATCTCCGGGAGGCGGAGCGCATTCTCGGTGACGATCTCGCCGACACGCCCGTCGCCACGGGTCGCGGCCGACGTCAGCACGCCGTCCTCGTACCGCAGGTTGATCGCGAGGCCGTCGATCTTGAGCTCGGTCAACCAGTCGACGTCCCGCCCGGCGGCGGCCCGCGTCTTCTGCGCCCACTCGCGCAGCTCCTCGATCGAGAAGACGTTGTCGAGGCTGAGCATGCGCTCGGCGTGCTCGATGGTCGCGAGCCCCGTCGCCTCGGCCGCGCCGACCATCTGCGTCGGCGAGTCCTGTCCCTGGAGCTCGGGGTGCAGGCGCTCGAGCTCTTCCAGGCGCCGCATCCAGCCGTCGTACGTGGCATCGTCGACGAGCGACGTGTCACGCCCGTAATACGCGTCCTTCGCCTCGAGGATGCGGGTCGTCAGCTCCTCCGCCTCGCTGCGGGCGTCTTCCAGTGAGATGTTCTCCGGCACTCCGTCAGTCTAGGAGCGGCGACCGACATCCGCCCGGATCAGACGCCGACGGGTACCGCGGACACGGTGGAATCGATCGTGAACTGCCCGAGAACGCGCGTGCCGATGTAGAGCACGGCGGTCTGCCCGGGGGCGACACCGTCAAGCGGAGAATCGGGAACGACGCGGACGCCCTCCGTCGTCACGGTGGCCGTGGCGGGTACCGGCTCGGCATGCGCGCGGATCTGCACGTCGCACGCGAACACCGACGCGGTCGGCGCAGCGCCGGCCCAGCTGAACCGCTCCCCGGAGATCTCGGCGATCGCCAGGGCCTCCTTCGGGCCGACGACCACCGTGTTCGACACGGGGCGCACCTCGAGCACGAAGCGCGGCTTGCCGTCCGCCGCCGGGACGCCGAGCTTGAGTCCGCGCCGCTGACCGACAGTGAACGCATGAGCGCCCTCGTGCGCGCCGACGACGGCACCGGAGCGGTCGACGATCTCGCCGGCGGCGGTGCCGACCTTCTCGGCCAGCCAGCCCCGGGTGTCCCCATCCGGGATGAAGCAGATGTCGTGGCTGTCCGGCTTCTGCGCGACGCTGAGACCACGCGCCTCGGCCTCCGCCCGCACGAGCGCCTTCGACGGCGTGGTGCCCAGCGGGAAGTAGGTGTGTGCGAGCTGGTCGGCCGTCAGGACGCCGAGCACGTAGGACTGGTCCTTCGCGTTGTCCGATGCCCGGTGCAGTTCGAGACCCTCCGCGCCGTCGACGAGGGTCGCGTAGTGTCCCGTGCACACGGCGTCGAAGCCGAGCTCCAGGGCGCGCTCCAGCAGGGCGGCGAACTTGATCTTCTCGTTGCACCGCATGCACGGGTTCGGCGTCCGACCCGCACGGTACTCGGCGACGAAGTCGTCGATCACGTCGTCGCGGAACCGCTCCGAGAAGTCCCACACATAGAAGGGGATGCCGAGGAGGTCGGCGGCGCGACGCGCGTCGAGGGCGTCCTCGATCGTGCAGCAGCCGCGGCTGCCGGTGCGCAGGGTCCCCCCGGCGCGGGAGAGCGCGAGGTGCACGCCGACCACATCGTGCCCCGCCTCGACGGCCCGGGCGGCCGCGACAGCGGAGTCCACACCACCGCTCATGGCCGCAAGGATTCGCATGGGTCCAGTCTACGAGCGCTCGGCTGCACGGGCCCCGGATGCCCGTGCGTAGGCCTCGCCGATCACCGCCAGCACCGCGTCCACATCGGCATCCGCCGATGTGCGCCCGAGGGAGAAACGCAGCACGCTCCGGGCGTCCGCCTCACTTCGCCCCATCGCCATCACGACGTGCGAGGGCTCGGCGACCCCCGCCTGACACGCGGAGCCCGTGGAGGCCGAGACGCCGGCCATGTCCAGCAAGAACAGCAGGCTCTCCCCCACTGCGCCGGGGAAGAGCAGATGAGCCGTGCCGGGGAGGCGGTGGTCGGGGTCGCCCAGGAGCTCGGCGGCCGGCACCCGCGCACGGATGCCCTCAACCAGGCGGTCGCGCAGCTCGCCCACCCGGACGCTCTCGGCGGCCCGCTCACGCTCGGCGAGTTCGAGCGCTGTCGCCAGCGCCGCCGCTCCCGGCACGTCCTGGGTGCCCGCGCGCAGACCCCGCTGCTGGCCGCCGCCCCGCAAGAGCGGGGTCAGCCGGGCCGACCGCGCCACCACCAGCGCCCCGACGCCGACCGGCGCTCCGACCTTGTGGCCGGCGATGCTGAGCGCCACAAGGCCCACAGCGTCGTCGGCGCGGCCCCGCAAGTCGCGGAACGACAGCGGCAGGTGTCCGAGCGCGGCGACCGCGTCGAGGTGCAGCGGGACTTCGGCATCCGCAGCCGCAGCGGCGAGGGCGGGCGCGTCGTTGATGGTCCCGGTCTCGTTGTTCGCCACGAGCGCCGTCGCGAACGCTGCCCCGGGAAGGGCGGCTGCGAAGCGGCCCTCGTCGATCCGCGCCTGCGGAGACAGCGGAACAGCGCGCACCTCGGCCCCGTCGGCCACCAGGGCTGCGATCGTGTCCATCGTCGCGTGATGCTCGCCGTCCGGCACCACGACGGCCGTCGTCCCCGGACCACGCGAGTGCCACAGTCCCTGGAGGGCGAGGTTGATGGACTCCGTCCCACCGGAGGTGAGCACGACCTCGATCGGGTCGGCCCCGAGGACCGCGGCGATCCGCTCCCGTGACTCCTCCAGCACCCGGCGCGCGTCCTGCCCGGCTCCATGCGTCGATGACGCGTTGCCGATGATGGCCGACGCCTCCAGCCACGCGTCCCTGGCCTCCGGGCGCAGCGGCGTCGTCGCCGCGTGGTCGAGATAGTGCCGCATGCTTCGATTCTCCCCGATCCACGCCCCGGCCGGTCCGTCTGCGCGTGAGACCGGGTGCGTCCTGTCATGAGACTGAAATGCAACACGTTTAGGGTGTATCCATGTCTTCGTCCCCCGACTCCGTCGTGCCCGGTGGGGCGATCCTCGACAACCTCGGCGTCCGGCTGCACGACCGCGTCGGCACGCTGCGGGTCTGGTCGCAGAACGCCTCCGCGGTCGAGCTCGTCGTCTTCGACGCGACGGACCTCGACTGGGTCGTCGACCAGGCGCCGCTCGAACGGCGGCCCGGAGGCGTCTGGGAGGTGACGACGCCGTTGCTGCAGCCCGGAGTCCGCTACGCACTCCGCGTCGAGGGTCCGCACGGCCCCGGCAACACGTTCAACCCGGAGACGCTGCTCCTCGATCCGTACGCGCGGGGCCTCGCAAAGGGACACGGCTACCAGGAATGGCGAGCCGTGGTCATCGAGGACGGCTTCGACTGGGGCGATTCGACCAAGCCACGCGTCCCGGCGGACCGCACCGTCATCTACGAGGGCCACTTGAAGGGCCTGACCAAGCGGCACCCCGACATCCCGCCCGCGCTGCACGGCACCTACGCGGGCCTCGCGCATCCGGCCATGATCGCGTACCTCCGCACGCTGGGGGTGACGTCGGTGGAGCTGCTCCCCGTCCACGCCTTCGTCCCGGAACCGCGGCTGCTGGAGCGGGGGCTGACGAACTACTGGGGCTACAACACGCTCAACTTCTTCACACCGCACGCCGCCTACGCGACGGAGGACGCCCGGAAGCGGGGACCCGAGGCGATCATCGCCGAGTTCAAGGGCATGGTCAGGCTGCTGCATGAGGCCGGCCTCGAGGTGATCCTCGACGTGGTCTACAACCACACGTCGGAAGAAGGTATCGGCGGACCGCGCTCCAGTCTCCGCGGTATCGACAACGCGCGGTACTACCGGCAGGACGACGCGGGCGTCTACATCGACACCACGGGATGCGGCAACACGCTCAACACGGCCACCGACGCGGGCGCACGACTGGTGCTGGACTCGCTCCGGTACTGGGCCGAGGAGATGCAGATCGACGGCTTCCGCTTCGACCTGGCGACGGCGATCGCGCGCGACGGCGCTCACGCCTACACTCCGGATCATCCGCTTCTGCAGGCGATCGCCGCCGACCCCGTCCTCGCGGAGACCAAGCTCATCGCGGAACCCTGGGACGTCGGACTGGGCGGCTGGCAGACGGGCAACTTCCCCGCCGGGTGGCACGAGTGGAACGACCGGTACCGCGACCGGGTGCGCAACTTCTGGCTGAGCGACATCGACTACGCGCGGCGGGCCTCGGCACCGGTGGGGATCGGCGGCTTCGCCACCCGCCTCGCCGGATCGTCGAACACCTTCAGCGAGGAGCGCGGGCCGCTCGCGAGCATCAACTTCGTCACGGCGCACGACGGGTTCACGCTGCACGACCTCGTCTCGTACGACGTCAAGCACAACGAGGCCAACGGCGAGCACAACCGCGACGGCGCCGACCTCAACCGGTCCTTCAACCACGGCGTCGAGGGACCGACCGACGATCCCGCGATCCTCGTGGCCCGGCGCAAGGCCATGCGCAACCTGCTCGGCACCCTGCTGCTCTCGGCCGGCATCCCCATGCTCACCGCCGGGGACGAGGTGGGGCGTAGCCAGCGCGGCAACAACAACGCCTACGCGCAGGACTCGCAGCTGTCATGGCTGTCCTGGGAGTTCGAGCCCTGGCAGGAAGACCTCCGGGCTCACGTCGCGCGCCTGGTGCGGCTGCGGCAGGAGAACCCCGCACTGCGTCCGAGCCGGTACGCGCGCCTCGGCGAGCACATCCCGAACGCGTCGGTCATGGACTGGTACGACCAGGACGGCGCGACCATGGAGCCGAACCAGTGGACGGATCCCGGCAACCGCACCCTGCAGTACGTCGCCGCGTCCACGCCGGACAAGGAAGCCGCCAACCGCATCCTGCTGATCGTGCACGGGACGGAGGCGCCGATCGATGTCCGGCTGCCGGAGGAGATCGATGACGCCACGCGGTTCGTCTCCCTCTGGTCGAGCGCCGACGAGCGCCCGTCGGAGGCCGAGGAGATGTTCGCGCCTGGCGATGTCCTGCCGATCCCCGGCACCTCGATGCGCCTGTTCCGGGTGGAGTGATAGCACGGTTCGCCGCCGGGGTCGAGCGGTAGGTTCCGACAGGCCCGAGCGGTAGATTCGGCATGTGACTGCACGTGCTGGAACCCGACCCACGGCTCTACGGAGCCCCGTTCAGATCCCGACGCGCGCCGCCGACGCGGATCTCCCCGGAGCTCTGCGGACGACCCGTATCCCCTTGCTCGACGGTACCCCTGCGGTCCCCGGCGGTTTCCCGGCCAAGGCCTTCGCTGGCGAGGTCGTCCCCTTCCGGGTCGTGGCATTCCGGGAAGGGCACGATCTCATCGGTGTGCATGTACGACTGACGTCTCCGACCGGCGAGGAGAGCCTGCACCGGCTGACGGCCCTCGCGGACGGCACCGACCGCTGGGAAGCCGAGATCGCGCTCGACGCGGAGGGCGTCTGGCGGTACCGCTTCGAGGGATTCTCGGACGACTTCGCCACCTGGGCTCATGCCGCGCACCTCAAGATCGCCGCGGGAGTCGATGTCGAGGTGATGGCCGCCCTGGGCGCCGAGCTCCTGCAGCGCGCCGCCGGAGAGAAGGACCGCCCCGCGGCGCAGCGCACGCGGCTACGCGCCCGTGCCGAGGAGCTCCGGAGAGGTGACGCCGCCACGACCGCTGCTTCGGCCGTCGACCCCGAACTCGCGGCGATCTTCCGCGACCGTCCGGTCACGACCCTGCGCTCCGCCTCCGCGGAGCAGGTCCTCCGCGTCGAGCGCACCCGTGCGGGTGTCGGCTCCTGGTACGAGTTCTTCCCACGATCCGAGGGTGCCCGTCGCCTCAAGGACGGCACGGTCCGCAGCGGGACGTTCCGCACCGCCGCGAAGCGCCTGCCCGAGGTCGCCCGGATGGGATTCGAGGTGATCTACCTCGTCCCGGTGCACCCCATCGGCACGACCAACCGCAAGGGTCGCAACAACACCCTCGTCGCCGAAGCGGGTGACCCGGGCTCGCCGTACGCGATCGGAGCGGCGGAGGGCGGACACGACGCGATCCATCCCGACCTCGGCACCCCGCAGGACTTCCGCGCATTCGTCCGCGCCGCGCGGAAGGAAGGACTGGAGGTCGCCCTGGACCTCGCCCTGCAGGCCTCCCCCGACCACCCATGGGTACGCGACCACCCGGAATGGTTCACGACCCTGCCGGACGGGAGCATCGCCTACGCGGAGAACCCGCCCAAGAAGTACCAGGACATCTACCCGCTGAACTTCGACAACGATCCGGAAGGCATCGCCGCCGAGATGCTCCGGATCGTCCGGCACTGGGTGGGCGAAGGCGTCCGGATCTTCCGCGTGGACAACCCGCACACCAAGCCGCTGCAGTTCTGGGAGTGGCTGATCGCGACGGTGAACGAGACGGATCCCGACGTCATCTTCCTCGCCGAGGCGTTCACCCGACCCGCCGTGATGCGTGCGTTGGCCGCGGTGGGCTTCCAGCAGAGCTACAGCTATTTCACCTGGCGCAACACCAAGCCCGAGCTGGAGGAGTTCCTCACCTCGATCTCCCACGAGACGGCCGACTACATGCGTCCGAACCTCTTCGTGAACACGCACGACATCCTCACCGAGTACCTCCAGTTCGGTGGTCGCGCGGCGTATCGCATCCGTGCCTGCATCGCCGCGACGGCCGGGCCCGTGTACGGCGTCTACGCCGGTTACGAGCTCATCGAGAACGTGGCCCGTCCGGGTTCCGAGGAGAACATCGACAACGAGAAGTACGAGTACAAGTTCCGGGACTGGGCGGGGGCCGAGGAACGCGGGGAGTCCCTGGCTCCGCTGCTCCGGCGACTGAACGAGATCCGTGCGGCGCATCCGGCGCTGCGGCAGCTCCGCAACCTCGAACTGCACTGGAGCGACGACGACGCCGTCCTCGTGTTCAGCAAACACCTCGACGCTGCCTTCACCGGCACCGGCAAGCCGGACACCCTCATCGTCGTGGTGAACGTCGACCCGCACTCGGTGCGCGAGACCACGGTCCACCTCGACACCACGCGTTGGGGGGTTCCCCTGGGTGAGACCTTCGAGGTAGAGGATCTCCTGACCGGCAGCGTCTGGACCTGGAGCGACCACAACTACGTCCGGCTCGACGCCTTCGCCGAGCCCGTCCACATCCTGAAGGTGAGGGAGCGCGCATGAGCCGCATCGAGGACACCGCCGACGCCGAATGGGAAGCGGTCGCTGCCGGTCAGCATCACGACCCGCACTCCCTGCTCGGTGCACACCCCGCCAAGGACGCCGCCGGCCGTACGGTCACCGCCGTCCGCGCCCGCCGGCCGCTCGCCGAGACCGTCGAGGCCGTCTTCGGAGACGGGAGCAGGCTCACCCTGTCCCACGTCGCGCACGGCGTCTGGGAGGGCACGCACCCCGGACCGCCGCTCCCGTATCGCGTCGCGACACGCTACCGCGGCGAGGAGGAGACCGTCTCCGGTGACCCGTACCGGCATGCACCGACGCTGGGCGACCTCGACCTGCACCTCATCGCCGAGGGTCGGCACGAGCGACTGTGGGAGGCGCTGGGTGCCCATCCCCGCACCCAGGGCGACGAGCAGGGTGTGTCCTTCGCGGTGTGGGCTCCCGATGCGTCGGCCGTCCGGGTCGCGGGCGACCACAACGGTTGGAACGGCGAGAGCCACGCCATGCGCTCGCTCGGGGCCAGCGGCGTCTGGGAGCTCTTCGTCCCTGACCTCCCCGTCGGCACCCGGTACAAGTACCAGATCCGTACGCGGAGCGGCGCCTGGGTCCTCAAAGCGGACCCGATGGCTCTGGCGGCACAGGTGCCCCCGGAGACCGCGTCGGTCGTCACCGCGTCGTCCTACGTCTGGGAGGACGCCGCGTGGATGACCCGGCGTGCCGCGACCCACGCCGTCGCGCAGCCGCTGTCCGTGTACGAGGTGCACGTCGGCTCCTGGCGCGGGGGCCTGGGTTATCGCGAGCTGGCCGATCCGCTGATCGCGCACGTGCAGGAGACCGGGTTCACGCACGTCGAGTTCATGCCGCTCGCCGAGCATCCGTTCGGCGGATCGTGGGGTTACCAGGTCAGCGGCTACTACGCTCCGACGAGCCGGTACGGCTCCCCCGACGACCTGCGGTACCTCATCGACCGCCTGCACCAGGCCGGCATCGGCGTCATCATGGACTGGGTGCCGGGGCACTTCCCCAAGGACGACTTCGCCCTGGCCCGGTTCGACGGTCAGCCCCTCTACGAGCACCCCGACCCTCGGCGCGGCGAGCACCAGGACTGGGGCACGCTCATCTTCAACTACGGCCGACCCGAGGTCCGGGGGTTCCTCGTCGCGAACGCGCTGTACTGGCTCGAGGAGTTCCACGTCGACGGTCTGCGCGTCGACGCCGTGGCTTCGATGCTCTACCTCGACTACTCGCGCCGCGAGGGTGAGTGGGAGCCGAACATCCACGGCGGACGCGAGAACCTCGAGGCGATCCGCTTCCTCCAGGAGGTCAACGCCACGGCCTACCGGCTGCACCCCGGGATCCTCATGATCGCCGAGGAGTCCACGAGCTTCCCCGGCGTCACAGCGCCGACGGATCATGCCGGCCTCGGATTCGGTTTCAAGTGGAACATGGGCTGGATGAACGACTCGCTGCAGTACATCGGCAGAGACCCGATGTACCGGGCGCACCACGAGGGCGAGATGACGTTCTCGTTCGTCTACGCGTTCGGCGAGAACTACGTCCTGCCGATCAGTCACGACGAGGTCGTGCACGGCAAGGGCAGCCTGTTGTCGAAGATGCCGGGCGACCACTGGCACAAGCTCGCGAACGTCCGCGCCTACCTCGCCTACATGTGGGGACATCCGGGCAAGAAGCTGCTGTTCATGGGACAGGAGTTCGGACAGCTCGCGGAGTGGTCCGAAGGGCGTGAACTGGATTGGTGGCTCCGCGACCAGCCCTCCCACGCCCAGCTGCAGGACTTCGTCGCCGCGATGAACGCGGTGTACCGGTCGCAGGCTCCGCTCTGGGAGCGTGACAACGACGGCTCCGGATTCACGCGACTCGGCGCACCGAGCTGGGACCCGTCCGTGATCGCCTTCGAACGGCGGGACGCGCACGGCGGCCGTCTCGTCGTCGTCAGCAACTTCGCCGGAGTGGAGCGCACCGGGTACCGTCTCGGGCTCCCGCGCGAAGGCGTGTGGCAGGAGATCCTGAACTCGGATGCTGACGCCTACGGTGGGCGGGGCTCGGGCAATCTCGGAATGGTGCTCGCCGAGTCGGCGGACGCCGGCGCCCCCACCGCCTCGATCACGCTGCCCGCGCTGTCGACGCTGTGGCTCCGTCATCAGCCGGAGCCGCACGTCCCTACCGTGAACAACGGCTGACGGACGGCCGACGACGACCGATCTGCGCGGAGCAACGAGCTCCGCGCGGATCGATCAGAACAGCAGCGAGGAGAGTCGGTTACGAGCCGCGATCACGCGCGGGTCGCTGGCGCCGATGAGGCCGAACAACTCGACGAGGCGCTCGCGGACGGGTGTCCGCTGGTCGGACGGCAGCTGCGCGAACAGGTCGAGGAGCCGGCCGAAGGCGTCGTCGACGTGTCCGCCGGCGAGGTCGAGGTCCGCGACGTCGAATTGGGCCTGCACGTCCAGCGGAGCCGCTGCGGCCGCGGCTCGGGCCGTCTGCAGGTCGAGTCCCTGCACACGGTCCAGCAGTCGGACCTGGCCCAGGCCGGCGATGGCGTCCTCGTCACGCGGGTTCTCCGCGAGCGCCTTCTCATAGGCGGCGATGGCCGCACGGTAGTCGCCCCGCTCGATGGCGGAGAACGCCTCCGCGTGCAGCGGCGGTAGCTCGGGCTCGGCGGGAGATTCAGCCTCCCCTGCCTCGGAGTCGCCGACCGGGAGCGATCCCGAGACGCCGTTCTGCGCGGCCACCTGCAGCAGCTGCGCGAAGACCTCACGCACCTGCTGCTCAGGAACGGCGCCCGTGAACATCGGCACCGGCTGGCCTGCGATGAGGGCGACGACCATCGGGATCGACTGCGCACGGAAGCTCTGCGCGAGCTGCGGATTCGCATCGACGTCGACCTTGGCCAGGAGCACCCGGCCGCCGAGCTCCCTGGTCACCTTCTCGATGATCGGGCTCAGCTGCTTGCACGGCCCGCACCACTCGGCCCAGAGGTCGACGACCACGGGGACGGTGCGGGACAGCTCGAGCACCTGGCCGAAGTTCTCATCTGTCGCATCCACGACGACATCGGCCACCGGGGAGTTCGAGGGGGCAGCCGCACCGCTCGCGGGCGCGGACGGACGGTTGCGCAGACTGGACAGATCGACAGCGCCTCGCAGGGCGGCGGGAGACATCTCACTCACTTGATCACCTTCACGGAGACGAGATCCTGACGCGAGGCCAGGAGGCGGATCGGTTCACTCGAGCCCTGAGACGGCACGGCGAAGAACAACTGGAACTCGTATGTCGTCTCGGCGCCCTTCGCAGACTCCTTCGCCCCGGTGAGCGCCTTCGCCTCCTCGTTGTCACCGAAACGGATGACGACGTCGGAGGACGTGGGGGTGATCGTCTCGACATCGAGAACGGAGACCGCGACGATGGCGCCGCTGTCCAGCGTCGTCATCGAGACCGGATCCGCCGTCGTCGGCTTCATGTCGAACGCCGCCTTGGACGTCTTCGCGGCGCCGGCATCAGCCAGCCCCTGCACCAGGTTCTGCCTGCTGTCCCTGATCGACGTGGCGAGGTTGAGCGCCAAGTCGTCGAACTGCCCGTACGAGGCACTCTTCTCGCCCTTGTCGACGACATCGGCGAACGCCGCCGCGACCTCGTTCGGCGGCACGGACAGGAAGGCCGAGTCCGCCGGGACCAGCGAGGTCCCCAGCCAGCTTGCGGCCACCTCGGGGAACACCGCATCCGCCGACATCTCCGCCATGTTGATCACCTTGTAGTTGGACCAGGGGTCGGCCTGCGTCATGGTGAGCACCACCGGCGGCACTGTGTCGTCACCGGTGCTCTTCGAGAGCATGAGGACCGTGCGCGGCCAGCGATCCGTCGCCTCCGGGAGCACCACCTCGATGTCGTCTGTGGGGATCGCAGCGGGCGCGGCCCGATCCGGGAGCGTCGCCCGCAGGGCGTAGTCAGTGGTCCTCGTCGTCAGCGGAGCGCCGTCGAGACGGGTCGCCGCGAGGTCGAGGTCTTTCGCCTCATCGGCCTGCACCAGAGTTTCGGAGACCTCCCGGAGGATCCGCTCGGCCTGCGTCTCGGTGACCGCCGGCGGCTTCTGGTTCTCGGGGGCGATCACGGTCGGCGTCGGAGACGGCGATGCGGAGGCGTCCCCGAACTCCGGCCAGGAGTCGGCCGTGCAGCCTGAGGCCAGCAGAGCGGTCAAACCGATCGCGGGGAGGGCGAGCAGGCGCCGACGACGCCTCGGGCGCTCGGCTCGCATCGTACTCTTCCCGTCCTGCTCCTTCTCGTCGACGATCTCCGTGTCGTCCACGTCGTCCTTCCCCGCCGGTGTCGGCGACTGCGCCCCGTCCGCGGCCTCCAGGGCATCCCGCTCGGATGGCGGAAGGGCCGCCACGTCGATCGGCTGGGTCGAGGGAAGCGGCCCGGGACCCTTCCGGCGCGGGCCCCGACCACGGCGCTGGTGGCGGATCGCGAGCACGTAGAGGACCAGCCCCACGAGGAGCACCAGGCCGCCGGCCGCCATGAGCGGTCCTGCCAGAGGCGTCCGCGTGTCCAGCGGCCAGGAGACGACGATGTCGTCCGGCGCGTCCTTGGTGCCGTCGTAGGCGATCAGCACGCTGGTCCCTTCCGGGAGCTGCATCTTGTCGGTGGAGAGGAAGTTCTCATCGGTGAACGAGTCGAGCCACAGATCAGAGCCGGCGGGGTTGCGACCCGCGGGTGCATCGGCGTCGGCTTCCGGCGACGGTGTCTCCGTGGCCTCGGGCGCCGGCGTCTCGGTCGACCCCTCGTCGTCCGCGGCGGCGACGTGGTCGACGACGAGTTCGTCGTCGTCCCCGACGGTCACGTGGTTGTACTCCGAGTCGGAGAGCCAGGCCTCCATGTCGGCCGTGCGCCCGTAGCTGGTGAAGATCTCGCCCTCGCCGCGGATGAGCAGCTTCTGCGCGCCGGCGTTGATCCGCAGGACGTCGCCGTCCAGGAGCACGAAGGGCGCGGGCTCCTCGATGTCGACGCGGGCTTCCTCAGACGACGGGCCGACGAAGATGGTGCGTTGGGCGATCCCCGCACCGATCAGCACGGCAGCCAGCACGAAGGCCACCACGGCCCATACGAAACGCACGAATAGTCTCCTCACGCATCGCGGCTTCCCGCCCGCGACGCCACACTCGACATTTCAGACTAGCGAACCCACCTGTGTGTTGACCACGAGGGCCCTCCCTCCTCCGTCGCGCGGCACGTCGGCGGCGCGTCGAGCCGCGGCATGGGTAGCCTTGCTGCAGCCGTACCGAGGAGTCCGCATGAAGATCCACAACCCGTTCCGCACCGCCCTCGTGGCGACACTGGGCGTGGGCCTCGGGATCGTCCTGATCAGCAGCGTGCAGACGCTGTCGACCGTGCTGCTGTACATCGGGACCGCGCTCTTCCTCAGCCTCGGACTCGATCCCCTGGTCACGTTCCTCGAGCGTCGACGCCTGCCCCGGTGGCTCGCGGTCCTCGTGACGATCGTCGCCGTGCTGGCCGTCTTCGTCGGGATCATCCTCATCGTGCTGCCGGTGCTGGTCGACCAGATCTCGCAGCTCATCGCCCAGATCACGGCGATCGTGCAACGCGGAACCGCGATCGAGGACCTGCGGAGTTGGATCCAGGAGACGTTCCCCAACCTCCTCGTCGACGACGTCTTCGCGTACGTGGAGGACTGGCTGACCACCAATCTCGCGGAGATCGGCGGGTCGATCGGTCAGGGCGTGCTGATCGCCAGCGGCGCCGTGCTCAGCGGTGTGTTCGGCGCGTTCATCGTCCTCATCCTGACCATCTATCTCACGGCCTCGACGCCCTCGCTCAAGCGCGCGGTGTACCAGCTCGTCCCGGCGTCCAAGCGGGATCGCTTCATCGATCTCTCGGAGCAGATCACCGACTCGGTCGGCTACTACGTCATGGGCCAGGTCAGCCAGGGCGTGATCAACGGCGTCCTCAGCGCGATCTACCTCACGATCATCGACGCGCCGTTCCCCGCCGTTCTCGCGGTCGTCGCCTTCTTCTTCTCGCTCATCCCACTGGTGGGCACCCTGACCGGCTCGACGATCATCGTCCTCGTCTGCCTCATCCCTGGCCTCGGCTCCCCCGGCACGGCTCTCGCGGCGGCGATCTACTACCTGATCTACATGCAGATCGAGGCGTACGTGATCTCGCCGCGCATCATGAGCCGCGCGGTCTCCGTGCCCGGCGCCGTCGTCGTGGTGGCCGCCCTCGCCGGAGGCAGCCTGCTGGGCCTGCTCGGGGCGCTCATCGCGATCCCGGTGGCCGCCAGCATCCTGATCCTCTACCGCCAGGTGCTCATCCCGCGTATGAACGAACGATGACCAGGGTCGCCCGCGGCGTCAGTCCTCGGTCGACCAGTCGGTCGGCAGCGGCAGAGCCGACGGATTGACCGCGGCGACGATCTCTGTGAGCACCCGGCGCGTCTGGGTCTCCCCCACCCACAGGTGCTTGCCTCCTTCGACCGCGATCAGCTGCGCCTGGGGGATCGTCGCGAAGCGCTCCCGCGCTTCCGCCGGGCGCAGGTAGTCATCGAACTCGGGCACGAGGATGACCACGCGGTGGCCGGTCTTCCCCCAGGCGGCGACCTCCTCCGCCGTAGCGCGATGCAACGGCGGCGAGAGGAGGATGATGCCCTCGATGTCGTGGTCGGCACCGTACTTGAGGGCGAGTTCCGTCCCGAAGGACCACCCGACGAGCCACGGGCGCGGCAGCGCGCGGTCACGGACGAAGTCCATGGCGGCTGCGACATCGAACTGCTCCGCAGCGCCGCCCTCGAACGTTCCCTCGCTGGTGCCGCGCGGCGATGTGGTGCCACGCGTGTTGAACCGCAGCACCGCGAGATCGGCCAGGGCGGGCAGCCGCGCGGACGCCTTCCGGATGATGTGCGAGTCCATGAAGCCGCCGGCGGTCGGCAGCGGGTGCAGCGTGACCAGGGTCGCGGCCGGCGCGTCGGCCTCCGGCATCGCGAGCTCGCCGACGAGCGTCAGGCCGTCCGCGGTGTGCAGCTCGATGTCCTCACGACGCGCCGGAAGCTCCAGCGGTCCCCGGATCTCGATGGTCATGCGATCCTCCAACAGTGGTTGTGCCAGTGTCTGCGGTCGGCGAGAGCCGCGGCGTCGCCGAGAACACCGTCCGCGCGCCAGGCGACGAGGTGGGCGGTACCGGGCTCGACGGACCGTCCGCAACCCGGGCAGACGTACGCCTTCTGCGCCTGGAGTGCGGAGACGGGCTGCACCGTCCACTCCACGCCTCGGCGGACCTCGGTGCGCTTCCAGCCGGCGAGGAGACGCTCGAAGGAGTCATCGCCCTCAGGGCGCGCGGAAGGACGTCGGCGTGAGCGGGGCATGGTGCCGGCTCACCACCAGTGGTTGGTGACCCAGAAGTTGTACGCGCCTGCCCAGCTGCCGTAGCGACCGGTGGCGTATCCGGTGGCCCAACGGAGGTTGTCCACCGGGTTGTAGCCGTTGCCCGGCACCTTGCTGCAGGGCAGCGCCTGGACGAGGCCACAGGCGCCGGAGGACGAGTTGGTCGCGTTGGGGTTCCAACCGCTCTCCCGCGAGACGATGTAGTCGACGTACTGCCAGTCGCTCTGCGCGATCCCGGCGGCTGCCATCCACTCCGCGGGAGCGCCGCCGCCGCTGTACGGCGGGAGCCCACCGCCGCCGGAGGATCCGCCCTCCGGCTCGTCGGACGACGAGGACGTGGTCGCCGGGGCCGGCTTCGGCTTGGGCTTCGGCTTGGGCTTGACGTAGATGTCGAACGACCCGCGCTCGACGGGGGTGATCGCCGCTCCTTCCACCGTGACGGTGAGGTTCTGCGTGTCCGCCAGTGCTACCGCATACACGGAGTCCGGTGCGTCCGTGGCCATGGGCTGCGCCAGGGCGACACCGGTGGGCGCGACCATCGCGGCGGCGAATCCGACGACCGCGAGAGAGCTGAAGACCCCGACGACACCGCGGCGGCGAGACCAGCGGCGGGTGCCGCGGGAGGCCGACGCGGACGTCGCTGCGGGTACCAGCAGGGCGTCGTTTCGATCGGGCATCATGTCGTTTCGGGAGTTCACGATGGAGGACAGTTTACGCATACCTGCCTGAAGAGGCCATCAGACGTGCTCAGCGGACCGCCAGGATCACGTCGATGGTGGCGTCCAGGAGCGCGTCGACCTGCTCTTCGCGGTAGCCGCCGCGCTGCATGCGGAACGCCGCGGACCGCAGCTGCTCGGCCGACAGCGCGTCGCCGTCCCGCAGGTAGCGGACGATGCGGGAGGTGACGTGATCGACCTCGTCGACGCGGTAGCCGAAGGTGAGGAATCCGGTGCGGGCGAACCGGTGCCGACGCGGACGCGCCAGGTGGTCCAGGATCACCTGCGCGTCGGCCCTCGCCTGCTCCACCCATGCGCCCGCTCCGAGGGAGCGCACGGCGCGCTCCCGCTCGCGCGCGGCGAAGGCATCCTCGACGCGTCCGAGGGCCGCGTCGACGTCCGCCACCACGTAGCCCTCCTTGACGAGCGGGAAGGAGACGGTGCGCACGTCCTCGGCCGTGAGGTCGTCCGCACCGCTCTCGAATGTCTGTCGCGCCGACGCGAGGAACCCGTCCACCGCGGCGCGGTGGTACCCCTTCGTGCGTCCGGTCGTGAGTGCGAACGCCGGCTTGGCCGTGCTCTGCACGGTGCCCTCGCGGCGGTCGTCGTCCATCACAGCACCACTGTCGTTCATCACAGCACCAACCAGGGAGAGAGGAGGAAGTACAGGCAGAGGGCGGGGATCGTCGACGGCAGGATGCTGTCCAGCCGGTCGAGGAGTCCTCCGTGCCCTGGAAGCCACGAGCTCATGTCCTTGATCCCGAGGTCGCGCTTCAACATCGACTCGCCGAGGTCCCCGAGCGTCGCGGACAGCAGGATCGCGGCGCCGAAGATCACGCCACCCCACCAGGGCAGATCGAGCAGGAAGATCGCGAGGAGCACGCCCGCCACGAGCGACGCGACCACGGCGCCGCCGAAGCCCTCCCAGGTCTTCTTGGGACTGATCCGCGGTGCCATCGGGTGCCGCCCGAAGGCGAGTCCAGCCGCATACGCACCGGTGTCCGCGGCGACCGCGATCGCGATGAAGCTGAGCACCCACCACTGCCCGCCCTCCTGCTCGAGCAGGATGAGGGCCACGCCGGCGAGGAACGGCACGTACACCTGCACGAAACCGCCGATCACGGCGTCGGTGAGCACATCTCCGTATGTGCGGCCGTCCTTCGCGACCATCTGGGCGAGCAGGCGCCAGACGATGACGAAGGCCACGGAGACGAACAGCATGACCCAGCTCAGCCACGGCTCGGCGAAGTACGCGGACAGGACAAGGAACGTCGCGGCGATCAGCTGCGGGACGACGTCGACACGACGCCCGGCCGCTCGCAGGGCGCGGGAGAGCTCGTACACGCCGAGGAGGGCCGCAGCCAACGCGAACGGCACGAACAGCGCCTTGATGAACAGCAGCGAACCGAGCAGTGCCGCGCCGAATGCGAGTCCGATGAGGATCGCGAGGATCAGATCGCGACCGGTGCGCTGCTTGATGCGCTCGTTCGCCTGGTCGAGCTGATCGCGCGCATGGGAGACATGCGTGCCGAACTCGTCGCGCGCCTGACGCCACTGCTCGCGGATCGCGTTGTGGTCGGCGGTGTCGAGGCGGTCGGCGGTGACAGGAGCCGCACCCGGCGGCGCCGGGAGTGGTGGCCGGGGTGGCACCCGATCCGCGTCGAACGCCGGGAAGGCGGCGTCGGCGAGCGGCACGCCGCCGTCAGGACCGGCCTCCGGCCGCTCCTCCCGGCGCGTCACCGGAGTGCCCTCCTCAGCGCCGCGCGATTCATCGGACATACGAGCTACACCTCGAGGAGTTCGGCCTCTTTGCGCTTGAGCGCGTCGTCGATGAGATCGACGTGCTGACGGGTCAGCGCGTCCAGCTCCTTCTCGCCGCGGGCGATCTCGTCCTCACCGAGCTCGCTCTTCAAGCCGTCCAGCTCGTCCTTCGCCTTCCGGCGGATGCCGCGGACGTGGACCTTGGCGTCCTCGGCCTTGGACTTCACGAGCTTCACGTACTCCTTGCGCCGCTCGGCGGTGAGCTCGGGCATCGTGACCCGCACGAGGTTGCCGTCGTTCGTGGGGTTCGCCCCGAGGTTCGGCATGTCGCGGATGGCCTGCTCGATCGCCTTGAGCGCGGACTTGTCGTACGGCGTGATGATGAGCGTGCGTGCTTCCTGGTTCGCGAGCGAGGCGAGCTGCGCGAGCGGGGTCGGCGTGCCGTAGTAGTCGACCAGCACCTTCTGGAAGAGCTGCGGGTTCGCACGACCGGTGCGCACCGTGGAGAAGTCCTCCTTGGCAGCCTCGACGGCCCGGGACATGCGGGTGGTGGTTTCAGCGAGGACGTCCGCGATCACGGTGGCTCCTATCGTCGGGGTGTTCTGGAAATTCTATCGGGAGCGGGCTCCCGTCCCGTGCAGGCGCTCAGGCGGTGACGAGCGTGCCGATGGGCTCGCCCAGGAGCGCGCGGGTGACGTTGCCCGCCGGCTCCATGCCGAAGACGCGCATGTCCATGTTGTTGTCCATGCACAGGCTGAACGCCGTCGAGTCGACGACCTTGAGGCCCTGCTGCAGAGCATCGCGATAGGTCACGCGATCGATGCGCTCCGCGTCGGCGTGCTTGTTCGGGTCGGCGGTGTAGATCGCGTCGACGCCGTTCTTGGCCACGAGGACCTCCTGCGCGCCGATCTCCAGTGCGCGCTGCGCGGCGACCGTGTCGGTGGAGAAGTACGGCAGGCCCGCGCCGGCGCCGAAGATGACGACGCGGCCCTTCTCCATGTGCCGCTCCGCCCGACGCGGGATGTAGGGCTCGGCGACCTGGGTCATCGAGATCGCGGACTGCACACGCGTCGCGGCACCCGCCTGCTCGAGGAAGTCCTGCAGAGCCAGAGCGTTCATCACGGTGCCGAGCATGCCCATGTAGTCGGCGCGCCCGCGATCCATTCCTCGCTGGCTGAGCTCGGCCCCACGGAAGAAGTTGCCTCCGCCGACGACGACCGCCACTTCGACCCGGTCGACCGCGGCGGCGATCTCCCGCGCCATCTGGCTGACCACGTCGGGGTTGACGCCGAGCTGCCCGGCGCCGAACGCCTCTCCGGAGAGCTTGAGGAGGACGCGACGGCGTCCGGTGCGTTCAGTCATGGGGGGTGTCCTCTCGTCCCGATTCAAGATAGTGCCTGGTGGGCATGAAGAAGGGGTTCGGATCGAGCGATCCGAACCCCTTCGACAGTGCTACGCGCCGACCTTGAAGCGCGCGAAGTCCGTCACGGTGATACCGGCGTCCTTCGCCACCTGGGCGACAGAGAGCTTGTTGTCCTTGGCATAGTCCTGCTCCAGCAGGGCGACCTGCTTGATGAACGCGGAGACGCGGCCTTCGACGATCTTCGGCAGAGCGGCCTCGGGCTTGCCCTCGTTGCGGGAGATCTCGGTGACGATCTCGCGCTCCTTCTCGACCGCATCCGCCGGCACGTCCTCGCGGGACAGGTACGACGGGTTCGCGAACGAGATGTGCTGGGCGATGCTGCGCGCGGTCTCGGCGTCGTCACCCGTGTAGGCGACGACGACACCGATCTGCGGCGGCAGGTCCTTGCTCGTGCGGTGGAGGTAGACCTCGACGCTGTCACCGGAGACGGTGCGCACGCGACGGAGCTCGACCTTCTCACCGATGATGGCGGCCTCTTCCGAGATGAGCTGCTCGACGGTCTTGTCGCCCGCCGGAGCGGCGAGGGCGGCCTCGACCGAGTCGGCCTTCACGGCGGCGACGGCGTCGGCGACCTTGTCGGCCAGCGCGATGAAGCGCTCGTTCTTCGCGACGAAGTCGGTCTCGCAGGCGAGCTCGACGAGCGTCACGGCGCCGTCCTGCTCACGAGCGACGACGAGGCCCTCGCTGGTCGAACGGTCGGCGCGCTTGGCGTTGCCCTTCGCACCCTTCAGGCGCAGGATCTCGGTGGCCTTCTCGACGTCGCCGTCAGCCTCCTCGAGCGCCTTCTTGGTGTCGACCATTCCCGTGCCGAGCTGCTCACGCAGCGCCTTGAGGTCGGCGATGGTGAAGTTGGCCATGTGTGGTGGCTCCTTGCTTCGTTGTGTGGGTGTACGAGGGATTACTTGGCGTCTGCGGCCTCGGCGGCGGCGACCTCGGCGGTCTCCTCACCGGAAGCGGCGGCGATCGCCTCGTCGTGCGCCTGGGCACCGGCCTCGTCGGCGGCGGTGGCGTCAGCGGCCGGGGTCTCGACGACAGCGGCCTCGTCGTCCGCGGTCACGACCTCGGCGGCGTCAGCGGACTCCTGCACGGGAGCCTCGAGAAGCTCCTTCTCCCACTCGGCCAGCGGCTCCGCGTCGCCCGACTCCGGGTTGTGCTTCTGCTGCAGGCCCTCGGCGGCGGCGTCGGCGATGATGCGCGTCAGCAGCGACACCGAACGGATGGCGTCGTCGTTGCCGGGGATCGGGTACTGGAAGTCGTCCGGGTCGGCGTTGGTGTCGAGGATGCCGATCACCGGGATGCCCAGCTTCTTGGCCTCGTCGATGGCGAGGTGCTCACGCTTGGCGTCGACGACCCAGAGGGCGGACGGCGTCTTGGTGAGGTTGCGGATACCACCGAGCGACTTGTGGAGCTTGTCCAGCTCGCGCTTCTTGAGCAGCAGCTCCTTCTTCGTGAAGCCGGAAGCGGAGGGGTTCTCGTAGTCGAGCTCCTCGAGCTCCTTCATGCGGGCGAGACGCTTCGCGATGGTGGAGAAGTTGGTGAGGAGGCCGCCGAGCCAACGCTGGTTCACGTAGGGCTGGCCGACGCGTGTGGCCTGCTCCGCGAGGATCTCCTGCGCCTGCTTCTTGGTGCCGACGAAGAGGATCGTGCCGCCGTGCGCCACGGTCTCCTTGACGAAGTCGTAGGCCTTGTCGATGTAGCCGAGCGACTGCTGGAGGTCGATGATGTGGATGCCGCTGCGCTCCGTGAGGATGAAGCGCTTCACCTTCGGGTTCCACCGACGGGTCTGGTGTCCGAAGTGCACGCCGCTGTCGAGCAGCTGGCGGATGGTGACCACAGCCATGGTCGTCTCCTGATTCTGGCGCGGGGCGCCGTTGAGGTTGTCATGCCGACCGGACGGTCGGACATCCTGGTGCCCGGCTCACCCCCACCCGTTCGGAAACGGGACCTGCGGGAGTGGATGCCACGACAGAGTCGCTCTGGGCACGCGTAGTCACCCCGAGATCGAGGTGCTCGTCCAGCATACAGGATCATGCGGCGCCAGCTCGTCCTCCACAGCGGCGCGATGCTCGGCCTTCTCCCCTGCCACCGGCCCTGGCGGAGAGCGGCCGCTCCGCCGGCCCGCACCGGTCACGCACACTCGCGTGATGACTCCTCCGTCCCCTCCTCGCCCTCGCTCTCGCCCGCACCCCTCTCTCCTCCGGGTGCTGATCGCCACAGTCCTCGCCGCTGTCGCACTCCTGTGTGGCGGTGCTCCGTTCCCGTCTCCGCCCGCCGCCCGAGCGGCGTCGGCGGCACACGGCCTCGCGCCCGTGCCCGACGAGTTCGTCTCCGACATCCCCTGGCAGTGGCCCGTCGACGGGACGCGCCGCGTGAGCGTCGCCTACCGCGCGCCAGCGCACGCCTACGGCCCCGGACACCGCGGCGTGGACGTCGCTGCGGCTGCGGGCGGCACCGTCGTCGCCCCGGCGGAGGGGATCGTCGCGTTCCAGGGCGTCGTCGTCGATCGTCCGCTGCTCACGATCCGACACGCGGATGGCCTCGTGAGCACGTTCGAGCCCGTGGAGTCGCCCCTGCGCGCGGGAGACCCGGTCCGCCGAGGCCAGGACATCGGCCGTGTCGCCACGGGTGGTCACACTCCACCCGACTCACTGCACGTCGGCGTGCGACGCGACGGCGAGTACATCAACCCGATGCTCCTGTTCGGCGGCCTCCTGCGGGCGCGGCTCCTGCCCTGCTGCGACGGATGATCCGACGGGCGGGCTCCGCGCTCAGGCCCGCGGGTGCGCGAGGCGATACGTCGCCGTCAGCCGCTCCGCCGACACGTGCGTGTAGATCTGCGTGGTCCCCAGGCTCGCGTGCCCGAGGATCTCCTGCACGGCACGGAGATCCGCACCACCGTCCAGCAGATGGGTCGCCGCCGTGTGACGGAGGGCGTGCGGCCCGACGGTCTCCGCGCCGACGACGGGTGCGAGCGCACGGGCGACGACCTCGTAGACCGTCCGCGGACCGACGCGCCCACCGCGACTGCCGAGGAAGACGGCGGGCGAGGCGGCCCCGGCCCGTGCGAGGAGAGCTGGTCGAGCGCGACGCAGGTAGGCGGTGAGCGCATCCCGCGCCGGAGCGCCGAACGGGACGACGCGCTCTTTGTCGCCCTTGCCCCGCACGCGGGCCGTCCCCCGATCGAGATCCAGGTCGTCGATGTCGAGGCCGCAGAGTTCGGAGACGCGGACCGCCGCACCGTAGAGGAATTCCAGCACCGCGTGGTCGCGGAGGGCCGCGGGATCGCCCGAGGCCGCCGCCTGCCGATGTCGCTCCAACAGCTCCGACATCGCGTCCTTCGATGCCACCGTCGGCAGCGTCTTCGCGCGCTTCGGTGCCACGAGCCGCAGGCTGGGGTCGACAGGGACGAGGTCCTGCTCGCGCGCCCACCCGAAGAACGCTCGCGCCGTGGCCGCGCGTCGGGCCAGCGTCGCACGGGCGTCACCCCGCTGAGTCGCCTGCCACAGCCATTCGCGCAGCATCTCCAGGTCGATACGGCTCACCGGGCCACCCCCCACGCTCGTCCCGAGGTCCCGCAGATCGGAACGGTACGCCTTCACGGTCGCCGGAGAGAGCCGACGCACCTTCTCGAGGTGGTCGGCGAACGCCTCGACAGCGACCGCGAAGTCCATATCCCCAGCCTGCCGCTCCCCCGCCTTCAGAGCGACGCGCCCCGCCGGGACCCTGCCTACGATGTGCGTGCCGCGCCCACGCCACGCCAGCCGTCGCCGTCGCGTCGCGCGAGCCCGTCGAGATCGAGCAGGCCGAGCACGGCGCGGGTCCGGTCGACGGTGAGATCGGCGCGCTGGGCGAGCTCCGCCTCCGTGCGAGCGGCTCGCGTGCTGAGCGCACGGAGGAGCACGACCCGCGCGTCGTCCGTCGCATCGAGTCCCCGTTGCGACCGCGCGCCGGCCGGGAGCAGCTCGGCCACCTCCGCCGCGGAGGTGACGCACACCGCGTCGTACTCGCGCAGCAGCCGGTGACAGCCGGCCGACGAGGCGGACGTCACGGGACCGGGCACCGCGCCGAGCGGCCTGCCGAGCGTTGCCGCATGCCCCGCCGTGTTGAGGGAGCCGCTGCGCCAGCCCGCCTCCACGACCACGGTGGCCTGCCCCAGCGCCGCGATCAGCCGGTTGCGCGCGAGGAAGCGCCACCGCGTCGGGGCCGTCCCGCACGGCACCTCGCTGACGACGGCTCCGTCGACCGCGATGCGGGACAGAAGGTTCCGGTGACCGGCGGGGTACGGGCGGTCGACGCCCCCGGCGAGGACCGCGATCGTCCCCCCGCCGACGGTCAATGCGGCGCGGTGCGCTGCGCCGTCGATGCCGTACGCACCGCCGGACACGACCGCCGTCTCCCCGACAGCCAGGTCTCCGGCGATGTCGGCGGCGACACGCTCCCCGTAGGCGGTGGCCGCCCTGGCTCCCACGATCGCAACGCGCGCCGCGCTCGACAGGAGGTCGCTGCGCCCGCGCACCCACAGCACCATCGGCGCCTCCGCATCGAGATCATCGACGGACAGCGGCCAGTCGGGGTCTCCGGGGAGCAGCAGCTTCGCACCTGCCTTCCGTGCGCCACGGACGGCGCCGATCACCGCCGCCGGATCGGCGCGCTGCCGCCACCGGGCGCGCGCGTCGTCGAGGGCCCGTCGTGCCCCCACGGCTCGGACCACCGGCCACGGCCGTCCCGCCCCGTCCAACGCGAAGCGCAGCCCGTCGGCCGGCCCGAACTCGCGCACGAGGGTCGCGGCGACGGCGTCCCCGGGGTCGGCGATGACGGACCACGCGACCCGCGCCAGCGCCTCCGTCACCTCGTCTGTTCCGCGCACGCCCCGCGCCGCGTCGAGTGCCTCCTGTTGAGAGAGGAGTCCGTCGATCATCGTGCCACCCCCGTCCGCAGGAGCAGCGCCCGCCCGACCTCGTCCGTGCCGGGGCGGTCGCGTCCGGCCAGATCGGCCATGGTCCACGCCACCCGGAGGACGCGGTCGTAACCGCGGAGCGTCAACGCCCCGCGTTCCAAGGCGCGATCGAGCCCCGCCCGCACGTCCGACGGGAGACGGTAGCCGCCATGCCGGAGCACAGTGCCGGGGATCTCCGCATTCCGACGCCACGGTGTGCCGCGCCAGCGCCGCTCGGCTCGTGCGCGGGCCGCGCCGACGCGATCCCGGGCCTCGGCGGTCGTCGCTCCGGAGCGCTCCCCCGCGATCGAACGGGAGGCTGCGACGCGCGTGACCGGCAGATCGATGTCGAGACGATCGCGCAACGGCCCGGAGAGCCGCGTGGCATAGCGTCGCAGCGCCTGAGGCGGGCAGATGCAGTCGCCATCACGGACGCCGCGGTTGCCGCAGGGACACGGATTCATCGCCAAGAGCAGCTGGAACCGCGCCGGGAATCGCACCACGAAGCCCGAGCGATGCACATCGACGAATCCCGTCTCGAGCGGCTGGCGGAGCGCGTCCAGGGCCACCCGCGGGAACTCCGCCGCCTCGTCCAGGAACAGGACGCCCCGATGCGCACGGGCGACCGCGCCGGGGCGCGCCGTCCGCGATCCGCCTCCCACCATCGCCGCCACCGAGGCGCTGTGGTGCGGAGCGACCAGCGGGGGCTGGTGGTCGAGTCCGGTCACGGCCTCACCGCAGAGGGAGCGGACCGAGGCCACCTCGATCGCCTCCTGCTCGGTCAGCGGCGGCATGATGCCGGGCAGGCGCCCTGCGAGCATGGTCTTCCCTGCTCCCGGTGGACCGCTCAGGAGCATGTTGTGGCCACCGGCGGCAGCGACGATGAGCGCCTCGACGGCTTCCTCCTGCCCGAGGACGTCGCTCAGGTCGCGCTCGTCCGCTTTCTCCTCCGGCGGCTGCGGCCCCGGAACCGGCTCGACATCGGGCACCTCGACGTCCGCGCCGTGCCAGGCGGCGACCTCCGCGAGTGAGGCGGCGGCACGCACCTCCACGCCGCCGACGAGAACCGCCTCAGCCGCATTGCCGTGCGGCACGATCACGCGGTCGAAGCCGGCACGAGCGGCGGCGAAGACGGCCGGCAGCACTCCCGGCACGGGACGCAGCCTCCCGTCCAGCCCGAGTTCTCCCAGATGCACGGTCTGCCGGACGGCGCGACGGGCGATCACGTCGCCCGCGGCGAGGCAGGCCACCGCGATCGCCAGGTCGAAGGCGGCCCCGTGCTTCGGCAGACTCGCGGGCGAGAGGTTGACGGTCAGCCGTCGCCGCGGCAGCGGGAGGCCGGAGTTCCCGCAGGCGTTGTGCACGCGCTGCACGGCCTCGCCCAGGGACTTGTCCGGGAGGCCGATGATGCGGAACTCCGGCGTCTGCGCTGAGAGGTCGGCCTCGACCTCGACGACATGCCCCTCGGCCCCGGTGAGCGCCACGGACCAGGTTCGCGCCGTGCTCATGCGATGTCCTCGAGGTGCTCGATCGAGGCCGTCGCCACGGACGCGCCGATGATGCCGACCGCTTCCACCCGGAGGGCCCGTCCGCGCGCCAGCTCGGGGTGTGCCGCACGCCAGGCGTAGGCGAGACGCCACAGCCGGCGCCGCTTGCGGTCATCGATCGCATCGAACGGGTGCCCGAACGCCGCTGACCGCCGTGTCTTGACCTCGACCACCGCGACATGGGGGCCGATGATCGCGACGATGTCCAGCTCCCCCTGGGGACACCGCCAGTTGCGGTCGACGATCCGATACCCGCGCTTCGTCAGATAGTCCGCTGCCTGCTGCTCCCCGGCTCGCCCGAGGTCGTCTTTCGCTGCCATCCCGACAGAATGGACGTCAGCACCCCGTCACCGCCGTGGTCCCGCGCGAACAGTCCAGAGGCTGTGGAAACGACGAAGAATGTCACCGCTGTGCAGAAACGGCGCGCCGCGTCACTCTCCGTCGAGGGAGAGCTCCTGCGGCAGTTCGAACTCGCGGCGCTGGAGCTCCTCGACGTTCACGTCCTTGAACGTGAGCACCCGGACGGCCTTCACGAAGCGGTCAGCCCGGTAGATGTCCCACACCCACACGTCGCTCATGGAGATCTCGAAGTAGAAGTCGTGCTCGGTGTCCCGCCGCACGACGTTGACCTCGTTGGCCAGGTAGAAGCGACGCTCGGTCTCCACGACGTACTGGAACTGAGAGACGACGTCGCGGTACTCGCGGAACAGCGCGAGCTCCAGCTCGCGGTCGTAGTCGTCGAAGGCTTCCTCATCCATGATGAGTCCATCCTATGGTCGTCCGGCGCCGGTCGCGGCATCCCGGGCGCGGCCGCTCAGAACAGCGTCGGCGCGTCGGCGATCGCCCACGAGGACCGGTGGAACGGGGAGAGCCCGAACGAGCGGATGGCCTCCCGGTGCTCCGGGCTCGCGTACCCCTTGTTGCGATCCCACTGGTAGTCGCGGTGACCCTCGTGCAGCTCCGCCATGTGACCGTCTCTCGCGACCTTCGCGATCACCGACGCCGCGGACACCGAGGCGCAGTCGCGATCCGCCTTGATGACGGGCCGCACCCGCAGGGGCACGGGATGCACTCGCGAGACGTAGTCGTGATTGCCGTCGAGCAGGACCAGGGCGTTCTCCACCGTCGCGCCCTGTGCGACCACCGCCTCCACGGCCCGCGAAGCGGCGAGGCCCAGGGCCCGCATGATCCCGACCTCGTCGACCTCCGCCGCGGTCGCCCAGCCGACGGCGGAGGCCTGCACCCAGGCGGCGGCGCGGGTGGCCACGTCCGGGCGCCGGCGCTCGGGCACCAGCTTCGAGTCGCGCAGGCCCTCCGGAACCCGACGGCGGGCGCCTTTGGCGTCCATCACGGCTGCTCCGACGGCCACAGGTCCCGCCAATGCGCCGCGACCGACCTCATCGAGGGCGATGATGAGGTCGCACTCCCCCAGGAGCTTCCGCTCCAGGGTCAGTCGAGGCGTGATGACGGTCATTCGGGATCCGGGACCCCGTTGAAGATCTCGTGATGGCCGTCGATCGGTCCGAATCGGTCGAGCGGCCACGTCGTCAGGAACGCCTTGCCCACGATGTTCGAGACGGGGACGAATCCGCCGCTGGGCAGCTCCTGGTGTGCGCGGGCGTCGCGGGAGCGGTCGCGGTTGTCGCCGAGGAGCCACACGGAGTCTTCCGGCACGACGACGTCGAACGGCTCGTTGGAAGCCGCGGTGTCCCCTTCGGGAAGGTTCAGGTAGCTCAGCTCGTCGATCGGGGCCCCATTGATGGTGATCTGCCCCAACGCGTTGCAGCACACCACGTGATCGCCTTCGACCCCGATCACCCGCTTGACGAGGTGGTCCTGCGTGTCGGTGGCCGAGATGCCCACGAAAGTCAGCACCCAGTCGACGGCCTTGACCAGCGGCGGCTGTGCCGGGGTCTGCGGCATCGGGTCGAGCCAGCCCCCCGGGTCCTTGAAGACGACGATGTCGCCGCGCTCATAGCCGGTCCAGCGCGGCGTCAGCTCGTCGACGAGGATGCGGTCGTCGATCAGCAGCGTCCGCTCCATGGAGGCCGACGGGATGTAGAACGAGCGCACGACGAACGTCTTGATGACGAAGGACACCAGCGCGGCGATGACGACGATGACCAGCACGTCGCGGAGGAAGACCAGGAACCCGCGCCGCCGTCGTGTCGGGCGTGCGGACGGAGAGTCAGTCATCTGGTTCCTTCTCGAAGAGTGCACCGTGAGCGCACGGCAGTAACAAGGTTCGCACACCGGGGACAGAACGAAAGCACCCCGGGACATCGTGTCCCGGGGTGCTGTGAAGAAGCTTCGCGTCAGTTGTTGACGCGCTTCTCCTTGATCTTCGCCTTCTTGCCGCGAAGCTCGCGCAGATAGTAGAGCTTGGCGCGACGCACGTCACCGCGGGTGACGACCTCGATGTGGTCGATCACCGGGGAGTGCACGGGGAAGGTACGCTCGACACCCACCTGGAAGCTGATCTTCCGGACGGTGAAGGTCTCGCGGACGCTGTCACCCTGGCGGCCGATGACGACGCCCTGGAAGACCTGGATACGGGAGCGGTTGCCCTCGGTGATGTTGACGTGCACCTTGACGGTGTCACCGGGGAAGAACTCGGGGATGTCGGAACGGAGCGAAGCCGCGTCGACGGCGTCGAGGATCTGCATGATCGTCTCTCTCTGCACTCGCCTCAGGTCGGATGCACGGATTAGGAAGGAACAAGAATGGGAGTGTGCCGAACGGCGCTGACGCGTCCGCGGGCTCCCCTGGGGCAGAGCCGGTCACGGCACAAACAACCATTCTGCCACGGATGACAGGCCCGACCAAAACGACAGGTCAGAGCCGGTCGTCGGTCTCCCGCACCACGATCACCTCGTGCACACTCGTCTGCGGGCTCTCGGTGCGCGGCGGCGTCATCGTCGACCAGGAGATGGTTTCGCGGATCCGCGTCCCGCTCCCCCGCGCCTCGTTCCAGAGCTGCCACAGCTGCAGCCACACCAGGGCGATGCCCACGACGATGGCGGCCGCGAGGAGCCAGCCGAAGGCCCCCTCGATGAAGAAGCCGACTGCGATCGTGAGCGCGTGCCAGAGACCGAACCCGGCGACGTCCCACCACGAGACGGCGCGCTCGGCGCGGACCGACGGGCGGGAGCGCGTCAGCAGCGTGAGCAGGAGCTGCCCCACGAACACCGAGGGCATCGCGATGAGCAGCACCCAGAGGATCGACCAGCCGCCCTGGAAGACGGCCCAGCCGATGAGAAGCCACAGCGGCAGAAGGAACGCCGACGGCAGCAGCCAGCGGAAGAAGGCCTGTCGGATCCACATGCTCCGATGCTACGGCGACCGCGCCGGCGCGTCACGGGTGTTCGCTGAGAGCGGCAGGCGCCGGGCACCTTTGCGATCAGGGAGAATGGAGACGACGAGAGGACACTGATGATCGAACTGCGCACCCCTGCCGAGATCGATGAGATGCGCGCGGCAGGCCGGTTCGTCGCCGAGACCCTGGCGACCCTGCGCGACGAGACGAAGGTCGGCACCAACCTCCTGGCGATCGACCGCCGGGCCCATGACATGATCCGCAAGGCCGGCGCCGAGTCCTGCTACATCGACTACCACCCCTCCTTCGGGGCGAGCCCCTTCGGCAAGGTCATCTGCACCTCGGTGAACGACGCCGTGCTGCACGGCCTCCCGCACGACTACGCGCTCCGGGACGGCGACCTCGTCACCCTGGACTTCGCCGTCTCGGTCGACGGCTGGGTCGCCGACTCCGCGGTCTCCTTCGTCGTGGGTACACCGCGGGACGAGGACCTCCGTCTCATCGACACCACGGAGCGCGCGCTGGCCGCCGCGATCGAGACCTCGGTGGTCGGCAAGCGCATCGGCGACATCTCCGCCGCGATCGCCGACATCGCGCACGGCGAGGGCTACTCCATCAACACCGACTTCGGCGGTCACGGCGTGGGCCGCACGATGCACGGCGACCCTCATGTGGCGAACGACGGCCGCGCAGGACGCGGCTTCCCGCTCCGTGCCGGCCTCGTGCTCGCGCTGGAGCCCTGGTTCCTCGCGACGACGGACGAGCTGATCACCGACCCCGACGGGTGGACGCTGCGCAGCGCGGACGGCTCCCGCGGCGCGCACTCCGAGCACACCATCGCCATCACCGAGGACGGTCCGATCATCCTGACGGATCGCTCGTTCCTCGGCGTCGACTGACTCCGGCCGCGGGGTCGGCGCGCTCCCAGGGCGCGACCGGCCCGGGAACGACGACGAACAGCTGGTGCGCCCTCGGGAGCTCCACAGCCCCGTGTCGGGTGAGCACCTCCGGACTGCGCTCGGCGAGCTTCGCCCGCAGATGCTCCCACTCCCGCGCGAGCTGACCCGTGGTGACCGGGATCGGCGGTATCGCCGACTCAATCCGCCGGATCCGCGTGCGGTCGAAACGATAGCCGCGGGCGTCCGCCTCGTCGGCGACACCTGCCAGGTACGCGCCCACCGCGGCCACCGGATCGGCCACCGCCCGGAAGCGCTCGAGCTGCGGATGCCGCTGATACCCCTTCGTGGCGTCGGCGAGCACCGCCTGGGCGAGGAGCGTCTCCCGCCAGCAGGCGACGAGCCCCTGACGGTCGAGGTACTCGGGGTGCAGCGACCAGATCCTCATGCGCGGCGGTAACGGAACACGTCGGTGAGGTGCGGCAGCTCGAACTCCGCCTTCCCCCGCGTCTCGTCCGCGCCGTCCAGCACTGCCTCCAGGGCCGCCACCATCGCCGCGCGCTCCGCATCGTCCGCCACGAGGAAGCTGCTCACCGTGCCCCACCGTCGGAGGTAGTCCTCGCGGGTGATCCGCTCCGTCCAGCGCACCTCCTCGTGGATCTCCAGGAGGAAGCCGGGAAGGTCCGTCGCCGACGCGGAGGTGTCGTCGTCCGCGCCGACCGCGGGATGCGCCACCCGGTGGCACGCGAGATCCCAGTCGCAGGCGGGGTCGGCGCGATTCCACAGCAGCCCGAGCGTGCCGTGAGGCACGAGCGCGCGAGCGATCTCGGCCGCCGCCGCGTCCCGATCGAACCAGTGGAACGCCTGCGCGACGCTGACGGCATCGATGGAGCCGTCCGGCACGGGGATGCTCTCCGCGGTCCCCGGCCGCGCGTCGACCGTCGGCAGCGTCCGCGCGAGCACGGCGAGCATCGGCGCAGACGGCTCGACCGCGATCACCCGCCTCGCCCGCGCGACGAGCAGCCCCGTGAACTTCCCGGTGCCGGCGCCGAGATCGAGCGCCGTGGCGACCCGGTCCGGAACGACGATGTCGGCCGCACACTCCGGGAACCCCGGCCGGTAGCGGTCGTACTCCTCGCCGATGCTCTCGAACGATCGCGCGCGTGTCACATCCACCATGTATCGACGCTAACAGCACTCGTCGCGGCGGATGGTCGCGGCCCGGTCAGCCGTCGGTCGGTGCGTCCGGGAGCAGGTCAGGGCGCCGCAGGCGGGTGCGGACGAGCTGCTGCTCGCGACGCCATGCCGCGATCGCACCGTGGTTGCCGCTGAGGAGCACATCGGGGACCGCGCGCTCCCTCCACACCGACGGCTTGGTGTACGACGGGTACTCGAGGAGGCCGTCCTCGTGCGACTCCTCGACCAGGCTCTCCGGATTGCCGACGACGCCCGGGATCAGGCGGCCGATGGCCTCGATCATCGCCATCGTCGCCACCTCGCCGCCGTTGAGGACGTAGTCGCCGAGGCTCAGCAACCGCACCTCGCCCCGCTCGGCGGCGTACTCGAAGACGCGCTCGTCGATGCCCTCGTAGCGCCCACAGCCGAACACGAGGTGGTCGCGCCCCGCGAGTTCCCGCGCGGTCGCCTGGGTGAAGACCTCCCCCGCCGGCGACGGGAAGATGATGGTCGGCGCCGGGGCGGCGTCCGCCGTGAGCTCATCGAGAGCGAGGCCCCACGGCTCCGGCTTCATGACCATGCCGGCTCCCCCGCCGTAGGGGGTGTCGTCGACGGTGCGATGGCGGTCGTGCGTCCAGTCGCGGAGATCGTGCACCTGGAGGTCGAGCAGACCCGAGCCGCGCGCCTTGCCGAGCAGGGAGAGCGTCAGTCCGTCGAAGTACGAGGGGAAGATGGAGACGACGTCGATGCGCACGGGGGAACCGTATCAGCGGTCACTCGGCGGTGTCGGAGGGAGCGGTCTCGTCCTCCGACTCGGGAAGCTCCTCGAAGAGCCCGGCCGGCGGGGTGACGATGATGCGGCCGGCGGTGACCTCGACGGCGGGGACGATGGCCTCGACGAACGGGACCATCACCTCGTCCGTGCTGCCGGTCGCCGTGGGCTTGACGATCAGGAGGTCCTGCGCGGGCAGGTGCTCGACCCGGACCACGCGGCCGATGACCACCTCGTCGCGGACGACGTCCAGACCGACGAGCTGGTGGTCGAACCAGGCGTTGTCCTCGGTCTCGTCCTCGTCCTGGTCCATCCAGAGGATGGCGCGGACGAGGCTCTCGGCGGCGTTCCGGTCGTCCACGTCCTCGAAGAAGACGACGGGGTTCCCGTTCATCACGCGGTACTCGCGGACGACGATCTCCTTGCCGTGCCACGGAGATGCCTCGGGCACCTGCAACGTGAACGCGGCCCCGGGGACGAAGCGCCGCTCCGGGTTGTCGGTGTAGAGCTCGAGCTTCAGGGCGCCCTTGAGCCCGTGGGCCTTGACCAGGCGCCCGACGCGCAGCTGGTTACGGCCCTGGGTGCGGTCCTGCGACACCACGTCAGTCGTCCGCGACGTCGACGCGGACGCGGCGCCCGTCGGCGAGGGCGCTCACGAGAGTGCGCAGGGCCTTGGCCGTGCGGCCGCCGCGCCCGATCACGCGTCCACGGTCATCGGGGTGCACACGCACCTCGAGCAGGTCGCCACGAGGCGACGAGGATTCGTGGATGCGCACATCTTCGGGGTGATCGACGATCCCCTTGACGATGTGTTCGAGCGCGGCGGCGAGCACGATGGATTACTCGGCGTCGGCGGCGGGAGCCTCAGCGGCCTCCGCGTCGGCGTCAGCGGCGGGGGCCTCCGCAGCGGGGGCCTCCTCCTTCTTCTCCGCCTTGGGCTTGATGACCGACTTCTTCGAGGCGTCGGCCTCGAACGCGGCCTTCTCGCCGGCGACCTTGAGGGTGGACTTCGCGTCCTTGTCGCCCTTGAAGATGCCCCAGTCGCCGGTGATCTTGAGGATGGCGGTGACCTGCTCGGTCGGCTGCGCGCCGACGGAGAGCCAGTACTGCGCACGCTCGGAGTCGACCTCGATGAACGAGGGCTCCTCGGTGGGGTGGTACTTGCCGATCTCCTCGATCACACGACCGTCGCGCTTGGTGCGCGAGTCGGCGACGACGATGCGGTAGTACGGCGCGCGGATCTTGCCCATGCGCTTGAGACGAATCTTGACAGCCACGATTCTCCTGAATGGTGTGGAAGGAAACGAACCGGTCGCCTGGAGCGTGGGGTGCACACCCGGCGGAAGCTCAAATGAGGAGGACGAGCGCTGGATAGAGGGTCGAGCACGTCGTCCGACCCTCTATTCTGCCAGATGCGTGCGCCGCGTGCGAAACCCGGCGACACGGCGTTGCGGAGCAGGCCCGGCCCCGTGTCAGACTGTCCCCGTGCAGCTCGACTTCGCCGCTTCGGCCCGCTCCACCGTCGGTCTCGAGTGGGAGATCATGCTCGCCGATCCAGAGACCGGTGATCTCGTCGGTCGCGCGCCGGAGCTCCTCGCCGCGCTGGAGGCGGAGAGCGAAGACGAACGCCACACCGTCACCGGCGAGCTCCTCACCAACACCATCGAGGTGACCAGCGGGATCGGCGACTCCGTGGCCCACGCCGTCGACGACATCGCGAACGCGATCGCGGCGGTGCGGTCGGCCACCGACCCGGCAGGGATCGAGCTGCTCTCCGCCGGAAGCCACCCGTTCGCCCAGTGGTACGACCAGTCGGTGACCGACAAGACCCGCTACCACAGCCTGATCGAGCGCACCCAGTGGTGGGGGCGCAACATGATGATCTGGGGCATCCACGTGCACGTGGGCGTCGACGAGCAGCGCAAGGTCTTCCCCATCATCAACGCGCTGTCGGCCTATCTCCCCCACCTGCAGGCGCTGTCGGCGTCCAGCCCGTTCTGGGCCGGGGAACGCACGGGGTACGCCTCCAATCGCGCTCTCGTCTTCCAGCAGCTGCCCACGGCGGGTCTGCCCTGGCCGCTGCGCGACTGGTCGGAGTTCGAGCGCTACCTGGACGACATGGTCCGCACCGGAGTCATGGCCGACGCCACGGAGGTGCGGTGGGATATCCGTCCCGCTCCGCGCTGGGGCACGATCGAGGTCCGGGCGTGCGACGGCCTGTCCACGCTCTCCGAGATGGCCGCCGTGGCCGCGCTCGTGCAGGTCCTCGTCGAGCACTTCTCCCGGCTCCTGGACGAAGGGGCCGCCCTGCCCGACCTCCCCGCGTGGTTCCACCGCGAGAACAAGTGGCGCGCGGCCCGATACGGCCTGGACGCCCGGGTCATCGTCGACACGATCGGCACGCAGCGGCCCATGCGCGAGCACCTGACCGAGAAGATCGAGGAACTGACCCCGGTCGCCGTCGAGCTCGGGTGCGTGCGCGAGTTCGGCAGCATCGCGACGATCCTCGACGGCGGCGCGAGCTACGCCCGTCAGCTCGCGGTGGCGGACGCCACGGACGGCGACCTCCGGGCCGTGGTCCAGCATCTGATCCGCGAGTTCCGGACCGGACCGCAGTCCTCGATCGAAGGCGAGTGACGCGAACGCCGCTCAGTCCTCGACGAGCCGGCGCGCGAGCCCCTCGTCCAGGACCACGTCGGTGATGAGCTCGGCGGCGATAGCCGCGCGCAGGCTCGCGAGCTTGGGCACGCCGGAGACGACGCACACTCGTCGTGGCACGCGGCGCAGCCGGTCGAGTCCCGGGCCGGTCGCCCGCGCATTGAGCCGGATGTCGCGCCAGGAGCCGTCGGCGCGGAAGAAGACCGTCGCCACGTCGCCGAGCGCGTGGTCCTCCCGCAGACTGCGGTAGTCCTCCCGACCGAGGTAGCCGCCGACGTAGACCCGGCTGGGCACCTCCGCCGCCGGGGAGCCGAGACTGAACACGGCGATGTCCATCTTCGCCTGCAGGTCGAGGACACGCCGGGTGCTGCGCTCGCGCCACATCGCCTCGCGGGTGGCGGGGTCGTCGAAGAACGCGGGGACCGGGAACTGCTGTACCTGCGCCCCGAAGGCGCTGCCGAAGCGCTGCAGGATGTCACTGGAGTACTCCACACCGCTGGTCTGGGTGTTCCCGGCGCCGTTGAGCTGCACGAATGTCGTGTTGTGCGTCTCCTTCTGGGTGAGACCGCGGCTGACCGCACTGATCGTCGACCCCCATGCGACGCCGACGATCATGTTCGAGTCCACGAACTGGGACAGCAGCCGCCCGGCGGTCAGCGCCACCCGCTCCAGGCGCTCGACCTCGCTGACGATCTCGGCCATCGGAACCACGTGCGCAACGACGCGATGGCGATCCCTGATGCGCTGCTCGAGCATCCCGAGGCGTTCCAGAGGCGAGTTGATCCGGATGTCGACGAGGCCGCTCTCGCGCGCGAAGCTGAGCAGCCGTGACACGGACGATCGCGATGTTCCGAGCTCCTGCGCGATGACCTCCATGGTCTTGTCCTGCATGTAGTAGAGCTGGGCAGCCTTGAGCGCGGCGATCAGCTTCCCGTCGCGCGAAGGCGCTCCGGATTCCGCCATGATGACCTCCTCTCCCTCGATCCTTGCACATATGTGCAGCCAGCTTGCGCGCGGCGTCACAGAGGTCGATGCTGGTGGCAAGCAAGGAAGAGAGGGTCGACGATGATCGATTCCACCCACACGTCCCCGGAGCGGGACGCGGTCCGCGCGCTCCGTGAATCCGGGCGCACCAGTGTCCTCGTGATCGGCGGCGGCATCAACGGCATCTCGACGTTCCGCGATCTGGCGCTGCAGGGCGTCGACGTCGTCCTCGTCGAGCGCGGCGACTTCGCCTCCGGTGCCTCCGCGGCGTCGAGCCACATGATCCACGGCGGCATCCGCTACCTGGAGAACGGCGAGTTCCGTCTCGTCCGGGAGTCGGTGGAGGAGCGCAACGGTCTGCTCAAGATCGCTCCGCACTACGTCAAGCCGCTGCAGACCACGATCCCGATCTACTCGACGTTCTCGGGCATCCTCTCCGCTCCCCTCCGCTTCCTCACGCACAAGAGCGGGAAGCCGAAGGAGCGCGGCGCCTTCCTCATCAAGGTCGGTCTCACCATCTACGACACGTTCTCGCGCGACGGTGGCACCGTGCCCCGGCACCGCTTCCTCGGCCGCAAGAAGTCGCTGGCCGAGCTGCCGTCGATGGACCCGAAGATCAAGTACACCGCGACGTACTACGACGCGTCGATGCACGACCCCGAGCGCCTCGCGCTCGATGTGCTGCAGGACGGCCGCGCGAGCCACCCCGGCGCCGTGGCGCTGAACTACGTCGAGGCGATCGGCCGCGACGGCGAGCAGATCACCCTCCGCGACCGGGAGAGCGGCACCGAGTTCACCGTGACCGCGGATGTCGTCGTGAACGCCTCCGGCCCGTGGACCGACCTCACGAACGACGCCCTCGGCACCGACACCCACTTCATGGGCGGCACCAAGGGCTCGCACATCGTGCTCGACCACCCCGAGCTGCTGGAGGCCACGCGGGGACGCGAGATCTTCTTCGAGCACTCCGACGGTCGCATCGTGCTGATCTACCCGCTCAAGGGGCGCGTCCTCGTGGGCACGACGGACATCGACGCCGACCCGCGCGAGGTGCCGGTGTGCACGGAGGAGGAGATCGACTACTTCTTCGACCTCATCCACCACGTGTTCCCGTCGATCTCGGTGACCCGCGAGCAGATCGTCTACAACTTCTCCGGCATCCGTCCGCTCCCCCGGCACGAGGACACCGCTCCCGGCTTCGTCTCGCGCGACTACCGCGTCGAGGTCGACCGCCAGGGCGCTGTTCCGCTGGTGAGCCTCGTGGGCGGGAAGTGGACCACGTTCCGCGCTCTGGGCGAATCGCTCTCCGACACCGTCCTCGGACTCCTCGGGCGCACGCGCACCGTCTCCACGGCGGGCCGCGCGATCGGCGGCGGCCGCGAGTTCCCGCGTACCGAGAAGGCCAAGCGGATCTGGATCCAGGAGAACCTCGCCGGCGCCGGTACCCGGGCCGACCAGCTCCTCGCGCGCTATGGCACCCGGGCGGCGGCCGTGTGGGCGTACGTCGAGCAGGGGGACGACGCGCCCCTCGCCGGCGGCGACCTGTCGACCCGCGAGCTGGAGTGGATGGTGAACGAGGAGATGGTCACCCGTCTCGAGGACGTCATCCTCCGCCGCACGAGCATCGCCTTCACGGGCGGCGCCCGAGCGGAGGTGCTCGACGAGATCGCCGACGCCCTGGCTCCGCTCCTCGGCTGGGACCGCGAGCGTCACGACGCCGAGGTGGAGCAGACGCGCGTGCTGCTCAACGAGCGACACGGACTCCACATCCCGTCCCGCGCCCGCGGCTGACGGGGCCCGACCACCGCGCCCTCCTCGCGGTGCTACCCCATAAGGGGTCGGGGCAGAGGGGCCCCGACCCGCAAGAAAGGTCAACGAAGACATGACTGACGTCAATCTCGGTCTCTACTTCCTCTCCGAGCTCGTCGGCACCGCGATGCTGGTCCTGCTCGGCTGCGGTGTGGTCGCGAACGTCGCCCTGGCGAAGAACAAGGGCTTCGGCGGCGGCTTCCTGATGGTCAACTGGGGATGGGGTCTCGCGGTGTTCGCGGGTGTGCTCGTCTCGGCGTACTCCGGTGCCATCCTGAACCCGGCCGTCGGTATCGGCCTCTGGGTGCAGCACCTGCTGGACCCCGCCAAGGGCATCGACTTCACGATGTTCCTCACCGCGACCGCCGCGGAGCTCCTCGGCGCGATCATCGGCGCCATCGTCGTCTGGCTCGCCTACAAGCAGCACTTCGACCAGGAGCCGGAGGCCGCCAACAAGCTCGGCGTCTTCTCCACCGGCCCCGCCATCCGCTCGTACGGCTGGAACCTCGTCACCGAGATCATCGGCACGTTCGTCCTCGTCTTCGTCATCTTCGCGTTCGCGGACTACGGCGACATCGAGGTCGGCACGCCCGGTGGCCTCGGCCCGCTCACCGCCCTTCCGGTGGCCCTCCTGGTGGTCGCGATCGGTGCATCGCTCGGTGGCCCCACCGGCTACGCGATCAACCCGGCTCGTGACCTCGGTCCCCGCATCGCCCACGCGATCCTCCCGATCCAGGGCAAGGGTGCCAGCGACTGGTCCTACTCGTGGGTGCCCGTCGTCGGTCCGCTCATCGGCGGTGTCATCGCCGCCCTCGCCGCCCCCGGCCTGCTCAGCCTCGCCGGCTGATCCCCCTCAACCGCTCGGGAATTCAAAGGAGAACACATGGCTGACTACATCATCGCGATCGACCAGGGCACCACGTCGAGCCGCGCGATCATCTTCGACAAGAAGGGCAGCATCGTCGCCACCGGTCAGAAGGAGCACGAGCAGATCCTTCCCAAGGCCGGCTGGGTCGAGCACGACGCCGCCGAGATCTGGCGCAATGTCCAGGAGGTGATCGGTCTGGCCCTCGGTCGCGCCGATCTCACCCGCCACGACATCGCCGCCGTGGGCATCACGAACCAGCGCGAGACCGCCGTCGTGTGGGACAAGACCACGGGCAAGCCGGTCTACAACGCCATCGTCTGGCAGGACACCCGTACGCAGGAGATCGTCAACCGCCTCGCGGGCGACGAGGGCGTCGACCGGTTCAAGTCGATCGTCGGCCTCCCGCTGGCGACCTACTTCTCCGGCACCAAGATCACCTGGATCCTGGAGAACGTCGAAGGTGCCCGCGAGAAGGCGGAGGCCGGAGACCTGCTCTTCGGCACGACCGACACCTGGGTCCTGTGGAACCTGACCGGCGGCATCGACGGCGGCGTGCACGCGACCGACGTGACGAACGCCTCGCGCACGATGTTCATGGACCTCGAGACGCTGGAGTGGCGCGACGACATCCTCGAGGCGTTCGGCGTGCCGCGCTCGATGATGCCGGAGATCCGCTCCTCCTCCGAGGTCTACGGTGCCGCCGAGAGTTCGTCGCTGCTGCGCGAGACGCCGATCGCCGGCATCCTCGGCGACCAGCAGGCGGCGACGTTCGGGCAGGCCGCGTTCCAGAAGGGCGAGAGCAAGAACACCTACGGCACGGGCTGCTTCCTCATCTTCAACACGGGCGAGGAGATCGTCCGCTCGAAGAACGGTCTGCTCACCACCGTCGGCTACAAGCTCGGCGACCAGCCCACGCACTATGCGCTGGAGGGGTCGATCGCGGTCACCGGCTCGCTCATCCAGTGGCTGCGCGACCAGCTCGGCATCATCTCCTCCGCCCCCGAGGTCGAGGAGCTGGCGGAGAAGGTCGAGGACAACGGCGGCGTGTACATCGTCCCCGCGTTCTCGGGTCTGTTCGCACCGTACTGGCGTCCGGACGCCCGTGGCGCGATCGTCGGCCTCACCCGCTACGCGAACAAGAACCACATCGCGCGCGCCGCCCTGGAGGCCGTGGCCTTCCAGACCCGCGACGTGCTCGACGCGGTCAACGCGGACGCCGGAGTGGACCTCAGCGAGCTCAAGGTCGACGGCGGCATGGTCGCCAACGACGCGCTCATGCAGTTCCAGGCCGACATCCTCGGCGTCCCGGTCGTGCGTCCGGTCGTGGCGGAGACCACCGCGCTCGGTGCGGCCTACGCCGCGGGCCTCGCGGTCGGCTTCTGGAGCGGCCTCGACGACCTGTCCGCGAACTGGCAGGAGGACCGCCGCTGGGAGCCCTCGCTCGACGAGGCCGAGCGCGACCGCCAGCTGCGCCTGTGGCGCAAGGCCGTCACGAAGTCGATGGACTGGGTCGACGACGACGTGCGCTGATCACCACACGACGAGGCGGGTCCGGGTTCTTCCCGGGCCCGCTTCGTCGTCTCCGGCTCACCCTCCGCCCGGGCTGCGGGAACAGGGTCTCAGGAGGCTGCCGCGACGATGTCGAGGAACGCGCGGGCGGCGCTGCGCGGTGCCGCGGCGTCCCAGGCCACGTGTTCGACACGGACCGGGCCGTCCTGGACCGCCACCGTGTCGACGATGTCCCGATACCCCCGCACCACGCCGGGCGCGAGCAGCGTGACGGCGAGGCCCGCAGCGACCAGGCCGATCAGGCTCGCGGCCGTGTCGGATTCGAAGGCCACGTCCCGCCCGACCCCCGCGGCCAGGAACGCCGCGTCGCTCTGCGCCCGTCCCGAGGTTCCGGCCGGGAAGTCGGCGAAAGCGGAGTCCGCGAGGTCACTCAGCCGCACCCGCCGCCTCGCAGCGAGGACATGCCCGCGAGGCAGCACCGCTACCAGCGGCTCGTGGGACAGGGGTCGGGACGCCACACCCTGGGGCTCCACACCCTCCCGAAGCCCGAGGAACGCGACATCGATGTCGCCTTGGCGGATCGCGGTCATGAGGCCGTCGCTGTTCCCCTCGCGAAGCTCCACGCGGGCGGCCGGGTGCGCGCTGCGATAGGCCACGAGGAGGGCGGGGACATCGACAGCGGTCACCGTGGGGATGATCCCGAGCCGGAGCGTTCCGACGACTTCGCCGGCGGCGGCCGCGGCATCCTCCCGCGCCTGATCCGCGGCGCGCACGGCGAACCGCGCGGACCGGAGGAACGCCTCACCGGACTCGGTCGCGCGGACGCTACGACTGGTGCGCGCGAACAGCCGTACGCCCAACTCGCGTTCGAGAGCGGCGACCTGATGGCTGAGCGCCGACTGCGTGACGTGACAGCGCTCCGCCGCGCGGGTGAACGAACCGGTGTCCGCCACGGCGACGACATATCGCAGCTGCTGGAGTTCCATAAATCCATGATCGCTCGTCATGAATAGCGTGACAACAATGCGTTGGACTCATCTGCATGCGGCGCGCAGGCTGGGAGCATGAACCGCCTGATCCTCACCCTCATCACGGCCCTCGCGCCCGCGGCATGGGGAACGACCTACCTGGTGACGACGGAGCTGCTCCCCGCCGGGCATCCGATCCTCGCCGGCCTCCTCCGCGCGCTGCCTGCGGGTCTCCTCGCGGTGCTGCTGGCCCGGCGCCTGCCGCACGGGACCTGGTGGGGCAAGGTCCTCGTCCTCGGCGCCCTCAACATCGGCGCGTTCTTCCCGCTGCTGTTCCTCGCGGCCGAACGCCTCCCCGGTGGGGTCGCCGCCGCCGTCGCCGGAGCGCAGCCGCTCATCGTCCTGGGACTCGGAGCGCTCGTGCTCGGGGAACGTGTCCGACCGGTATCCGCGGCCGCCGTCGCCGGAGCGGCGGGGGTCGCCCTCGTCGTCCTCGGCCCTGCCGCCGCGCTGGACCTCTGGGGCCTCGTCGCGGCTCTCGGCGGGGTGACCGCGACCGGCCTCGGGATGATCCTCACCAAGCGCTGGGGACGCCCCCCCGGCGTCGGCCCCGTGGCGTACGCAGGCTGGCAGCTCAGTGCGGGCGGACTGCTGCTCCTCCCCCTCACCTTCGCGGTCGAGGGCCCGCCTCCTGCCCTCGACGCGGGGGCGCTCCTCGGCTATCTCTGGCTCGCGACGGCGGGAGGGATCATCGCCTACACGCTGTGGTTCCGAGGGATCCAGCGCCTGCCCGTGATCGTGCCCGGCCTGCTCGCACTACTCTCACCGATCGTCGCGACGCTGCTCGGCGTGCTCGTGGTCGGCGAGAGCTTCACGGTGCTCCAGGTGGCGGGCATCGTGATCACGCTCGCCGCCCTCGTCGGCGGGCAGTTCGCGGCGCGGCCGCGAGGCACGCCCGCGGCCACGGTCGGTCCTTCGTCCGCGCCGGTCGCCGTGCGCTGAGTTCCGGCCGCTCAGCTCTTGCCGAACAGCTTCTGGATCTCGGCGAGGTCGGCCTCCGAGGGGGCCGCGCCTCCCCCGCCGAGGCCGAAGCCGGAGCCGGTCGGTGCCGTCGAGGCCGCGAGGCCGGCGTTCTCCGCCGCGCGCTTCGCGGGGTTGCCGGAGCGGGAGCGGTTGCCGCCGCCGCCCTTGCCCTTCTTGCCGCGCTTCGACGAGGCGCCGGGCTTGCCCATGCCGGGGACCGGCCCCATGCCGGGGATGTTCGGCGTGCCACCGCGAGCGACGGTCTTCATCATCTTCGCGGCCTGCTCGAAGCGCTGCACGAGCTGATTGACGTCCGTGACGGTCATGCCGGAGCCGCGCGCGATGCGCAGACGACGGGAACCATTGAGGATCTTGGGGTTGCGACGCTCGACCGGCGTCATGGAACGGATGATGGCCTCCGTGCGGTCGATCTCGCGCTCGTCGAAGTCCTCGAGCTGCTGCTTCATCTGGCCCATGCCCGGGAGCATCCCGAGCATCTTCTTCATCGAGCCCATCTTCTTCATCTGCTGAAGCTGCTCGAGGAAGTCCTCGAGGGTGAAGGCCTCGTTCGCGAGCTTCTCGGCGACCTTGCGCGCTTCATCCTCGTCGAAGGCCTGCTGCGCCTGCTCGATGAGGGTGAGGATGTCACCGAGGTCGAGGATGCGGCTGGCCATGCGATCGGGGTGGAACGGCTCGAGGTCCTCCAGCCGCTCGCCCGTGGAGGCGAAGATGATCGGACGACCGGTGACCGAGGCGACCGACAGCGCCGCTCCGCCTCGCGCGTCACCGTCGAGCTTGGAGAGCACGACGCCGGTGAAGTCGACGCCCTCCTGGAACGCCTTGGCCGTGTTGACGGCGTCCTGACCGATCATCGCGTCGATGACGAAGAGCACCTCGTCCGGGTTGACCGCCTTGCGGATGTCGGCGGCCTGCTTCATGAGCTCGGCGTCGACGCCGAGGCGGCCGGCGGTGTCGATGATGACCACGTCGTGCTGCTGACGGCGGGCGTGCTCGACGCCGTCGCGCGACACCTTGACGGGATCGCCGACGCCGTTGCCCGGCTCGGGCGCGTACACGGTGGCGCCGGCCTGCTCGGCGACCACCTGGAGCTGGTTCACCGCGTTCGGGCGCTGGAGGTCGGCGGCGACGAGCAGAGGCGTGTGCCCCTCGCTCTCGAGTTGCTTGGCCAGCTTGCCGGCGAACGTCGTCTTACCCGAACCCTGGAGGCCCGCGAGCATGATCACGGTCGGGGCGGTCTTTGCGAACTGCAGGCGCCGCTGCTCACCGCCGAGGATCTGGACGAGCTCCTCGTTGACGATCTGCACCACCTGCTGCGCGGGGTTCAGCGCCTTGTTGACCTCGTCGCCGAGAGCGCGCTCGCGCACCTTGGCGGTGAAGTCCTTGACGACCGCGAGCGCGACATCGGCGTCGAGCAGAGCACGACGGATCTCGCGCACCGTGCCGTCGACGTCGGCGGCGGTGAGCTTTCCCTTCGTGCGCAGGTTGCGGAAGGTGTCGGTGAGCCGATCGGAGAGCGTGCCAAAGGTAGCCATGGTGCCTACGATTCTACGCGAGCGGAGCCCCCACGCTCAGCGCGGCACGGAGCAGAGTCGCCGAAGCCCCGCTGTGTCGTCGAGACCCCGCCCCGCATGCGTGAGCACGCCGGGGCCTCGGCGCGGAACCGGGGGCTCGCGAGGCCGCGTCACTCCCCCCAGGGCAGATCGTGCACGCGGGCGAGCGCCTCGCGGAGCACGGACTCCGGTGTACCGCGGCCCGCCCCCTCCTCGGCCCAGACGCGCAGGGCGGACAGGACGGCGGCCGCCTGCGCCGCTCCCAGCACGTCCGCACGCATCACATCGATACCCGCCGCGCACGCCGCACGGGAGACCGCGGCGGCGAGGCGGGCCAGACGGACACCCGTCTCCCGCACCAGCTCCACCTCGAGCGCCATGGCCTCCGCATTCCGCAGCGCCAACGCCAACGGATCCGGGGCGAAATCGTCCACGATCCCCTGCAGGATCCCGCGCACCCGCTCCCCCGTGGCGTTGCGGCCGAGGTCGTCCAGAGCGCCGACTGCGACGCCGATGCGCTCGTCGATCCCGGACCACAGCACGTCGCTCTTGGACGTGAAGTAGTTGAAGAAGCTGGAACGGCTGACGCCCGCCCGCTGCGTGATGTCGGCGATGGAGGTGGCCTCGTACCCGCGCTCCAGGAAGAGCTCGCAGGCGGCCTCGGCGAGGGTCTCGCGCGAGGAGGCCTTCGGGCGGCCGGCGCGACCAGTCCGGTTCATGACTTCACGGTACCGCGCGCCGCGTCGCACCCCGGACGAGGATGTATTGTTGGACGCAATCCATGTATCAGAGGGAAGCGACGACGCATGCTCGACATCCTCACCCCCGGCTTCATGCCGACCCCTGTCCCCTATCCCGAGGGCTGGGCCCTGCAGCGCCGTGTGCACGCGGACGTCGTGTCCGGTACCCGCCCTGACACGCTCATCCTGCTCGAGCACGCGGCCGTCTACACCGCGGGCAAGCGCACAGAGGACCATGAGCGCCCCCAGGACGGGACCCCGGTGATCGACGTCGACCGCGGCGGGAAGATCACCTGGCACGGACCGGGGCAGCTCGTCGGCTATCCGATCTTCCGCCTGCCGGAGCCGATGGACGTGGTCGCACACGTCCGGCGACTGGAGCGGATCCTCATCGAGGTGCTGCGTCCGTTCGGAGTCGACGGGCACCAGGTCGAGGGACGCAGCGGTGTGTGGGTGCGCCGACCGCTCTCGGAGGACAAGGTGGCCGCGATCGGCGTGCGCGTGCAGCAGGGTGTGACCATGCACGGCTTCGCCATCAACTGCGACAACAGCCTCGCCCCCTTCCGCGACATCATCCCCTGCGGCATCACCGACGCCGGTGTGACGACGGTGAGCGAGGTGTCCGGACGCGTGGCCGGTCCGCTCGACCTCGTCGACGCCGTGCAGGACGCCTTCCGCACCGCCCACGCACCCGACCTGACAGGAGTCCCGGCATGACCGCCGCACCCGAGGGGCGCAAGCTCCTCCGCCTCGAGATCCGCAACGCGGAGACCCCGATCGAGCGCAAGCCCGAGTGGATCAAGACCAAGGCCAAGATGGGGCCGGAGTACTCGGCCCTGCACTCGCTCGTGAAGAGCGAGGACCTGCACACGGTGTGTCAGGAGGCCGGCTGCCCGAACATCTTCGAGTGCTGGGAGGACCGCGAGGCGACCTTCCTCATCGGAGGCTCGCAGTGCACGCGCCGCTGCGACTTCTGCCAGATCGACACCGGCAAGCCCGCCGACTACGACACCGACGAGCCGCGACGCGTCGCCGAGAGCGTGCAGCGGATGAACCTCCGCTACGCGACCGTGACGAGCGTGGCCCGCGACGACCTGCCCGACACGGGGGCCTGGCTCAACGCCGAGACGGTGCGCAAGATCCACGAGCTCAACCCGAACACCGGGGTGGAGCTGCTGGCCAACGAGCACAACGCCGACCCGGCCTTCCTCGGTCAGATCTTCGATGCCCGCCCCGAGGTGTTCGCGCACAACGTGGAGACCGTGCCCCGCATCTTCAAGCGCATCCGCCCGGCTTTCCGCTACGAGCGGTCACTGAACGTGCTCACGCAGGCCCGCGACGCCGGACTCATCACGAAGTCGAATCTCATCCTCGGCATGGGCGAGGAGCCGGAGGAGGTCGTCCAGGCGCTGCAGGACCTCCACGACGCCGGCTGTGACATCATCACCATCACCCAGTACCTCCGTCCGACCCCGCGTCACCTCCCGGTGTCGCGGTGGGTGAAGCCGGCCGAGTTCGTCGAGTTCAAGGAGGAGGCGGAGCGGATCGGCTTCCTCGGGGTGCTCGCCGGTCCGCTGGTGCGCTCCTCGTACCGTGCCGGGCGGCTCTGGGCGCAGTCGATGACCTCGAAGGGGCGCGAGATCCCCGCGCACCTCGCGCACATCGCGGAGAGCGCCGACCTCGGCTTCGCGCAGGCGGTCTGACGAGCGGCGGTCAGTCGGCGCTCATGACCGACTGCACGCTGCCGTCGGATCCGAGGTTCACGAGCAGCACGTCGTCCGTGGCGCTGTCATCGAGCGCGTACTCCAGCACGGCGAACGGCTCGGAGCCGCCGTGCTCGTCCGCGAGGATCGTCATGCTCATCAGGCGCAGCGATCGGATGATGTCCACGGCCGCGTCTCCGGACACGTCGATGAGGACGTCGGGGAGGTCGTCGCCGAACACCTCCTGCTGCTGCAGGATGTACTCGGTGACCTCGCTCGTGCGGTCGTCCACCTCGGCGAGCATCCCGCGCCGTGCGGTCGCGTCCACGTTCTCCAGGCCGGCGATGAGCCCGGCGGCGATGTCGAGGGCATCGGCGGAGACGTCGTCCTGGTCCGGGGCCGTCAGGTCCACCGTGACGCTCTGGTCACCGAGCTCGACCGTCTCCGACCAGAAGATCGAGCCGTCGGGGCCCGACGACAGCAGTCCGAAGTAGTCGTGTTCGATCGCCATAACGCTATGAAACCAGCCTGGTGCTCGGGGCGGAAGCCCTGTGTCAGCCGACCAGCGCCTGCACGAAGACGTGCGGCGTGAAACCGGTCAGATCGTCGATGCCCTCGCCCTGCCCGAGGAGCTTCACCGGGATGCCCGTCCGCTCCTGAACGGCGAGCACGAAACCGCCCTTGGCCGAGCCGTCGAGCTTGGTGAGCACCAGTCCCGTGACCCCGGCGTGCTGCAGGAAGGTCTCCGCCTGCATGACGCCGTTCTGCCCCGTCGTCGCATCGAGGACGAGGAGCACCTCGCTGATGGGAGCCTGCTTCTCCACGACACGGCGGATCTTGCCCAGTTCGTCCATGAGGCCGCCCTTGGTGTGCAGGCGTCCCGCCGTGTCGATGATCGCGATCTCCATACCCTCGCGCTTCGCGTACTCGACCGTCTGGAAGGCGACGGAAGCCGGGTCCTGGCCTTCCTGCTGCGGGCGGACGATCGCCGCTCCCCCGCGCTGGGCCCAGGTGGCGAGCTGGTCCACAGCCGCGGCACGGAAGGTGTCCGCGGCGCCGACGACCACGCTCCGCTGGTAACCGCGGAGGAACTTCGTGAACTTCCCGATCGTGGTCGTCTTGCCCACGCCGTTCACCCCGACGACGAGGACCACGGCCGGGCGCTCGGTGAGCTTGAGCGTGGTGTCGAACTTCGCGAAGTGCTCCTCCAGAGTCTCCCGCAGCATGCGCTGGAGGTCCTTGGGGTCTGTGGTGCGGTACTTCGCGACCTTGTCGCGCAGCTCTTCGACGATGCGCTCGCTGATGTCAGGGCCGAAGTCCGCCGTGATCAGCGCCGTCTCCAGGTCTTCCCACGTCGTCTCGTCGATGGTGGGCTTCACGAACATGCCGCGCAGCGCGCGACCGAGAGACCAGGACTTCTCTGCCATGCGTCCAGCCTACGGGTAGCATCCAGGGATGCACCGCGCGCCGCTCCCGCACCGGGTGTTCCTCCATGGCGCCGGGAGGCGCGGTACGGCCGCGTGGCCCTCGCAGGATCCGGAGTCGGGGACCTTCCTCAGCTTCCCGCCGGAGTCGTCCGTCGAAGCGCAGGCGGGCGCTCTCGTCGAGGGAGAACGTGACCGGTCGCCGCTCCTGTTCGCCCACTCCATCGGCGCTGTGACCGCCGTCCGCGCCGTCGCCGACGGTCTGCGGGTGTGCGGCCTCGTCCTCGTCGAGCCCGCCCTGTACGACATCGCTCGCGGTGACGCGCCGATCGAGCGGCATATCGCCGTGGTCACGGAGGCGCGATCACGCGCGGCCGAGGACGACCTCTACGGCTTCTGGTCGATCCTGCGCCCGCTCATGTTCGGCGGCCCGCTGGACCGCGAGTCCTGGCCGGACGAACGCGCGGTCGCGGAGCACTGGGCGGCCGCGAATCTCCCCTGGGGACACGGGATCCGGGAGCGTTCTCTCGCCGCCGTGCCGACCTTCGTCGTCACCGGCGGCTGGAACGAGGAGTACGAGCTCATCGCCCGACGGCTCGTCGATGTCGGGGCCGACCACATCGTCCTCTCCGGTTTCGCTCACCGCCCCCAGGATCACCCCGAGTTCCCCGCCGCCGTCACCGGATTCGAACAGTCCCTCACGGTGTGACCCGCCGCGGTCCGTCCGAGCACAGCTTCGGAGACCGCGGGCGACACGCCGGATCGGACCGTCGACACGCCAGGTGGGGGTCACGATCTCCGCAGTTGTGCCCGGGGCGAGTCAGACCGCGGCGGCGGCGCGGTCGCCGACGCGCTGACCGACCACCGCGGAGACGCCGTCCTGGCGCATCGACACGCCGTAGAGCGCGTCGGCGATCTCCATCGTCCGCTTCTGGTGCGTGATGACGAGGAGCTGGGAGCTCTCGCGCAGCTGCTCGAAGACCGTGAGCAGCCGGCCGAGGTTCGCGTCGTCGAGCGCGGCCTCGACCTCGTCGAGGATGTAGAACGGGCTGGGACGCGCCTTGAAGATCGCCACCAGGAGCGCCACCGCGGCCAGAGACCGCTCACCACCGGACAACAGCGACAACCGCTCGATCTTCTTCCCGACGGGACGGACCGAGACCTCGATCCCCGTCGTCAGCATGTTCTCCGGATCGGTCAGCGAGATGCTGCCCGTGCCTCCGGGGAACAGCAGCGGGAAGACCTGGCCGAACGCCTCCTTGGTGTCCTCGAATGCGCTGGCGAAGATCGTCTGCATGCGCTCGTCGAGGTCGGCGATGATCGTCAGGAGATCCTGCCGGGTCTGCGTCAGGTCCGCGAGCTGGGTGGTGAGGAACGCGTGGCGCTGCTCGAGGGCGGCGAACTCCTCCAGCGCGAGCGGGTTGACCCGCCCGAGCTGGGCGAGTTTCCGCTCCGCGTCCGCCAGGCGCCGCTGCTGGATGCGCCGGTCGAACGGGATCGCGGTGTCGTCGAGCAGTTCGCCGTCGGCCGGCTCCGTCCCGGGATCCCGCGGCACGAGCTGATCAGGACCGTACTCGGCGACGAGCACGTCCTCGTCCAGCGAGAGTTCCGAGGACACGCGCTCCAACAGGCTGTTCAGGTGGAGCTTCTTCTCGTGGATCTGCAACTCCAGGCCGTGCACGCTCTCCGTGAGCCCGGCCAGCCGTTCCCGCAGGGACGACTCCTGGGCGCGCAGGGCGACGAGTTCCTCGTTCTGCGCCGACCGAGCTGCTTCCGCCTCCGCCAGGGCGACGCGGGCCTCGGTGACCGAGCGGTCGAGGGAGTCGAGGATGCGCGGCAGCTCGTCCACGACCCCGGACGCCGCCTCGCGCTGCGCCCGGCGGATGACGGCGCGCCGGGCGGCCTCCGCCGCGGCGTCCCGCTCCTGCTCGCGCTGGCGCTCCAACGCGGTCACCCGGGACTGCGCGGCACGGACCCGCTCGCGCAGGGTCTCGACCTCCAGGCGGGCGCGGACCTCGCCCTCGCGGGCCCGCTCCAGGGCCTCCAACAGGCCGTCCCGCGCAGACGCGTCGAGCACCGGACGCGGCGCCGCGACGGCGGCATCGAGCTCCGCCTTCGCGGCCTCCGCCTTCGCCTCCGCGTCCGCCACGGCGGCCTGCGCCTGAGCGAGCCCGGTCTCGAGACGATCGCATTCGGCGACAGCGGCCTCATGGCGCACGGTCACCTTGTTGACCTGCTCCGCGTGCGTCGCGAGGGCGGCGTCGTGCTCGCGGAGGGCGCGCAGCGCGTCCTTCGCCTGACGCCGTGTCTCCTCCACCGCCTCGTCGGCGTCGATGCGGGCCTCCCGCAGGGAGTCGACGACGATCTGGATCTCGGTCAGCCGCTCGGTCGCGGCATCGCGCTCCGCCGCGAGTTCGAGGCGGGAGCGCTCCCCTCCGGATCCGGTCCGCAGCGTCTGGGCGGTGATGACGTCGCCCCCGGTGGTCACGATCGTGGTCGCGGTGTCACCTGCCGCGTCCAGAGCGCGCCGCGCCGCCCGCGCCGCATCGAGGTCGTCGGCGATGAGCACATGCGCCAGGATCCCGAGAACGCCGTCCGGCGCCGTCACCGTCTCGGTCGCGGCGATCACGCCGTCGACGGCGGGGTGCGGCGCCCGCTCCCTCGGGGCCTCGGCGACCACGAAGTCGACCACCCCGCGGCGGCGCTCCGTGGTCTCCGCCGCCAGGATGAACGCGTCGTCCACGGAGCCGACCAGCACACCCTCGGCCAGGGGACCGAGCACGGCAGCGATCGCAGCTTCGTATCCCGCCCGCACCTGCACGGCATCGCCGACGAGACCGCGGATTCCGGGGCCGCCCTCCGCGACGATCTCGGCGGCACCTCCCGACAGCGACAGCGCACTGCTCAACGCTGCGGCCTTCGCCGTGAGGGCGTCGACCTCGCGCTCCGCGGCGTGCAGGCGCTCGCGGAGGCTCTCCCGCTCCGCCTCCGCCGCCGTTGCCGCACGCTGGGCGCTCTCGTAGGCGGCGGCATACTCGACGGCCGTGCCCTCGGGCGCTTCCGCATCGTCGATCGCCTCCAGGGCCTCTTCGGCCTCGCGTCGTCGGGCGTGCGCGGCCTCGAGCGCGTTCTCCTGGCGCAGCACCGCGCCGCGGACGGCGGCCAGAGCGGACGCGGCCGCATCGGCGTTGCCGCGGAGCGAGGAGAGCCGCATGTCGTATTCGGAGACGAGCGCGCTCTGCTCCGCGATGTCGACATCGAGCGTGTCGAGCTCGGCACGGGCATTCACGACCTCGCGGCTGGCGGCGGCCGCAGCGTCCTGAGCGTCGCCGAGGCCGGAGGAGATCGTCTCGATGTCCTCCTTCGCCTCGTCGATGGTCGCCTGCGTGACGGTCACCGCGGTCACGGCCGCGTCGTCCTCCTCGGACCCGAGGAGCGCGAGGCGCTGGTTGGCGAGGGTGTAGAGCCCGCGCATCCGCTCCTGCACGTGTTCGAGTCCGAACGCGACGCTGCGTGCCTCGTCGACCGCGATCGAGTTCTGGTTCTTCTCCAGCCGAGTAATCCCGGCGCGCACGGTCTCGGCCTGGTCGGACAGCACGAGACGCTCGGTGTGCCGCTCCTGCTCGGTCCGGGTGTGGTCCGCGAGGGCCGTGCGCAGCGCCACGACGTCGTCGGCGAACAGGCGGGCCTTGGCATCGCGCACGACGGCGGCGATGGTCTGCGCCTCGCGTGCGATCTCCGCCTGGCGCCCGAGGGGCTTGAGCTGGCGGCGGATCTCCCCGGCGAGGTCGCTCAGACGCGTGAGGTTGGCCTCCATCGCGTCGAGCTTGCGCAGCGTCTTCTCCTTGCGACGACGATGCTTGAGGATGCCGGCCGCCTCCTCGATGAAGCCGCGGCGATCCTCCGGCGAGGCCTGGAGCACGGTGTCGAGCCGCCCCTGACCCACGATGACGTGCATCTCCCGGCCCAGCCCGGAGTCGCTGAGCAGCTCCTGCACGTCGAGCAGCCGGCAGCTCTCGCCGTTGATGGCGTACTCGCTGGAGCCGTTGCGGAACAGGGTGCGGCTGATCGTCACCTCGGCGTACTCGATCGGCAGCGCGCCGTCGGCATTGTCGATCGTGAGCTGCACCTCGGCGCGCCCGAGGGGACCACGGGTCGAGGTGCCGGCGAAGATGACGTCTTCCATCTTCCCGCCGCGGAGCGTCTTCGCCCCCTGCTCCCCCATCACCCAGGCGAGGGCGTCGACGACATTGGACTTGCCGGAGCCGTTCGGTCCGACGATGCACGTGACGCCGGGCTCGAACACGAAGGTCGTGGGCTGCGCGAACGACTTGAACCCCTTGAGCGTCAGGCTCTTCAGGTGCATGGGGCGACCGCTCGTCCGGGGAGATTCACGCCGCTACGCTACCGGAATCCCGCGGAACGGCCGGTATCCCGCGCGGTCGTCGCGGACCCCGCCTCCACCGCGACACGCCGGTGCTACCACGAAATGCTTGACGATCTCCTGAGAGTTTCGCTACGGTGGCCTCCGGATCGCCACACGAAAGGAGGTTACCGATGATGATCACTCAGCACACCGCAGAGGTCTTTGGCCTCGCCGCGCCCGCGCACTCCGCGCCGCGCCTCGCGGCATCGGTGACCGCCGGCGTCCGTCACGGCTCGCTCGGCTAGAACCGCAGCCTGGGAACGCAGGCTCCCTCCGGGTCTTCTCCCGCCTGTTCTGTCGCGTCCCACCCTCTGATCCCCCGGATCATGGATCCCCGCCGCTTCCGGCCTCCGCATTCCGCGGCTCCGCAGGCGCTGCTCTCGTCCGCACCTGCCGCGGCCGACGACTCGGTCCTGACGTGGTGCTTCCGCACCCCATCCATCCCTTTCGAAGGAACCATCGTGAACATCACGCTGTCACACAGCACCACCCATCCGCCCGATACCGAGGACCGCGAGGTCCTCCAGATCCCCCGCGACGACGAGCTGCGTCAGCTCGGCATCGCGGACCGCCTCTCGCTCCGGATCGGCCTCTGGCTGTTCCAGCGGGCGCAGCGGCCCCGACGTCCACGCCGGTCGTGGACCGTCGATCCCGGAGACCTGTTCCTCGTCGGAGAACAGCGTCACCGTTCGGCCGCGGAAACGCACGCCCTCCTCATGCACGACATGCAGCGCGGAATGCGCTGATCGGGCGATGACGACCGCATCGACACCGACCCGGCGTCCGTCCGTTCACCTGCGGACGGACGCCGGGACACCCGGCACCTCCTCCTCCCTCCGACACGAAGGACCAGACATGACGACCGCCGCACTGACGATCACGCCGCTGATCGTCCCGGCCACCCTCGACGATGCGAACGCCGCGGACTTCCGCGCCTACGGCGCTCTGAACCGACAGATCTGCGACGAGCAGGTCGGTCTCCCCGACCTCGCCCCGGACGCCGCGCAGATGCTGCCCAACTGGCAGGACGACTCCGATTCGCTGGACCTCGGATTCGTCGCCCGGGACGGGGACGACATCATCGGCATGGTGACGGTGTCCTTCCCGCAGGAGGAGGACGCGCGCGCCGCCGAGGTCGACCTCCTCGTTCCGGCCGCCCACGCCGGGCGTGGCGTCGAGGACGCGCTGCTCGACCGCGCCGAGGCCGAGGCCAGGGAGCGCGGTCGGAGCGTCCTCCAGATCTGGACCCTGCACCGGCCGGAGGAGTCCGACCGCATGCTACAGCCGCGCACGGGATGGGGACGGATCCCGGCGACACCGCTGAGCGACGTCGTCGAGGCGCACGGCTTCACCCTGGAGCAGGTCGAGCGCAACAGCGAACTCGACCTGCGCGCCGATCCGGAGCCCCTGCACCGGGCGTTGGACGCGGCACTCGCGGTCGCGGGGCCGGACTACCGCGTGCTCGAGTGGGAGCTGCCCACCCCGCCGGAGCTCCGCGACGGGTACGCCGCTGTGCTCGCCCGCCTGTCGACCGATGCACCGAGTGGCGATATGGACTTCGTCGCCGAGGTGTACGACGCGGAGCGGGTGATCCGCCGGGATGCGCGTCTCACGGGCGCCGGGCAGACCGTCTCCGTCGTGGCGGTGGAGCATGTCCCCTCCGGCACGCTCGTCGCGTACAACGAACTGCTGATCGGCGCGGAGAAGACCGGGACCACCCACCAATTCGGGACCCTGGTCGCGAAGGACCACCGCGGTCACCGCCTCGGCACCATCGTGAAGTGCGCCAACCTCCTGCGCTGGCGGGAGCTCGTTCCGGGGTCGACCGTGGTCTCCACCTTCAATGCGGAGGAGAACCGGCCGATGCTCGACATCAACGAGGCGATCGGCTTCGTGCCCGTGTCGTACGCAGGGGCGTGGCAGAAGAAGATCTGAAGACGAGCGGTGGCCGTCATCCTCCCGGATGACGGCCACCGCTCAGCTTCATCCGCCGGGCCGACGACACCGGCACGGCGCACGGCGAGGCTGGGAACATGAACAGTCCCGTGATCGAAGCCCACGCCCTCGTCAAGACCTACGGCGTCACCCACGCCCTCGCCGGTGTCGACCTCGCGGTGCACCGCGGCGAGTCCGTCGCCATCATGGGCGCGTCGGGCTCGGGGAAGACGACGCTCCTGCATGTGCTGGCGGGAATCACCGCACCGGACAGCGGCCGCGTGGTCTTCCAGCCCTCGACGGGCACGGCCATAGACGTGACCGCGCTGGGTGAGGCGGCGCGCTCCCGGCTGCGTCGCGAGCGCTTCGGGTTCGTCTTCCAGCAGGGACTGCTGATCCCCGAGCTGACCGCGGTGGAGAACGTCGCGCTCGCCTCCATGATCAACGGCGTCGCAAAGAAGGACGCGCTCCCCCACGCGGTGTCGTGGCTCGCGGCGCTGGGCCTCGGCGGCATGGAGGAACGGCGCATCGGCGAGCTCTCCGGAGGACAGGCGCAGCGCGTGGCCATCGCGCGCGCCCAGGCGACGGGTGCGGACCTCGTCTTCGCGGACGAGCCGACCGGCGCTCTGGATTCGCACACCTCCGCCGAGGTCATGGACGCGCTCCTGTGGTCCACGACCGGGCAGGGGCGCACCCTCATCGTCGTCACGCACGACGCCGACGTCGCGGCGCGCTGCACGCGCACCGTCGCCGTCCGCGACGGCCGTATCCTCGGCTCGGCGGTGAACGCGTGAACCTCTCCGTTCTCGGCCTGCTCCTGCGTCCCGCTCCCGGACAGCGCAGCGTCCTCGCGCTCCCGATCGTCGCCTTCGCGGTGGTCACGACCCTCGTCCTCACCGTCGTCGGCGGGGCCCAGGCCTTCTGGACCTGGACCGACGACGAGGCTGTCCTCTACCAGGGCCTCGCCGCCATCGCTCTCGTCCTGCTTGTCGTGCCGCTGACCTCGCTCGGCGGCGCCGCCGCCCGGCTCTCGGCACGGCGCCGCGACGAGCGCCTCTCGACTCTTCGTCTGCTCGGCGTGACGCCCGGCGGGGTGACGACGGCAACCGTCGTCGAATCCGTCCTCGTCGCTGCGGCCGGAGCCGTCATCGGCATCGGCGGTCACCTGGCCCTGAGCCCGCTGATCGGTCTCATCCCGTTCCGGGGAGAACCGCTCGGCCTCTCGGCAGTCGTACTCCCCCCGGTGATGATCGCCGCCGTCGTGGCCGGCGTGCTCGTGCTCGCCGCCGGAAGCGCCGTCGTGGGGCTGCGTCGTGTCGTGATCTCGCCGCTCGGCGTCCGCACGCGCACGGCGCCGACGAACGTGCACTGGATCCGCGCCGTCATCGCGGTCACGGGGATCGCCATCGCGTTCGCGCTCATCAAGGTGTTCCCGATGATCGGCGGGGTCGTGGCGACGATCGCGGTACTCGCTGCGATGTTCGCCCTCGCGCTGAGCGTTCTCAATCTGCTCGGCCCGTGGGTGCTGAAGGTCTCGGCGGGGCGCCAGCTCCGGCGGGCGGAGCGTCCCGAGCGGCTGCTCGCCGCACGACTCGTGCTGGATTCCCCGAAGGCGGCCTGGCGTCAGGTCGGCGGCATCGCGATGGCGAGCTTCATGGCCGTCTTCGCGGGCACCGGCGTCGCGCTCCTCGACACGATCGGGGCGAGCGACGATCCGTCCAGCATCGCGCTCGCGGAGGACATCCGGACCGGCCTCATCATCACCCTCATCGGGTCGTTCCTCATGGTGGCTGCCTCCGTCGGCGTGAATCAGGCCTCGGACGTGCTCGACAAGAGCGACCTGCACGAGAGCCTGCATCACCTGGGCATGCCCGTCGAGACCGTGGACCGCGCGCGTCGCCGCGCGATCATGTCGCCGCTGCTGGTCACGGCGGTGGGATCAGCGCTGTGCGCTGCCGTGCTCGTGTTCCCGCTGGTGGGCATCGCGCTGATCGTCGCGCCCCTCTCGCTGATGACGATCGCGACGGTCGTCGCCGTCGGCATCGGCGTCGTGTGGGCGAGCACCTGGGCAACGCGTCCCCTGCTGGATCGCGCTTTCGCCCCGGCGTGAGACGGTGGCGGGCCGGGTGCGTCAGGCCCGCGACGCGCGCCCGGTCACGGTCAGCGCCTCCGCTGGCAGCGCGGGCAGAAGTGCGATGAGCGGTTCATGAACGCGGCTCGGGTGATCGGCGTGCCGCAGCGCGGACAGGGCTTCCCGCCACGACCGTAGGCGTTCAGGGAGTGGGCGAAGTAACCGGCCTGCCCGTTGACGTTGACGTACTGGGCGTCGAAGCTCGTGCCGCCCTCGGCGAGAGCCTTCTGCAGGACCGACCGCACCTCGGCGAGGAGGCGGTTCACGGCCCGGGTCGGCAGAGCATCGGCCGCTGTCTCCGGATGGATGCGGGCCGCCCACAGCGACTCGTCGGCGTAGATGTTGCCGATGCCGCTCACGACAACCTGGTCCAGCAGCACCCGCTTGATCGCGCTGTGCCGCCGGGCGAGAGCGGCCCGGAATACCCGGTCGTCGAAGAACGGGTCGAGCGGGTCGCGTGCGATGTGCGCGACCTGTGTCGGGATGCGGGAGGGGCCGTCGGCGATGAGAGCATCGACGGCGAGGGAGCCGAACGTCCGCTGATCCGCGAACACGATCGCGAGCTCGCCGCGTCGGGGATGCTCGATCCCGAGGCGGACACGCTCGTGGCGCTCGGTCGGCGCGTCCGGCGCGCGGAGCAGCATCTGGCCGCTCATGCCCAGATGCGCGATCAGAGCGGAGTCGCCATCGTCCACGGGGAGCCAGAGGAACTTGCCTCGCCGCGCGGCCGCGGTGAAGCGGCGACCCTCCAAACGCTGGACGAAGTCCCCGGCTCCGGCGATGTGCCGGGTGAGGGCGCGTTCGTCGAAGACGCTGACGCCCGTGATGACCGCGTCCACGGCAGCCGGTGCGAGGCCGGAGCGGACGACCTCGACCTCGGGGAGCTCAGGCACGCTCGCTGAGCGTGCGCCAGGCGCTGAGGGCCGCGGCCATCTCGGCCGTCTTCTTGCTGCTGCCGGCGCCCGTCATGCGCACGTCGCCGACGGCGACGGTCGCTGTGAAGCGCCGGTCGTGGTCGGGACCGCTGGCCTCGACCGAGTACTGCGGAGGCGTGGCTCCGAGACGGGCCGCGAGCTCCTGCAGGCTCGTCTTCGGGTCCATCGCCGCGCCGTACCGCTCGGGGTCGGCGAGTAGCGGCTCGGTCAGCCGCAGGACGAGCGCCGTGGCAGCCTCGGGCCCGGCGGACAGGTAGGTGGCGCCGATGACGGCCTCCATGGTGTCCGCGAGGATCGAGTCCTTGTCTCGACCACCGGTCTGCTCCTCACCGCGTCCGAGCAGCAGGTGGCTGCCGAGATCGATGCCGCGAGCGACCTCCGCCAGCGCGACCGTCGACACGACGCTCGCCCGACGCTTCGCCAGCTCCCCCTCGTCGAGCTCGGGGTGCCGCGTGAACAGCATGACGGTCACGGCCTGACCCAGCACCGAGTCGCCGAGGAATTCGAGACGCTCGTTATGCGGGATGCCGCCGTGCTCGTACGCATACGAGCGGTGGGTGAGGGCCAACTCCAGAAGCTCCGCGTCGATATCGACGCGGAGCTTATCTGGGAGAGGCCTCGTCCCCCCGGGGACCTCCGTCACGGTTCGCGACTCAGACGTCGGCGACCTTGCGGCCCTTGTACTCGAGGAAGAGTTCGGTGCCCTGCGAGTCGGTGACGACCTTCGCCTGGTGCGGACGGCTGTAGACGACCTTGCCGTTCTCGATGGTCTTGACGAGCGCGGGGGCCTCGGCCTTCCACTGCGCACGGCGCGAGCGGGTGTTCGAACGGGAGACCTTGCGCTTCGGGGGGTTACCAGCCATGACTAGCTCTCTTCTTTCTCGGCGGCACCGCGTTCTGCCGTGCCGTCCTGGTCTGTGATCTGCTGGAGCGCGCTCCACCGAGGATCGATGGGAGCGGCCTGCTCCGTTCCGGTGCTCTCGGTCAGCCTCTCGCCTGTGACCGGGTCGAGCCCGAGGCAATCCGGCTGACACACCGGCTGAAAAGGAAGGGCCAAAACGGCCGCATCCCTGACGAGAGTTTCAAGATCCACGTGGTCGTCTTGAACCTCGAAGTCAGTTTCTTCCTCACCAGGATACGCGAAAAGCTCCTGGAACTCGACTTCGACGGGCCGAGCGATGTCGGTGAGGCATCGACCGCACACGCCGACGTACTCGCCCTCCGCCTCTCCGGTGACGAGGATGCCCTCGTGGACGGACTCCAGCCGCACGTCGAGATCGAGTTCCGAGCCCGCCTCGAAGGAGACGATGCCCTCCCCCCACTGCTCCGTCAGGGGCACCGAGAAGGAGTGCTCGCGCATCTCCCCCGGGCGCCGGACGATGTCACGGACGGGGAGGACGAAAGGGCTGTTGAGTCGGGAACGCACCCCGCCATGCTACCCGGGTCACCGGAGAGGAGGGCCGGGAGACCGCCGGGAACGGGAGAGTGATCGCCGATCAGATCCCGCGCGCGCCGGTGTCGAGGAAGGAGGCCACGGCCGGCGGGACGAACGGCGAGACATCGCCTCCGAGACCGGCGACCTGGCGCACCAGCGAGCTGGAGACCATCGCGTGCGCGGGGTCGGGCAACAGGAAGACGGTCTCGATGTCGGCCAGATGACGGTTGACGATCGCCATCGGCGATTCGTATGCCACGTCGACCTGCGAGCGGATGCCCTTCACGAGGACGCCGGCGTTCACGTCGCGCGCATAGTCGACGAGGAGTCCCATGCTCCAGGAGCCGATGACGATGTTGCCGGACATGCCGTCCTCGGCGATCGAACGTTCCAGGAGGGCGAGCCGCTGCGCGATCGGCAGCATCGCCTCCTTGCCCGGGTTGTGCACCACGAGCACATGCAGCTCGTCGTAGAGGGCGGCCGCGCGCCGGATCACGTCGAGGTGACCCAGGGTCGGCGGATCGAAGGAACCCGGGACGACGGCGATCCGGCTGCTCATGGAATCCAGCCTAGGGCACCCGGAACGGCGATCAGTTCTTCGCCAGCGCCGCGCGATCCTCGTCGGTGACGCGCCGTCCGATGGCCTCCCGGAGCCCGGGGTGCGCCGTCAGCTCGGGGTCGGCGGCGAGGATGTCCTCCGCGAGCTCGCGCGCCCGGGTGATGAGAGCGGCATCCTTGACGACGCGCAGCAGCTTGAGGGACGACCGCACCCCGGCCTGTGCCGCGCCGAGCACGTCGCCCTCGCCGCGCAGTTCGAGGTCGACCTCAGCCAGCGCGAACCCGTCGAGGGTGGCGGCGACCGCGTCGACGCGTTCGCGAGCCACCGATCCGGCCTCGGCCTCGGTCACGAGCAGGCACAGCCCCGGGACGCCGCCTCGCCCCACCCGACCGCGGAGCTGGTGCAGCTGGGAGACGCCGAAGCGGTCGGCGTCCAGCACGATCATCGTCGAGGCGTTGGGGACGTCCACGCCCACCTCGATCACGGTCGTCGCGAGGAGGAGGTCGATCTCCCCGCGGGCGAAGGCCTGCATGACGGCGTCCTTCTCCTCCGAGGGCATCTTCCCGTGGAGCACCGCCCGTCGCAGACCGCCGAGGGTCGGATGCGTGGCCAGCGCCTCGTCGAGCTGCACGACACCCCACCGAGGGCCTTTGCCGCCCTCGGGGGCGAGCAGCGCCTGCTCCCCCGCCTCGGCCGTCTTCGCCGCGGTGTCGATGGCCGCGCAGACGGCGAACACCTGCCGGCCCTGCGCGATCTCCTCCGCCGCCCGTTCCCACACCCGGTTAAACCAGCCCGGGTGCTCGGCCAACGGCGCGACGTACGACTCGATGCCGGCACGACCGGCGGGCATCGTGCGGATGACCGAGGTGTCGAGGTCGCCGAAGACCGTCATCGCGACCGTCCGCGGGATCGGGGTCGCGGTGAGGACGAGCGCGTGCGGGCTGGATCCCTTCGCCCGCAGCGCCTCCCGCTGCTCGACCCCGAAACGGTGCTGCTCGTCGACCACGACCAGACCGAGATCGGCGAACGTGGTCTTCTCCCCGAGGAGCGCGTGGGTGCCGACCACGATCAGCGCCTGGCCGGAGGCGACGCGCAGCGCGGCCTTGCGGCGATCGGCCGCCGGCATCTGCCCGGTGAGCAGCGTCGGCATCAGCAGCGGGGCGAGCTGCGGGCCGAGCATCTTCGTGATCGAACGCAGATGCTGCGCCGCGAGGACTTCCGTCGGGGCGATCAGGGCCGCCTGTCCGCCGCTCTCGGCGACCTGCAGCATCGCCCGCAGCGCGACCAGCGTCTTTCCCGAACCGACCTCGCCCTGCACGAGCCGGTTCATCGGCCAGGAGCCGACGAGGTCGTCTGCGATCTGAGCGCCGACCGTCTCCTGATCCGGCGTGAGCGTATAGGGCAGAGCGGCATCGAAGCGCTCCAGCAGCCCGCCGGGTGCCGCCGGCCGCGAGGTGGCGGCCAGGGCGCGAACCGCGTCGCGCTGCTGGAGCAGGGCCGTCTGGAGCGTGAGCGCCTCGTGCATGCGCAGCGTGCGGACGGCGGGATCGATGTCGTTGCGGGAACGCGGGCGGTGGATCGCCTCCAGGGCCTCTCGCGCCGTCAGCAGCTCCTCGCGGGTGCGGATCTCCGGGGTCAGCGGGTCGGGGACCGACGAGAGGTCGTCGAGGACGCGCCCGACGAGGCGGGCGATCTGCCACGTCTGGATCGCGGAGGTGGCCGGATAGATCGGGATCGGGACCGCCGCCCTCGCATCCGCCCGCCGGCGCGCCGCGTCCTCGTCGTCGAACAGCTCGTATTCCGGGTGGGCGAACTGGGTCATCCCGTTGAACTCGCCGACCTTCCCGGAGAAGACCCCGCGGCGCCCGACAGCCAGATCCTTGGAGCGCCACTCCGCCGCGCCGACGTTCTTCGCGAAGAAGGTCAGCGACATGCGACCGACGCCGTCGCCGATGACGACGTCGACCATGGCTCCCGGTCGATTGCGCATCCGGCGGAAGCTCGACGAGAGGACCTCGGCGACGATCGTGACGGTCTCCCCGATCGGGAGGTCGCGGATGGGAGTGAGCTCCCCCGGGTCGGCGTACCGACGCGGGTAGTGCGCGAGCAGGTCGCCGACGGTCTTCATGCCGAAGGCGCGGTCGAGCGTCTTGGCCGACGCCGCACCGAGTGCCTCCTCGAGCGAGGATTCGAGCGTGAGCGACATGCTCCGAGTCTAGGGAACCGCACGGACACGACCGTCCGCGGCCTGTCGTATCGTGAACGGGTGACGAGGATCATCGCCGGAACGGCACGCGGCACCCGGCTCGACGTCCCCGGCGCCGGGACCAGGCCGACGAGCGACCGCGTGCGCGAGTCACTGTTCGGCGCCCTGGAGTCGCTCGACGCGATCGCGGACGCCCGCGTGCTCGACCTCTACGCGGGCTCAGGGGCGCTCGGGCTCGAAGCCCTCAGCCGCGGCGCCCGGAGCGCCGACCTCGTCGAGCGGGGCCGGCAGGCCGCCGCCGTCGTGCGGCGCAACGCCGCGGCCGTCGCGAAGGCTTCCGGCACCGCGACCGCTCGGGTGCAGGAGGCGACGGTCCGGGCGTTCCTCGGCCGAGCGTCCGGGCCCTACGACCTCGTGTTCACGGATCCGCCGTACGACATCGACAATGAGGCGATGGACGGCGACCTCGCCGCCCTCGCTCCGCTGCTCAGCGACGATGCCGTGGTGGTCGTCGAACGCGCCCGGCGTTCGTCCACACCCGACTTCGCCGCGGCCGGACTCCGGGTTTTCCGGGAGAAGACCTACGGCGACACGACCCTCTGGTGGGCGGAGCCCGACCTCGAGGACGCCGCCTCCGCGACCGCTCAACCGGCGACGGAGTCCCAGTCCCGGTAGGGATCCCAGCCGCTGACGTCCACGGGACCGTCGTCGCAGAGCAGGTCCTCCTCGCCGCGCTGACGCACGACGCCGATCGCACGGAAACCCGGCGGCAGCACGCCGTCCGAGAACGTCGCGAGCAGGGCGTGGTCCTCCCCGCCTGCGAGCGCGCGCTGCGGGTTCGCGCCGAGCGCGGCGCCGTCCAGCGCGAGGGTGACGCCCGAGGCCTCGGCGAGGCGACGCGCGTCGAGGGCGAGCCCGTCCGAGACGTCCATCATCGCGGTCGCCCCGGCCGCCGCCGCGACCACGCCGAGACCGATGGGCGGCGACGGCCGCAGCTGCGCGGCGACCGCGGCGCCCTCCCCGGGTGCGAGAGCCGCGGGATCGACCGGGACCGGCGTCTCGCCGTCCCGGAAGCGTCCGAACAGCACGGCCAGCCCGTGTGCGGCGTGACCCAGCTCTCCCGCGACGGCGACGACGTCCCCCGGTCGCGCCCCCGCCCTGGTCACCGGTGGGCGGCCTTCCAGGTCGCCCAGAGCCGTCACAGCGACGGTGAGCACCTCGGACACCGTGAGATCGCCGCCGACCACCGCGCACCCGGGGGCGAGCGCCGCGCAGGCCTCGCGGAAGCCGTCGGCCAGGCGCTCCACGAAGGACAGCCGGAGGTCGCGCGGCACGGCCAGAGCCACGAGCAGCGCGGTCGGGCGTGCGCCCATCGCGGCGATGTCGGCGAGGTTGACCGCCGCCGCCTTCCAGCCGAGGTCGTACCCGCTCGTCCAGGCGAGCCGGAAGTCGGGCCCGTGCACGAGCGTGTCCGTCGTCGCGACGACCGATGCCGAGGGGGCGACGATCACGGCCGCATCGTCGCCGGGACCGAGAAGCGTGTGCGCTCCCGGCGCGGTGCGCTGGAGGATGGCGCGGAGGATGCGACCCTCCGAGAGATCTCCCAGGCGCGGATCGTCGGAGTCGGGTCGGGAGGGCATGTCGTCAAAGGTAGCCTGGATACATGCTTCGTTCCCGCCGCCTCGCTGCCGTCGCGGGGGCGATCGCCCTCGCCGCCGGACTCGCCGGATGCTCCACGACCGTGCACCTCGAGCCGGCGGCCGACGCGAACGACCCGGCCTGCGCGAACGTCTCCGTGCTCCTGCCGAACACCGTCGGGGGGTACGAGCGCGTGTGGACCGACGCGCAGGCGACGGGCGCCTGGGGAGACCCCACGGTCGTCCTGCGCTGCGGCGTGGAGCCGCCCGCCCCGTCCGATCTCGTCTGCACCACCCTCGGCGGCGTCGACTGGCTCGTCCTGGAGCAGGAGGAGGAGCGCCAGCGCCTCGTCACCTACGGTCGGGAACCGGCCATCGAAGTGATCATCCGCCGCGGCGAGCAGGTCGACTTCCAGTCGATCGTCGACAGCCTGTCGTCGAACATCCAGTCCGGGCTCGCCCCGGCGACCGCGCAGTGCACCGACCGGGTGGAGTTCCCCGCGAGCTGAGCACGCGCGGGGAACCACGACGTCAACGGCGCAGACCGGCCTCGACGAGCTCGGTGATGAGGTCGCCGTAGCTCAGTCCCGATGCCACCCAGCACTTCGGGAACATCGAGATGGGCGTGAATCCGGGCATGGTGTTGAGCTCGTTCACGACGAGCTCGCCGGTCGGGGTGAGGAACATGTCCACCCGGGCGAGGCCGCGACCGTCGACCGCCTGGAAGGCCCGGACGCCGGTCTCCTGAACGGCGGCCACCTCCGCGTCGGTCAGCTCCGCCGGGCACACCACATCGACGCCGTCGCCGCCGAGGTACTTCCCCTCGAAGTCGTAGAAGCCGCGATCGGTCAGCACGATCTCGCCGGGGAGCGAGGCGCGGACGCCCTCGGCCGTCTCGAGGACGGCGACCTCGATCTCCCGGCCGGTGACACCGGCCTCGATGAGCACCTTGTCGTCCTCGGCGAACGCGATCGCGAGGGCGGCGTCGAGTTCCTGCGGCGCCGACACCTTCGAGACCCCGACGCTCGACCCGGCGCGGGCGGGCTTGACGAAGACGGGCAGGCCGAGGTCGGCGGCACGTGCGCGGAGGGCATCGGGATCGGCGTCCCACTCCCGACGGCGCACGGTCACACCCGGCGCCACCGCGATCCCGGCGGCCTGCAGGGCGATCTTCATGAAGTGCTTGTCCATGCACAGCGCCGAGTCGAGCACGCCGCCCCCGGCGTAGGGGACCTCGAGCGTGTCGAAGTAGCCCTGGATCGTGCCGTCCTCGCCGTGCGGTCCGTGCAGGATCGGCAGCACGACGTCGATCTCGCCGAGTCCCTCGGTCTCACCGCCCGGATGCACGACCCGCAGGGTGCGGTCACCTCCGGGTTCCGGCCAGAGCACCCGGGTGCCGTTGTCGACGACCTCCGGGAGATGCGCGGCGTCGAGCGGGAACTTCGCCGGGTCGTCGTCCTCGAGGACGAAGGCCCCCTCGCGGGTGATCCCCACCGGGATCACGGCATACCGCTCACGATCGATCGCGCCCAGCACTCCCCCCGCCGTTGCGGAACTGATCGAATGCTCGCTGGAGCGCCCTCCGAAGAGCACCACCACCGTCTGCTTGTCCATGGTTGGTCCTCTCCCCCTGCGGGGTGTCGTCGTCCGTCGTGAGATGCGGGGCGATGTCCCGGGGATCCATCTTGCCGTCGAGCACCATCTTCACCTGCTCGACGATCGGCATGTGCACATCGGCTTCGCGGGCGAGCTGCAGCACCGGCGCGACCGAGGCGAGCCCCTCGGCTGTCTGCTGCATCTGCTTCACGACGTCCTGGAAGCTGTAGCCCTGCCCGAGCAGCCGCCCGGCGGTGTTGTTGCGGCTCAGCGGCGACTGGCAGGTCGCGATGAGGTCGCCGAGACCGGCCAGCCCCTGCAGGGTCTCCGGCTGGGCGCCGTTCGCGACCGCGAAGTCGGTCATCTCGACGAGGCCGCGGGTGATGATCGACGCCTTGGTGTTCTCGCCGTAGCCGACGCCGTCGACGATGCCGATGGCGACGGCGATGAGGTTCTTGAGCACTCCGCCGAACTCCGTGCCGATGACGTCCGTGTTCACGAACGTCCGGAAGTAGGAGTTGCGCGCGGCCCGAGCCACGACGTCCGCGGTCTCCTGGCTGCGCGACGAGATCACGGCCGCGGTCGGCTGCTCCCGCGCGATCTCCAGGGCGAGATTCGGTCCGGAGGCCACGGCGATCCGGTCGGGGTCGCACTGCAGCTCCTGCTGGATGACTTGGCTCATGCGCAGACCGGTGCCCCGCTCGACGCCCTTCATGAGGCTGACGATCTTGGCGTCGCCCGAGGCGATCAGCGGGCGCAGTGCCTTGAGGTTCTCCCGCAGCGACTGGCTCGGCACGGACAGGTACACCTGGTCGACGCCGTCGAGCGCGGTCGCCAGCTCGTGCGTGGCCGCCATCGTGCGGGGCAGGTTGATGCCCGGCAGGTAACGCGAGTTGCGCTTCGCCTCGTCGATCTCATGCGCGAGCTCGGCCCGACGCGCCCACATCGTCACGTGGGCGCCGCCGTCGGCGAGGATCTTGCCGAACGTGGTGCCCCAGCTGCCGGCGCCGATCACGGCGACGCGGGGTCCGGCCGGCACGGTTCTCTTAGGGGTCAAGGCGTCCGGTCTCCTTCTGTCCGTGGCTCGCCGGGTTCCAGCGCTCCGCGGGGGCCTTCTCGCCGCGCACCTGCTCCAGCAGCGCGGTGATCGCGTTCATGAGTCGGTCGGTGGCCTCCGTCAGCGCCGCCGGCTCACCCGCGCGGCCGCGGAGATCGGAGACGTCGACGGGGTCGCCGACGATGACGGTGACGGGCTTCCGGAGCGGCCAGAGGCTGAGCCCCTTCTGGTAGCGCCCCATGATCGCCTGGGTCCCCCACTGAGCCATCGGGATCAGCGGGATGCCGTCGGCGAGGGCGAGCCGCACCGCCCCCGACTTGCCGCGCATCGGCCACATGTCGGGGTCACGGGTGAGCGTGCCCTCCGGGTACACGATCACGCCGCGGCCGTGCTCCACGAGAGCTGCCGACTGGGCCATCGTCTGCTTCGCGGACGACGCCGACGAGGTGCGCGCGACCGGGATCATCCCCGTCTTGCGCAGGAACCACCCGAGCACCGGCACGCGGAAGAGGCTCTCCTTGGCCATGAACCGCGGAGCGCGCCCGATCCGCCAGACCGCCAAGGCGACGATCAGCGGGTCGAACTCCGAGTAGTGGTTCGGGGCCAGGACGAACGCGCCCTCTCGCGGGAGCTTCTCCGCACCGATGATGCGGACCTTCGCGATCAGCGACACCAGCGGGACGACGATCGCCGCGAGCGGCCAGAACACGCTCGGCCGCGTCTTCTCCGGAGACCGGGAAGCCATGGGGCTCACCGGAGGACGTCGAAGTCGGCGCCGAGCGCGTCGAGCTTGGCGAGGAACTTCTCGTATCCGCGGCTCAGGATGTCGACGCCCGACACCTTCGACTCGCCCGTGGCCGTCAGGGCCGCGATCACATGGCTGTAGCCGCCGCGCAGGTCGGGCACCACGATGTCGGCGCCGTGCAGAGGGGTGGGACCGGTGATGACGGCTGCCTGCTCCAGATCACGACGCGGCACGCGCCGGGGCCCGTCCTGCAGACCGCGCGGGTGCACGACGATGTCGGCGCCCATCTTGACCAGCGCCTCGGTGAAGCCCATCCGGTTCTCGTACACGGTCTCGTGCACGACCGAGCGGCCGTGCGCCTGGGTGAGCGCGACGACGAGCGGCTGCTGCCAGTCGGTCATGAAGCCCGGGTGCACGTCTGTCTCGATCACGACCGGCTTGATGTCGCCGTCGCGACGGAAGAGGATGCCGTCCTCCTGGATGTCGAACCAGCCGCCCGCCTTGCGGAAGACGTTGAGGAAGGTGAGCATCTCCTGCTGCTTGGCACCGCCGACGAAGATCTCGCCGTCCGTGGCCAGAGCGGCCGACGCCCACGAGGCCGCCTCGTTGCGGTCGAAGATCGACCGGTGGTCGTAACCGCGGAGCTTCTCGACGCCCTCGATGAGGATGACGCGGTTCGGCTCGTAGGAGATGATCGCGCCCATCTTCTGCAGGACGGCGATCAGGTCCATGATCTCCGGCTCGATCGCCGCGTTGCGGAGTTCGGTGATGCCCTCGGCGCGCACCGCGGTGAGGAGCACCTGCTCCGTGGCGCCGACGCTCGGGTAGGGCAGGTGGATGTTCGCGCCGTGCAGGCGGGTCCCTCCCGTCGAGAGGCGGATGCCGCTGGGCAGCTTCTCGACGATCGCGCCGAACTTGCGGAGAGCGTCCAGGTGGAAGTCGATCGGACGGTCGCCGATGCGGCAGCCGCCGAGGTCGGGGATGAACGCCTGACCCAGGCGGTGCAGCAGCGGGCCGCAGAACAGGATCGGGATCCGCGAGGCGCCCGCGTGGGCGTCGATCTCCTCGAAATGGGCCGACTCGACGTCGCTGGGGTCGAACACCAGCGAGCCGGGCTCGTCTCCCTCCGACACCCGGACGCCGTGCACCTCGAGCAGCGAGCGCACCACGGCGACGTCGCTGATGGCCGGCACGTCGCGCAGGACGCTCGTGGTCTCCCCGAGCAGGGACGCGACCATCGCCTTGGTGGCGAGGTTCTTCGCGCCCTTCACGTCGACGCGTCCGCGCAGCGGACGACCTCCACGGATGGCGAGGACGTCTCCGGTCAGCGCGGGGACGTCGTCGGAGAGAGCGTCGCGCACGGGTGTCGTCATTCGGGGCCTCACTTCGTTCATCGGGGGCGGGGTTACCCCTGGCTCCCCCGCCCCCTCCGTCTCACTGGACGGGGAGGGTCCGCGGCCGCCACGACTCGCGACGGGCCTCGAACTGCGCGATCTTGTCTTCGTTGCGCAGCGTGAGCCCGATGTCATCGAGCCCTTCGAGGAGCCGCCATCTAGTGTAATCGTCGATCCCGATGTCGGCCTGGAAGCCGGCCTCCGCGCCCCCGGTGGGGTCGCCGATGGCGGCGGTGCGCGCCTCGAGGTCGACCGTCATCCGCGCGCCGGGAACAGCGTCCATGAAGGCCCAGAACCGCTCCAGGTCCGCTTCGGAGATGGTCGCCGCGAGGAGCCCCTGCTTGCCCGCGTTCCCGCGGAAGATGTCGGCGAACCGGGGGCTCAGCACGACCTTGAAGCCGAAGTCGCGAAGGGCCCAGACCGCGTGCTCACGGCTGGAGCCGGTGCCGAAATCAGGCCCGGCGACGAGCACGGACGCCCCCTGGTACGGCGCCTGGTTGAGCACGAAGGCAGGGTCCTGCCGCCAGCCGTGGAACAGCGCGTCCTCGAAGCCGGTCTTGGTGACGCGCTTGAGGAACACCGCGGGGATGATCTGGTCGGTGTCGACGTTCGACCGCTTCAGCGGCGCGGCGATGCCCGTGTGGGTGGTGAACTTCTCCATGATCAGGCCTCCAGATCGCTCGGGCTGGACAGGGTGCCGCGGATGGCGGTCGCCGCCGCGACGAGCGGCGACACGAGGTGCGTACGGCCGCCCTTGCCCTGGCGCCCTTCGAAGTTGCGGTTCGAGGTGGAGGCGCAGCGCTCCCCCGGGGCGAGCTGATCGGGATTCATGCCCAGACACATCGAGCACCCTGCGAAGCGCCACTCCGCCCCGAAGTCCTTGATGACCTGATCCAGGCCCTCGGCCTCGGCCTCCAGTCGCACGCGGGCGGAGCCGGGGACGACCATCACCCGGACGCCGTCGGCCTTCTTCTTGCCCTGGATGATGGAGGCGAAGGCCCGGAGGTCCTCGATGCGGCTGTTCGTGCACGAGCCCATGAACACCGCGTCGACCGGCACTTCCTTGAGCGGCGTGCCTGGCGTCAGGTCCATGTACTCCAGCGCACGCTCGGCAGCGGCCCGCTCGTTCGGGTCGGCGATCTCCGCCGGGTTCGGCACCGTGGCGGAGAGCGAGCTGCCCTGGCCGGGGTTCGTCCCCCAGGTCACGAACGGCTCCAGCTCGTCGGCGTCGATGAAGACCTCGGCGTCGAACGTGGCGCCCTCGTCGGTCGGCAGCGTGCGCCAGTAGGCGACGGCGTCGTCCCAGTCCTGACCCTTCGGCGCGTGCGGACGGCCCTCGAGGTAGGCGAACGTCGTCTCGTCCGGAGCCACCATGCCGGCGCGCGCACCTGCCTCGATGGACATGTTGCAGATCGTCATGCGGCCCTCCATGGAGAGCGCGCGGATCGCGCTGCCGCGGTACTCGAGCACATAGCCCTGACCGCCGCCGGTGCCGATCTTGGCGATCACGGCGAGGATGATGTCCTTCGCGGTGACGCCGGGGCGCAGCGTGCCCTCGACGTTGATGGCCATCGTCTTGAACGGCTTCAACGGCAGGGTCTGGGTCGCCATGACATGCTCGACCTCGCTGGTCCCGATGCCGAACGCCATCGCGCCGAATGCGCCGTGCGTGGATGTGTGCGAGTCGCCGCAGACCACGGTGATGCCGGGCATGGTCAGGCCGAGCTGCGGGCCGACGACGTGGACGATCCCCTGCTCCGCGTCCCCCAGCGAGTGCAGACGCACGCCGAACTCGGCGGCGTTGCGGCGCAGCGTCTCGATCTGCGTCCGGCTGGTCAGATCGGCGATGGGCTTGTCGATCTCCCACGTCGGCGTGTTGTGATCCTCCGTGGCGATGGTCAGGTCGAGCCGGCGGAGCGGGCGCCCCTCGCTGCGGAGGCCGTCGAAGGCCTGCGGGCTGGTGACCTCGTGCACGAGGTGCAGGTCGATGTAGATGAGGTCGGGCTGGCCGTCCTCACCCTTGACGACGAGGTGGTCGTCCCAGACCTTCTCGGCGAGCGTCCTGGGGCGTGCGGAATCCGCACCGGCGGTGGTGGTCATGGCGTGTCTCCTGTGGATGGCGGTTCGGCCCACGATGGACTCCGCGACGAGGAGGGGCTCAGATCGAGGTCTCGCCGCGGCCGCTAAGAAGGAGCACGGTCCGCATGACGTCAGGTTACCACCGCTCGGACACGCCGAGACACGCCGTGACACTCTGTTGCTCACCCGATCGACCGAGAGGCCCCGCATGACCGTCGAGACCGCCCGCTTCGCCACCCGCGCCGTCCACGCCGCGAGAGGCCGAGCCGCTGCCGCCTCCCGTGTGACGCCGATCTACCTGACGGCGGGCTTCGAGTTCGACGACTTCGATCACGCCGCCGACCACTTCGGCACGGGCACCGGATTCGGATACACCCGCACCGGCAACCCCACGGTGCACGCGGTGGAGCGACAGGTCGCGAGTCTGGAGTCCGGTGCCGACGCCGTGCTCGTGGCCAGCGGACAGGCTGCAGTGACCACTGCTCTGCTCTCGGTCGTGGGGGCGGGCGACCACATCGTCTCCTCGACCCACATCTACGAGGGCACCCGCGGGCTGTTCCTGGACAACCTCGCCCGCCTCGGCGTCGAGACGACGTTCGTGGACGACATCGCGGACCCGGATGCCTGGCGGGAGGCCGTACGCCCGACGACGAGGGCGCTGTTCGCGGAGTCGCTCGCCAACGCCCGCAACGACGTGCTCGACGTGGCGGCGGTGAGCGCCGTGGCCGACGAGATCGCCGTCCCCCTGATCGTCGACAACACCCTGGCCACGCCCGCCCTCCTCCGACCGCTGGAGCACGGCGCGGCCATCGTCGTGCACTCCGCGTCGAAGTTCCTCGCTGGCCAGGGCGCGGTGCTCGGCGGCGTGGTGATCGACGACGGCCGGTTCGATGCGGAGCGCGCCGGGCACAACGCCCCGCACCTCGTGCTGCCGGGGCGGGGCGGCGTACCCAGCGTCTTCGCCCGGCACGGCGGCCGCGCCCGCATCGGGTACGCCAGGGAGTCGGTGGCCCCGCGATTCGGCGCGTCCCCCTCGCCCCTCAACGCGTTCCTCATCGGCCAGGGCACCGAGACGCTCGGCCTGCGTGTGGAGCGCCAGTCGCAGAACGCCCTCGCCGTCGCACGCTGGCTCGCCGCGCACGACGCCGTGGAGAGCGTGGACTACGTCGGCCTGCCCTCGCATCCTCATCACGAGACTGCGCTGCGCTACCTCGACGGCGGATTCGGCTCCATCTTCACCTTCACGCTGCGCGGCGGTCTCCCCGCGGCCCGTCGCTTCGTGGAGGAGGTGTCCGTCTTCACCCACATGACGCACATCGGCGACGTGCGGTCGCTCGTGCTGCACCCCGGCACGACCAGCCACGCGCAGCGCACCGAGGAGGAGCGCCGGGTCCTCGGCGTCGGCCCCGGCACGCTGCGGCTGTCGATCGGCATCGAGGATGTCGACGACCTGATCGGCGACCTCGCGCGGGTGCTCGAGAGCGTCAGGGAGACGGTGGCATGAGCCGCCTGCAGCACTTCGGGTGGTTCCTCGCCCGGGGCTTCGGTCCCCAGGGCTGGGGATATCCGTCCCTGGACTGGGACTACGACTGGACGCGGCCGGAGGTCTACCAGGAGGCCGCCCGCACCCTGGAGCAGGCCGGTTTCGACCTCGTGATCATCGAGGACAGTCCCTCGCTCGGCTCGGCGGACACGATCGACCTGCGCGTGCGTCATGCGTTCGGCGGCCCGAAGCACGACCCCCTGCTGCTCGCACCGTACCTCTTCCAGGCGACCCGTCATCTCGGCGTGGTGCCCACCGTGAACCCCGCGGCCTCGCTGCCCTACACCTCGGCCCGTCAGTTCGCGACCCTGCAGCACCTGAGCGGGCACCGGCTCGGCCTCAACGTGGTCACCGACACCGGCAGCGCCCGGCACTTCTCGGCGGCCCCGCAACTCGGCCACGACGAGGCGTACGACCGTGCCGAGGAATGGCTCGCGGGCATCCGCGCGCTCTGGCGGAGCTGGGACGACGGCGCGCTGGTCGCCGATCCCGTCTCCGGCGTCTACGCGGACGGCACGCGCATGCGTCCGGTGCAGCACCGCGGCGCCCACTACGACTTCGACGGCCCTCTCAACGCCCTGCCCTTCACGGACGGCGAGCCGGCCATCGTCTCCCCCGGCGGCTCCGGGCGCGGCCTGGCGTTCGCGGGGGCGAACTCCGACGTCCAGCTGGCGCTCGCTCCCCTGCACGAGACGGCGGTGCGGGAGTATCGGCAGCGGGTGCACGACGCGGCTCTCGCCCGCGGGCGCCGGGCCGAGGACGTCAAGATCCTCTTCGCGATCCAGCCCGTGATCACGGCGTCCGCCGAGGAGGCCGACCGGATCGTGGCCGCCTCCGCCCACCCGGACGACGCCGCGCTCGCGCAGATCGCCCGCAAGCAGTCGAGCGACCTGGAGACCGACCTCACGGCCCTCGATCTGGACCGCCCTCTCGACCCCTCGATCTTCGGAGCTCACGTCTCCCGTGGGAGCATCCAGCGGCTGATCGGGGATCGTGGGGAGGATGCACCGCTCCGCGCACACCTGACCGCGCTGGCCAGGACCGGGCGCCTTCGTGATCGCAGCGGCTTCGTGGGCACCGCGGAGGAATTCGCCGATCTCGTCGAGGAGCTCGGCGAGTGGGGCAACGACGGCGTGCTCCTCTGGGGCGACTTCCATCCCGTGACGCTGCACCGGACCCTCGACGAGCTGGTGCCGATCCTCCGCCGCCGCGGGCTCCTCCGCCGCGAGTACGCGGACGGCGGCCTGCAGGCCAACCTGCAGGCGTTCTGACCCGCGCCCCGCCGGATCAGTCCCGGATCGCAGCCGTGCGCTTCTCGGCGCGCTTCTCCCGGGACGAGGCGATCAGGCTCGCGATCGTCGCCACCGTCATCGAGACGAGGATCACGGCGAGCGACACCATGTTGTCGATGTCCGGCACCCATTCCACGTGCTCGCCGCCGTTGATGAACGGGAGCTCGTTGACGTGCAGCGCATGCAGGATCAGCTTGATGCCGATGAACCCGAGGATCACGGCGATGCCGTAGTGCAGGTAGCGGAGGCGGTCCAGGAGGTCGCCGAGGAGGAAGTAGAGCTGGCGCAGCCCCATGAGCGCGAAGATGTTGGCGGCGAAGACGAGGAAGCCGTTGGTCGTGATCTCGAAGATCGCCGGGATCGAGTCGATCGCGAAGATGAGGTCGGTGACGCCGATCGTGATGAACACGATGATCATCGGCGTCCACATCCGCTTCCCGTCGACGGTCGTGCGGATCTTCGAGCCGTCGTAGGTCTCGCTGATGTCGATCCGACGGCGGAGCAGCCGGACGATGAAGTTCTCGCGCTTGACGTCGTCCTCGTGCTCGCCTTCCGGCATCGCCTGCCGGATGGCGGTGTAGACGAGGAAGGCGCCGAACAGGTAGAAGATCGGCGAGAAGTTCTCGATGATCGTCACGCCGACGAGGATGAACAGTCCGCGCAGGATCAGCGCGATGATGATCCCGACCATGAGCACCTGCTGCTGCAGACGTCGCGGCACCGCGAACTGCGCCATGATCAGCACGAAGACGAACAGGTTGTCGACGGAGAGGCTGTACTCCAGCGCCCACCCGGTGATGAAGTCCCCGGCGTTCTGCCATCCGCCCACGTTCCCCAGCAGCACCGCGAAGAGCAGCGCGAGACCCACGTAGAACACGACCCACAGCGTCGACTCCTTGGTGGAGGGGATGTGCGGGCGCAGCCGGATGAGGAGCAGGTCGGCGATCAGGATGATCGTGAGGACGACCATCGACGTGATCTCGAACCAGACGGGGATGTCCACGGGCGCTGTGCACCTTTCGCGAGGGGTCGGGAATGAGTCGAAAGTCTCTCCCCCGCAGATGTGCGGCGCGCGCCCGGAGCAGCGATGTCGGTGCTCGTGATGACGTTACGCGCGGATTCGGGATACTCCCTCTCGCCCGGGCCATGCTACCCGAGGTGGAGGTCGCCGGGACGAGGAAGTCGACACACGATGCGCATCCGGATCCGTGCTGAGACGATGGGACATCCGCCGACACTCTCGAGGAGAGACACCGAACGGAACCAGGATGCCCGCACAGACGAGTGACCAGCGCTGGGCCGCCCAGGCGGCGGCCGGCGATCAGAGCGCCTTCCGCGCCCTGTATCGCGCCCATGTGCGCCCCGTGTACTGGATCGCCCATGGCATCCTGGGCGCCGTTGCCGACGCGGAAGACGTGACGCAGGAGACCTTCGTGGTCGCCTGGCGCAAGCTTCCGGGTCTGCAGCTGCAGGGAGAGTCGATCCTCCCCTGGCTCGCGACGATCTGCCGCTTCCAGGCGGCGAACCGGCTGCGCCAGCGCCGCCGCGACCAGGCGCACACGACGGACGCGGCCGACGACCAGCTCCCCGACGTCGTCAGCGTCGAGGACCAGGTGATCACGGCGGCGCTCGCCGCTCGGATCGCCGCGGAGGTGGGCACCCTGAGCGCGCTCGACCAGGAGATCTTCCGGCTCTGCGCCTCCGAGGGCTACGCCTACCAGGCCGCCGCCGACGAGCTCGGCGTGACGCACGCCGTCGTCCGAAACCGTCTCTCGCGCGTGCGCACTCAGCTGCGCGGCGCCGTCAAGGAAGTGAGGGACGCATGAACGACCAGACCCCGCAGCAGAGCCTCCCGCCCGTGTCCGACGCGACCGTCGCGCGGATCGAGGAGGCCGTGTTCACCGAGATCCAGGGCGAGCGGCCGCCGGTTCCGCCGCGCGCAGAGCGCGCCAGGAGACGACGGCGCCGGTGGCTCACCGCCGGCGGGATCGCGGCGGCCTTCGTCGTCGGAGTCCTCGTGACGCCGCCGATCCTCGGTGCCGTGGGAGGGGGCGGCTCGTCCGTGTCCACAGCGGACGGCGTCGTGGGCTGGTCGACCGACGAGGCGGGGTCGGCTGTGCCGGACCGCGCCGTCGAGGGGGCGACCCTGCCCGGTGCCATCGGATCGGACGCCGCGGCATCCGCCGAAGACGCCAGGGAGATCGTCGCCTCGGCCCAGGCCTCGGTGCAGGTGAAGGACATCGCCGATGCCGCCGCCGCCATCGGCGACCTCGCTGTCGAGCACGGCGGCTACGTCGAGAGCACCGAGGTCGGCAAGGCGCTCGCGACGGGTGCCCCCGCCGAGCGGGTCCCCACGGACTCCGGGTACGGCTGGGTCACGGTCCGCGTCCCCGCCGACGACTTGACCACGGTGATCGCGGCCCTCGGCGACACCGGGGAGGTGCTCTCGTCCTCCGTCACGAAACAGGACGTGACCGCCACCGCGATCGACCTCCGCGCCCGCGTGGAGTCGACCCGCGCCTCGGTGCAGCGGCTCACGGAGCTCATGAGCCAGTCGGGCACGGTCGCCGATCTCATCGAGGCCGAGGTCGCGCTCACCGATCGCCAGGCGCAGCTCGAGTCGTACGAACAGCAGCTCGCCGCGCTGGAGGATCAGGTGGCCCTGTCGTCCCTCACCGTGGATTTGTCGAGGGCGGACGCACCGGCCGCGGCGGACCCCGCGGGCTTCGGCGACGGGCTCCGGGCCGGATGGAACGGTCTGGTGGTCTCGCTGAACGCCCTGGTGATCGCGTTCGGCTTCCTCCTCCCCTGGCTCGCGGTGACCGCTGTCGTCGTGCTGGTCGTCTGGGTCGTCCGCCGCGGCCGACGGCGCCGGAAGGCCGCGTCCGCTGCGCCCCACGCGGAGGAATAGCCCGCCGTTCCGGGGTATACAAGAAGTCTTGTGCGTCTCCGCACCGCTGCATAGCCTTCGGAGCGTGGAAGACATCTCCGTGATCACCGCCGTGCACCATCCGCTGCGTCGCCGCATCTACGACTACCTCCTGCTGTACGGCACCTCGCAGGTGACGGCGATCGCCCGTGCGCTCGAGAGTCAGGTCGGCAGCATCAGCCATCACCTCCGGATGCTCGAGCGTGCCGGCATCGTCCAGCGCGCCGCCGACCCGACCGGCGATCGGCGCACGAGCTGGTGGACGGTCGCACGGCGGGGCCTGACCTGGTCGGTGGAGGACTTCGCCGACTCCCCCGCCGATGCCCTGCTCGCCCGGGAAGCACAACGGCAGGGCATCCGCATGCAGATCGACCGTCTGCAGCGCTGGCACCGCCGCCGAGGCGAGCCCGCCGTGGCTGACTACGACGCCTCCAACACGGAGACCACCGCGTGGGCGACCCCGGAGGAACTGCGCGACCTCTCCGCGCGCGTGCTGGGCGTGGTGCGGGACTGGCAGGCCTCGATCGACGAAGACGACGGTCGGGCGCGCACGCCGGTGTTCTTCTTCGCCCACGCGTTCCCCACGGAGCCGTGATGACCGCGCTCACCCCGCCCGTCGAGCTCTCCAGTCCCCCTCCGTTCCGGCGTGACCGGATGGTGCACGCGTGGATCGGCGTGAAAGCCCTGTCCGACGCCGGCGACGCCGTGTGGACGATCGCGTTGGCGTGGACAGCCGTGCAGATCGCCTCTCCCGCCGTCGCCGGACTCATCGTCGCCGCCGGCACGGTGCCGCGCGCGATGGTGCTGCTCTTCGGCGGGGTCATCGCGGACCGCGCCGATGCCCGCCGGGTGATGGTGGTCTGCAACACGGTCCGCGTGGGGGTGCTCGTCGCCGCTGCCGTGTGGACGGTCTCGCATGCACCCACCGTGCCCGTCCTGCTCGCCGCCGCCGTGGCGTTCGGAGTGTGCGACGCGTTCTACGAACCCTCGGCCGGCACCATCGGGCGACAGCTGGTACGCACCGACGACCTCCCCTCCTACGCGGCTGTCCTGCAGACGGCGTCTCGCCTCGGCACGATGGGAGGCGCCGCTCTCGGCGGCCTGCTCGTCGCCCATGCAGGTCTCGCGGGGAGCGCGTCGGCGAACGCGGTGACCTTCGCTCTGGTCGTCGGGTTCCTGGCGATCGCCCTCCGTCCGCGGTTCCGGCTCGCCCGGGCCCCGCGCACGTCATCCCTGCGGGCGATCGGCGCGGCGTTCGCCCACCTCGGAGCGAACCCCACGACGCGCACGCTCGTCATCGCCCTCTCCGGACTCAATCTCGCCGTGGGACCCGCCGTCGGCATCGGCCTGGCTCTGCGGGCGCACGACGAGGGTTGGGGTGCTCCCGCGGTCGGCCTCTTCGAGGGCCTGCTCGGCCTCGGCGCCGCCGTGGGGGCTGCCACGGTCGCGAGATGGCGGCCGCGCCACGAGGCGCGGAGCGGGTTCGGCGCTCTCCTCGTCCAGGGAGCGGGCATCGTCGCGCTCGGGTTCGGCCCCGCCTGGACGGTGGCCGTCGCCGCCACCGTCGTCGGCGCCACCGCCGGCTACGCCTCCGTGCTGCTGAGCGCGACCTTCGCAGCGACGGTGGACACCGCGTTCCTCGGTCGCATGGGCTCCCTCACCCGGCTCGGCGACGACTGCCTGATGCCGCTCGCGATGGCGGGCTTCGGCGCGCTGGCCTCCCTCACCACCGTCTGGGTGCCGTTCGTCGCGGCCGGTGGCGCGATGATGGCGCTCATGCTCGTGCCGCTCCAGGCCCGGGCGTTCCGGACCCTGTCGCTGCGCGCGGACGACTGACGCGCACGCTCGGAACGACGAAAGCCCCCCGGAGAACCGGAGGGCTTTCGTCGTGTTGTGTGACCCCAGCGGGATTCGAACCCGCGTTACCGCCGTGAGAGGGCGGCGTACTAGGCCGCTATACGATGGGGCCGTCTTGCAGAACTTTTCCGTTCCGCGACAACCGTTCAAGTATGCCACGGCGATTCTCATGGCGCCAAATCGAGGCCGCTCCAACCAGGATCCCGGGCGTGGCGCGCCGATCTCCGTTTGCCGCAGCCCCCGGGAAGGAGTTGACTCGTCTCATGCGCGTCACCAAGTTCGAACATGCCACCCTCCGTCTGGACCAGAACGACGACACCCTCCTGATCGATCCGGGATCCTTCACCGCGCCGCTGCACGATCTCAGCGGACTGATCGCCATCGTGCTCACGCACGAGCACCCCGACCACTGGACGCCGGAGCACCTCGACCGGATCCTGCGCGCGGCCCCCGGGACCCCGATCTTCGGGCCGGAGGGCGTGGCGAAGGCGGCGGAGGGCTATGAGGTGACCGTCGTCTCCCCCGGCGACACCGTGGAGGTCGGCGCCTTCACCCTGCGCTTCTTCGGAGGCACGCACGCGGTGATCCACTCGTCGATCCCGACGATCGACAACGTGGGCGTGCTCGTCAACGACACGTTCTACTACCCCGGTGACTCGTATGCGGTGCCCGAGGGCGTCGAGGTCGGCACCCTCGCCGCGCCGCTCGGAGCCCCGTGGCTCAAGATCGGGGAGGCCATCGACTACGTGCTCGCCGTGAAGCCCCGCCGGGCGTTCGGCACGCACGACATGACCCTGTCCGTGATCGGCAAGAACATGCACCGCCAGCGACTGCAGTGGGCGACCGAGCAGGGCGGCGGCGAGTTCCTCGTGCTCGAACCCGGCGACGCCGTGGATCTGTGACCGCACCGCGACGCCTCCTGCCCTCCCCGACGCCGCGGCTCGCCTTCCGGGAGATGACCGCCGACGACCTCGACGAGATGGCGGCGCTCCTCGGGGATGCGGAGGTCATGGCCTACTACCCGGCGCCGAAGTCGCGAACGGAAGCCGCCGCGTGGATCGCGCGCATGCAGCAGCGCTACCGCGAGGACGGCCACGGTCTCTGGGTCATCGAGACGCACGACGGGGAGTTCCTCGGCGACTGCGGTCTCACCTGGCAGTCGGTGAACGACTCCCCCGTGCTCGAAGTCGGGTATCACGTCCGCACCGACCGCCAACGACGCGGCTATGCGACCGAAGCTGCGCGCGCCTGCGTCGACCTCGTCGCGCAGACCTTCGCACCGACCCTCCTCACCGCCATCATCCACCCCGAGAACCAGGCGTCACGAGGCGTGGCGGAGAAGCTCGGCATGACCCACATCGCCGATGACCATGCCCATCCGTGGATCGTGCGGACCGTGATGGGCATGACCGTGGAGGCCGCGACCTAGTCCTGAGCGCCCCGCACCCGCAGGTCACGCGCGAGGTGGTCGCGCTGCTCGATGAGGAGTCGTCGCAGCGCCGCCGGGGCCTCGGGGCTGGCCGACAGCCAGGCATCGACCAGGTCCAGCGAGGACCGCGCGGGGAACAGACCGATCACCAGTCGACGAGCGATCTCGATGCTCCGCTCCGACCACGCCGTCCCGATCCGCTCGAAGTACTCCTCGTCGAAGGACTCGATGAGGTCGCGGCGGCCGCCGGCGCGGAAGCCCGCGATCTCGGCATCGAGGTGGTCGTTGGTGAGAGACCGGTCATCCCATGCGGCCGTCCAGGCGGCCGCGCGCACCGTCGCGTCGGGCACGGAGGCACGAGCGCGGCGGGCGGCGGTGCGTCCGTCGCCGGTGTCGTCCCGCTCCTCCTCCGCGGCGATGTCCGTGAGATCGGCGCGGCCGGTCGTCACGAGGGCCGTGAGGAGCTGCCAGCGCAGGTCGGGATCCACGACGAGCCCCTCGGGCACATCGCCGTCGAGCAGGGCACGGACCTCGGCGTGATGGATGTCGTCGAAGGCCGAGGCCGCCGCCAGCGCGCGCGCCCAGGAGAGCTGGGCGTCGCTGCCGGCGTCCGCCTGCTGCAGCGCCGACCACGTGGCTTCGGTCCAAGCGCGCTGCTCCGCGTCGCGTCGGTCGTCGCGGACGAAATGCCGCAGCGCGAAAGCGGCGTCGAGGAGCGCTGCGGCCAGCAGACCGCCGTTCGACTCCCGCGGCGCGTGCGCCCGCACGATCGCGACGAAGCGGGCCGCGTCGAGCTCGCCGTCGCGGGTCGCGTTCCACAGCGACGACCACACGAGCGCACGGGCGAGCGGGTCCTCGATGTCGGAGAGGGACTCCTCGACGGTGCGCAACGACCGCTCGTCGAGGCGCGCCTTCGCATAGGTGAGGTCGTCGTCGTTGAGCAGCACTAGATCGGCCTCGGGGAGGTCGATGTCGACGCGCTCCCCGATCAGGTCCAGCTCCCGCTGCTCCCGCCGCACGATGCGGCCGTCCACGCGGTCGTACAGCCCGATCCGCAGGCGGTGCGGACGCACATCGTCCTGCACGAGGTGGTGTCCTCCGTCGTCGTCGGTCTCCGTCCAGATCGTCGAGACGCCCGTCGTCTGCAGCCAGGCGGCTGCCCAGTCGGTCATGTCCCGCCCGGACACCGCGCTGAGCTCGACGAGGAAGTCGTCGAGAGTGGTGTTGCCGAAGGCGTTGGCGGCGAAGTACCGGCGAGCCCCCTCGAAGAAGGCGTCATCGCCCACGAACGCGACGAGCTGCTTCAGCACCGAAGCGCCCTTGGCGTAGGTGATGCCGTCGAAGTTCAGCTTCGCGGCCTCGAGGTCGGGGATGTCGGCGACGATGGGATGCGTCGTGGGGAGCTGGTCCTGCTGGTAGGCCCAGGCCTTGCGCCGCATGGCGAACGTCACCCAGGCGTCGTGGAACCGGGTGGCCACCGCCGAGGCGTGCGAGCCCATGTAGTCGGCGAACGACTCCTTGAGCCAGAGGTCGTCCCACCACGTCATCGTGACGAGGTCGCCGAACCACATGTGCGCCATCTCGTGGAGGATCGTGTTGGCCCGGCTCGCCCGCTGCGCCTCGGTGGCGGCGCCGCGCGAGAGGTAGCCCTCCGTGAAAGTGACCAGACCGGGATTCTCCATCGCACCGAGGTTGTACTCGGGGACGAAGATCTGGTCGTACTTGCCCCACGGATAGGGATAGGCGAAGGCGTCGGTGAAGAAGTCGAGCCCCTGCCGGGTGACCTCGAGGATCTCGTCGGCCTCGAGGTGGTCGACGAGCGAGCGGCGGACGAACACCCCGAGGGCGACCCGCTGTTCGTCTCTGGTCCACTCCCCGTCGACGCGGGCATAGGGGCCGGCTGCGACCGCCGTGATGTAGCTCGAGATCGGCAGCGTGGGAGCGAACTGCACCCGCTGCACGCCGACGCCGAGGTCGACGTGAGCCGGCGACTGGTTCGAGAGCACCTCCCACCCGGACGGCGCGTCGACGACGAAGGTGTACTCCGCCTTCATGTCCGGCTGCTCGAAGCAGGCCATCACCCGGCGGGAGTCCGCGGGCTCGTACTGGGTGTACAGGTAGGTGCGATCGTCCGCCGGGTCGTGGAACCGGTGCAGGCCCTCCCCCGACCGGCTGTAGGCACCGACCGCCTCGACCAGGACGACGTTCGAGGCAGCGAGGCCGTCGATCGTCAGGCGCGCCCCGTCGTAGACGACGTCCCGCTCCTCGCCGTTCACTTCAACGCGGACGACCTCTTCGCCGATGAAGTCCAGCCACGTGCTCTGGACGGTCGCATCGAACTCCAGCACGGTCGTGGTCGGGAAACCCGTGCGCGCCCGCTCGGGGGCTCCGGTCAGGTCCAGCTCGACGCGGATGCGGTGCAGGGTGATCGCAGCGGATCGCGCCGCGGTCTCCTCACGGGTCAGGTTCGCGGTGTGCATCCCCCCATCCTGGCATCTTCCCGGGCGCGATCGGGGAGCGTCGGCGCGTTCAGCCGCGCCGCCCTGTTCCTCGCCGGTTGACCTTGCGCGACGTCTCCGGTCCGCCCAGCAGTCGCCGGATCGCCGTCTCCGGGGTCACGTCGAGATCGAGCGTTCGGCCCCGACCGTACTGCCGGAACACGCGGGGATCGATGTAGCTGTTGCGGGCGACCGCGGTCGTGTTGCCGAGGGCGGTCGCCGCCGCCTGCACCGCGAGGCGTTCGGCCTGGTTCCGCTGACCGCGGCGGTCGAGGGCTCCGATGCGGGCGAGGGCGTCCGCGGCGATGATCGTGCCGTGGAGGGTGCGGAAGTCCTTGGCCGAGAAGCTGGCCCCGAGCACGTCCTTGAGGTACGTGTTGACCTCGGCGGGCGTGATCTTCACCCGCCGCCGGCCTTTCCGGTACGCCAAGAGGAAGGCGCTCGAGGCACCGCTCGCGAAGTCGGTGAGAGCTTCGGCGAGGGCTTCGTCGGTGATCTCGATCGCGGCGGTCTGTCCGCTCTTCGCCGGGAAGGAGAGGGCGACGTCGCCGCCGTCGATGCGGACGTCGCGGCGGCGGAGCGTGGTCAGGCCCCGGCTGCCGTGGCGCGCCAGGTAGCGCTCGGAACCGATCCGCAGCGCGGCGTCGTCGAGGAGGCGGAAGGCGATCGCGAGGGCTCGCTCCTTCGTCTGCCCGTCCTCCTTGAGAGCCTTGGTGACCTGCGCCCGGGCGCTGGGCAGGGCCGCGGCGAGGTCCAGCGCACGGACGAACTTGCGACGGTCGCGGGAGACCCGCCAGAGCGGGTGGTAGAGGTACTGCTTGCGCCCGGCGGTGTCGATCCCCACGGCCTGGATGTGCGCGAGCGGGTCGGCCGCGATCCACACGTCCTGCCACGCCGGCGGGATCACCAGGTCGCTGATGCGTTCGCGATCCGCCTCGGGCGCCGGCTCCCCCGTCGGATCGACGTACCGGAATCCCGAGCTCGTCCGCTTCCGTGTGAAACCCGGGTCCTGGCCGGGTACCACTCGCACCAGTCGCGCCATGCGTCTCTCCTCCCGCCGTGCAGCTCCTCCGAGTGTGGAGTGACCGCAGTCTCGGCGGGAAGGGAGTGGCGTCTCACCCTGCCCGCGTGCTATCTGCGTCGGCGTCCTTCGCGAAGACCGCCCGCATGTGGTCGCTGGTGAGGAAGTCCGCGATCCCGATCATGATCAGGCTGAAGACGATCTGCTCGGTGACCATCCAGACCGGGTAGAGGCCGGGGATCGCCGCCATGACGAGCGTGATGACCGGGAAGATCTGTGCGAACAGTCGCAGCCGGAGGTAGGCCCAGCGCCATCCGCGACGCGCGCGCCACGCGAAGTAGAACAGCGTCGCCGTCATCGCCAGCACCACGAGGGTGCGCATCCACACGGCGAAGGGCACCCTGTCGCCGTCGGCGGCGAGCACCAGGGCGACCACCACGGCGCCCACCCCGAGCACCAGTTCGGCGACGAGCAGCCAGAGGATCCACGTGAAGGCACGGACGGTCCGCGGATGGGTGCGACCGGCGTCGCTGATCAGCACGCCGGCCTGCCGCCCACCCGCGATCCGGTCGAGACGGAGGAAGAGCGGTTCGAGGGCCATGCTCGGAGCCTAGACCGGCGGCGTCCGTTCGACCTCGTCCGTTCGATGGACCTCGGCGCTGCTGCCGTTGGCCGCTGCCGGGAGCACCCGCTCCAGTACGACCGCCAGCACGCCGACTGCGAGGCTGCCCGCGACCATGACCGCGATGAACCAGCCGCTGACGCCGACGCCGAGGAGCACCCCCGCGACGAGCGGACCGAGGATCGCTCCGCCCTGGAAGGCCGCGGAGTTGAGGGCGTTGTAGCGCCCGCGGGTGCGGTCCGTCGCGAGATCGTTGTAGATGGCCGGGATCGTCGGCTGCATCATCGTCTCTCCGAACGCGAACACGCCCATGAACGCGATCACCGCGATCGCGGCCGTGACCGAGTCGGGAAGCAGGCCCGCGGCGCCGAGCATGACCCAGGAGACGGCCCAGATGAGGGCCATGACCTGCATGACCCTGGTGCGTCGGCGCCCGGTGATGAGCCGGAGGACGGCGAACTGCAGCAGCACGATGACGGCCGTGTTCACCGCGAACGAGATGCCGACGAGGGCGGTCGAGACCTGGGCGATCTGACGGGCGTAGGCGGGGAAGCCCGCCTCGATCTGTCCGTAGCCGATGAAGACGGAGAAGAAGGTCAGCAGGGTCATCCACAGCACCGCCGGTCGGCGGAGGATCTCCCGGTAGCCGCCCTCGGTAGTGACCGACGGGTCGGGGTCCGGCTGCGTGCGCACGTGCCGGAGCGGGCCGAGGAGCAGAGCGAGCGGGATGAGGCTCGTGGCCGCGTCGATGAGGAAGATCGTGGTGAAGGTCGACGGCTCCGTCACGTCGACGAAGAACCCGCCGATGATGCCGCCCACGCCGATGCCGAGGTTGACGAGGGCGAAGTTCACGCCGAAGTACTGCTGACGGACCTCGCCGTCGACCACCGAGGCGATCAGCGCGTTGAAGCCGGGCCAGGAGACCCCGAAGTTCACCCCGATGAGCACGACCGCGACGGTCGCGACGGCGGGATGCGTGGCATAGGCGAGGAGCGTGCACCCCGCGATCATCGCGAGCAGTCCCACGATCAGCACGCGCCGGGCGCCGAAGCGATCGATGAGCGTGCCCCCGGGACCGGTGACGACGAGCCCCGTGATCGCGATGAGGCTCATCAGCGCTCCGGAGAACCCGAGGTCGAAGCCGCGGACCTCGTGGAGGTAGATGATCGTGAACGGCAGCGTCATCCCCCGCCCGAGGGTCTGGATCGCCACGGTCGACAGCAGCCAGCGCCCCTCGGTGGGCAACGCGTTCCAGAAGGACTTCATACCGATCACCTCGTCATTGTTCCAGGAGCCGGGGACATCGGATGACCGCCGGGGTCTCGGGGAGGAAGCCGATATTCTGCGAGCATGCCCGTGTCGTTCGAAGACTTCCGCTCCGCCCTCCCCCATGCACCGGCCCGTGACGCGTGGGGCCTCGTGCTCACCGACGCCGAGGCGCAGCAGGTCGCCGCGGACGAGCAGGCGAGCCGGGCCTGGTACGACTACTTCCTCGCGACCACGGCCGCGGCGCCGACCGCCCCTGCGGCGGCGGCACCGCTCGGGGGACACGAGCTCCCCGTCGCCGCCGCGCCGGGATTCGCCGCGGCACCCCCGCCGGCACCCGCCGCCGCCCCGTGGACCCCCGCGCCCGCGGAGGGCCCGGACCGGAAGAGCCGGGTGGGACTCTGGGTGACGCTCGGCATCGTGGGCGCGCTGCTGCTGATCGCCGCGATCGTCACGGTGTTCGCGTTCACGACCGCACGCCACTGGACCAAGGTCGACGTGCCGGAGAAGCCCGAGACCTTCCACAGCGAGGAGTACGAGACCGGCAAGTACCTCGTCGCCGACGACGGCGTGAGCCCGTGCGCGGTGGACCAGGACTGGACGGACTGCATCGGCCTCATGGAGGCCGAGTATTCGGGCGCCTGCGCCGGGGTCGAGCTCGTCCCCGCCGCCGCGGACCTGTGCGCCCAGCACCGCGCCGAGATCGACCGGATGATCGCGGAGGACGCGGACGGGATGTACGTGGCCTCCCTCGGCGATTTCGGACACCTCACCCGGACGCCCGAGACGGCGACGCGGCAGGTCTCGAACGACGATGCCGAACCGGCCGTCACGCACGAGGCCGTGTGCTATCTCGGGTTCCTCGGGGAGTGCGAGTAGCGCTTCACGGTCCCGTGCTCCCCGTCGGACGTCACCTCATCGGGATGATGTCGTGGGCTCCCGCGCGGTTCTAGGCTTCGCGTGACCAGCGCGGGACGACCCGCCGGGTCCCGTGATGTCGATGCTGACGAGAAGGAGTGACCCATGTCCGACGAGACCTATGTCGCGGTCGCGGCGCAGTACGCCGACCAGGAGCGCGCCGTCGAGGACTTCGGCGCGATCCGCGCGCACTACCGAGAGGATGACAGGCACGAGCACGGCCCGCTCGACGCGGCGGTAATCGCCCGCGCGCTGGACGGGCGGCTCACGATCGTCGAGCGCGATGACGGCGGCAGGAGCCACGGAGCCCGCAAGGGCCTGGCCATCGGGCTGGCGAGCGGGCTCGCGCTCGCCCTGTTCCCCGCCGTCGCCGTGGGCACGGCCGTCGTGGCCGCCGGAGGGGCCGGCGCCGGCATCGGAGCCGTCGCCGGACACATCGGACGGAAGACGCCCTCCAAAGACCTCGAGGCCATCAGCGAGACCCTGGACGCGGGAAGCGCGGGCATCGTGTTCGTCGTCGACCCCGACGACGCGGCCGAGGTCGAGGAGCTGCTGGTCCACGCGACCCGGGTGACGCGGCGCGAGCTCTCCGTCGATCAGGACGAGCTCGACAGCGCCGTCGACGGCGCGTACGAGTGAGGTGGACGGCTCGCCGGGTCCCGGCCCGGCGAGCCGTCAGCGTCCCCGGCCCACCGGTCCCCCGGCTCGCTCCCCGTCGCCGGACGCCGTCGCCGAGGTCGGCAGGGTGATGCTGATCGCCGCGGCCGCGGCGGCAGCGTCCGCGATGGTGCCCTCCGCCGGACGGTGCCGCCCCATGACGACGGCCATCAGCACGCCGGCGAGGCTGAATCCCGCCATCACCCACGAGGTCGCGGCGAGTCCGTCCGCGAGCGCGTCGGACGTGTCGACGCCCCCCGCGGTCCGCGATGCGATCACCGAGCCGTAGATCGACGCCGCGAGCGCCGTGGCCACGGCGGCGCCGATGTACCGCGCCATGTTCGAGACCCCGGACGCCTCGCCGACCTGATTCGCGGGCACCGCCGCCGTCGCCGCCGAGGACGCGGGACCGTTCGAGAGCCCCATGCCGACCGCGACGGCGATCAGCGGGAGGACGAAGACGGCGTAGGTCCAGGAGGCACCGGTGAAGCCGATGACCGCGAAGCCCGCCGCGGAGATGGCGAACCCGGCGCCGACGACCTGTCTGCCGCCCAGACGCGCGGCGAGGCGGGGCACGAGGGGCGCGACCAGGACGAGGCCCACTGTGGCGGGCAACGTGGCCAGCCCCGCCTGGAGCGGACTGAATCCGAGGCTGGCCGGGTCTTGGAAGTACAGGCTCAGGAGGTACATCAGAGCGTTCACGGTGCCGGCGCCGATCAGGATCGCGACCGTGGAGCCGACCAGGACCCGGTTTCGCAGCAGGGCGAGATCCAGCAGCGGGACCTTCACCCGACGCTCGACGAGCACGAACGCGATACCGGCGACCACGCCGAGGGCGAGGGACCCGAGAGTCGCCGGCGATCCCCAGCCCCACTCAGCCCCCTTGCTCATGGCGAGGATGATCGGAGCGAGGGTGAGGGCGACCAGGGCGGTGCCGGCGTAGTCGATCGAATGCGAGCGGTTCTCATCCCGGGACTCGGACACCGTGGCGGCGGTGATGACGATGCACACGACGCCGACGACGGCATCCACCCAGAACAGGCCCTGCCAGCCGGTGATCCCGACCAGCAGGCCCCCCAGCAGCGGTCCCGCCGCCGCACCCACCGCGGCCGCCGCCCCCCACAGCGAGACGGCGCGCAGCTGTGCCTGACCGCTGTTCGCCACCGACAGCAGGCTCATGCCGCAGGCGAGGATCGTCGCACCCGCCGCCCCCTGGATCATCCGGCCCGCGATCACCATCCCCCCGTTCGGCGACAGCGCGATGAGGACGCAGGAGGCGACGAAGAGGAGCAGGCCCAGCTGGAAGACGCGTCGGCGCCCGAACACGTCGCCGAGCGAGCCGGACGTGATGATGACGGCCGCTCCGACGAGGGAGTACCCGGTGACCGCCCACTGCAGGTCGGTCACGGACATGCCGGTGTCCTCGCTGATCGCCGGAAGCAGGATGCTGACGGCGGACGTGTTGGCGTTGACCACGAGGGTCGACAGGCAGGTCGCCGCGAGCACCCCTCCGGTCCGCGCTGCGGTCGGTGTGCCGCTCATCGCCACTCCCTTCTGCGTCCGCTCGGGCCGGTGCGCTCAAGCATCGCCCGCGACCGCCGCCGCGTACCGTTCCAGGAAGAGCGCCTCGACGAGTGCCATGTTCTCGATCTCGGTGGGATCGACGCTCTCGTTCGGCGCATGGATGAGGCACAGCGGTTCCTCGACCCCCATCAGCATGATCTCCGCGTCGGGGAACGTCTCGGCGAACACGGCGCACAGCGGGATCGATCCTCCCTGACCCTGCGTGATGAGCTCGCGACCGTACGCGTCGTGCATCGCCGCCCGCATGGTCTCGAAGCCCGGGCCGGCGAGCGTCGACTGGAACGGCGCCCCCTCCGCCTCCGGCTCGATCTCGACCTCCACGTTCCACGGTGCCGCGGCGGTGAGGTGCGCGATCAGTGCCGCCTGCGCCTCGGCGGGGTCGGTGCCCGGCGGGATCCTGAGCTCGATCCGCGCACGGGCCGAGCCCTGGATCGCGGCGGAGGAGCCGACGACGTCGGGACAGTCGATCCCGAGGACCGTCGCGGTCGGGCGCGCCCACACCATGTCGGCGACGGCGTCGCCGAGCAGGTCCACCCCGTCGATGACGTTCGCATCCGTACGGAACCGCTCGGCATCGTACGGGGCGCCGTCCCACCGCTGCGAGGCGTCCACCCCTGTCACGGTAGTGTTCCCCCGTTCGTCACGGAGAGTGGCGAGGATGGCGATGAGCGCGGCGAGCGCGTCCGGCGCGGCGCCTCCGAACATGCCGGAGTGCATGGGACTGGTGAGGGCGCGGACGGTGAGGACGACCTTGGTCATGCCCCGCAGGCTGGTGGTGAGGCTCGGCACTCCGACCGCGAAGTTGCCGGTGTCGCAGACCAGGATCGCGTCGGCCCGCAGCAGATCGGCGTTCTCGGGGACGAACGCCTCCAGGCCTCCCGTGCCCTGCTCCTCCGAGCCCTCCCCGACGATCTTGACGGTGACCGGCAGATCGTCGCCGAGCGCGCGCAACGCGGTGAGGTGCATCGCGATGTTCCCCTTGCAGTCCGCCGCTCCCCGTCCGAACCATCTGCCGTTCCGCTCCGTCAGCTCCCACACTGGGCTGTCCCACGCCGCGTCGTCGAGCGGCGGCTGCACGTCGTGGTGGAAGTACAGCAGCACGGTCGGCGCGCCGGGCGGACCCGGTCTGTGCCCGCAGACCGCCTGGCTGCCGTCGGGCGTCTCGTATCCGCGGACGTCCTGGAAGCCCAGGTCGCGGAAGGCGTCGACGAGGAAGTCGATCATCCCCTGGCATTCCTCGGGCGGGAACTGCTCCGCATCGTGCACCGACCGGAAGGCCACCATGGATGCGAGGTCGCGCTGCGCCTGCGGCATGAGGTCGTGGATGGTCGATCGCAGCTTCTCTTCGGACATCAGGTCTTCTCTCTCGTCGGGTTCCGCACCGGCCTCCGACTCAGCGGCGGATCGTGTCGCTGAGATTCAGGCCGTCGATGAAGTCCTCGGCGTCCGGGATGCTGTCGGGACAGTAGGTCTGCACGATGGCCAGCAGGCCGGTGGCCAGGGCGCGGTCGGCGATGACGGCGCGGGTGAAGAACGCGCCCCCGACCGACATGTTCAGCTTCGCGAGTCCTCGCCCCACCCCCGGCTCCACCGCGTCGCACACCGAGCCGCCGTCCGTGCCGAGCACCCTGGCGACCTCGACCGGGTCCCGCAGCTCAGGCAACCCGGCCTCCTGAAAGGCCACGTTGAGCTCCTGCGCCTTGTCGAGGGCCTCCTCGGTCGATCGGTTGTAGTTGAAGGTGATCAGCATCGTCACCAGGAGCAGGGCCATCACGGCGCCGACGCTCCAATAGATGATTCGATGGGTCATGATGGTGCCTCCTCGGACGTGGTCGCCGGGGCGACCTGCCAGCTCGGACGCCGCAGCTTCACGAGCAGGAACGGGATGACGAAGCCGAGCAGGAGGATTCCGCCGCCGACGATGGCGACGAAGATCAGGGGGTTCCCGTCGCCGAACTGGGACGGCGGCACGAAGCTGATCAGGATCGCGGCGAGCGAGGCGGTGAAACCCACCACGCAGAGCAGGTTGAGGAACGGCGCGCGGTAGCCCCGGGGGTGATCCGGCTGGCGCCGGCGCAGGTTCATCGCGGCGATGAAGAGCCAGAGGTACATGAGCAGGTAGACCGAGGTCGTGATGGTCATGAACATCCAGTACGCGTCGGACACCGCCGGGACGAAGGCGAACAGCAGGGCCAGGATGGTCGTCACGATGCCCTGGGCCGCGAGGATGTTGATCTGCACGCCCTCGGCGTTCGTCTTCTGGAACCACGGCGGCATGTACCCTCCCCCGCGCGAGGCCAGCAGCAGGCTCTTGGACGGGCCGGACAGCCAGGTGAGGAATCCGGCGAGCGACGCGGAGACGATGGCCAGACCGACGATCGGCGTGAGCCATTGGATGCCGAAGTGCGCGAAGACCGCATCGAACGCCTGCATCACCCCCGCCGTCAGACTCAGCTCCTCCGCGGGGATGAACCAGCTGATCACCAGCGGCGGCAGGGTCAGCACCAGCAGCACCAGGATCATCGCGAGGAACATGGCCTTCGGGAACTGCTTCCCCGGATCCTTGAGGCGGTTGACGTGCACGGCGTTCATCTCCATCCCGGAGTAGGCGCCGAAGTTGCTGACGATGAGGACGATGCTGGCGATGCCGGTCCAGGCGGGCAGCAGGTGGTCCGGGGTCATCGGCGCCGCCGACGCGTTCCCCTGCCCCAGGTAGATCACCCCGAGGACGACCAGGAGGCAGCCGGGGATGAGGGTGCCGACCATCACGCCACTGGAGGCGAGCTTGGCGATGACGCCGATGCCGCCGCGCAGCGCGATGATCACGCCCAGCCAGTAGACGGAGATGATGACCACGGCCGTCCACACGCCGCTCGACGCCCACGGCGGATAGATCACGTAGGCGAGGGTGCTGGCCACGAACGAGAGCAGCGTCGGATAGTAGAAGATCGTCATCGCGTACTGGTGCCAGGCGGCCACGAAACCCATGTTCGGCGAGATGCCCTCGCCGACCCACCGGGCGACGCCTCCGGACCATCCGGAGGCCAGTTCCGCGGAGACCAGTGCCGTCGGGATCAGGAAGATGATCGCCGGCAGGACGTAGAGGAAGACGGCGGCGAGTCCGTAGATCGCCATGGTCGGGGCGGGACGCAGACTGGCGACCGAGGAGACGGTCATCAGGGCGAGCGCGGCCCAGCTGATGTAGTTGGGCCTTCCGGCCACCCGGCCGGTGGGCGCGGACGGCGTTCCTCCGGCCTGCGAGTCGACAGTTGACATGTTCGCTCCTCGTCGTCCTGAGCCGCTGCTCCGGACGCTCGGCGACACGGCCAGGAGAGGCCCGGAATGGTGAGATCAGGGTGGCGTTCCGCGCGCAGCCGCCGCCTCACCCGGCCGGGGTGATATCCCGGTGCGCCGAATCACCCCGCCCGGATGATGCCGTCGGATGACCGCCCGGCCACGCTGGGTTCGTCACATGACGAAAGGGCGGATCATGAACTTCTGGTACTCCTTCTGGGACATCCTCTGGCTGTTCTTCTGGGGCTTCGTCTTCGTCGCCTACCTCATGGCGCTGTTCACCGTGATCGGCGACATCTTCCGCGATCCCGACCTGAACGGCTGGCTGAAGGCGCTGTGGATGATCTTCCTGATCTTCGTGCCCTTCCTCACCCTTTTCGTGTACCTCATCGCCCGGGGGCGCTCCATGGCCGAACGCAGCACCCGGGAGGCAATCGAGACCCGCCAGGCCACGGACGACTACATCCGGGGCGTCGCGGGGTCCAGCTCCGTCGACGAGATCGCGAAGGCGAAGTCGCTCTTCGATGCCGGAGCGATCACCGCCGAGGAGTTCGCGGATCTGAAGCGCAGGGCGCTCCAGGCGGGATGAGCACCGCGCCAGGGGTCGGACCATGAACCTCCGCTTCTGGCGGCGTGGGGCGGGCGCTGCTCCGGACCGGGGCGCGGCCCTGCCGGCGGCTGCCGAACCCCTCCCCACCGCATCGGGCCCGCCCCGGGTGGCGTTCATCCTCATGGGCTGCGGTGGGGCGGCAGCCGCCGCGTTCGGTCTCTGGGCCGTGCGCGGGATCGCGGCACCGGTCCTGCTCGCTCTCGTCCTCACCATCTGCGCCCATCCGGTCCGCGCCGTCCTGGAGCGGGTCCGGGTCCCCCGCGGCGCGGCGACGGTCATCGCCATGCTCCTCGTCTTCGCCCTGCTGGCGGCGTTCGCCGCGGCGCTGGTCATCGCGCTCGCCCAGTTCACGACGCTGATCCCCGAGTACACGCCTCAGCTCGAGCAGATCGGCGCGAGCATCGGCGCGTGGCTGTCCGGCCTCGGGATCGACGCGGCGTCCGCGGAGACGATCGTCTCGGGTCTCGAGCCGTCGAACCTCCTGGACTTCGCCGCCGGGCTCCTCGGCGGCGTGACAGGGATCGTGTTCGGACTGGTCGTGATCCTGACCCTCGTGATGCTGATGGCGATGGACGGGGCCTACCTGCCCGCGCTCCTGGACCAGATGCGTCCGCGCCGTCCCGACCTCGTCGGGGCCTTCGCCGGCTTCGCCTCGAGCGTGCGCCGCTACATGATCGCCGCCACGGGCCTCGGCGTCCTGCAGAGCACCCTGAACTGGATCGCGCTGGCGGTGCTCCAGGTGTCCGCCGCCTTCCTCTGGGCGCTGCTGTCCTTCATCTGCAGCTTCATCCCCAACGTCGGCTACTTCATCGCCATCATCCCGCCGGCCGTCTTCGGGTTCCTCGCGGGCGGCTGGCCCACCGGCATCGCGGTCATCGTCGTCTACGGCATCATCAACGTGATCGTCCAGTCCATCGTGCAACCCCTTCTGGTGGCCAACGTGGTGGCGCTGAACCAGACGCTCACCTTCGTGTCCGTGCTGTTCTGGGCCGTCATCCTCGGCCCCGTCGGCGCTCTGCTCGCCGTCCCGCTGACGCTGCTGGTGCGGACCATCCTCATCGACGCCGATCCGCGCGCCCGCCTGTGGCGCCCGCTGACCGGGGACATCGACGAGGCCAAGGAGCTGATCGAGGCCAGAGACGCCGACCGGAAGGCGACGCGGGTGGCGCGCAAGGAGGAACGGCAGCGCCGCGCGAAGCCGCTGTGAATCTCAGCTGCCCCGGACCGGCACCGGGACGTCCGCGCCGCCCTCGCGGGTGAGGCGTGCTCCCACCCGCACCACCGACGGCGCGGGCGCGAACCCCCCGGCGAAGAGGGCCTCGCCCTGGCGGAACCCCGTCGCCCGCGCGAGGATGCCGGCGGGGACGAAGCCGAACGTCCTGGCGAGGTCGTCGAGGTCGACCGCCGAGGTCATCTTCATGAGCGCGAGGTTGTCGCACTGGGACAGGATGCTCGGATCGATCCGTGAGGGCCGCTGCGTGGAGAGCAGGAGCCAGAGGCCGAACTTGCGGCCCTCGGCGGCGATCTGCACGATGCGCTCGCGGACGAGGGCGCGCAACGGACTCCCGCCGTCGGGCGCGCAGAGGTTGTGCGCCTCGTCGATCACGATCAGGATCGGCCGCCGTCGCTCGCGCTGCGCCCACAGGTCGTCGAGCACCGCCAGGGCGACGACCAGAGGCTCATCGGGGGCCGTGAACCCTCCGAGATCCAGCACGGTCGCATCCGGACGCGAATCGAGCACTCCGGTCACGGGCTCCGACCCCCGCGCCCAGACGTTCCAGTCGATCAGACCGAGGTTCTGGATGCGGGCGGCGAGATCCAGGGCCGCCGGAGTCCGCCGTTCGAGCAGTCGCGGCACCACCGCGTGCGAGTCGAGCGTGCCGACCGTCTCCTCCAGACGTACCAGCTCGTTGTACTCGGCCCGATCGTCCAGCGGATGCAGACGGAGCACCGCGGCCCTGGACTGTATCGGAAGGTCGACGAACCGCACGCGCAGCGCATCCGCACCGTCGGCGGTCGGCCGGAGGATACGGATGTCGCGCTCCGCCAGCAGGTGCCGGGCCGCGGACGGCGCGCTGCCCCCATCGGACTCGCGCATGCGGACGAAATCGGCGTTCGGGTCGAAGATCACCATCGGAAGGGAGGTCCGCAGGAGGATCTGCTCGAGGAGCACGCCGAGGGCGTACGTCTTGCCCGAGCCGCTCTGACCGCACCAGAACGTGTGCCGGTTCAGGCGGCGCGGCAGGAGGTGCGCGGGAACGTCGCCATCGACGAGGTGCGACCCGATGTCGAGCGACGCCGCGACGCCGTCGTACAGCGCCGCGACCATCGAGGCCGCGGCCGGGCGCATGTCGGCCATCGGGAACGGGACGGACAGCCGGCTGTCGGGAGCGCCGCCTTCCCCGGGGATCGCCCCCAGGATCCGCCCACCACCGTGCACGTCACCGCCGATCGTGAACGCGACGTCCTCGACCTGGCCGAGCTGGAGCGCTCCGGTGGCCGGGCGCAGCGTCACGAAACCTCCCGGCTCGAAGCCCGGCTCCAACGGCCCGGCGAACTGGAAGCGGCGTCCGTCCAGCGAGACCACCCGCGCCTCGGCGGTGAGGGTGTCGTCATCGATCATCGCCCGCTCCTTCGACCCCGCCGCTCCGGCGCTCAGCGGCAGAGTAGCCAGGTCGGACGCGGAACCGGAAGGCCTCCCGCCGGTTCCCGAGGGATCTCATCCTCGCCGGGTGAGAAGATCGCGCCCCCACCCGCCGAGTGGGACGGTCAGCATCACCCGCGGCGGATGACGACCCGGCGGCCGACCGATCGTATCGTCGGGCCAGGACCCGACCGGGTCAGGGATGAGGTGTCGACATGTGTCGGTGGTTGGCGTACGCAGGAGAACCGCTGCACCCCTCGGAGGTGATCCTCGACTCGCGGCACTCCCTCGTGGCGCAGTCGCTGGACTCGCCGCTCGGCGCGGAGACCGTGAACGGAGACGGCTTCGGTCTCGGCTGGTATCCCGAGCCGGGCCCGGACGATGCCGGGCAGCCTCCGAAGCCCACCCTGTTCCGCAGCATGGAGCCGGCCTGGAACGATCAGAACCTGCGCGAGATCTCCCGCACGGTCCGGAGCCCGCTGTTCCTCAGCCACGTCCGCGCGGCGGCCGGCCCTCCGGTCCAGCAGACCAACTGCCACCCGTTCCGGCACGCGAACTGGCTCTTCATGCACAACGGCGGCCTGGCGGACTTCCTGACGATCAAGCGCGACCTCACTCTCGCCGTCGACCCCTCCCTGTACCCGGAGATCCAGGGCACCACCGACTCCGAGGTGCTCTTCTACCTCGCGCTGACCCTTGGCCTGCAGGACGATCCGATCGCGGGGATGCGGGCCGCGATCCGGGAGACCGAGCGGATCGGGCACGCGCACGACATCCGTTTCCCGGTGCAGGGGACCTTCGCCGTGTCCGACGGCACCACCCTGTGGGCCTTCCGCTACTCCAGCGTCGGCCGCTCGCGCTCGCTCTACCATTCGACCGACATCGAGACCCTTCGCCAGATGTACCCCGAGGCCGAGCGGCTGCGGGCGTTCGGCCGGCGCGCCCACGTCATCGTCTCCGAACCGCTGAACGACCTGCCGGGGGTGTTCCAGGAGGTCCCCGAGTCGACGGTCTCGATCCTCGACGACACGGGCTATCGCCATGAGCCCTTCCTCGAAGCGGCGTGAGGGTTCCCGCACCTCCGGTGGCCCGGCGCGTCCGCCGCGGACCGTCGGCATCGAGGAGGAGCTGCTCCTCGTTGACGCCCGGACTCTGATCCCGGTGCCGGTCGCCGGACGGATCGTCCGGGCGGCGGCCACCGCGGACGGTGACCCTCTCGGCCCCGCCCTGGAGTTCGAGGTGAAGCAGGAGCAGATCGAGGTCGTGAGCCCGCCGCTGACCACGGTCGAGGAGATCGTCGCGACCGTACGTCGAGGGCGGGCGGCCGCGGACACCGCAGCGCGAACGGTCGGCGCTCGCGCGGTCGCTCTGGCGACGGGCACCGTCCCGTTCGAATCGCACCTCGCCCCCGTACTGCGCTACCGCCGCATGCAGGAGCGCTTCGGCCTCACCATGACGGAGCAGCTCACCTGCGGACTGCACGTCCACGTCGCCGTCGAGTGCGGCGAGGAGGGCGTGGGGGTGCTGGACCGCATCCGCCCCTGGCTCCCGGTGCTCCTCGCGATCAGCGCGAACTCGCCGCTCTTCCAGGGGATCGACACGGGCTTCGCCAGCTATCGGTACCAGGCCTGGAGCCGCTGGCCCTCGGCCGGCGCCTACGAGGTCTTCGGCTCGGCGGCGGCGTATGACGCGGCGGCCGAGGCGATGCTCAGGACCGGGGTCTCCCTGGACGCCGGAATGATCTACTCCGACGCCCGCCTGTCGCGGCACGCCCCGACGGTGGAGACGCGGATCATGGACGTCTGCCTCCGCGCGGAGGAGTCCGCCGCGCTCGCCGTGATCACGCGGGCGCTCGTCGACTCGGCCGCCGACCGGTGGAGAGCCGGGGAGCACGCCGATCCGGTCCCCGCCGCCCTGCTGCGCCTGGCGTCCTGGCGAGCCAGCAAATCGGGACTCGACGACGTGCTCCTGCACCCCCGGACCCTGCTCCCCGTCCCGGCGGCCGCCGCCGTGCACGGTCTGCTCGACCACGTCCGCACCCACTTCGTCGACGACGTGGAGGAGCGCTTCGCCGTCGGCGTGGTGCAGGAGGTCCTCGCCGGGGGCACCGGCGCCGCCCGGCAGCGGGCCGTGCTCGCCGCGGGAGGGTCGCGCGAGGACGTGATCGCCGCCGCCGCCCGCGAGACGACGGCCGCCCCGATTCCCGCGCCGGAACGCCGATGGCCGCGCCCCCGTGGCGCGCCGCGCTCGCCCGGCCGCGCCGTCGACCTTCCGACGAGCGGCTAGATCAGCAGGCGGGCCTTGCCGGCGATGAACTCGTCTTCCGAGAGGAGTCCGCGTTCATGGAGATCAGCCAGCGCCTGGATCTGCGCGACGAGCTCGCTCCCGGCCCTGCTCGCCGAGACAGGCTCCGGTGACGGGGACCCCCACCGCTGCCGTTGCGCGCTCACGGCCTGCTGCGCCGTCATGTCGATCTGCGCCTGCTGCCGCTGCTGCGCGTACGCCTCGTCGAGGACGTCCTGCGGCACCCGCGAATCCTGACGGGCCCGGACGCCCCCGGTGACCGCCGTGGCCGTCCCCGTGACCACCGTCGTGGCCGCGGCTGCGCGGATGAGCCCTCCCCGACCCGCTCTGCGACCGAACATCCCCCCTCCTCTCCTGTGCACGGCCGTCAGGTGACGGCGACCAACTCGTTGACGACCGCGGCAGGGATCTCCTGCGTCTGGAGCACGCGCCCACCCGCGTCGAACAGCGCCTGGGCGAAACGCCGTGCCCAGACGTGCTCGACGACGAGGATCGCCGCCGAGGTGCCGGGTTCGATGGCGGCGCCGAGCTGACGGATGTCCTCCTCGCCCGTCAGGCCCAGTTCGAGGAACTCGAGACTCGCGAGGCCGTGATCGTCGATGACCTCCTCGAGCTCCCGCACGGTCATCGTCCCGCCCCACTGCCGGGACACGAGAAGCAGGTCGAGCACCCGCACGGTGCCGGCCCCGACGAGGTCGATGATTGCGGCGGCGACCTCCCTGCCCGGGCGGTCGCCGTCGAATCCGATCAGGTAGATCTCGACGGGTCCGTACGGGAAATCTGTCATCGTGCCGCTCCCTTCCCGATCGAGGGTAGGTCGCAGGGCGGACGACCGACATCACCCGCGGAGAATGAGGCGGGAGATCAGTAGTCGCGGTCGACGAACGACAGGACGGGGGTGCTGCGGGTGCTCAGCAGACCCAGCTGCGTGGCGCGGGCGATGGCCTCGCTCCGCGTGGAGACGCCCAGCTTCCCGTAGATGTGGGCGGTGTGCGTCTTGATCGTGTTGACCGAGACGTAGAACCTCTCCGCGAGCTCGACGTTGGTGAAGCGCGTGGGGAGCAGCGCGAGCAGCTCCCGCTCGCGCTCGGTGAGGTGCACGGGCGGCCCGTCGGCGCGCTGGGCCTCGATCCCGTACGGCGCGAGCGCCCGCACCGCTTCGGCGATCGGTGCCGGGTACCCCTCGGTCAGCTCGACCACTCTCCGCAGCGTCGAGGGACCGGCGTGGACGAACACCGTCACCAGCACGTCCGCCTCGGCGAGCTGCAGGGCCTCCTGGAGAAGCGCACGGGCGCGACCGCCCATCGCGCCCTCCGCGGCGCACCACGACGCGAGGAGCAGACCGCGGACGCGGCCGAGCGGACTCCGCGCATCGGGGAGCGTCGTGAACTCCCGGAGCAGTGTCTGCGCCTCCGGGAGCTGTCCGAGCGTCAGTTCGGCCGCGACCTTCTCGAACATCACAGCGGTCGTGAGCGTCGGTGCGGCGCTCAGCAGACGACGCGCGCCCTCCGGAGAGCCGTTCAGCCGCATCGCCCTGGCGCGGCGTGCCAGCAGCGCCTCCGCGACGAGCGGGGGTGGTGAGCCGAGCGGCGTCGTACGGATCTGGTCGCTGCCGCGGAGGTCATCGAGAGAGGACCCCGCGGCGAACGCCACCCAGCTCAGCGAGGCGCGGCAGTCCGTGCTCGCCAGTCGGGCTCCCACCCGCAGCGCGGCTTCGGCGCGGTCCAGCCCTCCTTTGATGAGGGCGACCAGCGCGTTCGCCAGATGCGCCTCCGCGGTAGCGGGGTGGTCCTGCTGGCCGCGCTCCCGGGCCAGGGCCTGCGCCTCCGCCGCGAAGTCGCTCGCCTCTCTGGTGCGCCCGCACCACGCATGGACGAGCGCGAGGGCGCCCAGGGCGCCGATCCGCAGGACGGAGTAGCCGGCGCCCTCTGACCGGAGCGCCTCCTCGAGAGACTGCTGCGCCTGGGGGAAGTCCCCGACGAAGAGGTACGCGCGTCCCCGGGACATCAGTGCGATCGTGCGGAGTATCGCGGGCGAGAGGAAGTGGGCAGGCGTCTCGGGGGCGCCCAAGGAGTCGATTCCCTCCAGGGCGCGCTCCGCGAACTCGATCGAGACGTCGGGCCGGGAGCGCCAGTGCACGAGGCTCGCCAGGAACGTCTGGGCGTAGGTCGTCTCCCCCGCCGTGATTCCCGGCGTCGCCAGGATCGCCCGCAGGCGGTCCTCGGCGAGCGCGGTGGCACCGGTCGTCGCGGTCAGGACCGCACGCAGCAGCTGCACGTCGATGCGGCCGGAGAGGGCGGAGTCGGGGATCTCGTTGAGCTGGCGGGCCACCGCGACGGTGTCGATCTGCTCGAACAGATCGACGTTGCAGGCGACGATCGCGTCGATCGCGCGGTCCCAGGCGTGCGCTCGGAGGAGGTACTCGATCGCGGTGCCGGACTCTCCGCGATCGAGATGCCAGGTGGCCGCGCGCACCAGCACGCGCGTTTCCGCCGCCGCGTCCGCCGCGCGCAGCTGATGCTGCAGGAGCTCGCGCAGGAGCGGATGCAGCCGGAACCACTCCCCGGAGTCGTCGAGAGGCGTCGCGAACAGCGCCCCCTGCTCGAGTCGACCGACGAGGTCCCACGTGGACGGCGGGTGGCCGAGCGCGGTGACCAGATCGACGTCGAAGCGGTCCACCACCGACAGCTCCTGCAGCACACGGCGGGCCGCGGGCGCCAGCGGATCCAGGACCTCCCTCGTCAGATAGCCCGCGACCAAGCGATCCGCCCCGTGGAACTCGGCGACGAACCGGGCCGTGTCTGAGCGCTGGCGCAGCTCCGACGCCGCGAGCTGCAGGCCGGTCACCCACCCCTCGGTGCGCTCCAGCAGCACCGCCACCTCCTCGGCGTCCAGACGACGGCCCGCGAGCGTGGCGAGGAGCGTGGCGGCCTCCTCGAGATCGAGCACGAAGCTGGACTGCCCGATCTCCCCCACCTCACCGCGAAGCCTGTTGTCGTTCCACACCTCGGGGGTGTCGATCCGGCTGGAGATGACCAGGTGCACCGTCGGCGGGAGCAGGGCGGCCGCCGTGCTCAGCTCCGTGACGATCGACCTGTTGTGGACGGCGTGCAGGTTCTCCAGCACGATCCCGGTCTCGCCGACGGCTCCGAGCCGCGCGGCGACGTCCCGCAGCAGCAGGGGGTCGTCGCCCGGAACGCCCCCGCGGCGATCGGGCTCCGGGACCGACCGCATCTCCGGGGCGATCCGCCGCACGGTGTCGATGAGGTGCTTCACGAAGAGATGCGGATCGTTGTCGTCGTCGCTGAGGTCCACCCAGGCGAACCGGCGCTCGGGATGCGCACGGACCCACTGGCTCAGGAGGACGGACTTGCCCGCGCCGGCGGGCGCGGTGACGAGGGTGAGCGGCCGCAGGAGCGCGCCGTCGAGTTCACCGCGCGCCGCCGGCCTGTCGACGGCGTAGGAGGGGATGAACTGACCGCTTACGACCTTCAGCACATTCAGCGACGCTTCCTCTGAGGTCCCGTGAGAGAGGGACAGCGAAGTTCCCGTGGCGATGGAGCCTACTGAGGGTGACACCACCCGGGGAGATGCGGATCACCCGATCAGGGTGACTTTCCCGGAGTGGGTCGGCCCGCCATCATCATCCGCGACGGATGACGTCGGCGCCGCATCTCGTGAGTACCCTCGACGCACGCGAGGTGCTGCGCGATCCGTCGTCCGGTCGGAGGAGGTGAGGCATCGCCATGAGCCACCGCCGACGCCGGGGCCACCCCTGGAACACGAGCCCCGAGAATGAACCGGACGATCCGTACGACGACTACCGGCGGTGGCTGGCCGCGCGCCCGGCGCCCGCCCTCGCGGCGGCCCCGCCCCGTGCGCGGCGTCTGCCCCGGCACCGCGCCTCCGCTCTCGAGGAGTGCTGGACCACGATCGACGGGGTGGACGTGTTCTATCGCGAGGCCCCTGCGCCCGCGGTCTCCCGCACGATGATGCACATCCACGGCTTCGGTCTGTCCGGCCGCTACCTGCTCCCCACCGCAGAGGTGCTCCGACACGACTTCCACACCTTCGTGCCCGATCTGCCGGGTTCCGGTCGGAGCGGGAGGCCCCGCACCCCTCTCGACGTCCCCGGACTGGCCGACGCCGTCGCCCGCTTCCTCGACGACCGTCAGGTCGAGCGCGCGACGCTGGTCGGCAACTCGATGGGCTGCCCCGTCATCTGCGAGTTCGCGCGCCTCCATCCCGACCGCATCGACCGGGCGGTCCTGGTGTCGCCCGCGGGCGGCATGCACAACCAGCCTGTGCAGCGCGCCATGCTGCAGCTCGCCAGGGACGGCGTGCGCGAGCCGCCGGGACTGATGCGGATCGCCGGCCCGGACTACCTCCGCTTCGGGGTGTCGAGCACCGTGCGCCTGTTCCGGGCCCTCACCCACTACCCGTCGTTGGAGAGGCTCCTCGCCCTGGACATCCCCACCCTGGTGGTCATCGGCGACCGGGATCCGCTGATGCCGGGACCGGAGCGCCTGCAAGCGGTGGCGTCGCGCACGGACAACCACGTCCTCGCGGTGGTCATCGAAGGGGCGGCGCACGCCATCAACTACAGCAACCCCCGCGAGCTGGCGAACGTCATCCGCCTGTTCATGGCGGATCGGCCCATCGTCGACGATCCCGAGGCGCCGGGGGTCACCCGTACCTACGAGATCCACCGCGGCTCGCTGCCGTCGAGCACCTGACACGGTCCGCCGTCCCACTATCACCCCTTCGGAGTGATCCGACTCCGCGCGCCCCGGACGTACGGTGGCGCCGTGCGCCCACCGGGGGCGCGCGAACGAGGGAGTCGCCATGCGCACGATGGATCCCACCCCGACGGACACGCAGCCGATCGATATCTCCGCGCTCCTGCGCCAGGAGGCAGACCGTGCCGCACCGCCACCCGCCGCCGCGCGGCACGACCAGCCGGGACGGCAGAGATGAACACCCCGGCCCCCGAGTCGCCGGCGTCCATCGCCGAGCACGGGCTCATCGGCGACCTGCAGACGGCCGCCCTCGTCGCGACCGACGGCACGATCGACTGGTTCTGCAGCCCGCGCTTCGACTCGCCCAGCATCTTCGGCGGGCTGCTGGACGAGGACGGCGGGAGGTTCCGCATCCGCCCGGAGACCGACTCCTTCACGAGGAAGCAGCTCTATCTCCCCGACACCGCGATCCTGATCACCCGCTTCCTCACGGACGAGGGCGTCGCCGAGCTCGTCGACTTCATGCCCACGGCAGGGGAATCCGCCCGCGAAGGCCACAGCCTGATCCGTCTCCTCCGCTGCGTCCGCGGAACCGTGACGTTCGCGGTCGAGATCGCCCCGCGGTTCGACTACGGCCGGCGGGCGCACACGCTCGAGGTGAGCGACGTCGGTGCGCTCTTCGTCGCCGAGGACGCACGGCTCGCCGTCAGCGTGGTCCGCCATCCCACCGATCAGCGGTCGGCGGGTGCGCTCACGGACGACGACGGAGACCTGACCCTCCGCGTGTCGCTCCGCGCCGGCGATGTCCGAGGCGTGGTGCTCGAGACCAGCCCGGACGCCGTCCCGAGGGAGATCAGCCCCGAGGAGATCCAGCGGCTCCACGACGACACCGCGAGATTCTGGCAGGACTGGGTGGGCCAGTCGCCGTACTCCGGCCGTTGGCGCGAACTCCTGCACCGCTCCGCGATCACCCTGAAGCTGATGACCTACGCGCCGAGCGGCGGCCTCGTCGCCGCTCCCACCGCGGCGCTCCCGGAGCAGATCGGCGGCGGACGCAACTGGGACTACCGGTACACCTGGGTGCGGGATTCCTCCTTCACGGTCCACGCGCTGCTGCGGATGGGGTTCCACGACGAGGCGGTGACGCTCGGCGGCTGGCTCAAGGACCGGGTCGCGGAACGCGCGCCGGATGCCGCCGGCCCGCTCGCCATCATGTACCGGGTGGACGGATCCCCCGACCTCCGCGAGGAGACCCTCGACCACTGGAGCGGCTATCGCGGCTCCTCCCCCGTGCACATCGGCAACGGCGCGGCCGACCAGCTGCAGCTCGACATCTACGGGGAGGCACTGGACGCCATCTGGTACCTCGATCAGCACGGGGCGCCCATCGGCCATCCGGGCTGGGTCACCATCTGCGAACTGCTCGACTGGCTCGTCGACAACTGGGATCAGCCGGAGGAGGGCATCTGGGAGACCCGCGGCGGCCGCAAGGACTTCACCTACGGACGGCTGATGTGCTGGGTGGCCTTCGACCGCGGCATCCGTCTCGCGACGGTCCACGGTCGGCCGGCGCCGCTCGATCGGTGGATCCGCGAGCGGGACGCCGTGTACGAGCAGATCATGGCACACGGCTGGAACCCCGAGCGGCAGGCGTTCGTGCAGCACTACGGCGACACGGTGCTGGACTCCTCGCTGCTGAAGATGGCGCAGGTGGGCTTCATCGCGCCGAGGGATCCGATGTGGCTGTCCACGCTGGATGCCATGGGCGACGAGCTGCTCTCGGACAGCCTCGTCTACCGATACGACCCCGCGGCGTCCCCCGACGGGCTCGCCGGTTCGGAGGGCACGTTCTCCCTCTGCACCTTCCTCTACGTGGAGGCGCTCGCGGGTGCGGGGCGCGTCGCCGAGGCACGGCTCGTCTTCGAGAAGATGCTCACGTACGCCAATCACGTCGGGCTGTTCTCGGAGGAGATCTCGCCGACCGGGGAGCAGATCGGCAACTTCCCGCAGGCCTTCACGCATCTCGCCCTCATCGACGCGGCACTGTCGCTGAACGACCGGCTCGATCGAGCGCGCTGAGGCGATGGGCACGCGATCGACCTGGAGGCGTCTGCGCGGCTACCCGCTGGTCCTGGCCTCGATCGTCGTGTCGTACGGCTTCACGGCGGCGCAGGCGTCGGCGAGCCCGAGTCTCGTCGCGCTCGCCGCGCAGCTGCTCACCGTCGCGGCGGCGCTGCACGCCGCAGGGGTGCGGCGGAGGACGGAAGCGGTGGGCGACGCCGCGCTCGGGATCGTCCTGCTCGTCACCATCGCCGCCTTCGCGATGGGACAGCCCGGCACCGTGCTCGCCGTCGGGCTGAGCGTCGCCGCCGCAGCCGCCTACCTGTTCGCCCTGGTCGTGATCATCGCCTCCGAGCTGCGCGGCCGGCGCATCGACGCCCGGACCCTCTGGGCGGCGGTCTGCGCCTACCTCCTGATCGGCATGTTCTTCACCTACGTCTTCAGCGCGATCGCGCTCACCGGCGGTCCGCTTTTCGGAGGACGCGAGCCCGACGCCATCACCGACGTGCTCTTCTTCTCGTTCACGACGATGACGACGACGGGCTACGGCAACGTCGTCCCCGTCGAGGCCGGCGCCCAGAGCGTGGCGATCTGTGAGGCCGTCGTCGGACAGCTCTTCCTCGTCACCGTCGTCGCGCGCGTCGTGACGGGCTGGGAGCGGCACCCCCGGGAGGACGCCGTCGATGACGATCCCGGCCGCGCGGCGGAGACCTGAGTCGTCACACTCCTGGGGTGATGTGCCCCGACCGGTTCCCCGCTACGGTTCGACGCGTCGGCGTGCGCGTCGCACGGCCACGGCCGACGACGCGAGGAGGGAGGTGACGGCGATGAGCGACCCGGCTCCTCGGCCCGACCCCGCCAGCGCCGCCCTGCTGAACGCCAGCCGCACCCTGCGTACCGGTTTCGGCACCGAGTCCGCCGTGTACGGCACCATCCTGGTGAGCGGTCTGGTCGCGCTGTCCTCCTCCCATGGCGAGACGTCGGCGTCAGTGCTCTTCACGGTCATCGCGACGGTGCTGGTCTTCTGGGGTGCCCACGTGTACGCCGGCACGGTGGCCCGGCACGGTGAGGTCGACGGCCACGTGATCGGCATCGGAGCGGCCCTCCGCCATTCCCTCGCCGACTCCCTGGGGATGCTCGGCGCTGCGGCCATACCGTGCCTCATCCTCACCGCCGGGACGACGCGGCTCATCCCCGACGACCTCGCCAACGACGCCGCCCTCTGGTCCGGCGTCGTGATCCTGGCGCTGCTCGGCTACATCGCGTTCCTCGGACGGGGCAGCGTCTGGTGGGTGCGTCTGCTCGGGGCCGCGGGCACGGCGGCGTTCGGCATGGTCTTCATCGTGCTGAAGGTCTTCGTGCACTGAGAGCCCGTGCCGGAGAACGAGAAAACCCCCGCCAGAGCGGGGGTTTTCGAAGTGCTGGGGTACCTGGACTCGAACCAAGAACAACTGAACCAGAATCAGCCGTGTTGCCAATTACACCATACCCCAAGGGCGAAACCGGAGCCTCGCACCGAGAGTCAAGCTTACCCGAGCGGCGACCGATCACCAAAACCACCGGTGCCGTGTCGCCGCTCGGGCGCGTCGCGGATCAGTTCCCGAGGAACGCCGAGAGCGCGCGCAGGCGGCGCAGCGACTCGTCCTTGCCCAGCAGCTCCATCGACTCGAACAGGGGCGGCGAGACGCGGCGGCCGGTGATGGCCACACGCGGCGGCCCGTAGGCGACGCGCGGCTTGAGCTCGAGGTTCTCCACGAGCGCCGTCGACAGCACCTCCTGGATCTTCTCCGGGGTGAAGTCGGTGACCGGCTCCAGCGCGGTGACGCAGGCGTCCAGCACCTCGGCGGCGTTGGCCGGCAGCCCCTTGAGCGCATCCGCCTCGTACGACACCTCGTCGCGGAACAGGAAGCCGAGCATGCCCGGCACCTCGCCCAGCAGCTGCACGCGCTCCTGCACCAGCGGAGCCGCGCGGAAGGCGAGGACGAGCTGCTCGTGGGTCGGCTCGTCGAACAGGCCGGCCGCGGCGAGGTACGGCACCGTGCGCTCGGCGAAGTCCTTCACGTCGAGCATGCGGATGTGGTCGCCGTTGATCGACTCGGCCTTCTTCTGGTCGAAGCGGGCCGGGTTGGGGTTCACGTTCTCGATGTCGAACGCGGCGATGAACTCGTCGAGCGAGAAGACGTCGCGGTCCGGGCCGATCGACCAGCCCAGCAGCGCGAGGTAGTTCAGGAGCCCTTCGTGGATGAAGCCGCGCTCCCGGTGCAGGAACAGATCGGCCTGCGGGTCGCGCTTGGAGAGCTTCTTGTTGCCGGTCTCCCCCAGCACGAGCGGCATGTGGGCGAACCGTGGCACGAACGTCGTCACACCCGCGTCGATGAGAGCGGCGTAGAGCGAGAGCTGCCGCGCGGTGGACGGCATGAGGTCTTCGCCGCGGAGCACATGGGTGATGCCCATCAGCGCGTCGTCGACGGGGTTCACGAACGTGTACAGCGGCACACCGTTGGGGCGCACGACGACGAAGTCCGGGAAGGAGCCCGCGGGGAACGTGACCTCGCCGCGGATCAGGTCGACGTACGTGAGGTCCTCATCCGGCACCCGCAGGCGGAGGGCGGGCTGCCGGCCCTCGGCGCGGAAGGCGGCCTTCTGCTCATCGGTGAGGTCACGGTCGAAGTTGTCGTAGCCGAGCTGCTTCGCGCGGCCGTTGGCCTCGTTGCGGGCGTCGATCTCCTCGGCCGTCGAGTAGCTCTCGTAGAGCGCGCCCGTCGCGAGCAGCTTGTCGATGACCTCGCGGTAGATGTCGTGCCGCTCGGACTGGCGGTACGGGGCGTGCGGGCCGCCGACCTCGACGCCCTCATCCCAGTCGATCTTCAGCCACGTGAGCGCGTCCACGAGCTGGCGGAAGCTCTCCTCGCTGTCGCGTGCGGCGTCGGTGTCCTCGATGCGGAACACCATCTTCCCGCCGTTGTGACGGGCATACGCCCAGTTGTACAGAGCCGTGCGGACCATGCCGACGTGCGGCAGCCCCGTCGGAGAGGGGCAGAAGCGGACGCGGACGTCGGCGCCGCTGGCGGTCGTGGTGAGGGGATGCGGAGTAGCCATAGCCCTTCGATTCTACGGGTGCGGGCCGGTCAGCCCCGGCGCGAGACCGCCACGGCCGCGCGGTGCTCCAGCGGGAGCACCGCACCCACCCGATGCGCGGCGACCGTCTCCTCGAACCCTGCGCGGAACCGGGATCGCTCGGCGAAGGAGAGCCCGGCGTAGTGCGCCCCGGCGCCGGCCACACCGCCCTCGACCGAGACCCACAGGGCGTCCGGGTCGGCGTGCCAGGTCCAGGTGTGCTCGGTGACCGACACCTCCGGGAGTCCGGCGTCGACGAGCATGGCCGCGAAGCCGTCCGCGGTGCGATCGAAGTCCTCCTCCGCCGGAAGCCTCTCCCCCGCAGAGGGCCGCAGCCCCGCGCGTTCGACGACCTCGGCCCAGAACCACGACGGCGAGCGGGTCCAGGTCGTCGCGGCGACCGGTCCGCGTGCGACCCGCCCCAGCTCCCGGGCGGCGGTCCGCGGGGAGGAGACGTGGTTCAGCACGAAGTTCGCCACGACGGCGTCGACGGCGCGGTCGGCGAACGGCAGCGTCGGCAGGCCGCCGTCGATGATGCGCAGCGTCGGGTGCCGCCGGCGGGCGACGGCGCGCATGGTCGGCTCCGGCTCGCAGGCCGTGACGTCCCACCCCAGGCCGGCGAAGCGGACCGCCAGGCCACCCTCCCCCGCCCCGACGTCGAGGAGGCTGCGACCCTCCGCCGGTCCGAGGGCGGCGGCGAGGACGTCGAAGGTCCCCGCGCACAGGGCCGCGTACGAGGCGGCATAGGCCTCCCCGACGCCACCCCAGGCCTTCACCGCGCGCTGCTCCGGGCGAGCGGCGACAGCGCGACGATCGCGAGGACGAGCACGGAGGCCGCGATACCGAGCCCGGCGTACTGGAAGTTCGACAGCACGACGCCGGCGAGGACGGACCCGGCGGCGGCCGACAGGCTCATCAGCGAGTCGCTGCGTCCCTGCCGCCGCGTGCGGACGTCGGGGGCCGAGGCCTCGGTGAGCAGGGCGGCGCCGGCGACCGTGGCGGCGCTCCACCCGAGGCCGAGGAGGATGAGCGCCACCATGACGCCCCACGCCTCGGTGCCCGCGAAGACGGCGAAGGCCAGGGCGCCGCCGAGCAGAGCCTGACCGAGCAGCACCACGCGCAGCCGCCCCCAGCGGTCGGCCAGCACGCCGAACACCGGCGAGAGCGCGTACATGCCGCCGACGTGCAGCGCGATGGTGATCCCGACGAGCGCTGAGACGTCGGCCGGGGTCGCGGCCGCACCGTGGGCGCCGTGCGCCATGTGGGACAGATGCACGGGGGTCATCGCCATGACCGACGCCATCACCACGTGCGACCCCGCGATCGCGAAGATCGCGTAGCGGGCCACGCGCGGGCGGTCCGCCACGGCGGCGCTCGTCGCGGCGGCCGCCGCCTGCGCGAGTCGCTGCGCGGCGAGCAGCGGATCGGGTCGGAGCGCGACGAGATAGAGCGCCAGAGCCGCGCACTGCGCGACGAACGAGAAGACGTACGAGCCGGTCTGCGGCGGCATGCCGATCGCCTGGCCGACGATCTCCCCCGGACCGAGCAGCAGCGGCCCCGCCACGCCGCCGATCGTCGTGGACCACACGACGATCGAGAGGTCGCGCCCACGATGCTGCGGGGCCGCGAGGTCCGTGGCCGCGAACCGGGACTGCAGGTTGCCCGCGTTCCCCGCACCGATCAGCAGGATGCCGACGAGCAGGAGCGGGAAGACGCGCACGGATGCTGCGAGGATCACCACGGCGATGCCGATGAGGGCGAAGAGGTTGCCGAGGGTGAGTGCACGACGCCGTCCGAGCCGCGCGGCCATCCGGGCGAGCGGGATCGCGCAGACCGCGGCCCCGAGGGTCACCGACGCCGTCGCGAGTCCGGAGAGCGCGTCGCTGCCGGAGATGTCCGCGGCGAGCAGCGCACCGAGCGACACGGTGGCTCCGAACGCGATGCCGCCGAGCACCTGCCCCAGCGACAGCACGAGCACGGTGCGACGCTGGACCGCCTGCTGCTGCGTCGCCGTGAGGGCGACCTCGATCATGACGTGGGAGCGGCGTCGCGCGCGGTGTTGCGGAGGATGCCGAGTCCGGAGATCTCGACCTCGACCGTGTCGCCCGCCTCGAACGTGCCCACGCCGGCGGGAGTCCCCGTCATGATGACGTCGCCCGGAAGGAGCGTGAACACCGCGGAGGCGTACTCGATGATTGCGGCGACCGAGTGGATCATGTCGGTGAGCGGGGCGTGCTGGCGGACCTCGCCGTTCACCCGCGTCTCGATCGTGGCCTGTGCGGGGTCGAAGTCCGTCTCGATCACGGGGCCGAGCGGGCAGAACGTGTCGAAGCCCTTCGCCCGCGACCACTGCCCGTCCTTGCGCTGCAGGTCGCGCGCCGTGACGTCGTTGCCGATGGTGTAGCCGAGCACGTGGTCGAGGGCGTTCTCCGCCTTCACGTTCTTGGCGATCCGCCCGATCACGACCACGAGCTCGCCCTCGTACTCCGTCCGCTCGGAGAGGGCGACGGGACGCACGATCGCGTCGTCGGGGCCGATCACGGCGGTGTTCGGCTTGAGGAACAGCAGCGGCTCCTCGGGGGCCACTCCCCCCATCTCGGCGGCGTGGTCGTGGTAGTTCTTCCCAACGCAGACGACCTTGGAGCGCGGGATCACGGGCGCGAGCAGCGTGACCTCGGTCAGCGGGACGCGGGCGCCGGTGGTCTCGTACCCGGAGAACATCGGGTCCCCGGCCAGGACCACGAGCTCGCGGTCGTCGATGATCCCGTACATGATGGCGTCGTCGTGGCTGAACCGGGCGATCTTCATCCCTCCACCCTAGATCCCCTGCTCCCCTGTCGAGACCCCGCTTTCTCGTCGAGACCCCGCCTTGCGTGCGCAGGTGAGGCGGGGTCTCGACGCGAGCCCGGGGGCTCAACCGACCTCAGCCGGGCGGATGGATGCCGAACGCGGCGAGCCGGCGCCCGAGGTCCTCGGGGGTGCGGATGTGTCGGGAGCCCCAGCGCACCACCCGCCACCCCGTGACCCCGCGGATCTCGTCCTCGCGGTGCTTCTCCGCCATCACCGCATCGGTCGCCGTGGGCGTCGTCCGCAGCTCCGCATCCCGGTACTTGTCCTCCCCGTCGAACTCCCCGAAGGCCTGCGACCGCGGGAAGCCGAAGTCGGCGAAGTACCGCGCGCCGTCAGAGCCGACGACGGGGATCTGCAGACCGATGTCCCGGAAGCCGAGTCGGTGGAGCTGGAGGCGACTCACGCTCTCGCCCGGAAGCTGCGCCCGTCCGTCCGCGAAGGCTCCGATCCACCGCGCGCGCCGCACGCCCCGGAGCCCCGCCGTACACAGCCGGTCGACCTCGGCCCGCCAGGCGTCGACCTCATCGTGGTCGACCTCGTGTCCGTCGATCGAGACCATCCGAAGCGCCGCGTCCCCGGCCGCGACGACGGCCTCTGGGCGCAGCAGCCTCGCGAGGTCGAACACGGTACGGATCAACGACGTGCACCGGAGCCCGTGTCGCCGGACGATGTCGCCCTCGTCGAGCGCCATCTGGTGTCGGACGACCCCGGCCTCGGTCCGGCTGTGCCGACGGCTGCGGATCGCGGTGTGCACGTCGTCCCGGATCGGCCCCACGAGCGGCAGCCCCCAGAGCGCCGCCGCGGAGAGGTGCGAGAATACCGGACCTCCGCCGGCGCTGGCCCGTCGTACGGCGCACACCCGCACGAGCTGTCGCCCCTCCGGCCACAGCGCGTCCCAGACCTCCGCGTCGACATACGCCCCCCGGTGCACCCGTCGCAGCCTGCCGTACGCGACCGCCTCCCCCAGTTCCCGTTCCGTGACCCCCGTGTCGAGGACCTCCTCCCGCGATCGCACGAGATCCCAGGCTTCGGAGAACGAGAGGCGCCGCGACATCCCCTCACTCTCCCCCGCCTGCTCTCCTCACCTCTCGTTCTCCACACCCCCCGCTCCTCTTCCCCCACTCCCCCCGCATTGTGCAGGAACCGTCCCCGCGCGCGAGACCCCGGGTACACGCCGAGACCCCGCCTTCCACGCGGCGACACGGCGGGGTGTCGGCGGGGAGACGGGGTCTCGGGGAATCGGATCAGGCGTCGAGGCGGAGCAGCCAGCCGTGCTTGTCCTCGCGGCGCCCGTACTGGATGTCGGTGAGCTCTTCGCGGAGCGACAGCGCGAGCTCACCCAGCGGCTGCGGCTCGTCGAAGCCCTCGCCCACGAGCGCGCCGATCGGGGTCACGACCGCGGCCGTGCCACAGGCGAACACCTCGACGATGTCACCGGAGGCCACGCCCTCACGCCACTCGTCGATCGAGATCGGACGCTTCTCGACCGTGTAGCCGCGGTCCTCGGCGAGCTGCAGCAGCGAGTCGCGCGTGATGCCCTCGAGGATGCTGTCCGACTCCGGCGTCACGACACGACCGTCTTTGAACACGAACACGACGTTCATGCCGCCGAGCTCCTCGACATCGCGGTTCTCGTTGAGGAACACGACCTGGTCACAGCCCTTCGCACTGGCCTCGGCCTGCGGCAGGAGGCTGGAGGCGTAGTTGCCGCCCGTCTTCGCCTTGCCGGTGCCACCGCGTCCCGCGCGGGCGTAGTCCTCGGAGAGCCAGATCCGCACGGGCTTCACGCCTCCGGTGAAGTAGGCGCCCGCGGGGCTCGCGATCACGTAGTAGGCGACCTTCTGCGCCGCGCGCACACCGAGGAAGGCCTCCTTGGCGAACATGAACGGCCGCAGGTACAGGCTCTGGTCGGCGCCGGAGGGCACCCAGCGGCCGTCGACGGCGATGAGCTCGCGCAGCGACTGGATGAAGTACTCCGTCGGCAGCTCCGGCAGCGCCAGGCGGCGGGCGCTCGCCTGAAGGCGCGCGGCGTTGCGGTCGGGACGGAAGGTGTGGATCGAACCGTCCGCGTGCCGGTAGGCCTTGATGCCCTCGAAGATCTCCTGCGCGTAGTGCAGCACGGACGCCGCGGGGTCGAGCGGGATCGGGCCGTAGGGCTGCACGCGCGGACGGTGCCAGCCGCCCTTGGCCGACCAGCAGATGTCGACCATGTGGTCGGTGAAGACGACCCCGAAACCGGGGTTCTCCAGCACTTCGGCGACGCGTGCCGGCGAGGCCGCGTTCAGGTTCTTCGTCACGGCGAACTCCAGGGGAGCCACGCTCGTCTCGGCGTCGATCGTCGTCATGTCGTCATCCAATCCTCGTGGGGTGGGCGCATCCTCGCGCCCTGTCAGCCTACGCCCGCCGTTCAGAGACGGGCAGTGATCGCGGAGCCGATCTCCGCGGTGGTGCGGGCACCACTGCGGGCGGCGATGTCCGCCTCGACCGCGGCGCTCACACGCGCCGACTCGGCCGTCAGGCCGAGGTGGTCGAGCAGCAGCGCGATGGAGAGGATCGCGGCGGTCGGGTCGGCCTTCTGCTGGCCCGCGATGTCCGGAGCCGAGCCGTGCACGGGCTCGAACATCGACGGGAAGGCGCCATCGGGGTTGATGTTCCCCGAGGCGGCGAGGCCGATGCCGCCCGTGACGGCGCCGGCGAGGTCGGTGAGGATGTCACCGAAGAGATTGTCCGTCACGATCACGTCGAAGCGCGAGGGATCGGTGACGAGGAAGATGGTGGCGGCGTCGACGTGCAGGTAGTCGACGGCGACGTCAGGGTGCTCGGCGGCGACCTCGTTCACGATGCGCTGCCAGATCGCACCGGCGTGCACGAGCACGTTGGTCTTGTGCACGAGGGTCAGCTTCTGACGGCGGCGCTCGGCAAGCGCGAAGGCGTAACGGACGACCCGCTCGACGCCGAACGCCGTGTTCACGGACGTCTCGTTCGCGACCTCCTGCGGTGTCCCCTGCCGGATCGCTCCGCCGTTGCCGACGTAAGGCCCTTCCGTCCCTTCACGGACCACGACGAAGTCGACCTCGCCCGGGTCCGACAGCGGACCGGGCGCTCCGGCGAAGAGCTTCGAGGGGCGCAGGTTCACGTAGTGGTCGAGAGTGAACCGGAGCTTCAGCAGGAGTCCGCGCTCGATGTTCGCGTCCTTCAGGCGCGGGTCGCCCGGCGTGCCGCCGACCGCACCGAGGAGGATCGCGTCGTGCGCGGAGATCGCGGCGAGGTCGTCGTCGGTGAGCGTGTCGCCGGTCTCGAGGTACCGGCCGGCACCGAGCGAGAAGCGGGTCTTGTCGAACGTCACGGCACTGTCGGCGGTGACGGCGTCGAGCACCTTCTCCGCCTCGGCGATGACCTCGGGACCGATGCCGTCACCCGGGATGACGGCCAGCTTCACGACACGCGACATGAGACTCCTTGCGCACTGCACGGGGGTGGACCGGCCGCGGCGCGACCGCGGGTCGAACGGGCCGGTCCCCCCAGCGTAGTGGTCAGTGCGTGGGTGCCTTGCGCAGTGTGACGGCCGCGATGACCGCCGCGACGACGACGAGGCCCGCACCGATGAGCGACGTGACCGTGACTCCCGAGCCGAACGCGTCGGCCGCCGCCTGCCACAGGGTGTCGCCGAGCGCGGCCGGGAGCTCGTGGGCGGCGGTGTACGCACCGGCCAGCGTCTCCTGCGCAGCGCGGGCCACCTCGGCCGGAAGCCCCTCGGGCAGCACCAGCGCGCCGCGGTAGAACGCGGTGATGATGCCGCCGAGGATCGCGGTCCCCAGCACGGCGCCGAGCTCGTACGCCGTCTCGGACACCGCGCTCGCGGCACCCGCCTTCGCCGCGGGAGCGCTGGAGAGAATGAGTTCGTTCGAGATGGTCTCGGCCGCACCGATGCCGATGCCGAGGACGACGAAGGCGAGGATGAGCGGTGCCACGCCGTGCGCGTGCGTCGTGAAGGCGACGATGAGGTACCCCGCGACGGAGAACACCAGCGCCGCCGGGATGAGCACGTGCGGCGGAACCCGCCGCGAGATCGGTACCACCGTGAGTCCGGCGACGATCATGGCCGCCATCCCCGGCACGAGCGCGAGGCCCGCGACCATCGGCGAGAGTCCCAGCACGAGCTGCAGGTGCTGCGACACGAAGTAGAGGAACCCGACGAGGGCCACGACGCTGAGCAGGTTCACCAGGATCGCCCCCGAGAACGACCCGCGGCGGAACAGCGCCATGTCGAGCATCGGGGTGTCGGCGCGGAGCTGACGGCGCACGAACAGCGCCCCCATCACGAGGCCGAGCAGCGCCCATCCCCCGGCGTAGAGCGACGGACCGTCGACCGCGAAGGACTTGATCGCGTAGACGACCGGGATCATCGCGGCCATCGAGAGGGCGATGCTGAGCGGGTCGATGCGGCCCGGGTTCGGGTCACGGCTCTCCGGCACGAGCAGCGGCGCGGCGATGAGCAGCGGGATGAGGACGGGGACGGCGATGAGGAACACCGAACCCCACGCGAAGTGCTCGAGGAGGAAGCCGCCGACGATGGGGCCGAGCGCGGATCCGGCGGAGAACGCGGACGCCCAGACCGCGATGGCCATGCGGCGCTGGTCGCGGTTCTGGAAGATCGATCGCAGCAGCGACAGGGTCGACGGCATCAGCATGGCGCCGAAGAAGCCGAGCAGGGCGCGGGCGGCGATGAGCAGGCCCGCGGTCGGCGCGAAGGCGGCCAGCGCGGAGACCACGGCGAAACCGGTGGCGCCGATGAGGAGCAGACGACGACGCCCGAAGCGGTCGCCGAGTGTCCCCATGGTCACCAGGAGTCCGGCGAGCACGAGCGGATAGACGTCGATGATCCACAGCTGTTCGGCCCCGCTCGGCGCGAGCGAGATCGAGATCTCGGGCAGCGCGAAGCTCAGCACCGTGTTGTCCACTGACACCAGCAGCACCGGGAGCATGAGGACGACGAGCGCCGCCCACCCCCGAGCCCCGACGCGGGGAGCTTCCGTCTCTGTCGTCGGGATCGACGCAGTACGGGTCATGGAACACCTTTCCTTCCTGCGGACCGCTCGTTACTAAACCGTCCGGCTGGTATAGTAACAGATGCCGCCCTCCCGATCCCGCTCAGAGGATGAACGATGCCCCGCCCACCCCTCGCCCGCGAGAAGGTCCTCGACGCCTTCGAGGCGATCCTCATCGACGACGGCGAACGCGCCGCGACGCTCGAGGCGACGGCCAAGGCCGCCGGCGTGTCGAAGGGCGGCCTGCTCTACCACTTCCGCTCCAAGGACGACCTCGAGGCCGGGCTCCTGGAGCGCCTCGACCACCTGACCACCCTCGATCTGGAGCGCATGCGCACCGCCGACGAAGGTCCCGTCGCGTACTACGTGCGGACCTCGGTGATGGAGGACGACGCCCTCGATCGGGCGCTGATCGCCACGACCCGGCTGGCCCAGGGCGGCTCGTCCGCCGCGTCCGACATGCTCCGGGATACCCGGCGTCGCTGGGCGGAGACGATCCGCCCGCACGTCCGCGACACCGCCAGCCTCGACCTCGTGATGCTCGTGAGCGACGGCCTCTACTTCAACAACTCTCTCGACGTGCACGGGCCGGAGCGCCTGGTCCCGCGCAGCGACGAGCTCGCCGATCTCATCGCCCTCGTGCTGCGGGCCACCGCCTGACGCCGGATAGGGCTGCAGATACGGAGAAGGGCGGGAGCATCGCGCTCCCGCCCTTCTCCCCCGCTCTGCGGTGTCAGACCTCGGTGATCTCGATCTGACGGAAGAGGTCGGCGTCGATGGCGCCCCGCACGTCGTCCAGCAGCTCCTCGGACACGGGCGAGTCGAGCGTCAGCACGCTGAGCGCCTGGTCGCCGGCCGCGAGCCGCGAGATCTGCATGCCGGCGATGTTGATCCCGGCCTCGCCGAACTTCTGCCCGTAGACGGCCACGATGCCGGGGCGGTCGGTGTAGAGCATGACGACGTGGTGCTTCTCGATCGGCAGCTCCAGGGCGTGGTCGTTGATGCCGACGAGCTTCTCGGCCTGCTTCGGTCCGGTCAGCGTGCCCGACACCGAGAGCTGCGATCCGTCGGACAGCGCCCCCGTGAGGGTGATGACGTTCCGGTACTCCTCGCTCACGTCGTCCTTGAGCAGGCGCACCGCGATGCCGCGCTGCTCCGCCAGGAGGGGCGCGTTCACGTACGACACGGTCTCGCTCACGATGTTCGTGAAGACACCCTTGAGGGCAGCCAGCTTGAGCACGCTCACGTCGTAGTCGTTGAGCTCGCCGTGCACCTCGACGTCGAGGCTCGTGAGCGGCGACGTGGCCAGCGCGGCGAAGATCTGGCCGAGCTTCTCCACGAGCGAGATGCCGGGACGCACGTACGGGTCGATGACGCCGCCCGCGACGTTGACCGCATCCGGGACGAGGTCGCCGCCGAGCGCGAGCCGCACCGAGCGCGCGACCGAGACGCCGGCCTTCTCCTGCGCCTCTTCCGTGCTCGCACCGAGGTGCGGGGTCACGACGACGTTCGGGAGGTCGAGCAGCGCGCGGGCGCTACCGCCCTCGGCCGGGGGCTCGGAGGTGAAGACGTCCAGGCCGGCCCCGGCGATCTCGCCGGCGACGAGCGCCTCGTGCAGCGCCTCCTCGTCGATGAGTCCACCGCGGGCGACGTTGACGACGAACGCGGTCGGCTTCATGGCGGCGAACTGCTCCGCGCCGATCATGCCCGTCGTCTCCGGGGTCTTGGGCATGTGGATCGTGAGGAAGTCGGCTTCGGCGACGAGCTCGTCGAGCGAGAGGAGCTGCACGCCGAGCTGCTGGGCGCGCGCCGAGGTGACGTAGGGGTCGTACGCGACGACGCGCATGTCGAAGGCGGCGAGGCGAGCAGCGACGAGAGCGCCGATCCGGCCCAGTCCGACGATGCCGACGGTCTTCTCGAAGAGCTCGGCACCGGTGAAGGAGCTGCGCTTCCACTGCCCGGCGGACAGCGAGGCGTGCGCGGCCGGGATGCGGCGGGCCAGGCTGAGGATGTGGCCGACCGTCAGCTCGGCGGCCGAGACGATGTTCGACGTCGGGGCGTTGACGACCATGACGCCGGCCGCGGTCGCGGCCTTGATGTCGACGTTGTCGAGGCCGACACCGGCCCGCGCGACGACCTTGAGCTTCGGCGCGTGCGACAGCGCCTCCTCGTCGATGCGGGTCGCGGAGCGGATGAGCACCGCGTCCGACTCCGCGAGGGCGGCGAACAGCGCCTCGCGATCGGTACCGTCGACGTGGCGGACGTCGAAGTCGGGGCCGAGCGCCTCGATCGTGGCGGGAGAGAGTACTTCGGCGATGAGCACGACAGGCTTCGGCACAGTGGATCCTTCGGGGCAGCGCGACAGGCGGGAGGGGCCGATGCGCCGCACACCGTCGGGGGCGCGATCGCGACAACTCTACCGGAGCGCCGGGACCGCTCCGTGCCGTGTGACGGCGTGACGGATGCGGGTCAGGCGCTGGGCAGCGTCAGACTCAGCGCGAGCAGGCTCATCCAGAACACCGCGACGATCCCGAGTCCGGCGAGGAACGTCAGAGCGAGCTCGCCCACCCGCCGCCGCCGGCCGATCGCGAAGGCGAACCCGAACACGATGACGGGGAACACCACGCCGAACAGGAGCGTCGCCCATCCGGTGCCGGTGAGACCGGTCTGGGCCATGGTGATGAGGTGCGCGACCGCGTTCCACACCGCGTAGGCGTAGAAGAGCCCGGCGAGGGCGATGACGGTCCACACGAGCCAGCGCGGCGAGCCGGTCGCCACGGCGGACGGTGCCTTCGGAGCGGTCATGAGCCGATCACCCCCACGGTCACGAACGGCCACGGCACGAGCAGTACGACGCCCGCCAGGAGCACGGCGGCGCGGATCCAGGAGGCCCGGCCCCGCGTCAGCACCCATGTCGCGAGGAACCACAGCGCGGGGGCGGCGATCGCCAGCACGAACCAGGGCAGGAACATGAAATCCGCGACGAGGAACGAGGCGAGTGGCTGCAGGCGGAGACCGCCCGCGATCCACCCCAGGGTGTAGAGCAGGTAGACGCCCCCGACGACCCCGACGAGGACCAGCATCGCGTTGCTGAGACCGGAGGGCGCCGCGGTCGTCTCGTCCCCCGACGCGGATGCGGGCGCCGCGGGCGCGACGGCCTCGACCGGCGTCGGTTCCGGAGCGGGCGTGGAGCGCCGTGCGGCGTCCCGGGGGCGTCGCTCCGCGCTGTCGTCGCCCTCCCAGCTCAGGGCGTCGTCCGAATCGGATGTCATCTCTCCAGCGTAGGACACCGCGGCCACTAGGCTCGGGGATGCCTCGGCGGGGTCGCCGAGGACTTTCGGGGGAAAGGACAACCATGGCCGAGAACGACCAGACGTCTTCCGCCGCGCCGCGTCGTCCCACGACCGGCGCCGCGACCGGCGAGCCGCCCGCGGGCTGGACGCCGAGCCCGGAGGCCAAGGCCTCCGCGACGCGCTTCCGCATCATCGCCGCGGTCCTCTGGGCACTCGCCATCGCGGGCGAGGCCGTCGGCATCTTCTGGCTCCTGCGCCAGCGCGAGTTCGTCGACGAGGGCGGCAGGCTGCTCCGCGATCCGGACACCGGCCTCCTGGAAGAGCAGGGAGCGACCGCGCAATTCCCGCAGTGGGCGTTCATCGCCCTGCTCGTCCTGCTGGTCGTGATCGCCGCGCTGTCGATCGTCGGCTCGATCCTGTGGAAGAAGGCCAACACCCTCGACCCGGCGCGGCGCGCGGACAAGACGCGGTTCTTCGTCCAGAACCAGCTCGGCGCGATCATCGCGGTCGTCGCCTTCCTGCCCCTGGTCATCCTCATCTTCCTGAACAAGGACATGGACAAGGGGCAGAAGGCGACCGCCGGCATCGTGGGCATCGTCCTGGCCGTCCTCGCCGCGGTCGTCGGGACGAGCTTCGCCCCGCCGTCCGTCGAGCAGTACACCGCGGACCAGTCCGCCGTGATCCAGCTCCTCGGGGCCGATGAGGTCGTGTGGGTCGACGGCGGCAAGGTCTATCACGTCTGCGACGAGGTGCCCGCGCTCCAGACCGGCAGCGAGATCCGCACTGGCACCACCTCCGAGGCCATCGAGGCGGGGAAAATACGGCTCACCCTGCAGTTCGCGTCCGAGCTGCGCACCTGCGGCCTGGCGGTGCCCGAGAACGCCGACGAGATCACCGAAGCCCTCCGCGCGATCCAGGCCGGCCAGGTCGATACGCCTCTGCCTGCTCCGGTCTGGGCCGACCCGACGGACGCACCCATCGAGATCCAGGACGCCCCCGCCGACGCGGGCTGACGTCAGGAGCCGTGCAGGGCCTCGACGAGATGGTCCTCGGCCGAGGCGAGGTGGGCACGCAGCACGGCGGCCGCGCGCTCCGCGTCCCCGGCGGCGACGGCCTCGAGCATCTCGGCGTGCTGCGCGGCGATGAGTTCCGCGTCGAGGAGACGCCGCCCCTGCACCTGCGCCATGCACAGCCGCACCTCGTCCAGCACGCTCCGGTACATGCGACTGGTGCGCTCGCTTCCCAGCGCGTCGATGAGGGCCGTGTGGAAACGGAGGTCGGGATCGACCGTCGCGGGATCGGGGCCCGGTGCCATCGCCTGCAGCTCGGCGTTCGCCGCCACAGCGGCCGCCGGCACGGCCGCGCTCTCCGCCAGCTCGCGCAGCGCCGCGCTCTCCAGCCGGATCCGCGTGCGGTAGACGTCGCGGACGGTCTCCGCCTCGATGCCGACCACACGCGCCGTGCGATGCGCCGTCCGGACGAGCAGTCCACTGGCCACGAGCTGCTCGATGGCCGCTTTCGCGCTGGGCCGGGCGACGCCGTAGGCCTGGGAGACGGCCGCCTCGGTCAGCGGCTCCCCCGAGCGGATCTCGCCGGAGAGGATCCGGGTGCGCAGCTGTCCGGTCACGGCATCGACCACGCCGACCACGCCGAGGGGGCGCTCCGCGATCGAGGTCATGCGGAACAGTCTAGTGAGACGGCCGTCGTTCAGTACACTTGTCAGACAATCTTCGAGCGGAGCAGAGGAGCACCGTGCCCACCACCCTCGACCACCCCCTCGATCCCGCACTGTTGGGGACCGAGACGCAGGTCCACGCCCGATCCATCGACCGGTTCGCCCGCGCCCACGACGCCTCGCATTACCTGCTCGTCCCGGACGCAGTGCTCTCCCCCGCGGACGCGGAGGGCGTCGCCCGCGCGTTCACAGCGGTCCGGGCGGCCGGGCGTACGCTCACGTTCCGCTCCGGCGGCACCAGCCTCTCCGGACAGGGCATCAGCGGCGACATCCTCGTCGACACGCGCAGCCACTTCCGCGACATACACATCGAGGAGGACGGCGCCGCGGTGCGGGTCGGCCCCGGGGCCACGGTCCGGCAGGTGAACACACGGCTGTCCCGGTACCGCCGCAAGCTCGGACCGGATCCGGCCAGCGAGATCGCCTGCACGATCGGCGGCGTCGTCGCCAACAACTCCAGCGGCATGGCCTGCGGCATCACGGAGAACTCGTACCAGACGATCACCTCGATGGTCGTCGTGCTGCCCAGCGGCACCGTGCTGGACACCGGACGGGCGGACGCCGCGGATGTGCTCCGCGCCGCGGAACCCGGCCTGTTCGCCGGGCTGTCGTCGCTCCGGGAGCGGCTGCTCGCCGCGCCCGAGAACGTCGCCTTCCTCCGACAGCAGTTCTCGATGAAGAACACCATGGGCTACGGCCTGAACGCCCTGCTCGACTTCGACGACCCGGTGCGGATCCTCGAACACCTCCTCATCGGATCGGAAGGGACCCTCGGCTTCGTCGCGGAGGCCCGTTTCCGCACCATCGAGGTGCGCCCCGCGATCGCCACCGGCCTGCTCGTCTTCGAGACGCTGTCGGCGGCGATGACCGCGCTCCCCGCTCTCACGGAGCTCGGACTTGCGACGATCGAACTCCTCGACGCCGCCTCGCTGCGCGTCGCCCAGGGCCTGAGCGACGTCCCGGCCGCGATCTCCGAGATCGACGTGCAGGGCCACGCCGCCCTCCTCGTCGAGGTGCACGCCGTGGATGACGACGCCCTCGCCGTCGCGAGCGCATCAGCGCAGGCGCACTTCGATGCCCTCCCCCTCGCCGTCGCCCCACGCCTGACGACCGATGCGGGAGAGCGCGCCGCGCTGTGGCACGTCCGCAAGGGCCTCTACACGGCGGTCGCCGGAGCGCGGCCGTCCGGCACGACCGCTCTCCTCGAAGACATCGTCGTCCCCGTCCCCCGGCTGCTGGCCACCTGCGAACGCCTGATCGAGCTGTTCGCGGAACACGGCTACGAGGGGTCCGTCATCTTCGGGCACGCGAAGGACGGCAACGTCCACTTCCTGCTGAACGAGCGTTTCGACGACCCCGACAGCGTGGCGCGGTACCGCCGCTTCACGGACGACCTCGTCGAGCTCGTCCTCGCGCAGGAGGGATCCCTCAAGGCCGAGCACGGCACCGGCCGCATCATGGCGCCGTTCGTGCGGCGGCAGTACGGCGACGAGCTCACCGACATGATGTGGGAGATCAAGCGGCTGTTCGATCCGGACGGGATCCTCAACCCCGGCGTCGTGCTCTCCGACGACCCGGACTCCTATCTGCAGGATCTGAAGCGCGTGCCCACGGTCGAGCACGAGGTGGACCGCTGCGTCGAGTGCGGGTACTGCGAGCCCACGTGCCCGAGCAAGAGCATCACCCTCACACCGCGGCAGCGCATCGTGCTGCGCCGGGACATGGCCTGGGCCGAGGAGCAGGGCGACACGGCGCTGCTGCGGGACCTCCGCGCCGACTACGACTACGACGGCGTGCAGACCTGCGCGGTCGACGGCATGTGCGGCGTCGCGTGTCCGGTGGACATCAACACCGGCGACCTCGTCCGCCGCCTCCGCGCCGAGCAGGAGAACGCCGTGGAGGGGGCCGCGTGGGGAACGGCGGCGAAGCACTGGAGCACCGTCACGCGCGCCGGCGGCGTCGCCCTCACGGTCGCCGACGCTCTCCCCGTCCCGCTCGTGCGCGGCGCGACGCGGGTCGGACGCGCGGTGCTCGGTGCCGACACCGTGCCCCTCTACGACGGCGGCCTCCCCCGCGGCGGCACCGCGCCGTCCCGACCGGTCTCACCGTCCGATGCCCAAGCCGTCTTCTTCGGCGCCTGCATCGGCACGATGTTCGGCCCGGAGGACGAGGGTCCCGGCTCCCGCGACGCCCTGCGCGCCCTGCTCGACCGCGCCGGGATCCCCGTCGTGGTCCCGGAGGAGAACGGCGGGCTCTGCTGCGGGACGCCGTGGAAGTCCAAGGGACACCTCGACGGCTATCGCCTCATGTCGAACCGGGTGCTGGCCTCGCTCTGGGACGCCAGCCGCCACGGGGAGCTCCCGGTCGTCTGCGATGCGGCCTCCTGCACCGAGGGCCTCGACGTGATGCTCACCCAGGCCGTCGCCGCGCACCCGGAGTACGCGGGGCTGCGCATCGAGGACGCCACCACGTTCGTCGCGCGGGAGGTGCTGCCGCGCCTCTCCGTCGATGCGAAGCTCCCCTCGATCGCCGTGCACCCGACCTGCTCGACGACCGCGCTCGGCGCGACCGGGGCACTGACGGCGATCGCTGCCGCCGTCGCCGACGAGGTCTTCGTGCCGGACGGCTGGGGCTGCTGCGCGTTCGCCGGCGACCGCGGCATGCTGCACCCCGAGCTCACCGCGAGCGCGACGGCGCAGGAATCGGCCGAGGTGGCCGCAGCCGATACGGCCCGCGGCGGCTTCGACGCCTTCGTGTCGGCCAACCGCACGTGCGAGATCGGCATGACCCGCGCCACCGGCCGCCCGTACCGCCACGTGATCGAGGTTCTCGAGGAGCGCACGCGCCCCTAGCTCAGCGACGAAGGGCCCCCGTCGGATCACCGACGGGGGCCATTCTGCGGAGCGTGTGTCAGGCGCCGTGCGCGGTGAGCACGGCGACCGGAGCCTCGCGGAGACCGGCCGGGATCACGATGCGGGTCGCACCGCCGTCCACGGTCGCGTGGGCCGGGGTCCCGTCGGCCCACGACAGCGCAGCGCCCGCGAGCTCGGACGGCAGCTCGAACTCGCCTGCCGCCGGGTCCAGCGCGTGCACGTGCACCGCATCCGTCGACGTGGTGTAGCGACGAGGAGCCCCCGTCCGCTCCCCCATCCGCGTCCAGGGCCGCGTGCCGTAGATCGCCGAGCCGTTCACGGCCAGCCAGCCGCCGAGCTCCTGCATCGCCTTCCGCTGCAGCGCCGGAATGGACCCGTCCGCCGCGGGACCCACGTTGATGAGCAGGTTGCCGTTCTTCGCGACGACGTCGACGAGGAGCCGGATCAGGGCCGCCCCGGAGAGCGAGTGCCGCTCGTCCTCCGCCTGGTTGAACCCGAACGAGTAGCCGAGCCCGCGGGTCGACTCCCAGGGCTCGGGGATGATGTCCGGGATGTTCGTGTATTCGCGGGTGAGGAAGCCGTGGTACGGCACGCCCCACCGGTCGTTGACGACGCCGTCCGGGACGGCGTCGAAGTAACGCCGTAGCAGTGCGGCCACGGCGTAGTCCTCCGTGCCCTTGCCGCCGTCCGGCCACTCGATGTCGTTCCAGAGCACGTCGGGCGCGAACCGGTCCACGAGCTCCTCGAGCTGCGCGGCGGCGTACCGGGAGAAGTGCGCGTCGTTGCGACGGAACCGGAACAGGTCGGTGTCCGACTCGATCGGCGGGAAGTCGCTCACGTGCCAGTCGAGCGCTCCGGAGTAGTACACGCCGAACTTGGCTCCGGCCCGCCGCGTGGCGTCGTGGAACTCGGAGATGAGGTCACGACGAGGGCCGCGCGCGACGGCGTTGAATCCCGTCGTGGCGGTGTCCCACAGACAGAACCCCTCGTGGTGCTTGGTCGTGGGCACGACGTAACGCGCCCCCGCCGACACGAGCTCACCGACGAAGGCGTCAGCATCGAAGGCGTCGGCGTCCCACTGGTCGGCGAGGTCCTCGTACGAGGTCCCTGGGCCGTAGGTGCGCTGGTGACGCTCCCACGTCGGGCTGCCCGGGATGCGCACCGTGTTGCCGTACCACTCCGCGTACTGGTGCCACGCATAGGCGTCCTCGGTGGGGATGTTCACGCCCTCCCCGTGCTGCACGGCCCACGCCGGCACGGAGTACAGCCCCCAGTGCACGAAGAAGCCGAGCTTGGCGTCGCGGTACCAGTCCGGCACGCCGTTCGCGGGGTAGACCGGGGACGCCGCACCGAAGTCGGGGCCGGTGCGCTTCTCGAAGTTCATCATGATGCCGTGTCCTCCTCGTCGGCCCCGCGGCGCACGACCACCGCGGTCAGATCGGGGTCGCCTGTCGTGTCGAACGGGAACACCCCGGGGCGCAGGCGATGGTGTCCGAGGCGGAGCAGGTCCTGGTCCACCCCGCCCGGGGTGAGCGCCAGCGTCCATCCCGCCGCCAGCTCATACAGCTCCGGCTCCAGGTAGCCGATCTTCACGACCACGACGTCGGCCGTCGTCGGCTCGAGCCCCAGCATCCGGAAGTCGGAGAGGTGGTGGAAGGGCTTGCGGCGCGCGGTCACGATGGCGTGCAGCCCGCCGACAGCGATCACCACCTGGGTGCCGGCGTCCGGGTCGCCGTCGGTGACGGAGAACACCGTGCCGGTGATCTCGACCGGTCCGTGGGGCCCGGAGTCGACCGCGGCGCCGGCGGACAGCGTGACCGTCGCACCGACGCCCGCCTCCACGGCTTCGGCGACGGCCCGCGGATCGAAGATCGAGGCGACCAGCGTCGTGTGCGTCCCGTCGGTGAGCTCGGGTCGCTGGAGCAGCTGGGCGAGGGTCCAGGTCACGTCGCCCGCTCCCCCGGCCGTAGGGTTGTCCCCGGAGTCGGAGATCACGTACGGACGCGGGGCTCCGGACGCCAGGGCCTCCTCCAGCGCCTCGTCGAGGCTTCCGGTCTTCGCGACGAAGACGAAATCCTCCCGCGCCTCCCAGAACATCCGGGCTACGCGCTCCGCCTCCCGGGCGATGACCTCACGGTCGTCCCCGGTGACCACGACGTAGGCCTGGCAGCGCGGCTCGTCCGCCCACGCGTAGCCGATCCACACGGAGGCGTCGACGACACCGGGCAGAGCCTCGATCTCGGGGAGCTCGGCATAGATGCCCTGCGCGGGCTCGAGCCGCGTGCTCGTCTTCTCCCCCGGCAGGAGCACAGGCACGGGCACCCAGGCGGTGAAGGGTCGCCGCGCCTGCACATCGCCGCCGTGCGGTCCACGGAGACGGTCGAGCAGGTTCCACACCGCCCGCTCCTTCGTGTTCAGCCAGTCCTCGTGCGGGGCCATGCGGTAGCAGGTGAGCAGATCCACCGCGTCGCGCAGGGTCTCCGAGACGTTGCCGTGCAGGTCCATCGACGTGGAGACGAGGGTGTCCGGGCCGAGAGCCTCCCGCACCGCGAGAGCCAGATCGCCCTCGGCATCGTCCATCCCGACGACGCTCATCGCGCCGTGGATGTCGAAGAAGAAGCCGTCGAACGGGCCCTGCGTGCGGATCCCCTCGACGAGGGCGTCCTTCATCCGCCGATAGGTGTCCGGGTCCACGGCGCCGCCGGGGAGCGACCGCCCGTGCGTGAGCGGGACCCACTCCGCCGCCTCGGCGAGCTCGCGTCCGGCGTCGAGGAACGGGTAGTACGCCCGCAGTGCATCGCCGGTGCGGATCGTGAAGGCCTCGTCCCCGGAGATGTGCGGGGAGAAGGTGCTCGACTCGATGGAGATGCCGCCGATGCCGATCCGGGGCCGCGCGAGCCCGCCCTCGGCGAGCGGCGGCAGCGGACCCATCCAGATCTCGTGGGCTTCCGGGCGTGCGGTCACGGTGGTGTTCTCCTCTGCGGTCGCAGTCGTGGTCAGGAAACGGGGGCGAGGGCGCGTCGGGCGCTCTCGATGGCGCCGAGCGCGACGGCGTCGGCTCCGAGGACGGCGGGGACGACGCGCAGCGCGATGCCCGACACCGGGGCATCGGTACCGAGCGTCCGCTCGATCGACGGCTCCAGGACGTCCCAGGCGGCCGTGACCCCGCCGCCGACGATGGCGATCGGCAGGTCGAGGAGCGTCGCGGCACTGGCGCAGGCGAGAGCGAGCGCCCGTCCGGCGGCGTCGAACACCGCGCGGGCGTCGGCGTCACCCGCCCGGGCGGCCTCCGCCACCTCCCTGGCATCGCTCACCGAGCGCCCGGTGCGCTCCTCGAACCGCCGGGCGATCGACGTCCCGGAGGCCAGGGTCTCCAGGTGACCGGTCTGCCCGCAGGTGCAGACGAGGTCGCTGTAACCGGGCGTGTGCCCGATCTCGCCGGCCGCGCCGTGCGGGCCGTGGTGCAGCTCCCCGCCGATGACCAGCGCGCCGCCGACGCCCGTGCCGAGCATCACACCGAGCACATCGGGCACGCTCGGGCCCGCCGCGGCGGCTTCACCGAGGAGGAAGGCGTTCACGTCGTTCTCCACCCGCACCGGGACACCGAGGCGCTGCGCCAGCTCCGGGCCGAGCGGGAAGCCCGCCCAGTCCGCGAACAGGGCGGACGCGGCGCGGATGGTGCCGCTCTCGTGGTCGATGACGCCCGCGGCGCCCACCCCCACCGCGGCGACGGCGACACCGGCCTCGGCCGCCAGCCGCGCGACGAGACCGGCCGCCGCATCCGCCATCGCCGGGCCGCCGACGCTGGCGGGTGCCGGCACGCTTCCGCGTGCGAGGACGTCTCCGAACGCGTCCACGACGAGGGCCGCGATCTTCGTGCCCCCGATGTCCACCCCCGCCAGCGCCAGGTCGGATCCGAGGCCCGTGGTCGTTCGTCGAGGGTCGTCCGTCTGCTGCCCGACCGCGCTCATCGTCCGCCCAGTCCGGCCATCGCGATGCCCTTGACCAGATGCTTCTGCAGCACGATCACGAGCAGGGTGGTGGGGATCATCGAGATGATCGCTGCGGCCATCTGCAGGTCCCAGCGGGTGCCGGTGAGGCCGGCGAAGCTCGCCAGACCGACGGGCAGCGTGCCGTGCGCGTTGTAGTCGACCGTGACGATGAGGGGCCAGAGGTAGCTGTTCCAGAAGGACAGGAACGTGAAGACCGCGAGCACCGCGACCGCGGACTTCGACAGCGGCAGGATGATCTGCAGGAAGGACCGGACAGGGCCGGCGCCGTCGACACGGGCCGCCTCCTCCAGCTCGTAGGGGATGCCGCGGAAGAACTGCCGCATCAGGAACGTGCCGAAGGCGCCGAACGCGAAGGGAAGGATGAGCGCCTGATAGGTGTCGACCCAGTTGAACCACTGCATGACCTGGAACATGGGGATGACGAGCACCTCGGCGGGCACCATCAGCGTGGCGAGGAAGAGGACGAAGACCGCGTCGCGGCCCTTCCAGCGCAGGCGCCCGAACGCGTATCCGGCGGTCGTGGACACCACGAGCACGACCAGGGTGCCACCGATCGCCACGATGAACGAGTTCATGATGTACGTGAGGAACGGTCCGTAGGCGAAGACGTCGACGAAGTTGCTCCAGCGGAGCTCGGAGCCCACGAGCGTCGGCGGCATCGAGAACATCTCGGAGTTCGGCTTGAGGGCCGAGAAGAACGCGTAGACGAGCGGCGCGATGAAGATGAGCGCCGCGACGTAGATGGTGACGTGCGCGAGGATCAGTCGGGCGCGGGCGCCCGGCGTGGTCGCCGCACCACGCGCCTTCTCCCGCTCGCGCTGACGCCGCGGGGCGGTGCCGGTGGGCCGGACGAGGGTCTCAGTGCTCATAGTGCACCCACTTCTTCTGTGCGGCGAACTGGATGCCCGTGATCGCGATGATGATCGCGAACAGGATCCACGCGGCGGCGGCGGCGAGTCCGAGATCGCCGAAGGTGAAGCCCTGCTCCCAGATGTACATCACGAGGGGCTTGGTGGCGTTGCCGGGGCCGCCTCCGGTGAGCATCTGCGGCTGGACGAAGACCTGGAGCGAGGTGATCATCGTCATGATCGTCGCGAAGAAGATCGACGGGGAGATCATCGGGATGATGATGCTCCACACACGCCGGATGCCCTGTGCGCCATCGATACTGGCCGCTTCCAGGACGCTCTCCGGGAGCTGCTCGAGGGCGGCGGAGAAGATCAGCATGTTGTAGCCGAGTCCCTGCCAGACGCTCATCACGACGACCATGATCATCGCCCAGTTGGGGTCGGCGAGGAAGTTCGGCAGCTCGATGCCGAACCAGGTGACCGAGAGGCCGTTGAAGAGCCCCTGCGGCTGCAGCATCATCTTCCACACCAGGACGTTCGCGACCATCGGGGTCACGACGGGGATGAAGAAGAGCACGCGCAGGGCACCGCGGCCGCGGATGCGGGGGCCGAGGCCGAGGGCGAGCACGAGCGAGAGAGCGACGCTCAACGGCACGTACAGCAGCGTGTACACGGCCGAGTTGCGCAGCGCGGGCCAGAAGTCCGGGCTGCTGGTGAACAGCTTGACGTAGTTGTCCACCCCGTTGAAGGTGCGTTCGCCGAAGGTCGGCCAGTCGAAGACGCTCATCACGATCGAGAGCCCCACGGGCACGATCGTGAACAGGGCGAGGCCCACCAGGGCCGGGCTTGCGAAACCCAGCGCCTGGCGGCCCTCGACCTTGGCGAGCGATCCTCGACGTCTCGTCGTGATCGTCATCTCGTTGTCTTTCTCTGTTACTGCTGTGCGAGCCGGATCCGGCTCACTCGCCGAACTGCGCCTGGGCGTTCGACAGCAGCTCCTCCATCGTCATCTGGCCGTTGTAGACGCTGACGAGGTTGGGCTGGATGTAGCTGTCGAGCTTCTGCCAGTTCTTGGTCATGTACAGCGGCACCGTGTCACCGAACGCGGCCTCGAACACCGACTGGACCTGGTCGCGGTACTGCTCGTCGATCGACTCGAAGTACAGCGGCTGCGACGAGATGCGGGCCGGGTAGGAGCGGCCGGACGACGCGATGTAGTCCTGCGCGTCCTCGCCGACGAGGGAGCCGAGCACCTTCAGCGCGGCCTCCGGGTTCTTGCAGTTCTCGGCGATGCCGTAGCCGGAGCCGAGGATGGGACCGGGGTTGCCGTCCACACCCGCGGGCAGCGGCACCATGCCGGCGGCGAAGCCGGACTCGTTGTTGAGGTAGCTGACGGCGTTCCAGGTGCCGTCGACGGCCATGGCCGCGTTGCCACCCGTGTACTGGTTCTCGCCCCAGCCGGTGTCGGAGGCGGAGGCGACCGGAGCCGCGACCTTCTTCTCCGTGACCAGGCCGGCGTACCAGGACGCGGCGTCGACGAAGTCCTCGTCGTCGATGTGCAGCGTGCCGTCCTCGGAGGCGGGCTGCGTGGCGGAGTACGCGATCGGCATCGACATCCACTGGTAGCCGCCCATGCCCATGCCGAAGCCGTACTTGCCGTCCTTCGTGGCGTCGGCGGCGATCGTGTCGAAGTCGTCGAACGTCCAGCCGATCTCCGGCGTGGCGGCACCGGCGGCGCTGAGCATGTCCTGGTTGTAGTAGACGAGCATCGTGGCGACGTCGAACGGCACGCCGTAGACCTTGCCCTCGAAGCTGAGGATGCCGTCGGCGCTCGGGTTGAACTCCGACCAGTCGATGCCCGCGGTCTTGAGATCCTCGTCGCTGAGCTCGCGGAAGCCGGCCGTGTAGCCGCCGAGCTGCGCGCCGCTCATGCCGGTGATGCACGCCATGTTGCCGCTGGCCATGTTGGTCGTGAGCTTGGTGAAGAAGTCACTCCACGGCGACGTCTGCAGCTTGATCTTGATGTCCGGGTTCTGCTTCTGCGCGAACTCGATCTGCGCCTCCAGCGCATCGACGTCCGACTCGCTGCCGGCCCACATGTCCACGACGATGGTGTCGCCGTCGGCCGAGCCTCCGGATCCCCCGCTGCTCGCACAGCCGGTCATCGCCACGGCCACGCCCGCGACAGCGGCGACAGCCCCCACACGCAACTTCTTCATTGAATGCCTCCTGAGAAGGGAACGGTTATTTCGAGACTCGAACTAACCAATTAGGATTTCGTATGAAGTTACGCTGTCATAGTTCGCAAGGTGCCGCAAGCTGAACATCCGATGTTTATAGGGTGGTGATAATTCGTCACTCCCCCGAAACATGCGACACCCCCGCTACGCTGACGATGCTCCGAGACGAAGGGCCTCCATGACGAACCCCGCCGACACCCCCGTCGACGATCCGCACACACGGCGCATCCTCGACTTCGTCGCGCGCGGGCAAGCCCGCTCCCGCTCGGAGCTCGCCTCCGCTCTCGGCGTGGCCGCCTCCACCGTCGGCCTGCGCGTACAGGCGCTTCTCGATGCCGGCGTGCTGGAGGAGGCCGGGGCCGGCACCTCCCGCGGGGGACGACGGCCACGCGTGCTCCGGATCGCCGGCGACGGCATCGTGCTGTCCGCCGATCTCGGCGGGCGCCATGCCCGCATCGGGCGGCACGACCTCAGCGGCGGCCTGCTCCACTCGGAGACCATCGCGATCGACGTCGCGGACGGCCCGGAGGCCACCTTGGAGAGAGTGTCGGAGGTGTTCGAGCGCCTGCTCGCCGAGACGCGGGTCCACGCGATCGGCGTGAGCCTGCCCGGCCCCGTCGACGTCGCGACCGGCTCCGTGGATCAGCCCTCGCGGATGCCGGGGTGGCCTGGATTCCGCGTCGGCGAGCACCTCGCGGAGCGCCACGGTGTCCCCGTCGTCGTCGACAACGACGCCAATCTCGCCGCCCTCGGCGAGCACCGTCGCCAGCTCGGGCACGCCCAGCACAGCATCACCGTCAAGGCGGGCACCGCGATCGGCAGCGGGATCATCGTGGACGGCCACATCCACCGCGGGGCCACCGCTGCGGCCGGCGACATCACGCACACGCGCATCGACGGCAGCGGGGACATCCCCTGCTCCTGCGGCAACACCGGCTGCCTGGAGACCGTGGCCAGCGGCGCGAGCCTCGTCCGCCAGATGCGCGAGCGCGGCAACACGGACGTCCGCACCACGGCCGACGTGCTGACACTGGCACGGGACGCGGACCCGCTGGCGACGACGCTCGTCCGCACCGCCGGGACCCACCTGGGTCAGGCGCTCTCCGGGGTCGTGAACTTCTTCAACCCGCACGCCCTCTTCCTCACCGGGAGCATGAGCGCCTCCGAGCCGTTCATCGCCGCGGTGCGCAGCCGGGTCTACGAGGCCTGCCACCCGCTCGCGACCCAGCGCCTGCGGATCGAGGCCGCGGCCACCGGCGCGGACGCGATCCTGCACGGCGCCGCACGCCTCGCGCTGGAGGGCATGGAGATCCCGGTGGCGACGGCCTGAGCCGCCGCCACCGACGGCCTCACTCCCCTGTCAGGCGCAGCTCGATGACCGGCATCAGCACGTCGGGACGCCGTACCGGGAGATGCACCGTGAGCGTCCCCTCGGCCTCGCCTGCCGGCGTCATCAGGTCGGCCTGCTGGTCCGGGTCGCTGATGCTCGTGCGCAGCCAGGACCCGTCGTTCAGCAGGCGCGCATACGAGACCCTGCCCGCGAGTGCCGGCAGATGCACGAAGCCCAGCGGCCAGCTGAACAGGCTCAGGTAGAGCCGGTCGCCGCGGAGCGTGTACACGCCCTCTCGGGGCGGCGTGAACGGCGCATGACCGGCCCCGATCACGGCGCGGTCGTGGAGCCGCATCCACTCGCCGATCTCGGCGAGGGTCGCCGCGTCCCGGGGGGCGATCGCCCCGCGGCCGTCCGGACCGATGTTGAGCAGCATGTTGCCGCCCATCGACACCGAGTCGACGAGCATCTGCACGAGCAGCACCGGCGACTTCTGGTCGGTGTTGTCCCGGTGATAGCCCCAGGAGCCGTTGAGCGTCTGGCACGCCTCCCACACGAGGGGCACGCCGTCGCGGACGATCGGAGCCGTCGGCTGGTACTGCTCTGGCGTCACGAAGTCCGCGGGGATGCCGAGCCGGTCGTTGACGAGCATCTCCGGCTGCAGCTCACGGCACAGCGCGAGCAGCGCCTCGGCGTCCCAGTCCTGCGGCCCCTTCCCCTCCCAGCCGTCCTTGGACTCCGGGTAGGTGAAGTCGAAGAACAGGTAGTCGATGTCGCCGTACTCGGTGAGCAGCTCGCGGACCTGACCATGCAGGTACTCCCGGTAGCGGGCCATGTCGCGCCCCTCGTTCAGGGCGTGCGCGTTCTCGTCGTCGCGTCGGGGGTGGTTCCAGTCCACCGTGAAGTCGGGGTGATGCCAGTCGATGACCGAGTGGTAGAGGCCGACGCGGATCCCTTCGGCACGGAGGGCGTCGACGTGCTCGCGGACGAGGTCCCGTCCGACCGCCGTGACGGAGGTGAAGTCGGTCAGCTTCGAGTCCCAGAGGCAGAAGCCGTCATGGTGCTTGGTCGTGAGCACGACGTAGCCCATCCCCGTCTCCTTGGCGGTCTTCGCCAGGGCCGCGGCATCGAAGAGGTCGGGATCGAAGTTGTCGAAATAGGGGCGGTACTCCTCGTCGGTGAGGCGTTCGTAGTTCTGCACCCACTCGTGCCGCGCGGCTCCGCTGTAGAGGCCGAAGTGGACGAACATGCCGAAGCGGGCGTCATCAAACCATTCCTGTCGCATGCGTCCATCCTGGCACAGACATCCGATGTCTGCGCCCCGTGAATGCTGTGCGGAACGCCGAACGGGCGCCCCCGAGGGGACGCCCGTTCGTTCGCGAGTCGAATCAGCGCGCGGCGCTGCCGTCGACGTAGTCCTCGTCCTGCTGCTTCCAGGCGAAGAGCGAACGCAGCTCCTTGCCGGTCGCCTCGATCGGGTGCTGCTCCTCCTTGGCGCGGAGGGCGAGGAACTCCTCGGCCCCGTTGTCCTGGTCCTCGATGAAGCGCTTCGCGAACGCGCCGGACTGGATGTCGGACAGGACGCCCTTCATGCTCTCCTTGACGCGCTCGTCGATCACGCGCGGGCCGGACACGTAGTCGCCGAACTCGGCGGTGTCGGAGATCGACCAGCGCTGCTTGGCGATGCCGCCCTCCCACATGAGGTCGACGATGAGCTTGAGCTCGTGCAGGACCTCGAAGTAGGCGATCTGCGGCTGGTAGCCTGCCTCGACGAGGGTCTCGAAGCCCGCCTGCACCAGGTGGCTCATGCCACCGCAGAGCACGGCCTGCTCGCCGAACAGGTCGGTCTCGGTCTCCTCGGTGAAGGTCGTCTTGATGACGCCGGCGCGGGTGCCGCCGATCGCCTTCGCGTACGAGAGCGCGAGGTCCCAGGCGTGACCGGACGCGTCGCGCTCGACGGCGATGATGTCCGGAATGCCGCGGCCGGCGACGAACTCGCGACGCACGGTGTGACCGGGAGCCTTCGGCGCGACGAGGATCACGTCGACACCCTCGGGAGCGTCGATGTAGCCGAAGCGGATGTTGAAGCCGTGCGCGAAGGCCAGGGTCTTGCCCGCCGTCAGGTTCGGGGCGATGGACTCGCTGTAGATCGTGCGCTGGTGCTGGTCCGGCGCGAGGATCATGATGACGTCGGCCCACTCGGTCGCCTCGGCGACGGTCTTCACGGGGAAGCCGGCCTCCTCGGCCTTCGCGGCGGACTTCGAGCCCTCCTTGAGGGCGATCGCGACCTCGACACCCGAGTCGCGCAGGTTCTGGGCGTGGGCGTGGCCCTGCGAGCCGTAGCCGACGATGGCGACCTTCTTGCCCTGGATCAGGGACAGGTCGGCGTCGTCGTCGTAGAAGATCTCGGTGCTCACTGGTTTCTCTCCTTGGTTGTGGTTGTGCGGGACGCGCGGTCCCTGAGTCTGTCGAAGGGTCAGCCGCGCAGGACGCGCTCGGTGATGCTCTTGCCGCCGCGGCCGATCGCGAGGAGGCCGGACTGGGCGATCTCCTTGATGCCGAAGGGCTCCAGAGCGCGCAGCAGCGCCTCGACCTTGCCCTTGTCTCCGGTGACCTCGATGACGAGGGCGTCGGCGGCGTAGTCGACGACCGAGGCGCGGAAGAGGTTGACGACCTCGATCACGTTCGAACGGCTGGCATTGTCGGTGCGCACCTTCACGAGCATGTGCTCGCGCTGCACGGACGACGCCGGGTCGAGCTCGACGATCTTGATGACGTTGATCAGCTTGTTGAGCTGCTTGGTCACCTGCTCGAGCGGCAGCTCCTCCACGTCGACGACGACCGTGATGCGGGAGATCCCCGGCACCTCGGTCACGCCGACGGCGAGGGAGTCGATGTTGAAGCCCCGGCGCGCGAACAGGCCGGCGACGCGGGTCAGGAGGCCGGGGGTGTTCTCCACCAGCAGGCTCAGGACGTGGGTCGACATGGCTCAGTCCTCCTCGTCGAACGCGGGCGCGTGGTCGCGCGCGTACTGGACATAGCTGTTGCTGACCCCCTGCGGCACCATCGGCCACACCATGGAGTCGGCGCTCACGACGAAGTCGATCACGACGGGGCGGTCGTTCGTCTCCAGCGCGAGCTGGATGGCGGCGTCGACCTCCTCCTCCTTCTCCACGCGGATCGCGAGGCAGCCGTAGGCCTCCGCGAGCTTCACGAAGTCGGGGATGCGGATCGTGCCGTGCCCGGTGTTCAGGTCGGTGTTGGAATGACGGCCGTCGTAGAAGAGCGTCTGCCACTGCCGGACCATGCCCAGAGACGAGTTGTTGATGATCGCGACCTTGATCGGGATGTTGTTGATCGCGCAGGTGGCGAGCTCCTGATTGGTCATCTGGAAGCAGCCGTCGCCGTCGATCGCCCAGACCTGGCGTTCCGGCTCCGCGACCTTGGCGCCCATGGCCGCCGGCACCGAGTAGCCCATCGTGCCCGCGCCGCCGGAGTTCAGCCAGGCGTTCGGGCGCTCGTACTTGATGAACTGCGCAGCCCACATCTGGTGCTGCCCCACACCGGAGGCGAAGATGCCCTCCGGACCGGTGAGCTCTCCGATGCGCTGGATCACGTACTGCGGGGCGAGCAGGCCGTCGGTCGTCGGCGCGTACCCGAGGGGGAACTCGTTGCGAAGTCCGTCGAGGTACGACCACCACTCCTCGATGTCGGGCTTCGCGTCGGCCGTCGCTCCGCGGAAGGCGGCATCGAGATCGGTGAGCACGTCGCGCACATCGCCCACGATCGGCACGTCGGCCGTGCGGATCTTGGAGATCTCCGCCGGATCGATGTCGACGTGCACGACCTTCGCGTGCGGCGCGAACAGCGCGGCCTTGCCCGTGACGCGATCGTCGAACCGGGCGCCGAGCGAGACGAGGAGATCGGCCTCCTGCAGCGCGAGCACGGCGGGAACCGTGCCGTGCATGCCCGGCATGCCCAGGTGCTGCGGGTGCGAGTCGGGGAACGCGCCGCGCGCCATCAGCGTGGTGACGACGGGCGCGCCGGTCGACTCGGCGAGCTCGAGCAGCTCGGCCGCGGCACGGCCGCGGACGACGCCTCCACCCACGTACAGCACCGGCTTCTTCGCCTCGGCGAGGAGGGCGGCTGCCGCCTGGATCTGCTTGCCGTGCGCCTTGGTCACCGGTCGGTACCCGGGGAGGTCGATCTTCGGCGGCCACACGAACGGGGCCGTCGCCTGCTGCGCATCCTTGGTGATGTCCACGAGCACGGGACCGGGACGACCGGTGCCGGCGATCTCGTAGGCCGCGGCGATGGCACCGGGGATGTCGGCGGCGTCCTTCACCAGGAACGAGTGCTTGGTGATCGGCATCGTGATCCCCACGATGTCGGCCTCCTGGAACGCGTCCGTCCCCATCAGCGTCGAGAACACCTGGCCTGTGATCGCGAGCAGCGGCACCGAGTCCATGTAGGCGTCGGCGATCGCCGTGACGAGGTTGGTCGCTCCGGGACCGGAGGTGGCGATGCACACGCCGACCTTGCCGGATGCGGACGCGTAGCCCTCGGCCGCGTGACCCGCGCCCTGCTCGTGCCGCACGAGGATGTGGCGCAGCTGCGAGGCGTCCATGAGCGGGTCGTAGACCGGGAGGATCGCGCCGCCGGGAAGGCCGAAGACGTCCGTGACGCCGAGAAGCTCGAGCGAGCGGACGACGGCCTCCGCACCGGTGATCTCCGGAGCGGATGGACGGGCGGGCGGCCTCGGCACGGCCGAGACGGAGTCAGCAGTCATGACTTTCCTTCTGATGAACTGTGCGGGACACCGGCGCTCCGATCGAGCGGTTGCTGAGCCGGTCGATGGATCAGCCGGTCGTCGCTCCCTCGGCGGCGGACCGCACGAGGCGCGAGTACTTGGCAAGAACGCCTCGGGTGTAGCGCGGGGGAAGCGGCTCCCAGCCAGAGCGGCGGGAGGCGAGCTCTGCCTCGTCGACGAGTAGATCGAGAGAGCGAGCTGCGATATCGACCCGTATCAGATCACCATCGCGCACGAAGGCGATAGGACCTGCGTCCACCGCTTCGGGTGCTATGTGGCCGATGCACAGGCCGGTTGTGCCGCCTGAGAATCGTCCGTCCGTCAAGAGTAGTACATCTTTTCCGAGCCCCGCGCCCTTGATGGCCGCGGTGATGGCGAGCATCTCGCGCATGCCCGGTCCGCCCTTGGGGCCCTCGTACCGGATGACGATGACCGTCCCCGGCTCGATGCTGCCCTCGGCGACCGCGTCCATGGCGGCGCGCTCCCGCTCGAACACCCGCGCGGGGCCCTCGAAGACGGCAGCGTCGAAGCCGGCGGTCTTGACCACGGCACCCTCCGGCGCGAGCGATCCGTGCAGGATCGTCAGGCCGCCGGTGGCGTGGATCGGGTTGTCGAACGTGTGGATGACCTCGCCGTCGATCGGCTGCGGGTCGAGCTCGGCGAGGTTCTCGGCGAGCGTCTTGCCGGTGACCGTGAGCGCGTCGCCGTGCAGCAGCCCTTCGTCGAGCATGGCCTTCATGATCACGGGGATGCCGCCGTGCCGGTCGACGTCGTTCATGACGTACTTGCCGAACGGCTTCATGTCGGCCACGTGCGGGACCTTGTCGCCGATGCGGTTGAAGTCGTGCAGGCTCAGCTCGACCTCGGCCTCGCGGGCGATCGCGAGCAGGTGGAGGACGACGTTGGTCGAGCCGCCGAGGGCCATCGCGAGGGCGATCGCGTTCTCGAACGCCTCCTTGGTGAGGATGTCGCGCGTCGTGATCCCCTGGCGGAGCAGGTTCACGACCGCCTCGCCCGAGCGGTGCGCGAAGTAGTCGCGACGGCGGTCGGCGGCGGGCGGCGCGGCGGAGCCCGGGAGGCTGAGCCCGAGCGCCTCGGCGACGGAGGCCATGGTGTTGGCCGTGTACATGCCGCCGCACGCGCCCTCACCGGGAGCGATGGCGCACTCGATGCGCTTGAGGTCCTCCTCGCTCATGAGGCCGGCACGGCAGGCACCGACCGCCTCGAACGAGTCGATGATCGTGACGTCCTTCTCGGTGCCGTCGGAGAGCTTGACCCAGCCCGGCGCGATCGACCCGGCGTAGAGGAAGACGCTCGACAGGTCGAGGCGCGCGCTGGCCATGAGCATGCCGGGGATCGACTTGTCGCAGCCCGCGAGCAGGACGGAGCCGTCGAGGCGCTCGGCCATCATCACGGTCTCGACCGAGTCGGCGATGACCTCGCGGGAGACGAGCGAGAAGTGCATCCCCTCGTGGCCCATCGAGATGCCGTCCGAGACGGAGATGGTTCCGAACTGCAGCGGGTACCCGCCGCCGGAGTGCACGCCCTCCTTCGCGCCCTGCGCGAGCCGGTCGAGGCTCAGGTTGCAGGGCGTGATCTCGTTCCAGCTCGACGCGATGCCGATCTGCGGCTTGTCCCAGTCGGCATCCCCCATGCCGACGGCGCGGAGCATGCCGCGGGAGGTCGTGGCCTCGATGCCGTCGGTGACGACGCGACTGCGGGGCTTGATGTCGATGGGCGCGCTGGCGGAGGGATCATGCGAGGACATGACGAGAGTCTATTCCTGCGCGACGGCCCTCTCGTTCGCGAGCGTCTCCAGAAGCGCGGCGATCTGTTGTGGAGAGTCCACACGGAGGGTCGCGGCGCTCTCCCCCGGCCCGACGCGCACGCCGAGGTCGCCCTCCTGCAGCACGCGCATCGCATCCTCGTCGGTCACGTCGTCGCCGGCGAAGAGGATCCCCGTCGCGTCGAAGCGCTCACGGAGGGCGATCATCGCGGCGTCCTTCCCCTCGTTCCGCGACGAGAACTCCAGCACCCGGTGGCCGGCACGCCGCCGCCAGTGCGGGAAGCGCTCGGCGACGAGGGCATCGATCTCGGCGAAGACCTTCTCCTCGGTGTCCCGGTCCGCGCGGCGGGTGTGCACGCCCATGCCGAAAGTCTTGGGCTCCAGTTCCGCCCCCTCGTAACGGTCGATGATCGGCTGCGCGGCAGCCCACAGCTCCTCCCGCGCCCCGGTCTCGGTCGCATCGCCCGGGGCGTCGGCGGCCCCCTCGCCGGGGAACCAGTACTGCGCGCCGTGGGAGCCGGCGAGGACGACGACGGAGTCGTCGGTGTGCTCGGTGATCTCGCGGAGGTCGTGCATGCTGCGCCCGGAGACGTAGGCGACCACGGTGTCGGGCATCGCAGCGAGGCGATTCATCTGCACGGCCACCTCGGGAAGCGCCCGCGCGGCCATGGGGTCCACGACGAGCGGGGACGCGGTGCCGTCGAAGTCGAGGGCGACCACCAGGCGCGGCGTCGTCGCGAGGGCGGTGAGGTCGGCGTCGGCGGTTCCGGGGATCCAGGGGCGCGTCACGGTGTCTCCGATCGAGAGGAAGAAGGGGGTGCAGGAAGGGCGGTCAGCGGCTGCGGACGTCCGCGAGGGCCTCGAGGAAGGACGACGACCAGGCGTTCACGTCGTTGTCGAGCACCCGTCGGCGCAGGGACCGCATGCGGCGTCCCTGCTCGGCGGGCGACATCTCCACGGCCTCCATGATCGCGTCCTTGAGCCCGGCGATGTCGTGCGGGTTGACGCGCACGGCCTGACGGAGCTCGTCCGCCGCGCCGGTGAACTCGCTGAGCACCAGCACGCCGCGGTTGTCCGTCCGCGTGGCGATGTACTCCTTCGCGACGAGGTTCATGCCGTCGCGCAGCGCCGTCACGAGCATGACGTCCGCCGCGAGGTACAGGGCGACCATCTCCTCGCGCGGGTATCCCTGATGCAGGTAGCGGATGGCGGAGTGGCCGACCGTGTCGTGGTCGCCGTTGATGCGGGCCACCGCGAGCTCGATCTCGTCCCGGAGGTGCGCATAGGCGTCCACCCGCTCCCGGCTCGGGCTCGCCACCTGGATGAGGGTGACGTCCTCCACATCGAGGCGGCCGTCTTCGAGGAGCTCGCCGTAGGCCTTGATCCGGTGCCCGATGCCCTTGGTGTAGTCCAGGCGGTCGACGCCGAGGAGGATGCGCTTGGGGTTGCCGAGGCTCGCGCGGATCTCCGCAGCCCGCGCCCGGACGTCCTCCCGCGCGGCCAGTTCGAGGTACGGGGCGGTGTCGATGGAGATCGGGAACGCCTTGGCGATCGCCGTCCGCGAGCCGCCCTGCTCCGGGACCGTGATGTTCGGCCCCTTCACCTCGTAGCGCAGCCGACGCCGCACCGCGGTGAGGAAGTAGGTCGCGTCCTGCGCCCGCTGGAAGCCGATGACGTCGGCGCCGAGCAGTCCGCGGAGGACCTGGTCGCGCCAGGGAAGCTGAGCGTAGAGGCCGTGCGCGGGGAACGGGATGTGGTGGAAGTAGCCGATCGTGACATCGGGGCGCAGCTCGCGGACCATCTGGGGCACGAGCTGGAGCTGGTAGTCGTGGACCCAGACGGTCCCGTCCTCAGCGGCGGCGGCCGCGGCAGCCTCGGCGAACCGGCGATTGACCCGCACATACGCCTCCCACCACTCACGGTGGTACTGCGGCGGGGCGATGACGTCGTGGTAGAGCGGCCAGATCGTGTCGTTGGCGAAGCCCTCGTAATAGTCCGCGACCTCCTCGGAGCTCAGCGTCACCGGGATGAGATGGATCCCATCGGCATCGAAGGCCTCGAGCTCCACGTCCGGCTGACCGGGCCAGCCGACCCAGGCGCCGTGCACGCGGCGCATCATCGGCTCGAGTGCGGCGACGAGTCCGCCGGGCGACGTCCGCCAGGTCTCCTCGCCGTCCGGCCCCACGACCCGGTCCACCGGGAGGCGGTTGGCGACGACGACGAAATCAGCAGCGGTCACAGGGGCACTCCTCGGTCCAGGAGCTTCCAACCTACCGAGGATGAGCGCCGACCGCTGGTCCGCGCTCAGGCCTTGACAGCGGACGTTCCGCGGTGCAGACCGCTGAGGGCCCAGTTGGCGAGACCCGCCGCGAACGCGATGCCGGCCGCGATCATCGGAAGCACGAGGGCGGCCGACGTGCCGAGGCTCTCCGCGATCTCCCCCGCCACCGCGGCGCCGATCGACTGGCCGACGATCACCCCGGAGCCGAGCATCGTCATCACCGTCGCCGACCGGCCACGGGGGCTCCGCGCCGCTCCGAAGCTGTACTGGGTGACGAGGGTCGGACCGATGCCGATGCCCATGATGGCCAGGGCGAGCATCATCCCCGCCGGCGAGTCGACGATGCCGAGCAGCAGCGAGCCGGCGAGGAGGACTCCGGAGAACACGAGCCATCGCGCCCGGAGCGAGAACCGCGCGGGGAGCCACGCGACACCCAGGGCCAGCAGCGCGGAGCCGACGCCCATCACGCCGTACAGCAGGCCCGCCTGCTCCGGGGCACCGAGGTCGGCCATGAACGACGTGAGCGAGGTGAGCATGGTCCCGAAGAAGATGCCGACTCCCAGGATGCCGAGGACGACGATGAGGAGCTGCGGCCGGAACAGCTCGGACACGGCGGACGGCGCCCGGCCGTCCTCGGTGCGGTCCTGCGACACATGCCGTCCGCTCGGGTGCAGCGCGAAGGCCCCGACGAACACCAGGGTCAGTACGGCGGCGCCGACCAGCGGCGCCCAGGGCGCGAGTGCCGAGGCGAGGACACCCACGAGGAAAGGACCGAACACGAAGACGGTCTCGTCGGCGGCCGACTCGTACGCCATCGTGCCGGAAACCGTGCGGGCGCGGCGCTCCGCCGGCATCCGCTCGCCGATGATCGTGACCAGACGGGAGCGCGAGAGCGGCGCCACCTGCGGGGCCGTCGCGCCGATGCCGATCGCGGTGAGAAGCACGAAGCCGTCGGCGGCCGGACCATAGACCACCGCGGTGAAGAGCAGGAGCATCGCCGCGTTGCCCACGGCGAGCGCGAGGAGGACCGTGCGCTGGCCGAAGCGGTCGGCGGCGGCGCCCAGGAGCGGACCGAAGCAGGCGGTGCCGAGACCGACCGCAGCGGAGGTGAGCCCGCCGAGGGACAGGGATTCCCGCGCCGATACGACGACGGTCAGCACACCGACCACCATCATGGCGAAGGGCAGACGCGCGATGAACGCGATCAGGAAGTAGGGCAGGCCGGCGAGGCGGAAGAGGCTCGGCTCGGCGGTATCGGGCGTGGTGCTGGCGTGTGTCATGGCTCTCGCGCGTCGACGACGCGATGTCGGGTGCCGCCGCTGTCCGCCGGAGACGCCGACGGCCGGTAGATACACGGTTTCTGCGGCCGCGGGCGAACCGCGACCCTTCCATGATATCCGGTGCCCCTGGGCGGGCGCCCTGCCAGCCTCTCCCCCGGCTTGTCAAGGCTCCGGCCCGCGCACCCCGGCTGCGGGTACCGTAGGGGCATGCGCTACCTCTTCAGCACCGGACTCGTCGCCGCGATCTCGGCTGGGATCTCGCTGCTGCGCGGCACCCGCAACGAACCCATCACCTGGCGCTCGCTCCTGTCGTGGGTGAGCTGGGGCATCACGATGGCGCTCGCGGTCGGCGCGGTCGTCGACATGCGCCGCGAACGCCACGGCGTGCCGGTGGACGCGGACTCCCCGCAGTCGGTAAAGAAGTCCAAGAAGGCGCAGCGTCTGCAGTTCCGTTCGCAGAAGGCCCTCGCCGACGCGCAGGGGCACGCCCAGGACAAGCGGTCCTGACGCACCCCCGCGCCTCCCGCGTCAGCGCGTGAGGATGAGCGCCTCGCCCTGACCGCCGCCGCCGCACAGGCCGACCGCCGCGGTTCCGCCTCCCCGACGGGCCAGCTCGTGCGCGACGTGCACCACGAGACGGTTGCCGGAGGCACCGATCGGATGACCGATCGCGATGCCGCCGCCGTGCACGTTGACGATCTCACCGTCCAGCCCGAGCTCGGTCTGCGAGCGGGCCACGACGGCCCCGAACGCCTCGTTGATCTCCACGAGGTCGAGGTCCTGCGGGGTGATGCCCTGTTTCCGGCACGCCTGCTCGATCGCTCGCGCCGGCTGCGCCTGGAGCGAGTTGTCAGGGCCGGCGGTCTGGCCGCTCGCGCCGACGGTCACGAGCACCGCCCAACCCTTGGCCTCGGCGGTCGCCCGCGTCGTGACGACCACGGCGGAGGCGCCGTCCGAGATCTGGGACGAGTTACCCGCCGTGATCGAGCCACCCTCGGCGAAGGCGGCACGTAGTCCCGCGAGGGTCTCCACCGTCGTCTCGGGGCGCACGCCCTCGTCCCTGGTCACGCGCACCGGTTCGCCCCGGCGCTGCGGCACCTCGACGGCGACGATCTCCGCGTCGAGCACACCGCTCTCCTGCGCGGCGGCGGCGCGCTGATGCGAGAGCGCGGCGACCTGGTCCTGGGCCTCCCGGGTGAGTTCGTAGCGCGCGTTGTGCCGTTCCGTGGACGCGCCCATGCTCTCCCGGTCGTAGGCGTCCGTCAGCCCGTCGTAGGCCATGTGGTCGAGGACCTCGACGGTGCCGTAGGTCCAGCCCTCGCGCGATCCCATGAGCAGGTGCGGTGCACGGGTCATCGACTCCATGCCGGCGGCGACGACGACCTCGGCGTCCCCGGTCCGGATCATGCGCGCCGCGTCGATCACGGCGGTGAGCCCGGACAGGCAGACCTTGTTCACGGAGTGGGCGGGGACGTCCCAGCCGATTCCCGCGCCGATGGCGGCCTGACGAGCGGCGTTCTGACCCGACCCCGCGGCGAGCACCTGTCCCACGATGACCGCGTCGACGTCTGCCGGGTCCACTCCGCCCTGCTCCAGCGCACCGCGGATCGCGAACGACCCCAGCTGCGGCGCGGTGAAGGCGGCGAGCTGCCCCTTCAGCCGCCCCTGCGGGGTGCGCGCCGCGGCGACGATGACGACATCGTTCTCACTCATTGATCTCGGTCCTTCCGTTGTCCAGTTCCGGGGCGAGGCGGAGAGGCGGCTCCGTGGCGTGCCGCACCTGCTCCACCGTGACATCGGGCGCGAGCTCGACCAGGACGAGCCCGTCCGGCGTCACGTCGATCACCGCGAGGTCCGTGATGATCCGGTCCACGACGCCGCGTCCGGTCAACGGCAGCGTGCAGGCGTCGACGATCTTCGCCGAGCCGTCCTTGGCGACGTGCTCCATCAGCACGATCACCCGTCCCGCGCCGTGCACGAGGTCCATCGCACCCCCGGGGCCCTTGACCATCTTGCCGGGGATCATCCAGTTCGCGAGATCTCCCGAGGCGGAGACCTGCATCGCCCCGAGGATCGCGGCATCGATCTTCCCGCCGCGGATCATGCCGAAGCTGAGGGCGGAGTCGAAGAACGCCGTCCCCGGGAGCGTGGTCACCGTCTCCTTCCCCGCGTTGATGAGATCCGGGTCGACCTCGTCCTCTCGCGGATAGGGCCCGACCCCGAGGATGCCGTTCTCCGACTGCAGCACCACGGTCACGTCGGACGGGACGTGGTTCGGCACGAGCGTGGGCAGACCGATGCCGAGGTTCACATACGCGCCGTCCGGCAGCTCGGCCGCCGCACGCGCGGCCATCTGGTCTCTCGTGAGCGCCATGTCAGGCTCCTTCCGCGGCGACGGTCCGTCGCTCGATGCGCTGGGGGATGTCGTCGCCGACTTCGACGATCCGGTGCACGAAGACCCCGGGCAGATGGATCGCGTCCGGGTCGAGATCTCCCGGTTCGACGAGCCGCTCCACCTGCGCGATGCACACGCGCCCGGCCATCGCGGCGAGCGGGTTGAAGTTCCGCGCCGCTTTCCGGAACACGAGGTTGCCGTGCCGGTCGCCGCGGACCGCGTGGACCAGGGCGAAGTCGGTGGTGATCGCCTCCTCCAGCACGAAATCGCGGGATTCGCCGTGCACCGTGAACGTGCGCACGTCCTTGGGCGGCGAGGCCACCGCGATCGACCCATCGGCGTGGTACCGGCGAGGAAGGCCCCCCTCGGCGACCTGGGTGCCGACGCCCGTCTGGGTGAAGAACGCGGCGATTCCGGATCCTCCCGCCCGCAGCTTCTCGGCGAGCGTGCCCTGCGGGGTCAGCTCCAGCTCGAGCTCCCCGGACAGGAACTGCCGCTCGAACTCCTTGTTCTCCCCCACGTACGACGACGTCATCTTCCGGATGCGCTGCGCGGCGAGCAGAATGCCGAGCCCCCAGTCGTCCACCCCGCAGTTGTTGCTGACGACGCTCAGGTCGGTCGTGCCCTGGGCGAGGAGCGCTTCGATGAGGGCGATCGGGTTCCCGGAGAGCCCGAAGCCTCCGACCGCGAGCGAGGCGCCGTCCGGGATGTCGGCGACCGCGGCGGCCGCGGACTCCCATTGCTTGTCGATCACGTCTGCTCCTTCGGTTCCGTGTCCCCTCCAGCCTCTCGCCCCGGCGGAGCCACGGCCAGCACCCTCTTGCGATGTGGACGCCCGCACCACTAGCGTCCACGATGTGGACACTGTGACGAACGCCGTCCCCGGCACTCAGGCCGTCGCGCGGGCGGCTCGGCTTTTGCGCCTGGTGACGGCGGCCGGCACCGACGGCGCCACCCTGCAGGAGCTCGCGGCACGCGCCGGGCTCTCCCGACCCACCACACATCGCCTGCTCAGTGCCCTCCGCGCGGAGGGACTCGTGGACCGCGACGCCGACAGCACGCGCTGGATGCCGGGACCCGAGCTCTTCCTCATGGGGTCCGTGGCTGCCGCTCGATACGACGTGACCGCCCTGGCCCGGGACATCGTGCGGTCGCTCGCGGTGAAGACCGAGGAGAGCGCGTTCTTCTCCGTCCGCCGCGCGGACGAGACGGTCTGCCTGCTGCGGGAAGAGGGCTCGTTCCCCATCCGCTCGTTCGTGCTGAGCGAGGGAGTGCGCTTCCCGCTCGGCGTGGCGAGCGCGGGCCTGGCGATCCTCGCCTTCCTCCCCGACCACGATGTGGATGCCTACCTGGAGCGCCATCCGGAGCTCGTCGAGAACTGGGGACGCGCTCATGGGGAGCGCCCGCTGCGGAAGCGCCTCGCCGAGACGAAGGAGCGCGGGTTCGCCGTCAACCCCGGCCTGATCGTCGAGGGGAGCTGGGGCCTCGGCGCGGCGGTGTTCGACCGCGCCGGACGCCCGGAGTGGGCCCTCAGCCTCACCGGTGTCGCGTTCCGCTTCGGCCCGGAGCGTCAGGCCGAGCTGGGCCGGATCCTCCTCGCGCACGCGCATCAGCTCTCCGCGAGGATCGCGCACGCCCGACGGTGACCTCGATACATACCAACAGGTATATACTTTCTGGTATGAATCGCTCGGAGGTCATCCCGTCGCTCGTCCTGTCGGGCTATGCGCTGGGTCGCATCGCCGCCCAGGACGCGGGGAACGAGGCCCCCGCCGCGCAGTGGCGGGTGCTCAGCCTGCTCGACCAGTCAGGCCCCCGTCGCGTCGGCGAGCTCGCCACGGCAGCCCGCACGACACAGCCCGGCATGACCCGGCTGCTCGGCGCCCTCGAACGCGAGGGCCTCATCCGCCGCTCCCCCGATCCCGACGATTCCCGTGCCACCGTCGTCGCCGCGACCCCCGACGGCACGGCGGCCCTGGCCGCTTGGCGCTCCGAGTTCCGGGAGACGATCGCACCGCGGTTCGCCGACCTCGACGACGACGACTGGCATGCCCTCACCCGTGCGGCCGAGATCCTCGCCGCCCACACCTCTGCCGACCGGACAGGAGACATCCGTTGAACACCGCCCCCGCATCCCCCGCCCCCTCGGTCTGGAGGCAGCCCGCCCAGGTGTGGGCCGTCGCCTTCGCGTGCGTCGTCGCCTTCATGGGGATCGGACTCGTCGACCCCATCCTCCCGGCGATCGCGGAGTCGCTCGAGGCCACGCCGGTCGAGACGGAACTGCTGTTCACCAGCTACCTCCTCGTCACCGGCCTCGCGATGCTCGTCACCAGCTGGATCTCCAGCCGGATCGGCGCCAAGGCCACGCTCCTCGTCGGTCTCGGCCTGATCGTCGTGTTCGCCTTCCTCTGCGCGATCAGCGGCAGCGTCGACGCGGTCATCGGCTTCCGTGCCGGCTGGGGGCTGGGCAACGCGCTGTTCATCTCGACGGCGCTGGCCACGATCGTCGGTGCCGCATCCGGCGGCAGCAGCGCGGCCATCGTGCTGTACGAGGCGGCGCTCGGCCTCGGCATCGCCGTGGGTCCCCTGCTCGGCGGCATCCTCGGTGAGCAGAGCTGGCGAGGACCGTTCTTCGGCGTCGTGGCCCTGATGGCCATCGCCTTCATCGCCGTGCTCGTGCTGCTGCGGGGACCGGGCGAGAAGCGCACGCCGGTGAAGTTCTCCGCCCCTTTCACGGCTCTGCGCCGTCCCGCGCTCGCGATCCTCGCCGTGGCCGCCCTGTTCTACAACATCGGCTTCTTCGTGCTGCTCGCGTTCTCGCCCTTCCCCCTGGGCTTCGGAGCGATGGGCATCGGCCTGACGTTCTTCGGCTGGGGTGTCGCCCTCGCGATCACCAGCGTGTGGGTCGCGCCGGTGCTGATGCGCCGGATGCCGAGGACCCACGTGATCCTCACCGTGCTGCCGCTGCTCGCCGTCGACCTCGTCGTCGCGGGGCTGGTGGTCGCCGAACCTGCCGCTCTCGTCGTGTGCATCATCGTGGGCGGCCTGCTCCTCGGCGTCATGAACACCGTGCTGACCGAAGCCGTGATGGAGGCGACCGACCTCCCCCGCTCCGTCGCCTCCTCGGCCTACTCCGCGGTCCGCTTCCTCGGCGGCGCGATGGCCCCGCCGATCGCGGCTCTGCTGTGGCACCTGTTCAGCGCGACGGTGCCGTATCTCTTCGCCGCCGCCGCGGTCCTGCTGGCCGCACTGACGATCCTCCTCGGCCGGAAGGTCCTCGCGCACATCGACGACGAGCCGGGCGACGTGGTCACCGAGGACGCGGCGGCGATCCTCGTCGGCGACGCCGGCTGACCCGCTCGGCTACCGTGGGGACATGACCGACGCTCCTCCCCTCCCCGAGCGCAGCCGACAGGTGCAGGAACACCTCCACGCCGCCGGCGTGGAGACCGAGATCCGGGTCCTTCCCGACTCCGCCCGCACCGCCGCGGAGGCCGCCGCCGCCATCGGCTGCGACGTCGCAGCGATCGCCAACAGCCTCGTCTTCCTCGCCGATGGCCGTCCCGTCCTCGTCATGACCAGCGGCGGGCACCGCGCGGATCTCGCGGTCCTCGCGCGGAGCATCGGGGCGCGTGCGGTGGTCATGGCTCCGCCCGCCGTCGTCCGTGAGGCCACCGGACAGGCGATCGGCGGAGTGGCGCCCGTCGGCCACCCCACGCCCCTCCCCACCTTCATCGACAGTGCCCTGCAGGTATACGACGTGGTCTGGGCGGCGGCCGGCCACCCGCACACCGTCATGCCGCTGACCTTCGCCCAGCTGTCGGATCTGACCGGCGGCACCGTGATCGACGTGGTCTGACACCCCGGATGTCCGCGCCATGCCCCATGATGGAGGCGATGCGGGCCGCGGCGCGAGCGACCGGCGAGACGGAGGCGACGAGATGTGCGGACGATTCGCGAACGACGCGGCGACGGACGAGCTGATCCGGGAGTTCGTCGCCGATGGCGGCCGCCCGGAGGACTGGTGGAAGTCCTGGCACGGCGCCTACTCGATCGCGCCCACCGAGAGCGCCCCCATCGTCCGGGACCGCGGCGAGGGCCGCATCCTCGAACTCGTGCGGTGGGACTGGCAGAGTCCCCCCAACCGTCCGCAGCGCGCCCCGCTGATCAACGCCCGGATGGAGAAGCTCGCCGCCGGGTTCTGGGCGCCGGCGTTCTCCGCCGCGCGGTGCCTCGTCCCGATGCGCGGGTACTTCGAATGGACGGGCGAGAAGGGCCACAAGACCCCGCACTTCCTCCACGGTGACGGCCTGCTCGCCGCCGCCGGCCTCACCTGGTCGATGGAGCACGAAGGAGAGAAGGTGCGCTGCTTCGTCGTCGTCACGCGGGAGGCACGCGACGCCGGTGGGGAGGTGCACGACCGGATGCCCGCCTTCCTGACTCCCGACACCTGGGACGCGTGGCTCACACCGGAGAAGCTCACCGGGCAGACCAAGCTCGACACGCTGGCGATGCTCGATCACACCTCCGCCGATGTCGCGGCGACGCTCCGCGGACACGTCGTGGACCGCAAGGTGAGCAACACGCGCACCGTCGACCCGTCCGATCCCACGCTTCTCGATCCGGTGGCCTGAAACAGGGAGACACGCGACGACGCACGACACCCCGGTCGGGTAGGAGAACGGGCAGAAGTGTGAAACGCTGAGCACACCCCACACCAGCGGTCATCGCGTCCGCGCCTCTTCGCACAGGTTCCCGTGGCGAGAAGGGAATCTTGCAATGGGCAAGTTCATCTACGAGAACAGCGTCAAGGTCGATATCGAAGACCGCGCTCTCACTCACATCCAGCTGGTCATGACCGCGAAGCTCCGCCGTGGCGAGCCCTTCGGCTTCACGTGGAAGGACGACGTCAGCATGGGCGGCGGCCGGACGACGGTCTGGATCCATGCCGGCAGCTCGCTCGTGTACAAGTACCACGGCAGTCGCCAGCCCAGCGTCAACCGCGCCTGGATCGAGGCCCTCGCATTCACCGCCAACGCCCCGAGCGGTCTGTACCTCGTCCCCGAGCCTGCGGAGCAGCAGCTGTCGGACGGCAGCGAGAGCGCTCTCACGCGGTCCTAACACGCTCTTCGACGGGGTTCAACCCCTCTTGTCGGGTTCCGAGGAGGTTCGTACCGTGGAGCGCATGGGGAACCAGACGGGAATGACGACGACGCACATCGAGATCGATGGGCACGACTTCCTCCTGCCTCGCAGCACGGATGTCGCGGACCTCATGTCTCGGATCGAAGCGGCGGCGCGCTCGCAACCGACGTTCATCGACTTGGCGACCGGCGACGCTCTGACGAGCGTGCTCATCACCGCGCAGTCGCGTGTCGTCGTCTACCTGATCCGCGAGGACGCCGGTCACGACGCCCCCGTCGACGTGCGCTCCACGCTCGACTGGGACCTCTGAGCAGCACGGTCCGCTCGTAGACTGGACAGATGCTCGTCGCCCTCATCCGCCCCCGAGGATCCATGACCGTCGACGTCACCGGGACATCCCTCGAAGACGTCCACACCCAGCTCGATGCTCATCGTGAGCCGGGCTACGCGCTCACCTCCGCCCCGGTGCGCATGCTCAAGGGTGAGGCGAAGATGGAGGCGACGGGAACGTTCCAGCGCGTCGACGGCGTCGAGCAGATCGAGGCCGACGACATGGCAGGCATCGAGGCGAAGGTTCCCGAGGGCTGGCAGCTGCTGTCCGTCCGCCGCGCCTGACGCGCGACCCACCCCCAGATCCCGCCGCCCCTCCCGCCCCGTGCGGGTTCGAGAAGGTGCCTCTCCCGGCCGCGAAAGGCACGGTTTCCATCCCGGCCCGAGCGATCCGGCCCCGAAACGGGCAGAGAAAAAGCCTCGGAGATGGCGAGATCTCTGAGGCTTGTTCCGTGCACCCCCAGGGACTTGAACCCTGAACCCACTGATTAAGAGTCAGTTGCTCTGCCGATTGAGCTAGAGGTGCGTGGCCCGGGATAACCCCGACCGAGGAATTACATTACCAGCGGTTGGCGCCGACACGAAATCCGGCGCGGCCCGGGCGTGGCTCGGGCGTTTCGCCCCCTGATCCTGGCCGATGGTCTCTGCGGGCGCGGTCGGGGCGGCGACTATCCTGAGAGCGTGACCGCCACTCCCGACGCCGCCGACCTGCGCGCCGATCTCCAGCTCGCCCTTCGCCTCGCCGACGCCGCGGATGCCCAGTCGCTCCCGCGTTTCGACGCCGCCGACCTGGAGATCTCCACGAAGGCGGACCACTCGCACGTGACCGACGCCGACCTGGCGACGGAGCGGGCGATCCGCCGGATCCTCGAGGAGGAACGACCCGACGACGGCATCTTCGGCGAGGAGTTCGGCGCTCAGGGCAGCACCGCCCGGCAGTGGATCATCGACCCGATCGACGGCACCGCGAACTTCCTCCGCGGCGTTCCTCTGTGGGGCACGATGATCGCCCTCGCGATCGACGGCGTGCCGCGCGTCGGCGTGGTCAGCATGCCCGCCCTCGGCCGACGCTGGTGGGCGGCGGCCGGACATGGCGCTTGGACCGTCAGCGACCGCAGGGAGCGCCGTCTCTCCACCTCCACCGTCTCCTCGCTGGACGAGGCCAGCGTGAGCTTCCAGAGCATCGCGCAGTGGCGTGACGCCGGAAAGCTGGATGCCCTGCTGCGCCTGAGCGCGCGCGTCTGGCGCGATCGGGCGTACGGCGACGTCTACGCCTACATGCTCCTCGCCGAAGGGCGACTGGAGGCGGTCGCGGAGTTCGATGTGAAAGAGTACGACATCGCAGCGGCTGTGGCGATCGTGAACGAGGCCGGCGGGCGCATGACGGCATTCGACGGCTCCGAGACGATCTCGGCGCGCTCGACACTCGCCACCAACGGCACCCTTCACGACCAGTTCCTCCGTCTCCTGCACGACTGACTCTCCGAGGCCACGATGACCACCCGACGACTCGCGATCCTGATCGGTCTCGTGCTCGCGGGAGCCGCCCTCACGGCGTGCACGGGTGGCGGCACCCCTGATCCGTCGGCGCCGGGCTCGGCCGCTCCCACGGGAGACGGCGGCGCGAGCGCGACACCGGGCGGGGACGAGCTCACGTGCGAGTCGATGATCTCCGAAGGCACCGTCGCGGCCCTCACCGACGCCGGCTGGACGGCAGAGCCGCGCGAGTTCCGCGTCGGGGGCGTCGAGCTGACACAGGGACTCCTCTGCTTCTGGGCGGACTTCAGCGTGCCCTCGGACCACGGGCAGATGTACGGCTGGTCTCCCCTGTCCATCGAGGAGGCGGAGCGCGCACAGGCGGGCCTCGAGGAGGAGGGGTGGCGGAGCGAGGAAGACGCCCAGGGCACGTACGTCACCGAGGACTCGCAGTTCGCCATGAGCACGGACGAGGACGGGTACGGCATGACCTACCTCTTCGGCGACGGCTGGGTGAAGGTCGCCGACACGAAGCAAGGACTCCTCCTCATCGAAGGCCCCCGCTGACGGCACACACCATCCGGTCGGCTGTCAAGCGGCTGGGCCTGCGGCCGGTGATGGACGAGGCTGGAGGCATCCGAGGAAAGGAACGCCCATGGGTAACGACAGCGACCGCAACGACATCAGCACCGAGCCCTCCCCCGGCCCCGAGGAGAACGACAACCTCGGCGCCGAGGACAACAAGGGCGAGCCGCGCACCGTTCCGCCCACGGACGGATCGGATGACGACGGCGACGACGTGCTCGCCGAGGACCCGGACCGCTCGCACTGAGCCCGCTGGCCCGATGACAGGAGCCCCGCCTCGCACGAGGTGGGGCTTCTGCGCTGTCACTCCGTCGTCGAGCCCTGGACGATCTCGTCGACGAGCGTGATGCCTCCGGTGGAGTTCGCCGATTGCATGAGGTCATCGATCCACTTCGGGTTCAGCTTGGGCGGCTCCCGCCCTTCGAACGTGAAGCGCAGCGGGATCGACGGATGCAGCCAGATCGTGGAGCGTCCGTACGCATCGCCCTCGGGGTGGGTCCACGACACCGTGAAGCTCTCGTTGCGTCGGAGCTTCGTCGCGATCACGACCTTGAGGTGCGCGAGCGCGCGGTCCTCGATGTGGAGCTGGCTCGTGCTGTCGTACATGATGAACCCCATGTGCGAATCGTAGGCCTCGCCCGACTCCGCCACCAGGGCCGTCATGCCGCGTGCATCTCAGCCGCGGACGTCCCTGGGGTCGTCGCCATAGCTGTTCCGCTCCCCGATCGTGCCGTCCTCCCGTCGGATGAGGTGCTCGACCTGACGCGCCCGAGCCGTCTCCCGCCCAACGGCGACCGCCTCGTCCTTCGTGTCATGCGGCCCGCTGAACGTGTTCACCTCGCCCTGGACGCGATTGAACCAGCCACCCTCCTGGTGGAACGTGTCGACATCGCCCTTCGGCATGGCCTCTCCCTTCGTCGTGGACCCCCTTGGTACCGCGCGACGCCGCTCGTCTCCGACCCCCTTGCGCGCGCGCCGGATCGGTCGTACGCGGCCGCGGATCCGTTCGCGTCCCCCGAAGAGGGGACAGACATCCGGTCCCTCCGCCTGCGATCATCGCGGTGAGGGAGTCGAACGGGCGGGCGCTGTCCCGCCGATCGGGGAAGGAGACTTCTGATGACGACCGATATGATCGCGGGGCCGTTCCTGACGGCTGTCCGTCAGGCCTGGGACCGTGCGCGTGGAACACTCATCATCCCCCGGGATTTCACCCTGACGCAGTTGGCGGCCGGAGCGGGATCGCTGAGCGCGGAGGTCACCGACTCGACGGGGACCCGGTTCGGCTTCCGCGTTCCGCTTCCCGCAGCCGCCCGATGGGAGGGGAGGGCACAAGGTGGTGAAGGCACTCCGGAGCACTGGGCGCTGTGGAGCGTCATCATCCCCCTCATGGAGGAACTGGAGACGGACGCCGGGCGCCGCTTCACCCCCGACGCCGACGGCGTCCGCTGGGTGACCGCGTAGAGGATCGCGGTCACCGCGCCGCGGAGCCTAACGCAGACCGTCTTGGCAGTTGCTTCCCTGACGGGCTTCCGACCACAGCGCGTACTCGGTTCCGTTCTCGGTCTCGATCGTCCACGGCGGGAAGGTAAGGCCCGCCTCCCCAGTGAACACTAGGGAGGCGGGCCTCATTCCGTGTGACAGCGACCTGGTGGAGCTGGGGGGAATCGAACCCCCGTCCAACGCTGAGTCTCCACGCCTTCTCCGGGCGCAGTCTGTGGAAGCGTTCTGCTCGGCTCCGACCTTTGTCACAGACACCTAAGTCGACGAGCCCAGCCTGGGAAGAGTCCCACGAGACGTCCAGACGCCGTCACGCAGCAAGATTCCTAGATGACGCCAGGATCCGTATCGGAATCACATACGGTCTGACGGACTATCGGGCTCGCTTAGGCAGCGAGGGCGAAGTCGTTGCGCTTGGTTTCGGCAACTATTGTTTTGCAGAGAGCGTTTACGAGATAACTCTGCATCCTCGGCCCGCTTCTCGTGGATTCACAGGCGCTGTCGAAACCGATCAGCCCCGTGGTCCTTCTCTCGAAGGAGCCGCTGTCACGCTGTGGAATTGTCAGCCTCGGACGACGAACGCCCGAGCATCACAGACTACAACGTCTGCGCCTCCGCCGCCATTCCCCGCCGCCGTGCCCGTCGCGTAGAGTCGCCCCATGAGCGATGTGACAGTCACCGTCCGCGGCGAACACGAAGCCCGCCTGGCGCCGGAACGGGCGACCGTCCGCGTCTCGGTGCGCGCCGAGGGTCCGGAGCGCGCGACCGTCGTCGATCACGTCATGCGCCTGGCCGAGCCGGTCCGCAGCAGCATCGTGGGACGCGTGGACGCCGGCTCCGCCCTCGACTGGAGCAGCACGCGGCTCTCCGTGCGCGCCGAGCGCCCCTGGAACGCCGACGGCAAACGTCTCGCCCCGGTCTACTACGCGAGCATCGACCTCACCGCGACCTTCGCCGAGGCGTCGGAACTGTCTGTCTGGATCTCCGATATCTCCGCCTGGGATGGCGTCGAGGTCGGCGGTGTCGACTGGCACCTCACCCCCGAGACCCGCGTTCGCGTGGAACGAGAGGTCGCCACGCAGGCCGTCCATGTGGCCGTGACGAGAGCCGAGGCCTACGCCGCCGCGCTCGGCCTCGCTGAGGTGACGCCCCTGGAGATCGCCGACACCGGCCTGCTGTCCTCGGCACCTGCACCCGGCGCTCCGCTGGGGAAAGCACGCGGCGCCGTCGCCTTCGCGGCCGACTCCGCGCCGGCCATGGAGTACGAGCCGCAGGACATCGTCCTCACGGCGACCGTCGAGGCGCGCTTCCTCGCTCGCTGAGCCTCCGCCGTCAGTCGCTGACGACGTAGGCCGCGAGGTCGGCGGCGAGACGCTCGGACACGTGCGCGTGCACCGCGGTCCCTGCCTCCTGGTGCTCGACGGACAGCAGCATCCCGGTCTCGTGGATCGCCGCGACGAGGTCACCGCGGTCGTACGGGATCACGGCATGGAGCTCGACGGCCGGTTTCGGCAGCGCCTCCTCGATCGCCGCGCGGAGCTCGACGATGCCCTCGCCGGACCGTGACGAGACGAAGTGCGCCTGCGGCTCCAGGCCGCGCAGCACGAGCCGCTCGTCCTCGGGGATGAGGTCGGCCTTGTTGAAGACGACGATCTCGGGCATGTCTCGCACGCCGACATCGCCCATCACGTCGCGCACCGTCTGCAGCTGGCCGGCCGGGTCGGGGTGCGAGCCGTCGACCACATGCAGCACGACGTCCGCGTCACCGACCTCCTCCAACGTGGAGCGGAAGGCTTCGACGAGCTGATGCGGCAGGTTCCGCACGAATCCGACCGTGTCGGTCAGCGTGTACACCCGGCCGTCTTCGGTCTCGGACCGACGGACGGTCGCATCGAGGGTCGCGAACAGCGCGTTCTCCACGAGCACGCCCGCGCTCGTCAGCGCGTTGAGCAGACTCGACTTCCCGGCGTTCGTGTATCCGGCGATGGCGACGGAGGGGATGGTGTTGCGCTTGCGTTCGGCCCGCTTCGCCTCGCGCGCGGGCGCGAAGTCGCGGATCTGCTTGCGCAGGAGCGCCATCTTCGTCCGGATGCGTCGGCGGTCGAGCTCGATCTTCGTCTCACCGGGACCGCGCGAGCCCATGCCCGCGCCTCCGGCGCCGACCTGTCCACCGGCCTGTCGGCTCATCGACTCACCCCAACCGCGCAGGCGCGGCAGCAGGTACTCGAGCTGCGCGAGCTCGACCTGAGCCTTGCCCTCTCGGCTCTTGGCGTGCTGGCTGAAGATGTCGAGGATCACGGTGGTCCGGTCGATGACCTTGACCTTCACGACGTCTTCGAGCGCACGTCGCTGGCTGGGGGCCAGCTCGGTGTCGGCGATGACGGTGTCGGCGCCGACGGCGGCGACGATGTCCTTCAGCTCCTGCGCTTTGCCGCGTCCGAGGTAGGTGGCGGCGTCCGGGTGCGGACGGCGCTGCAGCACGCCGTCGAGCACGACGGCGCCGGCGGTCTCCGCAAGGGCGGCGAGCTCCCGCAACGAGTTCTCCGCGTCCTCCTGGGCCCCTTGCGGGTACACGCCGACGAGCACGACGTTCTCGAGGCGCAGCTGACGGTACTCGACCTCGGTGACGTCTTCGAGCTCCGTCGACAGACCGCCCACACGCCGCAGCGCGTGCCGATCCTCGAGGTCCCACTGGTCGCCGTCTGCCGTCGAGTGCGCGGCCGTCGCTTCGTCCTGGAGCGCCTGTGCGGCGCCGAACATCCGCACCTCCGAGCGCTTCTCTGCGTTCGCCAGCACGCGGTCGACCGTCTGGTCGTCGGTGGAGGGTGTCTTCGTCTCCGTCATCCGTTCCTGTCTCTGGTTTCCTCGCGAGCCTTAACCTTAGCCCGCGCCGTCCGGTACGCTCACCGTATGGGGTCCGACCACTACTTCACTGCGGCCCCGGCTAGCCCCGAGAACCTGCGCAAGATCCGCGTATCCCTGGCAGGACGTGAGCTCGAAGTGACCACTGCGGGTGGTGTCTTCAGCCCGGATCGACTCGACGCCGGCACCGCAGTGCTTCTCGCCAACATGCCTCCCGTTCCTCCCGGAGGTCATCTTCTCGACCTCGGCAGCGGGTGGGGTCCCATCTCCCTGTCGATGGCGCTGGCCGCACCGCACGCGACCGTCTGGGCGGTCGATGTGAACGAGCGGGCTCTGGACCTCGTGCGTCGCAACGCCGCAGCCCTCGGCCTCACCAATGTCAACGCCACACTGCCCGAAGATGTTCCCGCCGACGTGACCTTCCGCACGATCAGATCCAATCCCCCGATCCGGGTGGGGAAGAACGAGCTGCACGGTCTGCTGGAGAAGTGGATCCCGAGGCTCGACGAGCGCAGCGATGCATGGCTCGTCGTGCAGCGGAACCTCGGCGCCGACTCCTTGCAGCGCTGGATCGCGGCGACCTTCCAGCCCGGTTACAGCGTCTTCCGGACGGCGACCGGCAAGGGCTACCGCATCCTCAAGGTGCGCAAGCACGGAACACCGCCGACGGAGCCCATCGACATCGTCTGAGAGGTCCGCCCCGCGGCCTCAGACCAGGTCGACCTCACCCTGATAGACGAGCTGCGCAGGCCCGGACAGTGCGACGTGCTCCCCGTCTTCGGCGGGGAACATGCGCACGCCGAGCGTGCCACCGGGAACCTCGACATGCCAGTTGTCGGGGGCCTGAGCGCCGGCCCAGTAGCGCACAGCGAGAGCCGTGGCGGCGACGCCCGTCCCGCAGCTCAGCGTCTCGCCGACCCCGCGCTCGAAGACGCGCATCCGCACGTGCCCGATGCCGTCGCGCACGAGGGGCTCGCCGGGCACCACGAACTCGACGTTGGCTCCCGCGGGCGGGGCTGGCTCCAGCTCGGGCGTGCGGGTGAGTTCCAGCAGTCCGAGCTCCGCGTCCGAGGCAAGCGCCACCACGACGTGCGGGTTCCCGACGTCGATACCCAGTCCCGGACGGGTGACGCTCAGCCCGTCCGCGCGCACCAGCGGGTCGTCTCCCGACAGCTTCCACGCGCCGAGGTCGACCTGATAGCCGCTCACGCTGCGTGTGACGTCACGGACGCCCGCTCTGGTGCCGATCGGAAGCGTGCTGCCGGGCTCGATCGACGCAAGACCGGAGCGGACGAGGTAGTGGGCGAAGACGCGGATCCCGTTGCCGCACATCTCGGCCACGGAACCGTCCGCGTTGCGGTAGTCCATGAACCACTCGGCATCCGGCTCTTCCGCCAGGGCCGTTGCGCCCTCCGGGATCGCGGATGAGCGCACGACGCGCAGCACGCCGTCCGCGCCGATGCCGAAGTGACGATCGCAGAGCACGGCGACCTGCTCCGCCGTCAACTCCAGCTGCCCTTCGGGGTCGGCGATGATGATGAAGTCGTTGCCGGTACCGTGCCCCTTGGTGAATGCGACCATGGGACCAGTCTAGGGAGCCGACGCCCCTGCGCCCGGCCGTGCGACGCGATAGCGCCCGCAGAGGAAGCTGCGGTTGCGGGCCACCTCGATCAGTTCCAGATCGAGTCGCCGCGGCAACAGCGGGGCGCCGCTCCCGAGGGTCACCGGTGCGTACTGCACCCAGAACTCGTCCAGCAGCCCCGCGTCGGCGAACTGCCCGGCGAGGTCTCCCCCGCCGACCACCCACAGATCCTTGCCACCCGCCGCGTCGAGCATCGCGCTGTGCACGTCGAGGATGTCGGCACTCGTCACGCGGACATCAGCCCCCTCCGGCACCGCGAGATCACGATGCGACAGCACCCACGTGGGCTGAGTGTACGTCCAGCGGCCCTCCTCATGGCGCATGACCCACTCGAACGTGGACGCCCCCATCACCAGCGCACCGATGCTCTTCTCGAAGGCGCGGTACGCCATCGGACCGTCCATGTCGATGTCCTGGCTCAGCAGCCAGTCCAGGGAATGCTCGGCAGTGGCGATGAAGCCGTCCAGGCTGGACGCGGTGAAGTAGTGAGTGGCCATACGCGCATGCTCGCACGGGCCGCCGACATCGCGGTCAGTCCCCCAGCAGGTCGGCGACGGCCACGGGTGGCGTCACCCACTCCAGCTCCGGGTAGCGCTTGAACCACGACACCTGCCGACGTGCGTAGCGCCGCGTGAGCGCCTGAGTCTCGGCGATCGCCTCCTCGGCGGTGGAGCGTCCGTCCAGCTGTGCGAGCGCCTGCGCGTATCCGATCGCCCGCGGGGCTGTCGTCCCCCGCTCCAGACCGCGGTCCCGCAGCCCGGCGACCTCTGCCACCAGCCCGTGCTCCCACATCCGACGCACGCGCGCATCGAGACGGGCGACGAGTTCGGCCCGATCCACCTGCAGGCCGATCAGACGCGTGTGCGGGTGCCAGAGCGTCGGGGTCGCCGGGAGAGCGGCACCATGCGTCGCGCTCCCCTGCTCGATGATCTCGAGCGCGCGGATCACGCGTCTCCCGTTGCGCGGGTCCACTCGGGCCGCGGCTTCCGGATCGCGCGCACGCAACCGCTGAAGCAGGGGCTCGACGCCCTCGCGATCGAGCTCCTGCTCGAGACGCTCGCGGATGGCGGGGTCTCGGGGCGGGAAGTGGAACTCGTAGACGACGCTCGACACGTAGAGCCCGGATCCACCGACGAGGATCGCGTCTCCTCCCGCCGCGTGGATCCGCTGCACGGCGTTACGCGCGAGCGGCTGATACCAGGCCACGGCGGCGTCTTGCGTCACCTCTCGCACGTCGAAGAGGTGGTGCGGAATGCCGCGACGTTCGGCGAACGACAGCTTCGCGGTACCGATGTCCATGCCGCGGTAGAGCTGCATGGCGTCGGCGTTGACGATCTCCGCCGGGTTGCCGCGACGCCGGAGCTCCTCAGCGAGATCGAGCGCCAGATCGCTCTTCCCCGTGCCGGTCGCACCGACGACGGCCCAGAGCCGAGGCGCGGTCACACTCCGACGCGGAGGGTCGGCAGGCCGAGGGAGACGGCGCGCGGAGCGCCGTCGCTCGGTGCCGGCACGGCGCACGACTCGGCCTGTCCCCGATCCCACGCATCGCCACCACGCGTCCGGCGGATGCGGAGCGGGGCACCCGTCGGGTCGTCGGCGAGGAGGTGGAACGGCGCGGCGTGCGTCACCGTCACCGTGACGACATCTCCGGGGCGCGGCAGCTCGGACCCGGGAGTGACCTCGAAGTGCACGAGCCGGTTGTCCTGCGCCCGCCCGGTGAGGCGACGCGTCTCCGTGTCCTTCTTGCCTTCGCCCGTGGACACGAGAACCTCGACCTCCCGGCCGACCTGCTTCTGGTTCTCCTCGAGCGAGATGCGCTCCTGGAGCGCGATCAGCCGGTCGTAGCGGGCCTGCACGACGTCCTTGGGTACCTGGTCGGGCATCGTGGCCGCAGGGGTGCCTTCGCGGATCGAGTACTGGAAGGTGAACGCTCCGGAGAAGCGCGACTGTTCGACGACGCGCATCGTGTCCTCGAAGTCCTCCTCGGTTTCGCCGGGGAAGCCGACGATGATGTCGGTCGTGATGGCCGCGTGCGGGATGCGCTCGCGGACGCGGTCCAGGATGCCCAGGAAGCGCTCGCTGCGATAGGAGCGGCGCATCGCCTTGAGGATCCGGTCGCTCCCCGACTGCAGCGGCATGTGGAGCTGCGGCATGACGGCGGGCGTCTCCGCCATCGCGTCGATCACGTCGTCCGTGAAGGCGGCGGGATGCGGGCTCGTGAAGCGGATGCGCTCGAGTCCCTCGATCTCGCCGGCGGCGCGGAGGAGCTTGCCGAACGCCTGCCGATCCCCGAACTCCACCCCGTACGAGTTCACGTTCTGCCCGAGGAGCGTCACCTCGATGGCGCCGTCCTCCACCAGCAGGCGGATCTCGTTGAGGATGTCGCCCGGCCGACGGTCCTTCTCCTTGCCCCGGAGGCTCGGGACGATGCAGAAGGTGCAGGTGTTGTTGCAGCCGACGGAGATCGACACCCAGCCGCTGTGCGCCGAGTCGCGCTTGGTGGGAAGCGTCGACGGGAAGACCTCGAGGGACTCGAGGATCTCGAGTTCGGCATCGCCGTTGTGGCGCGCGCGCTCCAGGAGACCGGGCAAGGACCCCATGTTGTGTGTGCCGAACACCACGTCGACCCAGGGAGCCTTGTCGAGCACGGCCTGCTTGTCCATCTGCGCGAGGCAGCCACCGACGGCGATCTGCATCCCGGCCTTACGTCGCTTGACGGCGGCCAGATGCCCGAGAGTGCCGTAGAGCTTCCCGGCGGCGTTGTCCCGGACGGCGCAGGTGTTGATGATCACCACGTCGGCCTCGGCTCCGGCCTCGGCACGGATGTAGCCGGCGCTCTCCAGGGATCCGGACAGACGCTCGGAGTCGTGGACGTTCATCTGGCAGCCGAAGGTGCGCACTTCGTAGGATCGCTGGCGCCCGTCATCGTCGACGGCCGCCGACGACGCGCTGATGATCGTCGGTTCACTGCGGGGGATAGTCATGATGCTCCCATTGTACGAGCGTCACCGAGAGCCGATCGCGTGCGGACCGTCAGTCGGAATCCACGAACCGGACGCCGGAGACACCACCGCCGAACGAGGCTTCCCGCAGTGCCGTCTTCGCCGCGTTCATGGCGACCGATCCCCCGTACCCGCGGCGCGACAGCTGCCCGACCAACCGTCGGAGCGCCGCGTCGGGGTCGAGGCGTCCCATCGAACGCGCTTTGGTCCGGGCGAACTCCAGTGCCCGCTCCGCATCGTCGTCGGGCAGCTCGTCGAGCGCGGCGTCGATGACCTCACGAGGAATGCCCCGCTGCGCGAGCGCTCGAGACAACGCGACCCTCCCCTGGCCCTTGCGTTCGACGCCGGACGTGACGAGGAGCTCGGCGAGCACGGCGTCGTCCAGGTATCCGCGCCGTACGAAGTCGTCGATCACGTCTTCGATGGCGTCCGTCGCGAGCCCGTGTCCTCTCAACACCAGCCGGGCCTCGGAGACGGACAGCGACCGCGTGCGGAGCTTCCGCACCAACGACTCCTCCGCCGTCACTCGGACCTCCGCCGCCGAGGGGCCGTTCTCCGCGCCCTCTCCCCCTCCGGTCGATCGGGACGTATCGCCGACGGCGCGCAACGTGGTCGTCTTCCCGCCCCGGGAAGCGGCCCGCGCCGCGGCACCCCGGGCGGGGTGCCGCGCGCTGGGAGAACCGTCGTCGACCGACGGGGACCCTGCCGACGAGGGCTCGTGCCACGTCGAGCGCCAGAGTCGCGCCGCGTCCGCGGTCGGCCCCGACCCCGCAGGCGGTGCGGATGACGAGTCCTCCGCACCGCCATCGGCCGGACGCTCCGCACGCGCGGGTCCGCCGAAAAGAGGGATGATGGGGGCGATCCGCTCGGAATCGCCCCCACGCTGGTCACTCATCAGGCCGGGCGACGCTCGGCCAGCTCATCAGAACCCGGAGCCGCGGCCGGGCCGCCGATACCGAGCTTCTGCTTGATCTGACTCTCGATCGCCAAGGCGATGTCGGCGTTGTTGAGCAGGAACGTCCGCGCGTTCTCCTTGCCCTGGCCCAGCTGATCGCCGTCGTAGGTGTACCACGATCCCGACTTCTTGACGATGCCGTGCTCGACGCCGAAGTCGATCAGGCTGCCCTCGCGGGAGATGCCGACGCCGTAGAGGATGTCGAACTCCGCCTGCTTGAAGGGCGGGGCCATCTTGTTCTTGACGATCTTGACGCGGGTGCGGTTACCCACAGCGTCCGTGCCGTCCTTGAGCGTCTCGATGCGGCGGATGTCCATACGCACGGAGGCGTAGAACTTCAGCGCCTTACCACCGGCCGTGGTCTCCGGGGAGCCGAAGAACACGCCGATCTTCTCGCGCAGCTGGTTGATGAAGATCATCGTCGTGTTCGTCTGGTTCAGACCACCGGTGAGCTTCCGCAGCGCCTGCGACATGAGGCGGGCCTGGAGGCCCACGTGGGAGTCACCCATCTCGCCCTCGATCTCCGCACGCGGCACCAGGGCCGCCACCGAGTCGACGACGATGAGGTCGATGGCACCGGAGCGCACGAGCATGTCGGCGATCTCGAGAGCCTGCTCACCCGTGTCGGGCTGCGAGACGAGAAGGGCATCGATGTCGACGCCGAGCTTCGCGGCGTAGTCGGGGTCGAGCGCGTGCTCCGCGTCGATGAATGCCGCGATACCGCCGGCCCGCTGGGCGTTGGCGATGGCGTGCAGCGTCAGCGTCGTCTTACCCGAGGACTCCGGGCCGTAGATCTCGACGATGCGGCCACGCGGCAGACCTCCCACGCCGAGGGCGACGTCGAGGGCGATGGAACCGGTGGGGATGACGGCCACAGGGGCACGCTCATCGCTGCCCAGTCGCATGACCGAGCCCTTTCCGAACTGGCGGTCGATCTGGGCGAGGGCAGTCTCGAGGGACTTCTCGCGGTCGGCGGGTGATGGCATGGTGTGCTCCTTCTGCGCGTGTGCTGCCGCCTGTAGGCTGTCGCGGCTCTTCCGGCGGAAGGAACTCTCCGACAAGGCGTATGGCTTTTCAGCCTGGACCTCACGGTACGGCGGACCTCCGACATTGCGTCGAGGAGCCACGGATCGTGGGGATCAGAACCGTCTGACCACTTGTGCAGAAGACTACGCCCGGTTCGAACAGATTTTCGACAACACGCCGGTCCGGCGTGTCGGACTTCCGCACACCCGGGAAGCCGCCGTCATCGACCGCGCGGCTCCAGACGCCCCACGCCGTGGCGACGGGATTCCGGGACATCCATGTCGGCGCAGAGCGCGAGCCAGATGTCGCGCGGAGGTACGCCGGCTTCGAGAGCCTCGAGTGCCGTTCGTCCCCCCATGCCGGAGAGCACGAGGTCGTTCACCAAAGAAGAGGCTCGGGCATGGAACTCGGCGTCGACGGCGCGCAGGAACTCACTGCGTCGCATAAGGGTGCTCTCCGAGTGTCAGCGGAGCGAGAGCTCGGGCTCCACGGACGCGACCAGGTCGTCCGGAACGACGTCCGGGAAGACCTGGATGCCTTCGAGCACCGAGATGCGGTCCCCGACCTCGCGCATGATCGTGGAGATGGGGACGTCGAGTGCCTCTGCCACCGAGGCGAGGATCTCGCTCGATGCCTCCTTCTGTCCGCGCTCGACCTCACTGAGGTAACCGAGAGCGACGGATGCCTTGCCCGCGACCTGCCGGAGCGTCCGCCCCTTCTGCAGACGGAAGTCCCTCAGTACGTCGCCGATCTCCTGTCGTACAAGAATCATCGGAACCTCCTCCGCAGTTCGTGAATCGAGGTCTCCCTCGAAGAGACGGCCAGTCTAGTCCTCCTGGCTTGCACAGAATCTACCCTTGCACTCTGTGGTTTGAATGTGAGCACATCCATATCAACATGACGCGGGGGGTCGCTATTCCCGCAGCGCAGCGGCCAGCACATCGAGGACCGCCGCGACCGTCTGTGCTCGCACCGCGTCGCGGTCCCCCTCGAAGTGGAACGGTCGGGTCCGACTCACCGTCGGGGTGACCACGCCGATGTGGACGGTCCCCACGGGCTGCCCATCCGGGGAGTCCGGACCCGCGATCCCCGTGGTGGACACCCCGACATCGCCGGGGAGACCATCCACCGCGACGGCGTCGCGCACTCCGGCAGCCATCTGCCGCGCTACCTCCGGGTGCACCGGCCCGTATCGCTCCAGCAGGTCGGTGTCGACGCCGAGCAGCGTGTGCTTGACGGGCGTGGCGTAGGCGACGACGCCGCCGAGGAGCACCGCGGAGGCGCCGGGAACCGCGACGAGCGCCGCGCACACCGCACCGCCGGTGAGCGACTCCGCCACACCCAGGGTCCAGCCTCGCTCACGCAGAGCGTCCAGAGCCTCGGCCGGCGTCGTGCCGCTCATCGGCTCTGACGCGCGCCGCGCACCTGCGCGACGATGTAGTCGATCCCGCTGACGACGGTGAGCACGAGCACGATGACCATGAGGACGGTCGTCACGACCGTCCACGGGGCGAGCCCGATGAACACGTGCAGCGGCAGGAGAGCCCAGCCGAGGGCGACGCCCTGGAAGGCCGTCTTGATCTTGCCCATCCAGGCGGCTGCGACAACGTGCTCGCTCGCGACGACCAGACGATGGATGGTGATCCCCCACTCGCGGACGAGGATGATCACGACGATCCACCAGGAGACCTCGCCCAGGATCGCCAACCCGACGAATCCGGCGCCGGTGAGGAGCTTGTCCGCGATCGGGTCCCAGAGCTTGCCGAAGTCGCTGACGATGTCGTAGCGACGTGCGAGGTAGCCGTCGACCCAGTCGGTCGAGATGGCGACGATGAAGAGGACGGCAGCGATCCAGCGCACGGTGAGATCGGCGAGGCCGTACGTCCCGCCGACGAGCAGGAGGACGAAGAACACCACGGCGAGCGGGATGCGCGCCACTGTGATGGCGTTGGGGAGCTGCCGAGGGATCGCCATCAGTCGCGTCCCGTCAGGCCCCAGGCGTCTTCGTCGCCCTCCGCTTCGACGACCGGCAGGCCGTCGTACTGCGCCTCCAACGGATCCCGTTCGGCCTGCGGCACCGCCGCGGCGGCGGGCGCAGCCGGAGCCGCCGGAGCCGACGGAACGTCTTCGCCGCGGAGCTTCGCCATGACCTGCGGCAACTGCTCGGGGGTCGCGAGCACATCGCGCGCCTTCGAGCCCTCCGAGGGGCCGACGACTTCACGGGACTCGAGGAGATCCATCAGGCGTCCGGCCTTGGCGAAGCCGACCCGCAGCTTGCGCTGCAGCATCGACGTGGATCCGAACTGCGAGGAGACGATGAGCTCGGCCGCCGCGAGCAGGAGCTCGAGGTCGTCGCCGATGTCCTCGTCGACCTCCTTCTTCTTCGCCGGCTCCATCGCCTCCTGGACGTCGGCACGGTACTCGGGACGCGCCTGACGCGTGACGTGCTTGACGACCGCGTCGATCTCCTTCTCGTCGACCCACGCACCCTGCAGTCGGAACGGCTTCGACGAGCCCATGGGCGAGAAGAGCGCGTCACCCTGGCCGATGAGCTTGTCGGCGCCGGGGCTGTCGAGGATCACGCGGCTGTCGGTGACGCTCGTGACCGCGAACGCGAGACGGGACGGCACGTTCGCCTTGATGAGGCCCGTGACGACGTCGACGCTCGGGCGCTGCGTGGCGAGCACCAGGTGGATACCGGAGGCGCGAGCGAGCTGCGTGATGCGGACGATCGAGTCCTCGACGTCGCGCGGGGCGACCATCATGAGGTCCGCGAGCTCGTCGACGACGACGAGGAGGTACGGGTACGGCTTGAGAACCCGTTCGCTGCCCGGGGGCACCTCCACCTCCCCCGCACGCACGGCGCGGTTGAAGTCGTCGATGTGGCGGAAGCCGAACGACGCGAGGTCGTCGTACCGCATGTCCATCTCCTTCACGACCCATTGCAGCGCCTCGGCGGCTTTCTTCGGGTTCGTGATGATGGGAGTGATCAGGTGCGGGACACCGGCGTAGCTCGTCAGCTCGACACGCTTCGGGTCGATGAGGACCATGCGCACGTCGGACGGGCGCGCCCGCATGAGGAGGCTCGTGATCATCGAGTTCACGAAGCTGGACTTTCCGGACCCCGTCGAGCCCGCCACCAGGAGGTGCGGCATCTTCGCGAGGTTGGCGACGACGAAGTTGCCGCCGACGTCCTTGCCGACGCCGATCGTGAGCGGGTGCGTGCTCTTCTGCGCGGCCGCGGAACGCAGCACGTCGCCGAGAGCGACCGTCTCGCGGTCGGTGTTCGGGATCTCGATGCCGATCGCGCTCTTGCCGGGGATCGGCGAGAGGATGCGGACGTCGTTGGAGGCGACCGCGTAGGCGAAGTTGTTGCTGAGCTGGAGGATCTTCTCGACCTTGACGCCGTGGCCGACCTCGACCTCGTACTGCGTGACCGTCGGACCACGGGAGAACCCGGTGACCTTGGCGTCGACCTTGAACTGGTCGAGGACGCTCGTGATCTGCTCGACGATGCGGTCGTTCGCCTCGGACCGCGCGACCGAGGGCGGACCCTCGGACAGCACGCCCGGCGACGGAAGGATGTACGGGGCCACCGGCGCCTGCGGGCCGCGGTCGCCCGGGCCCTCCGTGCCGAAGCCGTCGAGTCCGGGGAGCTCCGGCATCTCGCCGGTGTCGGACTCATCGTCCAGCAGCGCGGTCGTCTGCTGCTCCGCCAGCGCGTCGGTCACCGAGCGCACGTCGCTGAGCACTTCGGTCGCCGCGTCGTACGGGTTCGCCACCGTCACGGCCTGGTCGTACGCCGGGGTGGCCTCGGTCGTGGACAACAGCGCGGTGATGTCGTCCGAGGCGAGAGTCCCCTCGTCGGGGTCTTCCTCGCGACCGGTCTTGTTGCGCCGCCACCAGGGCAGGACGTCCGGATCGTCGACCTTGTCTGCCTCGTCGACCGCGTCCGCAGCGTCCTTCGCCGGCTTCTGCGGGCGCTCGGCGTCGAACATCCACGCGTAGAGGTCTCCCAGGCGCGCACCGATGCGGTTCGGCGGGGTCTTCGTGAGGATGAGGATGCTCAGGGCGGCGAGCAGCCCGAGGATGATGTAGGCCGGGATGTCGGTCAGGTACGTCAGGGGCTGCCCCACGAGCCATCCGAGCAGACCACCCGACTCGCTCAGCGCGGGCATGCCCTGATTCGGGTGGGGGCGAGGGCCGGCGACGTGGAAGATGCCCGCCAGAGCGAGCACGAACATCCCGAAGCCGATGCCGATGCGTCCGTTGTCGTGCACGGACGACGGGTGCCGGAAGAGCCATCCCGCCAGGAAGAGCAGCAGCACCGGCATGATGAAGGCCACCCGACCGACGAAGAGCCCCACCGAGTAGGCGCTGATGTTCGCCGCGACCTCGTTGCCGATGAAGAACCACTCGTTGACGGCGCCGAGCGCCGCCAGGATCACCAGCAGGAACGGGAAGCCGTCTCTGCGGTCGTCCTTCTGCAGCGTCTCCGGCCCGAAGGCCCGGAAGAGTCCGCCGACGCCGTGCGCGAGCCCGTTCCAGGCGCGCGCGGCGACGGGCGGCTTGTCCGCCTCGTCGATGTACTTCTTCGGAGCGGGCTGCGCCTTCGGAGCCGCCTGCCGCTTGGGGCGCGACGGGGCGCTCGTCGAGGCGCGCTCGGTCTTGGTGCTGCTCCTGGCCATGCCTCCACGGTACGACCCGAGACCGACATCTCCGCGTCACCACGCGGAAATCGACGATCACGGCGCGCGAGGGCGCGCCGTGATCCGAGGGTCAGGCCTCGATGACGAGAGGGACGATCATCGGACGACGACGCAGCTTCTGGTTCACCCAGCGGCCGATCGTGCGACGCACCACCTGCGACAGCGCGTGCGTGTCGCGCACGCCGTTGCCGGACGCCTCCTTCAGGGCGGCGACGATCTTCGGAGCGACGTCGTCGAAGACCGCGTCGTCCTCGGCCACACCGCGGGCATGGATCTCCGGACCGGAGATGATGCGCCCGGTGGCGGCGTCCACCACGACGATGACCGAGATGAACCCCTCCTCACCGAGGATGCGGCGGTCCTTGAGGTCGGCGTCGGTGATCTCGCCGACGGTCGAGCCGTCGACGTAGACGAACCCGAGGTCGAGCTGCCCGGCCACCCGGGCGACTCCGTCCTTCAGGTCGATCACGGTGCCGTTGGAGGCGATGATCGTGTTCTGCTCGGGGATCCCGGTGTCCTGGGCGAGCTTGGCGTTGGCGATCAGGTGCCGGTACTCCCCGTGGACAGGGAGGACGTTCTTCGGCTTGAGGATGTTGTAGCAGTAGAGCAGCTCGCCGGCCGCGGCGTGCCCCGACACGTGCACGCGCGCGTTGGCCTTGTGCACGACGTTGGCGCCCAGCTTCGTGAGCCCGTCGATGACGCGGTAGACGGCATTCTCGTTGCCCGGGATGAGGCTCGACGCCAGGATCACGGTGTCGCCCTCGCTCACCTCGATGGCGTGGTCCATGTTGGCCATCCGGCTCAGCACGGCCATCGGCTCGCCCTGCGAACCGGTCGACATGTAGACGATCTGCTCGTCCGGGAGGTCGCGTGCCTTCTTGAAGTCGATCAGCACGCCCGCCGGCACCTTGAGGTAGCCGAGCTGCTCCGCGATCGTCATGTTGCGGACCATGCTGCGGCCGAGGAAAGCCACCCGACGTCCGTGCGCGTGCGCGGCGTCGATGACCTGCTGCACGCGGTGCACGTGGCTGGAGAAGCTCGCGACGATCACGCGCCGCGGAGCCTTGCCGATGACCTGGTCGAGGACCGGGCCGATGGAGCGCTCCGTGGGCGTGAAGCCGGGGACGTCGGCGTTGGTGGAGTCGACGAGGAAGAGATCGACGCCCTCCTCCCCCAGGCGCGAGAACGCGCGCAGATCGGTGATGCGGCCGTCCAGGGGCAACTGGTCCATCTTGAAGTCGCCGGTGGCCAGAGCCATGCCGGCGGGGGTGCGGATCGCGACCGCCAGCGCGTCCGGGATGGAGTGGTTCACCGCGACGAACTCGAGGTCGAACGGTCCGACCTTCTCCTGCTGACCTTCCTTCACGGTCAAGGTGAAGGCCTTGATGCGGTGCTCCTTCAGCTTCGCCTCGACGAGGGCGAGCGTGAGTCCGGAGCCGATCAGCGGGATGTCGCTCTTCAGCCGCAGCAGGTACGGAACGGCCCCGATGTGGTCTTCGTGCCCGTGCGTCAGCACCACGCCCACGATGTCATCGAGACGATCGCGGATCGGCTCGAAGTCGGGGAGGATCAGGTCGACACCCGGCTGGTGCTCCTCCGGGAAGAGCACCCCGCAGTCCACGATCAGGATCTTGCCCGCGTACTCGAACACGGTCATGTTGCGACCGATCTCCCCCAGGCCGCCGATCGGGATGACCCGGAGCGTCCCTTCGTCGAGAGCGGACGGTTCGGCCAGGGGAATGGACATGCTGTCTCCTCAGTCGGACACTCCACGCGTCCGTTCGTTCATGGTGACGCGGCTCAGCGCGTCGTGCCGTGCACCTTCGGCAGGGCGCCGCCCGCGGCCGCGTTGCGGTCAGGCCGGAAGTTCGAGAAGTCCGCCCCCGGCACGCCGCTGACGAGATCGAGCTCGTCCTCGATGAGGGCGGCCTCCCACTCCTCCGGGCCGACGAGGGGAAGGCGGACACGCGGGCTGGAGATGCGACCCAACCCGTGCAGGATGTACTTCGCGGCGACCGTGCCGGGGACGTGCGTCATGACGGCCCGGACCAGCGGCTCCAGTCGCTTGTGCTCGGCCGTCGCGGTGGCGAGGTCGCCCCGGTTCACCGCATCGATGATGGTCCGGTACGGAGCGGCGGCGACGTTCGCCGTCACGCCGATGAGGCCGGTCGCCCCGATCGACAGATGCGGCAGCACGTTCGCGTCGTCACCGGAGAAGTACATGAGGTCGGTCTGGTTGAGCACACGGCTCACCTCGGAGAAGTCGCCCTTGGCGTCCTTCACCGCGAGGATGTTCGGGTGCTTCGCGAGCCGGAGGATCGTCTCGTACTTGATCGGGACACCGGTCCGCCCGGGGATGTCGTACAGGATGACCGGCAGGTCGGTCGCATCGGCGACGAGCCGGAAGTGCGTGAGGATACCCGCCTGCGTCGGCTTGTTGTAGTACGGCGTGACGATCATGATGCCGTCGGCACCGGCCTTCTCGCTGGCCTTGTACAGCTCGATGGCGTGCGCGGTCTCGTTCGATCCGCCGCCGGTGATGATCTTCGCGCGGCCTGCGGAGACGGACTTGCCGACCTCGACGAGCTTGAGCTTCTCCGGGTCCGTCAGGGTCGAGGTCTCGCCGGTCGTTCCCGTCACGACGATGCCGTCCGCGCCTGCGGTGATCACGTCATCGATGTGCTTCTCGACGGCGGGCCAGTCGACTTCGCCGTCGGCCGTCATCGGAGTGACGAGCGCGACGAGAACCTGTCCGAAGGGGTTGCCCGAGTGCGTCATGCGTCCAGCGTATCGGGTCGGATGCCGCTGCCGCGGACGCGTCCGCGTGCTACTGCTCCGTCGGCCGTAAGCTCGCACGATGGGTTGGATCACGCACGCCTCGCGCACGACCTACGAGAACGCCTGGATCCGCGTGCGTGAGGATGACGTCACCGGGCCGGGCGGCCCGGGCGTCTACGGCGTGATGACGGTCAAGAACCCCGCGGTGTTCATCGTCGCGATGGACGCCGAGGACCGGGTGTGCCTGGTGACCGTCGACCGCTACACGGTGGGACCGTCCGTCGAGGTCCCCGCCGGCGGTACCGACGGCGAGGACCCGCGTGCCGCCGCGGAACGGGAGCTCCGGGAGGAGTCCGGGTACCGTGCGCACCGGTGGGAGCACCTCGGCAGCACGCACGCGCTCGACGGCATCGCGGAGGCCACGGAGCACGTCTTCCTGGCGCGGGAGATCGAGCGCATCGACGACGCGGCCGACAGCCGCGCGGAAGAGGGCATCGACACCGTCGAGTGGGTCGCGTTCGGGGACGTCCTCCGGATGATCGCCGACGGTCGGATCACCGACGGGGAGACGATCGCCGCGATCGCTCTCGCAGGGATCCGCCTCGGTCGATTCCGCTGACCGGAAGCGTCAGACCCGGCCCCGACGCGCGACAGCCGCAGTGAGGGATCGGGGCAGCACCTTCGTCACGGCGACGACGGCCTTGTAACGCAGCGAGGGGATGGACACGGCCTTACCGCGCGCCGCGTCGCGGAGCCCCTCGCGCACGACGTCTCGGGCATCGAGCCACAGGAACGGCGGCACGCCCTCCTCGCCCACCGCGAGACCCATCCGCTCGTGGAAGGACGTGTGCGTGAAACCGGGGCAGAGCGCCGTGACGCTCACGCCGTCCGGACCGTAGGCCGCGTTCGCCCATCGGCTGAAATCGATGAGCCAGGCCTTGCAGGCGGAGTACGTCGACCGCGAGATGAAACCGGCCACCGAGGCGACGTTGATGATCCGACCGCCCCGCCCCCGCATGGTCTGCAGGGCCGCGTGCATCAGGCGCATGGAGGCCTCGACGTGCACACGCAGATGCCGCACCTCGTCCTCGATGTCGTTGTCGGCGAACTGCAGCGGCAGCCCGAACCCGGCGTTGTTCACGAGCAGGTCGATCGGGTCGTCCCGATCACGGAGCCGAGCCGCGACGAGCTCGACGCCGGCCTCCTCGGACAGATCGGCCGGGAGCACCTCGACGGCCACTCCCCACTCGCCGCGCAACTCCGCCGCGAGAGCCGAGAGCGGTTCCTCCGAGCGGGCCACGAGCACGAGGTCGGCGCGTCGACGTGCCAGCTGACGGGCGAACTCGGCGCCCAGCCCCGCGCTGGCTCCGGTGATCAGTGCGGTGGGCATCAGCGCTCGTACCTCAGGAAGCGATACCGGACGCCGGTGCGGGACGTCTGCCAGTCCCCCTCGTCCACCACGCGCCACCCGGTCTTCGGCGGAGCGAACGTGTCGCCGTCGACCGTGAGGTCGAGCTCCGTGACCTCGAGCCGGTCGGCGTCGGCGATCACCTGACGGAAGATCTCCGCACCGCCGATGATCCACACCTTCTCCTGGCCGCGCACGGCCTCGGACACCGTGGCCGCACGGCGGGCGCCCTCCGCCGTCCAGTCCTGCTGTCGGGTCACGACGATGTTGTCGCGACCGGGCAGGGGACGGAATCTCTTGGGCAGCGAGTCCCAGGTCTTGCGCCCCATGACGACCGGCGCGCCCTGGGTGGTCTCCTTGAAGTGCGCCAGGTCCTCCGGCACGTACCAGGGCATGCCGCCCTCGGCGCCGATCACGCCTCCGGCGGCCTCCGCCCAGATGAGCCCCACCCAGGTCATACCGCCACCGCCGCCCTGATCGGTGCGTGGTGCTGGTAATCCTCGACGACGAAGTCGTCGAACCGATAGTCGAAGATCGAGTCCGGCTTCCGCGCGAACCGCAGCGTCGGATACGGGTAGGCCTCTCGTGTGAGCTGCTCGCGCACCTGCTCGACGTGGTTGTCGTAGACGTGGCAGTCCCCGCCGGTCCACACGAAGTCGCCCGGCTCCAGCCCCACCTGCTGCGCGATCATCATCGTCAGCAGCGCGTAGGAGGCGATGTTGAAGGGGACGCCGAGGAACATGTCCGCGCTGCGCTGGTAGAGCTGGCAGGAGAGCTTTCCGTCGGCGACGTAGAACTGGAACAGTGCGTGGCACGGTGCGAGGGCCATGTCCGGGATGTCCGCGGGATTCCAGGCGGAGACGAGGAGGCGCCGCGAGTCGGGTGAGCGCCGGATCTGCTCGATGACCTCGGTCAGCTGATCGATGCTGCCGCCGTCGGGAGTCGGCCAGGACCGCCACTGGACGCCGTACACCGGGCCGAGGTCGCCCTCCTCGTCCGCCCACTCGTCCCAGATCGAGACGCCGTTCTCCTGCAGCCAGCGGACGTTGGAGTCGCCGCGCAGGAACCAGAGCAGCTCGTACGCGATGGACTTGAAGTGCACGCGCTTCGTGGTGATGAGGGGGAAGCCCTGCGCGAGATCGAAGCGGATCTGTCGCCCGAACACGCTCGTGGTCCCGGTCCCGGTGCGATCGCTCTTGTGCGTGCCCGTCTCGAGCACGTCGCGGAGCAGGTCTTCGTACGGAGTCGGGACAGCGGCGCTCATGGTTGTCAGGATACCCGCCCCGCTCCCGGCGGGGGCGGTGGTCGTCACGCGATCCGCACGTCACGTACCGAAACATCGCGACGCTCCCGCGGCCGCGGATCTAGCCTCGAGGGATGTCCCCCGCGCTCGCTCTCGCCGCTCTGGCCGCGCTGCTGGTGCTCGCCACCGTGGTCGGGCTCGTGCTCCGCGGGAGAGAGGGCCGCCGCCGCGACGGCGGCGACCTGCGGTTCGATCCCGCTGATGCGGAGGGCGCGGCGCTGGGGGCCACGGCGACGCTCGTGCAGTTCAGCACGGAGACATGCGCCCGCTGCCCCCAGGTGCGTCGTCTTCTCGGCTCCTATGCGTCCGCGGACGCCGGCCTCGCGCACATCGAGATCGATCTCACGCACCGCCCGGATCTCTCGGCGCGCTACCGTGTGCTGCAGACACCGACCACCTTCGTGCTCGACACCACCGGGCGCGTCAGGGCCCGGTTCGCGGGCATACCCGCTCGGGAGAGCCTGACCCACGCCGTCGCCGCCGTCTCAGACCCCGTCTGGAGCAGATGATGACCCCTCCCCCCGGAATCGATCCGCGCGGGCCCCGCTTCGCCGCCGGGATCACCGCGCTCCTGCTCGCCATCGCGACGTTCCTGGCCCTCATCGGGATCTCCACCGCGCGGACCCCCGATCGCTGGTTCGCGCTCACGGCGTCGTCGGAGTTCGCGTTCATCGGAGGAGGCGGCTGGGCGGTCTCCGCCGCGGGGCCCGTCGCGCGCGTGCTCGACCCTGGCTTCCTCCTGGCCACGCTGATCGCGCTCCTGTTCCTCTGGGGCGTCGTCTCTCCCACCACCGCGCCCTGGGGCGTCCTCTACCGCCGCCTCGTCCGTCCGCGCCTCGCGCCGCCCGCAGAGCTGGAGGATCCCCGTCCCCCGCGGTTCGCCCAGGGCGTGGGTCTCGTCGTCGTGGGACTCGGCCTCCTGCTCCACCTCGCCGGGGTGCCGTGGGCCCTTCCGATCGCCACCGCCGCGGCGTTCCTCGCCGCCTTCCTCAACGCCGTGTTCGGACTGTGCCTCGGATGCCAGCTCTACCTCCTGCTGCAGCGCGTCGGGCTCACCGGACGACCGCGCCGCGCCGCCTGACGCCGGTTCCCGAAGGCCCGGTCGCTCGGTAGGCTGGCGACCAAGCGACGCCGCTCCCCCGGTGGCGTCAGAACCGGAGGAACCATGCCCGTCACCAGTGAAGCCGCCGCCACCTGGACCGGATCGCTCACGGAGGGTTCCGGCACGGTCGCCTTCTCCTCCTCACATCTGGGGACGTTCCCGATCGACTGGAAGTCCCGCAGCGAGGGCAGCGACACGACCACGACGCCGGAGGAGCTCATCGCCGCGGCCCATGCCTCCTGCTTCAGCATGGCGCTCTCGCACGCACTCGCCGAGAACGGCACCGCACCGGAGCGCGTCGACACCAGCGCCTCGGTCACCTTCAAGCCGGGCGTCGGCATCACCGGCAGCCACCTCAACGTCAACGCGACGGTGCCGGGTCTGACCGCGGAGAAGTTCCAGGAGATCGCCGAGGGGGCGAAGACCGGATGCCCGGTGTCCCAGGCTCTCGCGGGGATCGAGATCACGCTCGAGGCGACGCTCGCCTGAGCCGCGTGGACGTCAGGCGCGGGAGAGGCTGATCGCCTGTCGGATGCTCGCCCTGGCGTCCTTGCGGCGTCCCGCCGCATCCTGCACGACGCCGAGGCGATAGCGCGCCCGCCAGTCGGTCGGCGCCGCCTCCGCCTCCGCCGTGTAGCGCGCGACGAGCGCATCGGCATCCTTGCGGGCGATGCGTCCGCTGGGCGTGAGCTCGGTCTCCACGGGCGGCATGCCGCCCTCAGCGTCGAGCAGGCGCCCCAGCCGGTCGGCGCCGAAGCCGAAGAGCATCTCGCGCACCAGCGCCCACCCGCCCACGGGTGCGAGCACGAGGAGCGTGATGCCCATCCCGATGGAGACCGGCGTCCCCACGGCGAGGAACATGACGGCGAGCCAGCCGGCCACGACGAGGTAGAGCAGGAGGGCCGCGGCCATCAGCCCGACCCCGATCCGGGACATCACGAGCGGATGCCGATGTCGAGCATGTTCTCCAGGCCCACCACGACGCCGGTGGCGGTGGCCGTATAGGGCACGGCCAGGCGGATCCCCGGCGCATACGCCAGGGCCGGGTCGGTGGTGTCATGCGTGAAGGTCAGCGACTCCCCCGGTCCGGAGAGGATCACCTCCTGCTTGGCGATCACCCCGGGACGGCGGAGCGAGTGGATGGGCACGCTGCCCACCTGCTGTCCCCGCGCGCGCTGGTCTGCATGCGGCGCACTCACCGGACCCTGGGTCGCACGCGCGGCGGCGATGAGCTCCGCCGTGCGGACGGCTGTCCCGCTGGGCGAGTCCACCTTCGTATCGCGGTGCGCCTCGACGATCTCCGCCGAGCCGAAGTAGGGCGCGGCGGCCGCCGCGAGGGCCGAGCCGAGAACGGAGCCGAGGGAGAAGTTCGGGATGAACACCGCTCCGGTGTCGGCGGCCTCGACGAGCGGACGGACGAGGGCGATCCGCTCCGCCGACCAGCCGGAGGTGGCGACGAGGACGTTCAGCCCGTGCTCCACGGCCGTGCGCACCACGTCGATGCTGACCTGCGGCGTGGAGGCGTCGATCACGAGGTCGGCGCCTGCGAGCTCCGAGAGGTCACTCGCCGACGTCAGGACGCGGCTCACCTCGAAGCCGTCCAGCTCAGCGATCACGGCGCCGATGATCGTTCCGAGCTTTCCGGTCCCGCCGACGAGGGCTACCTTCGTGGTCATACGTCCAGTCTATTTCCGGGCGTCGGCCGGGGGACGCGGCGCGCGGAGGCGTCGATCAGACCAGCAGCGCGTCCGGGATCCCCGTCCGCAGCTCCATCGGTAGATGGCCGGTGTCGTTGTGCGTGAGCAGGGTCCACGGCCGTCCCTGCTTCTGTGCGATCACCGTCAACCCGCAGTGCGACTGGTTCAGGGTCATCCAGCGCCAGTCCGGTGCGGCGAGGACCTCACGCACGAACCACGAGATCACGAAGTTGTGGGTGATGAGCACCTCGTGCACGTCGCCGGTCTTCCGCACGAGGAACTCGTTGACGGCATCCGACATCTGCGCGCGGCCCGCCTCGATCTCCGCCTCGGTCACGGAGCCGAAGAAGGGCTCGAACACCGCCGGCGTCTCCTCCGTCATCCCCGTCGGCACGCAGTCGAAGAGCAGAGCGGAGGGCTCCGGATCCACGGACGGGAGTCGGCCGGCGATCGCTCTCGCCGTCTCCGCGGCCCTCAGGAGCGGCGAGTGCCAGACGGCGTCGAGCGGGAGGCCGGACAGGCGGTCCGCGATGAGCTCCGCCTGCCGCTGACCGCGCGGGGAGAGCGGTCCGTCGGCGAGGCCGTGCTCGGCATCCTGATGTTCACCGTGTCTGACCAGATATATGTAGTGCGTCACAACTCGCTCGCTCGCCTCATCGCCAGCATCCGCCGGTCTTCCTCTTCCACCCTATGTCACGGGCGCCGCGAGCTCAGGCGCCCGCGCGGGTGAGGTCGGCGACCTGCACCCGGGACAGCGTGACCCCCGCGCCCTGCATCAGCTCGTCGACGTGGTCGGTCGCGAACGTGTTCACGATCGGCGCGGCGACCGTGCGCTGTGCGAGCAGCCATGCGATGGACACGGCCGCGACAGGCACGGCGAGCTCCGCCGCGACCTGATCCAGCGCACGCAGCACCTTGGTCCCGCGGCGGTTGAGGTGACCCCGCAGCTGCTCGCCGCGGACGCCGCGCGATGCGAGGGCCTTCGTCCGGTGACGGCCGGACAGGAATCCGTGCTCCAGAGCGTGGGACGGCGTCACGGCGAGGTTCTGCGCGCCGGCGACGAGCCGCAGGTCGCCCTCGAACGGCTGCCGGCGGACGAGGTTGTACGGCGTGTCGATCACCGTGATGCGCGGATATCCCGCCGACGCGAGGATCCGCGCCTCGACGAGCCTCTCCGGCGTGAAGCCGTACGCGCCGAGCGCCCCGATCTTCCCCGCCTCGACGAGCCACTCGACCGTGGCCAGGGTGTCCTCGAGGTTGGTCGTCGCATCCAGCGTGGCGTCCAGGTACAGCACGTCGATGCGCTCGACGCCGAGCCGGGTCAGCGACCCCTCGACGGCACGGACGAGGTTGACCGATCCCAGGCCGGGGTTGTCGGCGTGGGCTCCGATGCGCACGCTCAGGACGACGCGCTCGCGCTGGTCCCGCGACCGCAGCCACTGCCCGAGGATGTGCTCGCTCCGCCCGCCGGAGAACCCGTCCGCGGTATGGATGGCGTTGCCGCCGAACTCCACGTAGCGGTCGAGGATGCCGTGGCTCGTCTCGAGATCGACGTTCCATCCGAACTCCGCGGCGCCGAGCATGAGCGGGAACGTCTCGTACCCGGTCTCGCCGAGGGCGGCGCGGATGGACTCCCCCACGCCGGGCCCGACGATGGGGATGGGAGCGGAGGGGTGGTCCTCGTGCTCCTGCGGGGCGCGTTCAGCAGGTGTTCCTGCGCCTACGCTGAACAACCGCATACTCTCACCCCCGCCGTGATCGGCCGGAGCCGATCGACATCACTGCTTCGCTGGCACCCCCCGGTGCGTACTTCGAGGGTATGCGACGTGCGCGAACGTCCCGACCAATCCGGGGAACGGCGCGCAAACTTCCCATAACGTTTCGATCACGGCACAGACGACGGAACCCGGGCCTCTCCGACGGAGAGACCCGGGTTCCGTGTCATCCGTGTCTTACTCGGCGGCGTCCTCGGCCGGAGCCTCGTCCGCAGCGGGCGCATCGTCGAGCACGGGCTCGAGCGACAGCTTGCCGCGATCGTCGATCTTCGTGATCTTCACGAGGATCTTCTGGCCGACGGAGAGCACGTCCTCGACGTTCTCCACACGCTTGCCACCGGCGAGCTTGCGCACCTCGGTGACGTGCAGCAGACCGTCCTTGCCCGGCAGCAGCGAGATGAAGGCGCCGAAGGTGGCGATCTTCACGACGGTGCCGAGGAACTGCTCGCCGACCTCCGGGTTGGTCGGGTTGGCGATCGCGTTGACCTGGGCACGGGCGGCCTCGGCCGAGGGGCCGTCGGTCGCGCCGATGTAGACGGTGCCGTCCTCCTCGATGGAGATCTGCGCGCCGGTCTCGTCCTGGATCGCGTTGATCGTCTTGCCCTTCGGGCCGATCAGCTCGCCGATCTTGTCGACCGGGATCTGGACGCTGATGACGCGCGGCGCGGTGGGTGCCATCTCGTCGGGAGCGTCGATCGCGGCGTTCAGGACGTTGAGGATCGTCAGACGAGCGTCCTTGGCCTGGGTCAGCGCGCCCGCGAGCACCGACGACGGGATGCCGTCGAGCTTCGTGTCGAGCTGGATGGCGGTGACGAACTCGCTCGTGCCGGCGACCTTGAAGTCCATGTCGCCGAGCGCGTCCTCCGCACCCAGGATGTCGGTCAGCGCCGCGTACCGCGTCTCCCCGTTGACCTCGTCGGAGACGAGGCCCATCGCGATGCCGGCGACGGGGGCGCGCAGCGGCACACCCGCGTTGAGGAGCGAGAGGGTCGACGCGCAGACGGAGCCCATCGAGGTGGAGCCGTTGGAGCTCAGCGCCTCGGACACCTGACGGATCGCGTACGGGAACTCCTCGCGGCTCGGCAGAACCGGCACCAGTGCGCGCTCGGCGAGGAAGCCGTGCCCGATCTCGCGACGCTTCGGCGAACCCACGCGGCCGGTCTCACCGGTCGAGTAGGGCGGGAAGTTGTAGTGGTGCATGTAGCGCTTGCTGGTCGTGGGCGACAGCGAGTCGATCTGCTGCTCCATCTTGAGCATGTTCAGCGTGGTGACACCCATGATCTGGGTCTCGCCGCGCTGGAAGATCGCGGAGCCGTGCACGCGCGGGATGACCTGCACCTCGGCGTCGAGCGGACGGATGTCCGCCAGCCCGCGGCCGTCGATGCGGGTGCCCTCGGTGAGGATGCGACCACGGACGATCTTCTTCGTGACGGACTTGTACGCCGCGGAGAACTCCAGCGGGGCCGCGGCCGGGAGCGAACCCGCCTCGGTGGCCTCGATGAGCTCGGCCTTGACGCGGTCCTTGATCGCGTCGTCGGCGTTCTGGCGCTCGGTCTTGTCGGCGATCTGGTAGACGTCGCTCAGCTCGGCGAACGCGCGCTCGGACACGAAGTCGTAGACCTCGTCGCTGTATGCGGGGAAGACCGGGTAGACGCCCGGCTCCTTCGACGCGGTGGCGGCGAGCTCGGCCTGGGCCTTGACGAGCTGGGCGATGAACGGCTTCGAGGCCTCGAGGCCCTGGGCCACGATGGTCTCGTCGGGCTTGGTGGCACCGGCCTTGATCAGGTTCCAGCTGCCCTCGGTCGCCTCGGCCTCGACCATCATGATCGCGACGTCCTCGGAGCCGTCGGCCTTGGTGACCACGCGGCCGGCGACGATGAGGTCGAACACGGCCTCGGAGACCTGCTCGGCGGTCGGGAACGCGACCCACTGGTCCTCGTGCTGACCGTGACCGGGGATGAACGCGAGGCGCACACCGGCGACGGGACCCGAGAACGGCAGACCCGAGATCTGGGTGGACGCGGACGCGGCGTTGATCGCGAGGGCGTCGTAGAACTCGCCCGGCGCGATCGAGAGGACCGTGATGACGATCTGGACCTCGTTGCGCAGGCCGTCGACGAACGACGGGCGCAGCGGACGGTCGATCAGACGGCAGACCAGGATCGCCTCGGTCGAGGGACGACCCTCGCGACGGAAGAACGAGCCGGGGATCTTGCCGGCGGCGTAGGAGCGCTCCTCGACGTCGACCGTCAGCGGGAAGAAGTCGAAGCCCTCTCGCGGGTGCTTGCCCGCGCTCGTGGCCGACAGGAGCATGGTCTCGTCGTCCAGGTAGGCGGCGACGGCGCCCTGAGCCTGCTGCGCGAGGCGGCCGGTCTCGAAGCGGATGGTGCGGGTGCCGAAGCGGCCGTTGTCGAGAACGGCCTCGGTGGCGGTGATTTCAGGACCTTCCAAGAGGTCTCTCCTTCTTTGTTTAGACTCGCGAATCCGTGTGACGCGCGAGCGTGTTCAAAGGAGCGGAACGGAAGGGTTCGGGCGCGCGGGCATTCCCGCGAATCTCGCCTGCGCTGGCCACCAGTAGAAAGCCACCCGACGTGCGCCGAGGAACCCACCACAGGGGACCAGCTTCTCCGCCGATCGCTCCATGAGTCGATGTGAAATTGTCGGGTGACCGGAGTCACCCTCGACCACACTACCAGCGTGTCCGTCAAGACCCGAGGGTTCCGCGCGCGGCGCGGTCCCGACACCCGACCGTCACCAGGCGTTCACCGTGCGTGCGCCGGAGCGAGAGACGGCTCGGCTGTGCTGGGCGCATGCGGATGTCAGTGATCGGATGCGGGTATCTGGGAGCGGTGCACGCTGCGGCGATGGCCTCGCTCGGTCACGATGTCGTGGGGATCGACGTGGACGAGGGCAAGGTCGCCGACCTCACCGCGGGTGCCGCGCCCTTCTTCGAGCCCGGCCTCGCCGAGCTCCTCGAGGACGGGGTGCGGTCAGGGCGGTTGCGCTTCGCCGCTGATCCGGCGGCCGCTGCCGGGGCGGAGGTGCACTTCCTCGCGGTCGGTACCCCGCAGTCCGCCTCCGGGCCCGCGGCCGACCTCCGCTTCGTCGACGCGGCGATCGACGGGCTGCTCCCCCACCTGCGACCGGGGGCGGTGGTGGCCGGGAAGTCGACGGTCCCCGTGGGCACCGCAGCCCGTCTCGCCCGTCGGATCGCGGAGACCGGCGCGACGCTCGCCTGGAACCCCGAGTTCCTCCGGGAGGGCTGGGCCGTCCACGACACCCTCCGCCCCGACCGTCTGGTGGCCGGCGTCGAGGACACCCCGCAGGGCGCCGCCGCCGTCGACCTGCTCCGCCGCGTGTACGCCGCGGCGATCGACGCGGGCGCGCCCTTCCTCGTCACCGACCTGGCCACCGCGGAGCTCGTGAAGGGCGCCGCCAACGCGTTCCTCGCGACGAAGATCTCGTTCATCAACGCCATGGCCGAGATCGCCGAGGCGGCCGGAGCGGACGTCACCCTCCTCGCCGAAGCACTCGGACACGACTCGCGCATCGGCCGTCGCTACCTCGGCTCGGGAATCGGGTTCGGGGGCGGCTGCCTGCCCAAGGACATCCGCGCGTTCGCGGCGCGCGCCGAGGAGCTCGGACGCGGGGAGGCCGTCGGGTTCCTGCACGAGGTGGACGCCATCAACCTCCGCCGACGGGATCGGGCGGTGCGCCTCGTGGTGGATGCGCTCGGCGGCCTCGTCTTCGGGCGGAGGATCGCCGTCCTCGGTGCGGCCTTCAAGCCCTTCAGCGACGACGTCCGCGACTCCCCCGCCCTGGAGATCGCCGTGCGGCTGCGGGGGCTGGGGGCCGATGTCGTGGTGACGGATCCCGCGGCGATCGAGAACGCCCGCGAACGGCATCCGCAACTCGGGTACGCCTCGTCCAGGGACGAGGCCCTGCGGGACGCGGATGCGGTCGTCGTCGTCACGGAGTGGGACGAGTACCGCCGGGAGCTCCGTCCGCAGCACGCCGGCGGGCTCGTGCGGGGCCGCATCGTGATCGACGGGCGGAACTGTCTGGATGCCGACGCGTGGCGGGCTGCCGGCTGGACCTACCTCGGGATGGGACGACGCTGAGGCCCCGTCGGTCAGACCACGCTCGCGTCCTGCCGCACGGTGGAGCGTCCGAGGTAGACGTAGTCGTCGTGCTTGGCCCGACGCCCGTCCCCCGCCGCGCGGCCGTGGAGTCGTCGCCACACCCACGGGAGCGCGTACTGCCGCCACCAGGCCGCGCGTCCGATCGGCTCGTTCTCGTGCAACGCCGCATCCAGCGCTCCCAGCGCGTCGGCGTGCGGCACCCCGAGCACCTCCGCGACGCGATAGGCGAGCACGCGGTGCCCCCGACTGCCGAGATGCACGAGGTCCTCGCCCCAGTGCTGTCGCTCCCCCAGCGCCGGGAGCAGATCGGTGTCGATGAGGATCGCACCGGTCCGCGCCGCGACCCCGGCGAGCGCCGTGGCGAAGGCGGAGAAGCGCCGCGTGTACAGCGCCGCCGCGCGACGGGCCGGCAGGAACGGCGTGACCAGGATCACGTCCGCACCGGTCGCGCGCAGCCGCCGCACCGCGGTCTCCAGACTCGCGGCGAGCGCGGGCACGTCGACGCGGTGCCTCACGAGATCGTTGGCACCCACCAGGACGGTGACCAGGTCGGGGCGGAGTTCGCGCGCCCGCTCCAGCTGCGGTCCGCACACGTCGGACACCCGCTTCGACCGGATCGCGAGGTTCGCGTAGTGGATGCCTCCCCGCGCGGCGAGGAGCAGCGCGAGCCGGTCCGCCCACCCGCGGAGCGCCCCGTCGGGTCCGGGATCGCAGAGCCCCTCGGTCACCGAGTCGCCGAGGGCGACGATCCGTCGCCAGCGGCGCGAGGGGGCGGGCGGGGCCGGCTCCGGCCGGACGAGGCGGCGAGCGCGCAGCCGACGGTCCACGGCGTGCAGCGTCCGCGCCTCCTCGAAGTGATCCAGGAGCTGATCGCCGAGGTGCGCCCAGCTCCGGCCCTGCACCGCGCTCCAGCCCGCCTCCCCGAACGCACGACGCCGGCGCTCGTCTCCGGCGAGATCGGTCACGCGACGGCGGAGGTCTGCGAGGTCTCCTGGTCGGTACAGCCATCCGTCGACGCCGGGTCGGACGAGATCGAGCGGGCCTCCTCTGCCTGTGGCGACCACGGGGACACCGCTCGCATGGGCCTCCTGGAGTGTCTGCCCGAAGGTCTCGCTCTCCCCCGGATGCACGAAGACGTCGAAGGAGGCCAGCGCCGCGGCGAGCGCCTCCCCGTCGAGCCGCCCGAGGAAGAGGGCGTCGGGAAGCTGCTCCTGCAACCGCTCCCGCCGGGGGCCGTCTCCGACGATGACGAGACGCGCGCCGGGGATGCCGTGCAGTGCGGCGAGATCCTCCACCTGCTTCTCGGGGGCGAGGCGTCCGACGTAGCCGATGACGATCTCGGCTCCCCACTCCGCCCGGAGCGCGTCGCTGCGCCGCGAGGGGTGGAAGAGCTCGGCGTCCACACCCCGCCCCCAGGACCGGATGCGGTCGATGCCGAGCCGACTCAGCTGCAGTGCCGACTCGGTGGACGGCGCGAGCGTGAGTGTCGCCCTCCGGTGCAGTCGGGCGATGTGGGCATGGGCGATCCCTGTCGTCACCGCGACGCGATACCTCTCCGTGTACGCGGCCACGTCGGTCTGGTATGCCGCGACCGTTCCGACACCCCCGCGTTCTGCAGCGAGCAGGCCCCGCCACCCGAGCGCGAACGGCGACGCGAGGTGGACGACGTCGGGACGGAAGCGGTGGAGCTCCGCGCCGATCCTCCGGGTGGTCGCCGCGCCCACGCGGACGTCCCGGTACCCCGGGAGCGGGACGCTGGGAATCGCCGTGACGGGCGCGCCGTGCAGCTCCGCCGGGATTCCGATCGCGGCCGGAGCGAGCACACAGGACTCATGCCCTCGGCGCTCCAGGTGACGGAGGATCTGCATCACGGATCCGGTCACACCGTTCATGTGCGGAAGGAAGGACTCGGTAACGATCGCGACTCTCACACCCTCAGGATGGCGGCGATCCCCGTCCCCGCCGAGGGGAATCGGCGTCGGGCACCGGATGTTCACCGGATGCTGGATCACGGGTCACCGGCTATCCGCGCGTTGGTTCCCGTTCACCGCCCCGGGGCAGAGTGACGCCCGTGTCGACAGACCTGCTCGCTGACGTCCTCGCCAGCCCCTGGAGCCTGGCCGCGATGAGCCTGCTCGTGCTCGGTGACGCGTTCTTCGTCATCATCCCCGGGGAGATCGCCGTGACCGCCCTCGGCGCCGTGGCGGTGACCACCGGAACGCCCGCGCTCTGGATGGTGGTGCTCTGCGCTGCGGGGGCAGCGGTGCTCGGCGACGCCTGTTGCTATCTGATCGGTCGTGTCGTCGGCACCGAGCGCTGGGGCTGGATGCGAGGGCACCGCGTCCGGCAGGCCCTCGCCTGGGCACGCCATCGGCTGGACCACGGCACGGCCACGGTGCTGTTCACCGCGCGCTTCGTGCCGTTCGCCCGGCTCGCCGTCAACCTCGTGGCGGGCGCCTCCCGCATCCATCCCCCTCGCTACCTGGTACTCGTGACCCTGGCCGCGCTCGGGTGGGCGGGCTACCAGGCCGCCGTCGGAGCGATGGTCGCCGCAGTACTGCCCGGGGGCCCTCTCGTCGCCGTCCCGGTGTCGGTGGCACTCGCCGTCGCCCTGGGGCTCGGGCTCGACCGACTCACACGGAGGCGGGAGCGGTGACCCTCGCCGCCCGTCCGGCCGTGCTCTAGGCTCGGGAGCATGAGCACCGAAGAAGGCGCCGGCTCCTCCTCCGAGGACATGAAGCGCAAATTCAAGGAAGCGCTCGAGAAGAAGAACGCGCACCACCGGCAGGGCGAGGCTCACCTCGACGGCGATTCCGCCGTGCACGCGGCCCACGCCCCGCAGACGCGGCGCGAGTTCCGACGCAAGAGCGGTTGATCGCGAGGATGCGGGAGCCGGTCTCCTGCTCCCGCATCCCCCTCCGCAGACACGAACGTGCCCCGCGCCGGAAGGCAGGGGGCACGTCGCTGTCAGGCCGCCGTTCGGGTCACTCTCCGGCGAGACCGCCGAGCATGTGACCGAAGGAGCGTCCCTCACCCAGGTAGGTGGCGGGGTCGTACGGGTCGACGACCGCGGCGGCATCCCGGCGCGCGACGGCCTCGGCGAGTTCCCTCGCCCCCTTCTCGACCCGCTTCGCCAGCGGCGCGACGTCGTCCCCCGCGCCGCCCCAGTCGCTCGACGCCGCGAAGACGCCCGTCGAGACGGCCTCGGCATGCAGGTAGGCGAACAGCGGTCGGATCGCGTAGTCGATCGCGAGCGAGTGCCGCGGTGTCCCCGCGTTCGCCCCGATCAGCACCGGCTTGCCGGTGAGCGCGTCCGGGTCGAGCACGTCGATGAACGACTTGAACAGCCCGGAGTAGCTCGTCGAGAAGATCGGGGTGACCGCGATCAGCGCGTCGGCCGAGACGACGGTGTTGATCGCCGTCTCGAGTGCGGGGGGCGCGAAGCCGGTGAGCATGTTGTTCGTGATGTCGTGCGCATGGTCGCGCAGCTCGATCACGTCGACGGTGGCCTCGATGTCGCGCTCCGCGAGCGCCTTCACGGTCTCCGCGGCCAGCCGGTCGGCGAGCATCCGGGTGGACGACGGGTTCGACAGCCCCGCCGAGACGACGGCGATGCGACGCGTGGTCATGTCAGGCCTCCTTCCGGCCGAGTCCGAAGGCGGCACCCGCGGGCGCCGGCGTGTCCTGGTAGGGCGAGTCCCCGGTGAGGTTGTCTCCGCGGTTCGCACCGGGGCGCGCCTGCCGCGTGGGCCCGTCGCCGTACGTCGCCTGCACGCGCGCGGCGTGGGTCGGCGCGTCGGGCACCGTGGACGGGCGGTCCTTCGCGAGCTCCTTGCGGAGCACCGGCACGACCTCGGAGCCGAGGATGTCGAGCTGCTCGAGGACCGTCTTCAACGGCAGACCCGCGTGGTCGATGAGGAACAGCTGGCGCTGGTAGTCGCCGTAGTGCTCGCGCATCGCCGCGTACCGGTCGATCACCTGCTGCGGCGATCCCACCGTCAGCGGGGTCATCTCGGTGAAGTCCTCCATGCTGGGGCCGTGACCGTAGACCGGGGCGTTGTCGAAGTACGGGCGGAACTGGTTCACCGCGTCCTGCGACTTGGCGGCCATGAACACCTGGCCGCCGAGACCGACGATCGCCTGCTCCCGCGTGCCGTGCCCGTAGTGCTCGAAGCGCTGACGGTACAGCTCGATGAGCCGCTGGTAGTGCTCCTTCGGCCAGAAGATGTTGTTCGCGAAGAAGCCGTCGCCGTAGTAGGCGGCCTGCTCCGCGATCTCCGGGGTGCGGATGGAGCCGTGCCACACGAACGGGGCGATGCCGTCGAGCGGACGGGGTGTCGAGGTGAAGCCCTGCAGCGGGGTGCGGAACTTGCCCTCCCAGTCGACGACGTCCTCACGCCACAGCTTGTGCAGCAGCGCGTAGTTCTCGATCGCGAGCGGAAGGCCCTGACGGATGTCCTGCCCGAACCACGGGTACACCGGGCCGGTGTTGCCGCGGCCCAGCATGAGGTCCATGCGGCCGTCCGAGACGTGCTGCAGCATCGCGTACTCCTCGGCGATGCGCACCGGGTCGTTCGTCGTGATCAGCGTGGTCGAGGTCGAGACGATGAGGCGTTCCGTCTGGGCGGCGAGCGCGGCGAGGAACGTCGTGGGGCTCGACGACCAGAACGGCGGGTTGTGGTGCTCGCCGATGGCGAAGACGTCGAGGCCCACCTCCTCGGCGTGGGTGGCGATGGCCAGCGTCGCCTTGATCCGCTCCTGCTCGCTGGGGGTGACTCCCGTGGTGGGGTCGCGGGTGATGTCGCTGACCGACATGATGCCGAACTGCATCGCCTGCGCGCCTGACTGCTCGCTCATGATTGCTCCGTGTTCTCCGAATCGGATGCTCGACATCCGGTTCTATTCATTTGAATGTAATTGGGTCAACGCGTGCAGGGCAACTTTATTCCCGGCCGGTAGCCTCGGAGAATGAGCACCACCGGAGTCGGGACGACGGGGCCCCACACAGGGCCGGTCGCCCGCAAACGCCGACGCGTGCCCTTCTGGGACAACGCGCGATACGCCTGCATCGTCCTCGTGGTGTTGGGTCATGCCATCCAGCGCCTCAGCTACGACTCGGACATCGCCTTCGCCTTCTATCTGGCGCTCTACGCGTTCCACATGCCGGCGTTCGCCATCATCTCGGGCTACTTCTCCAAGTCGGGCTCCCCCACCCGGACGCAGATGGCCCGCGTCATCACCGACATCATCCTGCCCTACGTCATCTTCGAGGCGCTCTGGACGCTCACGAAGTGGCTCGTGGAGGGAGAGACCACCCCGAATCCGACCCAGCCCAGCTGGACGCTCTGGTTCCTGCTCGCGCTCGGGATCTTCCGTCTCGTCCTCCCCTACCTCGCGCTGCTGCGTTGGCCGCTGCTGTGGACGATCGTGATCTCCATCGGCGCCGGCTACCTGCCGAACGTCGACAGCACGTTCTCGCTCTCCCGGACCCTGGGGCTGCTGCCGTTCTTCACCCTGGGCTGGTGGCTCCGGGAGCGGAACGTCGTCGACCGCCTCCGCCTCCTTGACGTCCGCCCGTGGTGGAGCCGCGTCCTCGCGCTCGTCGTCCTCGGCTCGGCCGGATGGGCGGCGTGGAACTGGCTGCCGCTGTGGCAGGCAGTCGACCTGCGGCACTGGCTGTTCTACGAAGACTCCTACGTCGACCTCGTCGGCGATCAGTGGTGGGCCGGCGGCATCCGCATCCTGCTCATGCTGCTGGCGGTCGTGCTGTGCGCCGCCTTCTTCGCCCTCATCCCGCGCGGAGCGTACTGGTGGACCACGTTCGGCCAGTACACGATGTACGTCTACCTCCTGCACTCCTTCGTGCTCTACCCGTTCCGCGAGAGCGGCGTGCTGCGCGACCTCGAGCCGACCTGGTTCTGGCTCCCTGCGGTCACGGCGCTGTCGGTGGTCCTCGCGCTGCTGCTCGCGACCAAGCCCGTGCGGCGGGTGTTCCGTCCGCTCGTGGAGCCGCGGCCGCGGTGGCTGTTCGCCGACCCCGAGCTCGCCTCGCGGGAAGGCCGCCGGAACGATCCGACCGGTTCCCGGCGTCCGCGATGACAGCCACCCACCCCGCATCCGAAGTCCGGGACCGGCTCGTCGCCATCGCCGACTCCCAGGGGTTCGCCGCGCACGGGCTTCACGTGCGCATCGGCGACGACACCGCGGGTCACCGCTGGACACCCGACGTCCGGGAGGACGTGCACTCGATCGCGAAGGGCGTCTGCGTGCTGGCCGCCGCGCTCGCCGCCGACGACGGACTGATCCGCCTGGACGACACCGTCGCCACCCTCCTGCCGGACCACGAACTCGGCGAGGGTGTCGCTCACATCACCCTGCGTCACCTGCTGTCGATGTCGAGCGGCATCGACCTGCCGTGGTCCGAGACGCTGATGACGGACTGGCCGGATCTGGCCCGGGAGTTCCTGCGACGGCCATCACGCGGCCGCGTGTTCCAGTACTCCAACGCGAGCACCTACACCGCCATGACCGCCCTCGCGACCCGGGTGGGCGATGTCGGCGACTACCTCTCGACCCGCCTGTTCGCCCCGCTCGGCATCGAGGACGTGGCGTGGTCCCGCTGCCCGAACGGCCGCATCGAGGCGGGGGGTGGCCTGCCGCTCCGCACCGAGGAGGTCGCGCGCCTGGGGCTGCTCATCCGCGATCGTGGGTCCTGGCAGGGACGTCGACTCGTCGCCCCGGAGTGGATCGACGCCATGCACGAGGACGGCGTCATCGCGGGCGTCAACCCGGGCTACGACCGCTATGCGCTCGCGGGCTGGCAGGGTCCGGGACGAGCGTGGCGGCTGCACGGGGCCCACGGCCAGCTGCTGCTCTTCCTCGACGACGCGGTGGTGACGGTGACCGCTCACGATCACGCCGGAGCGGATGCGTTCGCCGCGGACGCCGTCGCCGTCCTCGAAGACGTCGCCGCCGGCTGAGTGCTCAGGCGAACAGCTCCGCCCCCACGTACGAGCCCGGTCGCGCTCCCGGGGGGATGGCCCAGATGCCTGAGCCCACGTGACGGATGTACTCGTTGAGACGATCGGTCGACAGCCGGCGTTGCAGGCTGATGAACTGGGCGGGATCACGCTGGTAGGACAGGAAGAACAGCCCGGCGTCGAGTCGCCCGAGGGCGTTGTTGCCGTCGACGTAGTTGTAGCCGCGGCGCAGGATGCGGATGCCGTCGTTCTGCTCCGGATGCGCGAGCCGGACGTGACTGTTCGCATCGATCTTCGTGCCGCGGAAGTCAGGCGCCGTGAACTCGTCGCCTCCGGAGAGCGGCGCCCCGACCCCCTTGTCCCGTCCGATGATCGTGTCCTGCTCGGAGAGGCGCACCCGGTCCCAGGTCTCGATGAGCATGGCGATCTTCCGGGCGACCAGATACGAACCGCCGGCCATCCAGGACGGCTCGTCACCCTCGGCGACCCAGACGTGCTCGGCGAGCGCCGCGGTGTCGTCGGCGAGGACGTTGGCCGTGCCGTCCTTGAAGCCGAAGAGGTTCCGGGGCGTGGCCTGGCTTGCCGTCGTGCGCGAGGTCTTGCCGAATCCGAGCTGTGACCAGCGCAGGCGCGCCCGTCCGAACGCGATGCGGCTGAGGTTGCGGATCGCGTGCACGGCGACCTGGGGGTCGTCGGCACAGGCCTGGATGCACAGGTCGCCGTGCGACGCCGCGGGATCGAGGTCGTCCCCGAGGAAGGCGGGGAGGCGTTCCAGGCCGGGCGGGCGCCGCGCTGCGAGACCGTAGCGATCGCCGTCCTCGTTCTCGAACAGCCCCGGACCGAACCCGAACGTGAGGGTCAGGCCCGCGGCGGGGAGCCCCAGCGCCTCCCCCGTGTCATCCGGGGGCGATTCGGCGGGGCCGTTCACCGCGCCGCTCGCACTCACCTCCAGCCCCTGCGTCATCCGCGCCGCGGCGTACGACCAGTCCTGCAACAGGGAGATGAGATCGTCCCGGTCGGTGCGGGGCATCATGTCGAAGCTCGCGAAGTGCAGGTGGTCCTGCACCGGCGTCGTGACGCCGGCCTGGTACGCGCCGAAGAACTCGTACCGCGACTCGGCGTCCTCGGCGGCGCGCGCACGCCCGAGCGCCATGCCTCCGGCCGTCCCGGCCCCCAGGCCGACGGCCAGCCCCGCGACGCCACCGCCGACGGCCAGCCCGAGCAGCCCTCGGCGGCTGAGACCACCGCCGGAGGGCTCCGACGGCAGGGCCGCCGGCGCCTCCCGGGGGACGGATTCCGACTCGTTCACGTCCGTGCTCCTCCGTGTGCCGTCGTCAGTCGAGCACCGTGCCGGTGAGCTGCGAGAGCGGCTCGGCGAGCGCGTTGATGAGGTCGGTGAACTCCCGCTTGTCCGCTTCGGTCAGCTCGCCGTAGCCGACGAAACCCTTCGTGAGCGAGCCGTGCGCGGCGAGGGACTCCTCGAGGTCGGTGTATCCGGTCTCGATCTCGGAGACGAGGGCCTCGCCGTCGTCGCCCTGCGCCGCGGCGAAGTCCTGCACCAGTGAGAAGGCCATCTTGGATCCCTCGACGTTCGCGGCGAAGTCGAAGAGATCCGTGCCGGACCACCAGTCCTCCTCACCGGAGATCTTGCCGGTGGCCACCTCGTCGAGCAGTGCGATCGCGCCGTTCGAGATGCCGCCGATCCCCTGGTCGTCCAACGCGGTGGTGAAGTCGTCCGAGTGCACGTAGTCGTACAGCTCCTGCACGTCGGCCAGGAGCAGGTCGCCGTAATCGGCGCGCTCCGCGGGCGTGGACGGCGTCCAGTCCTGCCATGCCGGGGTCTCTCCGTCGGCGTTCAGCGCGTCCTTCGCCGGCACCCAGAGGTCCTTCTCGATGCGGTGGAATCCGGTCCAGTCCAGGCCCTCCGCCACCGCATCGACCTCTCGGTAGTCGATCCGCGGGTCGAGGTCTCCGAGCGCCTCGGCGACGGGCTCGATGCGCTCGTAGAACGCCCTCGTCTGGGGGAAGAGCGTGCGGGCGGTCTCGTCGTCGCCGGACTCATAGGCGGCCACGAGGTCTTCCACGGCCGGCACGAGCTGCCCGACCTGGTCCTTCACGAACGCCCCGTAGAGATCGACGGCCTTCTGCTTCTGCTCGGCGTCGGGGCCGTCCACCGCCACGCGGTCTCCGGTCACCGTGAACGCCGCCCGACCGACACCGTCGCCGACCATGCCCGGCTTGCAGAGCGTGAAGTACTCGCCCGGCTGGGCGACCACCGTGAGGGTGCGGGACGCGGCCGGGGCGATGTTCTCGACTTCGCCGACGATCCGCAGTCCGTCCTCCGCCAGCAGGTAGAACTCGGAGACCTGGTCGGTGTCGTTCTTCACATCGAACGTCAGCGTCCCGCTCTTCGCGGTGGACGCGGAGACGGCGCAGTCCGTGGCGGTGGACGAGACGTCGAACGCCGCCGTCGCCTGGCTATCGCTCTTCGCGACGCAGCCGCTGAGGAGGAGGACGGCGGTACCCGCGGCGGCTGCCGCAGCGAGGACCCGGTGCGAGGTGATCATGCTGCTCCTTGCTGTGTGAGGGAGGACGTCGGGGTGGCGGCGGAGGCACCGCGCATCGAAGGGCGTGCCGAGCGAAGGCCGCGGAGGTAGAGCCCGCCCACGACGAGGAGGTAGAGGCCCCAGGCGAGCACCTGCAGCCACGTCATGGCGGGCATGAAGCCGACCGTGGCCTGCAGGACGGAGGCCAGCGCGCCGCCGGGAGCGATCGCCGCCGACGCGTCGAACGCCCAGCCGAACGGGAAGCCGGCCCCGCCCACGGCGACGGCGCCGGTGACCGGGTCGAGCGGAGCGGCGGCGGTGAACGGGCCGGGAAGCGCGCCGGCCTCCTGCAGATCCATCAGCGCGTAGGCGAGGACGCCTGCCGCGACGATCACGAGGAAGCCGCCCGTCCAGGCGAAGAAGCGCCGCAGGTCCAGGCGCAGCGCCCCGCGGGAGATGAGCCAGCCGAGCACGACGGCCACGGAGAGTCCCAGGAGCGCGCCGACGAGGGCCGAGGGGGCGTCGCCGAAGGACTGCACCATCGACCACAGCAGCAGCGTGGTCTCGATCCCCTCGCGGGCGACGGAGACGAAGCCGATCGCGATGAGCGCCCAGAGACCACCCACCGTCAGCGCGCGATCGATGCCGCCCTCCAGAGTCGCCTTCATGGTGCGGCCGGCGCGCTGCATCCAGAAGATCATCCACGTCACCATCGCCACCGCGACGAGGGACAACCCGCCGCCGATCAGCTCCTGGGCCTGGAACGTCAGTTCGTAGGCTCCGAAGGTCAGGATCGCGCCGATGCCCAGAGCGAGGGCGAGCGCGAGACCGACCCCGGCCCACATCTTGGGCAGCGCGTCCCGCCGACCGAGACGGCGGAGGTAGGCGACGAGGATGCCGACGACGAGCGCGGCTTCGAGACCCTCGCGGAGTCCGATGAGGAAGGTGGCGAGCACGGGAGACACTCTCTGACTGACGACTGAGGTAAGGCATCCCTTACCACCGAGACTCTAGCACCGCGACCGGCGCCGCCCCGACACCACCGCCGGAGGTAATGGAGTGCAACAGAGCGTCCTCCGGCCACATCCCCGACATAGCCTCGGTCCATGGCTGAACTCTCGCTCCCCATCCTCGACCTGTCCCAGCTCGACGACGGCCCCGAGGCCGCGGCGCGCTTCCGCGACGACCTCCGCGCGGCCACTCACGACGTCGGCTTCTTCTACCTCACCGGCACTGGGATCTCACCGGAACTCGAGGCGCGGCTGCACCAGGCGGCCCTCGACTTCTTCGCCCTGCCGGAGGAGGACAAGCTCGCGATCGAGAACGTCAACAGCCCGCACTTCCGCGGCTACACCCGGATCGGCGGGGAACGGACGCAGGGCAAGGTCGACTGGCGCGAGCAGATCGACATCGGCCCCGAGCGCGAGCCGGTGGACGACGGCCCCGCCTTCAACCGCCTCATCGGCCCCAACCTCTGGCCGGCCGCCCAGCCCGAGCTGAAGCAGGTCGTCACCGAGTGGCACGACGCCCTGACGGAGATCGCCCGCAAGCTCCTGCGCGCCTGGGCCCTCACTCTCGGGGCCGAGGAGACCTACTTCGACGAGACGTTCCGCGATCCGTCGACCCTGATCAAGATCGTGCGGTACCCGGGCACGAACGAGCCGGAACCGCAGCAGGGCGTCGGCGCGCACAAGGACTCCGGGGTGCTGACGCTGCTCTGGGTCGAGCCCGGCAAGGGCGGGCTCCAGGTCGAGCGTGACGGCGAGTGGGTGTCGGCTCCCCCGGTGCCCGGCGCCTTCGTCGTCAACATCGGCGAGCTGCTCGAGTACGCCACCGGCGGCTACCTCAAGGCGACGAACCATCGGGTGATCTCGCCGCGGGCGCCCGAGGAGCGCATCTCGATCCCGTTCTTCTTCAACCCCGCCCTCGACCAGCAGCTGCCGTTGCTCGAGCTCCCCGCCGACCTCGCCGCCGAGGCCACCGGAATCACCGAGGACCCGAGCAATCCGATCCACGCGACCTACGGCGAGAACGCCATGAAGTCGCGACTGCGCGCGCACCCCGACGTGGCGGCCATCCACCACCCTGATCTGGTCCGGACGCCCGCCTGACAGGCTCCGCGACGCGTCATCCCGGACATGACGAAGGCCGCCCCACACCGTGGGGCGGCCTTCTCAAGAATGTTCTGCGCGATTGAACGCTGGGTCCGTGGTGCCTTATCGACGAAGACCAAGGCGTGCGATCAGCGAGCGGTACCGCTCGATGTCGACGCTCTGGAGGTAGCCGAGCAGACGACGGCGCTGACCCACGAGCAGGAACAGACCACGACGCGAGTGGTGGTCGTGCTTGTGCTCCTTCAGGTGCTCGGTGAGGTCCTTGATGCGCTGTGTCAGCATCGCGGCCTGCACCTCGGGGGATCCGGTGTCACCGGGGTGCGTCGCGTACTCTTCGATGATCGCCTTCTTGACGTCTGCTTCCAGTGCCATAGATTCGATCCCCTCTCTGCTTGTTGCGCGGCGCCCGACGCCTGATGCGTGAGCTCTCTTTATCCGCGGCCGATCGAACGGCAACCTGACGAGTCTACCAGCCCGAACGACCACGGCGGGACACGGGGTCCGGACCGGGGTCCACCGGTCAACTAGGCTCGGGATGTGCAGAAGAAGATCGCCCTGTGAGCTCCCGACGCGGCCATCTGATCGACCTCACCCCGCTGAAGGCGAGCCCGGCCTTCGCCCGGATGTGGATCGGCTCGACGCTCGCCGGCATCGGCGGTCAGCTCACCATCGTGACCGTGATGCTGCACGTGTTCGAACTGACCGAGAGCACGTTCGCCGTCTCGATGATCGCCGTCGCCGGCCTTCTCCCGATGATCCTCGCCGGTCTGTACGGCGGCATGCTCGCCGACGCGTTCGACCGCCGGCGGGTCGCGCTGATCGCGGCCACCGTGACGTTCGCCTCCACCGCGCTCCTCGCCGCGCTCACGTGGACGGGGACGGAGACGATCTGGTGGCTGTACGCGCTGAGCATCGTGAATTCGGCGGCGAACTCCGTCGGCATGGCCACCCGGACGGCGATCGTCCCCCGGCTCATCCCCCGCCGCATGCTCGCCGCCGCGTCCGCGCTCAACGGCGTCGCCTTCGGACTCACGGTCATGGCCGGCCCCGCGCTGGCCGGACTCCTCGTGGCCCTCACCGGGTACGGCTGGACGTACACGATCGACGTCGTGCTCATGCTGTCGATGTTCCTCGGACTGTGGACCCTCCCCGCCCTGCGCCCCGAAGGCGACACCGTGCGCCCCGGCTTCGCCTCACTCGTCGACGGCTGGCGCTTCCTCCGACGGGCGGGCAACATCCGGATGCAGTACGTCATGGACATCATCGCGATGACCTTCGGGCAGCCCCTCGTGCTCTTCCCGGCGCTGGGCGCCGTGATCCTCGGCGGCGGGGCGTTCACGACCGGCATCCTCACGGCCGCGGTCGCCGTCGGCACCTTCTCCTCGAGCCTGTTCTCCGGCCGCGTGGTGCAGTACCGGTGGCACGGTCGTGGGATCGCCCGTGCCATCGAGGCCTACGGCGCCGCGATCGCCCTGTTCGGCGTCGTCCTCCTGATCGGCGCGCTCTCCGCGACGCCCGCCGGTGAGGACCGGCCGCACGTCCTGCTCATCGTCGCTGCCTGCGTGGCGCTCGCGCTCTCCGGCGCCTCGGACAACATCAGCTCGATCTATCGGAACACCATGATGCAGGCCGCGGTGCCCGACGCCATGCGCGGACGCCTGCAGGGGCTCTTCGTCGTCGTGGTGACCGGCGGCCCCCGCGTCGGCGCCCTCTACGCCGGGACCCTCGCGACGCTGACGTCGCTGTGGTTCCCCCCGCTGCTCGGCGGCATCCTCGTGATCGTCCTCGTCGCCCTCCTCGCCCGTCGGCACCCGCGGTTCCGCGCCTACGACGCAGAGAACCCCGAGCCCTGACGGGCCCGGGGTTCGGAGAGGTCTGCGCGCGTCAGTCCTGCTGCAGCGCACCCTGGAGGTCGAGCGTGATCGTGACGTCCTTGCCGACGAGCACACCGCCGGTCTCCAGCGCGGCGTTCCAGGTGAGGCCGAAGTCCTCGCGGTTGATGACCGTCTTGGCGGAGGCACCGGCCTTGTAGTTGCCCCACGGGTCGCTGCCGAAGCCGCCGAAGTCGAGCTCGAAGGTGACGGGCTTGGTGATGCCGCGGATGGTGAGGTCGCCGTCCACGAGGAAGTCGCCGCCCTCGACGCGCGCGCCGGTCGAGACGAAGTCCATGGTCGGGAAGTTCTCGGTGTCGAAGAAGTCGGCGGAGCGGAGGTGCTGGTCACGGCCCTCGTCCTTCGTGTCGACGGAGGTCACGTCGACCGAGGCTTCGACCTTGGCGTCGAGGGGGTTCTCCGGGGCCACGAGCGTCGCGCTCTTCACGCCGAAGGTGCCGCGCACCTTCGAGATCATCATGTGGCGGACGCTGAAGGTCACCTCGCTGTGGGACGGGTCCAGGACCCAGGTGCCGGGGCGGTAACCGGGGATGTCGATGCTGCTCATGGTTGCTCCTCAGGAGACGTCGGCCGCGGCGGCGGCGAAGGGATGGCACCGCGATCGTCCGCGGCACCCTTCCCACAACATACATTCACTCGCATGTATTCCCGTGTCGAGCAGAAAGTCCGGAGACGTCGAAAGCGCCCCACACCACAGGGGGGCGGGGCGCTTTCGAACGAGGATGTCAGCCGACGGCGACGAGATCGATGATGAAGATCAGCGTCTTGCCGGAGAGGAAGTGTCCTCCCCCGGCCGGGCCGTAGGCGAGGTGCGGCGGGATGATCAGCTCGCGGCGGCCGCCGACCTTCATGCCGGGGATGCCGTCCTGCCAGCCCTGGATCAGGCCGCGGAGCGGGAACTGGATGGTCTCGCCGCGACCCCACGACGAGTCGAACTCCTCGCCGGACTCGAACTCCACGCCGGCGTAGTGGACGGTCACGGTGTCGCCGGGCTTGGCCTCGGCACCGTCACCCTCGATGATGTCGCGGATGACCAGTTCTGCGGGGGCAGGGCCGGTCGGGGCGTCGAACTCGGGCTTTGTGCGATCAGTCATGGCTCCATCCAACCCGACCGTCGCGCGCCCGGTCAACGCGACCGCACCTGCTCACAGCGAACACCTCGTCGAGCCGCCGTGGCTGCCCGTCACGGAGACCCTTGACACATCCCCGGGGCCGGGTGCACCCTGGTGGCAGATCAACTCAGCGCCCGGGAGACATGCAGGCATCGCCGCAGCACCGGGCGCTGAGTCTGTCTCCGGGCGTGCCGCTCAGTAGGCCAGCAGCGCGGCTCGTGCCGCCCTCGTTCGGATCAGCAGGGCACGCTCGTCCTCGACCGCGAGCGGGTCGCGACCGGTGATCGCCCGCTGGCGGACAGCCGCCAGCGCCGTCGCGTCCTTGATGAACTCACGCATCAGCGGCCGGCGGTCGCCGCGCAGCTGCGCCGCCCACGCCAGCCCGACCTTGCGCCCGGCGGGCGTGGCGAGCATCGTGACCTCCTCCGGCGTGAACCAGCCGGCGGCGGCGTACTCGGCCAGGCGCGCCCGCGTGAGCCGCGCCTCCTCTCGCCGCAGCGCGACGATCCCGAGGATGAAGCCGATGAACAGCGGCACCTGCAGGGTGAAGTAGAGCCCGAAGAAGTCGGCGAAGGTGGCCGAGCCGTTCCACAGGCCGTGCAGGAGGATCGCCCCGACCATGCCGAGCAGGCCTGCGCCGGCGGCCGCTCCCGCGGAAGCGTGCCGGCGAGCCACGAGGCCGATCGCGAACCCGGTCAGCGAGGTGAACATCGCGTGGGCGAACGGCGACAGCACCGCGCGCACGATGAAGGTCACGCCGAGCTGCTCTCCGCCGCCCTCGATCAGGCTGATGGCGAAGTACTGGATGTTCTCGGTGAACGCGAAGCCCGCGCCGACGAGCGCCCCGTACACGACGCCGTCCACCGGACCGTCGAAGGAGCGCCGCGCGAGCAGGAAGATGAGGAAGACCCCGAGGCCCTTCCAGAACTCCTCGACGATGGGAGCCTGGACCACCGCGGAGAACTCCTCGGAGCGGATGTCGAACAGCATCGTGAGGCCGATGTCGACGAGGAGCGTGAGGCCGACCGCGGCCACGGCACCCCAGGCGATGGCGAACGCCACGAGACGCTTGGGCTCCGGCTCCCACCGGTCGATCATGCGCACCCCGAGGAAGACGATCGTGAGCGGGATCAACGCCAGGACGAGCCCGATCACCGACGCGGTCGGTCCGAGCGCCCAGCCGAAGTAGCCGATGAGCGCCAGGAGGAGGAACCCGAGGAAGCCGAACAGCCACAGCGAGATCGTCCGGCCCTTCTTGTTCGGCACCGGGAGAGCCGGCAGCGACTCCGCGGGCGACGGCGCGACGGGAGCCGGCGGCGTGTAGGGCGTCGGCTGCGCGAGGGCCGACGCATAGCCGGGCTGCTGTCCGAACGACGGCGGCAGATACGGCGACTGCGCGTACTGCGCGGCGGAGTACGCACTCGGCTGCGCGGGCGGCGCGGACGGCGGCGTGTACCGGGCGGGCTGCTGGGGGTCGGACGGTCCTCCGAAGGTCATGCTCAAAGCTTATGGGGCACAAGCATCCGCGCCGGGCTCTGGGGGCTTCCTCCACCCGACCGGCCGCACGCACCCGGTAGCGTAGAACCATGCGGTTCGCTCACCTGCGCCGTCCAGACTCCTCCCAGGCGGTTCTCGCCGTGGTGGAGGACTCGGACGCCATCCTCGTCTCCGATCTCCTGTCCGACGCGCCTGCCACCCTGCAGCAGCTGATCGAGCGAGGAGACGCCGGACTCGACGAGCTCCGCGCCGCCCTGCGCGACGGCACGGCCCCGCGCCACCCGCTGACCGGCTGGGGGTTCGCCTCCGCCGTGATCGCGCCGCCGGCCGTGCTCGCCGTCGGCCTCAACTACGCCGCGCACTCCAGCGAGCTCGGACTCAAGACCGACGCCGCACCGACTGTGTTCACGCTGTGGCCGAACTCGCTGACCGGTCACGACCAGACCACGTCCTGGCCCCGGAGTCTCAGCGAGGCCGTCGACTACGAGGCCGAGCTGGGCGTGCTCATCGGCACCCCCGCGAAGGACGTCCCGGAAGCCGATGCCCTGACGCACGTGTGGGGCTACACGGTGGTCAACGACATCACCGCGCGGAACATCCAGTTCTCCGAGGCGCAGTGGTCCCGCTGCAAGTCGTTCGACGGCTTCACCCCCACCGGGCCCTTCGCGGTGACCGCCGACGAGATCGCCGACCCGCAGGACCTCCACATCTGGACCGTCGTGGACGGACACACCGTGCAGGACGCCAGCACCGACCAGATGGTGCGCTCGGTGGCGAAGCTCATCGCCCACCTCTCCCAGTCGCTCACCCTGCTCCCCGGCACCCTGATCTCCACGGGCAGCCCCGGCGGTGCCGGCTACTCGCGCGACCCGCAGATCTTCCTCCGCGACCGCTCGACCGTCACGGTCGGCATCGACGGGATCGGCGAGCTCACGACGCACTGCCGCATCCTCGACTGACCCGGATACGCGAAGGGGACGGGAGCTTCGAGCTCCCGTCCCCTTCGCATATCCGGCCGACGCTCAGATCTGGATGAGGTCGTCCGGGGTGACGATCGGGATGGCCGCCGTGACCGCCTCCAGACCCGAGAGACGGGCGGGAGAGAGCTGCTTGGTGACCTCGTCGCGCGACATGAGTCCGGCCTCGACCACCAGGTCGGCGACGTTGCGGTTGGTCAGCAGGGCCGTCTTGGCCAGGGCGGCGGCCGCCGCGTAGCCGATGAAGGGCGTGAGCGCCGTGATGACGCCGACCGACGCGCCGACCATCGCGCCCAGACGGTCACGGTTGGCGGTGATGCCCTCGACACAGTTCACGCGCAGCGTCCACATGGCCTGACGCATCCAGGTGATCGACTGGAAGATCGAGTGCGCGATGACGGGCTCGAAGGCGTTGAGCTGGAGCTGACCGCCCTCGACGGCCATGGTCACGGTCATGTCGGCGCCGACGACCGCGAACGCCACCTGGTTCACGACCTCCGGGATCACCGGGTTGACCTTGCCCGGCATGATGCTGGAGCCGGCCTGCCGTGCGGGAAGGTTGATCTCGCCCAGGCCCGCCTGCGGACCCGACGACAGCAGGCGCAGGTCGTTGCAGATCTTCGAGAGCTTGATGGCGTTCCGCTTGAGCGACGAGGAGAACGACATGAAGGCGCCCGTGTCGCTCGTGGACTCGACGAGGTCGGTCGCCGTCTCGAGGTCGAGCCCGGTGATCTCGCGCAGGTGCTTCAGCACCGCCGGCGCGTAGTCGGGGTGGGTCGTGATGCCGGTGCCGATCGCGGTCGCGCCCATGTTGATCTCGAACATGAGCGAGGCGTTCTCGGTGAGGCGGCTGTGGTCCTCGCCCAGGGTCGTGGCGAAGCCGTGGAACTCCTGACCGAGCGTCATGGGCACGGCGTCCTGGAGCTGGGTGCGGCCGACCTTGAGGATGTCGTGGAACTCCCCCGCCTTGCCGAGGAACGCCACGCGCAGGGCGTCCAGCTCGTCGAGCAGCGAACGCAGCGTCAGCGAGAGGCCGATCTTGACCGCGGTCGGGTAGACGTCGTTGGTCGACTGGCTGCGGTTCGTGTGGTCGATCGGAGAGAGGAAGGCGTAGTCGCCCTTCTCGCGTCCGGCCATCTCCAGCGCGATGTTGGTGATGACCTCGTTCGCGTTCATGTTCGTCGACGTGCCGGCGCCGCCCTGGATGACGCCGACCGTGAACTGGTCGTGGAACTCGCCGTCGATGACGCGCTGCGCCGCGCGGTCGATGAGGTCGGCCCGCTCGGCGTCGAGGACGCCGATCTCCTTGTTGGCCCTGGCGCTGGCCTGCTTCACCATCGCGAGGGCGATCACCAGTTCGGGATAGACCGAGATGGGGCGCTTCGTGATCGGGAAGTTCGCATCGGCGCGGGCGGTGTGGATCCCCCAGTACGCGTCGGCGGGAATCTCCATGCTCCCCAGCGAATCGGTCTCGGTGCGGGTATGGGCGGGCGCGGCAGAAGCCATGTCACATCCTCGTGGGTCGTGGCGAACGGAAAAGTGGGGGATGCGACCAGTCTACGCCGGTCCCTGCGGGGTTTTCCGGGAGAACACCTCCAGGCGCTCCTCCGGGGCCAGCGCCGCCATCCGCGCGATCCACTCCTCCGAGAAGTAGTCGTCGGTCGGCGCGTCGACCACGGGGACGACCGTGTGCGTGAGGGTCTCCGGCCGCACGTGCACGAGCTGGAACGCCTGGGCGGCGTCCATGCCGTTCACCTCCGCCGCCGGACGGGCGACGTTCATCGTGTAGCAGGTGGCGGATGCCACGCTCACCGGGACACCGGCGAAAAGACCGTGTGCGGAGTAATGCAGGTGGCCGGCGAGGATGCCGCGCACGTCGGTGCCGCGGATGACGGCGGCGAGCTCGTCCTGATGACGGAGCTCGAGGATGTCGAACAGCGGCAGATGGCTGGGCAGCGGCGGGTGATGCATAGCCAGGATCGTGCCGTGCGGCGCGGGCTCCGCGAGGACGTCGGCCAGCCACGCGAGCTGCGCCGGGTCGAGGTCGCCGTGGTGCCATCCCGGGACGCTCGTGTCGAGGGCCACGAGCCGCAGCCCGTCGATATCCCAGACCCCGGTGACCGGCTCTTCGGTGGGCTCGCCGTCGAGGAGCGCTTCGCGCAGCGCCGGGCGCTCGTCGTGGTTGCCCGCGACCCAGACCACGGGAGCGCCGAGCTCGGCGGCGACCGGCTCGATCGCGGCCCGGAGCCGGCGGTACGCATCCGGCTCGCCGAGGTCGGCGAGGTCCCCGGTGATCACGATGGCGGCGGGAGCGGGATGCACGGCGCGGATCGCCTCGAGCGTCCGCGCGAACGTGCGCTCGACGTCGTACCGTCCCCCCAGCGCGGCACCGCCGGCCAGGAAGTGCGGGTCACTGACATGGATCAGGACATGGGACGCGGGGGCGTACCGGCCGAAGACCGGGGGCGTTCCGTTGAGTGCGGACATGCCCTCAGCCTAGGGGCGGGCGCCGACGCTCCCCCTTGGCGCGCCGGACGCTCAGTGGCCGACGACGATGAGCAGGATGCCGGCGATGACCGCGGCCCCGCAGAGCACGAAGCAGCCGTAGGCGCCCACGAGGGCGAGGGTCTTCTGCCCTTCGGTGAGCGGGCTCTTCCTCGCTGCCTTCGCCGCCTGCTTCGCGGCCCGCTTGAGCTCCTTCTCGGAGATCACCGTGATGGCATCGGTGAACTCCGCGGGGCTGACCACGGGCGCCCGTCCGCTGCGCACGAGCAGACGCAGACCCAGGGCGTAGAAGGTGACGATGGCAGCGGCGCCGATGAGCGCGGCAGCGAACACCTGCAGGAAAGCGATCCAGTCGATCGTGACGTTCATGCCGAGTCCCCGTTCTGAGACGCGTCGGACGAGGAGACGCTGCCGGTCTTCGCGGCCTTCGCGTCGGCCTTGGCCTTGGCCTTCTTCTTCGCCTTGTCCCTGGCCTCGGCCTTCGCCTTCTCCTTGGCCTCGGCGCGGGCCTTCGCCTCCGCCTTCGCCTGGGCGATGCGCTGCTGGCGACGCGTGGGCGGCGGTGTATCCGGGACCTCGACCGCGAGGTGGGACTCGGCGACGTCGCTCATGGCGTTGGCCGGCGTGACGGCGTTGCGCCGGGAACGCATGTACAGCCCGAGGATGATCACCACGGCGAGCACGGCATCGATGGCCACACCCCAGGGACCGAGCCAGACGACGAGCAGCGCCGCCAGGGCGCCGACCCCTCCGGCCGCGGGCAGGGTCAGCAGCCAGCCGACGCCGATGCGACCGGCCGTCCGCCAGCGGACCGTCGAGCCGCGGCGACCGAGACCCGATCCGATGACCGATCCCGAGGCCACCTGCGTGGTGGAGAGGGCGAAGCCGAGGGCGCTGGAGGCGAGGATCGTGGCCGCCGTGGAGCTCTCGGCCGCGAAGCCCTGAGCCGGCTTCACGTCGGTCAGGCCCTTGCCCAGCGTACGGATGATGCGCCAGCCGCCGAGATACGTGCCGAGGGCGATCGTGAACGCACAGGCGACGATGACCCAGAGCTCGGGCTCGTGGTGCGCACCGGACTGCCAGCCGATCGTGATCATCGCGAGGGTGATGACGCCCATCGTCTTCTGTGCGTCGTTGGTGCCGTGGGCGAGCGCGACGAGGGACGAAGTGAAGATCTGACCCCAGCGGAAGCCGTCGCGCCCGTCGGGCTTGCCGTCGTAGCGCCGGGTGATCGAGTAGGCGATCTTCGTCGCGACGTACGCGATGATCCCGGCGGTGATCGGGGCGATGAGAGCGGGGAGGACGATCTTCGACAGAACGGCGCCGAAATCGATGCCGCCGAGGCCGGCGCCCACGAGCGTCGCACCGATCAGACCACCGAAGAGGGCGTGGGAGGAGCTGGACGGGAGGCCGAGCAGCCAGGTCAGCATGTTCCAGGTGATCGCGCCGATGAGTCCGGCGAAGATCAGCGAGAGGAACAACTCCGCCCCTGCGGCGATGATGGCATCCTCCTGGATGATGCCGCCGGAGATGGTCTTGGACACCTCCGTCGACAGGAAGGCGCCGACGAGGTTCAGCAGGGCGGCCAGGAGCACCGCGGTCTTGGGCTTGAGCGCTCCGGTCGCGATGGGCGTCGCCATCGCGTTCGCGGTGTCGTGAAACCCGTTCGTGAAATCGAAGAAGAGTGCCAGCGCGATGACGAGCACGACGATGAGGGCTGCGGTTTCCACCGTTCGCTTTCGGTCTTGAGGAAGAGGGAGATGTCGACGGGATCGACGTGACGAACGAAGAGTTCACCGTGGGTTTGACTTCCGTTTACCGGCCCCGGTAAATCCTGCCACCGTCCCCCCTGCCGGTCAACTCGACCTGGGATAGCGTGGGACGGTGACTGATGCCCCGATCGCCGCCCGCCGTTCCACCCTCCGCACGCACCACGGCGACACGGTCGACGACCCGTACGAGTGGCTGCGAGCCAAGGACTCCCCCGAGGTCATCGCGCACCTGGAGGCGGAGAACGCGCACACCGAAGCCGAGACCGCACACCTGGCCGATCTGCGGGAGACGCTGTTCCAGGAGATCAAGGGCCGGGTCCAGGAGACCGACCTCTCCGTGCCGACGCGACGCGGAGACTGGTGGTACTACAGCCGCACCGAGGAAGGCGCGCAGTACGGCATACACTGCCGCGCCGCCGCTCTCGAAGGCGACTGGACGCCCCCGCGGCTCGAGCCGGGGGTGCCGGTGCCCGGCGAGGTCGTCCTGCTGGACGGCAACGCCGAGGCGGAGGGGCACGAGTTCTTCTCGCTCGGCGCGTTGGACACCTCCGACGATGCGACGAAGCTGCTGTGGTCGACCGATTTCGAGGGCGACGAGCTCTACACCGTACGTGTGCGCGACCTGGAGAGGGGCGTCACCCTCGACGACGAGATCCCGAACACCGGGGGCGCGTTCTTCACCCCGGACGGCACCGGGATCCTCTACACGACCCGCGACGACGCCTGGCGTCCGGACACTCTGTGGCTGCACCGGCTCGGGACCCCGGTGTCGGACGACATCATGCTCTTCCACGAGCCCGACGAGAAGTTCTGGCTCGGCGCCGGGATCACGCGCAGCCGTCGCTACCTCGTGATCGGCGTGGGGTCCAGCATCACGAGCGAGGAGTACCTCGTCGACCTCGCGGGCGACATCACCGCGAAGCCGCGCACGGTGTGGCCGCGGCGGGAGGGCGTGGAGTACTCGCTCGAGCACGCGGTCGTGGACGGCGAGGACCGCCTGCTCATCCTGCACAACGACGACGCCCTCGACTTCGAGCTCGTCTCCGTGGCGGCGGACGACCCGCAGGGCGAGCGCCGCGTCGTCGTCGCGCATCAGCCGGGACGACGACTGCTCGGCGTGGACGCGTTCCGCGACTTCGCTACGGTCGAGTACCGCAGCGAGGGCCTCGAACGGGTCGGGCTCCTCGACTACGCGACGGACGCCGTGGAGGAGCTGCGGTTCGACGAGCCCCTCTACTCGGCGGGCGTCAGCGGCAACCCCGAGTGGCACTCCCCCTTCCTGCGTCTGGGCTACACGTCGTTCGTCACCCCAGGCACGGTCTACGAGCTCGACCTCGCGACGCGGGAGCTCGTCCTCCGCAAGCAGGTGACGGTGCTCGGCGACTACGACCCCGCCGACTACGGGCAGCGGCGGGAATGGGCCACCGCGGAGGACGGCACGCGCGTGCCGATCTCCCTCGTCTGGAAGCGCTCCTTCGGAGAGCCCGGTGCGACCGCACGTCCCGTCCACCTCTACGGCTACGGCTCGTACGAGCACTCGATCGACCCCGGCTTCTCCGTCGCCCGGCTCTCGGAGCTGGACCGCGGGGTCGTCTTCGCCGTGGCGCACGTGCGCGGCGGCGGCGAGATGGGCCGGCAGTGGTACGAGGAGGGCAAGCTCCTGCACAAGCGGAACACCTTCACGGACTTCGTCGCCTGCGCCCGGCACCTCGTCGACGAGGGCACCACGACCCCGGCCCAGCTCGTCGCGGAGGGCGGCAGCGCGGGTGGTCTGCTGATGGGCGCGGTCGCCAACCTCGCCCCGGAGCTGTTCGCCGGGATCCTCGCGGGTGTGCCGTTCGTCGACGCGTTGACCACGATCCTCGACCCCTCGCTCCCCCTCACGGTGATCGAGTGGGACGAGTGGGGCGACCCGCTGCACGACCCGGAGGTGTACGCGTACATGAAGTCGTACACGCCGTACGAGAACGTGCGCGACGGCGTGGAGTACCCGCGGATCCTCGCGGTGACCTCGCTGAACGACACCCGCGTGCTCTACGTGGAGCCCGCCAAGTGGGTCGCCCGGCTGCGGGAGGCCGGCGCGGAGGACGTGCTGCTCAAGTGCGAGATGGTCGCCGGGCACGGCGGCGTGAGCGGACGGTACAACTCCTGGCGCGAGCGGGCGTTCGAGCTCGCCTGGCTCCTGGACACCCTCCACCTCGCCTGACGGCATCAGGCCCTCGCGCGGTATCAGGCGCGAGTGACTCTCGCTGCCTGGTCTCGCGCGGAAGCCTGTGGGACCACATGCGACGACTGATCCTGCACAGGGCGAGGATCTCGCGAGCTGATTCCCCATCCCGGGTGAGGCGATGGAGAGTGCGGCGCGAGCGCTCAGGGTGGAGGGGTGGGACGCACGAGGGTCGAGGGCTGGATTCGAGAGCAGGGCGGATCGGCGCATTCGTCGCGGGTACGTGAGGGGGGTTTCACCGAGCACCAGATGCGTCGCGCGGTGCAGGAAGGCACGCTCGAGCGCGTGCGCCGGTCGTGGCTCCTCGTCCCCGATGTCGATGCGCGGCGCCGGGCGGCTGCTTCGGTCGGCGGGAGAGTCACCTGTGTGAGCGCTGCGGCTCTCGCCGGATGGTGGGATGTCGGGCCCACGAACGTGCATGTCGCCCTCCCCCGCACTGCCTCTCGGTTCGATCGCGCCGGCGTGGAGGTGCACTGTGCGCAGGGGCCTGTGCCCGTGCATCCGCGAGCGGCGGTCGACCCCGTCCTGGATGTCCTCTTCCAGGTCGCGCGATGTCGGCCGCCGGTCGAGGCCCGCGCGATCTGGGAGTCCGCCATCCGCCACGGAGCGGTGGAGCTGGATACGCTCGCGCGGGTGCGGTGGCGGTGCCTCGCCGCTGACCGCCTCGCTCGAACCGTCCGCGGCCGGTCGGACTCCGGTCCCGAGACGGTCTTCGTCGAACGGATGCGCGCGATCGGCATCGACGTGCGACAGCAGGTGTGGGTGGACGGCCATCCGCTCGACGGTGTCATCGGCGAACGGCTCGCCGTCCAGATCGACGGCTTCCGCCACCACAGCGCCGCGGGCGATCGGCGGCGAGACCTCGCAGCGGACGCGAGGCTCGTGCTCCGCGGCTACACCGTCTTGCGCTTCGATTACCACCAGGTCATGGTCGACGACAGTCATGTCGAGGACACCGTCCTGGCCGCGCTCGCGCAGGGGCTCCATCGCGCAAGCCATCGGGCGACGGGTCGGTAGCAGACCCGAGCGCAAGCCCAGGCCCTCGCGCGAGAACAGGAATGGAAGACAGCACGATGCCTGAACCCTCGCGAGGGCCTGACACCGCGCGAGGCAGTGAGAACAGGCGAGCGGACGGGCACAGGCACTCGCGCGAGAACAGGCAAGAAAGACAGCAAGATGCCTGAAGCGGCGCGAGAGCCTGAAGCCGGGCGGAGGTCAGCCGAAGAGGGCGGCGGCCTCGTCGTAGCGGTAGCGGGGCACGGTGTTCAGCTCACCGAGAGCATCGGCGAACGGGACGCGGACGATGTCGGTGCCCTGCATCGCGACCATCTGCCCCCAGGCGCCGTCGACGATCGCGTCCGCGGCGTGCAGGCCCAGCCGGGTCGCGAGGACGCGATCGAACGCCGACGGCGAGCCGCCGCGCTGGATGTGCCCGAGGATCGTGGCACGCGTCTCGATGCCCGTGATCCGCTCGATCTCGGGGGCGAGCAGGTCGCCGATGCCGCCGAGCCGCGGGCGGTTGAACGCATCCAGACCCTTGTCGCTGTAGGCCTCGTCCATACCGGCGAGCTTGAAGCCCTCGGAGACGACGACGAGCGGCGCGCGACCGCGATCGTGGGCGCTCGTGACCAGAGCGGTGATCTCGTCCAGCGACATCGGCACCTCGGGGATGCAGATGACGTGCGCGCCCGCGGCCATTCCGGCGTGGAGCGCGATCCAGCCGACGTGACGGCCCATGACCTCGGCGACCATGCAGCGCTGGTGGGAGTCTCCCGTGGTGCGGAGCCGGTCCATGGCGTCCGTGGCGATGTTCACGGCCGTATCGAAGCCGAACGAATAGTCCGTGGCACGGAGGTCGTTGTCGATCGTCTTCGGAACGCCGAGCACCTTGATGCCGTCCTTCGCGAGGCGGTCCGCCGCGGCGAGGGTGCCTTCGCCGCCGATCGCGACGATGCCGTCGATCTTGTGCCCGTAGAGAGTCTTCGCGATGTTGTCGGCGCCTCCGCGCTCCCCCTCGTAGGGGTTGGTGCGGCTGGTGCCGAGGATGGTGCCGCCTACCTTGGACAGGCCCTTCACCTCATGCCGCGTCAGGGGCATGAAGTCCCCCTCGACGACGCCGCGCCATCCGTCGCGGATGCCGACGAACTCGAGGTCGTAGGTGGTGGTGCCCTTGAGCACGATGCCGCGGATGACCGCGTTGAGTCCGGGGCAGTCGCCGCCGCTCGTCAGGATGCCGATCTTCATGCTGCTGCCTTCGGAGGTCGAGGGATGGGGGTGCGGCGACAGTGCCTGCGATCGACACTAGCGCGCCGCCCCCTCACGTGGCCATTCGAGCGCGTCGAAAATCGGGGATCTTGACGGCTGCGGCGAGCGATCACGCCGAACTTCGCGTTCCGGCAGGATAAGGCCTCGGAATCGCCGTTAAGAACCCGTGTTCTTGACGGCGTCTCAGCGCCCGCCCAGAGCCTCGCGCAGAAGATGCGTGAGCGCCGCCAGCTGCACCGACTCGCTCCCCGTCTCCTCCGTCGCCTCGCCGTCCAGAGCGCGGGCCGCGAGGCCCTGCTTCTGGTCGATGAGCTCCGCGATCTTCGTGTCGATCGTGTGGGCGGCGATGATCCGCCACGCCGTGACCGGCTCGTCCTGCCCGATGCGGTGCACGCGGTCGATGGCCTGCGTCTGCTCGGCCGCCGTCCACGACAGCTCCGCGAGGACGACGTTCGACGCCGCCTGCAGGTTGAGCCCGACGCCGGCCGCCGTGAGCGAGCACACCGCGATGCCGACCTCGGGGTCGCCGTTGAAGTCGTCGATGGCCTGCTGCCGCGCCGTGTTCGTCTGGTCACCGCGGATGGATACCGCGCGGATGCCGGCCGAGGCGAAGTGCGCCTCCGCCTGGTCCATGACGTCGATGTGCTTCGCGAAGAACACGACCTTGCCGACCGACCGCTGCAGCTGTGCGGCGTAGTCGGCCGCGAGGAGGGCCTTCGCCTGACCGATGCGGCGCACCATGGTGAAGACGTTGTCTCCCCCGGTACCGGCGGCCTTCGACTCCTCGAGCTCGTTCTGCGCCACGAGCCGGACGATGTCGTCGTCGATCTCTCCGGGCGCGAGACCGCGGTCGCCGCGTGCCTCGATGATGCGGCGGTAGCGGGCGGCCAGACGCTCTCCCAGTTCGCGCTCGGCCTGGCGGATGCTGCGACCGAACTCGTCGTCGAGCTGCACCGGCAGATCGGCGACCAGCTTGTCGGGCAGGTCGGCGGCGACATCCTTCTTCTTGCGCCGCACGATGCCCATCGAGATCACCGCGTCGCGGGCCTCCGGGTAGAAGGCCTTGTCCGCCGGCGTGAGCCCCGTCGCGTCGAGCTTCTCCATGAGCTCCGGTCCGGGCTTCTCCCCGTTCGTCCAGCCGAGGAAACGCCAGATGGCGTCGAAGTCCTCGACGTCGTTGATGAGCGGGGTACCCGTGAGGGCGAGCATGAGCGGATCGTGCCCCGGGGTGCGCTCGCGCACCTGTGCCGCGAGCGACAGCACGTTCTGCGAACGCTGCGACGAGAGGTTCTTGATGAAGTGCGCCTCGTCGACGACCATGCCGCGCAGGCCGATCGACGCGAGCCAGGACATGTGACGGTCGAGGATCTCGTAGTTCACGATGAACACGTCGGCGAAGGCGTCGATGTCGTCACCGTCGCCCTGGATGACCGTGGCACGACGCTGCGGCGTCCACCGCTCGACCTCGCGCGCCCAGTTCATCTTCACGACGTTGGGCACCACGACGAGCAGCGGATAGGCGCCGGCGACCGAGGCCGCGAGCACCGACTGCGCCGTCTTGCCGAGGCCCGGCTCGTCGGCGAGCAGGAAGCTGCGGTGCCCGGCGCGCACAGCCTCGAGGAAACGGGACTGGTGCACCATGATCTCGCGGCCCTTGGGCGAGATGTGGTCGAACTCCGGGGCCGGCGGAAGCTCCATCGAGGCCGCGGCACCGCCCGCGCCGGTCTCGAAGGCCTTGTACAGCGGCCCCATGAGCTCCCAGCCGTCGAGGCGGCGGCGGGGCGTGCTGGCCGGTCGCGGGGTCAGGTCGGGCGCGAGGAACGGGTTGGCGAGCTGACGGGCCTCCACCGAGGGCGGGGTGACCTGACGCTCCGCGATGGCCGCGGGCACCACGGGCGTCTGCACGGGCGCCGGGTCGGCGATGATGAGCTCCTCCGGCGGGAGCTCCGCGCCGGACTCGAGCAGCCAGTCGCGACGCATCCGCTTCGCGACGGGCGACGTGGCCTGGTCTGCTTCGAGCAGCTGGATGAGCGACGTGTCCCGTGCGGCCGTCTTCGCGAGGATCGTCGCGACGCCGTCGAGGCGCTTGAGCAGCTCGGCGCGGGCCGCGTCGGTGATCTCGGAATCGGCCTTCACGCGGGCGCGCTCCTCGCGCACCAGGAAGGCGATCACCTGGAACTTCGTGCGGTTCGTGGGGCCCAGCTTGCCGCGCTGGGACTTCGCCTCGATCTCGCGCACCTTGCGCGCGAGGATCGGGATGAGCGGTGCCTCGTCGTCGCGACGGGACGTCTTCTTACGCCGCGGGGCGGCGGTTGCCGTGGTCGGCATGCTCCTCCTGAGCCTGAAGGGCTCCGGCGCCTCCGGGGAGCCGCGAGCCGTTCTCGTCGTCCGCGTGTGGCGTGAGCCAGGACCGTGCGGACTGTGGATCGGTGTTCCCTCCGGAGCACGCGATGAGTGCGGGACCGGCGGGAGCCTGATCCCATTCTATGTCATCGCGAGCACCGGCCGCGGAAACACGGCGCCGTCGTGTTACGCGGACACGTCCAGAATGGTCGCGGCCTGCGTGACGTCGGCGGCCATCTGCGTCATCAGCTTCTCGATGCCCTCGAAGGCGACCATGCCGCGCAGCCGCTCGACGAACTCGACCGTCACGTCGTGACCGTAGAGATCGAGTCCGGTCTCCCCCAGCACGTGCGCCTCGACCTGCCGCACGAGCACGTCATCGAAGGTGGGGTTCGTGCCCACCGAGATCGCCGACGGGTGCCGGATGCCCGTGTCGTGGTCGACGAGCCACCCCGCGTAGACGCCGTCCGCCGGCACGAACGCATCGACGATCGTGGAGAGGTTCGCGGTCGGGAAGCCGAGCTCTCGTCCGCGCTTCAGGCCGTGGACCACCACGCCGCGCACGTCGGGATATCGGCCGAGAGCGCGAGTCGCCTCCGCGACGTCACCGGCCATCAGGAGCTCGCGGATCCAGCTCGACGAGACGCGACGGCTGGACCCCGGGAGGTAGACGTCGTCGACGACCTCGACGGTGAAGCCGTACCGGGGGCCGAGCTCCCGCAACAGGTCGGGGGTGCCCGCGCCTCGGTGCCCGAAGCGGAAGTCGGCGCCCACGAGGATGGTGGACACGTGCAGCGCGCCGACGAGGATATCGGCGACGAAGTCCTCCGCACCGACGGCCGCGAGCGTCTCGTCGAAGGTCAGCACGAGCGTCGCGTCGAGCCCGAGCTCGCCCAGGAGCTCCAGCTTGCGGTCGACGGTCACGACGTTCTCGGGGCACCGGTCGGGGCGGATCACAGCGAGAGGGTTACGGTCGAACGTCACCGCGACGGCCCGGCTCCCCGACGCCGCGGCGGCCTCTTCCAGGCGACGGATGACGGCGCGGTGCCCCTCGTGCACGCCGTCGAACTTCCCGATGGCGACGGTGCTGGGACCGTAGTTCTCCGGCACCTCGTCCGGACTCCGGAACACGATCACGCGGCGACCTCGACCGGTCGCGCGGCGTCGACGGGCCGGTGCGTGCGCAGCCACCAGATGCCGAAGATCGGGAGGACCAGGGGGATGAAGAGGTAGCCGCGGCCGAACAGCGACCACACGGTCTCGTGCTGGAACAGGTCGGGCAGGACGAGGCTGAGCACGCCGACGACCAGCACACCGGTGAGCTCGAAGACGATCGCCACCCACGCGACGGTGTACCAGCCGCGACGACGCGCGAAGACGAGCGCGAGCGTCGCCAGGACGTACACGACCGCGGCGAGCGCCGAGAGGCTGTAGGCCACCGGGGCCTCGTCGAAGCGACGGACGATCTGCACGAAGCTGCGCCCGGTGGCCGCCAGCGCCATCACGGCGTAGACGATCACCAGGACACGACCGATGCCGGTCATCCGAGTGGAGGGGGCGGTGGAGCTCATAGCGCATTCCATCCTAGAGCCGGGCGAGCCGCCCGGCGTCCGCGCCGGCTGGCGCTCAGACGACCTGGACTGTCCAGATCACCTGCATGCGCCACAGCATGATCGCGATCGCGAGGGCGGCCACACCGAGCACGACGGTGCTCCACCGGCTGCGTTCCATCAGCGCCCAGAGCACGGCGCCGATCGGAAGCAGGGCCGCCGAGACGAGGTACACCCAGAGCTCCAGCAGGTCGCCGGTGGGCGGGTTCCCCGCGAGCGGCGCGACGATGGCGACGACGATCTGCACGATCAGCAGCACCTCGACGAGAGCCAGCGCGCCGACGGAGAAGTCGCTGGGGCGACGGCCGGCGAACCCCGCGCCGAGGCAGAAGAGCCCGGCGGCGATGGCGATGACGATCTGCACGATCGTGAACCACAGGATCATCGGGAGGCCTCCGGCATGTTCATGGCGCTCTTCACATCGGCACCGCGCTTCTCGACGATCCCCACCAGGCCGCCGTCGTCTTCGATGGCGGCCGCGAGCGGGCCGTCCAGCCGCGCAGCGGCGCCCGCCACTCGCTTGCCGTGCCGCAGATCGCGTGCCTCCTCCGCCGAGACGCGGAGGACGGGGAGGACGCGGCCGGCGGCCTCCCCGGGGGTGAGCACGGGAGCGCCCTCGAGGGCGTCGATCGTCACGGCGTCGCGCACGTCGAACGGGCCGACGCGGGTGCGGCGGAGGGCGGTCAGGTGGCCGCCGACGCCGAGGGCGGCGCCCAGGTCGCGGGCCAGCGAGCGGATGTAGGTTCCGGACGAGCAGTCCACGACGACATCGAGGTCGATCGCGTGATCGTCGCGACGTCGCGCGATGACGTCGAACCGGGACACGACGACGTCTCGCGGCTGGAGGACCACCTCCTCCCCCGCACGGACGCGGTCGTAGGCGCGGCGGCCGTCGACCTTGATCGCCGAGACCGCGCTCGGGACCTGGGAGATCGCGCCCGTCAGAGCGGCCACTCCGGCATCGATAGCCGCATCCGCGATCGCCGCGAGGGCGCTCTCATCCGCGCGGTGGAGGGTCTCGCCCTCCGCGTCATCCGTCGAGGTGACGGCACCGAGCCGGATGGTCGCCTCGTAGGTCTTGTCCGCGCCCACGATGTAGGTGAGGAGGCGGGTCGCGCCCTCGATGCCGATGACGAGCAGTCCGGTGGCCATCGGGTCGAGGGTACCGGCGTGACCGACCTTGCGGGTGCCGAAGGCCCGACGAGTGCGGGCGACGACGTCGTGACTGGTCAGCCCGCCGGGCTTGTCGACGAGGAGGATGCCGGGGGTCGCCATCCCTCCAGCCTACCGAGGCAGGGAGCGGTGCCCGCTCGCCTAGGCTGGAGGGATGGCCGCGCCCGCACCGTCCCCCGCGACGATGACGCCCCTGCTCGGTTGGTACGCCTCCGCGGCGCGCGACCTTCCCTGGCGCCGTCCGGACTTCCATGCCGCCTTCGGCGCCTGGGGCGTCCTGGTGAGCGAGTTCATGCTGCAGCAGACGCCCGTGACCCGCGTGATCCCGCACCTCGACGCGTGGTTAGCGCGCTGGCCGACACCCCTGGCGATGGCGGCCGCGTCCACTGCGGACGTCGTCCAGCAGTGGGCGAACCTCGGCTATCCGCGGCGTGCCCTGTGGCTGCACCGTGCGGCCGTCGAGGTGGTCGAGCGCCACGGCGGCGTCGTGCCGCGTGACGTCGACGCCCTCCTCGCCCTCTCCGGGATCGGCGACTACACCGCCCGTGCCGTGGCCGTGTTCGCGTACGGCGACCGTCATCCCGTCGTCGACACCAACACCCGGCGCGTGCTGGCCAGGGCGGTCGAGGGACGAGCGCAACCGGGGTCCCCGTCCCGCCGCGACCTTGCGCTCATGGCGGCGCTGCTGCCCGCGGACCCCGCAGAGGCCGCCGTCCTGAACGCCGCGGCTATGGAGCTCGGCGCGACGATCTGCACGTCCCGTGCGCCCCGATGCGAACGCTGCCCGCTGGCGGACGGGTGTGCGTGGCTCGCGGCCGGCCGACCCGACACCGGGGATGAGCGACGACGACAGGCCGCGTACGAGGGTTCGGACCGCCAGGCCCGCGGCGCCGTGCTCCGGCTCCTGCGCGCCGCCGCCCCCGCCGCAGTCCCGCTTACCGCCGTCCTCCCGGACTGGCCCGACGTGCGTCAGCGGGATCGTGCGATCGACTCCCTCATCGCCGACGGGCTCGCGGAAGCCGACGGGGAGGGCCTCTCCCTGCCGCGGTGAGCGCGCCTCAGAGGTACTGTTCGGTCCTGTGCGCGAGCACCGTCAGCTCGACGCGATTGCGGACGTCCAGCTTCGCGAACACGCGTCCGAGGTGCACCTCGACCGTCCGGACGGAGATCGACAGGCGCTCCGCGATCGCGCGGTTCCCCGTGCCTTCGACGGCGAGCATGGCCACCTCCAGTTCCCGCGGTGTCAGCCGCTGCGCCCAGGCGCTCCTGCATCCACGCAGACCATCGGCCCCTTCCGCCACGCTCATCGACTCCTCGAGCCGTTCCCGACGTCGCCGCATCGCACGCTCCCAGGCGCGCGCGCCCGCGACCTCGAACAGCCGCTCGGCGTGCGCGAGGTGCGCGTGTGCCGAGGCCGCGTCTCCGTGCAGACCGGATCGGGCCCCGAGCAGCGCCTCGACCCGCCCCCGGGCGAACGGGGATCGGAGCTGGCTCGCCGCCACTCGCAGCGCTTCCTGGTCCGTGCACCACGTACCGCCTGAGGTCCCCACGACCGCCTGGCGCAACGCCGCGGCGAGTTCGCTCTCTGGCGGACGCACGGTTGCCGGTCGGTGTCTCCCCGATGAGCAGAGCAAGACCTCGGCGACTCCGGGCACCGCGAACAACGGCTGCGGGGCACCGCGGTCCCGCCACAGGCCCATGGCGCCGACGGCCGCCTCGAAGGAGCCGTCCAGGTACGCCTCGACGGCTCTGTCGACCAGGACGTCCAGCTCGACGGCAGGAGGGAGCACGTCGGTGAGAGCGCGCGCGATCGGTCCCAGGGCGCCGAGGACGGCCAGGTCGAGCCGTCGTGCCAGCACGACGCCGAGACCGGCGAACGGGATCGCGACGGGGAGCTCGACCGCCGCGTGCCTGAGCAGTCCCCTGGCCGGACCGATGTCTCCCCGCCAGACGAGGAGCAGCACCTCGGTGACAGCGCGGTAGGCCCGCACCACGGGACTGCTCTCGAACCCGGGAAAGAGCGGATCGCGCTCCGCCCCGGGAAGTCCTCCCGTCCGCAGCAGCCGCAGGCCCTCGTCGATGTCGCCCGCGCATGCCGTGTGCAGCGCCGCCGCTACGCCGCCGAGACCCCCGAGGCCCGCGGTCCCGCTCGCCGGCATGACGTCGCTGGCGAGGAGTGCGCATAGCCCCGCCACGGCATCGCGCAGCGGACGGTCCGTCCTCGCGTGGGAGGTTCCACGGACCTCGGCGAGCCAGCGCCGCTCCGCCCCGCGGTCGCGACGTTCCGCGCACAGGATCGCGACGAGTCCCGCGGATCGCTCCCACGCCGCGGCGTCGACCGCGGAGCCGGAGGCGAGCCGCCGCGGATCGACGGCGGGAACGAAGCCGTGCCGAAGGGTGCGGGCGGCGAGGTAGGGGCCGAGCGCCCGTGCCCGTCGATGCTCCGCGGCGCCCGGGAAGAGACCGCTCAGCCACGCCTCGGCATCCGCGGCGTGGCCGCAGGCGAGCGCCGCGCAGCCGGCGAGCACCCGGGCCTCCTCGCTGACGGCGCCGGTCGCGTGCGCGGCGGCCTCGCCGGCCAGGAGCAGCGCGCGCTCGGTGCGCCCCGCTTCGGCCGCGACACGGGCCCGGGCCGTCAGGACCGCTGCGGACCGACGATCCCTCACGGCGCACGACCGCGCGCGATGCCACGCCGCGCTACTCCGGTCCCCGCGTGCGACCGCGGCGTGAGCCAGCCGGGTGTGCACGCGCGCGACCTCCGCCGCCGACGCTGCCGCGTACACCTCCGCGGCCACGCGCGGGTCGGTGAGCCGGATGGAGCCCGCGTGGATCGTCAGATGCGGCGCGGCGGCGCTGGCCAGGATCTCCTCCACGCTGCGTCCGTCGGCCGCGAGGATCGGATCCAGCTCCTCTTCGAGTGCCAGCACCACCGTGAGCAGGAGTGACCGGTCGGCGCTCGCCAGCCTGCGGATGCCGGCATGGACCGCCGTGGACGGCAGCGGCCACGGGATCCGACTCAGTCCGCGGCGCTGCTCCGGTGTGAGGCGGGCCGCGACGGCGAGCACGCCATCGGCATCGCCAGGCAGCGCGGCGGCCAGCTGCGCCGCCACGTGCGGCGCGCAGCACAGATTCCGCCGTCGAAGCTCATCCAGCAGCGGCTCCACGACGACAGGCGCGACGAAGAGCCCCGCGGGCGTACTCGTCGCCTGAATGTCGATCCCCCCAGATCCACCGGTTGTCCCGCCGCGGACCTGAGGGTATCAGACGGGATCAGTCCTCGTCGTCGTCCGACCGGTAGGGGTCGGCTTCGCCGGCGTGGGTCGCGGACGAGGCCAGCTTGGCCACCTCCGCGTCGCGCTCCTGCGCCTCGCGCAGCAGAGCGGTGATGTGGTCGGCGTTCTCCGGGAGCGCGTCCGGGATGAACTCGAGCGTAGGGACGAGTCGAGTGCTGAGCTGTCGTCCGACCTCGCTGCGCAGCATGCCGGTCGCAGAGGTGAGCGCGGCACCGCTGGCGAGGCGCTCCTCTTCCGTGCCGAGCACCGTGTAGAACACGGACGCGTGCTGCAGATCGCCGCTCACGCGGACGTCGGTGATGGTCACGAAGCCCAGACGCGGGTCGCGCAGCCCCTTCTCCAAGCGCTCGGCGAGGATCACGCGGATACGATCCGCGAGTCGGGCCTGTCGTTCACCAGCCATTGTTCCTTCTCCCACCTCTGTGCATCGCGGCTCCCAGCGAACCGCGGAGGCGGCTGCCCCCTCCCCCGTCACGGGAGGAGGAGGCAGCCGCCGCAGTCGTGCGGATCAGCCGCGCGGCTTCTCCACCATCTCGGTCGTCTCGATCTCGTCGCCGACCTGGATGTCGTTGTACTTCCCGAGGCCGATACCGGCCTCGTAGTCCGTCCGCACCTCGGTGACGTCGTCCTTGAACCGGCGCAGCGACTCGATGGCCAGACCATCGGCGATGACGACGCCGTCGCGGATGACGCGGGCCTTCGCGTTCCGCGTGATCGTCCCGGACCGGACGATGACACCCGCGATGTTGCCGAACTTCGAGGAGCGGAACACCTCGCGGATCTCGGCGACACCCGACTGGACCTCTTCGTACTCCGGCTTGAGCATGCCCTTGAGCGAGCTCTCGATCTCCTCGATCGCGTTGTAGATGACGGAGTAGAAGCGGATGTCCACACCCTCACGCTGGGCGCGCTCGCGCGCCTTCGTGTCAGGGCGGACGTTGAAGCCCACGATGATCGCGTTGTCGATCGTCGCCAGGTTCACGTCGGACTCGGTGATCGCACCGACACCGCGGTGGATGATGCGCAGCTGCACCGAGTCGTCGACCTCGATCTTGAGGAGCGACTCCTCCAGCGCCTCGACGGCACCGGAGACGTCACCCTTGATGATGAGGTTGAGCGACTCGACCTTGCCCTCTTCGAGAGCACGGGTGAAGTCCTCGAGCGAGATGCGCTTGCGGGCCTTGGCCAGCTGGGCGTTGCGCTCGACGGCTTCGCGCTTCTCCGCGATCTGACGGGCCATGCGGTCTTCCTCGGTCACGATGAAGACGTCGCCGGCGCGCGGCACGGAGTTCAGACCCTGCACCTGGACCGGACGAGACGGTGCGGCCGCCTCGACGATCTCGCCGTTCTCGTCGATCATCGCGCGGACGCGGCCATAAGCGGTGCCCGCCACGATCGCATCGCCGACCCGGAGGGTTCCGGACTGGATCAGCACCGTCGCGACCGAACCGCGGCCCTTGTCGAGCTTCGCCTCGATGGCGACACCGCGAGCGGCCTTGTTCGGGTTGGCGGTCAGGTCGAGACCGGCGTCCGCCGTGAGCAGCACCGCGTCCAGGAGCTCCTGGATACCGGTGTTCGCCCGGGCCGACACGTCGACGAACATGACGTCGCCACCGTACTCCTCGGCCACCAGACCGTACTCGGTGAGCTGCTGACGCACCTTGGCCGGGTTGGCCTCAGGCTTGTCGACCTTGTTCACCGCGACCACGATCGGCACGTTCGCCGCCTGAGCGTGGTTCAGCGCCTCGACCGTCTGCGGCATGATGCCGTCGTCGGCCGCGACCACCAGGATCGCCAGGTCGGTGACCTGCGCACCACGGGCACGCATGGCGGTGAACGCCTCGTGACCGGGGGTGTCGATGAACGTGATCGCCCGCTCGATGCCCTCGTGCTCGGTCCAGACCTGGTAGGCACCGATGTGCTGGGTGATGCCGCCGGCCTCACCCTCGATGACGTTGGTCTGACGGATCGCGTCGAGAAGGCGGGTCTTACCGTGGTCCACGTGACCCATGACGGTGACCACCGGGGGACGGATCTCGAGGTCGTCCTCGCTCTCCTCCTCCAGCTCCTTCTCGAGGTCGAGACCGAAGCCCTCGAGGAGCTCCTTGTCCTCGTCCTCGGGCGAGACCATCTGGACCTTGTAGCCCAGCTCCTCACCGAGGACCTCGAACGTGGCCTCATCCAGCGACTCGGTGGCCGTGGCCATCTCGCCGAGGTTGAAGAGGATCGTGACGAGGGTGCCCGGCTGCACGGTGTAGCCGGTCAGGGACTCGATCTTGTCGGCGAAGTCCGCGATGGACGCGCCGCGACGCATGCGGATGATCTCCCCGTTGCCGCGGGTGACGTTGACGCCACCGACGACCGGGGCGCTCCGCATCTCGAACTCTTGCCGCTTCGCCCGCCGCGACTTGCGCTGCTTGCTCTTGCCGCCGCCCTTACCGAAGGCGCCTGCGGTACCACCGCCGGGACCGCGGCCACGGCCACCGCCGCCACCGGGACGGCCGGCGAAACCACCGCCGGGACGGGGACCTGCACCGGGACCGCCACCACCGCCGGGACGACCGGGGCCGCCCGTACGCTGCTGGAACGGAGCACCGGGACGTCCACCCTGACCGCCGCGGGGTGCACCGGGTCGCGGCGAGCCGGGACGAGGGGCACCCGGGCGCGGAGCGCCGGGACGGGGCGCCTGCGGGCGCGGGATGTTCCCGGGGGTCGGCCGCTGGCCCATCCCCTGCGCCGAGGCGAAGGGGTTGTTGCCGGGACGAGGACCGGCGGGACGCTGGCCCATGCCCTGAGCGGACGAGAACGGGTTGTTGCCGGGGCGGGGCGCGCCGGGCTTCGGCGCGTTGCCGTCACCCGAGGACGGTGCGGCCGGAGCCGGAGCCGACGGCTTCGCGGGCGCCGACGGCGCCGGAGCCTTCTCCGCCGCGGGGGCGGGCGCCGGGCTCGGGGCGGGTGCGGCCGGAGCGGCAGGACCCGGCTTGGGGCCGGGCTTCGGACCGGGGGTGGGCGCCGAGGACTTCGGTGCCGGCTTCGCGGCGGGCTTCGCCGCAGCGGGCTCGGAGGCCGCCTTGAGGGACGGGTCGGCCTCGATCGCGGCACGCAGCTTGCGCGCCACCGGGGGCTCGACCGTCGAGGACGGGCTCTTCACGAACTCGCCGAGTTCCTTGAGCTTCGCAAGTGCGACCTTGCTGTCGACGCCGAGTTCGGCGGCGATCTCATGTACGCGTGGTTTACCAGCCACAATTCTCCTGTCTGGGTCGGTCTGCCCAGACAGGGCAGACCACTAGTCGCGGACGGGTCTCATTTCGAGCCGTTCACTTTGTTTCCATAGCTGTTCAGCCTTTGTTTCTTGGTGGGTGCTGTTCGAAGATCCGTGTATCCAGCTGAGTGGTCACACGCAGTGCTCTTCCGAAAGCGCGACGCCGCAGAGCAGCTTCCATGCACTCGGGTGTCGGATGCACCCACGCGCCACGCCCCGGCAGGACAGCACGCTCATCGGGGACGAGGGTGTCGTTCTGGGCAACCACCCTGAGCAGAGTGGAGCGGGGAGCACGCGTGCGGCAACCGACGCACGTTCGTACGGGTTCCATCTTACACCTGCGTTCCGTCCGTCCTCGCCGCCACCGGGCGTGGCGTCGAGGACGGACAGGGATCAGTCGAGGACGCTGTCCGGCTGGATGTCGATCTTGGCGCCGGTGAGCTTGGCGGCCAGACGTGCGTTCTGACCCTCCTTGCCGATGGCGAGCGACAGCTGGTAATCCGGCACGAGGGCACGGACGGCCTTGGTGCTCGCGTCGAGGACGAACGAGCTCGTGACCTTGGCGGGCGACAGTGCGTGCGCCACGAACGTGGGCAGGTCGGCGTCGTAGTCGACGATGTCGATCTTCTCCCCCGCCAGCTCCTCCGTGACGGCCCGCACACGGCGCCCCATCTCGCCGATGCACGCGCCCTTCGCGTTGATCGCCGGGTCGTTCGCCTTGACCGCGATCTTGGTCCGGTGGCCCGCCTCGCGGGCGAGCGCCACGATCTCGACGAGCCCCGCGGCGATCTCCGGCACCTCGAGCGCGAACAGCTTGCGGACGAGCCCGGGATGCGTGCGCGAGACCGTGATCTGCGGACCCTTGAGCCCCTTGGCGACGCTGGTGACGTAGACGCGCAGCCGGGACCCGTGCGTGTACTCCTCGCCGGGCACCTGCTCCTCGGGCGGGAGGATCGCCTCGACGGAGCCGAGGTCGACGTGGATCATGCGCGGGTTCGGCCCCTGCTGGATCACGCCGGCGACGATGTCGCCCTCCTTGCCCTTGAACTCCCCGAGGACGGCGTCGTCCGCGATGTCCCGGAGGCGCTGGCTGATGACCTGCTTGGCGGCGAATGCGGCGATGCGCCCGAAGTCGTCCGGCGTCGCCTCCTCTTCGCCGATGATCGCGCCCTCGTCGTCGCGGACGACCTGGAGGACGGCGACGTGGCCGGTCTTGCGGTCGAGGTGCACGCGGACACCCTCGGGCGTGGCACCGTCGGGCGAGACGTGCTTGGAGTATGCGGTCAGGATCGCCTGCTCGATGATCGAGACGAGCTCGTCGAACGGGATCGCCTTCTCCTTCTCGATCCCTCGCAGCAGACTCAGTTCGATGTCCATGACGGCCTCCCTATTCAGCTCTCGTCGCGCCCGAATGCACGCGCGACATCCGTACAACGATACCGTGTGCCGCACCCCCGGGCCATCCAGTCCTCGCGGAGACAGGCCATCGCGCGACAGCAGGCGCTCACCGCGAGAACAGCCTGAACCCGCGTGGGAGCCTGTTGCGGGGGTCAGAGCTTCGGCGCGGACGGGAGCGCGTTGAGGGCGGCGATGAGCCGGAAGAGGTTGCCCACCTGACGCTGGTCCAGGTGCAAGGCGAGGCGCGGGAGGTCGAGCCGGTCGTCGTCGGCGACCTCCGGGGACCGGGGAGCCGTGCGCTCGATCCGCCCGGTCGACAGGAGTGCGGCGAAGGCGGTGTTGAGCTCCTCGATCTCGGCGTCCGTCGGCTCGGCCTTGAGTCGCAGCACGAGCGTGTCCCCCACCCACCGCAGCGAGTCGTAGTTGCGCCAGAACCCGGTGATCTCGGCGCGGGCCTCCTCGACCGAGTCGGTGATGACGACGCGATCGAAGTCCCCCGGGGAGATCACCCCCATCGGGGCGAGGTGCTCGTCGACGAAGCGCCGCATGCCCTGCCAGAATGATCCGCCCTTCTCATCGAGCAGCACGATCGGCGTCGGCTCGGCCTTCCCGGTCTGCTGCAGGGTGAGCAGCTCGAACATCTCGTCGAGCGTGCCGAACCCGCCGGGCAGGCAGATGAAGCCGCTCGATTCCTTGATGAGCATGAGCTTGCGGGTGAAGAAGTACTTCATCGCGACGACCTGATCGCTTCCCGCGACGAGGCTGTTCGCCTTCTCCTCGAAGGGGAGCCGGATGGAGACGCCGAGCGACAGCGCCGGCCCCGCCCCCTCGGCGGCGGCCTGCATGATCCCGGGGCCGGCGCCCGTGACGACCATCCAGCCGTCGCTCGCGAGCGCCGCGGCGACATCCCGCGCCTGCAGGTACAGCGGGTCGTCGTGGCGGGTGCGCGCGGAGCCGAAGACGGTCACCTTCGGCACCCCGCGGAACGGAGCGAAGAGGCGGAAGGCATCGCGCATCTCGGCCAGCGCGGCGGAGGCGATCTTGAGGTCGAGGCGGTCGGTGTCGTCCTCACCGAGGAGCAGCGCCGTGCGGAGCATCCGCATCACGAGCCGGCGGTCCGAGGACACCCCCGCTTCGTCCAGCACATGGTTGATCTCGTCGCTCAGAGCGGCCGGCAGCGGTTCCTCGGTCATGTCCCCAGCGTCCCACGCGGCACCCGGCCGGCGGGACGCAACGCCGAGGATCCGCACCCCCGCGCTCCGCAGCACGGGCAGGACACGGTGTCAACGCCCGTGCCCTCGGTCGGCGATGACGCCACGATGGCGACATGACAGAGATCACCGGACCCGAGGCCCTCGCCCGCATCAAAGAGCTCGTGGAGGACATCGACTTCACCATGCTCACCACCACCGACCCGGACGGGAACCTCGTCAGCCGGCCGATGTCGACCAGGCAGATGGACGACGCCGGTGCCATCTGGTTTTTCACGGCGGAGGACACGGAGAAGGTCGAGGAGGCGCGCCGTCACCACGATGTCGGTCTCGCCTACTGCGACGCCAAGGGCATGCGCTACGTGTCCGTCGCCGGCACCGCCGAGATCGTCCACGATCGCGCGAAGATGGAGGAGCTCTACTCCCCCTCCCTCGACATCTGGTTCGAGGACGGGCTGGACACCCCCGGCATCGCCCTGCTCACGGTGACCCCGGTCGTCGCCGAGTTCTGGGAACCGGCGAAGGGCAAGGTGGCGATGGCCGCCGGGGCGCTCAAGGCGCTGGTGACCCGAGACACCCCGGACGACGACATCATGAACCACGGCCGCGTCACCTGCTGAGCGACCGGGAGCGCGGGGTCAGCGTGTGGCGGAGAGCCGCTCCACGGCCTCGGCGACCGAGACCGCCTCGCGCTCGCCCGTGCGACGGTCCCAGAATTCGACCTGGCCGTCGGCGGCACCGCGACCGACGATCACGATCTTCGGGACCCCGACGAGCTCGGCGTCGCCGAACTTGACCCCCGGCGACACCTTCGGACGGTCGTCGTACAGCACGTCGAGCCCAGCGGCCTCGAGCTGAACCGAGAGGTCTTCCGCGACGTCGAAGGCGACCTGGTCGCGACCGGCGGCGACGACCTGCACGTCGAACGGCGCGACCGAGGCCGGCCAGATCAGGCCCTTGTCGTCGTTGTTCAGCTCCGCGATGATCGCCAGGATCCGCGTGACGCCGATGCCGTACGACCCCATGGTGACCGTGACGAGCTTGCCGTTCTCGTTGAGGACCTTGAGGCCGAGCGCCTCCGCGTACTTCCGTCCGAGCTGGAAGACATGACCGATCTCCATGCCGCGGGCGAGCTCGACCGGACCGGAGCCGTCGGGCGCCGGGTCGCCGGGACGCACGTTCGCGATCTCCACGATGCCGTCCGCCTCGAAGTCGCGTCCGGCGACGACCGAGTGCGCGTGCTTCTGGTCGATGTTCGCGCCGGTGATCCAGCTCGTGCCCTCGCTCACGCGGGGGTCGACGAGGTAGCGGATGCCGGTCGCGGACTCCTCGCCGAGCACGGCACCCGTGGGCGACCACGGACCGATGTAGCCCTTCACCAGGAGCGGGTTGTTCTCGAAGTCCTCGGCGGTGGCGGTCTCGACCTCGGCCGGCGCGAAGGCCACCTCTGCGCGCTTCTCGTCCACCTCGCGGTCGCCGGGGATGCCGACGATCACGAGCTCGCGGGTGCCGTCGAGGTGCTTCAGGGCGAGGACGACGTTCTTGAGCGTGTCGGCCGCGGTGTACTCGCCGTCGAGCTCGCGGTTGCAGTGCGCCACGAGCGTCTCGATGGTCGGCGTGTCCGGAGAGTCGAAGATCACGGGGGCGCCGTCGGCGTCGAACGGGACCGGAGCCGGGACGGGCGTGGTGAAGGCCTCGACGTTGGCCGCGTAGCCGCCGGCGCTGCGGACGAACGTGTCCTCGCCCACGGGGGTCGGGTGCAGGAACTCCTCGCTGCGCGAACCGCCCATGGCCCCCGCGTCGGCCTGCACGATCGCGTACTCGAGGCCCAGCCGCTGGAAGATGCGCTCGTACGCGTCCCGCTGCGCCTGGTAGCTCGCGTCCAGCCCCTCGTCGGAGGCGTCGAAGGAGTAGGCGTCCTTCATCGTGAACTCGCGACCGCGGAGGAGCCCGGCGCGCGGCCGGGCCTCGTCGCGGTACTTGTCCTGGATCTGGAAGATCGTCAGCGGCAGGTCCTTGTACGACGAGTACAGGTCCTTCACGAGCAGCGTGAACGCCTCCTCGTGCGTCGGCGCGAGCAGGTAGTCCCCGCCCTTGCGGTCCTGGAGGCGGAACAGCAGATCGCCGTACTCGTCCCAGCGCCCGGTGGCCTCGTACGCCTCCCGCGGCATCAGCGCGGGGAAGTGCACCTCCTGCGCACCCGCGGCGGCCATCTCCTCGCGGATGACGGTCTCGATCTTCGCCTTGACGCGCAGGCCGAGCGGCAGCCACGCGAAGATGCCCGCCGCCTGCGGTCGGATGTACCCGGCGCGGATCAGCAGCTTGTGACTGGTGACCTCGGCACCGGCAGGATCTTCGCGGAGCGTACGGAGGAAGAAGTTCGAAAGACGAGTGACCACGGCTCAAGTGTAGTGAGCCGTGGTCACCCTCCTCGTCGCTCAGTTGAGGGCCGGGAGTCCCTGCGGCACGACGCCGCCGCCGTAGAGGCTCTCGGCGAGCTCCTGCAGAGCCGTGAGCGCCACGCGCTGCGGCAGCGGGCCATAGGAGATGCGGGCCACGCCGAGCTTCTCGTACTCGGAGGCGGCGAGCGCGCCGGGGATGCCGATCACGCTGACCTTGCGCTCTCCGATGCCCTCGACGAGCTGTCGAGTGACGTTCGCGTCAAGGATGCCAGGGACGAACACCGCGGTGGCACCCGCATCGAGGAACGCACGCCCGCGCTGGATCGCGTCCGCGACGCTCTCCTCCACGGGGCGCGACCCGGCACGCACGAACGCATCGGTGCGGGCGTTGAGGGCGAACGGCACGCCCTCGGCCTCCGCAGCCTTCACGATCGCCTCGACGACGGCGACCGATTCGTCGAGCGGCTTGAGGCGGTCCTCGACGTTCGCGCCGACGACGCCGGCCGCGATCGCGAGCCGGGTGGTCTCCCCCGCGTCGCCGTAGCCGTCGTCCAGGTCGGCGGTGACGGGGACGGACACGGCCGCCGCGATCCGTCCGACCATGTCGATCATGACGTCGCGCGGGGTGTCGCCGTCGTCGTAGCCGAACGACGCCGCGATGCCGTGACCGGCGGTGGCGATCGCCTTCGTCTCCGGCAGCGCGGCGACGGCGCGTGCGGAGACGACATCCCACACGTTCACCACGCGGAGGATCTCCGGGGCGTCATAGAGTCCGACGAGGGTCTGGGCCTTGGCAGCAGTGGTCATGTCCCCACGCTAGCGGCCGGTGCGGGCACGCGGGCCGGCTGCAGCGGATCGTCCCGGTGCTCGACCTAGGCTGGCGGCATGCCCCAGCGCCGCTCGCATGTCGCCCCCTCCGCCGCCCAGACCGAGCTCGCCGCGGCGCTCTCCGCGCTGCGGGAGGCCCTGGACACGCCGACCGCGTTTCCCGCCGACGTGCTCGCGAAGGCGGAAGCGGCCTCGGCGACGACCCCGGAGCTCGACCTCACGGACATCGCGTTCGCGACCCTCGACCCGGCGGGCGCCCGTGACCTCGACCAGGCCTTCCACCTCGACCGGGACGGCGACGGCTATCGGGTGCGGTACGCCATCGCGGACGTGCCCGGGTTCGTCGTACCGGGAGGCGCCGTGGACGCGGAGGCGCGCCGGCGGGGACAGACGCTGTACGCCGCGGACGGCACGATCCCGCTGCATCCGCCGGTGCTGAGCGAGGACCGCGCCTCCCTGCTCCCCGATGTCAACCGTCCCGCTCTCGTGTGGACGTTCACGCTGGATGCCGCGGGCACCGTGACTGACTTCCGGTTGGAGCGCGCCCTCATCCGGTCCCGCGCGCAGCTCGACTACGTCTCCACGCAAGACGCCCTGGACCGGGGCGACGGCGGTCTCGCGGCCCTGCTGCCGGAGATCGGCGCCCTCCGCCTCGAGCAGGAGCGCCGCCGCGGGGGCGCCAGCCTCAACGTCCCGGACGAGGAGGTCGTGCGCACCGACGACGGCTCCTATGCGATCGAGCGCCGCAGCCCGCTGCCCGTCGAGGAGTGGAACGCGCAGCTCTCGCTCATGACCGGGATGGCGGCCGCGGCGCTCATGATCGACGCGGGCGTCGGTATCCTCCGCACGATGCCGGAACCCGACGAGGCGGCGTTCGCGGCCTTCCGCCACCAGACGGAGGCGCTCGGGCGCCCGTGGATCACGGGCACCTACGGCGAGTATCTGCGGGGGCTCGACCGCTCCGACCCGATGACCCTTCCCGTGCTGGAAGCCGCCGCGTCGCTGTTCCGCGGAGCCGGGTACCTCGTGTTCGACGGGGAGCCGCCCGCCGACGCCGTGCAGGCCGCGATCGGAGCCCCTTACGCGCACGCGACCGCGCCGCTCCGCCGGCTCGTCGACCGCTGGGTCCTCACCATCTGCCTCGCCGTCTCGACAGGGCAGCCCGTGCCGGAGTGGGTGCGTTCCTCGCTCGGAGACCTCCCCGCGCTCATGCAGGACTCCGGCCGACGGGCGTCGCAGCTGGACGCGGACACCGTGAACCGCGTCGAGGCCGCACTGCTCACTCCCCTGGTGGGACAGACGGTCGAGGCGACGGTCATCGAGCTCCGGGGCGAGCGGGCTGCCGTCCAGATCGCGGAGCCTGCAGTGACGACGACCGCGCCGGTGACCCCCGACACGAGACCCGGGGACGTGGTCTCGCTGCACGTCGTGCGCGTGGACATCGCGACGGGCGAGATCGAGCTCGCTGTCTGACTCCGCCGGATCAGGCGAGGACGCCGGATGAGGCGCTTCCCGGCACGAGAGCCTGTGCCGCCGCGATCGCCTGATCCCGGCCGGATACCCTGTCGAGATGGATCAGGCCGAGCGCATCGAGCGCTTCCTCGTGGAGCGGTATCCGCGCTCACGCATCGCGATCGTCGCCGGGAGCACCGCCCGCGGCGAGCGCACGCACACGAGCGACATCGACCTCCTGCTCATCGACGACGACCTGTTCGCCGACGACGCCCAGGTGAGCGAGGCCGCCACCTTCGAGTTCGAGGGCGAGACCTTCGAGGTGTTCGCCTACACGGCGGCAGGGTTCGAGACATGGGCGAACCGCGGCATTGCACAGCACCGGCCCGTCATCGTGCACATGCTCGTGGAGGGCGTGCCGGTGCGCTCCGGAACCGGGCTCGACGACCTGCGGGCCCGGTGGGGCGCCGTGCTCGCCGCCGGCCCCGTCCTGGAGGAGACGGAGTCGCGGATCCGGCGGTACGTGATCACCGATCTCCTCGACGACCTGGGCGACGCGACGGATCCTCTCGAACAGCGCGTGGTCGCAGGCCTGCTGTTCGAGCGCATGGCGGAGCTGATGCTGCTGACTGACGCGCGGTGGATCGGATCCGGGAAATGGCTCCCCCGACGTCTGCGCGCGTGGAATCCCGAGCGCGCGGATCGGCTCAGCACTCCACTGCTCGCCGGAGACATCGCCGGGTTCGCGGCGCGGGTCGGCGAGGAACTGGAACTCGCAGGTGGTCGGGTGCAGGCGGGGTTCGTGCGCTGACCTCATCGCGGGAACAGGCAGTCACGCGACAACAGGCGACACCGGGCGCTGGCGCCTGTCCTCGCGCGAACGCCTGAGCCGGGCGAGGGCTCAGGAGGCGGGAGTCGCGGTCGTCGTCATCACGAGGAGCTGGGGGTCGGACAGCTCCAGAGCCACCGTGATGGCGGCGAACGCCGCGAGGGAACGGACATGTGTGCCGCCGCAGAGGATCACGGCCTCGCCCTGGGGGAGGTCGCAGTGCCAGCGCCGTCGGTCGACGATGGTCGGCCCGTCCACCTCGATACGGCTCGCGGCAGCCGCGGAGACCCACGCGGCGAGCTGCGCGTTGATGCGCTGCTCGCGGTCCGCCAGCGTGGCCGCGAACGTCTCCGTGTCGAAGCCCGCACGGCGCAGACTCTTACCCAGGCGGTACTCGTCGACCGCACCGTCCTCGTGGATGCGGCTGGACTGGTTCGCGCGTCCCTCGAAGTCCGGATTTCCCAACGCATCGTCCCCCGGGTCCTTGCGCCAGAGGTCGGCGACCGCGAGGTCCAGGGCGAGGGAGGCGAGGTGGCACGCGGTGTGACCGCGGCTGAGGCCGACGCGATGCTCCTCGTCGACCGAGAGCACCACGCGAGCCCCCTCTGCGAGCCACGCCGGCGCCGCGCCCTCCAGCCGGTGAGCGACCAGCCACGTCCACCCCTCGGTCCCGCGCTTGACAGGAATCTCGCTGCCCACTGCGAACTCGCCGTCGTCCGATACCGCAGCCATGAGCGCCTCGGTCACGCGGACGGATCCGCCCTCGCCGGAGATCGCGCCGGTGTCGCCTGGCTGATCGGGCCAGGTGTGATCGACGGGGTGGAACGGGGTGGCGTCGACGACGATCACCGTCCCGTCCGCGTCGTCCGCCACGCGGGTCACGACGGCGTCTCCGCGGAGGGTGCCGTCCGGGAAGGTGACGATCGTGGGCGTGGTCATGGGTCTCCTCGGAAAGGGGCGGCGGAGCCGACGGGGCACCGGGTGTCAGTGGGACGGCGGGATCGTGAAGCTGACGAGCCGGTCGCCGTCGACGACGAAGATCCCCTCGGACTCGCCGTTGAAGACGCGACTGCGCCAGCCGAAGCGGATGCGCGTCGTGTCGCCGTCCGTGGCGGCCGAGAGCACGTTCATCCGCGCCCCGGCGCCGATCGCATCGCTGTCCGCCCAGCCGCGCACGCCGTCGGCACCGGTCTTCACGGTGCCCCAATCGTTCACGAAGCCGTCCGGCGTGAACGCGGCGACGAAGGCCTCGGTGTCTCCGGCGTTGATCGCGTCGATCATGGCCTGGACCGGTGCGGGCAGGAGGAAGTCGGGCATGGCGCTCCTCGGCTCAGGCGGTGACGACCTGGGCGGTGCCGAGCGGAGCGTCCGGTCCCATCTCGGCGGCGATGCGGTTCGCCTCCTCGATGAGGGTGGCGACGATGTCGGCCTCCGGGACGGTCTTGATGACCTCGCCCTTGACGAAGATCTGGCCCTTGCCGTTGCCGGATGCGACACCGAGGTCGGCCTCGCGTGCCTCACCCGGGCCGTTCACGACGCAGCCCATGACCGCGACGCGCAGCGGCACCGTCATCTCCTTGAGCCCCTCGGTGACGTCTTCCGCGAGCGTGTACACGTCGACCTGAGCCCGACCGCACGAGGGGCACGAGACGATCTCGAGCTTGCGCTCTCGGAGGTTGAGGGACTGGAGGATCTGGTGACCGACCTTGACCTCCTCGGCCGGCGGGGCGGACAGTGACACGCGGATGGTGTCGCCGATGCCCTCTCCCAGCAGGATGCCGAAGGCGGTCGCGCTCTTGATCGTGCCCTGGAAGGCCGGGCCTGCCTCGGTCACGCCGAGGTGCAACGGCCAGTCGCCCCGCTCGGCGAGCTGACGGTAGGCCTTGACCATGACGACCGGGTCGTTGTGCTTGACCGAGATCTTGAAGTCGTGGAAGTCGTGTTCCTCGAACAGCGACGCCTCCCAGACCGCGCTCTCGACGAGGGCCTCCGGCGTGGCCTTGCCGTACTTCTCGAGCAGGCGACGGTCGAGCGATCCCGCGTTCACGCCGATGCGGAGCGAGACGCCCGCGTCCTTGGCGGCCTTGGAGATCTCGCCGACCTGGTCGTCGAACTTGCGGATGTTCCCCGGGTTGACGCGCACGGCCGCGCACCCGGCGTCGATCGCCTGGAAGACGTACTTCGGCTGGAAATGGATGTCGGCGATGACCGGGATCTGGCTCTTCTTCGCGATGATGTGCAGCACATCGGCGTCGTCCTGCGAGGGAACGGCGACGCGCACGATCTCGCAGCCCGAGGCGGTGAGCTCCGCGATCTGCTGCAGCGTCCCGTTGATGTCGGTCGTCTTCGTCGTCGTCATCGACTGCACGCTGACGGGCGCATCGCCGCCGACGAGCACCTTGCCCACCTTGATCTGGCGGGACTTGCGACGCGGGGCGAGGACTTCGGGGACCTTCGGCATCCCAAGATTCACTGCTGGCACGATCCCAGCCTACGCCGCCAGGATGCAGAAGGGCTGGATGCGGGCGCTTACGCTGAGGGCATGGCGGTCATCCTCCTCACCGGCTTCGATCCGTTCGACGGCGCGGCCCGCAATCCCTCGACGGAGGCTGTGGAGACGGTCGCCACCGGATACGACGGCCCTCACGACCTGGTCGTCGCGACGCTGCCGGTGTCGTTCGCCCGATCGGCCGCGCTCCTGCGGGAGCGGATCGCCCAGCACTCCCCCGACGCGGTCGTGTGCACGGGTCTCGCCGGCGGAAGCGATCGGATCGCGGTCGAGCGGGTCGGGCTGAACCTGATCGACGCGCGGATCCCCGACAACGACGGCGCGCAGCCGGTGGACCAGCGCAGCGATCCGGACGGTCCGGCCGCCCGATTCGCCACCCTCCCCGTGAAGCGCCTCGTGCGCCTGCTCGCCGATGCGGGTCTCCCCGCACGCCTCTCGCTCTCCGCGGGCTCGTACGTGTGCAACCACGTGCTGTACACGGCGCTCTCCGCCGTTCCCGCGCCCGTGCCCGCCGGCTTCGTTCATCTGCCCTGGTCCCGCAGCACCGCGCCGGCCGGCGCTCCGCACCTGGACTACGAGGAGATCGCCCGCGGCGTGCGTCTGCTCGTGGATCACTGCCTCGACGACGAAGAAGCGGGAACCGGCGGCTCTCTCTGGTGACGTCACGCCGCCCGGCCGGCAGGGCGGGGTGTGGTAGTTTCGCCCCAATGATCGCGCACATCACCTGGTGGCCCGCCTCCTAGGCGGTGTGTTCGCGTTCCCTCGAATCCAGACCGCCTCCGGGGCGGTCTTTTCGTTGCGCCGAGCCGGAGCCCTCGCACAGGAGACATCGATGACCCTCTCTCGCCTCGACGAGCTCAGCGCCGATCCCACCGCGTCCTTCGTGCTGATCGCCCGGGACGGCACGGACACCGTGGAGCTGCTCACCGGCGACGTGACCGACGTCAAGCTGCTCGCCGACATCCCGCTGACCGTCGACGGAGAGCCGCGGGAGGTGTTCGCGCTCGTCCCGTATCGACAGGTCCGCGAGCGCGGCTTCGTGGCTCAGGACGACGGCGCCGCGCTGCGCTGCCTCGTCGTGGCGGAGCACCTCCACCTGCCGACCGCCGCCGTGCTCGACGCGCTCCCCTCGTCCCCGGTCCCCCTGCGTGACGAGGGCTTCGACATCGCGGACGAGGAGTACGCCGCGATCGTGGAGACGGTGATCGCCGACGAGATCGGCCGCGGCGAGGGCGCGAACTTCGTCATCCGCCGCGACTTCACCGCGACCGTCGACACCGATGAGCGCACCGCGGCGCTCACCTGGTTCCGAGCGCTCCTCGCCCACGAGCGCGGCGCGTATTGGACGTTCGCGGTCGTCACCCCCGGTCATATCGCGGTCGGCGCGAGCCCCGAGGCGCACGTCGTGGCCCGCGGTGGCATCGTCACCATGAATCCCATCTCGGGCACGTTCCGGCATCCGGCGGGCGGCGCGACCAAGGAGACGCTCACCGACTTCCTCACGTCGACCAAGGAGACCGAGGAGCTGTTCATGGTCGTCGACGAGGAGCTCAAGATGATGAGCGCCGTCTGCGCCGACGGCGGACGCATCACGGGTCCGCATCTGAAGGAGATGTCGCGGCTGACGCACACGGAGTACATGCTGCGCGGCCGGAGCGGGCTGGACCCGCGGGACATCCTCCGCGAGACGATGTTCGCCCCGACCGTCACCGGCTCCCCCATGCAGAACGCCTGCGCCGTGATCCGGCGGCACGAGCGCAAACCCCGGGGCTACTACTCCGGGGTGGCCGCGCTGTTCACCCCCAACGGCGACGGCGGTCACGACCTCGATGCCCCGATCCTCATCCGCACGGTGTACCTGCAGGACGGCGCGCTGAGCGTTCCGGTCGGCGCGACCCTCGTCCGGCACTCGGATCCGCACGGCGAGGTCTCCGAGACCCACGGCAAGGCCGCCGGGGTCCTGGGGGCCATCGGCGCGATCGACCGGGATCGTGTGGCCGAGGCGAGGAGCGACGCCGACGCCCCCGGTGAGTCCCGGCGTCTCGCGGACGACCCGGACGTCGCCGCGCTGCTCTCCTCGCGCAACGCCCGCCTCGCCGAGTTCTGGCTGAACCCGCAGGGCGAGGACTTCACCGGTCCGTTCTCCGGCCGCTCCGCCCTCGTCGTCGACGCCGAGGACCGCTTCACGACGATGCTCGCGCATCAGCTGCGGCACCTCGGGCTCGACGTGACCATCGCCTCCTGGGACGCAGTGGACGACGAGGCGGTCGAGACGGCCGATCTCGTCGTCGCCGGCCCCGGCCCCGGCGACCCCCGCGACGGCGCGAGCCCGCGCATCGCCCGGATGCGCGAGGTCGTGGCGGCCCGCCTGCAGGCGCATTCGCCGTTGCTCGCGGTCTGCCTGAGCCACCAGATCCTGGCGGACCGGATGGGGATCGCGTTGACGCCTCTCGACGCTCCGCACCAAGGGCTGCAGAAGGCCGTGCCGGTGTTCGGCGAGGACGCCTCGATCGGGTTCTACAACACCTTCACTGCGCGGGTCGACCCCGGAGTGACCACGGTGGGCACCGCCGAGGTCTCCGCCGATCCGGTGACCGGGGACGTCTACGCGCTTCGCGGCGACGGCTTCGCATCGGTGCAGGGCCACCTCGAATCGATCCTGTCCCGCGACGGCATCCGCACGCTGGAGCGTCTGGCCGCGCACGCCCTGGCCTGAGGCCGGGCTTCCGACAGCTCAGCCCAGGAGCTTGACCGGGTTGAACAGGTCGGCCACGAGCAGGAGCGCGCCCATCGCGATCAGCAGCGTCGCGACGACGACGGTCAGCGGCACGAGCTTGGTGGCGTCGACCGGCGCCGGCGGCGGCCGCCGGAAGAGCTTCGCCCACGCCCGCTTGACCCCCTCCCACAGCGCGACGACGATGTGCCCGCCGTCGAGCGGCAGCAGCGGGATGAGGTTGAAGACGAAGAGCGCGACGTTGAGCGAGCCGAGAAGGCCGAGCAGCACGGCGAACCGGTTGAGCACCGGGGCGTCCGTCGCGGCCACCTCGCCCGCGAGACGCCCGACGCCGACGACGCTCAGCGGTCCGTTCGGATCGCGTTCCCCTCCCGTCACGAGCGAGACCCCGACGTCCCACAGCCGCACCGGCAGCGTGACGATCAGCGAGCCGACCCGGGCGACGGTGTCCGCCGCCAGCTGGGGTCCGGCGGTCAGCGGCTGCTGTACGTAGCCCATCTGCGCGATCATCCCCGCGTAGCCGACCTCCTTCACGACGGGATCGCCGTCGTCGTCGAGCACCGGCTGCCCGCTCGCATCCGTGAGGGTGCGCTCCGCGGCGATGGGCGTGAGGGTCAGCGTCCGCTCGGAGCCGTCCCGGCGCACGACGAGGGCGAGGGGATCGCCCGGTGAGGCCTGGACGATGGCGGTGGCCTCGGCGAAGGTCGACACCGGCTTCCCGTCGATCGACACGAGGACGTCGCCGGGCTGCACATCGGCCGCAGCGGCCGGAGACTCCGGATCATCGGCCCCGCACTCGGTCGCCGTCGACGACGCGGGAACCACGCACTCGTTCACCGCCGCGACCGTCGTGGTGCCCTGCTGCACACCGATCCCGCTGACGAGGACGGTGAAGATGACCACGGCCAGCAGGAGATTCATGAGCGGCCCGCCGAGCATCACGATCACGCGCTTCCACACCGGCAGCTTGTAGAAGACCCGGTCCTCCGCGCCTTCCGCGATCGTCTCGTCGTTGGCTGAGCGCGCGTCCTGGATGAGCGTGCGGAACGCCCCGGATGCCGGCCCGCTGTCCTTCGATGACGGATACATGCCCGACATCGAGATGAAGCCGCCGAGGGGCAGCAGCTTGAAACCGTACTCCGTCTCGCCGATCCGCTTCGACCACAGGCGCGGCCCGAAGCCGATCATGTACTGGCCGACACGCACGCCGAAGAGCTTCGCGGGGACGAGGTGGCCGACCTCGTGCAGACCGATCGAGAGGCCGAGGCCGATCAGCATGAACACGATGCCGCCCAGATAGAGCAGGAATTCCACAGGCCAACGCTACTGCCCGCCGCCTAGGAATCCGCCCGGCTCGCGCAGCGTCGCTAGGCTGGCACGATGACGTCCCGGCAGCTGCGCTTCCTCCGCGCCGCCGCCGTGTCCGCGATCGCCACGCTCCTCGCGGCCGTCTCCCACACGCTCGCCGGCGGCGCCGCCCCGCACCCGCTGCTCATCGCCGCCGTCGCCGCGCTCTTCGTGCCCCTCTCCGCCGCCGTGGTCGGCGAGCGGTCGTCGCGCGCGCGGGTCGCGGTGGCCGTGGTCCTGGCGCAGGGCGCGTTCCACCTGCTCTTCCAGCTTCTGGGCGCCCCCACCGCCGGAGACGCCCCCGGCCTCGGCGCCCACTCCCACCACCTCGACCTGAGCGCACTCGGCTCGCTGTCACCGGCCCCAGGGCCGGGAGCGCTGATGCTGTCGGCCCACCTCGTCGCCGCCCTGCCGACGACGCTGCTGCTGTGGCATGGCGAGAGCGTGCTGCGCACGATCGCCCGCTGGTTCCAGGCCGCCCTCCGACGCACGGCGACGCCCGCCTCCACGCCTCCGGCACCCCCGCGTCCGCTGCGCTCCGCCCTCCTCCCTCCGCTCGACGTCGCGACGACCGCCGTGGTCTCGCGACGCGGTCCTCCGCTGCTCGTCGGCGGCTGAGCCGTCCCTTGATCCGGCCGTCGCCGTTCGACGGCCCTTCCTTCCGGGCTGCGCTGTTCCGGCGCGCCCGCACACGAGCATCTGGAGACCCCATGTCGAACACCACCATCCGTCCCCGTCGTCCGCGCCGCACCCTTCTCGGAGCCACCGGCATCGTCGGCGGACTGGCCCTCGCCCTCGCCGTCCCCGCGATGGCCGGGGCGCACGTCAGCGTCAGCCCCGACGAGCTCGCCGCGGGCGACCACGGCGTGCTGACCTTCTCGTTCTCGCACGGCTGCGGCACCTCGCCCACCACGGCCCTGCGCATCACCATGCCGGACGGCCTCGCCTCGGTCGCCCCGACGCTCGACGGCGACTGGACCATCCAGGTCGAGCGCGGCGACGACGGTCTCGTGAGCGCCGTCACGTACACCGCCCTCACCCCTGTGCCGACCGACCTGCGCGGCGCCGTGAGCATGTCGGTGGGCCTGGACGAGGACACGCCCGAGACGCTCGCCTTCCCGGTGGTCCAGCAGTGCGTGGACGGCGCGACCGAGTGGACGCAGCTCGCCGAGAAGGGTGAGGACGCGCACGACCTCGACTCCCCCGCGCCTGTCGTGACGGTCACCGACGGCACCGCGGACGGTCACGGCACGAGCGCCGCGCCGCAGCCCGCGACTGCTGATGACGGCGACGACGCGCTGGGCATCGCCCTGGGCGCCGGCGGCCTCCTCGCTGGCGTCGCGGCGCTCGTGGTCGCGGTGCTGGCGTTCCGCCGCCGCGCCTGACCCTCGGTCCGCCGCGCCCGGCTCCGGCGCGCGGCGGACCGACCCGCCCGAGCCGACACCGCCGTCGTGAGAACATGGAGACGACATGTCGATGGAACAACAGCCGACCCTGCCCCCCGTGCTCCGCCCGGCGAACCCGCCCCGGCGCGAGCTGTCCGAACTCGCCTCCCTGTTCGCCCGCTCCGTGCGTGGCGACGTGGAGGGCGTCGCTCTCAGTGGCATCACCCTCGCCACGGCGGACCTGCGTCCCGGCGAGGCGTTCGTCGCGATCCGCGGCGTGAACCGCCACGGCGCGGAGTTCGCGAAGACCGCCGCCGAGAAGGGAGCGGTCGCGGTGATCACGGACCAGGCGGGTGCCGACATCGCCGCGGACGCCGGCCTCCCGATCCTCATCGTCGACGATCCCCGCGGCGTGCTCGGCGCGCTGAGCGCCTGGGTGTACGGCACGGGCGCGGAGGACCCGCTCCCCCTCCTGTTCGCGACCACCGGGACGAACGGCAAGACGAGCGTCTCGCATCTCCTCGAGGGCATCCTCGACCAGATGGGCGTCGTCACCGGGCTCTCCTCCACCGCCGAACGACACATCGCGGGTGAGGTCATCGTCTCGCGGCTCACCACCCCCGAGGCCTCCGAGATGCACGCCCTCCTCGCGCTCATGCGCGAGCGCGAGGTCGAAGCGGTCGCGGTCGAGGTCAGCGCCCAGGCCCTGTCCCGGCACCGCGTCGACGGCATCCGATTCGACGTCGCGGGGTTCACCAACCTCAGCCACGACCACCTCGACGACTACGCCGACATGGAGGAGTACTTCGAGGCGAAGCTGCCTCTCTTCCGCCCCGACCGTGCCGTGCGCGGCGTCGTCTGCCTCGACTCCTCCTCCGGCGCCCTGGTCGTCGCACGCTCCGAGATCCCCGTCGTCACCGTCGGGACACCCTCCATCGCGGCCGACGCCGATGCTGCGGCGCAGGCCGACTGGGTGGTCGCCATCGACGACGAGCGGACGACCGGCACGACGTTCACGATGACGGGACCGGCCGGCACGCTCACCACGACCGTCCCGGTGATCGGTCCGCACATGGCGGCGAACGCGGCGCTCGCGATCGTCATGCTGCTCGAAGGCGGCTATGCCTGGGATCGCATCGTCGAAGCCCTGCAGCGCGACGGCGGCATCCACGCCTATCTGCCAGGGCGCACGCAGCTCGTCTCGGGCGCGCGGGGGCCGGCCGTCTTCGTCGACTTCGGCCACTCGCCTGATGCTTTCGAGAAGACCCTGGCGGCCGTGCGACGGGTGACTCCCGGCAAGGTGCTCATGCTCTTCGGGGCCGACGGGGACCGCGACGCCAGCAAGCGCTTCGACATGGCCCGCACCGCGGTGGAAGGCAGCGACATCCTCGTCGTGACCGATCACCACCCGCGGTTCGAGGACCCGGCGTCGATCCGCGCGACGCTCGTCGAGGGCGCCCGTCGCGCCCGTCCTGGCGCCGAGATCCACGAGTACTCCCCGCCGGAGGCCGCGATCGTCGCCGCCGTCGGACTCGTCGGCGACGGCGACGCGATCCTCTGGGCCGGCCCCGGCCACCAGGACTACCGCGACATCCGCGGAGTGCGGACGCCGTACTCCGCCCGCGAGCTCTCCCGGCGTGCGTTGAAGGCCGCCGGCTGGCCGGTGCCGGAGCCGCGCTGGCCCGTGCCGTACCCGGACGAGGACTGAGCCCGCGCCGCGTCAGGCGGCGGCGATGAGCTGGTCGGCCTTCCGCCGCGCCCAGTCCTCGGCCGCCGCGAGCGATTCCACGGTCAGCGCGTCCGGAGCGTCGTGCGCGTCGACGACCCGCTGCACGGTGTCGACGATGCCGAGGAAGGGCAGGCGCCCTTCGTGGAACGCGTCCACGGCCTGCTCGTTGGCGGCGTTGTAGACCGCGGGGAAGGTTCCTCCGGCCCTCCCGACCGCCTTCGCGAGCGTCACCGCGGGGAAGGCGATGTCGTCGAGCGGCTCGAACGTCCACGACGTGGCGGTGGTCCAGTCCAGTGGGCGGCCCACACCACCCACCCGGTCTGGCCAGTCGAGGCCCAGCGAGATGGGCAGACGCATGTCCGGCGGAGAGGCCTGCGCGATGGTGGATCCGTCGATGAACTCCACCATGGAATGGACGATCGATTGCGGGTGCACGACGACGTCGATGTCGTCGTAGGGCACGTCGAACAGCAGGTGCGCCTCGATGACCTCGAGGCCCTTGTTGACCAGGGTGGCGGAGTTCGTGGTGACCGTGCGTCCCATGTTCCACGTCGGGTGCGCGAGCGCTTCCTGCGGCGTGACAGCGCTGAGCTCGTCGCGCGACTTCCCGCGGAAGGGCCCGCCCGAGGCAGTGACCACCAGCCGACGGATCTCGTCGTGCGTACCGGAACGCAGGGCCTGCGCGAGAGCGGAGTGCTCGGAGTCCACGGGCACGATCTGACCGGGGGCTGCGGCGGCCAGCACGAGATCGCCGCCGACGATCAGCGACTCCTTGTTCGCCAGGGCGAGCGTCCGCCCCTCCTCCAGCGCAGCCAGCGTCGATCCCAGACCGATCGAGCCTGTGATCGCGTTCAGCACCACATCGGCTTCGACGTCGCGGACCAACTGCTCCGCCTCCGCCGCGCCGAGAGCGGTGTGCTCCACCTGGAACTGCGCCGCCTGCTCAGCCACCATCGCCGCGTTCGACCCGGCGGCGAGACCGACGACCTCGAAGCGTCGAGGATTGGCACGGATCACATCCAGCGCCTGGGTGCCGATGGAACCGGTGGAGCCGAGGATGATGACGCGACGCATGACGCCAGCCTAGGACACGTGCCGGCGCCGTCCGGGACGGCGGCTACTGCTGCGGCTGGACCGGAGTCGTGGCGAGGATGTCGACGACGAACACGAGGCTCTCGTCCTGCAGCTCGTGCCCCTCGCTCGCACCGTAGCCATCGGACGGCGGCATGACGACGAGAACCTGCGAACCGACCTTCTGACCCTCGAGCGCCTTCTGGAACCCGGCGACGACTCCCGTGGTCTGGAACTGCGCCGGGGCGGCGTCGCGGCTCCAGCTGGAGTCGAACTCCTCGCCGTCGGACCACTTCACGCCGAGGTACTGGACGACCACGAGGTCGCCGGACGCGACCGTCGCACCGTCGCCCTGCTTGAGGACGGAGACCTTCGTCTCGGTCGGCGCGTCGCCGTCCGGGATCGTGACGGTCGGCTTGCCGTCGTCGTCGAGCTCGACCTCGGGCATGCCGGCGGTCGGCTCGACGGGCTCACCGGTCGCGACCTCGGGGAGTCGGTCGACGGCCTCCGCGTAGACGACGATGTTGCTCTGCCCCTCACCGAGCGCGCTGCCGGGGATGGCGAGGACGACGCGGGATCCGACCGGCTCGCACTCCAGCGCGGCGACGAACAGCGACGACTGGTTCGGGTCGAGGAGCACGGGGAGCGTGCCGTCCTCGCCGCGCGCCGACGAGTCGACCACGTCGCCGCTGGCGGCATCGACGATCTGGTACTGGACGGAGACGAGGTCGTTCGCCGCGAGGTCATCCCCGTCGCCCTCGGACACGACGGTCCGCTCGACGTTCGCGAACTCCGCATCGGCGGGAACCGTGATCTTGGCGTCGAGACCCTCGCCGTCCACCTCGATGCCGTCGGAGGTGTCGCCGGCCTTCGCGTTCACGAGGCACTGGCTCGAGCCGGAGGCGTCCGGGGAGGAGGTGCTCTGCGGATCGCCGTTCCCGGAGCAGCCCGCCAGCAGCAGGGTCGCCGCAGCGACGGTGGACAGGACGAGCAGCGGACGGGTGCGCACAGGAAGACCTCACGATCGCGGGCGGGAGCTTCCATCCTGCCTCATCGCCCTTTGCTCGCGCTGGGAAGCGGCGGCGCGAGTCTTCATTCCCATGTCGGCATGGATCCGGGAGTAGCCTGCTCTGATGAGCTCTGAGCAGTCCGTGGACCCCGAAACCCCCTCAGAGGACTCCCCGAAGCCCCGGCACGCCGGCTTCACCTACACCCTGGGCCGCAGCCTCATCGCCCCGCTCGCCCGGCTCGTCTACCGGCCGCACATCGAAGGACGCGAGCACGTCCCGACCACCGGCCCGGTGATCTTCGCCAGCAACCACCTGTCGTTCATCGACTCCATCGCCATCCCCGTGGCGGCCCCGCGTCCCGTGCACTTCCTCGCCAAGTCGAGCTACTTCGAGGGCACGGGCCTGAAGGGCTGGGCGTCCAAGACGTTCTTCGAGGCGATCGGTGCGATCCCGGTCCGCCGCGGCGCCGGCCAGGCGGCTCTCGACGCTCTCGACCTGCAGCGTCAGCTCCTCGACGAGGGTCTCGCCGTCGCGCTGTACCCCGAGGGCACCCGCTCCACCGACGGCCGGCTGTACAAGGGCCGCACGGGCGTTGCGTTCCTCGCCCTGCAGACGGGCGCCCCCGTCGTCCCCGTGGGACTCATCGGCACAGACAAGGTGATGCCGGTCGGCGCCAAGATGCCCACGCTGTCCGAGCGGATCACCGTGCGCTTCGGGGAGCCCCTGGATCTGTCCTCGCACGGACCGGCCACGAGCGGCCGCGCGCGCCGACTCGCGACCGACGAGATCATGGCCGCGATCCATGCCCTCTCCGGTCAGGAGCTCGCGGGCACCTACAACGAGGCGCCGGCACAGAACACGATCGAGAAGATCAAGCAGGCGCTCCCGCACGAGCGCCGCTGAGCGACCCGTTCAGCCGGCGGCCGTCACCGTCGCCTCGTGCCGGACGGGGAAGTTGACCGAGTTGGCGATGAAGCACCACTCGTTCGCCTGGGCGTGCGCCCGCTCGGCCGCCTCGATCATCGACGGCTCGGCGACGACGACCTCGGGTCGCAGCAGCACCTCGACGAAGGACCCGCCGCCGGCGCCGTTCTCACGCATCACGCCGCTCGCGGTGTCGCGATAGGACACGACCACCACGCCGGCCGTCACGCACGCGTGCAGATAGGACAGCAGGTGGCACTCCGAGAGCGAGGCCAGCAGGAGGTCCTCCGGATTCCAGCGCGACGGATCGCCGCGGAAGGGCTTGTCGGACGACGCGAGCAGCTCGGGCTTCCCCTCGACCTCGATCGTGACGTCACGGCGGTAGTCGCGGTAACCGCTCGTGCCGGACCCGGTGTTGCCGGTCCAGGTGGAGGTGAGGGCGTAGCGGTGCTCGCCGAGGGGCCGGGGAGTCGTCTGCTCTGGCATGCGCCCAGTCTGCCAGGCGGCGCCGACACCCGGGCTCTGTGCTCGACGGAGGCGAGCCGCACCCGCCGGTAGAGTTGTCGGGTGCTGGAGACTCTCACCGTTCAGGATTCCGTCGAACTCGCCGTCGTGGAGCGGAGCGGCTTCATCGAGTCGCGTCATGCCGGGGCGGCTGTCGTGCTGTCGCCCGAGGGCGAGGTGGTCGCGCGGCATGGGAACGCGGAGGCGTTGATCCTCCCCCGCTCCAGCCTGAAGCCCCTGCAGGCGGTCGCCTGCCTCACGGCGGGCGCGGTGCTCGAGGGCGAGCAGCTGGCTCTGTCCACCGCCAGCCATTCCGGAACCGACCGGCACGCCGAGGTCGTGCGCGAGATGCTCACCGCCGGCGGCCTCAACGAGGACGACCTCGCGTGTCCTCCCGCGTGGCCGAGCGACTCCGCGACCCGCGACGAGATGGTGCGGGAACACGGCCAGGAGGCGCGCGTCCGGATGAACTGCTCCGGCAAGCACGCCGCCATGCTCCGCGCCTGCATCGCGACCGGCTGGCCGACCGACGGCTACCTCGACCCGGCGCACCCGCTCCAGGCTCACATCCGCGACGTCATCGAGCGGCTGACCGGAGAGAAGATGGCCCACACCGCGATCGACGGCTGCGGCGCCCCGGTGTACGCCCTCACCCTCACGGGCCTGGCCCGTGCCATCCATCGCATCGGAACCGCTTCCGAGCGCTCCCCCTTCGCACTGCACCGCGTGGCCGGCTCTCTGGTGAAGGCGGTACGTGAGAACCCCTGGACCATCGACGGCCCCGGGCGCCCCGACACGATCGCGATCGAACGCCTCGGCGTCTTCGCCAAGGGCGGCGCGGAGGGCGTCATGGTGATGGTGGCTCCGAACGGGACGACGGTCGCGCTCAAGATGCTGGACGGCGGCGCTCGCGCGTCGACCATCGTCGCCGCGACTCTGCTGGCGCGTGCCGGCGGCCTCAGCGAGGCCGACGTGACCGCGCTGGCCGAGGCCCTGCCGCTCGCGGTGCTCGGTGGCGGCTCCCGCGTCGGCGTCATCCGGCCGGGCGCGGGTATCTGACCGCACATCGGCGGCACGGGACCCGTGTACCGCGGTCGGGTGGTCAGCGACGCCCCAGAGCATCGATGACCACACGCCGGGGTGCGCGGTCGCCGATCACGGACCACGCGCGTCCGGCGTCGGGTCGGGCGTACGGCGGGCGAGCGCGGATGCCGACGAGCTGACGCAGCTCGCTGGGCCGCTCCGCCCGGATGAGCACCTCCCCGTGCGACCGCACCCGCTGCCACAGCGCCCAGTGACGTTGCCAGCCCTCGGCATCGGCGACGAGCACGAGCGGCTTGCCGTTCCCACCCGTCTCGGGACCCGCGGCCTGCACGTCCCACTCCGGGTGCGCCGAGGCCAGCGTCTCGACGACCGACGCCGCGCCCGGGGTGACCAACGCCGTCACCTCCCCGGCCGGCGCCCAGGCCGGCACCCCCTCTCGAAGCGTGTGCACCGGCCGCACGGGCATGCGCTCGGTATCGACCCACGCGAACTGCATCTCCCGCTCCTCGAGCACTGCCCGCCCCGGCGGACGGTCGCGTCGGAAGGCCGCCAGCTCGCCACCGGCGGCGAGGTGCTCGACCCGGGTGGGCATCCGGAGCACCGCCCGTCGCGGAAGCGCATCGAACACGCGCGCCAGGGGGCCCACGGCCCGACTCGCCGCCAGCACCCAGGTGACGGCCACCTTCGACCGCACGAGGTGCTCCCAGCGCTGGACGAAGTCCTGACCGTCTTCGAGAGGCAGCGCCGCATGGAGAGCGTCGAGGTCGTCGGCGAGCACGACGTCGGACGGAGCGGCGTCCCCCTCCGTCCACGCGAGGAGCTGATCGACGGCGCTCTCGAGGTCATCAGGGAACCACGTGCATTGCGAATACTGCGCGGCGATCACGCGCAGCGCTGCCGTCCTGCCGGTCCCCGGAGCGCCGAGCACGGCGATGCCGCGCTCGCGCCCCGGACGCAGGACCTCCAGCGGCTGTGCCTGGTGGTCGGGGTCGTCGGCGCGTCCGAGCACGATCAGGGGCCCCTCCTCGGTTCTCCTGTCGCCCGTCCTCGACCCGGCTCGCAGCGTCCCGAGCGGCAGGCACGTGGGGAGGGCCGGGCGCCACGGCGGTGCGGACGGGGTCGTTCCGGACCATCGCTCCTCGATGCGACGGATGTGCTCGTCATCCGCGAGCGCTGTGCGCACGGGGTGGGGCTCCTCGTCCTGGGGGCGTCGGAGCAGCGCCCGACCGCGCCCGTCCGCGCCTCCGGGCAGATCCGCCGCTCCCCCGGTCCCGATCACCGCTCGGCTGTCGGCGGCCTCCGCGACGCGGAGGCTGATCCGCAGCGGGCAGTTCGTCGCAAGAGCGTCACGGATGACGCCGGCGGCACGCTGGGTGCCCAGGATCAGGTGCATGCCCAGCGCACGCCCCCGCGCCGCGACATCGGTGAAGACCGCCGCCAGCTCCGCGTGATCCTGTAGCAAGGCGGCGAACTCGTCGACGACGATGACCAGACGGGGCAGGTCGGTCTCGCGCACGTCCCGGGCGCCCATCGCGGCAAGGGCTGCCTCGCGACGCCGCATCTCGGCGGCGAGGCTGGCGACCCCGCGTCGCGCCTCCGTCTCGTCGAGGTCGGTGATGACACCGACCACCTGCGGCAGACCGCGCAACCGGTCGAAAGCCGTTCCTCCTTTGAAGTCCGCGAGGAGGAAGCTCACCCGGTCAGGGCCGTGTCCCGCGCAGACCGCGACGACCCAGCTGACGAGGAGCTCGCTCTTGCCCGTGCCCGTCATCCCCGTCACGATGGCATGCGGACCGTCCTCGACGATGTCGGCTCCCACGGGCGCGCCATCCCTCCCGGTGCCCAGCGCGACGCGGAGGCCCGGCCCCGCCGGCGGCTGCGGAAGGTCTCGCAGGGCTGTCGCGGTGACGGCGGGTCCCTCCCCGTCCCCCGCGCCGCACAGCTCCGCCGCGGCCGATGCCTGGGCGGACGAGAGGAACTCCACGGCGAGGTCGGCCTGGCCGTCCGCCGTCCGCAGCGTGGCCGCGCCCGGTTCCTCGATGTCGATCACCGTCGTGATGCCCTCCGGGACCTCGGCGCCGGACGGAACGGTCCAGATCACGGCATCCGCACCTGCCCCCGCCCCGCCGGCCGAACCGGAGGCGAGAGCGAGACGGAATCCGCCGCGTCGGGCCCGCTGCGCATGCGGAAGCGCTCGGAGCGCCCGGTCGCACCCCTCGTCGCCGACGAGGGACAGCACGCTCGGCGAGAAGCGCAGGCAGAGCTGGATCACGAGAGCGCGAGCTGCGGCCTGCACGAGCGGCTCCCGGCCGCGGAGACACACCCCGCGGCCGAGGGCGACGACCCACGGCGCGTCCTCCAACACCGCGCAGCGGCGGCGGAAGGACTGAGCACGGGCGTCGTCACCGCCTTCGCAACGCACCCCGCTCGCCCGGGATCCGCGTCCCACCACGAGCGAGGTGTCGTCGCCCGGTGGTCGGGCATCCCGCAACGGTCGGTCGCGGATGCAGGATGCCGCATCCGGATGACGGCGCTCCACCTGCGCCCGCTCCTGCGCGTGGCGACGATGCAACTCGGCCTCGATGTCGGCCCACGCGGTGCTCACCCTGAGCGCGTCGGCCTTCCGTTCCCGGCGGCGCCCCCGGGCCGTGTCGAGGAGAGAAGCGCCCAGCATCAGGGGACCGAGAGCCGCGAACCACAGCGCGTGCACCGCCCCCGTGGTGATCCAGAGCGCGAGGCCGGCCGCCACGGGGACGACCGCGGCGACGAGGGGAAGCGGGCGGCGGCGGAGCGGTGCCGATGCGGACGGCAGGAGGAGGGGCGAAGGGTCCATGCCCCCAGTGCATCCCGCCCCCGGTGCCGATGCGGCCTCTCCACAGGCTGCGCGGCGCTACTCCGCGGAGTCGTCGGATGGGGAGGAGGAGTCGTCGGGTTCGTCGACCTGCAGGACGATCACCGTGACGTTGTCGCGGCCCCCGTTGTCGAGTGCCGCGGCGAGCATCGCGTCGACGCTCTCGGCCGGGTCGGCGTGGGCCCGGAGGAAGTGCTGGATGCCATAGTCCGTGAGCTCTTTCGTGAGACCGTCGGAGCAGATGACGAACCGGTCTCCCGGGCGCACGTCGATGGTGATGTAGTCCGGCGCCGTGAGTTCGCTCGCGCCCACGGCACGGGTGATCACGTTGCTGTAGGGGTGTCCCTCGGCTTCTTCCGGGCTGAGCTTGCCGGCGGCGATGAGCTCCTGCACGACGGAGTGATCGGTCGTGACCTGCAGCAGCCGATCGTCGCGCAGGAGGTAGACGCGGGAATCGCCGATGTTCAGCGCCACCCAGTGCGGTTCGCCGTCGCGCTCTTCCAGGTACACACCGGTGAGCGTGGTACCCGTGCCCTCATCGGTGGTGTCGGGGTGCCCGGCGATGTCGTCCACGGCGAGAGCGAGCGCCTTCTCGATCGAAGACGGAGAGACCTCGTCGGCGTCCACCACCGCACGCAGTCGGGTGACCGTGCTCTGACTGGCGATCTCGCCACCGGCGTGGCCACCCATGCCGTCCGCGACGATGAACAGCGGGTACTCGGCGAGCAGAGCGTCCTGATTCGTCTCCCGGCGTCGCCCCTGGTCGGTGACCCCGGCCCAGGACAGCAGCAACGGACGATGCGCAACCGTGACGGTGTGCGTCTTGGTCTCAGCCACGAACTGCCTCCGATGGACCTGCGGCGAATGGGGCGGGCGCAGGATACTCACACATCGTAGTGGAACTCGCTCTCCTGCTCCGCACCGGCGTCTCTGTGAACGGGGCGCGGGACGAAAGGAGGAGAGTGAACGGCCCTCCGGTGCGACGAGTCCATGCCTCCACGTTAGCGGCATGTCGGGGCGTGCCGGCACCACGGACGCGAAGAACCCCCGGTCCGGAGACCGGGGGTTCTTCCACCGTCGTCACGCAGGAGGCTGCGTGGGATCGTTCGGCGTGGTCGGCGGAGCCGGAGGCGCCGCGGGCGGAGCCGTCGGAGGCGCGGGAGGCGTGGTGGGCGGAGCCGCGGGCGGAGCCGGCGGAGTGGTGGGCGGCACCGGAGGGATCGGCGCTCCCGTCGCCGGAGCGGTCGGCGCGGCCGGCGGTGCGTAGCCCGGAGCGGCGGGCGGGGTGTACGGCTGCGTCGGAGGCGCGTACCCCTGCGGAGGGGTGCCGTAGCCCTGCGGAGCACCGTACCCCTGGGGCGCGCCGTAGCCCTGCTGCGGCGCGGCCGCGGCGGGCTGGACGGGGATGCCGTCCCAGACCGTGCGGTCGCCGAGGAAGCCGTTGCCCGCCCAGGACGCCGGCTGGATGTTCGGGTTCCAGCGCGACTTGTCGAAGGCGTTGATGCCGAGCCAGACGACGGCGAGGAAGACGTAGAGGACGACCCAGACGGCGTCCTTCTGGAGCTTGAGACCGACGCGCCACGCGGCGATGGCCGAGAGCACCCCGAGGGCGAGCGAGAACAGGAAGCCGATGCCGATCCAGCTCAGCAGCGCGGCACCCGCGATGCCGTAGAGGACCAGCCACGGGCTCAGGTCGCCGAGCTTGAAGAAGATCATGGAGTTGTAGACCGGCACCCAGGCGCGCCAGTTCCCCTGGACTCCGGCCTTCTGGAAGATCTTCATGTAGAAGAGCGACACCAGGACGTATCCGGCGACCGCGATCAGCAGAATGACGAAGAAGTAGGCGAAGAGCAGGCCGAGATAGCCCGCTCCGTAGTCGTCGTAACCCATGAGGCTCACATTCTCTGGTCAGGGGAGACGGCTTTCGTCCCCCACCACGAGACTCCCCGCCTCGCATTGGACATGGTAGCGGTGCACTCAGGGGGCAGCAACGACCGCCGGAGGCGATTCGCCGGGCTCGGGGCGACCGTCAGTCGGCGACGACCAGCTCGACCTCGCCGGGCACCGCACCGTCCCGGAGCACGAAGTCATGCGCCTGGGCCCACCGCTGCAGGGCGCGAAGCGAACCCAGCCGCGGACGCTCCTCCGCCAGCGCCCGCACGAGCAGGCCCTTGCTCTTCTTGTTGAAGTGGTTCAGGGCTCTCCCCTGCTCCGTGACGACCCGCACGTACGCCGACGACACCGCGCTCGGAACCGGACCGAGCGCCGCGTAGGCCTCGCTGCGCAGATCGAGGACGAACGCCGGGGCGTCGGCCGCGATCGCCGCCGTCGTCGGATCGGCCCAGTGGCGGCGGAGCGGCGCCACTCCGGGCAGCGCCGTGCCGGCGGCGAGCCGATACGTCGGAATCCCGTCCAAGGCGGCGACGGGGCCGAACGGGGCGCTGTGGATCCACACATGGGCATCCAGCCAGCGCCGAGACGCGGTGGACAGCGACGCCGCGTCGAGGGCGTCGAACAGCACCCCGGTGTAGCGGTCCACCGCGGGCATCGTGGAGGAGGTCCGCAGGGCCCGGTTGTGCGCGACGTCTCCCCGCTGCCGCTCGCTGAGCTTGAGCACCCGCCGGGCGGCGTCCTCGTCGTCCGCGAGAGCGACGAGGGCGTCGATCACGGCATCCCGTTGGGGGGCGAGGCCGGGAAGAGCCAGCGCCGACACGTCCAGCGGCCCGCCGTCACCGCCCTCGCGCTTGGTCTCGGACGGCGGAAGCAGGATCTTCATAGCACCTCGGGGAAAAGAGACGCGTCCGCCTCGGCACCCGGGCAGGGTGTCGAGGCGGACGCGATGTACAGGAGTGTCAGGAGATGAGTGCCGCGTTGCCGGCCACGATCGTCAAGACGTCGCCCTCCATGGAGAGGAATCCGTCCTGCGCGTTCGCCAGCACCTTGGCGCCATCCGTCTGGGTGATCCGGACCTGGCCCTCGGCGAGGATGGCCAGCACCGGCTCGTGACCGGACATGAAGCCGATCTCGCCCTCGACGGTCTTGGCGACCACGAGGCTCGCCTCTCCCGTCCAGACCTCCGCGTCGGCGGAGACGAGGCTGACGTGCAGCGCCATGGTCAGGCGTTCTCCTTCTGGATCTGCGCCCAGCGCTCCTCCACGTCGGAGATGCCACCGACGTTGAAGAAGGCCTGCTCGGCGACGTGGTCGAAGTCACCGCGGGTGATCGCATCGAACGACTCGATGGTCTCCTTCAGCGGCACGGTCGAGCCCTCGACGCCCGTGAACTTCTTCGCCATGTAGGTGTTCTGCGAGAGGAACTGCTGGATGCGACGTGCACGCGACACGACGATCTTGTCTTCCTCGGAGAGCTCGTCGACACCGAGGATGGCGATGATCTCCTGCAGCTCCTTGTTCTTCTGGAGGATCTGCTTGACCGTGGTGGCCACGCGGTAGTGGTCCTCGCCCAAGTAGCGGGGGTCCATGATGCGGGACGTCGAGGTCAGCGGGTCGATGGCCGGGTACAGACCCTTCGACGCGATCTCACGCGAGAGCTCGGTCGTCGCGTCGAGGTGCGCGAAGGTCGTGGCCGGAGCCGGGTCGGTGTAGTCGTCGGCCGGCACGTAGATCGCCTGCAGCGAGGTGATCGAGTGACCGCGCGTCGAGGTGATGCGCTCCTGGAGGAGGCCCATCTCGTCGGCGAGGTTCGGCTGGTACCCCACGGCGGAGGGCATGCGGCCCAGCAGCGTGGAGACCTCGGAACCTGCCTGCGTGAAGCGGAAGATGTTGTCGATGAAGAGCAGCACGTCCTGCTTCTGCACGTCACGGAAGTACTCCGCCATCGTCAGAGCCGACAGGGCGACGCGCAGACGCGTCCCCGGCGGCTCGTCCATCTGGCCGAAGACGAGGGCGGTCTTGTCGAAGACGCCCGCCTCCTCCATCTCGTGGATGAGGTCGTTGCCCTCACGGGTGCGCTCACCGACACCGGCGAACACCGACACACCACCGTGGTCCTGCGCGACGCGCTGGATCATCTCCTGGATGAGGACGGTCTTGCCGACGCCGGCACCACCGAAGAGACCGATCTTTCCACCCTGCACGTACGGGGTGAGGAGGTCGATCGACTTGATGCCCGTCTCGAACATCGTGGTCTTCGACTCGAGCTGGTCGAAGTTCGGGGCCTTGCGGTGGATGGGCCAGCGCTCCGTGACCTCGATGGTCTCACCGGGCTCGCCGTTGAGGACCTCGCCGATCACGTTGAAGACCTTGCCCTTGGTGATGTCACCGACGGGGACCGAGATGGCCTCACCGGTGTCACGCACCTCCTGACCGCGGACGATGCCGTCGGTCGGCTTCAGGGCGATGGCGCGGACCAGGTCGTCGCCGAGGTGCTGCGCGACCTCGAGCGTGATCTCGGTGGACTCCTCGCCGATCGTGATCGTCGTCTTCAGCGCGTTGTAGATGTCGGGGATCGAGTCGTGCGGGAACTCGATGTCGACAACCGGACCGTTGACGCGGGCGACGCGCCCGACGACCGCGGTCGCCGGCTGCTCAGCCGTGGCGGTGGTGGTCATTTCTTCGTCTCTTTCCTGAGGGTCTGTCAGCTCGATGCGAGAGCGTCGGCGCCACCGACGATCTCGGCGATCTGCTGGGTGATCTCGGCCTGACGCGCGTTGTTGCGCAGGCGGGTGTAGTCGGTGATGAGCTTGTCGGCGTTGTCGCTGGCCGACTTCATCGCCTTCTGCGTCGCGGCCTGCTTGGCGGCGGACGACTGCAGGAGGGCGTTGAAGACGCGGCTCTGGATGTACACCGGCAGGATCGCGTCGAGCACCGTCTCGGCGTCGGGCTCGAACTCGTACAGCGGGTAGACGGTGCTGCCCGCCTCCGAGTCGTCGGCCTCCGCGATCTCCAGCGGCAGCAGGCGCACGGACTCCGGCGACTGCGTCATCATGCTGACGAAGCGGTTGTACACGAGGTGGATCTCGTCGACGCCGCCGTCCTCTCCCCCACGGTTGAAGGCCTCGAGAAGCGTCTGCGAGATCTCCTCCGCCGTGTGGAATGAGGGGGTGTCGGTGTCGCCGGTCCACTCTGCAGCGGCCTCGATACGACGGAACTGGAAGTACCCGACGGCCTTGCGGCCCACGAGGTAGAACACCGGCTCCTTGCCCTGCTCGCGCAGGAGCTCCGCGACCTCGAGACCCTCACGGAGGATCTGCGAGTTGAAGGCTCCGGCGAGGCCGCGGTCCGACGAGAAGATCACGACCGCGGAGCGGCGGATCGTCTCGGGCTCGCGGGTGAGCGGGTGGTCGACGTTCGAGTGCGTCGCGACGGCGGACACAGCCCTCGTCACGGCCCGCGCGAAGGGGGTGGACGCCTTGACGCGTGCCATCGCCTTCTGGATGCGCGAAGCCGCGATGAGTTCCATCGCCTTCGTGATCTTCTTGGTCGTCTGAGCAGAAGAGATCTTCTGCTTGTAGACCCTGAGTTGAGCGCCCATGAATCAGTACCTCACGCGATTACGCGCGACGACCCTTGACGATCTTCTCCTGGTTGACGTCCTCGGCCTCGGCCGCAGCGTGCTCCTCGTGACCAGGGGCGCCGATGGCGTGGCCCTTGCCGCCCTGGAACTCCAGGAGGAAGTTGTCGGTCTGCTTGTCGAGCTCGGCGACGGTGGCGTCGTCCAGCACGTTCGTCTCCCGAAGCGTGTCGAGCACCTTGGTGTTGCGACGCAGGTAGTCGAGCAGCTCGCGCTCGAAGCGGAGCACGTCCTCGACCTCGATCGAGTCGAGCTTGCCGTTGGTGCCGGCCCAGATCGAGACGACCTGCTCCTCCACCGGGTACGGCGAGTACTGCGGCTGCTTGAGCAGCTCGGTCAGACGGGCACCGCGCGAGAGCTGACGGCGCGACGCGGCGTCGAGGTCCGAGGCGAACATCGCGAACGCCTCGAGCGAGCGGTACTGCGCCAGCTCCAGCTTCAACGTTCCGGAGACCTTCTTGATCGACTTCACCTGGGCGTCACCACCGACACGCGACACCGAGATACCCACGTCGACCGCGGGACGCTGGTTGGCGTTGAAGAGGTCGGACTGGAGGAAGATCTGGCCGTCGGTGATCGAGATCACGTTGGTCGGGATGTACGCCGAGACGTCGTTCGCCTTGGTCTCGATGATCGGGAGACCCGTCATCGAGCCGGCACCGAGCTCGTCGGACAGCTTCGCGCACCGCTCGAGCAGACGCGAGTGCAGGTAGAAGACGTCGCCAGGGTAGGCCTCGCGGCCCGGCGGGCGGCGGAGCAGCAGGGAGACGGCACGGTAGGCCTCGGCCTGCTTCGACAGGTCGTCGAAGATGATCAGGACGTGCTTGCCGCCGTACATCCAGTGCTGGCCGATGGCCGAACCGGTGTACGGAGCGAGGTACTTGAAGCCGGCGGGGTCGGACGCCGGAGCCGCCACGATGGTGGTGTACTCCAGAGCGCCGGCCTCTTCGAGCGCGCCCTTCACCGAAGCGATGGTCGAGCCCTTCTGACCGATGGCGACGTAGATGCAGCGGACCTGCTTGTTGACGTCGCCGGACTCCCAGTTGGCCTTCTGGTTGATGATCGTGTCGATCGCGATGGCCGTCTTGCCGGTCTGACGGTCGCCGATGATGAGCTGGCGCTGGCCGCGGCCGACCGGGATCATCGCGTCGATGGCCTTGATACCGGTCTGCATGGGCTCGTGGACCGACTTGCGCTGCATGACGCCGGGGGCCTGGAGCTCGAGCTCGCGGACTCCCTCGGTCGCGATCGCGCCGAGGCCGTCGATCGGGTTGCCGAGCGGGTCGACGACGCGGCCGAGGTAGCCGTCACCGACCGGGACGGAGAGGACCTCACCCGTGCGGGTGACTTCCTGACCGGCCTCGATGCCGGTGAAGTCGCCGAGGACGACGACGCCGATCTCGTGCTCGTCGAGGTTCAGCGCGAGACCCTTGGTGCCGTCGGCGAAGGTCACGAGCTCGTTCGCCATGACGCCGGGAAGTCCCTCGACGTGAGCGATGCCGTCGGCGGCGTCGATGACGGTGCCGACCTCGGTCGCCGCGGCCCCGGTGGGCTCGTACGCGGCGGCGAAATCCTTCAGCGCGTCACGGATGACGTCGGGGCTGATCGATAGTTCTGCCATTGTCTTCCCTTTGTATCTGGGTGCGCGGTTCCCCGCGCGAAGTCGTGTTAGCCCGCGAGCTTCTGGCGAAGGTCGGCGAGTCGTGCGGAGATGCTGCCGTCGATGACGTCATCGGCGATCTGCACGCGCAGGCCTCCGACGACGGTGGGGTCGATGACGACATTGAGGGACACCTGGCCGCCGTATCGCTGCGAGAGCGTCTGGCCGAGTCGCGTGCGCTGGGCGTCGCTGAGCTCGGTCGCGGTGTGCACCGTGGCCACGAGGCGGCCGCGCTGGCTCGAGACGATGCGCATCGCCCGGCTCAGCAGCTGCCGCACCCGGCGCTCGCGCGGCTGACGCACGAGGGACGTGACGATGAGGGCCGTCGGAGCGCTGGCGGAGGCGTCGGCGAGGAGACGCTCGACCAGGGTGGCCTTCGCGTCCTCTCCCCCGAGCCGGCTGCCGAGAGCGAGTTCGAGCTCCGGGTTCGCCGCGATCACGCGCGAGAAGCCGAAGAGCTCTCCCTCGATGTCCGCGCCGGGCTCGGCGATGGTCGCCGCCCGGATCGCGAGCTCTTCGAGGCCGTCGATCAGCTCGGACGCGTTCGACCAGCGCTCGGCGACCGCGGTGCGCAGGATGCCCTGCGTCGCGGAGCCGTACTGCCCGAACACGGCGGACACGACGTTCTGCCGCGCCGTGGCCGGAGCCGAGGGGTCAGCCAGCGCGCCGCTCAGCTGAGACGATTCGCCCACGGCCCGCGCGGCCGCGAACAGCTCGCGCGCGGTCTCGAGGGTGATGTCCTTCGCTGCGGCAAGCGCCTGAGTGGATGCCGCGAGTGCCTGAGCGGTCGCGCTGCCCATTACGACTGCCCGCCCGGTACCTGAGCCTGTCGAAGGTCGGATGCTTCGAGATCGGCGAGGAAGCGGTCGACCACGGCGGCCGCGCGAGCGTCGTCGGAGAGCGTCTCGCCGACCACGCCGCCGGCGAGGTCGAGAGCGAGCGAGCCGACCTCGCTGCGCAGCGAGACGAGAGCCGTCTGGCGCTCGGCCTCGATCTGCGTGTGCGCGGTGGCGGTCAGACGCGCGGCCTCGCTGGCTGCGGTCTCCTTCGCCTCGGCGATGATCTTCTTGCCGTCCTCACGGGCGGCCTCACGGATCTCACCGGCCTCGGTGCGTGCCTCGGCGAGCTGCCGGGTGTACTCCTCGAGAGCCGCTTCCGCCTGCTTCTGCGCCTCATCGGCCTTGGCGATGTTGCCCTCGATGGCGGCGGACCGCTCGTCGAGCATCTTCGTCAGACGGGGAAGGGCGACCTTCCACACGACGGCGAGGATGATGAGGAACCAGAAGCCCGACCAGATGATGTCGTACCACGCGGGGATCAGCGGGTTGTTCGCCGCCTCACCCTCAGCCGCGAGGTTCGTGACAAGAGCGTTCAGCATCCTGTCTCCTTCAGAAGTCGGTGGGGATTACGGGAAGGGGATGAATCCGACGGCGATGCCGACGAACGCAAGCGCCTCGGTGAAGGCGATACCGATCCACATGAGGACCTGCAGGCGACCGGCCAGCTCGGGCTGACGGGCGACGCCCTCGATGGTCTTGCCGACCACGATGCCCACACCGATGGCCGGGCCGATGGCCGCGAGGCCGTAGCCGACCGCCGCGAGGTGGCCGTTGATTTCAGCGAGAACCGTAGTTGCGTCCACGGGTTTTTCCTTTCGTTGGGTGGGTGGGCTGTTGCCCGCCCGCTCAGTGCTCTTCTGCGACCGCGAGCTGGATGTAGACCGCGGTGAGGACGGTGAAGACGTAGGCCTGCAGGACGGCGACCAGGATCTCGAAGAGAGTGAAGGCGCCGCCGAAGGCGAGGGTTCCGATACCGAGGGCAGCCCAGCCGCCACCCGCGGTGAAGAAGAAGAACTGGGTCGCCGCGAAGCAGAGGACCAGGATCATGTGGCCGACGACGAGGTTCATCAGCAGTCGCAGGGTGAGGGTCACCGGGCGGATGATGAACGTCGAGATGAGCTCGATCGGCGTGACGATGAAGTAGACCGGCCACGGCACGCCCGACGGGAAGAGCGCGTTCTTGAAGAAGTTCTTCGGGCTCTTCTTGATGCCGGCGTAGATGAACGTGACGTAGCTGACCACGGCGAGCGTGAGCGGCACCGCGATGATCGCCGTTCCCGGCATGTTCAGGAACGGGATGATGCCCGTGATGTTCATGAACAGCACCATGAAGAAGATCGTGGTGAGGATCGGCAGGAAGCGGTCGCCGTCCTTGCGGCCCAGCAGGTCGTGGGCGATGCCGCCGCGGACGAAGCCGAGGCCCATCTCGACGAGGCTCTGGAAGCGGCCGGGCACGACCTTCATACGGCGGGTGCCGAGCCAGAGGATCAGGACGACGGCGATCACCGAGAGCAACTGGATCAGGTGGATCCGGTTGACCGGGATGGGTCCGACGTGGAAGAGGATCTCCGGGAAGAACTCATCGATCGAAGGGCCGTGGAACTCGCCATCCGAGGACGCGAGTCGGGGGGTCAGGGTCGCAGCAAGATTAAACAGCGCGGGCTCCAGCTTCGGGGCACCGGTCAGAACCGGGGCGACGATGGTCGGTGTGCTACACAGCGCAAGCGCTCGCGGGCGAGCGGCGGGCACTCCTCAACACTATCAGAATCCAAGGGTGCCCTAAGACCGCGGGGCGGTGTCCGCCGGGCCGTCCGGGGCGTCGTTCACCGCTCCCGGGGCGCGGTCCTCCGGCACCTCGGTGGGCAGCGTGGTGTCGCTGACGTTCGGCAGCCGCATCTGGGTGAGGACGACGACATCGATGATGAGGGACATCAGCACCCCGGCGACGATCGACAGGAAGAACACCATCGGCTCGATCCACGGCTGTCCGGCGAGCAGGATCATCACGACGACGAAGACCCCGAGCTTCAGCAGCCAGCCGCCGAGGACGATCGCGAAGAAGAGCTGCACATAGAGCGGGTCGCCATACCACCGGTTGGCGATCAGGATGCTCAGCCCGGTGATGCCGAGGAACAGCGCGGCCAGGAGCACGCCGAGAAGGCCGCTCACGAGCCCCTCCCCCTGCGCGACCGCGAAGCCGATCCCGCCGGCGACGAGAGCCAGCACGACGGTTGCCACCGCCGACCAGACGAGCGTGCGACGCAGGATCGGGGTGCTGGAAACGGGGCTGGGACTCATCGGGGCTCCAGGGGGATCGGGTCGGGCGCAGCGCCCGCGGCGGTCTTGCGTCGGCGGGTGGGGCTCAGGGTGATGACGAGGCACGCGGCGATGCCGACGACCCCGAAGGCGACCCCGGGGAGGTACTGGCCAGGCCAGTCCTCACGGGCGCCGACGTACATCAGGAGGACGGCGAGGGAGATGACGGCCGTCCAGGCGTAGAAGATGAGGACCGCATCGCGGTCGCGGTGCCCGAGGTCGAGCATCCGGTGGTGCAGGTGCTTCCGGTCCGGGGAGAACGGCGAGCGGCCTGCGCTCATCCGACGCAGCACGGCGAGCCCGAAGTCGAGCAGCGGGAGGAGCACGACGAGCAGCGGAAGCAGGATGGGCAGGAAGGCGCCGATGAGCTGCGAGCGCCCGAGGCGCTCCGGATCCAGGGCGGACGGATCCATCTGCCCGGTGATCGCGATGGCCGAGGTCGCCATGAGCAGACCGATCACGAGCGCACCCGAGTCGCCCATGAAGAGCTTCGCCGGACTCCAGTTCAACGGCAGGAATCCGAGGCACGCGCCGATGAGGACCGCAGCGAGGAAGGTGGAGAGGTTGAAGTAGCTCGACGCGCCGGAGTCGCGCGTGAAGATGTACGAATAGGCGAAGAAGACCCCGTTGGAGATCAGGCAGACGCCGGCGACGAGGCCGTCCAGCCCGTCGATGAAGTTCACGGCGTTCATGACGATCACGATCGCGAACATCGTGATCGTGATGCTCAGCCAGCTCGACACCACGATGAGGTCGCCGAACGGCAGGGAGAGGATCTGCAGACCGCCGCCGACCGTGATGATGCCTGCGGCGAGGAACTGCGCGCCGAGCTTGATCATCCAGTCGATGTCCCAGAGATCGTCCATCACCCCGATCACGGCGATGAGGAGCGCGGCGGCGAGGATGGACCACATGGTCTGCGGGGGCGTCCAGATGCTCTGGAAGAAGGGGTTGGCTGCCGAGACCGCGAAGGCGGCCACGATGCCGAGGAAGATCGCGACGCCGCCGAGGCGGGGTGTCGGCGTGGTGTGCACGTCGCGCTCGCGGATGCCGGGATACAGCTTGAAGCGCAGGCTCAACCGCCACACCGCCCACGTCAGCACGAAGGTGATCGCGGCGGTGACGATGATCGTGAAGAGGTACTGCTTCACGAATCCCCGTCCTGCGGCTCCGGCTCGAGCAGGTCGCCCAGGACCTCGCGCAGCTGCTCCCTGGTCACGACGCCGTCCCGCAGGATCCGGACGACGCCCTCCTCGGTATCGGGGCCGCGGCGCACGAGAGAGGTCGCGTCGACGATCGTGGAGGCGACGCCGTTCCTGCTCATGCCGTCGTCCAGGTACACCGCGACGCTGTCGCCCAGCATCTTCTCCGCGTCGAGCGCGGAGATCGCCGCCGCCTTGCCGGTGAGGTTGGCGCTGGACACCGCGAGCGGTCCGGTCTCGGCCAACAGCTCGAGCACCACCCGGCCCTCGGGCATGCGGACGGCGACCGTGCCCTGGGTCTCCCCCAGATCCCACACCAGCGAGGGCTGCGCCGGCAGCACGATCGTGAGTCCCCCGGGCCAGAACGCGTCGACGAGACGCTGGACGGGCTCCGGAACAGCCTCCGCGAGGGCCGTCAGCGTCTCCTTCGTGCCGACGAGCACGGGCGGCGGCTGATTGCGGCCGCGACCCTTGGCATCCAGGAGACGCTGCACCGCGGGCGGCGAGAAAGCGTCGGCGGCGACGCCGTAGACGGTGTCGGTGGGGATGACGATGAGGTCGCCGCGGCCGATCGCCTGACGCGCATTGCGCATTCCGGCGAGCAGCTGCGCCTCGTCGCTGCAGTCGAAGATGGGGGACATGACGGTTCGATTCTACGCGGGGCGGGTTCGGGACGAGCTCGACGACTGCTGATCAGGGACGAACGGCGGTGGTGGCGCGATCGCGCAGCGTCAGATCGCGATGGGTGGCCGCGGCCCGCCAGCCGTCCGCCGCGAGCAGCTCCCGGATCGGAGCGCCCTGCAGTTCTCCGTGCTCGATCACGAGGGTTCCGCCGGATCTCAGCAGGCGCAGAGCCCTGGTGCTGAGCACCCGGACGACATCGAGCCCGTCCTCTCCGCCGTAGAGCGCGAGGGCGGGGTCGAACAGCCGGACCTCGGGGTCACGGGGGATCGCCTGTGCCGGCACGTAGGGCGGGTTCGAGATGACGACTGCTGCCGTACCGTCCAGTTCCGGGAACGCCTCCGCGAGGTCCGACAGCACGAGCGTGAGGTTCTCGACGCCCTCGACGTTGCGGCGGGCCCAGGCGTGCGCCTCCGGAGAGAGTTCTGCGGCGTAGACCCGCGCATGCGGCACCTCGGTCGCCATCGCGAGCGCGATCGCACCGCTCCCGGTGCCGAGATCGACGCCGATCGGGGAAGGATCGCCCGATCCCAGGAGAGCGTCGATCGCATACTGCACCACCGTCTCCGTCTCGGGACGCGGGACGAAGACGCCGGGACCGACCGCGAGCTCCAGGTGCCGGAACGGTGCCGTTCCCGTGAGATGCTGCAGCGGCTCCCTGCGCGCGCGGCGGGCGACGAGGGCGTCCAGCGCCGCCGCGTCGTCATCGTCGAGCCGGTCACCGCGGATCACCGCCGCCTGCACCTCTCCCCGGCGCTGTCCCCGGACGTGCCCGGCGAGCAGCTCCGCGTCGACGAGGGGGTCGGGCACGCCGGCGTCGGCGAGACGCTGCGCGGCGGCGCGCACGGCGGCGGCGAGGGAGAGGTCGGGCATGGCTCCAGCGTAGAGTGCGCGGCCGTCACAATGCCCCGTGCCCCATCGCGCTCGCCTAGGCTGGAGCGGCAGCGCACCCGCACAGGAAGGCTCCCCCATGTCCGGCATCCACCCCGACATCACCACCGCTTTCGGGAACACCCCGCTCGTCCGCCTCAACCGCGTGACCGAGGGCCTCGGCGCCACCGTGCTCGCGAAGCTCGAGTACTACAACCCGGCGTCGAGCGTGAAGGACCGCATCGGCATCGCCATGATCAACGCGGCCGAGGCGGCCGGCGAGCTCTCCCCCGGCGGCACCATCGTGGAGTCGACGAGCGGCAACACCGGTATCGCCCTCGCCATGGTCGGCGCCGCCCGCGGCTACCGCGTCATCCTCACCATGCCCGCCTCGATGTCGAAGGAGCGCCGTGTGCTGCTCAAGGCCTTCGGCGCGGAGATCGTCCTCACCGACCCCACCAAGGGCATGAAGGGGGCCATCGAGGAGGTCAAGCGGATCGTCGACGAGACCCCTGGCGCCGTCTGGATCCGCCAGTTCGAGAACGCGGCGAACCCGCAGATCCACCGCGAGACCACGGCGCAGGAGGTCCTCCGGGACACCGACGGCGCAGTCGACATCTTCATCGCCGGCGTCGGCACGGGTGGCACCGTCACGGGCACCGGGCAGGCGCTGAAGGCGGCGAAGCCCGAGGTCCAGGTCATCGCCGTGGAGCCCAAGGACTCCCCCGTCCTGACCGAGGGGCACCCCGGACCGCACAAGATCCAGGGCATCGGCCCGAACTTCGTGCCCGATGTGCTCGACCGCGACGTGCTCGACGAGATCATCACGGCGGAGTTCGAGGACTCCCTGCGCGTGGCCCGAGAGCTCGCCGCGAAGGAGGGACTGCTGGTCGGCATGTCCTCCGGCGCCGCCGTCTCGGCCGCGCTGACCGTCGCCGCGCGCCCGGAGAACGCCGGCAAGACCATCGTCGTGATCATCCCGGACACCGGCGAGCGGTACCTCTCCACCGCCCTGTTCGAGGATCTTCGCGAGGACTGAGGTCGTCGATGGGCATGATCGGGCGAATGCGCGAGGACATCGCCGCCGCGCGCCTTCGCGATCCGGCCGCGCGCAGCGCGCTCGAGGTGGCTCTGCTCTACCCCGGCCTGCATGCTGTCTGGGCGCACCGCGTCTCCCACGCGCTGTGGCGGCGACGCTTCCGACTCCTCGCCCGTGCCGGGTCACAGGTGTCCCGCTGGCTGACCGGCGTCGAGATCCACCCGGGAGCCCGGATCGGCCGGCGCTTCTTCATCGACCACGGCATGGGCGTCGTGATCGGCGAGACCGCGGAGATCGGCGATGACGTCCTCATGTACCACGGTGTGACCCTCGGCGGTCGGACACGGGACGTCGGCAAGCGGCACCCCACCTTGCAGGACGGCGTCGCCGTGGGCGCGGGGGCGAAGATCCTCGGCCCCGTCACGGTCGGCGCCCGCTCGGTGGTGGGTGCCAACGCCGTGGTCACGAAGGACGCACCCGCCGACAGCGTGCTCGTGGGCGTGCCGGCGAAGCCGCGCCAGCGGAGCGCTGGTGAGGACACCAGAGCCCTGCTGACCGCCCCGGACTACTCCATCTGACGCGCCGCCCGGCGACCGGCGTTCTTCGTCACTGCGCGACGAAGAACGGGACGGCGCCGACCAGGATGCCGATCCCCAGCATCACGAGCGACACGATGACCGCGCGCCACAGCACCTTGCGGTGATGGTCTCCGAGGTTCACTCCGGCGAGGGAGACGAGCAGCAGGATCGCGGGCACGAGCGGGCTCTGCAGGTGCACCGGCTGTCCGGTGATCGAGGCCCTGGCCATCTCGACGGGGTCGATGCCGAAGTTCGCGGCACTCTGGGCGAGCACCGGGAGGATCCCGAAGTAGAAGGCGTCGTTCGACATGAAGAACGTGAACGGGATCGACAGCACGCCCGTGATCGGAGCGAGGAAGGGCCCGAGCGCGGGCGGCAGCACGTTCGTGATCCAGGTCGCCATGGCGTCGACCATGCCGGTGCCGGAGAGGACTCCCACGAGGACTCCGGCCGCGATGACCATCGACACGACGCCGACGATGCTCGGGGCGTGCGCGACGATCTCGGCCGCCTGCTCCTTGATGCCGCGGAAGTTGACGACGAGGGCGATGCCCGCGCCGACCATGAACACGTAGGGCAACGGCAGGATGTCGATCACCAGGAGCACCATGACCGCGACGGTCAGGAGGAGGTTGAACCAGATCAGCCGCGGACGCAGGGTCGGCCGGGCCGGGTCCAGCATGGTGTCGGCCATCGCCGTGTCCGCGGGGTCGACGCTCCCGGCGGCGACCGGAGCGTGTCCGCCGGCGACGACGACGAGGTTGCCGGTGCGCAGCGAGGCGCGCGCGCCCGGCTTGAGCTCGGCGCCGCGGAAGATCCGGGGCACCGAGGAGAGGACGCCGCCGTCGGCTCCGGTGAGCCGGCCGTCCGCGTCGATCCGTCCCAGGCGCCGCCGCTCCCCCAGGCCGAGGAGCCAGGCGAAGCCGAGCGTCACGACGATGCCTGCGCCCAGAGCGGGGAGCATCGGCACGAAGATCTCCGTCGGCTGCACACCGAGCGCGGTCGCGGCGCGCACGGTCGGGCCGCCCCACGGGACGATGTTGAGCGTGCCGTTCATGAGTCCGGCGACGCAGGTGAGGACGACGGGGCTCATGCCGAGGCGCAGGTAGATGGGCAGCATCGCGGAGGTCGTTATGATGAACGTCGTCGAGCCGTCGCCGTCGAGGGACACCGCGCCCGCGAGGATCGCCGTCCCGAGCACCACCTTTGCGGGGTCGTCACCGAGCACCCGCGTGATCAGCCGGATGAGAGGGTCGAAGAGTCCGACGTCAATCATGATGCCGAAGAACATGATCGCGAACATCAGCAGCGCCGCCGTGGGCGCCATGGTGCCGATCGAGTCGAGGATCATGTCGCCGAGCCCGAGCCCCGCTCCCGCGAAGAGCCCGAAGGCGGTCGGCACCAGGATCAGGGCCACCATCGGGGTGAGGCGCTTGGTCATGATCAGCGTCATGAACACGAGGACCATCGTGAAGCCGAGGATGACGAGCACGCCCTCCGGCGGCACGAAGGCCACGTCGTAGGTCGGTGCCTCCTCCTCGGCGGCAGCGATCAGCGCGGTCGATGCGTGGAACATGCGTGACTCCTTCGTCGTCGCTCCGTCATCGCTGACGGATCCTGACGAGGCTAGGGAATCCGGGGACGCGGAGCGCGGTATGCCGCATAACCGCGCCTTGTGCGCGTACCGTGACTTCTGCGCATATTGCGCGATGGGAGGAGGTGGCGATGGCCCCGCGGAGACGGGTCCGGTTCGCGACCCGCGCGCTGCTGCTCCACCTCGCCGCCGTCGCCCTGGTCGTGACGCTGTGCACGGGCGTGTACCTCGCCCTCGCGGTTCAGCAGTTGCGCGCCGAGGCGGAGTCGACCGCGCTCGGCATCGCGAGGACCCTGGCCGAGGATGCGCAGGTGCGGGCGGCGGTCGCCACCATCTCCGCCTCGGACGACGAGCCGGACGCGGAGGCGCTGCGCGACGGAGACCTGCAGCAGATCGCCACGGACGTCATGGCCCGCACCGGGGCCCTGTTCGTCGTCATCACGGACGATGAAGGCATCCGTCTTGCTCATCCCCTGCCGTCCCGGATCGGCGAGGTGGTGAGCACCCCCTTCGCCGCGGTGCTGGCGGGCCACGAGGTGGTCGACTGGCAGACCGGCACGCTCGGCGAGTCCGCCCGCGCGAAGGTGCCGGTGCGCGACGACTCCGGCACGCCGGTCGGCGAGATCAGCGTCGGGTTCGAGCGCGCGGGTGTGTTCGACGACCTGCCTCCCCTACTCGCCGCTCTCGGTCTCACCGCCGCCGGCGCGCTCGCCCTAGCCCTCCTGACCTTCCTCCTCCTGCGCCGCCGCTGGGAACGGTTGACCATCGGCGTGCAGCCCGAGGAGCTGGTCGCCCTCGTGCAGAATCAGACGGCGGTGCTCGACGGCGTCGGCGACGGCGTGCTCGCGGTCGATCAGGACGGTGTCGTGCGCGTGAGCAATGCGGCGGCGGACCGGCTCCTCGGGCTTCACGATCCGGTCGGCCACACCGTGGACGCGCTCCCGCTCCCGCCGGTCGTGCGGGATACCGCCACCGGGGCTCGCGACCGTGCGGAGGCCGTCGTCGGCGACCGGATGCTGTACCTCGAGTCGCGCGCGGTGCGACGCGACGGGCGCGCGCTCGGCGAGGTGCTGATCGTGCGCGACCGCACCGACCTCATCGCCCTGACCGAGCGGTTGGAAGCCGTCCGGACGATGACCTCCGCGCTGCGTGTCCAGCGCCACGAGTTCGCGAACCGCCTTCATGTGGCCGCGGGCCTCATCGACGCCGGTCGTGTCGACGACGCCAGGGCATTCCTCGACGAGCTGGTGAGCCGCGGTCCGGTGGCGTTCCCCGTCACCGGACTCGACCTCGTGCGCGACCCGTTCCTGCACGCCTTCCTCGGAGCCAAGGGCGTCGAGGCCGCCGAACGGGGCGTCGCCCTGCGGATCGGAGACGAGACTCAGCTGATCGGCACCGTCCGCCGGGCCGAGGACGTGGCGAGCGTGCTCGGCAACCTCGTCGACAACGCGGTCGTGGCCGCCGTCGCGGGCACGCGGGAGCCGCGGTGGGTGGACGTCTCCGTGCTGAGCGACGGTGACGCGCTCATCGTCACCGTGGCCGACTCCGGCGACGGTCTGCGCGAGCCCGACCCGCGGACGAGCACCGTCGAGGACGGAAGCGACGACCCGGTGCACGGGCACGGCATCGGTCTGCCGCTCGCGACGGAGATCGCTCGCCGCAGCGGAGGCGACCTCTGGATCATCGACCCCGGCGGTCCCGGCCACGGCGCGGTGTTCGCCGCCCGCCTCGGGGATGCCGTCGACCCCGCTCCGCGTGTCCCGAAGGAGGACCCATGACCGAACCGCTGCGCGCGCTCATCCTCGACGACGACTTCCGGGTGGCCGATCTGCACCGGACGATCGTGGACGACCACCCCGGGTACGCCGTGACCGGGACCGCGCGGTCCTGCGCCGAGGCACGCGACCTCGTGCGCTCGACACGCCCCGATGTCCTGCTCGCCGACGTCTATCTCCCCGACGGCGACGGCATCGGGCTCGTCCGCGAGGCCGGCGTCGACGCGATCCTCATCTCCGCCGCGGACGACGCCCCCACGGTACGACGGGCGCTGCGGACCGGCGCCGTAGGCTACCTCGTGAAGCCCTTCGAGCGCCGTGCCCTCACCGGGCTCCTCGACCGATACACCCGCTACCGCAATCTGCTCGCGGGCGATCGTGCGCTCACGCAGGAGGACGTGGACCGCGCGCTGGCGATCCTGCACGGGGGCGGCGAGCCGGTCTCCCTGTCGCGTTCGGCAACCGAGCAGCGCGTGCTCGAGGCGCTCGGGGCCGACGAGGCCTCCGCCGCGGAGGTCGCCGAACGGGTCGGCATCTCCCGCGCCACGGCGCAACGGCACCTCGCCGCTCTCGCCGCGCGGACCATCGTCGAGGTGCGGTTGCAGTACGGGTCGACCGGGCGTCCCGAGCACCGGTACGCCGCGCGCACCTGACGCCGTCGCGGCGGCCGCTCAGCCCTCGGAGCCGACGGCGGCGAGACGCGCCTCCTCGTCGGCGGCGATGGCGCTCTCGATGATGGGGTCGAGCGCACCGTCCATGACCTGATCGAGGTTGTACGCCTTGAACCCGGTGCGGTGATCCGCGATCCGGTTCTCGGGGAAGTTGTACGTGCGGATGCGCTCCGAACGGTCCATGCCGCGGATCTGCGACTTGCGTGCGTCGGAGGCCGCCGCATCGAGCTCCTCCTGCTGCTTGGCGAGCAGTCGGGCGCGCAGCACGCGCATCGCCGCCTCGCGGTTCTGCAGCTGTGACTTCTCGTTCTGCATCGACACGACGATCCCGGTGGGCACGTGCGTGATGCGGACAGCGGAGTCGGTGGTGTTCACCGACTGCCCGCCGGGTCCCGATGAGCGGAACACGTCGATCTTCAGATCGTTCTGATCGATCTGGATCTCCTCGGGCTCGTCCACCTCGGGGAACACGAGCACGCCGGTCGTCGAGGTGTGGATGCGCCCCTGCGACTCCGTCGCGGGAACCCGCTGCACGCGGTGCACACCGCCCTCGTACTTTAGATGCGCCCAGACGCCCTGCGCGGGGTCGGACGACGAGCCCTTGATCGCGACCTGCACGTCCTTGTAGCCGCCGAGGTCGGACTCGTTGCGCTCGAGCAGCTCGGTCTTCCACCCCTTCGACGCGGCGTACTGCACGTACATGCGCAGCAGATCCGCGGCGAACAGGGCCGACTCCGCGCCGCCCTCCCCCGCCTTGATCTCCATGATCACGTCGCGGGCGTCGTCCGGGTCGCGCGGGATGAGAAGGCGCCGCAGACGCTCCTGCGCCGCCTGCACGCCCTCTTCGAGGGCGGGGATCTCCGCGGCGAACGCTTCGTCCTCACGGGCCAGTTCCCGCGCCGCCTCGAGATCGTCGACGGCCCCCGTCCACGCCTCGTGCGCCGCGACGATGCGCGACAGTTCGGCGTACCGACGGTTGACGCGCTTGGCGCGCGCCGCGTCGGCGTGCACCGCCGGGTCGGAGAGCTCCTCCTGGACCCGGCGATGCTCGTCGATCAGAGTCTGGACGGACTCGAACACGTCGGACCTCAGCGGATGTTGTTGTCGTGCCCGTGGGCGCCCGAGGGCAGCGTCGGGATCGACTTCTGCATCTGCACGAGGAACTCCACGTTGGAGTGGGTCTCCTTGAGCTTGCCGAGCACGACCTCCAGGGCCTGCTGCGGGTCGAGGCCGGCGAGAGCGCGGCGCAGCTTCCAGGTGATCTTGACCTCGTCGGCCGAGAGCAGCATCTCCTCGCGGCGGGTGCTGGACGCGTTGACGTCCACCGCCGGGAAGATGCGCTTGTCGGCGAGCTGACGGGACAGCCGCAGCTCGCTGTTGCCGGTGCCCTTGAACTCCTCGAAGATGACCTCGTCCATCTTGGAGCCGGTCTCGACGAGCGCGGTGGCGAGGATCGTGAGGGATCCGCCGTTCTCGATGTTACGGGCGGCACCGAAGAAGCGCTTCGGCGGGTAGAGCGCGGACGCGTCGACGCCACCGGTGAGGACGCGGCCCGACGCCGGAGCGGCCAGGTTGTACGCGCGTCCGAGGCGGGTGATCGAGTCGAGGAGCACGACCACGTCGCGGCCCAGCTCGACGAGGCGCTTGGCCCGCTCGATCGCGAGCTCGGCGACCGTCGTGTGGTCTTCCGCGGGGCGGTCGAAGGTCGAGGCGATGACCTCGCCCTTCACGGTGCGCTCCATGTCGGTGACCTCTTCGGGGCGCTCGTCGACGAGCACGACCATGAGGTGGACCTCGGGGTTGTTCTGCGCGATCGCGTTGGCGATCTGCTGCAGGACGATCGTCTTGCCGGCCTTCGGCGGCGCGACGATGAGGCCGCGCTGGCCCTTGCCGATCGGCGCGACGAGGTCGATGATCCGCTGCGTGAGCTTCTCCGGAGCCGTCTCCAGGCGCAGACGCTCCTGCGGGTAGAGCGGGGTGAGCTTGCCGAACTCCACGCGGGTGGCCGCGTCGTCGACGGAGAGGCCGTTGATCGAGTCGACCTTGACCAGCGCGTTGTACTTCTGGCGGCCCTGCTGCTCGCCCTCGCGCGGCTGCTTGATGGAGCCGACGACGGCGTCGCCCTTGCGGAGGTTGTACTTCTTGACCTGGCCGAGCGAGACGTAGACATCGCTGGGGCCGGCGAGGTAGCCGGTCGTGCGCACGAAGGCGTAGTTGTCGAGCACGTCGAGGATGCCGGCGATCGGGATGAGGACGTCGTCCTCGGTGATCTCCGTCTCGAACTCGTCGACCTGGCCGCCGCTGCGACGCTTGTTGCGCTGACGGTTGCGGCCGTTGCCGTTACCCGACTGGTCGTCGTCGGCCGGCGCGTTCTGTGCCTGCTCCTGGCCGCCGCCCTGACCACGGCCACGGTTGCGGTTGCGGTTGCGGTTGCGGCCCCGACCGCCCTGCTCCTCGCCGTTGTCCGCCTCGCCGGATGCATCCTTCGCCGGAGCGTCCGCCTCGGCCTCGTTCTTCGCGGCAGCGCTGTCGTTCTTCGACTCGCTCTTCGCCGCATCGTTCTTGGCGCGGCCGCCCTGAGCAGTGCCCGCCTCGGCGGTCTCCGCCGTGCTGTCGGCCGGTGCGGCCTCGGCCTTCTCGGTCTTCGCCTGCGGGGCCTCGGCGTCCGCCTTCTTCGTACGACGCCCGCGGGCGGACTTGGGGGCCTCGGCGGGCGCCTCGGTGGTCTCGGCGCCCGGTGCCGCTTCCGCCGGTGCGGCCTCGGCCGGAGCCTCGGCGTCCGCCTTCTTCGCCCGCGTGCGGCGCGGAGCCTTCGCCTTCGGGGCCGCCTCCGCCGCCTCGGCGGAGTCGCCGGCAGCCGCAGGGGCCTCCGCCGAACCGGACTCCTCCGCGGCCTTGGCCGCCTTGGCCGCAGCCGTGGCGGTGTTCGCCCGGCGCGGCGCGCGCTTCTTGGCCGGAGCCGACTCGGTCGCCTGCTCGGCGACGGGGGCGTCGGCGGTCGGAGCCGCCTGATCGTTCTGGGTCTCGGAGAGGTTCTCCACGAGTACTCCCTTATAGGTCATGGGAAATGAGCGTGAACGCGCACAACGGGTGCTGCGCACGATCGCACGGGCTGACGCTCGGCGTCAGCCAGCCTCGGCACTTGTGCCTCAGGGGTTCGCGTGCGGGTCTTGCAAGAGATGCAATGGGGCCAGATTCACGAATGCTACGTGGAGCCCTCCGCTCGATCCCCCACTGTACCACCACGGACGTCGACGGCGAGCAGGAGCGCCTCCCACGGGGTGTCGGTCACCCTGTTGGCCACCTCCACCGCATCCAGCCGACTGCCGGGACCGTCGGCGAGCACGAGCACGCTGGGCCCGGCACCGGAGACGACGGCCGCGAATCCCGCGGCGCGCAGCGCCTGCACGAGGCGCTGCGTCTCGGGCATGGCGCCGGCGCGGTAATCCTGGTGCAGCCGGTCCGCGGTCGCGTCCAGCAGCAGCTCCGGGCTCTGCATCAGCGCCGCGATGAGCAGCGCCGACCGGGACACGTTGAACACCGCGTCGGCCGTGGAGACGTGCGGCGGCTGCAGGGAACGGGCCTGCGAGGTGGACATCGTGTAGGCCGGGACGAGGACGAGCGGGGAGACGCCGCGGTGCACGAGGAGCTTCTTGTGCTGCGGGCCGCGCTCCCCCATCCACGCGATCGTGAGTCCGCCGAACAGTGCGGGCGCCACGTTGTCCGGGTGGCCCTCCAGCTCGGTCGCCAGGCGCAGCAGATCGGTGTCGGAGATGTCGACGTCGCCGGCCAGCAGCCCCTTCGCCGCGAGCACGCCGGCGGCGACGGCCGCACCGGAGGACCCGAGACCGCGGCCGTGCGGGACGGCGTTCTCGGCCACGATGCGCAGACCGGGCATCGACCGACCGACGTCGGCGAACACGTGGGCGATCGTCCGGACGATGAGGTTGGACGCATCCTGCGGGATGTCCTCGGCGCCGGAGCCGGAGACCTCGATCTCGAGCTGCCCTGCGGGAAGCGCCGTCACCTCGAGACGGTCGTAGATGCTGAGCGCCAGGCCGAGCGTGTCGAAGCCGGGGCCCAGGTTGGCGCTCGTCGCCGGCACCGTCACCTCGACCGTGCGGCCCACGCGCGCACCGTGCTCCTCGGGGGCGGGAGCCGTGGCCGTCACCGTGGTCACTCGCCTTCCACCCGGAGGACGGACACCACACGAGCGACGACGTCGCTGCCCGCGAGCACGTCCACCGTGTCGCTGAGGGCCTGCTCCGTTGCGCGGTGCGTGCCAATGATGAGGCGCGCGGTCGGCTCGTCCTCCCCCTCGACGGTCTGCACGACGGTCGCGACGGACACCCCGCCGTCGCTGAGGATCCCGGCGACGGTCGCCAGCACGCCGGGGGCGTCGGAGACCTCGAGGGTGATCTGGTACCGCGTCGTGACGTGGCCGATGGGCACGACGGGGAGGTTCGCCCGGGTCGACTCGCCCACGCCGACGCCGCCGGCGATATGCCGACGAGCGGCGGAGACCACGTCGCCGAGCACGGCCGAGGCCGTCTGGATGCCGCCCGCGCCGGCACCGTAGAACATCAGGGAGCCCGCCGCCTCGGCCTCGACGAAGACGGCGTTGTTGGCGCCGTGCACGGAGGCGAGAGGGTGTGCGACCGGCACGAGAGCCGGGTAGACCCGCACCGAGATGGACTCGGCGCCGTCGGCCTCGATGCGCTCGCAGACGGCGAGCAGCTTGATCACGAAGCCCGCCGCGCGGGCCTCCTCGATCATCGACGCCGTGATGGCGGTGATCCCCTCGCGGTGCACCGCATCCAGCGGCACCGCGGTGTGGAAGGCGAGGCTGGCGAGGATCGCGGCCTTCTGCGCGGCGTCGTAGCCTTCGACGTCCGCGGTGGGGTCGGCCTCCGCGTATCCGAGGCGCTGCGCGTCCGCCAGCACGTCGGCGAAGTCGGCGCCCTCGGTGTCCATCCGGTCGAGGATGTAGTTCGTGGTGCCGTTGACGATGCCCATGATCCGCACGACGCGGTCACCCGCGAGCGAGTCGCGCAGCGGACGGATGATCGGGATGGCACCCGCGGCCGCCGCCTCGTAGTACACCGAGGCGCCGACGCGATCGGCCGCCTCGAACAGCTCCGGCCCGTGGGTGGCCAACAGCGCCTTGTTGGCCGTGACCACGTCGGCTCCGGAGCCGATCGCCTGGAGGATGTTCGTGCGGGCGGGCTCGATGCCGCCGATGAGCTCGATCACGATGTCGGCGCCGAGGATGAGCGACTCGGCGTCGGTCGTGAAGAGCTCCTTCGGGAGGTCGACGTCGCGGGGCGCGTCGAGGTTGCGCACCGCGATGCCCGCCAGGTCCAGCGCGGCACCCGCGCGGTCGGCCAGCTCGTCGCCGTGGCGGAGCAGGAGGGCCGCCACCTGGGAGCCGACGGCTCCGGCGCCCAGCAGCGCCACGCGAAGTCGTCTGTAGTCAGTCATGGATGCTCCTTCGGTGGTGGGTCATCGTGCTCCCTCAGGGGCGTGCGCCCCGTCGATGCCCGCGTCGCGGGCCAGCAGGTCGTGGACGGTCTCGCCGCGGACGATCACCCGCGAGCGCCCCTCGCGCACGGCGACGATCGGCGGCCGCGGGACGTGGTTGTAGTTGCTCGCGAGCGAGGCGCAGTAGGCGCCGGTCGCCGGGACGGCCAGCAGATCGCCCGGTGTCACGTCTCCGGGGAGGTACTCGTGGTCGACGACGATGTCGCCGGACTCGCAGTGTTTGCCGACCACTCGGCTCAGCTGAGGCTCGGCCGTCCCCGTCCGCGAGGCGAGGCGGGCGGAGTAGCTGGCGCCGTAAAGGGCCGTGCGGGCGTTGTCGCTCATCCCGCCGTCGACGCTGACGTAACGCCTGGTAGCTCCCGAGGCGACCGTGACGTCCTTCGTCGTCCCGACCTCGTAGAGGGTCACACCCGCCGTGCCGACGATCGCGCGCCCGGGCTCGAACGAGAGCGCGGGCACCGCGATGCCCCGCGCCGCGCAGCCCTCGGCGACCGCCGCCACGATGCCGTCGGCCAGCTCGTCGATCGGCGTGGGGTCGTCGACGCGGGTGTAGGCGATGCCGAAGCCGCCACCGAGGTTCAGCTGCGGCACCGGTCCGTCCTCGAGGAGGGCGGCGTGCAGTTCGAGCACGCGCGACGCGGATTCGCGGAAGCCGGCCACGCCGAAGATCTGGGAGCCGATGTGGCAGTGCAGGCCGGCGAACTCCAGCCCCGGGATCTCGCGGATGCGCGCCACGGCGACCTCGGCTTCGGCGAGCGGGAAGCCGAACTTCTGGTCCTCGTGGGCCGTGGCGAGGAAGTCGTGGGTCTCGGCGTGGACGCCGCTGATGACCCGGACCATGACGCGCTGCATGGTGTCCGTACGCGCCGTGATGGCGGCGAGGCGCTCGATCTCGATCGCGCTGTCGACGACGATCGTGCCGACGCCGAGAGCGACCGCGCGCTCCAGCTCGGCGACCGACTTGTTGTTGCCGTGGAACCCCAGCGAGGCCGGCGCGACCCCCGCGGCGAGGGCGACTTCGAGCTCACCGCCGGTGCACACGTCGACGCGGAGCCCCTCGTCGACGACCCAACGGGCGACCGTCGTGCACAGGAACGCCTTGCCGGCGTAGTACACCTGCGCGGTAGTGCCGTGCGCGGACGCGGCGCGGTCGAAAGCGTCGCGGAAGGCCCGGGCGCGGCGACGCACCTCGTCCTCGTCGAGCACGAGGAGCGGCGTGCCGTAGGTGCGGGCGAGCTCGGGCGCCGGCACTCCGGCGAGCACGAGACTGCCGTCCTCGTCGCGCGTGGCCGACGATGGCCAGACACCCGGTGCGAGATCGTTCGGATCCTCGGGGACGACGAGCCAGTCCGGAGCGAGCGTGGCGGCAGAGTCGAGCACGGAACACCAATCGTGGGACGGATCTCGGGCGGAGGCGCACATCGAGTTGCCCCGATTCTAGGGCACCCTCTGTCCCGGCCTGGCCATGGTGACACGCCGCGTCAACCCCCTGGGGAGCGGTACCGCCCGGCTCATAGGGTGGGCATGTGGCAGACACCGACAACCGAGACTCCGAGAACCGCTCCGCAGCCCCGGCCCGCCCCGGGCTCGTCGCCCGCATCACGAGCCCGGTGATCGCCTGGGCCCTGGCTCGGCGACCGGTGAGGGCGGTGCTGCTGTACTCCGAACGACGCGGTCCGATGCTCGCCGACAGCGTGACCTATCGCGCCCTGTTCAGCGTGTTCGCGGGCGTGCTCCTCGGATTCTCCCTCGCGGCCCTCTGGCTCTCCGGCAACCCGGAGGCCTGGCGCGCGATCATCGACGCCGTGCAGTCCGCGGTCCCGGGGCTCATCGGAGAAGGCGGCGTCATCGACACGAAGGACCTCCGGACTCCGGCGTCGTTCTCGATCGCCGGCATCATCTCCCTCGTCGCCCTGATCGGTGCCGCCCTCGGCGCCATCGGCTCGCTCCGCACGGCCATCCGGACCATCGCCGGCACGATCCAGGCGGACATCCTGTGGATCTGGGTCATCGTCCGCAACCTGCTCCTCGCCGCCGGCATCGGGATCGCGTTCGTGCTCGCCGCCGGGATCACGTTCATCGGTCAGCTCGGGGTGACCTGGATCGGCGACCTGCTCGGGGTGCCGTCGGATTCACCTCTGCTCGCCTGGACGGTCCGGATCCTGTCGCTTCTCGTGGTCTTCATCCTCGATGCCGCCCTGATCGTCGGCGCCTTCCTCCTGCTCTCCGGCGTCCGGCCGGCCGCCCGTTCCCTGTGGAGCGGCGCCTTCCTCGGCGCCTTCGGCCTCATCGTGCTGCAGCAGCTCTCCGGACTGTTCGTGGGCGGAGCGACGAGCAATCCCCTGCTCGCCTCGTTCGCTTCCCTCCTCGCCCTCCTGATCTGGCTCCAGCTCTCCACGCAGGTCATCCTCGTCGCGTGCGCCTACATCGTCACGGCCGAAGAGGAGCGCGGCGACCGCCTGCACGAACGGTTCGGCGCGCGGACGTTCGTCCAGCGACGGCTGCAGCGCGCCGAGGTCGACGTCAAGATCGCCACGGCCGAGCTGCGCGACGCCCAGCGTGCGGCGGCCGAGGAGAACGGCACCGCCGCCCCGGAGTGATGCCCTCGTTGTGACCGGAATCGATAGGATGGTCACAACGAGAGGGGACGCATGTCCGCACCACGACGGCACACCGTGACCGTTCCCGGCGCGGCGGTGTCGGTCCTGGAATGGCGCCCGCCCGGGGAGATGCAGCCGCCCGTGCTGCTGCTGCACGGCGGCGGGGCCGACAGTGCGGAGCTCTCCTGGGGCGAGGTCGGGCCGGCGCTGGCGGCGGCCGGGCACCGCGTCGTCGCGCCGGACCACCCGGGCTTCGGACGCAGTTCACACCTCGATGCACCGCTGACGCAAGAGCGCCTGGTGCAGTATGTCGGCGACCTCGTCGATGCCCTCGGGCTGCACGCCTACGCCATCGGGGGCCTGTCGATGGGCGCGGGGATGGCGCTGGGCCATCTGCTCGACCGCCCGGACGGAGCGCACGCCGCCGCCCTCCTCGGCAGCTATGGTCTGATGCCGCGCCTGACGGACGGCGCCTTCGGGCCCCTCTCCCACCTGTCGACGTTCCTGCTCCTGCGTTCGGGCCTGCTCGGTGCGATGACACGCGTCTACGCACGCGACCGCAAGGCGATGACGCGAGGCCTTCAGGATCTCGTGCGCTCCCCCGACGCCCGCACCCCTGCTCTCGTCGACGCGGTGCTCGCCGAGGCTGCGACCGGCTCCGGTCTCAGGACCTTCGGCGGCTGGCAGCGCGACCAGGTGCGGCCGCTGCGGCTCCGCACCGACTACCGTGATCGACTCGCCGAGATCCGCGTCCCCGTCCTCCTCGTGCACGGCGACCGCGACTCCGGCGTCCCGCTCCGACGGGTCGAGGCGGCCGCGGAGAGCCTGCCGGACGGGCAGCTCTTCGTGGCCCCCGGCGCCGGGCACTGGGTGCAACGGGACCGTCCCGACCTCGTGATCCCCGCCCTGCGCGAGTGGTTCGCACGAGGCTCCGATGCCTAGGCCGCTCGTCCCGGACCGCCGGGCACGCATCCTCGACGCGGCGGAGGGGATGGTCCTCGCGGAGGGGTTCGACACGATGAGCGTCGCGGCGATCGCCCGCGTGGCCGGTATCGGCAAAGGCGCCGTCTATCTGGAGTTCGCCGCGAAGCGCGACATCCTCGACGCCCTGCTCCAGCGCGGAACCGCTCGGATCACCGACGCCGTCGCCCGCACCGCCGGACCGCAGCCCTCGCTCAGCGCCCTCTACCGCGCCACGGCGGCCGCGCTGCTCGACGACGAGCTCATGACGGCAGCGTTCCTCGACGATGCGGGAGTGCTCGGCGCGCACGTCGCCACGCAACCGACCTCCCGGTACCGGACACGTCACGAGCGGGTCGTCACCGGGATCCGTGACCTCCAGCGTCAGGGCCGTATCGTGCCGGACGTGGAGCCCGAAGCCCTCGCCCTCGTGCTCTCCAGCGCCACCCTCGGACTGCTCTCCGCGGCCCGAACGCTGGGACCGCTCGACCGGGGCACGCTGAAGAGCGCCATCGACACGGTCGGCCGCATGGCCGCGAGCTTCGAGACGGAGTGACATGCATCACGAGACATCGGGTCCCCCGGGAACACCACCGCTTCTGCTCCTGCACGGCGGCGGCGTCGCCGGCTGGATGTGGGAGCCGCTGCGCACGCACCTCGATCCTGCGCGGCGGGTCATCGTCCCTGATCTTCCCGGTCACGGCCGCAGCGCGACCGAGGACTACGCGTCGCACGAGGAGACGGTGGCGGCGCTCGTCCCCCTGCTGGAGCAGGAGACGGGACCGGCCACGGTCGTCGGATTCTCCCTCGGCGCGCAGCTCGCCGTCCTGCTCGCGGCACGACGCCCGGACCTCGTCGCCGACGCCGTCGTCATCAGCGCCCAGGCAGAACCGCTGCGCGCCATCCGACCGACCCTCGCGCTGCTCCGCCTCACGGCCGGGCTCGCCAGGAACGAGCGCTTCGCCCGTCTGCAGGCGCGCGAGCTGTTCATCCCGGACGCGCTGCTTCCCCGCTATCTGGAGACCTCCGCCGCCATCTCACGCACGACCCTGCTGCGCGCCGTCGAGGAGAACCTGCGTTTCACGCCCCCGCCCGCGTGGAGCACGCACCCCGGCTCGGCACTGGTCCTCGTCGGAGGCGACGAGAAGCCGCTCATGCGCCGTTCCGCCGCGCTGCTGAACCGTGTCCATCCCCGCAGCACCCTCGAGGTCCTCCGTGGTTGCGGACACGGCATCCCCCTGCAGCGGCCGACGGAGCTCGCCGCACGGCTGCAGGAGCGCCTGCCCGATTGAAGCGGGGTCCGGTCAGCGGTCGCAGGACCCCTTCTCCTGGAGCGCCTCATCCGTGACGATCGCCCCGTCCACGTCGATGTCGATCACGGCCTGATCGTCGACGATCTCGACCCCCGTCAGCGTGAGACCGGCCGGGAGCTGGTCCGCGATGCACACCCGCCGCGGCTGCGTGATCCCGTGACCGAGGGAGCCGAGCGACGACCCGACGCTGTCGAGATCGATGTCGACGCCGCCGATGCTCGCCGCCACCGGGGTGAGTTCGAGGTCGCCCTCGACAGCCCCCGGAGTGAGGGTGACGGAGACCGGGACCGCGGTGCCGAGCACGTCGAACGAGCCTCCGAGGGTCGCGTTCGGTGCCGCGAACTCCACGGTGTCGACCGGGAGCTCCGAGTCGGCGAGCAGAGCGGTGAACTGCTCCTGGTCGATGCGGATGGTGCCGTCGGCGCCGTCGAGGTCGCCGCCCCGCAGCGGAACGCCGGTCGCCGTGACGTCAGCCGCACCGGTGATGCCCTGCAGCGTGACGGCGTCCGTCGACAGCCGCAGGGTGTCGAGACGACCGGCGAGCAGCTGTGGGAGGAGGACCCCCTCGGTCTCGACGTCCAGCTGCTGGTCGGCAGGGAGGTCGAGCTGCTCGATGACGATCGAACGCACGACGCCGGGCAGTACCGCACGGGCGACGAGCTCCGACGCGACCACGAGGGCCGCGACCACCACCACGACGATGAGGACGACCCACGGCCACCGGCGCCGCCGCGGCGCTGAGCCCTTCCGCTCGCGACCGTCCGCCGGGTCCGGGACCACGAGCGTCGGGTGCTCGTCCGAGGGCTTCGGGTACGGGAGGGTCGGGTTGTCGTCGCTCATGGCGCTCCCTACATGCGCTCGGGCGCGGAGACGCCGAGCAGGTCGAGCCCATTGCGGAAGACCTGGCCGGCGGCGTCGTTCAGCCACAGGCGCGTGCGGTGCACGTCCTCCACCGGGGCGTCGCTGAGCGGGATCACCCGGCAGTTGTCGTACCAGCGGTGGTACAGCCCGGCGAGCTCCTCCAGGTAGCGCGCGACGCGGTGCGGCTCGCGCACCTCGGCGGCGAACGCGACGATGCGCGGGAACTCCTGGAGCGCGCCCAGCAGCGCCGCCTCGGTCTCGTGCGTGAGGGTCTCCGGGGCGAAGACCGAGCGGTCGATGCCGGAGTCGGCGGCGTTGCGCGCGACGTTGTGGGTGCGGGCGTGTGCGTACTGCACGTAGAACACCGGGTTGTCGTTCGTGCGCTTCTGCAGCAGCTCCGGGTCGAGGTCGAGCGGCGAGTCGGCGGGCGAGCGCTCCAGCGAGTAGCGCAGCGCGTCCGTGCCGAGCCAGTCGAGCAGGTCGTCCATCTCGATGATGTTGCCGGCGCGCTTGCTGAGGCGGGCGCCGTTGATCGAGACCATCTGGCCGATCAGCACCTGGATGTTCTTCGCGGGGTCGTCGCCCGCCGCCCCCGCGACCGCCTTGAGACGGTGCACGTAGCCGTGGTGGTCGGCGCCGAGCAGGTAGATCTTGTCGCGGAAGCCGCGGTCGCCCTTGTTCAGGTAGTAGGCGGCGTCGGCGGCGAAGTAGGTGTACTCGCCGTTCGAGCGGCGGATGACGCGGTCCTTGTCGTCGCCGAAGTCGGTGGTGCGCACCCAGACGGCGCCGTCCTCGTCGAACACGTGGCCCTGCTCGCGCAGACGGTCGACGGCCTGGTCGATGAGGCTGGTGCCCGAGGCGTCCTTCGCGTGGAGGGTGCGCTCGGAGAACCACACGTCGAAAGGCACGTTGAAGCGCTCGAGGGAGTTCTTGATCTCGGCGAGCTGGTACTCGTAGCCGAGCTCGCGGGCGACGGTGAGCTGGTCCTCCTCGGGGAGGTCGAGCAGGTCGGGACGGGCCTCGAGAACGCGACCGGCGAGCGTCGCGATGTACTCCCCCGGGTAGCCGCCCTCCGGCGTGGGCTCCCCCTTCGCCGCGGCCAGCACGGACGCGGCGAAACGGTCCATCTGCACGCCCGCGTCATTGATGTAGTACTCGCGCACCGCACGGGCGCCGCTCGCGAGGAGCAGGCGGACGATCGCGTCGCCGAGGGCCGCCCAGCGCGTGTGCGCGATGTGCAGCGGTCCGGTGGGGTTCGCCGAGACGAACTCCACGTTGACGCTCACGCCCTCCTGCGAGGAGTTCGTCCCGTAGGCGGGACCGGCGTCGACGATGACCTTCGCGAGCGCACCGGCGGCCGCCGCGTCGAGGCGGATGTTGAGGAAGCCGGGGCCCGCGACCTCCACGCTCGCGATGCCGTCCACATCGGCCAGTCCGTCGGCGATCTGCTGGGCGAGCTCGCGCGGGTTCGTGCCGAAGGGCTTGGCCAGGCGCATGGCGATGTTCGAGGCCCAGTCGCCGTGGTCGCGGTTGCGCGGGCGCTCCAGCACGATGTCGGCGGCGGAGAGGTCGAACGGCTCGCCCGGACGTCGTTCCTCGGCGATGGGGGCGAGGACGGCGAGGAGGGCGTGGGCGAGCGTTTCAGGATTCATAGATCCCCCAGTTTACGGGGGTGCGCAGGCCCGTTCCGTCGCCCCGTGTCCCGCGGAGTTTGCGATCCGTCCTCCGTGATCTACTCTCACACCATGAACGCCCCCGCCGCCCCTCGTCGACTGCGCATCGCGGGCATCGGCGCCGCCCTCCTCGTCGCCGTCGCCGCGGGCGTTCTCGGAGTCTGGCGGCCCTGGGTTCCGGCGCCGTCATCCCTCCCGGTCGGCGCCGCCGCCGGAGACGAGTCCGCCGCGGTCATCGCCCCCGCGCCGCTCGTGCTCCCCGACGAGCCGACCGTCCTCGTGTTCGGTGATTCCTGGACCTACGGTTCGGCCGCCTCCGACCCCACGCTGGGCTACGCGTACGTGCTCGCCGACCTCCTGCACGGCTCGACCATCGTCGACGGCGTCCGCGGCAGCGGCTACCTCAAGCCCGGGATCGACGGCCCCGACTTCGGCGACCGCATCGCGGCGCTGGACCCGACCCTCGATCCAGACCTCGTCATCATCCAGGGCTCCATCAACGACCGGGCGCAGGGCGAGGCCGGCTACCGCGAGGCCGTGACCGCCGCGTGGGACGCGCTGACGGCGCTTTATCCGGAGGCGGCGATCGTGGTCCTCGGTCCCGCGCCGCACGAGCTGCCGGTGGGCGCGCAGACCGCACGGATCGACCGGGATCTCGCAGCTCTCGCCTCGGCCCGCGGTTGGTGGTACATCTCCCCGATCGAGCGGGACTGGATCACCGAGGACAACTACCTCGCCGTCATCGACGTGGAGGTAGGACGCAAGCATCCGTCCACCGACGGCCACCGCTATCTCGCCGAAAGGCTCGCCGCGGCGCTCGACGAACTGCGCGCCGCGCCGGTCACGGAGGCCGGTGGGTCGGAGACCACCCCCGACGAGTGATATTGTCGATCGGTACGCCTCCGTAGCTCAGTGGATAGAGCGCCGGTTTCCGGTACCGTAGGTCGCAGGTTCGACTCCTGTCGGGGGCACTAGAAAACACTGGGCGAGCTAGGAAAACCCCGGCTCGCCAGTAGCCAAAACTGTAGCCACCTCGATTTTCGAG